>NZ_NQJF01000050.1 GCF_002245495.1 Oceanimonas baumannii
TCGTTATCCCGTAGGTTGCGCCGTAGCTCCAGACTCAGTTGCCGCAGCACCGTGTCGCCGACGATATGGCCGTGGGTGTCGTTGATTTGCTTGAAGTGATCGATATCGATCAGCGCGATGGTGGCGTGGCTCTTCTGATGCTGGCACTTGTGGAACTTAAGGTTCAGCAAGTCTTTCCAAGAACCGTGATTGAGCAGCTCCGTGAGGCTGTCGATACGGCTCAGGGCGCTGAGCGTGCGTTTGTGGTCCGACAGTTTTATCGCCAACTGATAGCAGACCATGCCGATAGCCATGGGGTAGAGCGTCAGCATCGGCAGGCAGGCATACACCTCTATCAGCCTGACATTGAGGTTCAGTTGCACGCCAAACAACACCCAGGCCAATCCTGCTCCGAACAATTGGGCCAGCAGCCCGCCTAGCAACAAACGTTGGCCGCCGGCGGCCACGTTGTTCATGGCTACCATCGACAGCAGGGTGACGCTGGTCAACGGCGTAAATTGCAGCGTTGCGGTCCAAAACCCGCTGAACAGGGCATCAAACAGCAGGTTGCGCCGTTCAGCGTTGTAGGGAAACTTGGCCCGGATAGCCAGTTGATACGCCACATGAGGCCAGACAAAACCATTGACCAGCAGCGCCGCCCAGATCCACGCAGGCATCCCCAGCGGGTAGAGCGCGGCGGTCACACTGAGGCAGCACATGGCCGCGCCGATGATTCTTGGCTTGTAGATACGCCTGGCAAACGAGATCCCTTTGCCTTGTCGGTTTTCCATAGGTACCTGAGTTAGCTGATTTTTTTGTAGATATAAAGGCACGCATTCGCGGGAATTACCGCTGATCGGATAACTCCCGTGAATATTGTCAATTATTCAGGTAGGAATAATCAGTGTCCTTCCAGGCCATTTGCGCAAAAAGGATGACAGATGCGTCAAAAGCGACCAGGTATGTCGCTGTTGCAACAGTCGTTATGGCTGTGTGCTGGGCTTGATTTCGTAGCCGGCCAGAAACAGGTCGATGGCCGACTCAATCACGCTGGCCTGAGTGGCCGCATCGAGGGTGGGTTGGCCCAGCGTAATCTGCGGCCAGAATGCAAACGCCTTGAGCAGGCTCTGGATCTGGTGAGCGGCAAAGGCCGGGTCGTTGCCGGATAGCCGCCCGTCTTCTTGAGCC
>NZ_NQJF01000051.1 GCF_002245495.1 Oceanimonas baumannii
AGATGTGTATAAGAGACAGACGTGATGCATTAGACAACCCCGAGTTTGACTTCTCGAAACCATTCGAAAGCGATTACGACGAATATATAACTATGGCCTGGAATGAAACAGAAATCGCCAACCCACGAGGCTTCTTCGCCGATATTTATAGGCTCGCCAACGAAGTCTGGAAAGACGACCTCCAAAAAGCCAGCCTTGAAGACCAGTCAACGTGGTAACACCACCAATCCCTCTCACAACCCACTCCTGTGGCGAGCGTTCATTACCACACTCTCCCCCCACTAAACCGACCGCAACCAAGTCCCCTGCGCTGCGCTGACGCGGTTACGCCCGCCGCTTTTGGCCTGGTACAACGCCAGGTCGGCGTCGTTGAGCCAACTGATGGAGTCGGCGTGCCCCGGTTGATAGGGCGCCAGGCCAATGCTCAGGCTGGCGCGCAGGGTCGGGTTTTGGTCGTAGGTCAGCGCATTGAAGCGATCACGCAGCGCATCCATAGCTTGCGTGGCACGGTTGAGCGGCATGTCCGACAGGATCACGCAGAATTCATCGCCGCCATATCGCCCCGCCTGGTCGGTGCTGCGCAGGTTCTGGCGCAGTACCTTGCTGAGCTGGCGCAACACGATGTCGCCGGCACGTGGCCGTAGGTGTCATTGATAAGTTTGAAGTGGTCGATGTCGATCAGAGCAATCACCGCGCCCCGCTGTTCATCGCGACAACGCTGGAACTCGATTTCCAACTGATCTTTCCACGCACCGTGGTTGAGCAGGCCGGACAAGCTGTCAGTACGGCTCAGGGCCAGCAGTTCGCGCTTGTGCCGGGACAAGTTCTGAGCCTGTCGATAGCAGATCCAACCGAGCACCAATGGATACAGCATCAGGATCGGCAGGCAGGCGTATAGCTGGGCCTAGCTGGTCATGGCGATAAAACCCGGTGCCACCCACCACCACCCGATGGCGACACCCAGCGCCTGCGCCAGCCAGCCGGCCAACACAAAGCGCGGCCCGCCAATGGATACGTTGTTCATGGACATCATCGACCTGTCTCTTATACACATCT
>NZ_NQJF01000052.1 GCF_002245495.1 Oceanimonas baumannii
CGTCGGCAGCGTCAGATGTGTATAAGAGACAGCTGTAGTGGTTAATACTGCGGCAGCGTTTAAGATACCGTTAATATCGGTAGCCTGATCTATCAGGTCCAACTGTGTTTTATAGGGTTTATGCCCTGTTTTTCGATATTGACAGTATCCAGGCCACTATAATAAAAATCACCGATCTTTTGGGTAGTGCTTCCTTTTGGCGCATTGGCGGCCAAGGCATCTTCATTGATTTTTTTTAACCGGTCGCGGATCTCTTCCTGAACTACATTGCCAATTCCCCAGCTGGAATATGCTGCCGGAATAGGGTTGCGTTTAAGCCAGCCGCCATTGGCATATTTGAAAAAATCGGTACGCGGATCAACGGATTTATCCAGGTTATCATAAACCGGATCATTTGAGGTTTCGGATCGTTCAATCTGATAAGCACTTAGTGCTAGAAGTGCTATGGAGGCACAACCAAGAAGCGTTGTTTTGTAAAGTTTTATCATATCGGTATATATGTTCCAGTAAATTTAAATAAAAATAAGTTGTTGATTAATTGCTGTTTGCAATAGTACTGATAGGTAACCCGGCTTTCCGAAAACTGATCATCAGGTGGCAAGCAGCAAAGAGCCTCGCCGGAAGGCCTTCTCCAAAAAGGGTAAAAACATGTCATTGCGAGCGTAGCGCGGCAATCCCAGATTTGTAGAACCGCTCTGTACAGTTAGGGATTGCCACGCTACGCTCGCAATGACGGTATTTTTTGATGTTTTCAGGTGGGGGCCTCTACCAGATCTTCACTCGTTTATCCGAATCAAGCCACATTTTATCGCCTTTTTTAACTTTAAATGCCTGGTAAAATTCAGGTGCATCGCTAAAAGGACCGTTTACACGCAAAAATCCTGGGGCATGAACATCTGTTAGTATCTGATTGGCCAGGGCCTCATCCCGTTCCTGGCCCAGCCAGCCCAGCGCATAGCCTAAGAAGAACCGCTGCATAGGGGTTAATCCGTTTATCCGTTTACCCTGCTTATATTGCTGGGTCTTTTTAAAAGCATCAATGCCTAAAACAATACCGCCCAAATCGGCAATGTTTTCGCCAAGGGTAGCTTTGCCGTTTACGTGCAGGCTATCCAATACTACATAACTGCTAAACCTGTCT
>NZ_NQJF01000053.1 GCF_002245495.1 Oceanimonas baumannii
AATCTTCGCAGATGCTGAAGAAGGGGACCTATATCGGTATCGCGCTGGATGTCGGAGTGACCGCGTTGGAAATAACGGAGGCATGTTCCACCGGGCGGGAACAGGAATGTAAGCGGTCGAAGTTTGTGGAGGGAGGGAAGCTGGTATTAGGAGGTGGCGCCGCCACTTACGGGGGATCCGCGGGAATGGGCATTGGTGTTGCCGTGTGTGCAGCTATCTTCGCCATACCTACCGCTGGAGCCAGTGCGCTGGGCTGCGCAGTTGTCGGAGGGGCCGTTGGGGGGATCACTGTGGGGGCTTTGGGAAGTCACGCGGGTGAGCTAATAGGAACCCGCCTTTATGAAGCCTCAGGGGGCGGAAAATGATGTCGGAACCTATCGGCGTATGGTCGGGTGTGTTAATGCTGCTGAGTTTTCCATTAAATCTGTATGTCATTTGTACAAAGCTTGAAGAGGCCGAAGACTATCTGAAATTCAGCTCATTCATCGTGGTATTCAAACACAGATTCGGCACCGATCCTTCGGGTGGAAAGTTGAAACGTTTCTTCGCGATTGCCCTTGTCCTCCTTATGCCGCGTCTTTTTCAATGGCGGTGTCTTGTAATCGTTGAAGATGTGAAACGTATTCCAATGCCTCTAAAACTTTGGATAGTTGTTCCCTACTTGCTCACTATGTCTTCTTTCGTCGGAATGGGCTTGTCGTGGTTTTTGACTGAATAGCGGTCATAACAAAAAAGAGAGGCGGGTCGGTTAACGAAGGTGGAAAACTGGCGTTCGGGGTTGGCGGGGCCGCGTTCGGCCCAGAGGTTTTCAGGGGGTAGCGAATGACGCTTGAGTTCATCGGGATGATGTCGGCCATTATGATGATGCTGTGTTACCCCATATGTATCTATGCCATCTATGCAAAACTTGAAGAAGCCGAAGAGTATTTGAAATTCAGCACGTTTATAGTAACGGTCAAATACAGATTTAAATTCGGACTGTTTGGAGGGAAGCTGAAACGTCTCTTCGTTATCGCGATCGTTATCCTCATGCCGCACGTTTTTCAATGGCGCCGTTTAGCTGTCTCTTATACACATCT
>NZ_NQJF01000054.1 GCF_002245495.1 Oceanimonas baumannii
AGATGTGTATAAGAGACAGCAATGGGATGGCCGGGCTAGAGTACGCCCTTAAACAGCCGTTTTAAAATGGTCCAACAGCGGTTTTTCACACAAAAAGAAAGTGACTGACCAGTCTGCGACAGATGGTCGAAACGTCGAGTCACTTGGTAGGAAAAGTTTACTGCTTGAATTCGAAATCCAGCGCCGCTCCCTCGACATCACGCCGCTCTTCGTTGCGCAATTGCAGGCGCATTTCGTTGCTGAGCAGGCGACCGTTAATCTGGAAAGCACTGTTGTCGGTAGGCTTCTCACCGAACATCGGCGGCAGCAACGGCACGCTCTTGGGCTGGGGCATGGTGCCCAGCGGCTGCAAGTGCCTGACCATGTCCGAAGGCAATGACAGGTCCAACTGGGCCGGCGGCAGTTTGGTCTCGGCCACTTCGTGGGCAGACTTGGCCTTTTTGGCCGCCGCGCGTTTCTTGGCCGCGGCGTTTTTTTTCGCAGAAGCGGCGGTCTTAGCCGGCGCCGGCTTAGTGTTCTGTGCGCTCGCCGCGGGCTTGCTTTCGCTCACGGGAGTCGCCGCCAGCAGCGTGGGGACGTTACACAGGCTTAACAGGCCAATCACCAAAACAGCTCGGAACATCGAGGTCATATCGCCTACAGCATTAACGGCAGAAGGCCACATGCTCGCCTGTTGAGGGCAACATGACAAGCGCGATGATTAGCCAGCTATCGGCAATGTGCCCATTGTGTATGTCGGCCGTGCCTTAAAGTCCGGCGGCCGTCTCCTGGCACAGCTGACTGGCCAGCATCCCCAAGGTCATCAACGCCCGCTCTGCCTCGCGGTTCCACGGCGTACCGCAGTTGAGCCGGATGCAGTGGTTGAACTGCTCGGTGTTACTGAAGATCAACCCAGGCGCGATGCTGATGCCCTGCTGCAAGGCACGCACATGCAGTTCCTGGGTATTGACCCGTCCGGGCAAACTGACCCACAGGATAAAACCGCCGGTGGGACGGGTCATCTGTGTGC
>NZ_NQJF01000055.1 GCF_002245495.1 Oceanimonas baumannii
AGATGTGTATAAGAGACAGCCTCTGATCAAAAAGTGCGCAATTCTAGCGATGGGCAACGCACTTGACCAGCTTTATGCAGGGAAATACGACGAGCGCTGCGCTATGCTTCGCGCCGTTGCGCATGGGTAAAACCCGTGGGTCAATAAAACGTCTGTTACGAGAAGTAAAACAGCGCATGCTAGGGTTCGCTTAGACGCGCTGTTTATATAAGACCTCAGGTCAAAGGGCAGGAGTGGTTGATGGGTCAGGCAAGCAGTCAGGCAACAGGTGCCGAGCATTCAAACGCCAAGCCGATTGGCATGCTGGTGGCGGCGGTTGGGGTGGTGTATGGCGATATCGGTACCAGCCCGCTCTATACCCTCAAAGAGGTGTTCAACGGCGGTTATGGGGTTCAGGTCAACCACGATGGCGTGCTGGGGATTCTGGCGCTGATTTTCTGGTCACTGATCTGGGTCGTGTCGATCAAGTACATGCTGTTCGTACTTCGTGCCGACAACCAGGGCGAAGGCGGCATCATGGCCCTTACCGCGCTGGCGCGGCGCGCGGCGGGGGAGCGCAGGAAGCTGCGCAGTTTCCTGGTGGTGTGTGGTCTTTGCGGGGCGGCATTGTTCTATGGCGATAGCATGATCACCCCGGCAATTTCCGTTTTGTCGGCCGTGGAAGGTCTGGAACTGGCGTTCGATGGCCTGGAAAAATGGGTAGTACCGATTGCCCTGGTGGTGTTGGTAGCGTTGTTTCTGATCCAGAAGCACGGCACCGACCATATCGGCAAACTGTTCGGGCCGGTGATGGTGACCTGGTTTCTGGTGCTGGGCGGCCTTGGTGTGTACGGCATTACCCTGCACCCCGAGGTACTCCATGCCCTGAACCCGATCTGGGCCGTGCGCTTCTTCGAGGCCCACCCTGGCATTGGCGTGGCGATCCTTGGCGCGGTGGTGCTGGCGTTGACCCTGTCTCTTATACACATCT
>NZ_NQJF01000056.1 GCF_002245495.1 Oceanimonas baumannii
GCATTTCTCCACCCATACCGCCCATGCCAGCCATCCCTGACATATCACCACTACCCATTCCAGCCATCTTGCTGTGGTCCATCCCGGCCATGCTGGACATGTCGCCTTTGTCCATGCCCGCCATCTTGCTGTGATCCATACCCGCCATGTTAGTCATGTCACCGCTGTCCATGCCGGTCATCCCGGTCATGTCGCTTTGGTCCATACCGGTCATCTTGCTGTGGTCCATGCCAGCCATGCCCGACATTTCACCTGACTTCTTCTCGGCGCCGCCCATACCGGCCATGCTGCCATGGTCCATACCAGCCATACCGCCCATCCCCATGTCATCCATAGTGACGATTGGACGTGGATCTATAGCAGGTACCTGAGCAACTAGCCCTTCACGAAGTGCGAGGGTTCCGCGTGCATAACCCGTCCGATCCATAGACTGGGCGAAGATGGTGTAAGCCTCTTCACTGGCAGGCTCTACGATCACGTCATACGTTTCAGCTACGGCGATGCGGAATTCGTCAACGCTCACTGGGTTCACGTGTTGGCCGTCGGCGGCCACAACGGTCATTTTCAAACCAGGAATGCGGACGTCGAAATAGCTCATCGCCGAGCCGTTGATAAAGCGTAGGCGTAGCTTCTCACCCGGCTTGAAAATACCGGTCCAGTTACCGTTGGGCGCCTGGCCATTCATGAGATAGGTGTAAGTATCTGCGCTGACGTCTCCAAGGTCGGTTGGGCTCATGTTCATTTCAGCCCACATCTTCCTGTCAGCTACTGTTGCTGACCAACCTTGCTTACTGACATCGTCGATGAAATCACCAACAGTGCGTTTATGGTGGTTGTAGTAGCCCGACTGTTTCTTAAGCTTGGCCATGACACGACTAGGATCTTCATCGGTCCAGTCAGTCAACATCACCACATAGTCGCGGTTGTATTGAAAAGGTTCAGGCTCTTTCGAGTCGATAACGATTGGTCCGTAAACCCCTGCCTGCTCCTGTAACTGTCTCTTATACACATCT
>NZ_NQJF01000057.1 GCF_002245495.1 Oceanimonas baumannii
AGATGTGTATAAGAGACAGGATCGGACCTGACGAGGTGGCCGAGCAGGTTGTCCTGCTCGTCGACCCAACAGATCAGCTCGGCATCGGAGGCCGCGCGATGGGCCTCCTCCCGTTGACTGGCATCCATCATCAACCCTGGTTGAGCAGTTGACGCAGGTCGATCACCGCAGCGTTGGCCCGGGAAATGTAATTGGCCATGACCAGCGAATGGTTGGCCAGTACGCCAAAACCGCTGCCATTGAGGATCATTGGGCTCCACACCGGCTCTTGCGAGGCTTCCAGCTCACGAATGATCTGGCGCACGCTGACGGTGGCGTTCTTCTTGGCCAGCACATCGGCAAAGTCGACTTCGATCGCACGCAGCAGGTGAGACAAGGCCCAGGCCTGGCCACGGGCTTCGTAGAACACGTTGTCGATCTGCATCCACGGGGTTTCCACCACTTCTTCGTCAACCTGCGGCACTTCACCCGGCGCGAGCGCCTCGGTTTTCAACGCGGTGTTGAGTTTGACCCGACCGACGCTGGCCGACAGGCGCTGGGACAACGAACCCAGGCGCGTGGCGACATCGCCCAGCCAATTGTTGAGGTTGTCGGCGCGGGCGTAGAACAGCGCGCCTTTCTGGTTGGGATCGGAGAGGCGCGCTTCATAGCGGCTCAGGGAATTGATGCCTTCCTGGTACTCGGACTCACTGGACGGCAGCACCCAGCTCTTGTTGTCGAAGTTGAAGCGTGGCTCGGCCTTGGCCAAGTCAGCGTCTTCAGCCGATTGG
>NZ_NQJF01000058.1 GCF_002245495.1 Oceanimonas baumannii
GCTCTCGCGGCCGGTGAGGATGATCGGCTGGTCCGCCAGTTGCTCCAGGGACAAGCGTGGCAAAGCCGCGAAGGGATGATCCAGCGGCACAAACGCACACAGGCGGTCATTGAGTACCGGCACGAAATCCAGGCCATGGCTTAATCGCGCCCGCACGCCGATGCCAAAGTCCACGTCGCCGGCGCGCACCTGCGCATGAATGCGATGGGCCACCACGTCGTGCAGGCGCACATCGATCCCGGCAAAGCGCTCGCGGAACAGACGCAGCGCCGGGGGCAGGCTACCGGCGCACACCGAGGGCAGGGCGGCAATGGTGACCACGCCCCGGCGCAACGCGGCGAGGTCGCGCGAGCCGGTGACAATGTTATCCAGGTCCAGCAGCAGTTTTTCCATCGGGCCGCGAGCTTCCTGCCCGGCGGGGGTGAGGCTGACGTGGCGCGGGCTGCGGTCGAGCAGGGCGATGCCCAGCCACTCTTCCAATTGCTGCACTTGCACGGTGAGCGCCGACGGCGAGAGGTTCAGTTCGCTGGCGGCCTTGGTAAAGCTGCCGGTGCGCGCGACGGTGAGAAACGCTTGGATATGCTGGATCGAATTTTTCATCGTTTTGTTTTTCCGAACATGCCGGGCTGAATATTCCAATTTACAAAGACTACCGCGCTTCCAATACTCCGTGGAAAACAATAACCGGCCACCAAAGGCCGCTCTGGAGTCCCCATGCTCGCTACCCTGGGTGTCATTACCATCCTGTGCCTGCTCATTGCCGTCATGAGCAAACGCCTCTCGCCACTGGTGGCTTTAATCGCTTTGCCGATCATCGCCGCGCTGCTCGGCGGGTTCGGCCTGCAAACCAGTGCCTTTATCATCACCGGAATCAAGAACGTCGCGCCTGTTGTGGGGATGTTTGTGTTTGCCATCCTGTTTTTCGGGATCATGACCGACGCAGGCATGCTCGACCCCATCATTGACCGCATCCTGCGCACGGTGGGCACGCTGTCTCTTATACACATCT
>NZ_NQJF01000059.1 GCF_002245495.1 Oceanimonas baumannii
GTCCTTGCCGCCTTGCGACGCCCCTTGGGTTTAGTTGGAGAGGTCTTGTACATGTGTTTGCTCGGTCACGTGGAGATGTGGCTAGTCAGATGAACGGACCAAATCGGACAGAGGCGTCGTAAGAAGTCCATCCAGCCGGTGCGCCGCTTGCTGAAGTGCTTCTCGGGCTTCGCTAAAGCTTGCTTGTGTGTAGATCTCCTGGCTCTCGATCGATGCGTGATGCATGAAGCGGCGAATCATCGGCTTGTCGATTCCCGCGTGCTTCAAACGCTGGCCGTAGGCGTGTCGGTGCCCGTGCGGAGTTGTGCCAAGCGCCTTGCCAACTTCGAGGCCAATGCGTTTGCACGCGGCCGCGTGAGCCTTGTTGTACTGCGTGAGGGTGTATATCGCACCATAGGGTGCGCGCCGCAGGTTCACGAAAGCGAACGGATGATCCCGATCGAAATGCGCAAGCTGCTTCAGATAGCGATGCCAAAGTTCCAGAAACCACTCGCCGTACTCCGGCACGAACCAGTACGCCTGCTTGTAGTACGGACCGTCGTGCATGCCGCCTTTCCAGCCAGCATGCCGACGGTCCATCAAGTCTGTACGCGGCACAAGGCCGAAGCGCTGGCCGAGGTATTCTGCTCGGTTCGATTTACGTGGTCGTCCTCGCTCGTCGCACCAGTCAGCAGGCGCGGCCCCGTAGTGCGGATGGTGGATGAGGACCTTGGCTTGACGCGGGTCCTGTGGATCTGGAAATACGTCCTGAACGTAAAGGTGAAAAGGCTCCGACTCTCGAAATCCCGCGCCATGGAGCAGTAGCGTGATCAAGATGCCACGATAGTCGTAACGATCGCCGTTGCGAAAGCCTTTGAAGAGCAACGCTTCAAAGTGACGTTCTGGAAAAGCTGGCGGCTCACCTCGCGCGACCTTCGGGATTCTCCGGTAGCGAAGCCAATATCCTGTGGCGCGCGCGGTGGCATTCGACGCCCACGTATGCCCAAGGACTGTCTCTTATACACATCT
>NZ_NQJF01000005.1 GCF_002245495.1 Oceanimonas baumannii
CCATTCATAGTGATAAGCTGCTGTTCAAAAGACAGCATATGATCACAGTGAGATCTGATCGTCAAAGCGATCCTCGAAAATCGACATTTTTCTTCAGAAAACGCGCGTTCCGGTGTAAAAAGTGGCTACTAATGTTTTCATTTTTACCCCGCTGAAAGCCTTGCCACGCAAGGGTTTTTCATGATCTTGCCCTGAACTCCTTCCCGAAATAAATGATGCAATCGTTACTCATACAAAAATCTAATGAGTACATCTTTTTTTCTAGAATTGTACTCAGTGCGGACCACCCTCCTATAGAAGACCCTAAAATCGCAACGCTTAAAAATAACCATAACAATCTAGAGAATAGCTTTTGTGAATTATTCATTTTCAACATGATCGTACCATGGCCTTATTTTTTTCAAACGTTCTCTTAACTGATATGCAGTTTTAAAATAAGTCCGCTGCAAAACATTCAATCTATCATGAACCATATAGAATCTTTTTTTATACCAATATGATTCTCTTTTTTTATTATAATCATTTTCAAGCCTCCTAACAGAAAGCTTACACCTTCTCAAGTCTGTTCTAGATGGCAATGGCAATACTTTATTTAGACGCTCAACTAAATGTTTATGCTTTTCATGTTTCACACGTTTTAACTTACTAACTCTCCCCATACATCGGTTAAAATCTTTTCTGTAAGCAAAAGTGGTTCTATAACCAGGCTCCGATGCTAACATTTCGACATTTCTTACTGCGGCACGTAAGCGTCTAACTTCATCAGATGGGTATCTGGGCTCTTTAAAATTAACTCGCATGCCGTGAACCATTAATGGCTCAATAGTCGCGTGAAAAACTTTTGTCTTATTATTGTTAACCGGAAGGTCTTTCGAACGCAACATTTCCACTATAAGAGCAGATGCGTTATCAAACTGATAATTTGAAACCTTTGAAGAAACAGTAATATCATCAACTAGGCGTGTGTATACTAGATTTTTTCTTTTTAATCTTTCAACAACCTCAAGTTCTTTATCCCATAAACATAAACTAGCGATATAACTTGAAGTTAAAGCCCCTTGCACAACCACATTATTATAAGTACAAATCTGACTGAGAGTCTTGGATACTTCTTCATTATAGTGGAAGAAACCACTAAATATTCTCTCAACATGATAGATGTGAATATTATCGAAGAAATCTTTGATATCCAGCTTTAGTAAACTTTTAGCCCCACAATGCTGGGCCGCACAACTCACGTAATCCTTTGGTTCAACAACCTCACCTTTATAGTTCACTGTATTAGGGACCGAACCGAAAATATAACTGGGCCATCCAACCAGCTTTTGAAAGATACGCTTATTTATCCTCCGCTGAATTTTCCTTAACAAATAATGAGGTTTATGAATGACTCTATATGAACCATCACTTTTCTCTACTCTATCTCTAACATACATATCACTACCCAAAGACAAAGCTTGTGATAGCTCATCTTCAGTAATGTTAAGAGATTTACAAAGATTGGGGATGGAAGATATGACGTTAGTAGTTGTGATGTAAGGTTTGTCTTTTTGCATAGGAAAGTAGACTTTAACAATAAGAGCTTAGCCACTCATACTCTAGAGACCGAGAAGTAGTGTTGCATTCGTTGATTATATTTGTCAGCAGCCACCACTTCTCTGGCTAAGCTCATCGTCTATCGCTACTCTCGGTCCGGAGGGCCGGGAGGGGCGCATAGGGTGCAGCCTAGGAACATGCTGAACTTTCGTCCAGCGCTCTATCTAACAACATAGAGCAGGCGACAAATACGATTACATCAACTGCAGCAAGCTGAGCGATACGCTCATGCTGGTTAGACACTAACGGAACCCACACCAAAGCGCAATAAAAATCATAAAAAATAGTCAAGACTCTGAGAAAACACTTCTCTCAATCAAAAGAGAAATCGAGCAGCTGTCAGCCCAATACCGAGCACAGCCAACATGGAGGCGATAAGCCAGACTGTTTGATTACGCAGGCTGTTATGCAGCTCAACACGCAAGTTGGCTATGTCTTCTTTGGTTGCATAGCTGGCTTTGATGATGGCAACGTCTTCTCGAATCGCGGAAAGATCTTCCTTCGTAGCGTAGTTTGACTTGATCACGGCCACATCGGCCCGCAGGGCACCTACTTCTTTCTCCAGATGTGCGACTCTTTGCTCTAACATGTCGTGTCCTCCGCCATCACCACCTGAAGTGGTACCACCTGTTGATACTGAAGGAAAGGTTACCACATTCTTCATATCACTCGCCTTTTTCTGAACTTTCAGATGCTTTTGAATCTTTTTGCTTAAGCTTTTTTACCAGATCCTGGCAAGAGTAGAGGTGCACATGGGCGCAGTTGTCACAAACGGCCATGGCCACATCGAACCCCCGAGTATCGCTTTCTGTGTCGGTCAATGATGCCTTCATCTGAAAGAAGAACAACTGCTCGGCTGTGCCGATGATGTTGATGGTCTCGTGTCCGCACATGCTGCACCGCCATTCTGAAAAGCCGCTTTGCCGCAAGTGCTCCATCAAATCGTAAGGAGTAAATCCTTTCAGTTGTTCAAGTTCTTCACTCATGTGATCCATTTTTAATCCCCGCGCTACTGGCTACTTGACGTTAGGTGCCGCCATTGCTTTCTGTTGCTTTTTTATTTCTCTGTTCAATACCGCGTAACTTACCTTCAGGAAGGCTGCTATAAATAGCTTCAACATGCTTAGGGTGCGTGATCATTTGTTCTGCGATAAGGTTGATAAGACTGAATAGCTGAAGTGCTATATCCTGGTTATCATTAAGATCTATCTCACCTGGATGCACTGCTTCATTACCAATGACTCGAACCACATCTAATGCTTGTTGTATCATCGGATTCAAACCTTTAGAGACCAGGCTAGCGATATCTTTGTCTATGTTTTTACCTGTTCCGCCAAGCTCTGCGCATAGATACTGAATGCTTAATCGCAGTAACGCTGCAGCCCCCTTAGGAGATGCGTCGACGATCTCTCTGGCTTCCTCAAATAGATTAATTATATATGGGGGTAAATCTTGATTTGGCTGTATATCCACTTTAGATGGAGGGTGCACAATCTGGTTTTGAACCCAGACTGAAATTCCGTGACAGTTGAAACATTCAGCTACACTGAGGTTTTGCATATGCAAATTTAGATGTTCGACATCGCATCCCAATGCCGAAACCAGCTTTCTGTTTGCGTTAGAAACAACAGGAACTCTTCGTCCATTTATATATTTTTTTGCGTAAAGAGATGACCATTGCTGAGTTGTATACGCACCACAGTGGGGGCAATTAAAAGCCGTTTTACTAGTCGAAGGTATACCTTTTGAATCTTGGTTCATTATTTATCCTAGGTTTCACCTAACATTTTAATAGTGAGCACGCCTAAATCTTCTTACCCGTCCATCTGGCGATGATGCGTATGTCGTCGGGTTTGTTGCTTTGGGTCAGGTGGATCTTGTCGTAAGCCGGGTTGTCGTTTTTGATGTAGAGGCCGCCCATCACCATCAGGTCGGACTGCAGGCGCTTGATCAGTAGGCGGAGCACGTACACGCTGTCGGGCAGGTTCTCTACTGCGTCTTCGGGCAGCATTTCCACCAGCGGGGTGTCGCCGTTATCGAGGGTCGGAGTCATGGAGTCGCCCTGCACCTTGATTACCGCCAGGCGCTTACCCTGCAAGCCATGCTCTTCCAGCCAGGTGGTGGAAAACGGCACCCAGGCTTCCAGATGATCCCATTTGTAAAAGCAGCCCATAAAAACGGGCTGCGGGTACTTGCTCAGTAGTTAACACAATTACATGTCAGCCGTTATCTACCAGCCATTCTTTAAATGCTTCCATTACATGGCTGCTCAAAAGATTTGAGAAGGCTTCTTTATCACCCAGGTAAAGACAATGCCTGATCATTGTGTATGGGTTCAGCGTTTCACCTGTGTTTTTATTCTCAAAGAACTCTTTATACTTTTTGACTGTGGCTATGTTTTCCCTCAAGTAGAAGTTGAACTTGCCACGGGTAATACCTTTCTTCAGTGAAACAATTTCTTCAGTAAACCCATCAACCTTGTGTGGTTCAAAGTCAAACCCTGGGAAAAAGTGATTGGCGATTTTAAGGAAACTGAACGCATTCAGGATATAGGCTTTCGTTTTAGAGGTTGCTTCTCCTACCTGAACCAGATCAGTTTCTTTGGCAATTTGCTCTTGTGTTAAATCTTCAGCCTGTAGTATGGCTTCTGTCGCGTTACGAATTTCACGAAACTCACGGTCTGCGACTTCAAACAATGCCGCCAGTGAGTTAATTCTTCTTTTCAGAGAGTTGGGAATAGACTTTTTATACTTAATCTTATGATCAAGCACACTCCATGAGTCCTGAATTATTGTTCTGATTTGAATTTCGAATCCAAAATCAACAAACTTGGAATACTCAGGAAGCGTTCTTCTCTGCTCGTTCAACTTCAGGTCAAGGTGCAGGCCTTTATACCCAAAGTAATTTTCAGTGCTTTCAATCTGGGCTATCTTGTCTGTAATATCAACCACTTCAAAGTGTGCACATAGCAGTTCTTTTATCTTCTCAATATCATCTTCGTACAAGCAGACCACTCGAACCCCGATCAAATCAGATATGTGGTCAATAATTTGATATTCATGACCTTCTGCTTCTAGTGTCGCTCTGTATTTACGGCTGAATTTCTTTACACATTCATTTCTTTCTTTAACGCGACCTTCTATTTTAGATATGGTTATGTCGCTGGAATTTCTGATTAGTGAGTTAACCAAGGTAACAAATGAATTCATTGCCCCATCTAACAAATCATAGTTTTCGTTGTAGTAATCACGAAATTCTTGCTTTGCATTTTCAAAGTTTAAAGATGGCATTTATTTACCCCGTACTGCTAACACACTAACACTACATATGTATTGCTTGTTTGAATTAAAAAAAACAGATATTCCTCTTGTTGCTTCGTTACCGATACGAAGCGATAAAACATGTAAAAAGCACGCTACCGCCCGGGTGTTACAGGTCACCAGGCCTTTCTTCACCATATCAGTGGTGCCATCAGTCAGCCCGTCACTCACTGATGCCACTGTGCTGTCCGTAACCCATCAATACAGCGCGTGTTTAAATCTTCTTCCCCGTCCATCTGGCAATAATGCGTATCTCGTCGGGTTTGTTGCTTTGCCTCAGGTAGACCTACCGGTAGGCCGGGTTATCACTTTTGATGTAGAGGCCGCCCACCTGGGCAGACTGCAGCCGTTTGCCAGACAGACCTGGTTTTCCAGCCAGGCGGTAGAGAATGGCACCCGGGCTCCCTGATGATCCCATTCGTTGTGGGCAGCATTACCCGCCGAGACGACAACATCATGGCTGTCGGCCCAGAGTACTTGTGTTTTTGTGAACCGGTATCACTTCTGTCCACAGAACAGCTGCCTTGACCAGCAGCAGCCACTTCACACAAACGAATGAACCGAAAATTCAGTTCAAACAAAATCAACAAAGCGCAATAACAAGCAATAGGTGTCAATTATGACTCAAATAGCTATCCATTTCGACACACCCGTGGTCAGTGTGGGCCGCTTTTGTGAGCGCTCAGGCATGACCAAAACCACGGTTCATAACGTGATTGCCGCCGGCAGGGTAAACAGAAAACCACCCAGCAACGGCAAATGGAGCAAGACTTTCCCCAGCCGGCAACCACATCCCATCCCCCCAGGCGACCCACAGTGGCCGTTTTCTTGTATCCCAGCCCCGTATAAGCCCCCGACCACGAGCACACACGTAAACCGTCCACGCACGCGCTCGCCCGACGGAAACCGCGCTCCTCCGCGCCCGCCTTAGCGCTTTGCGTCATAAAAATTATGAAATTCTGCGGGTGTGCAAAACCAACCGCCCCCCCACCGTTAATGGGAATTCACGGGGATCTGAGGCTCTGCAAACAGTGAAAGACATCGCACGAAAATGAAGGAATTACAGTGCTGGCAGATCAGCAGCAGGATCAGTGAAGCCACGCCGTGCCCGATGTTCGTGCCGTTTACGTGGGCACTAGCCTGACACAGGGAAACCACCAGCCCAGCGCAAAGCCGCGCCAAACCTGAAAAATATGAAAATAGGAATTTCAATCAGCTTCACAGCGCCGCCCACAACAAGGCAAAAAAAATCGCTGTCGCCACTTTGTCGCCATTCAGGGCAAAAGTTAAAAACTGGAAGTGGGGTAAATCTAGCGCAAGTGCTTGATTTATAATGGTGCCCGGAGCCGGACTTGAACCGGCACGCTGTTACCAGCGAGGGATTTTAAATCCCTTGTGTCTACCGATTTCACCATCCGGGCGTAGACATTTCTGGAAGGATAAATGGAGGCGCGTTCCGGAATCGAACCGGACTAAACGGATTTGCAATCCGCTGCATAACCACTTTGCTAACGCGCCATACAAGTCTTTGATATGGGCTGCATTTTAATGGTCCATGCAGCCCAGTCAACTTCTTTTAAGGGTTTTGCAGCCGTTCGCATATTTTTTATGCGCAAATGGTCATGTACAGCGAATTTACTCGCTGCGGGTCAGATCACCCCAGGCCGCTCTGAGGTAATCATAGGCAGAGAACAAGGTCAGGCCGGTGGCCACATACAGCAGCACATAGCTTATCCACACCATGTAAATGCTCTGCTGCCAGATAAGGCCGATCAGTGCCAGCATCTGAATGGTGGTTTTCCATTTTCCAATCCAGCTTACCGCTACCCGCGAACGCTGGCCGATTTCGGCCATCCACTCCCGCAACGCCGAAATCATGATCTCCCGGCCAATCATAAACATGGCTGGAATGGTTACCAGCGCACTGCTGTAATCATCCACAATCAGCACCAGAGCGGCCGCCACCATGACCTTGTCGGCCACCGGATCAAGAAAAGCTCCGAAAGGTGTGCTTTGCTCCAGCCGGCGAGCCAGAAATCCATCCAGCCAGTCAGTGGCAGCAGCAAAAGCAAATACCGCTGCCGCCCAGAAATACCCCCATTCCACGGGCAGATAGAACAGCACGATGAATACGGGGATCAGCAGAATACGAAAGAACGTCAGAGAATTAGGGACATTTATCATTGTTATTCAAACCAAAAGACGATGCAGCTACATGGTGCATGATGAGACTCAGTGATGCAACGCATCGTGTATCTTTTCTGCCAGGGCACGGCTGATGCCGGGCACCTTGGCCAGCTCTTCCACGCTGGCCCGCTTCACCTCCTGCAGCCCCCCCAGGTATTTCAGCAGTGCCTGCCGCCGCCTGGCTCCAATGCCGGGAATGGCTTCCAGGCTGCTGGTAACCCTTGCCTTGCCCCGCTGGGCCCGGTGTCCGGTAATGGCAAAACGGTGGGATTCATCGCGGATATGCTGAATAAGATGCAGAGCCGGCAAATCGGCAGGCAGGTGCCGTTCTTCATGGCTGTGCCCCATGATCAATGTTTCCAGCCCGGGTTTGCGGCTTACTCCCTTGGCCACACCCACCAGGAACGGCTGTTTCGGGCTGTCGGCAAGCGCCTCACTGAGCACCGCCTCGGCCTTGCTCAGCTGGCCCAGGCCGCCGTCAATAAACAGCACATCGGGAAGGGTATCGGGATCCGCCCCGTCAAAGCGTTTATACAGGGCCTGCTCCATCGCCGCGTAGTCATCACCTGGCGTAATACCACTGATGTTAAAACGGCGATAATCGCTCTTGCGGGGGCCGTCCTGATCAAACACCACACAGGAGGCTACGGTTTTCTCCCCCATGGTATGGGAGATATCAAAGCACTCCATGCGGGTAATGTCCGGTAACGACAGCACTTCCTGCAGTTGTGCCAGCCGCTGGCGCTGAGTGCTGCGGTGGGCCAGCCGGCTGGCCAGAGCGGTTTCGGCATTGGTGCAGGCCAGTTTGACAAACCGGGCCCGCTCGCTGCGCACAGCACTTCGCAGCCGTACTCTGCGGCCATAGTGCTGGCTCAAGGTCTCACCCAACACGGCTTCATCCGGCAGGGTACGATCCAGCAGCACTTCCGACGGTGCTTCCCGGCCATTAATACCGGAAAGATAAAACTGCAGCACAAAGCTTTGCAGAATTTCTTCGGCATCGGTGTCGGGAGCCATGCGCGGAAAGTAACTACGCCCGCCCAGCACCTTACCCTGACGGATAAACAGCACCTGCACGCAAGCCTGGCTGCGCTCCACCGCCAGGCCAATCACATCGAGGTCGTCGAGCACATTGCCACTGACAAACTGCTGCTCCTGTACCCGCCGCAAGGCCTGCAACTGATCCCGGAACCGGGCCGCGTCTTCAAAACGCAACTCTCCGCTGGCCTGCTCCATGCTGTCGGCCAGATCGGTCAGTACCTGTTGATTCTTGCCTTGCAGAAACAACCTGGCCAGCTGCACCTGATGCGCATATTCCTCATCACTGACCAGTCCTGGCACGCAAGGGCCGGCACAGCGTTTGAGCTGATACAGCAGACAGGGACGACTGCGGTTGGCATAGACACTGTCTTCGCACTGACGCACCGGAAACAGCTTTTGCATCAGGTGCAGGCTTTCCCGCACGGCAGCCCCGTTGGGATAAGGACCAAAATATTCCCCCCGTTTTTTACGCACCCCGCGATGAAGACTGATACGCGGATGCGAATGTTCGGAGATCAGGATATAAGGGTAAGACTTGTCATCCCGCAGCAGCACATTGTATTTAGGCAAGTGCTGTTTAATCAGGTTGTGCTCAAGGATCAGCGCTTCGGTTTCAGTGTGGGTGACTGTCACCTGTACATCATGGATCTGGCGCACCAGGGCCCGGGTTTTTTCGCCGCTGACATGTGTACGAAAATAGGAAGACAACCGTTTCTTCAGGTTTTTGGCCTTGCCCACATAAATGACTTCCTGCCCGGCGTCATACATCATGTAAACACCGGGCTGTTCGGTCACCACCTTAAGAAAGGCTTTGGCATCGAAGTGCTCGCTCATGGGCCTAAATTTTCTCGGCGTCGAGCATACCGTAGCGAATGGCCAGATGGGTCAGCTCCACATCACCGTTGATGTTGAGCTTGCTGAACAGCCGGTAACGATAGCTGTTCACGGTTTTCGGGCTGAGGTTAAGCTGCTCGGAAATATCGGTTACCCGCTGTCCCCGCGTGATCATCAACATAATCTGCAGCTCCCGCTCCGACAGCTCCTTGAACGGGTTTTCCTCATTGGAAAACTGGCTCAGGGCCATGCGCTGGGCTATTTCCGGTGACAGATAACGCTGACCGCTGTTCACCAGCCGGATGGCGTTAATCATTTCTTCCGGCCCGGCTCCCTTGGTCAGATACCCGGCAGCACCGGCCTGCATCACCTTGGTAGGGAACGGATTTTCTGTGTGAATGGTAAGGACGATGATTTTCACATCCGGGTTAAAACGCAAAATCTTGCGGGTAGCCTCAAGGCCACCGATACCCGGCATGTTCATGTCCATCAAGATCACGTCAGGATGATGCTCACGACACCACTGGACGGCTTCTTCACCGCTTTTGGCCTCGCCAGTCACCTTCATTCCCTTGACGTCTTCTAAAATGCGTCGGATCCCTGTGCGCACTAACTCATGGTCATCAACCAGGAATACGTTTATCAAAGTTGTTCTCCGACTACTATGCCCTGCTTAGCATATATCACTTACCCATGCTTCGCATCATAACGAAAAACGCAGGCGTTCGCCTGCTGTAAATAATCTTAGTATCAAATCGGTAAAGACTTGGCAACTCGAAGACTGCATGAACCCATAAATTGTGAAGGCTGCCAAAAAGTAAAACAGACGCCGCAGCGTCTGTTTTACTTAACGTGTTTTTAGCGAATCAGAAAAAACTGTCTTCTTCGCTGTCGACCTGCCGGTACTCAATGTCGGCAGTCGCCTTCAGCGCACTGATCAGGCTCTGGAAATCCCGCTGGCCCTGTACCCTGCCCTGCCCCTGGCGCACCAGTGCTGCCTGCTCAGACGGCTCTGCCGGGGTGTTCACCGCATTCAGTTTCAACACGGCAATATCCCCGCCCATCAAGGTGACGGTCTGCAGGCTGGGCTGCTCTGACGGTACCGGCATGGCGAACAAAGCATTCAGTAATGCCGGATCCTGTGCACTTTCCCGGGTAACATCGGCAAGTTCCGTCTTATCCAGCTCACGCTCGCTCAGCCAGGCTTCGGCATTGCCGTCACGCCAGGCCTGTTCGAGTGCGTCAGCTGCCTGCTGTGCCTGTTCGGCCGCCTTGTCTTTGCGTGCCAGCTCAAGGGCCTGGGTTTTGACTTCGTCGAAATCACGCACCGCCGCCGGACGATAGTCCAGCACACGAATAACTGCAGCCTGATTATCACCCAGTTCAATAATGTCCGAGTTCATAGCCTGCTCACGCAGCTCGGGCGAAAATGCCTTGCTGATCACCCGGGTGTCGCTCAGTTCCTGGGGAAATTCACCCGCAGAGACGAAATCGGTAGACTGTACGGTCAGTTCCAGATCATCGGCAGCCATGTCGAGTGAATCGGGAAATTCGAATGCCAGCTCTGCCAGTCGCTGCTCACGCTGATAAAAGTCGTCACCAGCCTGGTCTGCAGCCAGACGCTCGGCAATGCTGTCACGCACGTCGCTCAACGGCTTCACCTGGGCCTCGCGTACTTCCAGCAGCTTGATCAGATGCAGACCAAAGTCGCTTTCAACTACCTCGGATACATCACCAACATTGGCAAGAGCAAAAGCCGCCTTATCAAAAGCCGGATCCAGCGTGCCCGCCTCCATCCAGTCCAGCTCGCCACCCTTCTCACCGGTAAAGGCATCGTCAGATTCGCTGGCTGCCAGCTCGGCAAACTCTTCACCGGCGTTCAGCCGCTCCAGAATAGCCTGAATCTTCTGCTCGGCATCGCCGTCCTTGTTCACCATAATGTGAGCCACACGACGCTGTTCAGGCTGCGTGTAGCTGGCCTGATTGGCGGCGTAAAAGTCCTCAATGGCCAGCTCGTCAATGTCCTGTGCAGAAACAGTATTCGCATCCAGCAGCACATAATTCAGCTTCACCTGCTCAGGACGCTGGAACTGTTCGGGATGAGCTTCATACCAGGCTTTGGCCTCGTCATCCGTCACTTCAGCTCCGGACTCAAACTCAGCCAGCGGCAGACGAACCAGGGTTGCACTGCGCTGTTGATGAGTCAGACGGTCCAGCAGGCCGGCTTCGTTTTGCAGGGAAAAGGCAGAGCCGACAATGGCATTCAGCAGCATCTGACGGTTCAGATCCTGACGAATACTGTCACGCAGTTGCTCCGGAGTCAGATTGTTACGCCCCAGCAGCTGCAGGTACCGGTCATTATCGAACTTGCCGTCAGTCTGAAACTCCGGCAGTGCACGAATCGCCTGGCGGACCTGCTCGTCACTGGCACGCAGTCCCAGCTCGGCAATTTTCTGGTCGATCAGGCTCTGCTCGATCATCTGCTCCAGCACAGAGCGGCGAATTTGCGCCACGTAGGTGGGATCCGCCAGCAGCTGGCTGAACTGCTCGCCCAGCTGACTTTGCAGGCGGTCACGCTCATTACGATAGGCATTTTCCAGCGCCTGGGCCGAGATTTCCTCGTCATTGACCACCGCAGCCACTTGTTTGGCCGGCTGGGTGACGTAGCTGCCAACACCGGCCAGCGCAAAGGACAAGATAATCGCACCCAGAATAATCTTGGAGGTAGTGCCCTGGGCACCTTCTCTCAGTTTGTCAAAAAACATATGTTGCTATTGCTCCCGATGGCGGTATGCCGCCTGTACCGAAAAAAAAGCGCACCACCGGATGCGCCTTGTTCGGAGTCAGTGTCACCGGCAATCGTACCGGCGTGCTGATATCAGTTTACGGCGTCTTTCAGAGCCTTGCCTGCCTTAAATGCCGGGGTTTTGGCAGCGGCAATCTGAATGGTAGCACCAGTTTGCGGGTTACGGCCGGTGCGGGCTGCACGCTCACGCACTTCAAAGGTACCAAAACCAACCAGAGAGACAGAATCACCGTCTTTCAGGGTTTCGGTGATCGCTTCCACGAATGCATCCAGTGCACGACCGGCAGATGCCTTGGTGATGTCGGCGCCGTCAGCGATTCTGTCAATCAGTTGAGATTTATTCACGGTCATTCCCCTTCATTTTATATTTGGCGTTGGTCGGATGACACAACCCTGTTATTTGAATCTGGTGACAAGGCGTTATCCCGGCCCTGCCACCATAGCTTTCCAAGGCTACTGCGACTCTCGGCTACTGACAAGCCTCAAACCACAGACGGAAGCGAAAAACCTCAGGCAGACGCTACCGAAAAGCCTTCCGGCGGTTGTTCCAGCGCCAATTCCAGCACTTCATCCACCCAGCGCACCGGATGAATCTCCAGATCACCTTTCACGTTTTCCGGAATTTCTTCCAGATCCCGCTCATTTTCTGCAGGGATAACGACCCGCTTAATGCCACCACGATGCGCCGCCAGCAGTTTTTCTTTAAGACCACCAATGGGCAGCACCTCACCGCGCAGCGTGATTTCACCGGTCATGGCGACATCAGCGCGCACCGGGTTGCCGGTCAGGCTGGACACCAGGGCGGTGCACATGGCAATACCGGCACTAGGGCCATCCTTGGGCGTTGCTCCTTCAGGCACATGCACATGAATATCCCGCTTTTCATAAAAGTCGGCATTAATACGCCATTTTTCGGCGCGGGAGCGCACGACCGTCATCGCGGCCTGGATGGACTCCTGCATCACATCGCCCAGAGAGCCAGTGTAACTGAGCTTACCCTTGCCCGGTACGTTGGCCACTTCAATGGTCAGCAGATCACCGCCCACTTCGGTCCAGGCAAGTCCGGTAACCTGACCAATCTGGTTGCTTTCTTCTGCCTTGCCATAATCAAAGCGGACCACACCCAGATATTTCTTCAGGTTATCACCGTTAATAACGACCTGTTGAATGTCTTTGTTAAGCAGAATTTCCTTCACCGCCTTACGGCACAGCTTGGAAATTTCCCGCTCAAGACTACGTACTCCGGCTTCCCGGGTGTAGTAACGGATAATGCCGATAATGGCGGAGTCTTCCACCACCAGCTCCGTGTCTTTCAGGCCGTTGCGGCTGATTTGTTTGGCCAGCAGATGACGCTTGGCAATATTCAGTTTTTCATCTTCGGTGTAACCGGACAACCGGATCACTTCCATCCGATCCAGCAGCGGACCCGGAATATGCATGGAGTTGGAGGTGGCCACAAACATCACATCGGAGAGATCGTAATCTACTTCCATATAGTGATCGTTAAAGCTGTGGTTCTGCTCCGGATCCAGTACTTCCAGCAGTGCCGAGGAAGGATCACCGCGCATGTCCGACGACATTTTGTCGATTTCATCCAGCAGGAATAACGGGTTACGTACTCCCACCTTGGCCATTTTCTGGATAAGCTTGCCAGGCATGGAGCCGATATAGGTTCGGCGGTGACCACGGATTTCCGCTTCGTCACGCACGCCGCCCAGCGCCATGCGTACATATTTACGACCGGTCGACTTGGCAATGGATTGGCCAAGTGAGGTTTTACCCACGCCGGGCGGTCCCACCAGGCACAGAATCGGCCCTTTAATCTTGTTGGTCCGGCTCTGCACCGCCAGATACTCGATAATGCGTTCCTTGACCTTTTCCAGGCCATAGTGATCGGCATTCAGCACTTCTTCGGCCTTGGCCAGATCCTTTTTCACCTTGGACTTTTTCTTCCAGGGTACCGAGATCATCCAGTCGATGTAGCCCCGTACCACGGTGGCTTCCGCCGACATCGGCGACATCATTTTCAGCTTGGCCAGTTCCGCTTCGGTCTTTTGCTTGGCCTCGTCGGTCATGCCCGCTTCATCAATCTTTTGCTGCAGGGCTTCAAACTCGTCAGGCACATCGTCCAGCTCGCCCAGCTCTTTCTGAATGGCTTTCATCTGCTCATTCAGATAGTACTCACGCTGGCTCTTTTCCATCTGCTTTTTCACGCGGGCACGAATACGGCGCTCCACCTGCAGCAGATCCATTTCCGATTCCATCATCGCCATCAGGAACTCAAGACGCTCACCGACACCGGCGATCTCCAGTACCTTTTGCTTGTCTTCCAGCTTCAGCGGCATATGGGCGGCCATGGTGTCCGCCAGACGAGCGGCGTCTTCAATGGCAGACAGCGAGGTTAAGACCTCGGGCGGGATTTTCTTGTTGAGCTTGATATAGCCTTCAAACTGGGTGATGGCAGAACGCACCAGGACTTCCTGTTCACGCTCATTCAGGGCTTCGGTAGCCAGATATTGCGCCCCGGCCACAAAGTAGCCGTCCTCTTCACGCAAATCTTCCAGCTGAGCACGCTGGGCACCTTCCACCAGTACCTTAACGGTACCATCGGGCAGTTTCAGCATTTGCAGCACATTGGCCACAGTGCCGACCTGATAGACATCATCCGCACCCGGATCGTCGGTAGACGCATCTTTCTGGGCAATCAGCAGTACTTTCTTATCCTGCTCCATGGCCGCTTCCAGACAGCGAATGGATTTTTCCCGTCCCACGAACAGCGGGATCACCATATGGGGATAAACAACCACGTCACGGAGAGGCAGGACGGGAGTTTCGATGCGTTCGGAACGCTCTAGGGTCATAATGTCCTCTCGGCTTGAATGCAAAGTATTAGCGCTTGGGTGAGTATATGGGGGCGGGATCTCAAGATTCAATCACTACGGCGGCAAAAACGAAAAAAGGGGCAAAAAGCCCCTTTTTCAGCTCAAAAAAGCCGCATTCAGTCGCCGGATGCTACCTGAGTTTCCCCTTTCTCATAAATAAGAATGGGGTCAGACTCACCCTTGATCACGGTTTCATCGATCACCACCTTGCTGACTTCCTCCATCGAAGGCAGGTCGTACATGGTATCGAGCAGCACGGCTTCCACGATGGAACGCAGGCCCCGGGCGCCGGTCTTGCGCTCCATCGCCTTGCGGGCAATGGCACGCAGAGCGTCATCACGGAATTCCAGCTCAACTTCTTCCAGCGAGAACAGCGCCGCATACTGCTTGGTGAGGGCGTTCTTGGGCTCCGACAAAATTTGTACCAGGGCATCTTCATCGAGCTCGGTCAGAGTAGCCACCACCGGCAGACGACCGATAAATTCCGGAATAAGACCATATTTGACCAGATCTTCCGGCTCTACCCGGGTGAAAATGTCGCTCAGCGATGCTTTTTGATCCCGGGCTTTCACATCGGCACCAAAGCCGATGCCAGTGCCGTGATCCATACGCTGTTCAATCACTTTATCGAGCCCGGCAAAGGCCCCGCCACAGACAAACAGGATTTTAGAGGTATCTACCTGCAGAAACTCCTGCTGCGGATGCTTGCGCCCGCCCTGGGGCGGTACCGAGGCCACCGTACCCTCAATGAGTTTGAGCAGTGCCTGCTGCACACCTTCACCTGACACGTCCCGGGTAATGGACGGGTTGTCGGACTTGCGGGAGATTTTGTCGATTTCATCGATGTAAACAATGCCACGCTGAGCCTTATCAACATCGTAATCGCACTTCTGCAGCAACTTCTGAATGATGTTCTCAACATCTTCCCCGACATAACCGGCTTCGGTCAGAGTGGTCGCATCGGCCATGGTAAAGGGCACATCCAGCAGCCGGGCCAGGGTTTCAGCCAGCAGGGTCTTGCCCGAGCCGGTAGGACCAATCAGCAGAATATTGGACTTGCCAAGTTCAACACCATCGGCACTGGTGGCATTGCGCAACCGTTTATAGTGGTTGTATACCGCCACCGCCAGTACTTTTTTAGCGTGGTCCTGACCGATGACATAATCGTCCAGATGAGCGCGGATTTCGTGAGGCGTAGGCAGGGCATCACCTTCACGCTTGGGTGAAATATCCTTGATCTCTTCCCGAATGATGTCTTCACACAACTCGACACATTCGTCACAAATATAGACGGAAGGGCCGGCGATCAGCTTGCGCACTTCATGTTGGCTTTTACCGCAAAAGGAACAGTACAGCAATTTGCCGCCGTCCCCTTCGCCCTTGCGTTTGTCTGTCATTCAGTCACCTCGTGTGGATGCAGCGCAGGGTGTACCCTTACCGGGTGTCTACTGCACAGTGTACAGCACCCCGCTCTGCTTTGCTCAGTCACGCTTGAGAAACACCTCGTCAACCAGGCCATATTCTTTGGCCTGCTCTGCCGACATAAAGTTGTCACGGTCAGTATCACGCTCGATCACCGACAAGTCCTGACCCGTATGTTCGGCCAGCAACCGGTTGAGCTTTTCCTTGATATACAGAATTTCCTTGGCGTGGATCTGAATGTCCGACGCCTGGCCCTGAAAGCCGCCCAGAGGCTGATGGATCATCACCCGGCTGTTGGGCAGGGCAAAACGCTTGCCCGGTGCACCACCGGCCAGCAGAAATGCCCCCATGGAGCAGGCCTGCCCCATGCATACCGTGCTCACATTTGGCTTGATAAACTGCATGGTGTCGTAGATAGACATGCCCGCAGTCACCGAACCACCCGGCGAGTTGATATAAAGGTGGATATCCTTTTCCGGATTTTCCGACTCCAGAAACAGCAGCTGCGCACAAATCAGGTTGGCCATGTGATCTTCCACCTGGCCGGTAAGGAAAATCACCCGCTCTTTCAGCAGTCGCGAGTAAATATCGTAGGAACGTTCGCCCTTGGCTGTCTGCTCCACCACCATGGGGATCAGGGCGGCCAGAGGGCCGTCCATCATCGGATTCTGGTTGTTCGACATAAATTCTTGTCCCTAAAACAAAATGGCCCGAGTGCACTTACACTTGGGCCATTATACGCAAGAGCTTGATGCTTAAGTCAAATGATCTTAAGCGCCCATGCCCGGCTTGTTCATCACTTCATCAAAGGAAACCTGCTTGTCGGTTACCTTGGCCTGGGACAGAACAAACTCGATGGCCTGATCTTCCACCGCCAGACTGCGTACGTTTTCCAGCAGCTGAGGGTTGTCGTTGTAGTAGGCCACAACTTCAGACGGATCTTCGTAGGCAGAGGCCATGGAAGTGATGATTTCCTGTACCTTGGCGTCGTCAGCCTTGATCTCGTTGGTCTTGATCAGCTCGCCCAGCACCAGGCCCACGCGTACGCGACGCTCGGCTTGATCCTTGAACAACTCGGCAGGCAGCTCAGGTGCGTTCTTGGCATCCAGACCACCAAAGCGCTGCAGCGCCTGCTTGCGCAGGGTGTCCACTTCACCGTTGATCAGAGACTGGGGTACGTCAATGGCGTTCTGCTCCAGCAGACCGTCGATCACCTGCTCTTTCACAGACGCTTTCAGGGCCTGGGCCAGCTCGCGCTCCATGTTTTTGCGTACTTCGGCTTTCAGACCGTCAACGGTGCCATCGGCAATGCCGAAACGCTTAACGAATTCTTCGGTCAGCTCGGGCAGCTGCTGAGCTTCAACCTTGGTCAGGGTGATGGCAAAGCTGGCGGGCTTGCCCTTCAGGTTTTCGGCGTGATATTCCTCAGGGAAGCTCACTTCAATGGTGAACTCTTCACCAGCTTTCTTACCCAGCAGACCGTCTTCAAAGCCCGGGATCATACGGCCGGAGCCCAGAACCAGAACGAAGTCATCGGCCTTGCCGCCTTCAAACTCTTCGCCGTCTACCGAGCCCACGAAGTTCATGGTGACACGATCGCCATCTTCGGCTGCACGGTCGGCTTCAGTCCAGTCGGCGTGCTGCTTACGCAGGGTGTCGATCATCTTGTCCAGATCAGCGTCAGTCACTTCGGCCTGCGGTTTTTCAACGGCAACTGCATCCAGACCTTTTACTTCTACTTCCGGATACACTTCAAAGGTAGCAGTGAAGGTAAAATCTTCGCCGCTCTTGATAGGAGCCGGCTCCATCGCAGGCATACCGGCCGGGTTGAGCTTTTCGCTCATCACGGCTTCAAAGAAATTACGCTGCATCAGCTCGCCGGCTACGTCGGCTTCTACAGAGGGGCCGAACATTTTCTTGATAACGGCCAGCGGGGCTTTGCCGGGACGGAAACCGTCGATACGGCGGGTCTTAGCCAGCTGACGCAGACGGCTGTTCACTTCGCCGGAAACCTGCTCGGCGGGAACAGTAATGGTCAGGCGGCGCTCCAGGCCCTGGGTCGTCTCTACAGAAACTTGCATTCTTTTACCTCAATGTTCTTCAGCACAGCGGTGCTGACCCTGTGATGTTTGAAACAGCCCGGGCTGCTCCTTGAATCCTGATGAAGACTCGGTCTTCGCTAAAAACAGACGCGGCATTATAACGGTGCTGTTTGCCAGCGTCGAGTGACGATAGTGCGCCATGGCTACTGAATATGGGACTGTAACGCTACTTTTCAAGGCTTTTGCGCAATTTTTAGCACGGCATGCCGCTGCAGCGGACCATTCTGTCTGCAATACCGTGCTCCACCGGCCGCTAACCTGCCATAAAAATCAGGCTCACTTACCAGCTCCGGCATGAAAACATTACCCCCAACGCACCATGGTCACCCGTGCATAAAAAAGGCATGCCTGAGCATGCCTTTGTCATTCAGGTAACCTGTTATCAGAATGAAACGCGACGGTACTGGCGGTATTCAGGACTCCAGTAATTGGCCTCAATGGCCTGCTCCAGCGCATCATCAGAAGTCTGCAGTGCCTGTCCCTGCAACTGGGCGGTCTTGGCCACCATTTTGGCAATATGACGGCTTACCTGTTGAATTTCAGACAGCGGCGGCAACAGCGCACCCTCACCGTTTTGTGCCAGCGGCGAACAGGTTGCCAGTGCACGGCTGGAAGCCATCAGCATGGCATCCGTCACCCGCTTGGCACCACAGGCAAGCACACCCAGACCAATACCCGGGAAGATGTAAGAGTTGTTGCACTGGGCAATCTCATACAAAGTGCCCTTGTACTCCACCGGAGCAAAGGGACTGCCGGTGGCAACCAGGGCCTTGCCATCGGTCCAGTTGATAATTTCTTCCGGTGTTGCCTCTACCCGCGAGGTGGGGTTGGACAGCGGGAAGACAATAGGCCGCTCGCAGTGGGCATGCATGGTCTGAATCACTTCTTTGGTAAACAGACCCGGCTGTCCGGACACCCCGATCAGAATATCGGGCTTGGCGTTTTGCATGACTTCCAGCAACGAAATATTGTCACCGGCCACGTTCCAGTCCTGCAGATTTTCCGGCGACTGCGCCAGCGGACGCTGGAAATCCACCAGGTTGGGCATGTTGTCGGTGATCAGACCAAAGCGGTCGACCATGAACACCCGCTCCCGGGCCTTGGCGTCACTCAGGCCTTCAGCCTTCATCTGGGCCACGATCTGCTCGGCAATGCCGCAACCGGCAGAGCCGGAGCCCAGGAACGCCACCTTTTTCTCGGACAGCTTGCTGCCACTGGCCTGACAGGCGGCAATCAACGAGCCCAGGGTCACGGCAGCGGTGCCCTGAATGTCGTCGTTAAAGCAGCACAACTCGTCCTTATAACGGTTCAGCACCGGCATGGCGTTTTTCTGCGCAAAGTCTTCAAACTGCAGCAGCACATTGGGCCAGCGGCGCTTAACGGCCTGAATAAAGGCGTCAACAAATTCTTCGTATTCTTCACCGGTTACCCGCGGATTGCGCCAGCCCATATACATGGGATCTTTCAGCAACTGCGGATTGTTGGTGCCCGGATCCAGCACCACCGGCAGAGTGTAAGCCGGTGAAATACCACCACAGGCCACATACAAAGACAGCTTGCCGATGGGAATACCCATACCACCGATACCCTGGTCACCCAGCCCCAGAATACGCTCACCGTCGGTCACCACGATGACCTTGACATTGCGCTTGGTGGCATTTTGCAGAATATCGTCAATATGATCTTTATCGGCGTAAGAGATAAACAGACCCCGGGCGCGACGATATATATTGGAAAACTCTTCGCACGCCTGCCCCACGGTGGGGGTATAGATGATGGGCATCATCTCGGTAAGGTGGTTTTCTACCAGACGATAAAACAGGGTTTCGTTGGTATCCTGAATATTGCGCAAGTAGATGTGTTTATCGAGGTTGTTCTGAAACCCGCAGTATTGCTTATAGGCCCGCTCAACTTGCTCTTCAATGGTTTCAATATTATTCGGAAGGAGACCGTCCAGGTTGAATGCCAGCCGTTCTTCCTTGGTAAACGCACTGCCCTTGTTCAGCAAGGGGGTTTCAAGCAGCGCGGGGCCGGCATAGGGAATGTAAAGGGCACGTTTGTCCTGATAGTCTTGGGGCATAGACGTCTCGCTTAGTTATTTTTCCGCAGGAAAGTCATGATTTGAAGTTACAGTACGGGGGCTTGGCAAGCAGTATAAGCCAAGCCTCGTATACAAACCACCACTCAGAAGGCTTATTAATCAGGCCGCCGCTTGTACACAGTTACGGCCATTGCGTTTGGCATCATACAGCGCCTCATCGGCCTGATTGAGCAATTGCTGCAAGTCACTGTCGTGCTGCCCCTGCACCACGCCGGCACTGAGCGTAACGGTAATTTCCCCATCACCCAGCGGGTTCTCCACCGGCTGCGACTCTACCGCCAACCGCAATGTTTCTGCCTTGCGCATGCCCTGCTCCAGGGTTGTCCCGGGCAGCAAGACCATAAATTCTTCGCCACCATAACGAGCCATAATGGCATCGGGACCAAAAATATCACCAAGGGTGTTGGCCACCCGCACCAGCACTTCGTCTCCCATCAGGTGTCCGTGCACATCATTGATGCGCTTGAACCTGTCCAGATCAAACAAAATCAGGGTGAAAGGCTGACCTGGGTTTTCCTGCTGCACCTGCCGGAGCTGCCCCATAAACAAACGCCGGTTCATCAGCCGGGTAAGCGGATCGCGGGTGGATTCCCGGTACAAATCCAGCAGCATACGCAGCTGCCCCGCCTGCACCCAGATCATCGCCAGGCTAAAACAAATCAGCAGCCATAACCGATCAAGCAAAGCGCCATTGCTCAGACTGCGGGAGTCCAGCCAGTAATCAGTGGCCAGCACACAGCCAATCACCATCACCGCTACCCGCAGCCCGGATTTAACCGGCAGCGGCAACACGCTCAGCAGAGTCAGTAAAAAATAGGGAAACGCGATATAACCAATGGGAATGGGGGTGCCATCACGGAAACTCCACAGGCTCACCAGGTTGAAAATCAGCAACACCCCCAGCAGAAAGTACAGAGAGGCAAACATCCAGCGCCGGTTCAGTTTGCACAGATAACTGAGCGGTAATAAAGGCGTCAGCATGGCACCGGTGATCAGCCGTATTTTCCAGAGAAGCTGAAAATGCGCCGGATCCAGTACCCACCAGTCTACTGCTATCCAGCCGGCAATACCGATGATCAACAGCGTAATCAGCCAGCGAAAACGGATGGCGACAAAGCCAATGCGGGTCAGTTTAAAGTCGCCGGAGTGATAGCTGTCACTCCAGTATTCCTTGAGTTCCAAGCCTTTCCCCTCTTTATTGTTAAGGCAAAGCGAATGAAAAGCCGTGCAACCCGTCGTCATCACAAAACGGGTCGCGGCAGTAACGGGAATCAGAAAGAGGCTAACACTACCCAAAGCCGTTCCTGTGCGCCAGCGTATTTTTGCCATTGCCCGGTCCGGTTGCAGCCTTGGGTGTTAAGTGACAAAATTCCGCCCACCCTTCTTTAAAGACAACATCATGACCGTTATTCTCTACGGCATCAAAAACTGCGATACCGTTAAAAAAGCCCGCAAATGGCTGGAGCAGGCCGGTATAGACTACCGCTTTACAGACCATCGTGCCGACGGGATCGATGCTAAGCAGCTGGATCACTGGCTGAATGTGCTTGGCCATGAGGCACTGGTCAACAAACGGGGAACCACCTGGCGCGCTCTGAGCGATGAGCAGAAAGCCAGCCTGGACGCCGATACCGCCGCTACTCTGTTGCTGGCCAACCCGGCCATGATTAAACGGCCACTGCTGAATATCGATGGCGAGCTGCATCTGGGCTTCAAGCCCGAGCAATATGCACGCCTGTTCAATCAATAATCACGTTAAGGACAAACATGACTGACTCTGCCGTGCTGGCCCTCACCAAGGCACTGATTAACCGCCCCTCGGTGACCCCCGAAGATGAAGGCTGTCAGGAGCTGATGGGCGAACGGCTGGCTGCGCTGGGCTTTGGCCTGGAAACCATGGTGTTTGAAGACACCACGAACCTGTGGGCCCGCCGCGGCACCGACGGCCCGCTGTTCTGCTTTGCCGGCCATACCGATGTAGTGCCTCCCGGTCCGCTGGACCAGTGGCATACGCCGCCTTTTGAAGCCACCGAAATCGAAGGCTACCTGCACGGCCGGGGAGCCGCTGATATGAAAGGCTCGCTGGCAGCCATGGTGGTCGCCACTGAGCGTTTTGTAACCCGCTTCCCGGATCACAAGGGCTCCATTGCCTTTTTGATCACCAGTGATGAAGAAGGTCCTTTTATCAACGGCACGACCCGGGTGGTAGACACCCTGGAAGCGCGCAATGAAAAAATCACCTGGTGCCTGGTGGGTGAGCCTTCCTCCACCCATGAAGTCGGTGACGTGGTCAAAAACGGCCGGCGGGGCTCCCTGACCGGCGATCTCACCGTTAAGGGCATACAGGGCCATGTGGCCTATCCTCACCTGGCGGATAACCCGGTGCATAAGGCGTCTCCGGCGCTGGCCGAACTGGCCGCCATTGAGTGGGACAAAGGCAACGAGTATTTTCCGCCCACCAGTTTCCAGATTGCCAACATTCACGCCGGCACCGGTGCCTCCAACGTGATCCCCGGTGAGCTCAAGGTACAGTTCAATTTCCGCTTCAGCACCGAACTGGATGAAGCCAAAATCAAGGCCCGGGTACACAGCATTCTGGATGCCCACGGTCTGGACTATCACATCGACTGGCTGCTGAACGGCAAGCCCTTCCTGACCGACACCGGCGATCTGCTGACCGCTACCGTGGGTGCTGTACAGGCAGTGCGCCATCAGGAACCGGCGTTGCTGACTACCGGCGGCACCTCCGATGGGCGTTTTATTGCTCAGACCGGTGCACAGGTCATTGAACTGGGTCCGGTCAATGCCACCATTCACAAGCTCAATGAATGCGTAAAAATTGCCGATCTGGAGCAGCTTGCCGATATGTATGAGGGCATTCTGGAGCGTCTGCTGGCATGAACACCGACTGCCTGCTTGGCCTGAATGACAGCCATCTGGTTCCGCTGGCCGAACCGGGTCACCGGTTGCAGCGCGACGCCAGAGAGGCCTTTGTGGCCATGCAGGCGGCAGCGGCCGATGCCGGCTTTTCGCTGGTACCGGCCTCAAGCTTTCGCGGCTTCGAGCGCCAGCTCGGGATCTGGAACGGCAAGTTCGAGGGCAGCCGGCCGTTGCTGGATGCAGACAGCCGGCCACTGAACGCGCTCGCCTTAAGCGAACCCGAACGTATTCACGCCATTCTGCGCTGGAGCGCCCTGCCCGGCACCAGCCGTCACCACTGGGGGACGGATCTCGATATTTACGATCCCACCCTGCTGCCCGCCGGCAGCAAGCTGCAGCTGGAGCCCTGGGAATATCAGCAAGGGGGTTACTTTTATCCGCTGAGCGAGTGGCTGCAAGCGAACATGAGCCGCTTTGGCTTTTATCTGCCCTATGCCAGGGCCGGAGGTGTGGGCGTCGAACCCTGGCATCTGAGTTACCGGCCGCTGTCCGCACACTATCAGCGCCAGCTGACCCCGGCCCTGCTGGCTCCGGCCCTGAACATGCAGCCTGTCAGCGGCAAATCACATATCCTTACTATGCTGGACGAGATTTTCGACCGCTACATTTATCAATGAGGAATTTATTATGAGTGCCTGGCTCTGGATTGCGCTGCCTCTGCTGTTTTTGGTGGGCCTGTTTGTCGGTGCCCTCAAAGACACCAAGCAGATAGAAAAAAGCGTGCGTAAAAACCGCGATAAAATGCACCTGCGTCGCTGGGAGGACGGCAAAGATGACTGGGGCGTTCCGCCCGGAAAATATCATTCCGAGGAAAATAAGGACGACCATCAATCCGACGACAAGCACAAAAGTTAATCATCGTCATCTCCGCGACAGCTCGTCACCCTCGCGAAAGCGGGAGTGACGGCAGGCACGGAAGTTCCAATCCTCCTAACTCAAAACAACCCCAGCTGCTGGCTGGTAATGCCTTCAAAGCTCAGCCCCACAAAGGGCAGAATGGCATCAGCCACCGGCTTGAGCTGCTTTTCCACATAGTGCTGGTAGTCGATCACTGACTGACGATACTCCACCGGCTCCGGCCCATTTACCGTGATCACATAGGCGATGATGCCCTTGCGCTGATAACGCAGTGGCTTGCCCAGCCGGGCATTATGCATGTCCGCCAGGCGGGCCGCCCGCACCTGCGGAGGCTGTGACTTTACATACTGATCCAACGGCCGGCGCAGCCGCTTGCGGTACACCAGCTGCTCATCCCGTTCCCCGCCAAGAGTCTGAGCCAGAGTCAACTGTACAAAATCACTCGGATCTTCCTCATTAAACACCAGCCGGAACAACTCGGTCTGAAAGGTCCGTGCTAATGGTGTCCAGTCGGAGCGTACGGTTTCCAGCCCCTTGAATACCAGTCCGGCATCACCGTGGTGAATACGCAGGCCCGCATAGCGCTTCTTTGAACCTTCTTCACGACCGCGAATGGTGGGCATAAAAAAGCGGGCGAAATAGCTTTCAAACTGCAGTTCAAGAAAACTTTCCAGCTGCAGTTCATGCTGAAGCCACGCACGCCAGTGCTCGTTCACCAGTGCCGCCAGCCGTTTACCTTCCGTACTGGCAGAAGATTCATCGTATTCGCCAGTTAACAGCACAAACACGGAATCGGTGTCCCCGTAAATCACCTCATGACCTTCAGCCTCAATGCGGCGCGCACTTTGCTGCATGATGTCGTGTCCGCGCAGGGTAATGGAAGACGCCAGCCGGGTATCGTAGAAACGGCACCCGCCGGAGCCCAGTACCCCATAAAAGGAGTTCATCAGAATTTTAATGGCCTGAGAACGCGGAGCATCGTGCTCTTGCTTGGCCTGATCGCGCTCCCGCCACAACCCGGCAATAATATCTGGCAAAAAGTGATGAGTACGGGAGAAACGCGCGCCCCTGAAACCCGGAATGGCATCCTCTTCTTGCTGACCCAGCACCAGCCCGAGGGGATCGATACGGAAAGTACGGATAATGGACGGGTACAGGCTTTTAAAATCCAGCACCAGCACATGGCGGTATAATCCGGGCCGTGAGTTCATCACATAACCACCCGGACTTGCCAGACCACCGCCGGGTGGCAGATTGGGCGCGACAAAACCGGCCCGGTGCAGGTGGGGAAGATACACCTGCACAAAAGCAGCCACCGAGCCGCCGCTACGATCAAGCTCCAGGCCGGTCAGCTGACTGCGCAGCCGGAGAAAATCGAGCACCCGGGTGTGCGCAAAGATATCCCAGACCAGCCGGCAGTCCTCCAGATTGTAAGCGGCGAGTTTTGGCTTGTTGTGACGAAAGTCGTGCATGATGGCGGCAAGCCGGTTGGCCACATCCTCCGTTTGTTTGCCTCGTCCCAGCAGACTCTGCGCCACCGATTCCAGACTGAAGCTGTCAAACTGATAGCAGGCGGTTTTAAGGGCGTCGATACCATCAATGGCCACCCTGCCCGGCACCGTAACAAACACCTGCCCGGTGTGAGCCCGCTCCCGCAAGAACGCACTTTCGCCGCCTCTGCCCAGCTTTAGCCGGATACCGTACAATTCCGCCCGCTTCAGCAGCAGACGCACATCAAACGCCACCAGGTTCCAGCCAATAAGAATATCGGGATCGTAAGCGGCCAGCTCTTCTTCCAGCCTGTGCAGCAATGCCCGTTCATTTTCCACCCAGCGCATGTCGGTCGCCGCCGGCTCGGGTGTGCCAATCATCAGAACCCTGGCCAGCCCGTCGCCATAAAGGCCGATGGAATACAGTTCTCCCTTTCCCGAGCACTCTATATCCAGCGACAGCACCCGGAATTGTGGCTGCCAGTTACCAGCCCTGAGTCTGGCATTATCCACCTGTACTACGCTGTGTTGCCGTCGCACCTTGCCCGTAAACTCAGCGCTGCCACGAATAAAGCGGCTGATAAGGTAACGCTCATGGGGACGGAAGTCGTGCTCCAGTACTTCAATGCCGGCGGCCTGCAACCGCTGAACTGCCAGCGACTGCTCACGCATGGTATGAAAGTAAAGCACTGCCAGTGACTGCCGTGAAAAGCTTTGCAGCCCGGGCTCGGCCCACTCATAACGCTGCCCGCTGAGCACCTTTTCTGCCTGACCACGTTCAGCCACCGGTATCATCAGCAGGGCACGCTCACCCGGCACGGTCACCCGTGCTGGCCCCTGTGGTGTGCACAGCCAGTAGTGAATATCGATCTGGCCGTGACGATCCCGGCTGTGGCGGGTCAGCACAAAGCCCTGCTGGATGGGATTCATGTTCGGGAGTGGGAATGGGGGATCCGGGAATTGAGAGACGACAGGTGATGCCTGCAGATCCCGTTAACACGGAGCCTGCAGGCTATCCACTTGCCGCTTCCAGAGAGGGATTGCTCAGCGAGCCAGCTCGCTGCGCTCAAAAGCACTGCCCAGTGTGGTGGCCAGGCCACTCAGCACCTCGGCGTCCACCGGCTCACGCTCCTTGTTGCTCAGACTCAGGCTGGTGCGGTTGCCCAGATCTCCCAGCTGAATGCGATATTCCTGCTCGGGAATATTCAGCGCCGGCAGATTAAGCTCCTGCCAGTCACCCTTGCTCAGACCGTCAAATTCCACATCCACGTAGCCTAGTGCCTGCTGGCGGTTGCTGATGTCAAAGCCAAGCTTGGGCAACAGGGTGATCAGCCGCTTCCAGGTACGATCGTAGCTTTGCTCCGAGATCAACCGCTGCTGTTCGCTATCCAGCGTCAGTGCAATTGGGCTTTGATCCAGCAGCTCTTGCTGATGGCTCAGGGTCTGTTGATAAGACAGTGAAAATGCATTGAGGATGGAGGCTTCAGCACGCTGACGATCCCGGATAAAGGCACCCGTCCCTTCGGTCGCCTGAACTTTCACCGCCACGGCCCGGCGTACGGGATCGGGAATCAACTGCCAGCGGAATTGCTGCTTGGGGGCACCGATAACTTTACCGTTGCTCTCAAAACCGTCATTAACACGCCGGTGTTTGGCATCGGTACGCTCAAAAAAGCCGGCCAGCGCCTCGTTCAGCTGTTGCTCCAGCGGCTGATCCAGCTGTTGCTGATAGAACCACAGACCGGTGCCTTCATCCATGCTCTCGGAGCCACGCACCAGCGGCAACACCTGAGTAGGCGGACGAATATCCAGCGCCTCACCCAGAGCTCCGGCAGTGCTGTTTTTGGGGATCACGTATTCGGTATTAAAGCGCGGTGCCTCCAGTCCCTCCGGGATCATCAGCGGAACTGTGCGCAAAGATTCATTTTCATAATCAAAACCACGGTTAGCCTGGCTGCGGGTTTCCGGGTTACTGCAGCCGGCCAGCACGGTCACGGCCAGCAGGCTCATCATCATAGTTGGTACGTTCACGCTTGGTCCATGCCCTTAAATTCACTTGGTTCAACCCGACCCTTGTCTGCTTTTACCGGGAACGGGTAAAGCAAAACAAGGGCAAAGGCGGTTATGGTAGTGCCGGCCCTACCCTAATACAAGACAGGCACTGGAGCCAACCGGCTTTTATGCTAACATGCCAGCTCTTTTCATTCGCATCATTCCGGACAGCCGATGACCCATCATCTTGTGGTGACCGCCATAGGCGAGAACAGAGCTGGCATTGTCAATGAAGTAGCCCGCCATGTTTCCGATTGCGGCTGCAATATTGTTGACAGCCGGCTGGGCATATTCGGCAACGAGTTCACCTTCATTCTGTTGCTGTCGGGCAGCTGGAACCAGATCACCCGGCTGGAAACCACCCTGCCGTTATTTGGCCAGAGTCAGCAGTTGATCACCATGATGAAACGCACGCAAGTGCTGAGCCAGCCCAGCTATATTCTGAGTGCCGATGCCGACATCATGCTGGCCGACCGGCCCGGTATTGTGAATCGCTGTACCCAGTTTTTCAGTGATGCAGGCTGGGATATTCAGGCGATGCAAAACCAGACCCTGAGCGGCGAACTCAGCGGAAAATTCCAGGCCCACTTTCAGCTGAACCTGCCTGAGCAACTAAGCGACGAACAGGCCGGTACCATTTTTGACACGCTGTGCACCGAGCTGGAATGCGAGCAGTACAGCTTTCGTTTAAAACGCAAACCAACCACAGGAAGCAACCAATGACCTATCTGCAGGAAGGCACCCGGGCACCCGCCTTTACCCTTTGTGACCAGAACGGGCAGCGTGTGAGCCTGAACGATTTCAGCGGCCAGAAAGTGCTGGTGTATTTCTATCCCAAAGCCATGACCCCCGGTTGCAAGGTACAGGCCTGCGGCCTGCGTGACAGCCGTAATGAACTTGATGCACTGAACGTGGTAGTGCTGGGCATCAGCCCGGATCCGGTCGCCCGGCTGAAGAAGTTTGAAGACAAAGACGAGCTCAACTTTACCCTGCTCTCAGATGAAAATCACGCCGTGGCCGATGCCTTTGGCGTCTGGGGTCCAAAGAAATTCATGGGCAAGGAATATGACGGCATTCACCGTATCAGCTTTCTGATTGACGAAGCCGGTACCGTGGCCAAGGTATTTAACAAGTTCAAGACCAAGGATCACCACGAAGTGGTACTGGACTACCTGAAGCAGTTATAAACCCGTTCACTTCCCGGCTTTGGCTTCATCTTCGTCAGACAAAGCGCACTGTTTCTCCGGCATCAGCACCGAGTTGTCTGTTAACGACTGACAGGCAACTCCCCAGTTACACCAAGCAACAGCGGGGTTTGCCAGAGCAGACCGTCACATGCCACGGCCGAAAAGTTGCTCCTGCATTTTCAGCATTCCCGCCATCCTTGGCGGTCAGATACCTTGGCCGAGCGCCCATGGGGCTAACCTGCTCGCCGTGACCAAGTAAAAACGCCTGACCGGACATTGAGTATGTTCGCAGCAGGCATTTGTAGTGAATGGCATTCAATGCAGCATGTCCAATGCAGCATGTCGGCGGAGCACAATCGCGCTGCTGCGGCCGACGCTGCTGGTTGGGGGCCCGCTTCAGCCCTTTTGCCACCGTCCTGCCAGCCAGAAGCCGGTGATCATGGCCACCACAAACAGACCGGCCTGCCATTGCAGGCTGCCCAGCATGCCCAGTGCCGGCCCTGGACAAATGCCGGCCACGCCCCAGCCAATGCCAAATAATAAGGCCCCCACGATCAGTTTGTAATCAAACCGGGCCGCAGGTACCTCAGGCAAGGCATCACCCAGCGCGCACCGGGTTCGACCTTGTTTGCGCCACCACCAGTAGCCGGGGGCAAACACGCCCAGCGCTCCTCCCATCACCAACGCCAGACTCGGATCCCACTGGCCGAACAGATCGAGAAACCCCAACACTTTGTCCGGATTCATCATCCCTGAAAGTAATAAGCCAAAGCCAAACAAGGCACCTGAAAACAAGGCCACCAGCATCAACATATTCAGCCTCCCAATCCGGATAAGGTCACGGTGGCAATGCCTGCCGCCATAAAGACCAGAGTAGCCACTATCGATCGGGGCGACAGCCGGCCCATGCCACAGATACCATGACCGCTGGTACAGCCATTACCCAGGCGGGTTCCGATGCCCACCAGTAAACCGGCAATGAGCAGCCGCCAGGGCGAATAGTCCTGCAGTGAATAAGCCTCGGCCAGATTCAGTGTAAACACACCAAATGGCACGGCAATCAGCCCGGCCGTAAAGGCGATACGCCAGCCTTTATCGGACTGAGACCCGATTCCGGCCACAATGCCGCTGATGCCGGCGATGCGTCCTCCCACCAGCAGTAACAGCAGCGCTGCAACCCCGATTAACAAACCACCGGCCAACGCACTGAGTGGCGTAAAATTGACTATGGTCATCATGCTCTCCTGATTAACAAGCCATACCAATAATACAAGCAAAATTTAAATTAGAAAATACTTATTTAAATAATCCTGGAGAGCTGCTTTTGTAATGCTTTACAATCACTTCCATCAGTTACAACATAAGGCGATCCCGCCAGCTCATAGTACAAGGACGCCACATAATGTCATTGCCTGCGTTACCTCAGGCCCAGCACGGAGCGTGCTTTTTCAGACTGGATTCCCGTTATCATCTTTATCCGCTCACTCCCCTGCCGGCCGGGCTGGCCTGGCAGCAGAACAACACGCCACTGCCAGACTATCTGAGCCATGAAGACAGCCAGCGCCTGGCTCAAACCCTGTCCCGAGGTCAGGCAGGGCGGCTGAACCTGGCCGTAGCCGGGCAGCGCTGGCAGTGCCACCTTGCGCCCGTTGAGGGCGGAAGCTGGTTGCTCAGTGTCCATGTCGGTCAGCCTGAACAGTCCGACAAGCTGGGGTTACTGGAGTGGCAACTGCAGCGCAAGTGGAGTACGGCCACCGATGCCGGGCAGCTTCCCGAATTGCTGGATCTGCTGAGCAGCGAACTGCAGCCCGATCGCCTCATTTTGTGGCGTCACCACGAGGCTGAGGAGCTGCTGCGCCCGCTATACAGCCAGGGTCAGTCCTTTGTATTACAGCCGGTCCGGGCCGATCGCCGCTATTTACGCACACTGCATCAGCGTGGCGGACTCAGTTTCAGTAACTGTCCTGAACAGCCTTTACTGGGTGCTTTTGATTATCTGGCTACCGACGGCATCCGTCACCGGCTGGATGTCCCCCTGCCCTTTTCCGAGGGCCCCGGGGGGATCCTCAGTCTGGAATATACCCAGCCCCATGAAGCCATACCGGCGGCCACTATGCAGTTTGTCGCCACGCTGGCCGCACGCATTGGTACTGCGCTTGAGCAGACACCGGATCTGTCATCACAGTCCCTGTGTGCCAACGATATTATGGCCCGGTTAATGCCACTGCTATGCCAGCACACCGGACAAGACTTTTTTAATCAGCTGATGCTGCAGCTCGCCACCCTCACCGGTGCCAGCATGGTACTGGCCGGACTGCAGCAACTGGCAACAGAGCAGGTTTATGCTATCGCCTGCTACCATGAAGGACAGCTGCAACAGTCCTTTCATTATGACCTGCCCGGCACCCCCTGCTCCTTCAGCCATCAGAGCAATGAGAGCATCTGTATCCATGCCCATGATCTCGCCCGGCAGTTCCCTGAAGACAAAATGCTCGCCGAGCTTGACCTGCAGGCATATGCCGGCCTGTCGGTGAACGATCAACGCAATCAGCCACTGGGTATTCTGGTCCTGTTGTTTGAACAGCCGCTGCAGAACACCGGCTGGCTCAATACCTTGCTGACCCTGCTCAAGCCCCGCCTGACCGCCGAATTCTATCACCGGCGGGATCAGGAAAACCTGATGCTGGCCGCCGCCGCCTTTGAAACCCGGGAAGGTATTTTTATTGCCAGCGCCAACATGCGCATTCAGCAGGCCAACCAGGCCTTTTCCCGTATGTGTGGCACCGATCCGGACAGCCTGGTTGGCACACCGGTGCTGTCTTTGCGTGACAATGCCCCCGGCATGACCGATGCCAATATCATCATGCGGACCCTGGGCCGCCAGGGCTGGTGGCAGGGTGAGCAGCAACTGGCACGCACAGACGGCCACGCACTGCCCATTAACCTGCGGATCAGCAGCATGCAGGATGGTCTGGGTATTACCCATTACGTTTGCCATGTCGAAGATATTTCCGAGCATAAGGCCAATCGTGATCGCATTGAAAAGATGGCCTATTTTGATGAGCTGACCGGTTTGCACAATCGCCGCTTTATGGTCGATCACATCAGCCATACGGTGGCCCTGGCGGAGCATGAATCAAACCGTGGCGCCCTGCTGCTGCTGGATATCGACGATTTTAAAAACATTAACGACTCTCTGGGCTACATGATTGGCGATCAACTGTTAATCAAGGTCGCCGAGCGGCTGCGGCAATTCAGCCGGGAGTATGACGATATCAGCCTGGCACGCATGGCCAGTGACGAGTTTGTCTTATTGATGCCGCGACTGGGTCATGGTTTTTCCGCCACCAAAACCCGAGCCGAGCAGCTGGCCAATGCCCTGCACGAACTGTTTTCCATGCCGTTCGAACTGAATGGTTTGCGCCTGCATATCAGTGTCAGTGCCGGTATCAGCCTGTTCCCGGCAAGCGGGGTTAGCCTTGAAGAATATTTACGGCAGGCCGATACCGCCACCCATATGGCCAAACGCATCGCCCAGGGCAGCCATGTATTTTTCAGCCCGGAAATGGCAGAAGAAGTGCAGGAACGGCTTCAGCTGACCAATGATCTGCAGCAGGCGCTGCTTAATAATGAGTTGCTCCTGCATTTTCAGCCTCAGCTTCTGCTGGATAACCAGGAGGTCATCGGTGTTGAAGCCCTGCTGCGCTGGCACCCCCCCGGGCAGCCGGCGGTACCGCCCGGGCATTTTATTCCGGTAGCAGAAGAAACGTCACTTATCTGCGATATCGGTAACTGGGTATTGCAGCAGGCCTGCGCACGACTGCAGCACTGGCACCAAAGCAACACAGGGCCAGCGCGGTTGTCGGTCAATATCAGCGCCCGGCACTTCCACAGCCACGACTTTGTCGCTCGTCTGGAAGGTCTTCTGCTGCAATATCCCGCCTGCCGGCAGCGGCTGACCCTGGAAGTGACCGAAGGGGTGATTCTGGAAAGTTTAACCGAAAGCCGTACCCGTATGGCCCGGCTGAAACGACTGGGGCTGAATCTGTCTATCGATGATTTTGGTACCGGTTATTCGTCTTTCGCCTATCTGAAAGAATTACCCGTAGACGAGCTCAAGCTGGATCGCTCTTTTATACGTCAGGTGGATAGCAACGACAGAGACAGAGCCATTATCGCCTGCATTATGGAACTGGCACGTCAGCTGCAACTGACCGTGGTAGCAGAAGGAGTAGAGACCGAGGCCCAACGCAGCCAGTTGCTTGAACTCGGCTGTCCGGCCTGCCAAGGCTTTCTGATGGCCCGCCCCATGCCTGAATCGCAGTTGCTGGAGTGGCTGGGCAGCAGCCGGTAAGCACGGTCGCACCGAGCCATGCCCAGGCAGGGCTGCTTATGCCAGGCCAGCGCTGAGCAAAGCATAAAAAAACCGGCTCGAAAGCCGGTTTTTTTCATTGCCTGAAATGGCTCAGGCCAGCAGGGCCTCGGCCTTTTCCACCACGTTCTCCACGGTGAAACCGAACAGCTTGAACAGCTCACCGGCCGGGGCCGATTCACCGAAACTGGTCATGCCGATGATGTCGCCACCAAAGCCCACATACTTGAACCAGAAGTCCTTGATGCCAGCTTCTACCGCCACCCGCTTGGTGACAGCAGCAGGCAGTACGCTTTCACGATACTCGGCGCTCTGGGCGTCGAACACGTCGGTGGACGGCATGGACACTACGCGCACGGCGCGGCCCTTGGCAGTCAGTTGCTCGGCGGCAGCCATGGCCAGCTCCACTTCAGAGCCGGTGGCAATCAGAATAAGCTCCGGGGTGCCGGCACAGTCGCGCAGCACATAGCCCCCCTTGGCCACGTCGGCCAGCTGGGCCTCGGTGCGCTCCATCTGCCCCAGGTTCTGACGGGAGAAGATCAGCGAGGTGGGGCCGTCCTGGCGCTCAATGGCGTGTTTCCAGGCCACGGCAGACTCCACCTGGTCACAGGGACGCCAGGTGCTCATATTGGGAGTCAGACGCAGAGACGCGATTTGCTCCACCGGCTGATGGGTGGGGCCGTCTTCACCCAGACCAATGGAGTCGTGGGTATAAACGAAGATGGAGCGCTGCTTCATCAGCGCGGCCATACGCACCGCGTTGCGGGCGTATTCCACGAACATCAGGAAGGTACCGCCGTAGGGCACGAAACCGCCGTGCAGGGCGATGCCGTTCATGATGGCGCTCATGCCAAACTCACGCACACCGTAGTGCAGGTAGTTGCCGGAAGCGTCGTCGGCGCTGATGGCCTTTGAAGCCTTGTGCATGGTCAGGTTGCTGGGTGCCAGATCGGCACTGCCGCCCAGCAGCTCGGGCAACAGGTTACCAAAAGCATCGAGGGCGTTCTGAGAGGCTTTACGGGTGGCAATCTTGGCCGGCGCGGCCTGCAGACCCTTGATGAAATCGGCGCTTTGCTGGGCCCAGTCGGCGGGCAGTTCGCCGTTCAGGCGACGCTTGAGCTCGGCTGCCAGCTCGGGGAATTCGGCGGCGTAGGCACCGAATTTCTCGTTCCAGCCTGCTTCCTGCTCGGCACCCTTGGCCTTGGCATCCCACTCACCGTACACGTCGGCAGGGATGTCAAACGGAGCATGATGCCAGCCCAGCTGCTCGCGGGTGGCAGCAATTTCGGCCTCGCCCAGGGGCGCACCGTGGCAGTCGTGGCTGCCGCCCTTGTTGGGCGAGCCAAAACCGATCACGGTCTTGCAGCAGATCAGGGTCGGACGCGTGGTATCGGCACGGGCGGCGTCGATGGCGGCGGCCACGGCGGCGCTGTCGTGACCGTCAACGGCGGGGATCACCTGCCAGCCGTAGGCCTCAAAGCGTTTGGGGGTGTCGTCGCTGAACCAGCCGTCCACTTCACCGTCGATAGAGATACCGTTGTCATCCCAGAAGGCAACAAGCTTGCCCAGACCCAGAGTACCCGCCAGGGAGCAGGCTTCATGGGAGATGCCTTCCATCAGGCAGCCGTCGCCCAGGAAGCAGTAAGTGAAGTGATCCACCACCTCATGGCCGGGCTGGTTAAACTGGGCGGCCAGCGCTTTTTCGGCAATGGCCATGCCCACGGCATTGGTGATGCCCTGACCCAGCGGGCCGGTGGTGGTTTCTACGCCCGGAGCATAGCCATATTCCGGGTGGCCCGGGGTCTTGGAGTGCAGCTGGCGGAACTGTTTCAGATCGTCGATGGACAGCTCATACCCGGTCAGATGCAGCAGGGAGTACAGCAGCATGGAGCCGTGGCCGTTGGACAGAATAAAACGGTCGCGGTCCGCCCACTCCGGGTTGGCAGGGTTGTGCTTCAGGTAATCACGCCACAATACTTCGGCGATATCCGCCATGCCCATGGGGGCTCCGGGGTGACCGGAATTGGCTTTCTGTACCGCATCCATACTGAGTGCACGCACGGCATTGGCCAGCACTTGACGAGAAGGCATCGACATCTCCTGAGAAATTTTTTATTTAAGAAGGGTGAACAAAACGGCGGTTATTGTCCCAAAGACAGAGAAGGGGCGCAAATTATTCTCCCCGCTCCTTGCTGCCGGTTGCCGTCATGGTCACATTTTGCTGGCAATCCCGCCCTCGCCTATCTAGAATAGCCGTCCAGATGTTAATACCGCCATTTATGCGGTCCCTGACAACACCGAATTCATTACATTTTCAGGAAGTGAAGTAACATGGCCAGACTGTTTACCTCCGAGTCCGTGTCCGAAGGTCATCCCGACAAGATTGCCGACCAGATCTCCGATGCGGTCCTCGATGCCATCATCAAGCAGGACCCCAAGGCCCGCGTAGCCTGCGAAACCTACGTCAAGACCGGCATGGTCATCGTGGGTGGTGAAATTTCCACCAGCGCCTGGGTCGACATCGAAGAGCTGGCCCGCCGTACCGTGCGTGATATCGGCTACACCAGCTCCGACATGGGCTTTGACGGCGACAGCTGCGCCGTGCTCAACGCCATCGGCAAGCAGTCTCCCGATATTGCCATGGGCGTGGACCGGGAAGACGAAGATCCCTACGCTCAGGGTGCCGGCGATCAGGGGCTGATGTTTGGTTATGCATCCAACGAAACCGACGTGCTGATGCCCGCTCCGGTCACCTACGCCCACCGTCTGGTGAAGCGTCAGGCCCATGTACGCAAGGCCAAGGAACTGCCTTGGCTGCGTCCGGATGCCAAGTCCCAGGTGACCTTTGTTTACGACAACGGCAAGCCCGTGGCCATCGACACCGTGGTGCTGTCTACCCAGCACAGTCCCGATATCGATCAGGCCACCCTGCGTGAAGCGGTGATGGAGCTGATCATCAAGCCGGTGCTGCCCGCCGAATGGCTGAGCAAGGACACCAAGTATCACATCAACCCCACCGGCCAGTTCATCATCGGCGGCCCCATGGGTGACTGTGGTCTGACCGGCCGCAAGATCATCGTAGACACCTACGGCGGCATGGCCCGTCACGGTGGTGGGGCCTTCTCCGGCAAGGATCCGTCCAAGGTGGACCGCTCCGCTGCCTATGCCGCACGCTACGTGGCCAAGAACATCGTGGCCGCCGGCCTGGCTGAACGCTGCGAAATCCAGGTGTCCTATGCCATCGGCGTGGCCGAGCCGACGTCCATCAGCGTGGAAACCTTCGGCACCGGCAAGGTCGCCGAGGAGCTCATCGACGCCCTGGTACGTGAGCACTTCGACCTGCGCCCCTACGGCCTTATCCAGATGCTGGATCTGAACCGTCCCATTTACCAGGCAACTGCCGCCTACGGCCACTTCGGCCGGGACGAGTTCCCGTGGGAAGCCACCGACAAGGCGACCCTGCTGCGCGATGCCGCCGGCCTGAAATAAGCATCAAGGGGAAGCATTTGCTTCCCCTTTTTGTATGCGGTTACCCAACCATCATGCGAAGCAGCAGTGCGCCTTGACCGACGACAGAGCGCAGCTCTGCACACAGTAATACTGGTGACCAAGACGGGCTCGCAGCTTTACGAACATGAAACCTGACAATTCCCTTTTTAAGCGCATACAGGACAGGGTCACCGAGTGCCTGGACCTGGCCGCCCGTCACACTGGGCGGAATTTTGACCCTCCTATGGTGCGCTTCAACCAGCGCGGTCGTATTGCCGGCTCTGCCTGGCTGGAGCAGTGGGAGCTGCGCTTTAACCCCGTGCTGCTGGCCGATAACGCCGAGGCGTTTCTGACCGAAATTGTACCCCACGAAGTGGCCCATCTGGTGGCCTTTGCCCTGCACGGTAAGGTTCGCCCCCATGGCCGGGAGTGGCAGTCCATCATGACCGGGGTATTTGGCCTTGAGCCCCGTACCCGGCACCGGCTCAATACCGAAAAAGCCTCGCCGGTTTTTCCCTACGATTGCGGCTGCCGTATTCACAAGCTCAGCCTGCGCCGGCACAATAGCGTGAAACGCGGCCAGAAGCGCTACCAGTGTCTGCACTGCGGTCAGCCACTGCATGCGGTTATTTCATCCAGAAAAAGGAAACCATCATGATACAAACCGGTGACGCCCTGCCCGGGCACGAATTTACCTTTGTAACCGACAGCGGCAAAAGCACCGCCGACACACACACGCTGTTTGCCGGCAAAAAAGCCGTGATCTTTGCCGTGCCCGGTGCCTTTACCCCCACCTGCTCACAGGCGCACCTGCCGGGCTTTGTCGCGCTTGAGGACGAGTTTCAGCGCAAAGGGGTGGCACTGTTTTGCCTGTCGGTGAACGATGCCTTCGTGATGCGTGCCTGGCAGCAACAGCAGAATGCAGAAGCCATTACCATGCTGGCCGACGGTGCCGGCAGCTTTACCCAAGCTCTGGGTCTGGCAAAGGATACCGGCGAGTTCGGCGGCCTGCGCGCCCAGCGCTTTGCCCTGCTGGTAGATAACGGTGTGGTCACGCAAGTATGTGCCGAGGCCCCCGGCCAATTTGAGGTCTCGTCTGCCGAGGCCATGCTCAAACTGGTGTAATCCTGCCTGCATGTGCATTGGCATGCAGCACCATGCCGTCGCCTCCGGCCTGCTCCGGGGTGACGGCATAAGCTTTACTCACTCAGCCTGCTCCCGCTTTTACCTGCCCTGTCGCCAGTGGTAAGCTTGCGCCCACAAACAACAAAACAATATTGAGTCGTGCGCTATTTTATTCTTATCCTGAGCCTGTGCTCCTCACTGGCTTATGGCGACGCCTTGTCGTTTCGCCAGGCCAAACAGGTAGCCCCGGAAATTTATAATGATCACCCGTTCACTTTTTACTGTGGCTGTAATATTCAAAAACAAGGTAAAAAACTGATCCCCGACCTGTCCAGCTGCGGCTACCAGGTTCGCAAACAGGAGCGACGTGCCAATCGTATTGAGTGGGAACACGTGGTCCCTGCCTGGGAGTTCGGTCATCAACGCCAGTGCTGGCAACAGGGAGGGCGCAAAAACTGCACCCGTAAAGATAACATCTTCAAGCAAATGGAAGGGGATCTGCATAATCTGGTACCGGCTGTGGGTGAAGTGAACGGCGATCGTTCCAACTACCGTTTCTCCGAATGGAACGGCAAACCCGATCAATATGGCAGCTGTCAGATACTGGTGGACTTCAAGGGCCGGAAGGTACAACCCCCCCCTGGTGAAAGCCGGGGCGCCATTGCCCGCACTTATCTGTATATGCAGCAGCAATACCAGCTGAAAATCGCCTCTCAGCAACAGAGGCTGTTTGAGGCCTGGAACCGGCAATATCCGGCCAGCAACTGGGAATGCGAGCGGGACCACCGGATTAGCCGTGTTCAGGGCAACCATAACCCCTTTGTGCAGGAGCAATGCAAACACTATGCGTATACCCCGAATCCATGAGCCGAGTCCCCTGGTCAGCGGCACCGAGATCACCTTGTCTGAAGACGGTGCCAACCATGTAGGGCGAGTGCTGCGTATGCAGACCGGCCAGCATCTGGTGCTGTTTAACGGTGAAGGCGGTCAGTATGCTGCAGAGATTATTGAAGCCGGGAAAAAAACCGTTCGGGTACGCGTGGACGAGTTTGATGCCGGTGAAGTGGAATCGCCGCTGCACTTTCACCTCGGCCAGGTGATCAGCCGGGGCGAGAAAATGGAGTTCACCATTCAGAAGTCGGTGGAGCTCGGGGTCAATGTCATTACCCCGCTGTTTTCAAGCCGCTGCGGTGTCAAACTCACGGGTGAGCGGCTGGATAAAAAGCTGCAGCAGTGGCAAAAAATTGCCATCGCCGCCTGCGAGCAATGTGGCCGCAACCACATACCCGAAGTGCGCCCCGCCATGTCACTGGAGCAATGGCTGGCAGAAGAAACCGGTGAGCTCAAACTCAACCTGCATCCCCGGGCCGATTACAGCGTTAATACCCTGCCCGCCCCGGAGGCCGGCGTGCGTTTACTGATTGGCCCCGAAGGCGGCCTGTCCGACGACGAAATTGTTGCCGCCCGCGAGCAGGGCTTTATTGATATACTGCTCGGACCGCGCGTGCTGCGCACCGAAACCGCGGCACTGACCGCCATTACCGCCCTGCAATGCCGATTTGGAGATCTTGCATGACCATTAAACTGGGAATCGTGATGGACCCTATTCAGTCCATCAACATCAAAAAAGACACCAGCTTTGCCATGTTGCTGGAGGCCCAGCGCCGGGGCTATGAACTCTGGTATATGGAAATGAGCGATCTCAGTCTGCGTGATGGCGAAGCCTTTGGCCGCATGGCCCGGCTCACGGTCCGGGAAGATGCCAGCCAGTGGTTTACCCTGGAAGAGCCGGCGCTGGCGCCACTGCACAGCCTGGATGTGATCCTGATGCGTAAGGATCCGCCCTTTGACACCGAATTTATTTACGCCACCTATCTGCTGGAGCGGGCCGAAGGCGAAGGTACCCTTATCGTCAACAAGCCTCAGAGCCTGCGTGATGCCAATGAAAAGCTCTACACGGCCTGGTTTGCCGAACACACCCCCAGTACCCTGGTCACCCGCAACGCGACCGACATCCGTGCTTTTCATGCCGAGCATAAAGACATCATTCTCAAACCCCTTGACGGCATGGGCGGCGCTTCCATTTTCCGGGTAAAGGAAGACGATCCCAACCTGGGGGTGATCATCGAAACTCTCACCGAGCATGGCACCCGCTACTGTATGGTGCAGACCTATTTGCCCGCCATCAAGGACGGCGACAAGCGGGTACTGGTGGTGGACGGCGAGCCGGTGCCCTATTGCCTGGCCCGTATTCCTCAAGGAGGAGAAACCCGGGGCAACCTGGCCGCCGGTGGTCGCGGAGAAGCCCGTCCGCTAAGCGACAGTGATCGCCGTATCGCCGAAGCCCTGGGTCCGGTCTTAAAGCGCAAGGGGCTGATCTTTGTGGGGCTCGATATCATCGGCGACAAGCTCACCGAAGTGAACGTGACCAGCCCTACCTGCGTGCGTGAAATTGAGGCCGCTTTTCCGGTCAACATTACCGGCATGCTGATGGACGCCATTGAAAAACGGCTATCCTGACAGTAACACCCACTGCGCCGGTGTCCGCGCGGGCACCGGCCTGAACGCAAAACAGAGAGACCATGGATTCACTGGAACATCATTTTCTGATCGCCATGCCCAGCCTCAAGGATCCTTTCTTTGCCGGCTCCGTTACCTATATCTGTGAGCATAACGAAGAAGGTGCCATGGGGCTGGTGATTAATATTCCGGTCGACATGCAGCTGCACGAACTGCTGCACCAATTGGAACTTGAGCCCGGCGATGTCCCTGAGCTGGATCAGCCCGTACTGCAAGGCGGCCCCGTTGCCGCCGACCGGGGGTTTGTGCTGCATACCCCGGCAGACGGGTTTGGCTCAAGCCGGATGCTGTCTGACGATCTGATGGTCACCACCTCCCGCGATGTACTGGAAACACTGGGTACAGAGGCGGCACCGGAAAAATATCTGGTCACTCTGGGCTATGCCGGGTGGACCCCGGGCCAGCTGGAGCAGGAGCTGGTGGAAAACAGCTGGCTGACCGTGCCTGCCGACAGCAGCCTGATTTTCGACACGCCCATTGGTCAGCGCTGGCATCAGGCCATTGGCCGGCTCGGCATTGACTCCCGTCAGTTATCTTCTCAGGTGGGACACGCATGAACCGCACCCTGCTGGGTTTTGACTACGGTCTGAAAAGTATTGGCGTGGCGGTGGGCCAGGAGCTGACGGCAACCGCCCGGCCACTACGGGCACTGAAAGCCAACGATGGCGTACCCAACTGGGATCAGATTGAACAGCTGCTGAAGGAATGGCAACCCGCTCTGCTGGTGGTAGGGCTGCCGCTCAATATGGACGGCACCGAGCAGGAGATCAGCCGTCGTGCGCGCAAGTTTGCCAACCGGCTGCACGGCCGCTTTGGTCTGCCGGTGGAGCTGCAGGACGAACGGCTGACCACCACCGATGCCCGCGCCCGGTTATTTGACGCCGGTGGCTATAAAGCCCTGGGCAAAGACGCCGTCGATGCCGTCTCGGCCCAGCTTATTCTCGAATCCTGGATGGAAGCGAACGGCTGATAGCCGCCTTGCCGGATATGGGCTCCCGCTTGCGCGGGAGCGACAAGGGGAGCGCGGAGCTGCGTTTCCCGTCATGCCCATGAAGATGGACATGACGGCAACTTATCCCTGATACAACTGCCAGCAGTGCAGCAGCTCGGCCATATTGGCCACTTCCAGCTTGGCCATGGCCGACGCCCTGTGCACCTCCACGGTGCGCACCGCTACACACAGGCTTTCTGCAATGGCTTTATTGGTCATCCCTTGGGCAACCAGGCTGACGACTTCATGCTCCCGGACCGATAGTCTGGCAAAGCGCTGGCGTGCCCGAGCCCCGGCCCCCAGATCGGCAGCGCATTTCATGGCCCTGGCCAGCACCTCTGCCAGCCGGCGAGCATCTACCGGCTTTTCCAGAAAGTCCACCGCCCCCCGTTTCATGGCCTCAACTGCCTGGGGCACATCCCCATGACCGGTCAGCAGCACCACCGCCACCGGACATCGACGCCGGTTAAGCTCGGCCAGTACCTCCAGGCCGTCCATCCCCGGCATGGCCAGATCGAGCAGTAACACCGCTTCCGTGCTGTCATCCAGCTCTTCCAGAAAACGCGCCGGCTCACTCCAGCCCGAACTCTCATGGCCCATGGCTTTTAATAAAAAGCCATTTGCCGCCAGTACTTTGGGATCGTCATCCAGCAAATAAATTCGCATTACTGCTCCTTTGGCAAAAACAGTTCGGCCTGAGTACCCTGGTTAACATTAAGCAGGGTCAACGCTCCTCCCAGCCGCCGGGCCAGCCGGTAACTCACCATTAACCCAATGCCCATTCCATGAATACGGCTGGCAGGCAGTGTGTGGCCCAACGCTTCTATCACCACCGAAGAGACACCACCGGCATTATCCTGCACGTAAATATGCCAGCCCGCTTCCGTACGTCCGGCCTGCAGCCGCAGCCAGCCTCCCTGTCCGCGACGCTCAAACGCATCGAGACTATTACCCAGCAGGTTAGACACAATTTGCTCCACTGCTGGCAATACGCAAAACAAACTTCCTTCCTCTGTTTCCAGCTCAATGCGGACGCCGGCAGCATTGGCCCGGGGCATCACCCGCCCGGACAACTCCCGGCACAATGCCGCCGGTTCAAATGTTTCAGGTCCCGGCAACGGCTGGCTGGCCCATTGACGAAAGCGTCGGATAATATCGGCACCCCGCTCGGTTTCTTCAACAATATGCTGAAGCACCTCCTGGCTGCTGGCTTCCGTGGTCATCAGTTCACCCGCCTGAGCATAGGCCTTTATGGCCGACAGCGGCTGGTTCAGTTCATGGGCCAGGCCGGTGGCCATTTCTCCCAGTAGGGTGGCCTGACGCGCTCGGGTCAGTTCCTGTTCGCGACTCTGGATCAGACTGTGCAGCCGATCCCGTTCATCGGTACGTTTCAGCAACAACCGGGTCACCCGCACATGATGCAGACCGATCACCAGCAATACCAGCATCAGCCCCGCCAGCCACTGCCAGTATCCCAGCAGGACAGTACGCAGCACATGTAAAGGCGGTTTTTGTTCCGTATTCAGCTGCCAGCCCCGCAGAAGTTGCTCAACCTCATCAAGACGGATGGGAGCACCCCATAACGGCTTCCCCTGATGCGCTTCGGCCAACAAGGCCCGGGTAATATCACGCAACAAGGTTTCATCCTGATTATTTACCGCGGCAAAACTCCATCCCGGATAAAGCGGTGTAGAGCGTACGCAGGGCGTCCGGGCCTGCAGCATCAGGGCACTGAAGTCCGCCGGGTTAACCAGCCCCTCCTCCGCCATTTGCTCCAGCGTACAGGCCGGCACCATGGCCGCATCCAGGGCACCGTCGCGCAGTAAATACACCAGTGCATCCACCGGGTAGCCCCGGAACTGCAGATCCATGTTTGCCATCGTCACTCCGCGCCGGCGCAGCTGTTCCGCCACCAGCAAATAGCCTCCGAACGCCTGTTCATGCACCGCCCCGATCCGGAGGCCATGCAACTGCCTAAGGGTGCTGATGCCGCTGTCTGCCCGTATCAGCAGGGTGGCTGCCACACTTTCCCGGGCAGAGCCAAACCGCGGATCCAGATAAGACGCCAGCCAGTTCAGTCCCTGACTACGGTTCAGTACATAATGCGCCGGATTGGTCACCACAAAATCAAGTTGCTGATCGGCCAGCGCCCTGTCCAGCTGCTGCTGAGTCAGAAAAACACCACTAAAGACATGCGCCGGCAGTGCCCGGTTCAACCCGTCAAGCACCGGCTGCCACTCCGCCCGTCCCTGAGCCTCGCCCCGGTATGCCAGAAAGCCAATACGATACTCTTTGGCCTGCAACGGCAGGCACAGCAGACAACAGATGCCAAAGGTATACAAGTGCCGAAAAAATAGTCTCATTTGGGTAATTAAATAGTTTGGTATCAAAGATAACTTGTCCTGGATCAAGGCCACGTCGTTATTGTGGAAAACCACAATAGAGCCCGCTCCGTCCCGCCAAGACAATAGCCCTGTTCCTTATTAAAGGAGTCTGAGATGGACACCAGCAAACGACAGTTTCTTAAAAAAATGACCGGCCTGACCGCCGGTGCCAGCCTTATTCCCGTCACTCAGGTGCAGGCAGCGCCGGACACCTCCGGCAAACGCTACGGCATGGTGATCGATCTGCGAAAATGCATTGGCTGCCAGGCCTGCACCGTCAGTTGCAGTATGGAAAACCTGCCACCGGTAGGCCAGTTCCGTACCACGGTACAACAATACGAAGTACAGGTGGAAAACCACGACATCCCCACTCAGGTCATGCTGCCCCGGCTTTGCAACCATTGCGCCAACCCGCCCTGCATTCCGGTGTGTCCCACACAGGCCACCTATCAGCGTGACGATGGCATTGTGGTGGTGGATAACCAGCAATGTGTGGGCTGCGCTTACTGTGTGCAGGCCTGTCCTTACGATGCCCGTTTTATTAACCACGATACCCAGACTGCCGACAAATGCACCTTTTGTGTACACCGGCTGGAGGTAGGTCTGCTACCGGCATGTGTGGAGTCCTGCGTAGGAGGAGCACGGATCATTGGTGATCTGAACGATCCCGACAGCCAGGCCCGCCGGCTGCTGACCGACCATGCCGATGACATCAAAGTGCTCAAGCCCGAGCAGGGCACCAGCCCGCAAGTGTACTACATCGGGCTGGGCGACGAATTTCTCGAGCGCATCGATGGCCAGCCAGGGCTCTGGTCTCCGTCTCATGCCTAACTTACTCCTCAGTCAAGGAGCGCATCATGCTTGAACTGTTAACCACCCATGCCGAAGCCCCCTGGCTGCCCTGGGCCGTGCAATATTTCTTTTTTATCGGTCTGGCTGCCGGTGCAGCCTTGCTGCTGCCCCTGGCCTTGAACACAGGCAGTGTCTGGCACCCCTGGCGCGACCGGCTTGCGCTGATTCTGGGCATCAGCGCGCTGGTAGGCCCGGTGGCTTTGCTGGCAGATCTGCACCAGCCCGCCCGCTTCTGGCATTTTTACACCCAGCTGACTCCCAGTTCCTGGATGTGGCTGGGGGCACTTATCTTACCTGTGTTTGTCACCCTGGCGTTGATAATCACCCTCAGCCTGTTGCGGACACATTTGCGTTTTGAACAGCCCTGGCTGAAATGGTGGCTGAACCTGCCGTTCTGGCCACAAGGCCGTCTGCTCACCTGTCTGGTCTGGCTGTGTGCACTGTCGGCAGTAGGCATTTTGCTTTATACCGGCATGGAAATTATGGTGGTCCGTTCCCGGCCGCTATGGCATACCGGCTGGCTGCCGGTCAACTTGCTGCTCACCGCCTTGCTGGCACTGGTTGGACTACTGATGATGCTGGAATGCCTGCAGCCACGTGGCCAAAACACCGCTCTGCTGCGCCGCACACTGGTCATGGTGCTGGCAGCGCTGACCGTCACCATGCTGCTATGGGCGGTCACCGGGCACTGGCAGGACAGCGGATCCTGGCAGGAAGCCCAGCGCCTGTTTGTACACTTTCCGTTCTGGCGTCACCTGATGTTTCTCTCTGTTGCCGGCGGCATGGTGCTCTGGCTGCTGGCGGTATGGCGTATGAACAGCTCGCTTTCTTCCTTTGATCTGCTGCCTGCGGGCCTGGCCATATTATGCGCCTGGGGCTTTCGCTGGGTGGTGCTGATGAACGTACAGACCGTCCCCAAATACGGAGCCGGCCTGTATCACCTCGATTCTCAGATGCTTTCTTCCGCCGGCTATATTGTTGCCGGCACCCTGGGCCTGTGGCTGGCGCTGGCCGGCGCAGTATGGGCCCTGCTGGATAATTCAGGAGTCCGCCATGGATAAAAAACGACGCGCCCTGTTACAGGCGGGCATGATTGCCGGTGGCACCGGTGCTTTTGCCCTGGGCTACGCCACCCCGGTAAGCAAGGCGGTAAATGGCATATTGAACGGCACCAGTGGCGTCCCCGCCAATGATCGTATAGCCGGTAACGCCCTGGCTCCGGAGTTTATGGTTGATGCTGCCGGCACACTGGTGATGGCAGAAAACCAGGTAGTCAGCCCGGTACAGTGTTTTGGTTGCTGGACCCAGTGCGGTCTGCGCGCCCGGGTGGACCTTGCCCAAAACAAGGTGCTGCGCATTGCCGGTAACCCTTACCATCCCTTATCCAATCTCAAGCCACCTGCCCAGGAAACACCGGTGCGGGAAGTGTATAGCGGTCTGGCCGGCGAGGCTGGGCTGGAGCAGCGCTCTACCGCCTGCGCCAGGGGGGCTGCGCTGGCTGAGCAATTGCAAAGCCCCTACCGGGTGACTCAGATACTGAAACGCGCCGGTAAACGGGGCGAAGGCAAATGGCAGACCATTTCGTTTGAGCAACTGTTGCAGGAGGTCACCGAAGGAGGCGACCTCTTTGGAGAAGGCCATGTCGACGGCCTGAATGCCATTCGCGATCTCGGTACCCCCGTGGATGCCGGCAATCCGGAGTTCGGCCCCAAAGCCAACCAGTTGCTGGTTACCAATGCCGGTGATGAAGGCCGGGACAGTTTTCTCAAGCGCTTCGCCTTTAACAGCTTTGGTACCCGCAACTTCGGCCACCATGGAGGCTATTGCGGATTTGGTTTTCGTGCCGGGGCCGGGGCCGTATTTAACGATCTGAAAAAATTCGCCCACGGCAAACCCGACTGGGAGCACACCGACTTTGTACTGTGTATCGGCACCTCACCGGCCCAGGCAGGTAACCCCTTCAAACGTCAGGGCCGACAGCTGGCCTCCGCCCGCAGCGACGGTGGTCTGGACTATGTAGTGGTGGCCCCCACTCTGCCCAACAGCATCAGCCGGCTGAACGATGGCCGGGGCCGTTGGGTACCAATCAAACCTGCCACCGATGATGCGCTGGCGCTGGCGCTGATACGCTGGCTGATGGAAAACGACGGCATTAATGCGGACTATCTGGCACAGCCCGGCCCCGAGGCTCAGGCAAAAGCCGGTCAGCCGAGCTACAGCAATGCCACCCACCTGGTACTGCAGGCCCCTCATCCGCAAGCCGGCCGTTTTTTGACTGCTGCCGACCTGAGCCTGGGCGATAGCGATACCCTGCTGGTGGTGGATGCCCAAAGCGGCGAGCTGACTGAGCATAGCAACGGCCGTGCCGCCGCGCTCTGGGTAAACAAGGAGGTACAACTCAACGGTAATCCGGTGCGGGTGAAATCGGCGCTGCAGTGCTTGCGGGAATCTGCCTTGGCGCATTCTCTCGATGACTACAGTGCGCGCTGCGGTGTACCTGTCAATATTATTGAAGGACTGGGCCGGGAGTTGAAACGCCATGGTCCCAAAGCCGTGATTGATGCCCATGGCGGCATGATGAGCGGCAACGCCTTTTATACTGCCATGGCGGTCATGACGCTGAATACGTTGCTGGGTAACGTTAATGCCAGAGGCGGCCTGGCGCTGGGGGCCGGTGGCGTGGCCGCGGTGGAAAACGGCCCCCGATATCAATTGGCCGAGTTCGACGGCATGGTCGCCCCCAAAGGCCTGTTTTTGTCCCGCAACCGCTTTGCCTATGAAAACAGCAGCGAATATCAGCGCAAGGTGGCTGCCGGTGACGCCCCTTATCCGTCCAAAGCGCCCTGGTTTTCGTTCTCCTCGCCCCTGCTCACCGAGCATCTGGCGGCGGCCTTTGCCGGCTACCCCTACAGGCTCAAGGCCTGGATCAGCCACATGACCAACCCGTTGTACGGCATCAGCGGTGCCCAGGCCTTTCTGGGTGAAAAACTGAAGGATCCGAAAAATCTGCCGCTGTTTATTGCCGTGGATGGCTTTATCAACGAAACCACGGCGCTGGCGGATTACATTGTGCCCGACACACTCACCTATGAAAGCTATGGCTTTACCAAGCCCTGGAGCGGTGTGCCCCAGGCCACTACCACGGCACGCTGGCCGGTGGTTACCCCGGCCACCCCAAAACTGGCCAATGGCGATTATCTGGGGCTGGAAGCCTTTATCATCAACCTCGGAAAAACCATGGGGCTGCCAGGCTATGGTGATAATGCCATTCGTGATCACCAGGGCGAACTGCACGGTCTGCATACCGGAGCCGACTTTTACCTGCGCGCCGCCGCCAACCTGGCTTTTGCAGGCACTCCTGTGCCCGATGCCAGCGCAGATGATCTGGTGCTGACCAACGCCGCCCGGTTAATGCCACTTATCGATAACACTCTGGCTCCGGACGAACGACGCAAGGCCGGCTTTGTATTCAGCCGGGGCGGCCGCTTTGCTCCCTTTGAATCGGGCTGGCAGGGCGAGCTGATGAACAAACGCACCAAAGAAAGCCTGTGCATCTGGAACCCTACCATCGGCACCAGTATTCATTCCATGACCGGTGAACGGCTGTCGGGATGTGCCGCCCTCTATGAGCCACGCTTTGCCGACGGCAGCCCCATGCGGACGCACTATTCCGAAGCCGAATGGCCGCTGCTGGTCACCTCCTACAAATCACACCTGATGAGTTCCTCCAGTATCGGAGCCGAACGGCTGCGTATGATCCATCCGGAAAATCCCGTCAGTATTCACCGCAAGGATGCCGAACGGGCTGGCATTCAGCACGGCCAGGCGGTGCGGATTACCACGCCGGGTGGCAGTGTGGAAGGCATTGCCCTGGTGCGCGACGGCATTGTGGAAGGTGCCGTGGCCATTGAACATGGCTATGGCCACACCGAGCTGGGAGCCCGAGAGCATGTGATCAACGGCGAACCCACTCCCACCAACCCTCGGCTGGGTGCCGGAGTAAACCAGAACGAGCTGGGGCTGATGGACCCTACCCGCAAGGAAGTGGCCAACGTTTGGCTCGACTGGACCAGTGGCGCGGCGGTACGGCAGGGACTGCCGGCAAAAATCGAAGCACTATAAGCTCTGGAGGATATGCACAACGAAGCACCAGTGCGCCTTGACCGACGGTAGCGCACTGCTCTGCAAAGGATAATATTGGTGACTAAAATACAGGCCGGAATGACAAGTACAAGGCGCTGTTTTAACGCCATTTAAACGGGGCAACAGTGCTACATGATGCAGGGGTTGCCCCAATAAACTCAATAAATGGGGGCCTGCAGAAGACCCCCTATTCCCCCCATTATCTAATCCCCAACCCCTTATCGAGAAGGAACCGGCAGCCAGAGAGGTGTATGGCCGGTTTGTTCGGTAAATGTAAGCAGATCGGTACGGCTCAGCAAAACAGTAGCGGTATTGCGCAGCGGGTGACAGTGAAAGTCATCTCCATTTTGCAACTCTTCATCCAGCCACAGTTCCACCTGCTGCTGCCGGTCGTTGATCAGCGCCAGCACCGATACATGGCCCGGGGCCACCCCCAGATAGCGATCAAGCCGCTCGGCAGAGGCAAAGCCCAGCCGCGACCAGCCCTGCTGGCGCGACAGTGCCTTAAGATCCACCTGCTTGTCCGGCGGCGTCAGCAACAGTGCATGCCGGCGACCATAGTTGTCCCGCAGAAACAGGTTTTTAAGCCGGGTACCGGGCCGGTTGACCAGCAGGCGGTCGGCATCATCACAGGTGTGCAACGGCGGGTGCTCAATCAACGGCGGGGTAATATGCCAGCCTGCCAGCCGCTCCATGATATCCATCAGCTTAACGCGCCGGATTAGCCGCCAGCACATCGGCGCGGATCACCGACTGCTCGGCAATCAGCTCGGTCACCACCGCACGACTGGCCTTGTAATGCGGCGTTTCCTTATGCGCGGCCAGAGCCGCTTCATCCTGATAAATTTCATAGAGCCAAAACAGTTCGGGATCGGCACGGTCCTGCAGCACGTCAAAGGTGTGGCAACCGGGCTCGTCTCGCACGGAAGCGGCGGCATTAGGCAGCATGGCATCCAGAAAAGCCTGACTGGTGCCCGGCTTGAGCTTGGTTTTGACAATAATTGAATACATTGTAAACTCCAATTGTTTAACTAATTTCAACAAATAGTACACAAATACAAGTGTCAGTGCCAAGGAGCCCAGCAATGGAAAGACCCGGTCGTTTTAACGGCATGCGCCATATCGCCTTTACCATGCCTAATCTGGAGGAATGCGTCCAGTTCTACACCGAGATCATGGGCATGGAAATTCTTAACCACGCCAGCGACAATCTGGTGTACCTCACCTGCGGCAACGATAATCTGTCTCTGGGCCGTTCCGACTTGCCCGCCAGCGGCGTGCAGAGCATGGATCACTTCGGTTTTATCGTGGACACCAAAGAACAGCTGGATGCCTGGTTCAATTACTTCAAGGCCAAGGGCGTGACCATGCTGGATCAACCCCACGATCACCGTGACGGTGCCCGCAGCTTCCACATTACCGATCCTGCCGGCAATGTGATCCAGCCTATTTATCATCCGGCCATTTCCGGCCAACGCTTTAGCTAAGTCCCGAAAAAATAAATTAAATCATAAAATTCCAAAGCCGTGGTTTTCCCTGCCACGGCTTTTGGTTATGTTAAGGGCATTGTGCTGCTGCACGTCATCATTCAAGCAGGCCATATAATGCCCTCATCTACCGACGAACTGAGAAGTCGCCCGCTGGCGGCCCTGATCACGCCACACCAACTCGCCGAGCGTTACCCGCTTACCCCCGCCATGATCGAGACGGTCACCACCGCCCGCGCCGAGATTGAAGCCATCCTGACTGGTCACAGCCATAAGCTGCTGGTCATCATCGGCCCCTGCTCCGTTCACGATCCTGAGGCTGCCCTGGCTTATGCCAAATGGCTGGCTCCGCTTAGAGCACGCTATGCCGACAGGCTGTGTATCGTGATGCGCACTTACTTTGAAAAGCCCCGCACCATTGTCGGCTGGAAAGGTCTGATCAACGACCCTCAGCTCGACGGCAGTTTTGACGTGAACACCGGCCTGGCCCTGGCCCGCAAGCTGCTGTGCGATATCAATGCGCTGGGATTGCCCACTGCCACCGAATTTCTCGACATGGTCACCGGCCAGTATATTGCCGATCTCATCAGCTGGGGTGCCATTGGCGCACGCACCACTGAATCTCAGATCCACCGGGAGATGGCGTCAGCCCTGTCATGCCCGGTCGGCTTTAAAAACGGGACCGACGGCAATATTCAGATTGCCCTGGATGCCGTGCGTGCTGCCGCTCACGGCCATATCTTCGGCTCTCCCGACAAACATGGCCAGATGAGCATTTACCAGACCGATGGCAACCCCTACGGCCATATCATTTTACGTGGCGGTAAAGGGCCCAATTACGATGAGCACAGCATTGCTCAGGCCGCCGATGGCCTCAAAAGTGCAGACCTGCCAGCCAGACTGGTCGTTGACCTGAGTCACGGCAACAGCCAGAAACAATATCAGCGCCAGCTGGAGGTCGCGGACGATATTGCCCGTCAGCTGGAGAATGGCAGCCGCTATATCGCTGGCGTGATGATAGAAAGCTTTATCGAGCCGGGACGTCAGAACGTTGAGGTGGGCAAGCCCCTGGTCTTTGGCCAAAGCATCACTGATGGCTGTCTGGGCTGGGACGACAGCGAACGGCTGCTGGAACGGTTATATCAGGCAACCCCGTCAGGAAGCTGAAAGCCGGAAAATGACAGGCCCCGCGTCAGGCGGGGCATAATCCGGCGTCTGTATCACCGACCTCACCCCCTGCAAGCATAACGCCGGAGCCCCGTTCAGCACGACTTCCGGCTCTATTCCGGTAACAGCAACCGCTGTCCATCCTGCTCCAGCAGCTTCACCTTCACCTCAAATACCTCAGCAACAAGCTCGGGTGTGAGCACCTCGGGGCCGCCGTAGGCTACCAGCCGCCCCTGATGCAGGCACCAGATGTCATCACCGAACTGAGCGGCCAGGTTGATATCGTGAATGGAGGCAACCACCGTCAGGCCCAGCCCGGCATAGTGGCGCAATAACCGCAAGGTGGTCAGCTGATGTTGCCAGTCGAGCCCGGCCAGCGGCTCATCCAGCAGCAACACACGACCGCTGGGGTTAAGCCGGGGAGAGACCTGAAGCAGTGTTTTGGCAATCAATAACCGTTGCTGTTCACCGCCGGACAGCGCCGACAACGGCCGGGCATAAAGGGAATCCAGTTTCAGAAAACCGCTTAGCCATGCCATTTGCTCACAGGCAGCCTCACTGACCTCCCCCTGTATTCCCAACGCCAGCAGCTCATACCCTTTCAGCCCTGCCGGCAAAACGGAATGCTGTACCAGCATGGCGCGATAGCGGGCCAGCTCGGTCAGATCCAACAAATCCATCCGCTCACCGTCAAGCTGCACATGGCCTTCGGCAGCCAGCAGTCCGGCCGTCGCCAGCAGCAGACTCGACTTGCCGCTGCCGTTGGGACCGGCCAGCAAAGTCAGACGCCCGGCAGCCAGGCAACCGCTTACCGGCCCGACCCGATCACTGACATTAAGCGCATCAAGCGTCAGCATGGCGTTTCACCAATAACCAGACAAATACCGGTGCTCCCAGCGTCGCCGTCACCGCCCCAATCGGCAGCTCACCACTTACCAGCGTTTGCCGGGCCAGTACATCAGCCAGCACCAGCAGGGCGGCACCGGCCAGCGCCGAGGCCGGTAACAGAAAGCGCTGGCGGCCACCGGCCAGCAGCCGCAGCAAATGCGGCACGAGCAGCCCAACAAAACCAATGACGCCGGACATGGCCACACTGAACGCGGTAAGCAGGCACACCGCCAGCACCAGACGGGGCCGCAATTGGTGAGCATTCAGCCCCTGCAACCGGGCCTGTTGCTCCCCCAGTGCCAGCAGATCCAGCCGGCGCCCCTGGCGCACCAGCCACAACAACGCAAAAATCGCCGGCAGCCACCAGCCCCAGGGCAGGCGCTGACCATAGCCCAGGCTGCCCATCATCCAGAACAGAAACGTGCGCAGCGAGGCATCGTCGGCCAGATACAACAACCAGGTAAGAATGGCATTGGCAAAAATGCCCACCGCCACTCCAAACAGTAGCAGCGCTCCCTGCCCGAGCCGACGCCGGGACAACAGCATCAGCAGCAAAGTCACCACCAGCGCGCCGGCAAAGGCGGACAGCGACACCCCCCAGTGGGGCAAATGCCAGCCCAGCCATGCTGCCAGTGACAAGGTTAATACTGCCGCCAGGCTGGCACCGCTGGAAATACCTATCAGCCCGGGCTCTGCCAGCGGGTTGTGCAGCAGCACCTGCAACACGGCCCCACACAGCGCAAGACTGGCCCCTACCAGCACTGCCAACAGAGTACGCGGCAGACGTAACTGCCAGAACACCTGCTGCTCCAGCGCCGACACCGGCCGCCACAGCACATCCAGCCCCACGCCTACGGCACCGGACTGCAGGCTGAGTACGACGGCAGCCATCAGCACCACCGCAAGGCTTAGCAACCAGCGGCGATAACGCCGTTGCTGAGCACCAAACAGGCCGTGCAGTCCATTCCTGTGGGCACTCATATTCAGCTGATCCAGCTGAACCATTGCGGGTATTGCTGCCACAGCAGCCGTACCGACATGATCAGTGACACCGTGACCAGCATGGGACGAATAATGCGGGTGCCTTTGGTCACCACCATGTTAGAACCCAGCCGCGCCCCCAGGAACTGGCCACCGGCCATGGCCAGCCCGGCCACCCACACCACCTGGCCGCCCAGGATGAAAAACAATAACGACGCAATATTGGAGGTAAAATTCAGTACCTTGGTGTGAGCCGTGGCCTTGCCCATGCTGTAACCGGCCAGCGCAATAAAACCGAGCGCGAAGAAAGAGCCAGCCCCCGGGCCAAAAAAGCCGTCATAAAAACCCACACCGGTGCCAACCAGCAACGCAAACGGAATAACCCCCAGCCGGCGTTGGCGGTCTTCATCTCCAATACGGGGCGAAAACAAAAAATACAGGGCAAATACCGCCAGCAAAAAAGGCAGTACCTTTTCCAGCACTGAGGCATCAATATACTGCACCAGCAGGGTACCCAGCACACTCCCCACAAAGGTACAGACCACGGCCCATTTCATATTGCGCCAGTCAATAAGGCCACGGCGGAGGTAATAAACAGATGCCGAAAAAGAACCAAAGCAGCCTTGCAACTTATTGGTGGCCAGTGCCATGGTGGGCGGCATGCCGGTGGCCAGCAACGCCGGCACCGTGATCAGGCCACCACCGCCGGCAATGGCGTCGATAAAGCCTGCCAGCAACGCCGCCAGTGCCAGTAACCCCAGGGTAAGTAAATCCAGTTCCATGATATGCAGGACTCAAAAGAATGAAGGGTGCCAAGATTAACAGGATGCGCCTTCAGGAAACAGTGAGCCTTGCCCCGGCCTTTGACTGTGATAACGCAAACGACCGGTCGTTTGCGTCGATTGGCCCGAAGACGTTAACACCCGGGCCGACCATAACATGTTCGTTCTCTTGCCCGGCTATACTGCTATCGCTCTGCCAGATACCGGGTAAACATCATCGCGGGTGAACATGTCCGGATCCCCCTTAGCCAAACTGCCTCACCAACGCTGCTTACTTTAAAATGAAGTCTCTTACTGCTCCTGAAATGGCAATACAAAAGGCAACGAAAAAGAAATGAAGCTTTTTATGAGACATGCTTCCCTTATTACCTGTTATAAAAACGTACATCGCAATGGAAAGCCGGTAGGCCAGACTGAGAAGGGTTGATGCTGCTATCGCGAAGCAAAAGATCCACAGCCCGTCGGTTTTGGCAAGATTACACAAAAGCTCATTATCTACATTACACATATCAAAAATCCGGAGTTGCAAGTACTCACAATAATAACTAACGCGTATTCACCGCTGGAATTACCCTTTTATACGCAGCCTGAGGTTCCAGTAAAACAGGGAGAACCCTGCTCCTGCCAGCACAAAGCCACAGGTTATGGAAGTATATGTTTCCTCATAAAACTCGGGCACCACGCTGAGTAACAGCCCCCCTGATATCATCATCCCAATATAGAAGGCATACTCCAAAAAAATTCTTGCTTTACTTTCTGTTTCTTTTATTTCTCTCTGTCCATCAAACTTCCCTTGAACAAATGAGCTGATTGAGGTTCCCATTACACAAAGACAGATAATGGAAAAGGACAGCCATATATCTATATAATTCATTACATCACTGCTTAACCCCAAGCTTTTTACTTCGTCCCCCAGAAGAATAAAGACCATCGCAAAAATACTGGATTTACCAACAAGCGCCATAAAAAGCCTGTTTTCTTGCACTATTTTTTCTGCTTCTACATCCAGATCGGTCATTCGCATATTGTTATAATCCTCGATATCCTGCCGATAAAACAGAGCGCCAGACTCAGCTTCCTTGCCTTCGAGTACCAGTATGTTGGCAAGGGTTCCCCGGCTGTCGACCATCAGCCGGATCGCATCCTGCTCAGGTACCATCAGGCCCGATCCCGTTGCCGAGACGGCACAGCGTCCTATTTATTCGGGTACTTGATATTGAAAATGTTTTTCAGAACATTGAAGAATATATAAACAATAGCAAAAACTCTATAAAAAGAAACGCAAATCATTTCCATTTCATGCTCTTTTTTTGATATTTACTTATAATCTGAAAACCCGGCTCTTACCGGCGTTTTGCCTGACTCAGGACCCACCTCGTCGCTGGCATTTACCGCCCTATCACACCCTCCAATTCCCCATGCACTCTTGTCCCGGGCTCACGCTGTGATAACTTAGGCCCATGCCTACCTAGGAGACAGTTAACGATGACAGATTCCGTTCTGGGTCTGCTGCCCAGCGATTTTCCCGATATCGACGACAGTGCCTTCCATAACACGGGTGAACGCAGCCTGATACTGGCCGGTGGCTGTTTCTGGTGCACTGAAGCCGTCTATCGCCAGCTCGACGGTGTGATGGATGTCATATCCGGTTATGCCGGTGGCGAAGCACAAAATGCAAATTATGAAGCAGTCTGCACCGGCACCACCCGGCATGCAGAAGCCATTCGCATCAGCTACAACAGTGCCCTGATCGGCCCTGCCACCCTGCTGAAGGTATTTTTCGGTATCGCTCACGATCCCACCCAGCTTAATCGTCAGGGAAATGATACCGGTACTCAGTACCGCTCAGCCGTCTTCTGGCAAGACGAGCAGGAGCGGGAGCTGGCGGAAGACTATATTGCCCGGCTGGAGCAGGCCGGTGCTTTCAAACGGCCCATTGTCACAACCCTGGAGCCGCTGGATATCTTCTATCCGGCCGAGGACTATCATCAGGACTATGCGGCCCGGAACCCGAACCAGCCCTATATCGCCGCCGTGGCTCAGCCCAAGGTAGCCAAGGTGCATCACTACTATAAAAACCGGTTGAAAAAGGACATCTGAATCATGGCCCAGACTCCCAGCCCGTATGATCTTTCAGCACCTGGCCAGGCTCAGCTGCAGGCTCTGGCCGAACAGCTGAGCCCGGAAGAACGCCGCATTCTGCTGAGCCAGGGCACAGAGCCCCCCTTTTGTGGCGGCTTGCTTGATAACCATGAGGAAGGCAGCTACATCTGCCGGTTGTGCGCTCTGCCGCTGTTTTCGTCCGCCTGCAAGTTCGAGTCGGGATCCGGCTGGCCCAGCTTCTATGCGCCCTATCATCCTGATCATATTCGCGAACTGGCAGATATAAGCCACGGCATGCGCCGGGTGGAAATTCGCTGTGCCCGCTGCGACTGCCATCTGGGGCACGTCTTCCCCGATGGCCCGCCGCCCACCGGCCTGCGCTACTGCCTGAACTCCGCTTCGCTGGGCTTTTGTGCCAGCGGCGATGCCAAGCCGGATCCTCTCAAACGGGGCGAAACCGGCTTTTTATAATACTCACCGGCCGTCACGCCGGCCTTTTCTGGCAACGACGGCCTCCCTGTCTTTTTCAAACCGGCGCACAAAATCCTCGATGACCATGTCGTAGAGCCGGTCTTTAAGAAACACATCTTCCACCCCGTGGTCGATGTTGGGGTTGTCGTTCACTTCAATCACCGCCACCCGGCCCTTGCCTTCCTTAATGTCGACACCGTACAGGCCGTCGCCGATGGGTTTGACCGCCTTCAGCGCGGCATTAATCACAGCCGGTGGAGCCTCATGAGTCGGCAGCGTGACAAACCCACCGGAGTCTGCCTCTTTGCCATCGTGATGACGGTAAATCTGCCAGTGCCCTTTCACCATAAAATATTTACAGGCAAAAATGGGCTGGTGATTCAGCACACCGATGCGCCAGTCAAACTCGGTGAAAAAATACTCCTGCGCCAGCACCAGAGCTGACGCACTCCGTAACTTGCCAAGGGTTTCTGTCAGTTGCTCCCTGCTGGTCACCCGGTATACACCCCGTGAAAAGGCCCCGTCGGGTATTTTCAGCACCAGAGGGTAGCCCAACTCCGCTTCCAGCCAGCTGTCAGCCCCTTTCTGTTTCGGGTTGACCATCAGGGTTTTGGGCGTGGGCACCCCGTGCCTGGCAAAGCTTTCTGCCAGAAATACCTTGTTGGCACAGCGCAAAATGGAATCGGGCGAGTCGATCACCACCAGGCCTTCGTGCTCTGCTTTCTGGGCAAAACGAAAGGTATGATGGTCAATGGCGGTGGTCTCACGAATAAACAGGCCGTCGTATTCCGCCAGCCGCTGATAGTCCTTGCGGGTAATCATCTCCACGTTCACCCCGGCCCGCTCACCGGCACGAACAAACCGCTTCAGTGCACCGGCATCGGATGGCGGCAGTGCCTCATCAGGGTTCACCAGCACTGCCAGATCGTAACGGTAACGTTTTGTCGATTTGGGCTTGCGCCAGATAATGCGGGAATATTTGTCGAGAGCACCGGCAAACACATCTTCTTCCTGCTCTGTCAGCTCGCCCGGCGACAGTGTGCCCAGACCGGTCAGCTCCCAACGACTGCGGCGCTTGAAAGTCAGTTCCAGAATAGGGCATGGCAACCGCTCAAACAGCTCCCGGCACAGGCCTTCCAGCCCCGGCACGGCGCTCTGGCCAAAACAGCTTTTAATCTTCAGCCTGGTGCCCGCTTCCTGCTCGCCGAAGTGTGCTTCCAGCGCCTGGGAGACACCATCGAAACCAAACGCAAACAACCCCTTGTTACGCAGGTTATTAAGCGTAGATACCGACGGGATTACATGCTGCCCCCGGGCTTCTGCCAATAACGAACAGTAATACCCGTTAGACAGGTATTTGCCGGTATGGCACAGGTTGATTACCCGAGTACGGGGCGCATTCTTCACCGGCAGCTGTTTGAGGTAAGTCTGAAAGTCCACCAGGTTTTCACTGGGGAAATACGGTGCCCAGGCGCTGAGTTCATCCACCACCAGAACCAGTTGTGTCATCGAAAATATCCTTGCTTGATTCGCTGTTTTTTGTGCTTCCTAATCTATGCCTAAACCCCACGGAATACGGTGAAATTTTCTCGCCGAAGGGGAAAAATTATCGTATGTTGAAGCATTCCTCCTTTATCCCCGGGTGCATTATGTCCGCGCCTGTTATCCGCCCTGCCCTGCGTTCCGACATCACCGCCCTGCTGAGCCTGGAAGCCCGCTGTTTTGAACAGGACAGGGTCAGCCGACGCAGTTTTTTACGCTTTATTGAGCACCCGCAGGATGTGCTGCTGGTGGCCGAATTGAATAATGCGTTATCTGGCTATGTGCTGCTCCTGTTTCGCCGCAATACCCACCTTGCCCGCATTTACTCCGTCGCCGTCGCTCCGGATGCTCAGGGACTGGGGCTGGGCCGCGCCCTGCTTGAAGCCGCCGAAACGGCCGCACAAGCGCGTTCTGCCGTCTTTATGCGGCTTGAAGTCCGCACCGACAATATCGCTGCGCAAAACCTGTACCAGCGGCTGGGATATCGCCAGTTTGGTATTTATCACGATTACTACGAAGATCATGGCAGCGCCCTGCGCTACCAGAAACGCATTCATCATTATCATCCTCTGGCAGGCAGCCGTGCCGTCCCTTACTACCGCCAGACCACCGAATTCACCTGCGGTCCGGCATCACTGATGATGGCCATGAGCAGCCTGGCCCCCCAACAGGCATCCGAACCGGATCTGGAACTGCAGCTGTGGCGTGAGGCCACCACTATTTTTATGACCCAGGGGCATGGTGGCTGCGGGCCTCATGGCCTGGCACTGGCTGCACATCGGCGGGGATTTGCCGTGCAGCTGGTGCTCAATCAGCAGGGCCCGCTGTTTGTCAGCAGTGTGCGCAGCCCCGGTAAAAAACAGGTACTGGAGCGGGTACACCAACAGTTCCTGGGCAACCTGGAACAGGCGGGCATCGTGCCCAGCCATGAACATTTTACCCTTGACCAGCTGGAACAGGGGCTGAATCAAAGCCGGTTACCACTGGTGCTGATCAGTACCTATCACCTGGACGGGCGCAAGGCACCGCACTGGGTGCTGGTATGCGCCATGGACAAAGAATTCGTTTATATTCACGATCCGGATATTGACGACGATGCCGGTGAAAGCCCGGTCGACAAGCAATATTTGCCCATTGCCCGCCAGCGTTTTGATCGCCTGGCCCGCTATGGACAAAACGCGCTGCGGGCGCTGGTATGGGTGGCCAATACGTAAGCATGGGTCAGTAGCTGTCGGTCAGCTTTGGTCGCGCCTCATCCATAAAAAAGAACAAAACCAATGTAAAAACAGAAACTTAAAATAAAATTAAACTCAAGTGAAGCCACCACTGGCACCCCGAGGCCCCCTTCCCTTAGCTAAAAAAGCCGCTATGTTACTGGGCAGATTTAACTGCTGAGTGAGACAGCCATGCTTAAAAAGACCTGTGCGATTGTGATGTTGCCGATGCTGCTTGGCATCAATACGGCCACGGCCGGCGAATCGCTCAATACCATCATTGGTGGTGGTGCCGGCGGTGTGGCCGGTGCCCTGCTGGGCAAACAGATGGGCGGTGATACTGGTGCGCTGGTCGGTGCTGCCCTGGGAGGTGCCGCCGGCGGGGCTGCCACCGCCGACCGCGGTAATAAAAACGAAGCCGCACTGGGGGGGGCCGTAGGTGCCCTGGGAGGTGCCGCACTGGGCAGAAATGTGGGCGGCGACAGCGGACAGCTGATTGGTGCCGGCGTGGGCGGTGCCGCCGGCTCGGCGCTGGGAGCCAGCTCCGGTGACGGACACCGCGAAGTTCGTCATCATTATCATGGCAAGCGCAAACATTACTACAAACACAAGCGCAAGCATCGCCGGGACTGGGACGATTAACCCCGATGCACAGGCAGCCACCGGCTGCCTTGTTTGATCCCGGGCCTCGTCATCACACTGTCATCCTGCTGTTATCATACTGTCATATCCACTCGTCAGCATACGCGGTAAATATCATTAACCTGCTGTGAGCAAAGGAAAATAATAAAATGAGCCGCTTTGATCGTCAGGACGAGCTGAACCATCCCCGTAATGAGGTTCCCGAATTTACCCAGATGGTAGAAAAAAGCCTGAGCCGCCGCCGCTTTTTGGGTGGCGCTGCTGCCCTGGGTGCCGCTGCCTTTTTTGCAACCACTCCTTTATCCCGCGCGGTTGCTGCCGCAACCAGCAGCCCCCTGCTCGGCTTTAAACCGGTCGCGACCAGTACCGACGACGCTTTTATCGTGCCTGAAGGCTATAAAGCCGAGCGACTGGTGTCCTGGGGTGACGTGTTGTTTGACGCTGTGCCTGAATTCAAAGACAGCGGCAACACCGCCGATGCCCAGGCAGGTCAGTTTGGTGACAACAATGATGGCATGAGCTTCTTTGCCATCGATGACAACAACGCCATTCTGGCGGTCAATAACGAATACTGTAACTACGAGCTGATGTTCGCCCATCAGGGCGATAACATGAGCGCGCAGGACGTGAAATATGCCCAGGCCGCTCACGGTGTGTCTGTGCTGACCCTGAAAAAGCAGAACGGTCGCTGGCAGCTGGTTAAAGACGGCAAATACAACCGCCGTATTCACGCCAATACTCCCATGGCCATCAGCGGTCCGGCCAAAGGCCACGAGTTGCTGAAAACCGCCGCCGATCCCAAAGGCGAACGCGCCCTGGGTACCTTTAACAACTGTGCCAACGGCATGACCCCCTGGGGCACCTACCTGACCTGCGAAGAAAACTTCAACGGCTACTTCGGCAGCCCCGGCAATGCCGACATTACTCCCGCCATGGCCCGCTACGGTATTGGCCATGAGGGTGCCGGCTGGAAATGGCATCAGCACGATACCCGTTTTGATCTGGCCGAAAACCCCAACGAGCCCAACCGCTTTGGCTGGGTAGTGGAAATCGATCCGAAAGATCCCGATTCAGTCCCGGTAAAACGCACGGCACTGGGCCGGTTCAAGCATGAAAATGCCGAGCTGGTTATCGCCGACAATGGCCATGTGGTCGTGTATCTGGGTGATGACGAGCGCGGTGAGCATCTGTATCGCTTTGTCAGTAAGGGCAAGTACAACCCCGACAACATGGCTGCCAACCGGGAGCTGCTGGAGGAAGGCACCCTGTATGTAGCCCGCTTCCACGCAGACAAAGACGGCGAACTCAAGGGCAAAGGCGAGTGGCTGGAGCTGACCCATGGTAAAAACGGCCTGACCGCCGAGAACGGCTTTGCCAGCCAGGCTGATATCCTCATTCATGCCCGTATGGCCGCCACTCAGGTTGGTGCAACAACCATGGACCGTCCTGAGTGGGTAGCCGCGCATCCCAGCGAGCCCGTTGTGTTCTGTACCCTTACCAACAATAAGAACCGTGGCGTAAAAGATAACCAGCCGGTTGATGGCCCCAACCCCCGCGCCGAAAACCACTATGGTCAGATCCTGCGCTGGAAACCCGCTGGTGGTCAGCACACCACCAATGAGTTTGACTGGGATCTGTTTGTACTGGCAGGCAACCCCACGGTCCACCCGGGCACCCTCTATGCCGGCTCGGCCAATATCACTGCCGACAATATGTTCAACAGCCCGGATGGAATTGGTTTTGACAAAGCCGGCCGGTTGTGGATTCAGACCGATGGCAATTACTCCAACGAGGGTAACTTTGCCGGCCAGGGCAACAACCAGATGCTGTGTGCCGATCCCCATACCGGTGAGATCAAACGTTTCCTGACCGGTCCGGTGGCCTGTGAAATCACTGGCCTGACCTTCACGCCGGATCAGCGCACCATGTTTGTGGGCGTGCAGCACCCGGGCGAAGAAATGGCCGGCTCTCATTTCCCCTTTGGCGGCAACCGCACTCCCCGCTCCAGCGTGATGATCATCACCCGTGAGGACGGCGGTATGATCGGCGCCTGATCCACTGCCGGGGCTCCATTCCGGCAGCAGACAACAAAAGGTTGGGACTGATGAGTCCCAACCTTTTTTATTGATCTGTCACCGGCATCTCCGCTCAGGGTTAACACCAAAGTTTCAGCCATGTTGTACGACTCAGGGCAGACACAATTATCTGCCGTTTCCTTCTCCTTTTTGCTGCCGGCTTGCTAACCTTTTAAAAAACCATTTTAAGACAACAAGCAGCGGCCATGTCACGACTCAGCACCTTTGCTCTGCACTCTATTTCCTGGCTTGTGCTCGCCGGCGGGCTGACATTTACCTCTGTCGCAGCACTGAGTCAGAAACAGCAACAGGATGAACGCGCAGTTCAGGAGTTTTCCACACTGGCAGACAGGCTCACGCTCAAGCTGCGGGAACGCCTGTCCGGTTATAGCCTGCTCACCCGCAGCAGTGCCGCTTTATTTAACGCTTCCACCATGGTCACACCTGCCGACTGGCAACAATTTGCCGCTCGCATCAAAAGCGGTCAATCCCTGGACGGAATAGACAGCCTGGGGTTTGCCCGCTTTATTAGCGAACAGGAACGCCATACTCATAATGCCACCCTGAAGAAAAACAATATTGCCGGCTATACCATTTCCCCGCCCGGCAAACGCGACAATTACGGCTACGTGTTATATCAGGCTAACCTTAACAATATTGCGAGCCTGCCCTCGGGGCTGGATTTACTCACAAAACCACCGCTTCGCCTGGCCATGGAGCGGGCAGCCGAAACAAAAAAAACCATCATGTCGGGCAAGCTGCATACGGCAACCGGCACGCCTTCTGTCATGGTGCTGTTTGATGCCGTCTTTAAAGAATCCGGTCAGGCAGAGCAGGCATTGTATGGCTGGGTGTTTGCCATCATGAATGTGAACGACATGCTCAGCAATATACTGACCGGTTTACCACATCCGCATAGCCAGTGGCTCAGCGTGAAGGTTTATGACGGCAACAATGCTGCGCCCGCAGCTCTGGTCTATCAGCAGGGAGAAGCCGCCGACACCGTTTCTCCGTTGCAGCAACAAAGGGTCATCGATCTCAACGGACACCAGTGGCTGCTGGTACTGGACAGCCTGAAGCCTGCCGCCTTTACCGATAATGTCCCTACCCTACTGACCCTGACGGCAGGCTTTGCGCTGACGCTGCTGCTGGTATTATTACTCCGCACTTCCCTGAATACCCGTATCCGGGCCACGCAGCTTGCCGAGCAACTGTCCGAAGATATCCGCCGGCAAGAAACCCGTTTTAATCAGCTCGAGAACCGCTTTAAAACCATCGCCAGCCGCGTACCGGGCATGATTTTTGAGTTTCGTCTGCAAAGCAACGGGCACAGCAGCTTTCCCTATGCCAGCGACGGTATTCACCGGCTGTATGGCATTCACCCTGAACAAGTGAAAAAAAATGCAGCGCCTGTCTTTGATGCTGTACATAGTGACGACATGGAAGAACTGATTAACTCAATGCATCATTCTGCCCACACGCTTACCCCATGGCGGCATGAATTCAGAATAACAAGTAATGATGGCCGCACGCGCTGGTTACAGGGTGACGCCCTGCCCCAGCGGGAAGAAAGTGGTGCCACCAACTGGTGTGGCGTCATTACCGACATGACCTATCGCAAAGAGGCTGAGCTGGCCCTTAAGTCAGCCAATAATCAGACCCGGCATTTCCGGGAGGCGCTGGATCACGTCTCCTCCTTTATCTACATGAAAGACAGCCGCTTTCGCTACATCTATGCCAACAGGGCGGCCCTGGAGCAGTTTGGCTGCAACAGCACCACCCTGATTGGCGGCCAGGACGAGCAGTTTTTTTCATCCGAAGTTGCCCATGCGTTACGCGAGTCAGATAACCGGGTGCTTGCCGGCGAATCCCTTTCCGAAGAAGTCGAAATTATGGGAAAAGATGGTCGGCGTATCGTTTATATGGACGTGAAAACCCCTATTTTTGATGATCCCGAACAACAGGAAATTATTGGCCTGATCGGCATCAGGACCGATATCACCCTGCTTAAAAACAGCGAACAGCAACTGCGTCAGCTGGCACATTTTGATCCACTCACCAAACTGCACAACCGGGTACTGCTGTCTGACCGTCTTAACCAAGCCATGAGTCAGGCTCGCCGCCATCAGCAATGCCTGGCCGTCGCCTATCTGGATCTCGACGGTTTCAAGGCCATTAACGATACCCACGGCCATAATGCTGGCGATAAGTTACTGATGACGGTTGCCGCCCGCATGAAAGACGTTATCCGGGAAGGCGACACCCTTGCCAGAGTGGGGGGGGACGAATTTGTGGCTATTTTACTGGATCTCAAGGATACACATCACTGCAAGCCTCAGCTTAGCCGCCTGCTGCAGGCGGCAGCAAAACCGGTTGATATGGATGGACTCGAGCTGAAGGTCACCGCCAGCCTGGGGGTAACCTTTTACCCTCAGCCCGAAGAGCTGGAGCCGGACCAATTACTGCGCCAGGCCGATCAGGCCATGTATCAGGCCAAGCTGTCGGGTAAAAACCGCTATCATCTGTTCGATACCGAACAGGACAGGGACATGCGCACTCACCATGAGAGCCTGGAGCACATTCGCCATGCCCTGCATAACGGCGAATTTGTGCTTTACTACCAGCCCAAGGTCAATATGCGCACCGGCCAGCTGGTCGGCGCCGAGGCTTTGATTCGCTGGCAGCATCCACAGCAGGGACTGCTTACACCGGCTCATTTCTTACCCGCTATTGAAGAACATCCGATGGCCATTGAAGTGGGCAACTGGGTCATTGACGCTGCCCTGCAACAGATCCGGGAATGGCGGAATCAGGGACTTGAGCTGGTTGTCAGCGTCAACCTGGGAGCACGCCAGCTGCGCCAGAGTGACTTTGTGGAACGACTGCAGCAACTGCTGGGCCACTACCCGGACATTAATCCGGCCTGGCTTGAGCTGGAAGTACTGGAAACCAGTACCCTGGGTGATCTGGCACAAATTTCCGAACGCCTGCGCCGCTGCCGGCAATTGGGCCTGAATATTTCTCTTGATGACTTTGGCACCGGATACTCGTCTCTCACCTACCTGAAACAGCTGCCTGCCGGTATGGTGAAAGTAGACCAAAGTTTTGTACGCGATATTCTGGAAGATCCGGAAGATTTAACCATTCTTGACGGTGTGATCAGCTTGGCCCGGGCCTTTGGCCGTAGTGTCATTGCCGAAGGTGTAGAAACCATACAACACGGAGATATGCTGCTGCGGATCGGCTGCGAGCTGGCTCAGGGGTATGGTATTGCCCACCCTATGCCGGCCGCCGACATTCCCAAGTGGGCTTCAGCCTGGAAGCCGGCCCCTCACTGGGCCAGCCTCGCCAAAACAGACAGAAACATGCTGCCATTGCTATACGCGGGCATTGAGCAGATGGCCTGGATAGAATCCATGCGTAGTGCCCTTGACCACCCCGGAACACCATGGCCACAACTTAGCCGGGAGCACAGCCGCTTTGAAACCTGGTACCGGCAATGCTCTACTGAAGAGCGGGCACCGCTGACCCGCTTGTCGGGACTGCATCAGCAGCTACACGAACTGGCCAGCCGGCTGCATGCCTCCCATCAGGCCGGACAGGAGCAGCAAGCATCGGACGAATTTCAGGAGCTGTGTCAGCTGCACCGACAACTGACCGCCGAGCTGGAGCGGGTGTTAACCCCCTCGAGCCGCTCTCATCATCCGGCCGGCATACGGCCCAGATTAAGAACCGTCTGACCGGCCGTCCTCCTCAGGGGGTAAGAAAACGACTGTCGGTACGCACCTGATGACGCTCCGTAGTTGCCACAAACACCACCGTCCGCGAAGTAGTACCTGGCTCCGGCGCATCCAGTGACAGGCTGATCGGCACTTCCATGACTTTACCCGCTTCCAGGACAATCCGTTGAGGCCCGTGCCAGGCAGGGTTATTCAGGCCTTCCGCCGTCAGCACCACCAGCTGTTCATGCTGGCTCTTGTTCGCAAGTTTAAGCGTAAAGGTGTTTTCAATACTGCCATCCAATGCCTCGCGGTAAAGCTGCTGGCGGTCACGCACCACTTCCAGTGCCAAAGGCGTGCGGCTGGCCACCGTCAGCACCAGCAACGCCAGCAATGCCGCCGTGAACACCCCATATCCCAGCATTTTGAACCGGGAGCGCCCGGCTGCTCGTCCGGCCAGGGTATTTTCACTGGCATACCTGATAAGCCCCGGCGCATACCCCATCTTGTTCATGGTTTGATCACAGGCATCAATGCAGGCACCGCAGTTTATGCACTCATATTGCAGGCCATCCCGAATATCGATGCCGGCCGGGCACACCTGCACACACAGCTCACAATCAATACAGTCACCCAGCCCCTGCGCCCGGTGATCGCTTTTGCGTGAACGGGGCCCCCGCTGCTCACCCCGCCCCGCATCATAGGCAGCACTCAGGGTATTGGCGTCGAACATGGCAGACTGAAAGCGCGAATAAGGACACATATGAGTGCACATTATGGTGCGCATCCATCCCGCATTGAGGTAGGTACAGAGCGCAAACAATACCACCCAGAATACCGGCCAGGGTGCTGCCGACAGCGTCACCAGCCCCTGCGCCAGCTCACCGGCAGGGGTGAAATAGGCTACAAAGGTAAAACCACTCAACAAGGCGATCAGCGACCAGATCAGGTGTTTGCCGCCTTTGCGCAAGCGGGAGTCAAGACTGGCCGGCTGCCGATCCCGATGGCGGCGCTGGTTGGCACTGCCTTCCAGTTTTTCTTCCACCCATATAAACCAGAACGTCCAGACTGTTTGCGGGCACAAAAAACCACACCATACCCTGCCCAGCCAGGCCGTCATAAAAAACAAGGCAAACGCCGCCACCATCAGCAACAGCGCCAGCAGCGTCAGATCCTGCGGCCAGATGGTCATCCCGAACAGATGAAAACGTTGGGCTTCCCAGTCAAGCAAGATGGCCTGGTTACCGTTCCACCGTAACCAGGGACCAGCCAGAAACAGTAACATCAGGCCCCAGCTCAGCTGGCGGCGTAGCCGCTGCCACCGGCCCTGCTGTGCACGCACATAGATATGGCCCTGGTCTCGGGGCCGGGTGGTCTCAGTACACACTTTGACGTCGATGCGGGAAGATGAAGTGTCGTTCATAAAGCTCACTTGCGTTGTGGTTTACGGCCCTGCTCTGGGCCGGCAAATAACGCAGTAGAACATGCCGGTCATATCCCGGACATAAACAGTCACAGTAACAAAAGCTATAACAGTTCGGCGCCGGTAATCAGCCGAAACCATAACAGTGTGTCGTTCAGCAGCCCTGAATAAGCTCCCTGGCCAGTGCAGCCAGGCGGGCTATCGCCGCTTCTGTCCGGGAATTCCAGGGCAAAGACACATTCAGCCTGAAACAATGCCGGAACTGATCGCCGGCGGCGAACATTCGGCCGGGCGCAATAGTGATGTCTTCGGACAGGGCACGGTGATACAGGCGGGTTGCATCCATCCCGTCCGGCAGGCTCAGCCATAAAAAGTAACCACCACCGGGGTGCACGCAGACCTGCTCCGGTAACTGCTGACACAGCGCTTTATAAAACCGCTGTTTACGTTGTAACAGTACCCTCCGCAGGGTATGCAGATGCCGGTCGTAATGATGGGAAGCCAGATAGTCGGCCAGTGCCAGCTGCATCGGTGCGCTGGTAGACAGAGTACTCATCAGTTGCAGCCGTTGAATATCGGGAGCCCGCTCTCCTGCCGAGACCCAGCCAATACGCAGTCCTGTGGCCAGGGTCTTGGAAAAAGAAGAGCAGTGCAACACATCCCGGTCCAGTGCGCGCAGCGGTAATGGCGCCTGCTCCCCATCATAGAGCTCCGCATAAACATCATCTTCAATCAACGGCACCTGATGCTCACGCAACAGTGCCAGCAGCCGGGAACGGGACTCGGCCCCGAGGCTCACACCCAGCGGGTTCTGGCAATGACTCATCAGCCAGCAGGCCTTCACCGGATAACGGCCAAGTGCATCGGCAAGAGCACCGAGATCCAGGCCGGATGCCACATCCACCGGCACGGCCAGCGCTTTTAGCTGTAAGCGCTCAATCGCCTGCAAGGCACCATAAAAGGCCGGCGCTTCCACCACTACCCAGTCTCCCGGACGGGTCAGCACCTGCAGGCTCAGGTTCAGTGCTTCCAGGGCCCCGGAAGTAATCACGATTTCCTCCGGGGCCACCTCCGTTCCCCGGGCGGCGTAGCGGCGCGCAATTGCCCGGCGCAGTTCGGCGCAACCTGGCGGAAGCACCAGTTGCTGATCCGGAGTAAGGTGCCGGGCAACCCGACTCAGAGAGCGGGCCAGTTGCTCTTGAGGAAATAGTGACGAATCAGGAAAAGCCGAGCCAAAGGCCACACAATCCGAGCGCTGACCGGCTTGCAGGACATTGAAAATGAAAGCATTAATATCCACTGCCTCGGCAGCATGCAGCGCCGGACGGGCCGTATTGGCCGGACTGTGCTGACGGGGAGCGACCCGGTAACCGGACTGGGGTTGAGCCAGGATCCAGCCCTGACTTTCCAGCAATTGATAAGCATTTAATACCGTCATCAGACTGAAGCCGGATTGCTTTACGGTGTCCCTGAGAGAAGGCAGTTTATCTCCGGACTGCCACACACCAGCTTCAATCTGTCCTTGCAACTGCCGGGCAAGGCGGCGGTATTTACTGGTCACAGCGCCAGCTGGCAGTTTTCCCCTTCCAGCTCGGCCATTTCCTGAGCCAGGCTCAGAGACTGACGCAGATCGGCCACCTCCTGCTGATGGGCCCGGCGTAGTTTTTTGCGCAGCTTACCCATGACAAAACGGCGAATTTCCTGCTCGTCTTCCAGCACCAGGCCAGCTACAGCGGTGGGCTTGCGGGTTTTTTCATCCAGCGCCACCATGGTGAAATAGGAAGTATTGGTGTGTTTGACGATGCCCTGTTTGAAGTCTTCCGACACCACCTTAATGCCCACTTCCATCGAGCTTTTCCCCACATAGTTCACCGAGGCATACAGAGTGAGCAGCTCGCCCACTTCCACCGGGTTGAGAAAGTCTACCGAATCGACCGAGGCAGTCACACAATAGCCCTTGGCGTGGCTGGCAGCACAGGTGTAGGCAATTTTGTCCATCAATGACAGAATAATGCCTCCGTGGACCTTACCGCCAAAATTGGCGTAAGAAGGCACCATCAACTCCTTGAGGATCACCTGGGACGATTTAACCGTACAAAAAACCGCTTCGCTCATTACTTCACCTGAAATACTTACTGTTTTATGTGATTAGCGTGCACCTGAATGCACCGGTCGGCAAGCATGGACGAGCCGGCCCCTCAGGTAAACCGCATAAGACCGTAAAAAGCGAATTAATCACGTTTTACTACGACTTTAGTCGCCTGCGGCAACAAGTGTAAGGTATTATTTACACTTATTGCACTTTACCGATGTAACTCATGCGCCTGAAAGTAAACTGTGAAGACCGTCTGGGCCTGACCCGGGAGCTGCTCAATATTCTGGTAGAACACCGTATTGATCTGCGTGGTATCGAAATTGACACCAGTGGCATTATCTACCTCAACTTTCCCGCCCTCGACTTTGCCGAGCTGCAGCACTTGATGCCGGCCATCCGTCGCCTGCCTGGGGTGCATGATGTACAGACCATTGCCTGTATGCCCTCAGAGCAGGAGCATAATGCCATTTCCGCCCTGCTCAGAGTGCTGCCGGATGCCGTGGTGGCGGTGGATCTGAAAGGCCGGATCACCCTGGCTAACGACGCTGCCTGCGCTCTGCTCAACGAGACTCAGGCACAACTGATCCAGCAGCCCCTTGGCCCCAGGCTGAAAGGAGTATTTGTCAGTCGCTGGCTGGAGCAGGAAAATCCGCGGCCACTGAGCGAGCGGGTGACCATTGAAGGTGAGCCCTGGCTGGCCGATCTGTTACCCATCTGGGTGACAGAAGAATCCGGAGAAAAAAGCCTGGCCGGTGCTGTTGTGGTGTTCAAATCAGCCTGGCGCATCGGCCAGCACTTCAAGGCCATGCGCCATCGAGAGTCCAAGTATTTCGACGATTTCATTGACCATAGCCAGGCCATGAGCGCACTGCTGCGGGAAGCCCGCCGGCTGGCAGTGCTGGATGCCCCTCTGCTGATCACGGGAGAAACCGGTACCGGCAAGGAGCAGCTGGCCCGCGCCTGCCATAAGGCCAGCCTGCGGGGCGAAGGCCCCTTTATTTTGCTGAATTGCGCTTCAATGCCCGATGATGCCGCCGAGAACGAACTGTTTGGTTATGCCCCCGGGGCTTTTGGCAATAATGCCAACGGCAAACGCGGCGTGCTGGAACAGGCCAATGGCGGTACTCTGCTGCTGGACGAAATCGGTGAAATGTCGCCGCTGCTGCAACGAAAACTGCTGCGCGTATTGCAAGACGGCGTGTTTCGACGGCTCGGGGACGAGCAGGAAGTGAAAGTCGACATTCGCGTGATTTGCACCAGCCAGCAGGATCTGGCTGCCCTGGTGGACAACGGTCAGTTCCGTCAGGACTTGTTCTACCGGCTCAATGTGCTCAACCTGCGGGTGCCTTCCCTGCGGGAGCGACAAAAGGACATCTTGCCCCTGGCCCGGCATTTGTGTACCCGCTACGCCGCCGCCCTGGAACGCCCCCAACCCCGGCTGTCAGCAAAACTTGCCGACTACCTGCAACATTATTCCTGGCCCGGCAACGTGCGCCAGCTCAGTAACAGCCTGTACCGGGCCATCAGTCTGCTGGAAGGCGACGAACTGGACATGACCGATTTATCACTGCCGGAACAAAATAGCCTGCCGGAACTGACGGCATTGTGCGAGGGCTCACTGGATAACGCGGTGAAAGGGTTTGAGCGCTTGTTACTGGAGCGGCTTTACCCGGAATATCCGTCCAGCCGGCTGCTGGCCAAACGTCTCAGTATTTCGCATACTGCGGTGGCCAATAAACTGCGTGAATACGGCATTGGCAAGCACAAGAAATAACCGTTCAACGTGGTATCCGCAACGGTCAATTCAGCAACTGCATGGCATGTTGCATGGTTTTCCGGCATAACGCCGCTCCACAACAAAAACGGAGTTATTTTCATGAAGCGCATTCTGTTGTTACTGACGATCCCGGCCTTGTCTGCCTGCACTCAAACCACGGTGGCTCCCTGCTCTCCCGAATGGGCTGAGTGGGTCGAACAAAAGGTCAATACCGGTGATGGTCAGGGACATGGCCCCGATCTCGGCTCCGGAGAATGGAAATCAGTGGTGGAATTCCGGCTGGGGATTCGCGGTGATGCCAGCGTGCCTGCGCACGATACACCGGCCTGGTGTGAGCATATTGATGCGCTGGTCAGGAAGGGCCCGTCCTTTTCCTGTGAAGGCGTTCAGCCCGGCAGTACCGAAGAAATGATCTGCAACGATGCCGGCCTGGCGGCACAGGACCGAAAACTGGCTGAAATATACCAGCAGGCCCAGGCTAAAGCCGTCAATGAACAGCCACCGATGCTTAAGGCCGAGCAACGAGGCTGGCTCAAGGGCCGTAACGAGTGCTGGAAAAACGAGAACCCGAGAGCCTGCGTGCAGGAGCAATACCAGCAGCGTACCGCCGAGCTGCAGGCTGGCTACCGGCTGATCCCCGGGAACGGTCCGTTCCGCTTTGTCTGCAACGACAACCCGGCCAACGAGGTGGTGGTCACCTTTTTTGACACACAACCTGATACCCTGGTCGCCGAGCATGGCGACAGCGTCTCCCTGATGTACTCCCAGCCCAGCGCCAGTGGCAGCCGCTATGAAGGCCGCAATGAAAGCTTCTGGGAGCACCAGGGTGAAGCTACCATTCGCTGGGGACACAACGCCCCTGAGATGCGCTGTAAGGTGAAGTAACTTTCTCCCTCACCTTGTCACCCCCGCGCATAAACGTCGTCCCCGCTAAGGCGGGGGCCCATCTGTCTCTGCTGACGCCGCCACATTATCAATATCGAGCCCCCTGCCCTGGATGCCCGTCTGCACGGGCATGACAGGAGCAAGACTGTCGCCCCCGCGCAGGCGGGGGCCATGCGTCTCTGCTGACGCCGCCATATTATCAATATCGTGCCCTCTGCCCTGGATGCCCGTCTGCACGGGCATGACAGGAGCAAGACTGTCGCCCCCGCGCAGGCCGGGGCCCATACGTCCCTGCTGACGCCGCCATATTATCAATGTCGTGCCCCCTGCCCTGGATGCCGGTCTGCACGGGCATGACAGGAGCAAGACTGTCGCCCCCGCGCAGGCGGGGGCCCAGGGCAGACGACTGTGCGGGTTGGCTTTGTGATGTTCTGCAGGTGGGCATGGAAACAAAAACGGCCTGCACCAGGCAGGCCGAAAACAGGACTGGCGTCTTGTCCGATCAGGCAAACACGAAGTACTTGCGCACGGTTTCCACTACTTCCCAGGTGCCCTGGAAGCCCGGCTCCACCACAAAGATGTCGCCAGCCTTGAGATGAATGGGTTCACCACCCTCGGGAGTGAGAATGCAGTACCCTTCACGGAAATCACAATATTCCCACTTGGTGTAATTCACCGCCCACTTACCCGGAGTACAGATCCAGGTACCCATGATCTTGCTACCGTCTTCCGAGGTATAGGCGTTGAGGTTAACGGTGTGGGGGTCACCTGACAGTTTTTCCCACTTAGTGGCGTCCAGCAGCACCTGGGGCTGAGTGTCGCGCAGTACCGTGATTTTCTGAGACATGATGGCTCCTTGTTTCATGCCGAATGCTCGTGCATTCGATAAGTTAAATGAGTGTCAGCTGCCCAGTACCACTGTCTTTCCCTGGTACATAAACACTCGCTTTTCAATGTGATACTGAATGGCCCGGGCCAGGGTCACACATTCGATGTCCCGGCCCTTGGCCACCAGATCTTCCGGATAATGACTGTGGTCTACCGCCTGTACGCCCTGGGTGATGATGGGTCCTTCATCCAGTTCGTTGTTGATATAGTGGGCGGTGGCCCCGACCAGCTTAACTCCCTTGGCATAGGCCTGATGGTAAGGCTGGGCGCCCTTGAAACCGGGCAGCAATGAGTGGTGAATGTTGATGGCACGGCCGGCCATCTTGTCGCACAGATCCGGGCTCAGCACCTGCATGTAGCGCGCCAGCACCACCAGATCCGCATCCGACTCCTGCACTATCTTCCACAACTGGGCTTCCTGCTCCGCCTTGGTATCCGGCGTGATCGGCAAGTGGTAATAGGGAATATGGTGCCAGTCGGCCAGTCGCTGCAGATCCGGATGATTGGAAATAATGGCCGGGATCTCAATGGCCAGCTGACCGGTGCGATAGCGGTACAACAGATCGTTCAGGCAATGATCGAACTTTGACACCAGGATCACCACATTGGGCCGGCGGCTGCGTTCGGTCAGCTCCCACGCCATGCCGAATTTTTCGGCACGGCGCGCAAAGCCGTCGCGAAATGCCGCTTCATCGAACTCGCCCTGCTCGGGTTTGCGGAACTCTACCCGAATAAAAAAGTGGCCGGCACGAGCATCGTCAAAGGTCTGCATATCCGCCACATAACACCCCTGCTGAAACAGATAGCCGGTCACCGCATCCACAGTGCCCAGCCGGCTTTCACAGCTGGCGGTAAGGATAAAGGTATCGTGCTGCTCCATGGTGTCGCCTCCCCGACTATGATCGTCCCTTGCAACGGGCCCGGCATACCAGGCCTTGCGTTATGGCCCCCCGCCCTAGCGGGGGTGACGGCCCTCAATGTCATTCCCGCCAGGGCGGGAATCCAGAGCCAGAGTACTTACTTGCCAATCACCAGACCGTATTCCCGGCTGGCATCCTGCAGCCACAGCCACAAATAGTCGGAGAAGCTGCGGCGGATCACCAGCTCAAAGCTTTCAGCACCAGTGCGGCGCAGCAGCACCGTGCTCTTGGCAAACACCGTACCCACACACTTGCCGGTCGGGAAGTTGGACGGGTGCACGTCATAGGGGCACGACTTGCGAATCACCATTTCCGCCTTGGGGCCGGACAGTTCAATCACGGTCTGGCCACCGCTTACATCAGTAATGGCGTAATGTCCGGACAACTGTTCACGCAGCGCCTGCTGCAGCGGGCCTTCCTGCCCGCCTTCGGTGATGATCAGCCATTCGTCAGGAGACAGCCACTGCACCAGTACCTTGTCGTTTTCCACCGAGTGGCTGGCCTGGGTGGGCAGCGCCACACCCAGTACCTTTTCCACGGTTTTGGCAAACAGTTCGTTACCGACATTGCCCCGTAAAATCAGGTGTCCCATAAAGGCTTTTTCGCGCAGCCTGACCTCACCCTGCTGATCCTGCCTGGCCAGCGTCTCCAGGTTGGCGTGATACAGCGGGGACTCCCCCCGCACCTGGCGTTGTACTTCGCTCACTTTGGCGGTGTTGTTAAACATGCTGACGCTCTCCTTTAGGATCATAGAAAACTGTGCTGGTGATTTCGGCTTCCAGCACCCTGCCGTCCGCCAGCGGGCAATACACAGTGTCGCCCATTCGGTTCAGACCATCCTTGACCACGCCCATGGCGATGTTGTGGCCCAGGTTGGCACTGTAATAACTGGAGGTCACATGGCCTACCATCGGCATGGGGATCGGGTGGCTGGGATCCAGCACAATCTGGGCACCTTCCGGAATCACCGTTTTGGCGTCCTTGCACTTCAGCCCCACCAGTTGCTTGCGATCGGTACGCGCGGTGTCTTCACGCGCCCAGGAACGCTGGCCAATAAAGGGGAACGGCTTGTTCTTGCCCACACACCAGCTCATGTTCAGATCCTGCGGCGTCACCGAACCATCGGTGTCCTGCCCCACGATGATGAAGCCCTTTTCGGCCCGCAGCACGTGCATGGTCTCGGTGCCATACGGGGTAATATTGAACTCGGCCCCCGCTTCCATCAGCGCTTCCCACACATGCATGCCGTAGTTGGCCTGCACATTCACCTCAAAGCTCAGCTCACCGGTGAAGGAAATGCGGAAGATACGGCCGTTCACGCCGGCGATGGTGGCATCTTTCCAGGTCATGAAGGGGAAGGAATCACCGGACAGATCCAGATCCTGCACCACCTTTTCCAGCACCTTGCGACTGTTAGGACCGGAGACGGTCATGGTGGCCCAATGGTCTGTCACAGAGGTGAAATACACGTCCAGTTCCGGCCATTCGGTCTGGTGCCACAGCTCCAGCCACTGCAATACGCCCGCGGCCCCGCCGGTGGTGGTAGTCATAATGAAATGATTGTCGCTGATACACGAGGTCACCCCATCGTCGAACACCATGCCATCTTCTTTACACATCAGACCGTAGCGGCAAAAACCAGGGTTCAGTTTGGCCCAGGCGTTGGTATAGATGCGCTGCAGGAATTCCCGGGCATCCGCTCCCTGAATATCGATCTTGCCCAGGGTAGAGGCATCAAGAATACCCACGCTGGTACGGGTGGCCACACACTCACGGTTCACCGCCTGGTGCATGTCTTCGCCCGCCTTGGGGAAGTACCAGGGGCGCTTCCACTGACCCACATCCTCGAACTCGGCACCATTTTTCACGTGCCAGGCATGCATAGCGCTGAACCGGGCCGGGTCGAACAGGTGACCCGCGTCACGGCCGGCAAAGGCACCCATGGTGATCGGGGTGTAGTTCGGACGGAAAATGGTGGTGCCGGTTTCCGGAATGCTTTTGCCCATGGCATTGGCGGCAATGGCCATGCCATTGATGTTGCCGAGCTTACCCTGATCGGTACCGAAGCCCATGGCAGTATAACGTTTGATGTGCTCGATGGACTCAAAGCCTTCGCGCACGGCCAGCTCGATGCCGGCGGCAGTCACGTCGTTCTGGTAGTCGACGAACTGCTTGGGCGCCCGGCTGATGGCGCGGCTGTGCGGCACCAGGAACAGCGCCTGAGCCTGATCTTCCCGCGGATCCGTGGTGTTAACGTCAGCGTCCGTGACATTGGCAGCCAGCTCACCGTAACCCGTGGCTTCGGCCGCCTCACGACCGGCCTTCAGGCCTTCATTGAGCACGGCAGACAGCATATAGCTGCCTTGCACACCGCCGGCGAGCAGCTGCTTTTGCACGGTTTCGCCGGGCACAAAACCAATCACATCGGCATTCCACACCGGACGGGAACCGGTATGAGCGGTCAGGTGTACCACCGGGCTCCAGCCGCCGGAGGTGGCAATGATGTCACAGTTCAGGGACACGGCATCGCCGGTCACCCGGCTGCCGTCACTGGTAACCGGAGCCACTTTGGCACCATTTACCCGCTTCTTGCCGGTGGCTTCAATCAGGCCATGACCGGTGTAGATCTTCACGCCACGGGCCTTGACCTGCTGATAGCGGTCACCGCTGGGGTTGGACCGGCTGTCGACCACCGCCACCACTTCACGGCCCGCTTCCAGCCAGTCAATCGCAGCCTGATAGCCGTAATCATTACAGGTCATCAGCACCAGGCGCTCACCCGGAGCCACGCCATAACGGTTAACGTAAGTGGACAGGGCACCGGCCACATAGCAGCCCGGCAGATCGTTGTTGGCGAACACCAGCGGACGCTCCTGGGCACCGGTGGCCAGAATGACGCGACCGGCACGAATGCGATGGAGGCGCTGACGTGTTTTGCCGGAGATACGCTCACCCAGGTGATCGGTACGGCGTTCCATCACCGACACAAAGTTCTGATCATAGTAACCGGCCGCAGTACTGCGCGGCAGCAGGGTGACATCGGGCAGGTTTTCCAGCTCTCTTACCGCCGCGTCCACCCAAACCGCCGGAGCCTGGCCGTTAATGGGCTGAGTGCTGTGCAGCAGGTGGCCACCAAATTCGTTCTGCTCGTCCACCAGGATCACCCGGGCACCACGACGGCCAGCCGCCAGGGCCGCAGTCAAGCCGGCGGCACCGCCCCCCACCACCAGCACATCGCAGTGGTGGTTAATTTTGTCGTAAGTATCCGGATCCCGCTCGCCGGGCACCCGGCCCAGTCCGGCGGCCTTGCGGATCAGATGCTCGTACTTGGGCCACATGGACTGGGGGTACATAAAGGTTTTGTAGTAAAAGCCGGGAGGCATCATGCTGCCGCCGAGCTTGCCCATCACGCCCATAATGTCCTTATCAACATTGGGCCAGCCGTTGGTACTGGCGGCGGTCAGGCCGTCATACAGCTCGGCCTGGGTGCCGCGAACGTTGGGGATCATGGTGGCCTCAGAGGAGCCCACCTGCAGAATGCAGTTCGGCTCGTCGGCACCGGCAGCCATAATGCCGCGCGGACGGGAGTACTTGAATGAACGGCCGACTACATCCACGCCGTTGGCCAGCAATGCCGAAGCGATGGTGTCACCGGCCAGGCCTTCATAGCGCTTGCCGTTGAAAATAAAGTTGATCGGCTTGCCGGCATCGACCCGGCCCTTGCCCTGAATGCGGTTCTGCTGGCTCATGACTGGCCTCCTTGCTGCGGCTGTTCGCCCACCTTGTAGGTTTCCTGGATTTCATAGGTCACGGTGTGCCGGGTAGCATTAAAGAACTTGCGGCAACCGGCGGCGTGATACCACATCTCGTGATGCAGACCACGGGGGTTTTTGCGCAAAAACAGATACTCAGCCCACTCTTTGTCACTCAGCGCATTGGGATCCGCCGGACGGGCAATGTGCGCCTCGCCGCCGTAGTGAAACTCTTCTTCTTCCCGGTGTTCGCCGCAGTGCGGACAATAAATGTTAAACATTGTCTCTCTCCTTTAGTGGGCAACGCCGGCTGCGCCGTGTTCGTCAATCAGGTGACCGGTGGTAAAACGGTCCACATTAAACGGTTTGGCCAGTGGGTGCGGATCGTCCTTGGCAATGGTGTGCGCAAACACGTTGCCCGACCCCGGAGTGGCCTTGAAGCCACCGGTACCCCAGCCACAATTGAAATACAGGCCCTTGATGTGAGTCTTGGAAATAATCGGGCAGGCATCCGGGCAGGTGTCCACAATGCCGCCCCAGGTCCGGTTCAGGCGCACCCGGCTGAAGATCGGGAACATTTCCACAATTGCCGCCATGGTGTGCTCCACCACCGGGAAGGAGCCACGCTGACCATAGCCCAGATAGCTGTCGATACCGGCACCGATCACCAGGTCGCCCTTGTCGGATTGGGACACATAGCCGTGCACGTGGTTGGACATCACCACGGTATCAAGGATCGGCTTCACCGGCTCGGACACCATGGCCTGCAGCGGGTGGGATTCCAGCGGCAGCTTCATGCCTACCATGTTGGCCATCACCCCGGAGTTGCCGGCAGTGACACAGGCCACCTTGGGTGCCTTGATAAAGCCGCGGGTGGTGTCCACGCCGGTAACGGCCCCGTTCTCACGGCGAATGCCGGTCACTTCGGTCTGCTGGATCAGGTGCACGCCCATGGCATCGGCGGCGCGGGCAAAGCCCCAGGCCACGGCATCGTGACGGGCGGTTCCGCCGCGGGGCTGCCAGGACGCCCCCAGCACCGGGTAGCGGGCATTTTTGGAACAGTCAAGAATAGGCACCAGCTCCTGCACATCCTTGGTGTAGAGCACTTCACTGTCGATGCCGTTCAGGCGGTTGGCACTGACCCGGCGCTCGATGTCACGCATGTCCTGCAGAGTGTGACCCAGGTTAAGCACGCCACGCTGGCTGAACATCAGGTTGTAGTTCAGATCCTGTGCCAGCCCTTCCCACAGTTTCATGGAATGCTCATAGAGCCAGGACGCTTCATCCCACAGGTAGTTGGAGCGCACGATAGTGGTGTTACGGGCGGTGTTGCCGCCGCCCAGATAACCCTTTTCGATCACCGCCACGTTGGTGATGCCGTGCTCTTTGGCCAGGTAGTAGGCAGTGGCCAGACCGTGGCCGCCGCCGCCCACGATGATCACATCGTAGCCTTCGTGCTTGGGCGTGGGATTGCGCCACACTTTCTGCCAGTTTTCGTGGTGAGTCAGGGCGTGCTTGAGCAGGCCAAATCCTGAATATTTCTGCATGAGGGTCACCTGTTATTCCAAATTCATCTCGGGGTTATGCCGCTTAGCGATACACCGGGAAATAGCTGCAAAGGCTGGCCACCTGGTCCTTGACCGAGATAATCACCTCAGGGTCGTCCATGTGCTCCAGAATGTCACAAATCCAGCCCGCCAGCTGGCGGCAATGCTCGGCCTTGAAGCCGCGGCTGGTCACCGCCGGGGTGCCGATGCGCAGTCCCGAGGTGACAAAAGGAGGCTGCGGATCGTTCGGCACCGCATTCTTGTTCACGGTAATGTTGGCATCACCCAGCACCCGATCCGCGTCCTTGCCGGTAATGCCCCGGGCAGACAGATCGAGCAGAAACAGATGGTTCTGTGTGCCGTTAGACACCACATCAAAACCGCGCTGCTGAAACACTTCCACCATGGCCTGAGCATTTTCCACCACCGCTTGCTGGTAGGTACGGAATTCGGGCTTGAGCGCCTCGGCAAAGGCCACGGCCTTGGCGGCGATGGCGTGCATCAGCGGGCCGCCCTGGCCACCGGGGAACACAGCGGCATTGAGTTTCTTTTCCAGCTCCGGGTTTGAGCGGGCCAGGATCAGGCCGCCACGGGGGCCGCGCAGGGTTTTATGGGTAGTGGTGGTCACCACATCGGCAAAAGGCACCGGATTGGGATAGACCCCGGCGGCCACCAGACCGGCAACGTGGGCCATGTCCACAAACAGGTAAGCCCCTACCTTGTCGGCGATGGCACGAAAACGGGCCCAGTCCATGATTTGAGAGTAGGCAGAGAAGCCCGCCACAATCATTTTCGGCTTGTGCTCCAGGGCCAGCTGCTCGACCTGGTCGTAATCCACCTCACCGGTAGCGTCATTCAGGCCATACTGTACGGCATGATAGAGTTTGCCGGAGAAGCTCACCTTGGCACCGTGAGTCAGATGACCACCATGGGCAAGGCTCATGCCCAGCACGGTGTCGCCGGGGGCGCACAGCGCCATATACACGGCGGCGTTGGCCTGCGAGCCGGAATGCGGCTGTACGTTGGCATAACTGGCACCGAACAGTGCCATGGCGCGATCAATGGCCAGCTGCTCCACCTTGTCTACCGCTTCGCAGCCGCCGTAGTAGCGTTTGCCCGGGTAGCCTTCCGCATATTTATTGGTGAGCACCGAGCCTTGCGCTTCCATCACCGCCGGGCTGGTGTAGTTTTCCGAAGCAATCAGCTCGATATGCTGTTCCTGACGGCTGGCCTCTTCTTCCATCGCCGACCACAGTGCCGGATCTGTGTCCTGAATGCGGGTGTGCTTGCTGAACATGTTAACTTCTCCTTGCGCCTGCAAACCCGCCATGCAGGTTTGCGTGTTATCCGTTTTATCAGGGGCCGGTACAGGCCTGCCGCTGTTACATTGCTGGCATACTACTGCCGGCCAGCCGGACAAAGATGCCTGCCTGCGGCTGAATACTGCGTATTTGCGACAAAAAATCACATTGGCGCAACATTCGTGACACAGTACGGTCTCCAGGCCGACCGCCCGGGGAGTGCAAAGGGCATGCCGGCGGGGTAGAATCCGGTGAACACGGTTACCAACAGACTGTGCTCCTTCATCCGGGTGCACTAACGATTAAAAACATGTATCAAGCCAGTGAAAAACGTCTCTTCAGCCACCGGCTGCGTGACACCAACAGCGCTTTCCTGCCTGCCCGAGCTGCCGGCACGGCACCGGTGCGGGTCGGCTTCGTGCTGCAGCCCCATTTCTCGATGATGGCGTTCACCGCCGCCGTCGACGCTCTGGTGACTGCCAACCTGGTCCACTCCACGCCGCTGTTCACCATCAGCAGCTATGGCCTCGACAGCGCCACGGTGTGCAGCGACCTGGCAATTGATATTTCAGCCAATCACACCCTCGACGAACTGCCTCTGGACGGCGATAACGCCCTGGATGTGGTGGTGGTATGTGGCGGATTTCGCTGCGACTTATCCGAGCAGGGTCTGCTTAGCCGCAAACTCAGACTGGCGGCCCGGCGTGAGAGAGTACTGGGCGGGCTATGGAACGGTGCAGTGGCGCTGGCCCATGCCGGCACCCTGGATGGCCTGTGCTGCGCCATCCACCCCGATAACCACAGCTTTGCCAAAGAGCGCTTTTCACGGGTAGAGATCTCCAGCCGGGCCCTGGAAGCAAACAGTCACATTCTGACCAGTGCCGGCCCCAGCAGCGCCCTGGAAATGATGCTGTTGCTGATTGAGCGACTGCACGGCACCGACACGGTACGGGCCATTCGTGAAATTCTGAGCAGCGATCGTCTGGCCGACAGCAGCGAAACCCGGCTCGCCCTGGCGGAAAACGATCCCGCCCTGCCCCGCCCGCTCAGAGATCTGCTGCGACTGATGAACAGCAACATTGAGGAGCCACTCAGTATTGACGAGCTGGCCAGTTATGCCGGATTGTCGCGACGGCGGATGGAACGGTTATTTCAGACCCACCTGCAGGCCACGCCATCGCGCTATTATCTGGAGCTGCGTATCACCCAGGCCCGCCGCCTGCTGCTGCAAAGCGATACCAGCATCGCTAACATTGCGGTGGCCTGTGGTTTTGTCAGCTCGACTCACTTCAGCCACTGTTTTAAAGATTTTTTCGGGGTATCCCCCAGCCAGGCCCGTCAGCTGCGCCGCACCGGGGCCCATGAGTGAACACATTGACAAGTTCTCAGCAGTGGTGATAAGTAATGCCGCTACCAACCTTCAGGGCAGGCGCGATATGGATATCAGCATTCTGATAGTAGAAGATGACAGCATCACCCGACATTGCCTGGTTGACTATTTTCGTCAGGAGCAATACACCGTATACGAAGCAGCCAGCGCTGAGAAAGCAGAAAGTATTATGCAGGATCATAATATTGATCTTATTTTGCTTGATATACAGCTGCCAGGGAAAGATGGTCTTACCCTCACCCGGGAAATTCGTACCCGGGGAAATACCGGTATTATTCTGGTAACCAGCAGACAGGATGAAATAGAACGTATTATCGGGCTGGAATGTGGTGCTGATGAATATGTGTCCAAACCGTTCAATTTGCGTGAATTACTCGCTCGTACAAAGAATCTGGCAGCGCGTGTCCGGGCTGCCGCCCCCGGTAACGAAAACCGGGCCAACCTGCGTCGGTTTGAAAATTGGAAATTAGATCTCGACAGACGTCTGCTGTTAAGTGAAAAAAACGAAACGACGGCACTCACCCATGGTGAATATCAGCTGCTATGCGCATTTATCAATAATGCCGGTCACACTCTGTCACGAGATCAATTAATGGATCGCATTAAAAACCGGGAATGGACTCCCAATGATCGCACTATTGATGTATTAGTAGGCCGGCTGAGACGAAAATTACATGATGCCCCTGCCAACCCGCGTATCATTCTTACCGTACATGGTGCTGGCTATGTCTTTACTCCCAAGGCAGTGCCGTGTTACTGATTTTTCTCACGTTGTTATTGACAACATCTTCAGCAGTCAGTGCAGAGTTATCTGCCATTACCGCCTGTGGTCACCCGGAAATACCTCCCCTGTCCTGGGAGCAGGACAACGAACTGACCGGCATTGCCCCCCATCTGATGCGCAAACTGCTCGCTGAACAGGGCTATACCATCAATATGCAGGTGTTTGGTAACTGGGAACGCTGCCAGCTGGCAGCCAGACGGGGGAAGGTCGACCTGCTGGTCTCCGCCTACAAGACGCACGATCGAGAACAGCACTTTCTGTTCAGCGACACCCCCATGGTGGCAGATCCGGTGGTCTTGTTTACACACTTCGGCAATGGCGGCCGCTCTCCCTGGACTCTTACCAGCAATACGGTCGGCCTGCTGTTTGGCGACAGCTTCGGTGATGAATTTGACCGCCAGGCCGGTCACCACCCCAATGTGGAGCGGGTGTCTACCGGCAGACAAAATTTTCATAAACTGGCACTGGGGCGCATTGACTATATGCCCATCGGACTTGCTACCGGCCGGCTGCAGGCACAAAAGCTGGCGCTGACCGACAGGGTACATCCCCTGCCCGGACTACTGGCCCTGGAACGTTATCATATTGCCATTCCCAAAGGCTCCGTGCTCGAACCCCTGCTGCCGCTACTTTCGGCGAGATTAAACGCACTGGTTGAAGATCATTACATCGAGCGCATTACGCCTTTTTTTGAACAAAAATACCTGGACGCCCCCTGATGAGCACTTTGCTGAGCCTGCTGCCCCGCCACCGGAGGCCGCGTACCCTGAGTTTTCGCCTGTTCTGGCTGGTTATTGGCGTCAGTCTGTGCTTTACCCTCCTGTCTACAGCCGTACAGGTCTGGATGGATCACCGTAAAATCAGTCAGGATATGGATAAACGGCTGGCACTGATCGAAGAAAGCTATCTGGACGGACTGTCCCAGAGCCTGTGGGATCTGAACCTGCCTCAGGTCATGCTGCAACTGGACAGCATGCTCGACATGCCGCACATGGCCAGTCTTACCGTCACCGGTGACGGTCTGGAGCAGCCGCTCACCCTCAGCAAAGGGCCGGATCACGACGGCGTTAACCCGCACAGCTTTGAACTGATTTACCCGAGTCCGGTACTGGGGCTGCAAAGCGTCGGCCAGCTTGAAGTTTCCTTCAGCCGGCAAAGCATTCGTCATCAGCTGTTTTCACGCGCACGCACTATTTTGCTGGGGCAGTCACTGACGGTACTGATGATTGCCCTGAGCCTGATGCTGGTATTTCGGCGGAGGGTTACCCGTCATCTGGAGCACATGGCCAGCTATGTCGAGCAGATAGGCAAAGGCCGCCCCGGGGCTGAACCGCTCAACCTGTCTCGTAACCCCGGCGAGCTGTCCGACGAACTCGACACCCTGGTGGGTGCCATCAACAGCATGCGTCAGTCGGTGGAACGCCGCCAGAGCGAACTGCAGCATGACAAGGAAAAACTCGAGGCACTGGTCGACAAACGCACGCTGAACCTGCGCCAGGCTAAAGAAGAAGCAGAAGCAGCCAACAACGCCAAATCCCGTTTTATTGCGAATATGACTCACGAGCTGCGCACCCCCATGAACGGCATCATGGGCACCCTGACCCTGCTCAAGCCGGCACTGGAAAACCGCTCCGAGAAAGGTCTGCTCGACACGCTGCAGCACTCGGCAGACCACCTGCTGATGCTGCTGAACGACGTGCTTGATTATGCCGCACTGGAACAAGGACCACTGCCGGAAGAGCCGGCACCGTTTGCCCTGAGCGAACTGCTGGAAAGCACCATTGCCATGATGCAGGGCTATGCCGGTGCCAAACAGATCCGACTCAGACTGAACGCCCCCGATACCCTGCCCTGGCTGTCGGGCCATGCCGGCCGGGTGCGCCAGGTACTGATTAACCTCTTATCAAATGCCATCAAATTTACCAGTGAAGGCGGACACATCAGACTGACGGTACGTCCGGTAAGCAAGGGCTGGCAGTTTGTGGTTGAAGACAATGGCATTGGTATTGCCAGCGAGCAGCAGGATCGCATTTTTGAACGCTTTACCCAGGCTGACGAAAGCATCGGCCGCCGTTATGGCGGTACCGGCCTGGGCCTGGCGATTTCCCGCCGCCTGATTGAAGCCATGGGGGGAACACTGCATCTAGACAGCACACCCGGCCAGGGAAGCCGGTTCAGCTTTACGCTGCCACTCACACAGGTGGCCGCCCAGATTAAGGATCAACACACCGAACTGGCCGCCCTGCCCAGTCTCAGTCTGTTACTGGTGGAAGATGTGGCCATTAACCGGGGCATTCTCACGGCACTGCTGGAGCAACATCATCACCTTGTCAGCCAGGCAGAAAGCGGTGAGCAAGCTCTGGAAATAGCACGCCAGCAGGCCTTTGATGTGATCCTGATGGACATGCACCTGCCCGGCATGGACGGACTGGAGACCAGCCGGCATCTGCGTGAACAAATTACCGGCCTGAATCAGAGCACCCCCGTTATCGCACTGACCGCCAGCGTCACACCGGAGGACATTCGCCGTTACCTGGACGCCGGCCTCAAGGCCGTGGTGGCCAAACCGGTGCAATGGCCCCGGCTGACTCAGGCACTGGCCCGGGCCATGGACATCAAGCTGCAGCCCGAGCTGGTGCTGGAGCAACCTCTGCTGCAGGAACACTTGCGGGTACTGGGCCGGGGCCGGCTGCTGGCCATGGTAAAAAGTTTTACCGGGGAGCTGCCCGCAAGAACGGCAGAGCTGCAACGGGCCATTGAACATGAAGATCATCACGAGCTCGCCCGCCTGGCCCATCGCCTGGGTGGCACCGCAGGCATGCTGGCACAAACCCGGCTGGCGGACGCGCTGGCCGAGCTGGAGCAGGCCGCCAATGCACAAACTTCCTTCCGGCAGCTGCCCGTCAATGCCCTGGAGCGTATTATACGGGACACCCGTAAAACTCTGACCGTGCTATGTCAGCGTCTGGAAAACAAAAAATAACACAAATTATTTACAAAAAATTACAAATAGTGAAACAGTAATAAACATTCTCTCATTAGCCTGAGACCGTTACATATTGCCTCCCGGCACTTATCGGGAGGGCTCAGGCTCAAGGAGAGAACCATGACAATCAACAAACCCCACAAACCCGGCTTCTGGCTGGCCTGTCTGCCCATCGCCCTCACCTTTATGGTGCTGGGTGTGCAACTGTTTTACTTCGGCAATTTTACTCCCCATATTCCCCTCGCCATCGGCGTGGCCGTCACCGCACTGATCGGCTGGCTGCGTGGCTATCGCTGGAATGACATGGAAGAGGGCATGATGCACGTGGTGCGTCTCGGCCTGCAGTCGGTAGGGATTCTGATCATCGTGGGCATGATTGTCGGCATCTGGATTGCCAGCGGCACTGTTCCCTATCTGATTAAACTGGGCCTAAGCTTAATTTCACCGGAACTGTTCCTGGCGGCATCCGTGCTGATCTGCACCGTGGTATCGCTGTCGCTTGGTACCTCCTGGGGCACCACCGGCACCGTGGGTCTGGCGCTGATGGGCATCGGCAACGGCTTTGACATTCCCATGTACTGGACTGCCGGGGCCGTAGTGTCGGGCGCCTTCTTCGGTGACAAGATGTCGCCGCTGTCCGACACCACTAACCTGGCCCCCGCCGTCACCGGGGTCAACCTGTTCGACCACATCCGTAACATGCTGCCCACCACCATTCCCGCCATGCTCATTGCACTGGTTATTTACCTGGTGGCAGGCTTTGCTCTGATTGGCGATCAGTTGGTCAATTTTGCCCGTATAGACACCATTATTAACGGCCTGGAGCAACACTTTGCACTGTCCTGGAGCCTGCTGCTGCCGCTGGTGGTTACCATTGGCCTGGCGCTGAAGAAAATGCCGGCCCTGCCCACCCTGTTTGCCGGTGCTCTGCTGGGGCTGGCCACCGCCATGCTGACCCAGGGGGTCGGCCTGCAACAGGCTTTTGAGTTTATGTTCAGTGGTTACCAGATTGACACCGGCGTGCGCGAAATCGACACCCTGCTCAACCGGGGCGGCATTCAGAGCATGACCTGGGTGATCACCCTGATGCTGGTGGCCCTGGCCTTTGGCGGCGTGCTCGAGCGTACCGGCTGTCTGGAAGTCATTGTGGAAAAAATACTGAGCCGGGCCAAAAGCTTTGGTGCCCTGCAGTCTTCCGCCATTGCCACCTCGGCCATGACCAACGTGGTGGGCGGCGATCCTTATCTGTCCATTGCCCTGCCCGGCCGCATGTATGCCCCCGCTTACAAGACCAAAGGCTACTCACCGCTCAATCTGTCCCGCGCCTGTGAGGAAGGCGGCACCCTGATCTCACCGCTGATTCCCTGGAATGCCGGCGGGGCCGTGGTGATCACCGCCCTGGGGCTCGGCATCTCCGACGGCAACACCGAGAACCTGCTGTATATTCCGCTGGCCTTCGCCTGCTGGCTGTCGCCGCTGATCGGCATGGCCTATGCCCACCTGGGCTGGTTCTCGCCCAAGGCGTCGGCCAGTGAAAAGGCACAGTGGCAACAGGAAGCCGCCGAACTGGCTGCGCCGGCACCAGCAAAGTAGTACTGCTCGAATAACATAAAAAACGGGCCATCCGGCCCGTTTTTGGTGCTCTGTTAATTCCGTTATCGACGTGTCCGGACCAGCCACAGTAGCGAAGTCTATTTGCCGAACGCCAGGTCACGCAAAAACAGGGCTGTTTGCGGCATCAGTATCAGCAGTACCGCAACCGTAATTAACATGATAACAAATGGCAGAGACCCCTTAACCACATCCATATAACGCCGGCGAAATACCGCCACCGCGGTAAATATATTACAGCCAAAAGGAGGAGTGACGGCTCCAATAGCAACCTGCAGGGTAATAATAACCCCAATCAGTACCTTATCCAGCTCCAACCGTTCAATTTCAGGCAGGAAAATGGGCACCAGGATCAGGATAACCACAATGGAATCAACGAACATACAACCAACAAAGAACGCAATGGAAATGGCCAGCAACAGCCCGACTTCCGTCGCGTCGTTTAACCCCAGCCCGGCCATAATGGCCTGAGGGATCTGGGCAAATGAAATCACCCACGAAAAGGCACTGCCCACCGCCACCAGAATAAATACCACAGCGGTAATCAGCCCGGTAGACTTGGCAATACCAAGCACATCCTTAAAATTTAATTCACGAAATATAACAACTTCCAGCAGCAGGGCATAGAGCACACAAATCGATGCAGCTTCGGTAGGACTGAACAGACCACCATAAATACCGACAACCACAATAATGGGGAAACCAAGCGGCCAGACAGCTTCCCTGGTTGATTTCATTTTTTCGTTCCAGCTGGATCTGGCGACTGTTGGCACCTGATGTTTAACGGCGAAGAACACGGAATAAGCCGAAAATAAAATCAGGATCAGTAAACCGGGCACGACACCGGCAATAAACAACTCTGATATAGATGTTTGTGAAATACCGCCATAGATAATCATGCCAATGCTGGGAGGAATAAGCAGTGCAATCCCACTGGCACTGATGATCAATGATAGTGAAAACGAGTCCTTATACCCGTTCTGAATAAGTTTAGGATGAAGCGGTGATCCCACCGCCACCACAGTGGCCTGAGTAGAGCCTGATACGGCACCGAACATGGTACACGCGGCTGCAGTACTGACTGCCAGTCCACCTTTGTAGTGACCAATATAGGCCATTACCATCTCAATCAGCTTGTTGGCAGAGCGCCCCTTGGTCATGATGTCCGCCGCCAGAATGAACATGGGCACCGCAATCAGTGAGGCGGGCCTGATGCCGGCAAACATCTGCTGAATCATAAAGTGAGAGCTATCAAAGCCACTAAATTGTATATAAAAGCCAATGAGGGTTGCTACCAGCATGGGGATCATCATGGGAAATCCAAGCAGTAACAGCAATACCATCGCGATCAGCATTAATGAGGTCATGTCCATCTCTATCCCCTAAAGTTCTGCCACAGTGTCGTGCTGCTGGTTAGTCACCTCACTGGCCAGGAAGACCTCTGTATTAAAGAGATTTTTAATTCCGGCAAGAAAGTATTCCATACCAGTGATAAACAGGCTGATGGGTGCCCATAGATAAATGGTGTATACCGGTATTTGCAATGCCGGCAACAGTTGCCCGCGCGGTGCAATCCATAATATATACTTTATTGAAAAATAGCCGATGACCAGAATACAGATAGCAGTAACGAAAGAAATGATGATCATCAGAACTTTCTGATATTTCTTTGGAAGGGCATCAAAAATGGCTGTCATCCGGATATGACTGCCATGGCGGGCAGCAAAACTTGTTCCGGCGAATGTGATAAGAATAATCAGAATGCTGTTCACCTCCTCAGCAAAGAACAGACTGTTATTAAAAATAACACGACCAATAACATTAAAGATATTGTTAAATGCCATTAACAATACACTGATAACCAGTATGGCGCCTTCCACTTTATTAATGATGCCAATAAAGTAATGGTAAGCTGATTTTATCTGGTTGGGAGACGAGGTTTTCATCAGCAGGTCCTTGGATCTTTAGAGTACGATTGTGGTGCAGTAAACCCTGCACCACAGAAAGGAGCTTACTTGCCGCTGGCTGCCTGTAAATCTGCTTCCATTTGTTCAAGAATCGCTTTCCCTGAATCACCGGTCATGGTGACAAACTTTTCCTTTACCGAGGAAGAAGCTTCGCGGAAGCGCACTCGCTTATCCTCATCGAGTGAAACCAGCTTGATATCCGGCTTGGCAGCCTTGACCTTGGCAATGGACTCTTCTTCCAGCCCTTGCTGATATTCAAGAATGTAATCCGTAGCCTCGCCGATCGCTTTCTGAATCAATGCCTGATCTTCCGCCGGCAAACCGTCATAAAAGCGTTTGTTAGCCATCACCGCAGTGGTGAAAATGTTATGACCAATATCGGTGATCACCTCAGATACTTCATACATCTTGGTTGACTCGATATAGAACATGGGATTTTCCTGCCCCTGAATCATTTTGGTTTGCATCGCACCAAATACTTCTCCCCAAGGCAGCGGTGTCGGTACAGCACCAAAAGACTTATAAGTTTCAACCAACAATGGTGAAGTCATCACGCGGATCTTCACACCATCCAGATCCTCAGGCGTTTCAAAGGGCTGCTGAGTAGTAATATGCACCCGGCCCTCGGGGAACATGCTCAATAATTCCAGGTCTCTTTCTGCGTAAAGCTTGGGAAACGTTTCGTTAATGACCTTGGAATTTTTAAAGAAATAGTTAATTTCGCTTTGCTTTTCAGGAAGAACATACGGCATCAGGAAAATCTGAGCTTCGGGTATCAGGCTGCCAGTAAAACCAGGTGACTGATCAACAAATTGCAGAATACCGGCCTGAGCCTGCTCCATCACATCAACAGACTCTCCCAGTGTACCGAATGGATAGATTTGAACCTTGTGACTGGAATTGGCTTCAACCACTTCCTTAAACCTGGTCGCATAAACGCCCTGGACTTCGCTCAGGCTTTCTTCAATGGCATAACGCCAGTTAGCGGCATTGGCCTGTAGAGAGCACAACGCCAAAGCAGCGACAGAAATGTTGGTGGTAAGACTCCACGCTTTCTTACTCATATCAGTAATCCCTCTGATGATTTATTTTACTTTAATAAAAGTGGGTTTGGCGGCAGCCTCTGAAGCCCGTTCCTCACCGCGCTTTAACACTGATTTCTATGGCTGATAATTTAAGTGCTCTTGTACTCTACCGAAGCCGATGGAGGATTTTTTTTGTGTCATAGGGGCAGATGTTGCGACTTCTTCTGTTATTGGCCTCTACAACAGAAAATCTGTGTCTTACAAACGAATGGCCACCCTATCAAAGCAAGCTCAAACCATTGATAAAATTGACTTTAAAGGCACCACCTATCACCTTAAGGAGGTACCTGACCGGCGTTGATCCCGCTCAGGGAAAGGTCCAATATGGGGACAAAAGAGCACCAGGTCGTCACAATACGGAGGTATGTCAGCCGCACGATAAGCAAGTCATCAGACAGTGGAAGTCAGGAGAATTTTTTTATTTTTTAAAGCAAATAAAACGATTGACACAATTAAATAAACTGTTGTGTACTGGCGCCATCTGAAATGGGTCTGACAATACGGTGAGACAAGTATCGTTATTGTGATAATTTTATTTTATTAAGCATATTCTGTCTGGGTCATGGAATAGTGATCATGGAAGAATCATATTACTTATTCCAAAAAGGCATGATGCCTGATGAGGTAATTCGCATGGATGAATATTGCCAGCATACTATTTCGTTTTATGCCGCTATCTCACCGGCACGAAACCGTATCCTTCTAGTAAAAGGCCAGTTCCCCCTCGATCGCTAATATGCGGTTGAGTCGGTGACCACGGCCGATTCAACCGCACATCCCCAAAAAGAAATGCCACTTACTGACTTCCCTCAGGGGAAGACAGGGCTTGGTGGTCCCGATTGACATTGATGAGATGTACCCCATGCATAACCATGTTCTCAATTTCGCTATCGAAGAATACCAGCAGCGGCTGGCCAAAGTACGCGCAGCCATGGACAAGCACGAAATCCACACCCTGATTGTGCACGATCCGTCCAATATTGCCTGGCTAACCGGCTATGACGGCTGGTCTTTCTATACTCCGCAGGTTGTAGTGGTCAGCATGACCGGCGAGCCTATCTGGTATGGCCGGCAAATGGACTCGCATGGTGCAAAACGCACTGTTTATATGCTGGAAGAAAACATTACCTGGTACCCGGACCATTACGTGATGAACCCGCCGCTGCATGCCATGGAGTACCTGGCCAACCAGATCCTCAAACCCAGAGACTGGGCCCGCGGCAATATCGGCATTGAGATGGATAACTACTACTTCAGCCCCACGGCTTATCTGGCGCTGACGGAAAACCTGCCGGATGCCACCCTGGTGGACGTTACTTCTCTGGTCAACTGGTGCCGGGCCGTCAAGTCGGAAACCGAACTTAAATACATGCGTATTGCCGCACGTATTGTTGAAAATATGCACCAGGCCGCCTACGACATGATCGAGCCCGGTTTGCCCAAAAACCGTCTGGTCGCTGAAATATACCGGGTGGCGATGGAGGGACATGAGGGTCATTTTGGCGACTATCCGGCCATTGTTCCCATGCTGCCCTCGGGCAAGGACGCCTCGGCTCCGCATCTGACCTGGGATGAGCGTCCGTTCAACAACAACGAGGGCACCTTCTTTGAAATTGCTGGCTGCCACCGCCGCTATCATTGCCCGATGTCCCGTACTATCTATCTGGGGCAGCCCAGTGATAACTTTCTGCGTGGCTCCGAAGCCCTCAATGCCGGACTTGAAGCCGGCCTGGCCGCCGCCAGACCCGGTAACCGCTGTGCCGATATCGCCGATGCCCTCAACGCCACCCTGGCAGAATACGGCTTCGACCGTGAAGGTGCCCGCTGCGGTTACCCTATCGGTCTAAGCTATCCACCGGACTGGGGTGAGCGCACCATGAGCCTGCGTAACACCGATCAGACCATTCTGGAGCCGGGTATGACCTTCCACTTCATGCCCGGATTATGGCTCGACGACTGGGGCATTGAAACCACCGAAAGTATTGTCATCACCGACACCGGGGTCGAAACCCTGTGTAACTATCCGCGTCAACTTTTCGTGAAGAGGTAACGACTCATGCAGGCAACCACCATTACCCCCACAGTGGATTTCGAACAGGATGGCAAGCAGCACGGTTTTCTGAAATTGCCCTACTCCAGTGATCAATCGGCCTGGGGCTGCATCATGATCCCAATCACCGTGATTAAAAACGGTGAAGGTCCCACCGCCCTGCTCACCGGTGGCAACCATGGCGATGAATACGAAGGTATCACCGGCCTGCTCAAGCTGGCCAACCGCCTGACTCCTGAGCAGATACGGGGCCGGGTGATCATCGTGCCGGCCATGAACTATCCGGCGGTGAGAAACGGCAGCCGTACATCTCCCATCGATCAGGGCAACATGAACCGCAGCTTCCCCGGTGATCCGGCAGGCACCATGACCCAACGTATTGCCGACTATTTCAGCCGTTATCTGGTGCCCATGTGTGACTATGCACTGGATATTCACTCCGGTGGCAAGACCCTCGACTTTATCCCGTTCTCCGCCGCACACCGGCTGCCGGATCCAGCCCAGGAAGCCGCCTGCATCGAAGGAGCCAGGCTGTTTGGCGCCCCCAATACGGTGGTGATGTTCGAACTCGATACCGCTTCGCTGTACGACACCGCCGTGGAATCACAGGGCAAGGTTTTTGTCACCACCGAGCTGTGTGGCGGCGGCACCAGTACCCCGGAAACCATTGCCATGGTGGATCGCGGCCTGCATAACTTCCTGCTCTTCTCCGGCCTCACTCAGGGAGATTACCAGTTACCCGACACCCCGCCCCGCCTGCTGGATATGCCCGATGGCTCCTGCTACATGATGAGTGAGCACCATGGACTGCTGGAAATGCACGTGACGCTGGGTGATGAGGTGAAAGCAGGCGACCTGGTGGCATCCATCCACACCCTGGAACGTACCGGCCAGCCACCGGCAGAATACCGGGCCCGGCGTGATGGCATTCTGGCCGGACGCCGTCACCCTTCCTTGATCGATATCGGAGATACCTTCGCGGTACTGGCCGTTGATGTGACTTGTTAACAAAAAACTGCAATTTATTAAACAAGGGCTGCTAGTTACCACCAGCAGCCCTTTGTATACTGCAAGAAATTTTTCAAAAACGTAAACAGGTAGTAACAATGCGTCTGGATCGTTACGACATCAAAATTCTGCACATACTGCATCAGCAGGGCCGCATCACCAAGTCGGGGCTGGCCGAGGCGATCAACCTGTCGGTCAGCCCTTGCTGGGAACGAGTCAAACGACTGGAAGATGCCGGCATCATTCAGGGGTATGGTGCCCGTATTAATACCGACATCCTGTTCAAACGCACCCCGGTGATGGTGGAAGTCACTCTCAAACAGCATAATGCTGATGCCTTTCACCGCTTCGAAAGAGCCATGATGCAATGCGAAGAAGTGGTGGACTGCTTCGCCACCGGCGGCGGCGTGGATTACATTCTGCGGGTGATGAGTGAAGGCATTGACCACTACCAGCGACTGATCGACAGCTGGCTGGTATCGGAGCTCGGCATTGAGCGCTACTTTACCTACATTGTGACCAAAACCATCAAGCAGCGATCTGCCAAACTGGAGTTTTCGCCGGAAATGCTGGCATAGCACACCGCCGGGCCGGTGCCCTCTCCTTCCCTGTCACCGGTCCTGTTCCCGCTCCAGCAAAAACATCATTTTTTACCCCGAACTCCAGAAAAATTGCCCCTTTTGGCTCCGGGCAACAAAAAGTATTCCCCGGCTATCCCACCTAGAATGACCTCATAGCAACAACCCGTCCCCCTAGAGCAAACTGGTGGTGTTTATGAGCCTTCCCTTACAAGACAGCTTCGACAGCAAGGTCACCGAAGCGATTATGCCTTATCTGCAGGACCCCCGCCTGGTGCGCGAACTGGCCTATATCAACGGCAAATGGGTTAGCGCCAGCCAGGACGTTCCCGTACTGAATCCGGCTACCGATGATGTGATTGGGCACTGTACCCAACTGCAGCCACAGCAAATCTCACAGGCGATTGATGCCGCCGAACAGGCACTACCCGCCTGGCGTGCGCTGATGGCCGACGAACGCGCCGCCATTCTGATGCGCTGGCACGATCTAATCCTGGAGCACAAGGAAGATCTGGCCACCCTGATGGTGCTGGAGCAGGGTAAATCCCTGGATGATGCCCGCGGCGAGGTCAACTACGGTGCTTCCTTTATCCGCTGGTTTGCTGAAGAGGCACGCCGGGCCTATGGCGACACCATTCCCAGCCATATACCCAATGCTCAGCTGGCCACCATTCGTGAGCCTATTGGCGTCGCGGCCCTGATCACGCCCTGGAATTTCCCCCACGCCATGATCACCCGCAAGGCCGCAGCGGCTCTGGCCATCGGCTGCACCGTGCTGGTCAAGCCCGCGAATGAAACCCCCTTTTCGGCACTGGCTCTGGCCGAGCTGGCCGAGCGAGCCGGCTTCCCGGCTGGTGTCTATAACGTGATCCCCGGTGACGGAGCCGAGGTGTGCTCGGTGTTGTGCCGGTCCGATAAAGTCAAGGCTCTTTCCTTTACCGGCTCAACCCGGGTGGGCAAGCTACTGCTGGAGCAGGCCGCCGCCACCGTCAAGAAATGCTCCATGGAGCTGGGCGGCAACGCTCCCTTTATTGTGCTGCCCGACATGGACATCACCGCCGCCGCCAAGGCCGCCGTGGATGCCAAATTCCAGACCGCCGGCCAGGACTGTCTGGCCGCCAACCGCATTTTTGTGCCGCGCGACAAATACGAGGCATTTCTCGCCGCCTTCGCCGCCGAAATGGCCGCCATAAAAGTAGGTAACGGCTTTGATGACGGCGTCACCATGGGCCCGCTGATCTTCCGTCAGGCCGTGACCAAGGCGCGGGAAATTGTCGACGACGCCATTGCCAAAGGTGCCCGGCTGATCGCCGGTGACCAGAGCCAGGCACCGGGAGACAACTTTTTTATGCCCACCCTGCTGGCCGACGTAACCCCCGAGATGAAGGTGTTCCGTGAAGAAAACTTCTGTCCGGTAGCCGGGGTGCTGCCCTACGACAGCATTGACGCGCTGATCCCCCTGGCCAACGACACCGAATACGGCCTGGCCGCCTATGTTTACGGTCACGATATTCGCCATATCTGGCAACTGATGCGCGGTCTGGAGTTCGGCATGGTCTCGGTCAACTCGGTAAAAATGACCGGCCATCCGATCCCCTTCGGCGGCGTCAAGCAATCCGGCCTGGGCCGTGAAGGCAGCCGTCATGGCTTCGATGAATACAGCCAGCTCAAATATTACTGCCTGGGCGGCATGCCGACCGTCAGCGGCAGCTGAACCTGATAGATGGAATTACACAGCAACGACACGTACTGATTACAGGAGTATTTAACATGACCATAGATACCAAAAAGCTGCTCGAAATCGATCGCAACACCGTGTTTCACGCCTCTACTCACCTGAAGCAATATGCCCATGGGGAAATCGGCGGCCGCATTATCACCGGTGCCGAAGGTATTCGTATCAAGGACTCCGAAGGCGTTGAGCTGGTTGATGCCTTCGCCGGCCTGTATTGCGTGAATATCGGTTATGGCCGCACCGAAATGGCCGAGGCCATCTACGAGCAGGCCAAGAAACTGGCCTATTACCACACCTACGTGGGTCACACCAACGAGGCGCTGATCGAACTGTCCGAACGCATCATCAAGATGGCCCCGGCCGGCATGAGCAAGGTGTACTACGGCATGTCCGGCAGTGATGCCAATGAAACCCAGCTCAAGCTGGTGTGGTATTACAACAACGCCCGCGGCCTGCCCCAGAAGAAGAAGGTGATCTCCCGGGATCGCGGCTACCACGGCTCCAGCATTGCCTCCGGCTCCATGACCGGCCTGCCGTTGTTCCATGCCCATTTTGATCTGCCGCTTGAGCGCATCAAGCACACCATCGCACCGGTTTACTACCGCCGCGAAGACGACAACATGAGCGAGCTGGAGTTCTCCAGGTACTGCGCCGCCAAGCTGGAAGAAATGATCCTGGCCGAAGGCCCGGACACCGTTGCTGCCATGATCGGTGAACCGGTACTGGGCACCGGCGGTATCGTACCGCCGCCCGAAGGCTACTGGGCCGAGATCCGCAAGGTGCTCGACAAATACGACATTCTGCTGATTGCCGACGAAGTAGTATGTGGTTTCGGCCGTCTGGGCTCCGAGTTTGGTTCCATCTATTACGACATGAAGCCGGATCTGATCACCGTGGCCAAAGGCCTCACCTCCGCCTACCAGCCGCTGTCCGGCGTGATTGTGGGCGAGAAGGTCTGGACCGTGCTGGAGCAGGGAACCGATCAATGGGGTGCCATCGGTCATGGTTACACCTACTCCGGCCACCCCATCGGTGCTGCCTCCGCCCTGTGCAACCTGGACATCATCGCCCGTGAAAACCTGGTCGGTAATGCCCGTGACACCGGTGCCTACCTGCAGCAACGCATGCAGGAAACCTTTGCCAACCACCCGCTGGTGGGTGACAGCCGCGGTGTCGGCCTGCTGCACGCCCTGGAATTCTCCAGCAACAAGACCAAGCGCGAGCATTTCGATCCCAACCTCAAGGTCGGCCCGCAGATTTCCGCCGCCTGTCTGGAGCAGGGTCTGATCGCCCGCGCCATGCCCCACGGCGACATTCTGGGCTTTGCTCCGCCGCTGGTGGTGACCCGTAACGAAGTGGACGACATCGTTGAGCGCACCCTGCGTGCGGTGAACAAGGTGACCGACAAGCTGATCAGCAGCGGTGACTGGAACGCCAGATAACCCGGCGCTGCCCGCTCCGGCATCAGCCGGCCCACAGTAAACAATAACCCAGCGAGGATCGTCCACCGGTCCTCGCTTTTGCGGTAGCAACGTATAAAGAAGAGGCAACGGATGCCAGCAACGACCTTTATCCCCGATCCGCATCAGATGTACCTGGCCCGGCAGGCATTGCAGGGCCAGGTGGTGCGAACGCCGCTTATCCGCTCCGAGTCGCTATCCCGTCGTTTCGGCTGCGAAGCCTGGCTCAAGCTGGAAACCCTGCAACCCACCGGCGCCTTCAAACTGCGCGGTGCCACCTTTGCCATGAGCAAACTGACCCGCGAGCAACGCCAGCACGGAGTGGTTACCTGCTCTACCGGCAACCACGGCAGGGCCATCGCCTACGCCGGCAACAAACTCGGCATTAACACCATTATCTGTATGTCCAGACTGGTGCCGGCCAACAAGGTCACCGCCATTCGCGAACTGGGTGCCGAAGCCCGGATTATCGGCGACTCCCAGGATGAGGCCGAAGTGGAAGCATTACGGCTGGTCGCAGAGCAGGGCATGAGCTATCTGCCTCCTTTCGATCATCCGGATATTATTGCCGGCCAGGGCACCATCGGTCTGGAAATTCTGGAGGACTTACCAGACGTGGACACCATCTTTGCCGGCCTCTCCGGCGGTGGCCTGCTGGGCGGCATCGGCATTGCCGTAAAAAGCATAAACCCGGCCATCGAGCTGATTGGTGTGTCCATGGACAAAGGTGCCGCCATGGTCGAAAGCCTGCAACAAGGCCGGCCGGTACAGGTCACCGAATACGCATCCTTTGCCGACAGTCTGGGTGGAGGCATCGGGCTGAGTAACCAATACAGCTTCCACGCGGTACGCCAGGTGATGAGCCAGTCCTATCTGGTCAGCGAAAGTGCCATCGCCCGCGCCATGGTGCACTTTGCCAGGCAGGAAAAAATGCTGGTGGAAGGTGCCGCCGTGGCCGGCGTGGCGGCCATGGAGCAGCACCGGCTGGACATGCGTGGCAAAAAAGTGGTGTTTGTGATCAGTGGCCATAACGTGGCGCTGGAAACCTTTGACCAGGCCCGGTGCCTGGCTGCCATCCCATCCTGACCAGATCCCCTCATCAAGACACCCGCTTTGGAGCAACAGATGAAGATTTATCACCAGGCACAGATAGCCAAAGTAACCGGCCTGACCGCCGATGCGCTGGCGGCGGTAGAAGCTGGCTTTGCCGCCCTGGGGCGGAATGAAGTCGCCATACCACCGGTACTGAACATGAATATCAGTGAAAGTAATGGCGAAGTGGATGTTAAAACCGCCCATATTCGCGGAAAAGACAGGTTTGCCATCAAGATAAGCCCCGGCTTTTTCGACAATCCCAGACTCGGCCTGCCCAGCCTGAACGGGTTGATGGTACTGTTCTCGGCCAAAACCGGCCTGGTCGATTCGGTGTTGTTTGACGAAGGCTACCTGACCAATATCCGCACCGCCCTGGCCGGGGCCATCGCCGCCAAACACCTTTCACGGCCGGATAGCCGCTCAGTGGCGGTAATCGGTGCCGGTCTGCAGGCCGAACTGCAGGTAGCCGCCCTCACCCTGGTGCGCCCCATCCGGGAAGTGCATGTCTTTGCCCGCAACGCTGACAAGATGGCCGCTTACCAAAAGCGGATGGCACAGCAATATGGTTTGCCGGTGACGGTGCACACCAGTGCGGCTTCCGCCTGTGCCGCCGCCGACATAGTGGTAACCACCACCCCCGCCTCCAGTCCGGTGCTGCACTGGACCGATCTGCGCCCCGGTACCCATGTGACCGCCATGGGCTCGGACAACAGCCACAAGCAGGAGCTGGAGCCCGCCATTCTGGCCAATGCCGACGTGTTGGTGGTGGACAGACGAGCACAGTCGGAGGTGATTGGTGAACTTCATCATTTCCCCGGCCCCTTTACCCGGCCGGTATTCGAACTGGGCCAGGTGGTGGCCGAACACCTGCAACTGCGCACCAACGCACAGCAGATCACCGTCTGCGATCTGAGTGGCACCGGAGTGCAGGACACCGCCATCGCCAACTATACCGCCGACCGCCTGCACGGCTGATCCGCAGACCTGACTTTCAACCATTATCAGATGGCCGCTTCCCGGCCATCTACGGATAGCCGATCCCGTTCGGCTGTGATTGCAAGGATACACAGCATGAGTCTCGTCAACGATCCCTTTACCGCTCTGGAGCAGGTTTACTCCTTTTATAACGATACCCGCCGGGCACAGCTCCGTATCGGCCTGGTGCAACTGGCAAGCGATTACACCCTGGAAAACGACTGGCACCGGCTGGCCGGACCCGGGGTTGAGATTTACAGCACCCGCCTGCCCTGCAGCAGCCAGATGACCCCGCATGCCCTCAGGGCCACCGGTGAACATATTGCCGGTGCTGCCGCTCAAATAGCACCGGGACTGTCACTGGATGTCATGGCCTTTGGCTGTACCTCTGCCAGCATGCTGCTTGGCAATGACACCGTTGCCGAACGCCTGACCCGGGATCGGCCGGGGCTGCCCGCCACCAATCCCTGGCAGGCCAGCCTGTCGGCATTTCAGCATCTGGGCATTCACCGACTGGCGGTACTGACGCCTTATCAGACCGAGGTGAACCGGCCACTTTACCAGGCCCTGCAACAGGCCGGCATTGAAGTAGTGGCCTTCGGTGCCTTTGGGCTGATGCTGGACACCGAAATTCCCTCCATCCATCCCGATGCCATCATGGCAGCCTCGGCCGCCCTGCTGGATGGCTGCCAGGCCGACGGCATCTTTCTGTCCTGTACCAACCTGAAGACACTGGCGGTGCTGGAGCCGCTTGAACAAGGCTTTAACCTGCCCGTGGTGAGTTCCAACCAGGCCATGTACTGGCATGCCCTGCGCCTTGCCGGCCGTCAGCCGGACCAGCCCGACGTTGGCCGCTTGCTGCGCCAGCAGACAAAAGGCCCCTGATAGCAAGTCGTTTCCGTTACCCATCAGGCCGCTTTCAGCACAACCCGCACCCTGCGAACACGCCATGCTGAGCTCTATTTTTATACTGCAGAGGCCCTTATGACTCCTCACCAAAAAGGCGTAATCCTGACCCTGGCCGGCGTGACGGTGCTGAGCCTGGATGCCCTGCTGATCCGCCTTATCAGTGCCGATCACTGGACGCTCCTGTTCTGGCGCGGGCTGCTGCTCAGCCTGAGCCTGGCCGTGTTTTGCCGGCCCAAAGCGCGGTTACCGCGCCGGCTGCTGCTGGGTTCGGCGCTGTGCTATGCCGCCACCACCATTACCTTTGTGCTGGCCGTGCGCCTCACCAGTGTCGCCAATACCCTGATCATTCTTGCCGCCGCCCCGCTGGTGGGTGCCCTGCTAAGTCGCCTGGTGCTGAAAGAGCAAATCACGCTGCGCACCTGGATGGCCCTGGCGCTGTGCCTGGCAGGACTGATGCTGGTGATGTCGGGCAGCCGGGAAGGCAACCTGACCGGCGATCTGGCCGCGCTGCTGTGTGCCGTCTGCCTGGGCAGCAAACTGGTTTGCGACCGCGCCGCCCGCCCGGCCAATATGGCACCGGCACTGGTACCCGCCGGCCTGATTATCGCCCTGGTGGGTTTTACCCAGGCACCGGTACTGACCGTACCGGCCACCGATGCAATCTGGCTGGGTCTGCTTGGCCTGGGCGTGGTGCCCCTGGCCTATGCCCTGATCAGCCAGGGGCCACGTTATCTGCCGGCGGCAGAAGTGGGACTGCTGTTGTTACTGGAAATGCTTCTGGGACCACTCTGGGTCTGGCTGATACTGAACGAGCCGCCAGGCAGAGAAGCCGTGCTGGGTGGCCTGGTGGTACTGACCGCCCTGCTGCTGCCACGCTTGCCGCGGCAGCGCCGCGCGCATTCGGCAACGTCAACGTCAACGCCCGGAGCCTGAGCACCGGCGATCTGACGATAGCAGAACGTCGTTAACGGCGATTATACTTCGGCAATATCATAGTCCTGACGCTGTTCTATATTGTGCTGGGACTATTTCTGGATGGTATTTCCATTACCGTCATGAGCCTGCCCATTACCTTGCCTATCGTCCTGCAGGCTGGCTACGATCCAATCTGGTTCGGAGTATTTCTGGTGATCATGGTGGAGCTGGGGCAGATAACCCCTCCGGTGGGTTTCAACCTGTTCGTTCTGCAGGGGCTCACCGGCGAGCATATCGGCCGGGTCGCCTACTCAGCCCTGCCATTTTTTATGCTGATGTGTCTGGCGGCGGCCCTGGTATGCGTTTACCCGGGGCTGGCACTGTGGCTGCCTCAATGGCTTGCTGGCTAACAACTCTTAGAAAAGATAATAAAAAGCACGCTCCATGTGGAGCGTGCTTAGGGGGAATCTGCACTATCGTCAGTAATCCACTTCCATCTCGTAGTCAGTCTCGCAACTGACAACACAATACGTCTTCAATGGCCTTACGTGCCTCTTCACGCTTGACCCGTGCTTCGTTGAACATGGTCGCAATTCCTTCGATGGCACCAAAAATCGCCGCCATGCGAAGTGGCAAAAGTTGCTGTGGCTGTGTCACAAACGGACGGAACACATCGATTAAAACATCACAGAAAAAATCACGAATCACGCGCCGGACATGGCGATGATCCGGATACGCCATAAGCGCGAAAACCACTTCTTCATATTCACGGCCGTTTTGTTCCACACATTCGAGATAGGCATCAGAAAAGAGCTGAACGGCTTCATCAAAACAATTCGCCTGGTGTTCGATTTTTGCGTTCATGGTCTCGACAAAAATCTTGTCACACCTTTTATAGATTGCGAGCAGTAAACTTTGGCGGGTTGCAAAGTGATTATAAGTGATTGGCTTTGTTACCCCCGCCTCTTGTGCGAGGGTAATGAGTGTCAGGGCTTCAGTCCCTTTTTCCCGGATGATCTGGGTTGCCACATCCAGCAGTTGATCGCGGCGGGCTTCCTTGGTCAGTCGAGTTACCACCTTTTTCTCCAGTTAGCGTTGTGCTAGCGGAACCTTAGGAAAATCAATCTTCGTTTGCACGATGTTATTGACCCAGTTGCTGAACGTATTGAGTGCCGTCCACGCCGCGACCTGGATCACCAGTTGTTCGGTCATTCCGGCATCACAGGCATCTTGTTTATCCTGTTCTTCAAGGTGCCCTTTTTTCTCAAGCAACTGTTCTACCAAATTCAGTAACGCTTGTTCGTAAGGATCTGTTGATTGACCAAGCTGTGCTTGTTCACACTCATCCAAACTCAATCCCGCACGTTTTGCGGAGAAGGTATGGCCGCTGACACAGTAATGACACCCGTTGTAATTAGCAACAGCAAGGGAAATAAGTTCACGCTGGCGCTCGTTGAGCTGGCCATGCGCTTCGATGGAATTTACAAAATCGAGATAACCACTTAATGCACCACCATCAATACCGAGTGCCGCAAAAAAATTGGGTACCATGCCGTACTGCTCTTTAAAGCTTTTCAGGATGGGGGCCGCAATTTCGTCAGCGGTATCGATGGTACGCAGGTTAAGTTCAAGCATGCAAGGCTCCGTTACAGAATATGAGTAAGTAAAGAATGAGTCAGCCCCATCCTGTTCAATAACCACCAATCAAATTACCAATGGTAACTTAAGCTTAAGTATACATTTGGTAACTTGTTCGTCAAGGGGTATTTTAGTGATCACTAAAGTTTATTCAGGTCCGTGCAGTGCCAGATATACAGCAAGGCCCCCCCGACTCACACAAGCCATAACCAGAAGTAATCAGTAGCAATAACATTAAATGTATTGAACCTGTGCTCTTTTCCGCCTAGCCTCGCCTATCGGGTGATAAACGGTTCATTCTCATCACATAACATCTCAAAACAGGATCCATCACCATGGCGTTTCCCGGTTCAGACCGTCCCGATAACCGATTTTATTTTCTCACCGGGGTCAAGGAGCTGCTGCCCATGGTGCCCGGCGTGTTGCCCTTTGGCCTGATCGCCGGAGCCAATGGCACCAGCCTTGGCTTTTCCCCTGAAATGACCCTGGGCATGACACTGCTGTTTTTTGCCGGCTCGGCCCAGCTGGCCGCCTATCAGCTGATTCAGGATCAGGCGTTACCCGCCATCATCGTTTTTACCGCCCTGATGGTGAATATCCGCTTTCTTATTTACAGCGCAGCCTTTGCCCCCCTTTTGCATGATCTGAAAACCCGCCACAAGTGGCCACTGGTCTATCTGCTAAGTGATCAGGCCTATGGTTTATGCGCCTCGCGGTTCTCTCCTCAGGATAATGGCCGTGAAAAGCTGTATTACTACATCGGTGCCGCGTTTGCCCTGTGGGTAAGCTGGGTCGGCTCTGTCGGCCTTGGTCTGCTGGTCGGTGAGCAAATCCCGGCCGAATGGTCTCTGGAGTTCGCCATTCCTCTGGCTTTTCTGGCCATGCTGGTTGCCAATATCCGCGACAACACAGCGCTGGTGACGGCAACCTGCTCCGCCATACTGGCTATCGCCCTGAGCGGCTTGCCCTATAACCTGGGATTTGTTGCTGCGATTATCGGCGGTACTGCACTTGGCCTGTTAGCGAGCACCTTGCTCATAAAGAAACGGACTCATCCTGATGAATGAAACCACGTTATGGATCATTTTTATTGCCGTCGGTATCGGTACCTTTCTGATCAGGCTGTCGTTTATTCAGATTCACGGCAAGGGCATGGTCCGGCTGGATAAATATAAAAAGGTACTGCACCTGCTCGCCCCGGCCGTGCTGGCCACCCTGTCCATCCCGGCTATTGTGCAGCAAAACAAAACACCGGACCTGCTGGCCAGCCTGCCAGCCCTGGCTGCCGCCGCTGTCACTGCCGGACTGGCCTGGCGTTTTCGGGGCGTGTTCTGGCCCCTGTGCCTGGGTATGCTCACTTTCTGGATCATGCGTTATACCCTGCCGTGACAACATTCAGAAACCATCAGACAAGATCGCCCCGTGAATAAAACAACACCTGTCGAAATAGGGATCATTCTGTATTCCGGAGCTCAGCAATCGGCCGTTCTGGGACTGACTGATTTGTTCAATATGGCCAATCGTATCGCCATTAATGATCACCGAAGCAATGTCCCGGCCTTGCGCATCAGCCACTGGCAAACACAGGATCCGGATGTCCCGCCCCACCGCACCCCGGATAGTTGCCCGGAAGCACCACCGGGCCAACTGATGGCACTGATCCTGCCACCCAGTCTGAACACCCCCATGAGCGTTCAGGAAGCCGCACATCTGGCTCATTGGCTGCGCGAGCGGCATGCCGAGGGCATTATTCTGAGCTCGGTATGTGCCGGTGCTTTTGTGCTGGCCGCCACCGGCCTGACAGACAACCGCCGGATGACCACCCACTGGACTCATGCCGACGCACTGCAACAGCGTTTTCCATCGGTGCAGGTAGATACCGACAGATTGATCATTGATGACGGCGATATCATTACTGCCGGCGGGCTGATGTCATGGCTTGATCTGGGACTGCAGCTGGTGGATCGCCTTCTCGGCTCCGCTGTCATGCTGGAAACAGCCCGCATGCTGCTGGTTGACCCACCCGGCCGGGAACAGCGTTACTACAGCGTGTTTTCGCCTTGTCTGACACATGGCGATGCGGCGGTGCTCAGAGTCCAGCACTGGTTGCAGGCCAGCGGTGCCAAAGACGTCGCCCTGTCTACCCTTGCCGCCCAGGCCAGACTGGAACAACGCACCCTGCTACGTCGTTTCCAGAAAGCCACCGGTATGACCACCACAGAGTATTGCCAGCGTCTGCGGGTCAATCGTGCCAGGGAGTTACTGCAATTCAGCACAACCACCATTGAGCGGGTGGCATGGGAGGTTGGTTATAGCGATACCGGCGCATTTCGCAAAGTATTCATGCGCATCGTGGGCCTGACACCAAGTGAGTACAGACGCCGCTTTGGTAGTGCTACCACCTGAAAGCAACAATAAAACAACACTTCTGACTGTCGTTATTACCCCGGATATTGTCGTGCACGACACTGTTCGCGTTGTGCCCGGACGAGCACAATGTTCTTTCCATTCATGAGGAGAGAGCACAATGAAAAAATGCGCCCTGATCGTTATTGATCTGCAGAATGAATACCTGCCCACCGGAAAACTTCCCCTGTCCGGCATCGAAGCCGCCACGGCCAATGCCGCCAGTGTCATCGCTGATGCTCGCGAAAGAGGCATGCCTGTCATCCATATCCGCCATGAATTCGCCAATAATGAAGCCCCGTTGTTTGTGCCGGGCACTTCCGGAGTTGAAATTCAACCTTGTGTCGCTCCCGGCCACGACGAGCCCGTTATCGTCAAAAATTATGTCAATTCATTCCGTGAGACGAACCTTAAACAGCAGCTTGAGTCCCGGGGAGTAGAAAGCGTCGTCATTATCGGTGCCATGAGCCACATGTGCGTTGATGCGGGCGTCCGCGCCGCTGCCGACATGGGCTACCCGGTCACCGTACTGCACGATGCCTGCGCCACTCTGGACCTCACATTTAACGGCGTGACCGTGCCGGCCGCTCATGTCCAGGCCGCCATGATGGCAGCCTTTGAGTTCGGCTACGCCACCGTCACCTCCACCGCAGCCTATCTGGCCCGGAGCTGAACAACAGTGGGGCAGACCGCACATTCTGCCCCGTCTGACAGCACAAAAAAGCCGGCCAACCGGCCGGCAAGGTAGTGCTTGGAGACGTATCACTATTCGGTTCAGGACAGGCCGTGCAGCTCTTTCCAGTTACCAGGGTGCACCACATAACCAAAGAGGGCGTGGCCGCCGTATACCAGCTCGGTGCCTTCGGGGATCCACAGCATCTGGCCGGGGCGTACTTCGTGCTTTTTACCGTTGGCGGTCAGTTCAAAACAACCTTCAATCACGAACACCACTTCATCATAAAGTACGGTCCAGGCCACTTCGGCCCCTTCCCAGCGGGCAAAGCCCACCCCGATGTTCGGTGACACTTCCGGACTCAGGGCCCGGGCCACCCAGGCCATACCGGGCGTGTCGCCCCGCACGGTAAAATCCAGTTGCTTGCTGTCAATCAGTTTTACTTCTTTCACAATTCACTCCTGCTTTGCCATCTGGCGAGGCGAATACGGCTTTTCACGCCCACTCCCAGAAAGGGCTCGGGCGGGTTCAGACTGGGCATGCCGGTAACCTGACGAATATCCCGTAACAACCGGGAATCTGATCCTACAGCCATCTCTGCCATCAGGGTGCCGGAAATGGTGCCCCAGGCCGCACCCACGCCGTTGTCACAGGCACTGGCAAACACGCCGTCCTCCAGTTCACCAAAGAAGTTGGTGAAGTTACGGGAAATGGCATAAGCACCTCCCCAGGTATGGGTAAAGGGCACCCCGGCCAGATCCGGATAACGATCCAGAAACGCCTTGCGATGGTCGGCCTGAATTTTCTGGCGCATCCGCTCGCTGACGCTGGCACCGTATTTGGGCACATGCTTGTAGCTGTTGCGGATCAGAATGCGCCGGTCGGCGGTCATGCGCAGCGTGGTGCCGGCGTGATCCGCCGGGGTCAGACCCCAGTTCAGCTCACCACCATAGCGGGCCAGCTCGTCATCGGTCAGTGGCCGGGTCCAGCTGGCAAACGTCATCACCGGCAGCAGCCGGTTTTTCAGGTAACCGAACTCGCGGGTAAAGATACTGGTGCCCAGCAACAGGGTCGGCGTCAGGATCTCGCCGTTATCCCCCTGCAGCCACCACTGATTACCTTCACGGCGCAGCGAACGGATAGCCGACTGCTCCAGCAGCTCCACGTTGCCGGGCAGGTGTTCGGCCATGCCGCGCACCAAGGCCGCCGGCTGCATCAGGTAACACCCCGGGGTAAAAATCGCCTTGCGGTAAAAACCGGTGCCCAGCACCTTGCCCAGTTCGGCTTGCTCTACCCAGTGGTAAGGCTCGCCCAGATCCTTCATCAAATGTTCGAAGTGCTCGAGGAAGGCAATGCCGCGCTCCCCCACCGCACCCTGATATTTGCCCACGGCAGACCACTGGCAGTCGATGTCATGGCGCTCCACCAGCCCCTGCAACTGGGCGATGGCCGCCCGGTTCAGACCCAGCAGTTTCTGCTTGTGTGCCGGATCCGGATGCTCCAGGGCAAACTTGTGAGGTAAATCAATCACAAAGCCGGAGTTGCGCCCGGAGGCACCTTCCGCCACCCGCTGGGCATCCACCAGCAGAATACGCGCCTCGGGTTTGAGCTCAGCCAGCCGGCGGGCTGCAGCCAGGCCGGCAAACCCCGCGCCCAGCACGGCGTAATCGGCCTGTTGCCGGCCCTTGAGCCGGGTGACGGGCGCTGCCGGTGGCAGCGCCTGATACCAGCCGCAGCTGTTATCGTCGTTAGGTAAGGCAATCATGATGTTTTCCTCAGGCCGCGCTTCGAGCCGGATTAAGTTGTTCCAGCCACTGACCGCGCTGGCTCTGCAGTGCACTGCCCAGCAGCGCAAACCCGTTCAGGCTGCCGTCCGGGCCATAAAAACCGGCCGCCAGCTCTTCGCCGTGGGCTTCCACCCGCCACTCGCCGGGGCCCATGGCCGGCTGTACCGACAATGGCAGCACCGGGGTTTTCACCAGCACCGGCGTGGCCTTGAGCGCGGCCTCGGCGGGCTGGCCCAGCAGACCGCTCACCAAGGCAGGAATGGCCTGATTGATAGGAGCGATATAGGGTGCCCACTGCCCGGCTACTTCGGCACAGTCGCCCAGAGAGAAAATGGCCGGATCGCTGGTGGCGTGAGTCAGATCAACGCTGATTCCGCGTCCGGTAGTCAGGCCGGCCGCCTGCGCCAGCCCGGTATTGGGCCGCAGACCCACCGCGCTCAGCACCAGATCAGTGGCCAGCTCGGTGCCGCTCTGCAATTGCAGGCGATAACCGTCACCGTCGGCTGCAATGTGGGAAATGCTGTCCTGCAGCGCCCATTCCACACCCAGGCCGCTCAGGGCCCGTTGCAAGGCTTCACCCAGGGGCTGCGGGATCAACCGCTCCATCGGCCACTGGCCCAGTCCGACCACAGTCACCGCAATGCCCTGAGCCGCCAGATCATTGGCGAACTCGCAGCCGATCAGGCCATCACCGAGAATGGTAACGTGCTTTTTACCCGCCAGCTGTTCGCGGAAACGGCGGTAGTCCAGCAAATCGTTCACGCTGATCATGGCGCTCTGTTCACCCGCCACCGGAATAACAATGGGGGAAGCACCGGTGGCCAGCACCAGGCGGCCGTAAGGATATTCACCAATGCTGGTGTGCAGCCGCTTGTTGTCCCGGTCGATTTTTTCCACCCGGGTATGGGGATAAACCCGCACGCCCAGACGTTGTTCCCAGGACAGCGCGGTTTCGCTCACCAGGCTGTCGCCGTCCTTGCCCAGCGCCAGGGCATTGGACAAGGCCGGCTTGCTGTAAAGGGCGCCGTCATCGGCGGTAAACAGGGTAATGGGCAGTTCGGGAGAGCGGGCACGCAGTGCCGCCGCCAGCTGATAGCCACCGTGACCGGTACCGATAATCACCACCGGCTCCAGTTCAGGCTCGGCCGCCGGCGTTACCGCCTCGGCCACCGCCACCACAGGTGCCGGCTCTTCGTCGGTGATCTCGAGCATTTCGAAGTCTGCCTTGCCCACCAGGCAATCGGGGCACAACCAGTCGTCCGGCACATCTTCCCAACGGGTGCCCGGGGCAATGCCGTCAGCCGGCCAGCCCTTGGCTTCGTCGTAAATCAGTCCGCAGATGATGCATAACCACTTTTTCATCTTCCTCTCCCCACTACCCTGTTACTGCTTTGCTTCAAGCCGGTGATGGCCCATCTCAGACCAACACCGGATCTTTCCTTGTTACTGTCAGCCCTGACGCAGGCGAATGCCGATATTGCGGGTCTGAACGTAGCTGTAAATGGCTTCCTGTCCTTTCTCGCGGCCAAAGCCCGACAGGCCCACGCCGCCAAAGGGCGTTTCAATGCCGCCGGCAAACCATTCGTTAATGAACACCTGTCCGCCCCGCAGCCGGTTGGCTACGCGCAGGGTCTGATTCAGACCTTCACCAAATACCCCGGCCACCAGACCGAAATCGGTGCCATTGGCCAGCGCCACGGCGTGGTCTTCATCGTCGAAGGGCATGATCACCAGCACGGGACCGAACACTTCTTCCCGGGCAATGCTCATGTCCGGCGTCGCCTCGATCACGGTGGGTGCCACAAAATAGCCGGACAAGTCCGGGGCCACACCGCCGGTGAGCACGGTCGCGCCCTCACTGCGGGCCTGCTCGATCATCGCCAGCACGCGCTGCTGCTGATCTTCAGACACCACCGGGGTGAGATCCGGGTTGCCTTCACCCTGACCAATGGTCAGGCTCTCGGCCAGAGCAACCACGGCAGCCTTGACTTCGTCGTAGCGGCTGCGCTGCACCAGCAGGCGGGACATGGCAGAGCACACCTGGCCGGCATTAAAGAAGATGCCGACTTTCACACTGGCCAGCAGGGTGTCGAGATCCACATCTGCCAGGGCGATGGCCGCAGACTTGCCGCCCAGCTCCATTACCGACGGGGTGGCCCGTTCGGCGGCATCGCGCAGAATGCGCTGGCCGGTGGGCACGGAGCCGGTGAACACGATCTGGTTGGTGTCAGCATGCTGCACCAGATGGCTGCCCACTTCCGAGCCCTTGCCACACAGCAGGTTAACCGCGCCTTTGGGGAAACCTGCCTCTTCCACGGCCTTGATCAGCAGGGTCATGGCCAGGGGCGAAATTTCCGGTGACTTGATCACCACGGCATTGCCGGCAGCCAGCGCCGGAGCCAGTGAGCGGGCACAGATGGACACCGGGAAGTTCCAGGGCACAATCTGCACCGACACACCAAAAGGCACGTACTGGGTAAAGTCCACATAGTCCTTGCCCAAGGGCACCGAAATGCCCTCAATCTTGTCGGCCATGCCGGCGTAATATTCAAAGTAACGGGCCGCTTCAATAAATTCATCGCGGGCGTCATTCAGGCTCTTGCCGTTTTCCCGGCAGCCCACCAGGCCGCCTTCGTCGGCAATGGCACGGATGGCCTCAGCCGCCTTCAGCATCCAGGTGGTACGCTGGGCCGGACGCACGTCGCTCAGGGCGCCGCTGTCCACACAGCGGCGGGCGGCAGCCATGGCCGCATCAGCGTCTTCAATGCCGGCCTGGGCAACAGTGGCGTAGGCTTCACCGGTGCCCGGATTCATGACAGTGAGTTGGCGGGACGCATCCCGCCATTCGCCATCTACGTAATTCAGATAATGTTGCATGCTCAGTCCTCCAGGGCAGCTTTGGTCTGGGTGGCCAGCCATTTCTGGAAGAAATGGGTAGGCAGATCCATCTCGGGCGAGAACACACCACCGCCGAAACCAGGGGAATGACGGCCACGCTGCATGCCTTCTACCGCACCGATGTCTTCGCCGAACACCACACGCCAGGACTCCAGGGTGGCGGTGCGGCAGGCAGCGTATTCATCGCTGGTGGCTTCGTCGCCAACATAGTAGAGACGCAGCCGCTCAATGGTTTTTTCCGCGTGAATGGGGTCAATCATCATGGCGAAAGCGTGATCCGCCTGAATGCCCAGCAGCACATTGGGGAACAGCGCGACGTATTCGGCATGACGCAGCTTGTCTTCCGGCCAGCCGGGGAACTTGGGCAAATGCGTGCCGGCGGTGCCGGAAAGGTCGTATTTGTAGCTGCCCTGTCCCGCAAAGCGGTCTTCAAACATGATGTTGTAGTGATCTTCCAGCTTGGAGTAAGTGTTCAGCGCCGGGTGTACCCAGGGCAGATGGTAGGCTTCACAGTAGTTTTCTACGGTCAGCTTCCAGTTGCTCTGCACTTCAATTTCCAGGTGGCCGCCCATATTGACCCGACGCAGCTGGCTCAGGCCATCGCTGCCAATAAACTCGTTCCAGCGGGTTTCCAGCGGTGCGATATGCTCTTCGAAAGAAGGCGCATCACCGGACAGGTTAACGAAGACCATGTCCATCCAGATGGCAGAGCGCAGTGGCTTGAGGCCATGCTTCTCGCACTTGAAGCGGTCATCCTTATGCTTGGCAATGCCGCCAATGTGCGGGGTGCCCTTGAGGTTACCGTCCAGATCATAGGTCCAGGAGTGATAGGGGCAGCGGATCATGCCCTGCACTTCGCCGGCTTCATGCACCAGCTGCATGCCGCGGTGGCTGCAGACGTTATGGAACACCTGCACTTCCCCGTCTTTATTGCGCATCATCAACAGCGGCAGCCCCATAAAACTGACCGGCATCACGTAACCGTTTTTAACCAGATCGGACGCAAAACCGATACAAGCCCAGGTACGGCCAATCACCTTGTCGCGCTCAAAGGCAAAGTATTCCTGACTGATGTAGGCGGTATTAGGCATGCCGCTGGCTTCTACAATCGGGTTCAGTACGCTTTCAACCTGCTGAACAGGAATAATGGTTTGGCTGACGTTGCTCATGTTGCTTTCTCCACAGTAACGCAGCAGTGGCTGCGTGATTCCTTGTTATGGGCACACTCCGGTGCCGATGGAGTGGATTCTGGTTAACAGGACCGCAACAAACAAACGACTTTTTAGCCGGGTGTTAATGAGCTTTTGTCATCCGTGTAAAATGTGATTCAAATGTAACCACCCTGATATTTTCTCCTGTAGTTCTGACTCTGCCGCATGAGTTGTCATCACTGACGCATGAGAAAAAATAGGTTGAGCGCTTATGCTGCTATCCCTAACCTCACGGCGTTAACAACTGATTAACCAATTAGCGTACTACGCAGAGGGAGGAGTTATGCGTGCTACATCCGGGATCCTGAAAGGACTCAACCCAACGGTGACCATCGCCTCCAAGGTGCTGGTCATCGGGTTCGTATTGTTTTGTGCCATTATGGCCAACCAGGCTGGCCAGTATTTTGAAACCATTTCCGGTGCCTTGCTGCACAACATGAAATGGTTTTATTTGCTGGTGGTCAGCCTGGTGACTGGCCTGCTGCTTTATCTGATGCTCAGCCGTTTTGGTCATATCCGGCTGGGCAAGGACGACGAAAAACCCGAGTTCAGTTACCTGTCATGGATTGCCATGCTGTTCTCGGGCAGCATGGGCATTGGCCTGGTATTCTGGTCGGTGGCCGAGCCCATGTGGCACTATGCCAGCAACCCGTTTGCGGAAGGGCTCACCAACGAGTCTGCCCGGGTATCCATGTGGCTGACCTTCTTTCACTGGGGCCTGCACCCCTGGTCTATCTTTTTGATCGTAGCCCTGGCGCTGACCTATTTTTCCTACCGTAAAGGACTGCCGCTGACCCTGAGATCCATTCTCTACCCGCTGATCGGCAATCGTATTTACGGCCCCATCGGCCATACCGTGGACATTCTTACCGTTGCGGTTACCGCCTTCGGTATCTCCCAGACTTTGGGCATGGGGGTGATCCAGATTAACTCCGGGCTGAACCAGGTCTTTGGCACCAGCATTGGCTTTGGTGTGCAGCTGCTGATTATTGTGGTGTTGTGCACCTGCGCCGTGGTCTCTGTGCTGTCGGGAGTCGGCCGGGGCATCCGCCGGCTGTCGGAATGGAATATGGTGCTGTCGGTCCTGATGGTGCTGGTCGTACTCTACATTGGCCCTACCCGCTATATTCTGCACGCCTTTCTGGAAGGTGTAGGTGACTACAGCAGCCAGGTAGTGGGCATGAGCTTCTGGAGTGACACCCAGAAAGATTCTGGCTGGCAAAACTGGTGGACCGCCTATTACTGGCCCTGGTGGATGACCTGGGCTCCCTTTGTGGGCATGTTTGTGGCGCGCATTTCCAAGGGCCGTACCATTCGTGAGCTGATTGGCGGAGCCCTGATTGTGCCGACCCTGATGACCTTTTTGTGGATGGCGGTATTTGGTGGTTCGGCGCTGAAGGTAGAGCAGGAAGCCCGGGTAGCCTACGAGCAACAGGCGGTGGTACTGGCCGAGGCCGGTGAACCGGCTCAGGAAGCCTTTGCCGGCGGCCCCATTCTTCAGGCCACCAAGAAAGATACCACCCTGGCGCTGTTCACCCTGTTTGACGAGCTGGATGCCGGCGCCATGGGCAAGCTGCTGAGTGTGCTGGCCTGCCTGTTGCTGGGTACGTATTTCATCACCTCGGCAGACTCGGGCACCTTGATCCTCTGCACCCTGGACTCCTTGGGTAATCCGGAGCCTCCCAAACCCATACGGATTTTGTGGGGCATTATGATTGCGGCCATTGCCGGGGTATTGCTCTATGCCGGTGGCCTCAAGGCGATGCAAACCGCATCCATTATTGCCGGCTTCCCCATCTGCATCTTTATTGCGGTCATGAGCATGACGCTGGTGCACAGCATCCGGCGTGAGCCCAAGCCCTGGGCCATGGTGCCCGACAATGTGCGCCCGGCACCGGCCAAGCTGGACGGCTCGGTTCAGCCGCTGTTTGAAGAAACCGCTGAGGCCACTGGCACTGTGGATCTGAGCTCGCCCGTGATCAACAAATAACCGGCTATTCGCACACAAAAAAACCGGCATGCAAAACATGCCGGTTTTTTTATTGCCGCGGCCTGGGCTGAGTCTCACACAACTGCGGTGTCTGCGGAATGGATTCCCGTTTTCACGGGAATGACTACGAAGCGGGCGGGAATGACTACGAAGCGGGCGGGAAACACCGCCTTACTCGGACTGTTCATGCAGGCCTTTTTCACCAACCTGGCCCGGTAATTGTTCCAGCAGCCAGCTACGGAACGTTTTCACGCTGTTGGGCACCACGCCCCGGTTCAGCGGCTCCAGCATGCAGAAACTGGCCGGAGTACGCAGCACTGTGTCTACTGGCCGCACCAGGGCACCACTTTCCAGGTATTCATCCACCAGCGAGCCCCAGGCCAGGGCGATACCCTGACCATTAAGGGCAGCCTGGATCAGCATGGGATAATTATTGATGTTAATCCGGTTACGGGGCGTAATGGGAGACCAGCCAACCTGCTCAAACCACTCCTGCCAGGAAAGCCAGTCGCGCTGGGATTCATCCAGATATAGCAGTGTTCTGCTAAACAGTTCCTCAGGTGAGGCCCCATTGTTGTTACGCTCCAGATAAGCCGGGCTGCACACCGGAAACACCTCTTCGGGGAACAACTCGGTTACCTGCATTTCGGCCGGTGGCAGGCGGCAATAAAACAACGCAATGTCACAGTCCAGCCGGCGAAAGTCGGTCACCTGATCCGATGCCAGAATACGTAAATCCACTTCACCATGCTGCTGCTGAAACACCGCCACCTTGGGCAACAGCCACAACGCCGCCATGGCATTGGTGGTGGCCACGGTAATTTGTTGCTCTCCCTGCCATTTCTTGATTTCACCGGTAGCGCTGGCCACATCCAGCAGCGCCCGGTAAATGGTCTGATAATACTGCATGCCCGTTGGCGTAAGAGAAATATTACGGTTGGCCCGCACAAACAGATCCTTGCCGAGGTATTCTTCCAGCTGACGGATCTGCCGGCTGATCGCCCCCTGGGTCACACTCAGTTCATTGGCGGCCAGGGTAAAGCTGAGATGGCGGGCCGCCGCCTCGAACACAATAAGGCTGTTCATCGGCGGCAGTGGCTTAATTTTCATGGTCACTCCTGACGTCTGTCGGACGGACGACTCCTGTCCCTTTTACGGCGCACTCTATCATTATTCTGATGGCCGGCCAGATTTATCAAATAGCCGGAAAGCACGAACGTGATCGCGCTCATCTTCGCCGAAAATATGACTAATGTGCTCCCGCTGAACGCGGGAGCGAAAGGTTAGTGATGCGGGCCTGTGCCCTGCGACTCAGTCGGACAGCAGCGCCGACTCAAAGGGATAGCGGGTCAGGTTTTCCACGCCGTTTTCGGTGATCAGCACCTGGTCTTCCAGCTTCACCCCTTCCTTGCCGCCCACGGCCCCCACATAGGCCTCTACACACAAGGTCATGCCCGGCTCCAGTACACCGTCGTAACCATGGCATTCCAGATCTTCCGGGTAACGGATGCAAGGATATTCATCGCACAGCCCCACCCCGTGCATCATTACGCCATAACGCTGGGCCCGGTAGGGTTCCGGCAGCAGCAGGCCGGCTTCGGTCACTTCCCGAAAGCTCATGCCCGGCTTCAGAATGCTCATATTGTGCTGAATATGGTCATAGGCCACACGATACAGGTGCTTTTGCTCCGCCGTGGGTTCGCCGTCGCCAATCAGCCAGGTACGGGAAATATCGGCGCAAATGCCGTAAGGGCCGATCAAGTCGCTGTCGAAGGCCAGCAGCTCCCCAGCCTGCACCACCCGCGGACCACACTCCTGAAACCAGGGGTTGGTGCGGGGGCCGGAAGACAAAATGCGGCATTCGATCCACTCGCCACCCCGGCGAATGTTTTCCGCATGCAGAATGGACCAGATATCGTTTTCGGTCACGCCGGGCACCGACGCCTGCTGCATCAGCTTCATGGCAATTTCGGTAGAGGCAATGGAACAACGCATGGCGTTGATCTCATCTTCGTTTTTAACAGCGCGGGCCAGCTCCATCACTTCCTGGCCGTCGCTCATTTCAATGCCAAGGCGCTGCAACTGGGTAAAGCCGGCCATTTCAATCTTGTCGACCGCCAGCCGGTTGTTACTGCCGCCATGCTCCCGCAGCACCGACTGCACTTCGGCGGCAAAACGGGCTGCGTGCTGCTCGGTTTTGTTGCCGGTTTCAAAATAGAAAAAGGCCGCCCCGCCCCGCACCTCTTTCACCAGCGGCAAATGGGCCGACAAGTGCTCACAGTTATGAAAGTCCCACAAAATCACATGACCCGCCGCCGACACAAAGCAGGCGCGGGCATGGTTGTGGGTGATCCACAGCTGCATGTTGGTGGTGTCGGTAGCGTAACGAATATTCAGCGGGTCAAACAGCAGCACCCCGGCCAGATCGCGCTTTTGCAGCTCGGCCACAATCCGCTGCAGCCGGTATTCACGCATGCGCTCCAGGGTGGGCGGTGTAATGCCCAGCGCTTCCCATTCGGCAAAGGCCAGCTCGGTGGGGCCTATCTCAACCCTGTCGTTATCGTTAAGGGAGCCATCCGGCTTAAACTGGCCCCGGCGACGGGAAGGATCAATCTTTCTGTTGGAAGATACCGACGAAAACATGCCAGCACTGTTCATGGTTTACCCCTGATGTTAGTGACACTTGCCCATGTGCGCCTTTGCGCGCAGCCATTCCTTTCCGAAGAAACGGGAATGTTAATAAAGTGTCACAACTGTAACAGGAGAAAAAGCGACAAAAAGTCAGGCTCGCATGAGCTTTACGCATGGGGAAAAGGCTCCGCCCGGCTCCACAATAGCAGTCAGGCGGAGTGACTTAAGCCGACTTTAGCCGCTGGCCATGGCCTGGGCGTAGCGGCGCGGGTTAAAGCGCAAGGTGGTTAACAGCACCACGCTCACCAGCCCCAGGTGCAGGATCCAGCCGGCAGCAAAGGTACCGGTGCTTTCCAGCAGCAGCGACACCGCCAAGGGCCCCAATGCCGCCAGCAAAAAGCCGCCACCCTGCATGAGTGCAGTCAGCACCCCCGCCTGCTGGGGCACCGGAAGATGATCCAGAGCGGTGACCAGCGACATGGAGAAATTGCCGCCCAGGCCCATGCCACACACTGCCACCCACAGCCAGGGGGCCAGCTCGGGTTGCAGCAGCAGGCCGGCAAAGCCCGCCAGTTGCAACAACAGGGTCAGCCACAGCCAGGGCCGGCGATCCTGGCCCCGGGCCAGCAGGGTAATGCCCACCGCCGACACCGCCTGGGCCACCGCCATCACCGACACCAGAGCCGCGCTGCTGGCAGCCGTCCAGCCCAGCTGCTGATAGTAGGGGGCCAGCCAGGTCACCATGGTGGAGTAGCCGGCGTTCACAAAGCCAAAACACAGCATCAGCTGCCAGGTGCGAGGCCGGGACAGCAGACGCCCGGCCAGACCCTGCTCGGGCCGGCTTCCCCCTTGCTCCAGCAGCACCTTTCGCGCGCACAGCCAGGCCAGAACCACCGGCAGAGCCAGCCAGGCCAGGGCCTGTTGCCAGTGATGCCCGGTGCCCGCCAGCCAGGGCGTAAGCTGGGCACCAATGGCACCGCCGCCCATGATCATTGCCGAATACAGGCCGGTAACCATGGCCATGCGCCCCGCAAACTGCTGCTTGATGATGCCGGGAAACACCGACTGCACAAAGGCCACGCCCATACCACAGACCAAAGAGGTAAACAGCAATGCGACACCGTTCGGCACCACCAGCCGCAAGGCCGAGCCCAGCATCAGCAACGCCAGCGCTGTCAGCAGCCCCCGGCGGGTACCCCATCTGGCCTGCAGATGGGGCGACGCAAAAGCGCCCACGCCCATCAGCAAAAAGGGCAGCAGGGTGATCAGCGACATACCCACATAGCTGAGGCCGGTGCTGAAGCGAATCATCTCCATTACCGGACCGGGCCCGGTAATAAAGGGCCGCAGGTTCAGGCCAACAAGCACCACCAGCAGCAGCATGGCGCCCTGCCCAGCAGCAAGAGAGCGTGATTGTGAGGTCATCTATACATTCCGGTTAAGCAATAAAAGGCCATCAGCACTTGCGCCGCATCCACCTGGTTGTGGCGGGTGGCCAGCATCAGCGCAGTGCGACCGTTGTCGTCCCGGCTTTCAAGCTGGGCGCCGGCGTTCAGCAACGCGGTAATGCGCGGGGCATCGCCATTAATGGCAGCTGCCCTCAGCTGTTGTTCCGGCTCGCCGCCGGCGGCATGGGTCATCAGTGACATCAGCAAGGCCCCCAACAAAAAACCATGAATGGAAAAACGTGCAAGCGACATGGATATCTCCCAAGCGGCGAGTGCGGCCACCGCGTCAATCTGGTGAAAGGGGTAACCCCATTGCGGCATGGTAGAAGCCCGCCGGCTTATTGAAAAATTAAATATTTGAATGGAGTCTATTGGAATTGCGAATAACTCGGCAGCCACCGTACCCGCAAGGATGCTTTGTGTTTCAGCTCTGGGGCAGCGCCTCGCGCTGATAATGGCGGTTCTTATGGGCGTACATCTGGTGATCGGCCCGGTTCAGCAGGGCCTGCACCGTGGTGCCGTCTTGCGGGAACAATGCCGTCCCCATGCTGAAGCTGCAGCGCAGGGCCTGGTCGTTAATTTGAAACACTGGCGCCATGGCCGCCTCAATGCGCGCGGTAATTTGCGCCACATCTTCTGGCTGCTTTATCTGGGTCAGCAGAATCACAAACTCATCTCCGCCCATGCGCGCCAGGGTATCTGAATCCCGCAGCAGGGGCCTGATGCGCCCGGCCACCTGTTGCAGCAGGCAGTCTCCCGCCTCGTGGCCATGGTCGTCGTTGACCTTCTTGAAACCATTAAGATCGATAAACAGCACGGCCAGCGGCACCCCGGTACGCCGGGCCAGGGCAATGGCCTGTTTCAGGCGTTCGTGCAGCGTATAGCGGTTGGGCAGGCCGGTGAGGCTGTCGTGGTGGGCCAGATACTGCATTTTCTCTTCGGCCACCTTGCGCGCCGAAATGTCGGTCACCATGTTCAGCGTGGCCGGCTCGCCCTGCCAGACAATGGCGACCCCGCTCAATTCAATGGGATAGCTGGTGCCATCTTTTTTCAGAAACAGGCTTTCATAGCGTTGAGGAGACGGATCGCCCGCCAGCCGGCGCAGGTGATTGGCCAGCATCACCTCACGAGCTGAGGGATGAATGAGCGGCATAAAGGTGGGCAGCGCGCGCAGCTCAGCCTCGCTGTAACCGGTCATCTCGCACATCCGCGGATTCAGATAAACCAGCCGCCGGTTCTGCACCACCACTATGCCCTCATGGGCGGTTTCTACCAGATAACGAAAGGAGTCTGCCCGTTCGCGTACATTCTGCTCCACGCCATCATGGCGGTCTTCCGCCCGTTGATAACGCCAAAGAGACCACACCCAGCCCCCGGCCAGCACCAGCAGCGTGACCACTGCACCCCAGGCCAGATACGGACTGACCAGGTAACCCGCTTCCGTACTTTCTATCATGCCGACACCCTATACCTTATTCCTGTTCGGTCGTTTGCCGTGTACGGCACAAATGGATTCAAATGTGCCGAATCGGGTAAGCTTATCTGCTGTCAATGGCAGGTTCCATTGATAAGCGTCGAAAACTGGCGCAAATACTTAAAAAACAAGACGTGCGCCAGGTGGCCGGAGTGCTGTCGAGAAGGCCCCGTAAACCGGGGCACCCTTCATGCAAAAGCCCCCATCATTGAATTACTTACTCTTCCTGCTTTCACTCGAAACGCCGTTCGCCGCTTACGAACAGTCAAAAAGCGCAAAAAACAAGCAAAAACCACAATTAACCCTCTCCCCCGAAGGCAAAATAACGTATATTCCACCCTCGATTTTTTGACTGTAGCGACTCTACAGAGGAACTCTTATGCAATTTTCATCTCTGGATCTGGCCCCCGAGCTGCAACAGGCACTCGTAGACTGTGGCTACAGTGAAATGACCCCGGTACAAACCCAGGCCATAGTGCCCGCCCGCCGCGGCAGGGATCTGCAGGTAACCGCGCAGACCGGCACCGGCAAAACCGCCGCCTTTGCCATTCCCGTGCTGCAGCGCATGCTCGACAACCCCAAGGCCACGGTAGAGCGCCGCCCGCGCGCGCTGATCCTCACCCCCACCCGGGAGCTGGCCGAGCAGCTGGCCGACAACATTACCGCCTATGCCAAGTACCTGGCCCTGAGCGTGACCGCGCTCTATGGCGGCGTGAAAATGGGCGGCCAGGCCAACAAGCTGCGCGCCGGCACCGATCTGGTGATTGCCACCCCCGGCCGGCTGATGGAGCACATTACCCTAGGCAATGTGGCCCTGACCGATGTGGAATTTGTGGTGCTGGATGAAGCCGACCGCATGCTCGACATGGGCTTTATCAACGACGTGCTCAAGCTGATGCAGCTGACCGCGCCCAAGCGCCAGACCCTGCTGTTTTCCGCCACCACCTCGCCGGCAGTGAACGAGCTGGCCCATAAGGTGCTGCACAACCATCAGCAAATTCGCGTTACCCGGGTGAACAGCACCGCCGACACCGTGCGCCATGCGGTGTATCCGGTGGAAGAAGGCCGCAAAATTGAGCTGTTTGAGCAGTTGCTGGCAGAGCAGAACTGGTTTCAGGTGCTGGTGTTCACCAGCACCAAGGAGCAGGCCGACCGCCTGCAGGCCGGGCTGAAAAAGAACAAAATTGAGGCAGCGGTGTGCCACGGCGACAAAAGCCAGGGCAGCCGCCGCCGGGCCATTGCCGACTTTAAATCCGCCAAGCTGCAGGTGCTGATTGCCACCGAAGTAGCCGCCCGCGGCCTGGACATTCAGGGCCTGGAGCAGGTGGTGAACTTCAACCTGCCCTACCTGCCGGAAGACTATGTGCACCGCATTGGCCGCACCGGCCGCGCCGGTGCCCCGGGCAAGGCCATCTCCCTGGTAAGCCGGGAAGAAGAGCAAACCCTGGCCCGCATTGAGAAGCTGATTGGCGCGCCCATCAAACGCATTAACAAGCCGGGCTATGAAGTCTCCAACCGGGATGAACTGCTGAAAAAGATCTCCCGCAAGGTGCTCTCCGGCCGCTCCAACAAGGCCACTGCCACCATCATTGAACTGGAAGGCAACGGTGAAGGCCGCGCCAAGGGCAAAACCAACCGCATTGACGGCGACAAAAAGCGCAGCCCCAGCCCGGTACGCCTGAAAAAGACCGGCACCGAAAAAGCCGGACCCAAGAAAAAGAAACTGCGTGGCAAACGCGCAGAGCGCTACTCGCGGTAATTAAGTGCAAAAGCCGGCCAATTGGCCGGCTTTTTTATCACGGTCGTGTTTTGTTGTCGTTCCCGCACCTTTCCTCGTCGCTCCTACCCCTTTCCTTGTCGCTCCCGCGAAGGCGGGAGCCCAGCACAGACGACGCCTACCCCTCCCCCCGAACACTACCACCCCATCCCCCGTCGCTTTCGCCCCATCCGCCGCTCCCGCACCTTCTCCCGTCATTCCCACGAAGGCGGGAACCCAGTGCAGACGACACCTTACTACACCCCAGGCACCGCCACACTCTCCCCCATCCCAGTACAAACAAAGACGGCAACCCAGCACAAGCACCACCAAATTCGTGCACCCACTCCGCAAAACTCGCTTTTTGCATTGCCTTTTTACACCCGTGCGACAGAATATGCCTCAAACGAGTAACTCAGGCATGCGCTTACGCCTCAGCACAGTGATGGGCGGTAGCATTTCCCTAAAACCTGCTTTTTATACAACAGACCGGATCCCTGCTGCAGGAAGGGCAAGATCGTCTCAACTGGCTGCGCCAGTATGGTGACTTTAAGAACAATATTCCTGTGCATGACAGCATCGCCCAATGACCACCGTCTGCCATATGGCATTCAATGCCCTGAAGCTGACATCACAGTTTTCAACGCAAACAAAAGCGGAAAAATCACCATACTGACTACCTGCCGGAACTGGAAATTTCGTAATCTTGCCCTGCTTTGTACCCTATTTATTCCTGCTTACACTCATCGGAGTTCTCGATTGGCAGCAAGCAGATAACTTTTTTCCATTATAAACCAGTGATTTATAAGCTATTCTCGAAAACATTCAAGACCAGCATACGGAGTTATTGAGACATCTCGTTTTCACGCATAAGAATACCGCCATTAGGGTTATTTCTTTTTTTGTAAATCAAAAGCTTAACCCTAACCTGCTGAGGCTCTCGGTTGCTTGTTATTGAGCCGGGTCAACATACAACTGTTATAGGGTAAATCTCATCACGTGATTGCCTGAACATTCAAATTGTAAAAATAATGCGTGGGAACCATGCCTAGAAAAAGGAAGTTTTTTCAGTGCTAGACTTCGACTTAAATGATCTCGAATTAGCTAAGCCTAAGAGTGAAAACGACACAGCGTCTTTCCGACAAGTTTCATATGGGAAATTAATAACTCCTAGGCAGCACTTATTTCTCTTCTCAGCAGAAGAGTGGGAATGTTTTTTAGAGGAGTGGGGCACATTTCAAAAATCAAAATATCACCTTGTAACACGCTTAGGTGGAGCTAATGATTTTGGAGTTGATGTTGCTTGTTTTCACACTGAGAATGGATTTTCTGGAAGTTGGGAAAATTATCAATGCAAATACTATAAAGGTGACGCTTTGGCACCAGGAACTGCAATCCCTGAAATTGGCAAGTTGTTGTGGCATGTTTACAATGGCAATTTGACAAAGCCAAATTGTTATTACTTTTTTGCTCCTAAGGACTGTGGCCCCTCGCTCAAAAAACTACTATTAAATTCAGATAAGTTGAAGGCTAAGCTTTTTGAAGAGTGGGATGGCTGGTGTTCGAAGAGCATAACAACAACAAAAGAAATTTTACTTGAGGGTGAATTTAAAAATTTCGTCTTGGGTTTTGATTTTGGCATTTTCAAATATAAACCAGTAAATGAAATTATCGAGGAATATAGGGAAACACCATACTACTCGATAAGGTTTGGTGGTGGCCTAAAAGATCGACCTACGCCTTTAAAGCCACCTGAGGCTTTTCAAAAGAATGAAGCCCGCTATATAGAGCAATTACATAATGCTTATGCTGATAGTAAAGGTATTGAAAAACAAAACTTTCAGATAGATTGCTTCCCAGACCTTAAAAATCATTTTACTAGACAAAGAGAATACTTCTACTTTGCTGAATCGTTGAGAACCTTTGCACGAGATTCTGTTCCACTAGGCACATTTGAAGCGCTTCAGAATGAAATGCTTGATGGAGTTATAGATGCAGCAGAAGACGATTATGAAAATGGCTTAGTTAAAGTTAAGGCTGTTTTAAGAGAGTCAAAGTCAGTTCCTCTTGATTCAAATGGTCTATTTGAAACTGTCAGGGTAAAAGATAGATATGGCATATGCCATCAATTAGCCAATAATGATAAATTGAAATGGTTGAATGACGATGAGTGAAGTTCTACATTCAGACTACATATTCAATAATGCCCTAGAAACTGGAGTGCGGGCAGTATGCATATTAGTCGTTAACCTAGATAATAAGTTCGATATACAGCAAATATTGGCTTTGGATCATATTGTTGTTCATACCGGAGATATTGCAAACGCTCCACCAAGCTTACACCCAAATGTTGTACAAAGAAGTGGTGAGCTTTTGGTAAGGAGGCCGTTAGTAGAGAATGGTCTTGCTCTTATGGAGAGCAAAAAGCTTGTAGAAAAAGTGATAACACCTGATGGTTTCTATTACCGTGCCACAGAACTTGCCTGTGTCTTTATCGAATGCTTAACAAATGAATATATAAAAGAACTTAATCAAAGAGCACAGTGGGCTATCATTATGTATAACGATCATGGTGATAGGTTGTTTACGGAGGTTTTCAATTCCGCATTTGATCGCTGGAGAGATGAATTCCAGATAGCAGAAATGTCAATTTCGAAAAATGGTTGAGTATTGTTGAAATGGAAATTAGATTTATTGTTTTTGCTGGCCCGTTAAAGGAATCAGCAGAAATAGAGTTTGGAAGTGGTTTGAATTTAATATATGGCCCTTCAAATACAGGCAAGTCATCCGTTTTAGATGGAATTGACTTTATGTTGGGTGCAGAAAAGCCCCTGAAAGAGCTTCCTGAACACGAAGGTTATGTTCAAGTAATTCTAGGTGTAGAGTTTTCTAAATCAGAGTGTTTCACATTTGTAAGAAATATAGATGGTGGAGATTATGAATGCTTCGAAGGATTGCATAAAAATAAGCCGCTAGATATCGAGCCGGTCATTTTAAGACCTAATACTGAAACAAAAAAAATCAAAAGCATTTCTTCTTTCATACTAGAGAAAGTTAATTTATCTAACAAGAAACTTAAAAAAAATGCGCAGAATGGACTGGTTAGCTTAACTTTAAGAAATTCGCTAGATCTTTTTATTGTTAATGAAGCCAATATTCAAAAAGAATCCTCACCATATATTAGTGAACAATACACAAAAAAAACTGAGCATAAGTCTAGACTAAAATTTATTCTTACGGGGGTAGATGATAGCTCATTGTTACCAGCAGAAGTTGAAAGAAAAGCTCTATCTAGAGAAGCGAAAATAGAAGTATTAAAGGAGTTGATAGAAGAACAAGGTAATTCATTAGGTGATATATCTACATTAGAAAATTCATTGACGGAGCTTAGAGACCAAGATAAAAGGTTATCAGAAACCATATTAAAAGAACGTTCTACTCTTGATGCCAATGAGGAAAAATACAATAGCTTAGTCAATAATCGGGCTGCGTTAAGAGAAGAGTTAGAACTCAAAGGCAAAAGAATCGATGAAGTTAAGGAAATGTTATCCCGGTTCAATCTGCTACAAAGTCAGTATGCTTCAGATATCGCTAGACTTGAAAGTATCTCTGAAACGGGAATTTTACTCGAAGCATTACCATCTGAAAAATGTCCTACCTGTGGAAGACGCGTTTCTGAGGATAAAACTCATCAAGATTGCGATGCGGGAATTCAGAATGTTGTTGCAGCAGCAGTATCAGAAAAATTTAAGATTGAAGGGCTTAGTAATGAACTTAAATTAACTGTGAATAATCTTAATTCAGAGTTAGATTCAATTACTGAACAGTTACCAGCCATTAGGGATAAAATATCTTCTGTGGCTAAAGAATTAGCTATTGTGAACCCTGAGTTAGTGGAGCAGAGAACCAATTATTCAGAACTTTTCAATATTAAATCTCAAGTAAATGCGTCAATAAAACAGCATGAACAATTAATTTTCCTAACTAAAAAGAAAGAAGAGTTAGAAAATTCAGCTCCGAAGAATGAATCCAAAAGCAAGGGCGAAAGCGAAAGGACGTTGCCAACAAGCGCTTTGTTTAAGCTTTCGAAAGAAGTACGGAACTTTCTGCAAGAATGGGGATTTCCTAACTCCAATGATGTTCACTTTGATAAGGATACAGGTGATTTTGTTATTAATGGGAAACATAGAATTAGCAATGGCAAAGGATACCGTGCTATTACGCACGCTGCAGCCACTCTCGGACTGATGAAATATACAGAAGAGAATGAGCTTCCTCACTTAGGGTTTTCGATACTTGATTCACCATTACTTGCCTATGAAGAGCCTGAGAATGAGGAAGATGACCTTAGAGGTACGGATGTAAATATTAAGTTCTTTGATAGCTTGTCAGCTTGGAACACTAAACAGATTATTGTTTTTGAAAATAAAAAGTCCATACCGAGTAAGTATAGTTCAGGAAAGCAGATTGTTCAGTTTACTAAGAAAAACTCAGGACGCTATGGTTTCTTCCCGACAAAGACCAAGAATTAACTTAAAGATTGAAAATAGTGTAGGAACCGTATAACAAGCGGCTGCTGTCGGACTTGGATCTCACCCGCTTTAACGGACACACCTCGATAACGCAGAGACGTGATGGAATGTTTGGTAGCGGTTTTACCGGCGATATGACGACCCAGCCCGGTCAGAGACAGAGTATCTCCTTCCAGAAGAGCAGAAGTAGCAGCGATGAGTGAATTAAGCCGCTTTTATGTATTTCCGGGCAGTGTTGGGCCAGCAATTCTTGTAGGATATGAACATCGCGCATCCTGCACTCTCCTCATAGGGGCGTTGAGAACTAATGTGTTTTTGGCGAAATTCATTAGATCAAACGGCAGAGTGCGCGTCTACCTCTCTGACTCAGAAGAGAATTATGAGGGGATTCGCTAGAGTTGGGCGTTGGGCACCTAGAACGGCAGTGTCTTCATCAGCAAGGGAGGATGAAATGTGAAAGAAGATCCCACGAAAACCTTCCCGTACTTTGCGGCAAAGAAGTTTCTTAATAAGTCGAATGTTTATATAGATGAATCGCGGCTGATTATATCTAGATCATTAAGTCAGCAAAACGCTCTCCGAGTAAAAAAGCACTACTTGATCACCGTAATGCGGAGCCATGGTGTCTTTAAGACTTTCATTAAGCAGCATTGGAAAAGGGGCGCAACTGATGACGGTAAGCGTGTGTTGGGGATGTATGAGCGCGTAAATATCAGAAACAATGAGGCGTGCCATATCGAGCAGAACTCAAAATTATTTGGAAACACTGGCGCGGTTGTGCTCGAGACACTGAATGAAGAGCTACAGCAGTCTATTGAAAAGTCACTGAAATTGTCATCTTCAGAAAGAAAAAATCGGCTAGTTGGTGCGAATAAGATCCCTAAGCAAGTAATTGTCGTAACCACAGCATATGCCAGAAACCCCGATGTTGTAGCCGAGGTTTTGTTGCGGGCGAAAGGAATGTGTGAGTCGTGTCACGCGGATGCCCCTTTTAGGCGGTCGAAGGACGGATCACCTTTCCTAGAGGTTCATCACATAATCCAACTATCAATGGGCGGCAAAGATACTGTTGAAAACACCATTGCTGTCTGCCCAAACTGCCATAGAAAATTCCACTTTGGCGCGTAGTTGTGGTGCCCAACAATACGTTGCAGGCCGACGTCCCTGATGGGCCGCGGCCTGAACTCAAATGCTGGAGGATCCCCTCATAATTCGGAGCTCCCCGCGTGATGAGCCAGGCGCATTAACTCCAATCTGGCCCAGTACAGCATCTGTTCGGTGATACGATAGTGTGGCCGCTTGCGGATCTCTTTACCGAGCCGGACTGATGACAGCACGGCCCTGTGTCGAATGGTGTAGGCTTGAAAGTGACGCTGCCAACCCGCCTGCTGAGCAGCAAGACCGAACCACCACAAGATGATTTCAGCCAGCAAGGCGATGAGCAGCAGGATATCGTAGCGCCGTGGACAACGTGTTCGGCTCTGACGAAGACCAAATCCGTACTGAGGACTTTTCAGATCCCGGAATGATTCTTCTATCTGCATCCTTCTGGCATAAAGCCTCACCACCTTTGCCGCACTGAACAGTGTTGACGGAAGGTTGGTCGCCAACAGCCAAGGCTCTGTGCTGCCTTTGAGATATTCTCGTTGCGCAGTGTGCTTTTTCTTCCCTTGGCATCGCTTTTATACAAGTACAGGTCGCAGCGAATCGGAGATTTTCTGGCCAGCTTTGCTGGCCCGATATAACGGGGTGTTTGGTTGGCATCGGAATACAGGGTCTTGTTGGAGCGCCACTGCTCCTGACCGGCTGGAGTAAAAGCCACATCACCGCGTACTCGCCCCAGCCAGTACCAGCCGTAGGAAGCCACTTCGCGAAACCAGGTATTGCGATAGCCTGCGTCGGTGATCAGTAAAGGGACGGCCCCCGACGGCAGGATACTGGCCAGCTCATGCAAAAAGCGGTTGTGACTGCGCGGCGAGTTATAATCTTCCCAGGCAAATGCGCGCTCATAGAGCGTGATGGAATGGCCTTTGAGTACGATGGCTGCTCTGAGCGTCATATGCCGGAGTTGCTCACGAACATCAGACCAATCGATAAGGATGACCGGCATGGGGTTGAGTCCGCACAGATTTCTTGCATGCCAGCGGTATAAGACTAACCGTTCTCGATGAAGACCAGCATTTCCCAGCAGACGATCAATCCGTTTGATGGAATGTTTGGTAGCGGTTTTACCAGCGATATGACGGCCCAGCCCGGTCAGAGACAGAGTATCTCCTTCCAGAAGAGCAGAAGTAGCAGCGATGAGTGAATTAAGCCGCTTTTATGTATTTCCGGGCAGTGTTGGGCCAGCAATTCTTGTAGGATATGAACATCGCGCATCCTGCACTCTCCTCATAGGGGCGTTGAGAACTAATGTGTTTTTGGCGAAATTAATTAGATCAAACGGCAGGGCGCGCGTCTACCTCTCTGATTCAGAAGAGAATTATGAGGGGATTCGCTAGAATGCGGCGTTAGGCGACAGGAGAAAAAATGGAAGATCCGATCTGTAACTGGACACCACAACTGATTGTTGAACTCATTAAAAATGTTGCATGGCCAATTGTAGTTCTAGTCATTGGGGTTAGATTCCGCGGAGATGTTTCAGCGGCGATCCGGAAATTTTTTACCAGAAATACCGTTTCGGAAGTATCGGCTACAACTTCTGGCGTATCTGCAAAATTCGTTGCGGCAAAGCAATCATCAGAGACCCTTGAGACAGCAGGGAGCAATTCAGTTAGCTTGCCTAAAAATATGGGAATTGAGGCAATAAGAGAGAGACATCTACAGCAAAAGACGGAATTTAGCGAAGATGTATATAGTGCAATAAACACGCATTTATCTGCTCTAAATATCAGCGATCCAGAGAAAACCGAGTTGTTGATGAGGGAGCTGTCGTTACTTCAATGTGCAATACGATACTTTGATATAAACAAGGTACTGTTCCGTTCCCAATTTAATTTGTTTTCTATCATGGCAAATAACGCCGGATACATCGCTAAAGAAGATGCCCATCGAATATTTATTTCGGCTAAAGAAGCAGTACGAGACGGGCTTTTGGAGTGGGATTGGATAAAATATATTGCTTATCCAGTAAGTAACGGGCTGATGTCTGAAGATGGCGATGGTTACAAACTAACACCACTTGGTAAGTCGTATGTCGCCTTTATGTCAAAGAATCCGCAGCTAGTTGATGATTTAGCTAAATTATAACGGGTGCGCCTAACAAGTTACTACACGCGGATAGTGGACTTCCCCCGGTGTAATGGACACACCTAACCTACGGCGCACCTGAACCAAGCGTTATATATAAAGGAGTCGTCAAGCTATGCAAGAAAAGTTTGTTTACGTATTTTCTGGGGAGTTTGAAAATATTGAAGCAGCCTGCCTCTACTCTCAGTCTCAATGGGAGCCAGAACCAGATGAGTCAGTTTCTGATGAAGAATACGCAGCCTGGGAAGATCGAAATCCATCCCATGAACTGCTAAAGAATATCAACTCATATTTAGATGAAGACTTCATCGAAACCGTTGATTTAGACTTTCAATACCTCTCCAGCATAGGAGTTGCGGCCTCAGACATAGCTTATATCAAAAATAATATTGGCGGGGCGAACATACTTGTACTGATTTATGAGCAGGCTTTAGGTGGTTTCCCTTTAAAAGAAACACCAGTTTCCAATGCGTCGTTAACTTATTGTGGTCAGTTCAAGATAAAGCTTTAATACGTAACAATTAATTGCAGCCACTGCAAGCAGTCGGGACCGGTTACCGCCCCCCTCTTATTTAATCTGTTAAGTACTTTGGAGAGAGAGTGAACGAAGTCAGTAAAAGGATAGATCAAGTAGTCAAGGAAGGGCTCTCTAAAGTCATGAAGGAAAATGGCTTTAAGAAAAGTGGCCGAACGTTTTTAAAAGAATTGGACGATGGCTGGCATATAGTCAATATCCAAGCTAGTTCGGGAAATCTAGGTAAAGATGGAAAGTTTGCTGTAAATCTAGGAGTAATAAACAACGCCATTTCTGAAAAGTCCGGTTTAAAGATACCCTCAAAGCCAAAAGAGTATGATTCCACTGTAAGAGAACGTCTAGGCATATTGGTTCACGGTGAGGATTATTGGTGGGAGATATCAGATCAAACAGACATATCAGATCTAGCCAACGAAATTTCAGAAGCTATGTCTAGTCATGGCTTTCCTTGGCTCCAAAAATATTCGAACCTTGCAGATATATCCGATAAATTGAAACAACAACCATCCTTGCAGTCGATCGCTGCGGCACTACTTATGGGTGATGAGTTAGAAGCCAAAGCAAGGTATGATCAAATTCTATTAGATAGGCCTGCTGCTAAATCCAGGTTTAAATCATGGGCAAAAAATTTGGGGCTATCGTGGTGGCAACACTTGTAGCTTCCCCTCTTTAGTTAACACCTCAGCCAAATAAATGGGCTTACTCCACTGTGGCAAAGGGTCGACCAACAGCACCAAGTAGCAATTGGCGAACATCTGAAAAGACACTTCACCTATTCTCATTACTGGGAGGCTGGCCAAGCGCCCGGCTATGTAGGAACCCATAAATGGTCCACAAAAAACGGCATTGGCCGTACAACATAAGGAGGTCGAATGACCGAAAGAATAAATCTTGGTAAGTCTGGCCCTGCGTTGTATCAAAAAGTCATTGAGCTTGACCGACTTGCCTCCGAAGCTTTGATTAATGCAGGTATTACGGAAGGCTTCTCACACCTCTTACGCCTGCGTGCATCTCAGATCAATCAATGTGCTTTCTGTATCAGGCTGCATACACAGGATGCACTTGCTTGTGGAGAGTCCGGTGATCGTGTAGCTGTACTTACCGCATGGAAAGAGACTGAATATTTTAGCCCAAAAGAACAAGCCGCCTTGGAACTTGTTGAAGCAATTACATTAATCTCTGTCGGCCAGGTACCGGATGCGGTTTACAAGCAGGCCATAGAAAATCTTTCCAAAGAAGAAATATCTGCTATTGAGTGGCTTGCTGTTGTTATTAACACCTGGAATCGCATCGCGGTTTCCAGCCGTTACCCTGTCAAAACGTAAATACGACTAAAGGCACTACTGTTGTTACTGGAATAACAAATAAGGGGGGTTGGTTTATGAAGATGATGGTCATTGGGGCAAGCAAAGGCCTTGGTCGCGCTTTTGTCGAGGGGCTGTGTTCTGCCGGTGATGAAGTGACTGATGTTTCACGTGAGTGACCGAGCGACACCAGAAAGCTTTCGAAACGACGGGTTAGCTGTTACCTGTTTGCAGTTGGGCTACCTGAACACGGAGGATAATCTCTCAGTGCCATTAAGTGAGGCAGCGCTTCGAGGTGACGGGCAGCTAGTGCCAGTTCATGATGTAGTCAGTGTTGTAAAATCGCTTATTAATATGTCTAATGCATCTTACGTTCGTGAACTTGTGCTTCCCGCGATACGCGACGAACGATTTTGAAGTCTCTGAGAAAGCCAACATGCCCCTCAACCACGCTCAAATGAGTCACTTACATCGGGTGTTTTTACAACAGCTTGCGGCTAAACAGTAGTCTTGACCATATACCTCCGATAAAAAACGAAAAAGCCGATTAATAACGGTTCTACTTTCTCAGGTAGACATCAACACTGAACTTACCCCTTAGCTTAAAATTGCCAAGGAAATACTAACCAATGAGCAACATTCAGTATATCCCTCTCAATAGCATCGCTCCGGAAGCAATGATCCCGATATTAAACAAGCTGAGCACTCGCAAACACCTTATAGCTCATGAGGCGTTTGATCTGGCCTCCGTTAAAAGCTGGATTAACGACAAACTGGATCAGGACAGGCTTGAAGGCTGTATTGTCAGGGCGATCAAACTTGATGGAAAGTTGGCCGGCTGGTGTGGCATCCAGTCATCTGATCTCGGCCATGAAATAGCCATCGTGCTCGATGAGACATGCTGGGGGATTGGACAGTCGGTCTTTAAGTCACTGATGGTCTGGGCTAACGACGCTGGCCTCGAGGTTGTTTATATCCATTTGTTGTATACTCGCCCGGAATACAGATTCTTGCGTAACATCTCTCAAAGAACATTTCAGACAGAGATGCTCGGCAGTACATTTACAACCTATGAATTAAATGTCAGTAACTTTCACCCGGCAAACCGTTCAAAACGGATGCCAACCCCACTCGGTTGATGCCGCCCTCCAGAGGACATGATTAGTGAAATATATACAGCAAGGTAATGGTGATTACCTCGTTCTGGTGCATGGCGCGCTGGCCGATGGTGCTATGTGGCATAAGCATATGGCGCTTCTTGCGCCTTATTTTGAGCTGGTGTCAGTAACTTTACGTCACTTTGATGAAGGCGACACCGGTGGTTTTGGTTTAAACACTCATGCCGACGAGTTGGCAGCGTTAGTTAATGAGCTGGCCAGGCATAAACCAGTAAAAATAGTCGGCTGGTCTTATGGTGCAGATGTGGTGCTGAATGCACTGGCAAAACAGGACTTTCCCGTATCAGGCGTGTTTCTTTATGAGCCGGGTTATCCGGGGTGCTTGCAGGAATCTGAGCTGAATACCTGGCAACAGGATGCGAATGCCATGTTTGGCCAGGTGTTTGAGGAGTTTAGCCATGGCAACCTGGAGCTGGCAGTTGCCTCGCTGATAGATGGTTCAGGAAACAAACAGGGCTACTTTCAGAGCCAACCTTGTTCGGTAAAAGAGGCACAGCTAGCCAAACGCCATACCTTGGCCCATCAGCTGCATCAGCAAGAGCAACCGGTAATAAATCCGGACACGGTTGCCAACATCAGCGTCCCGGTAGTACTGGGTTATGGTGAACATACCCGTCCCCTGTTCAGGCTGGTCACCGCCAGAACATCAGCCTTAATCAACCAGGCCGAACTGCAAGAAATGTCCGGTGAAAGCCATATGCTGCCGCAGGAAAACCCTGAGAAATTTTCAGACCATATAAAAAGCATATTCCTTCATCAGGACCAATAAAAATGCTCCCCAACTTGGCCGCCACCTCCCGATACAAAAACCACGGAGCCTAAATAAACACATTATGCAAATATTAAAGTACAAGAAAATTGAAGCCGGCTTTACCCCTTGGTCTTCCGAGTACCTGGAGGTAGCACAATTCGTTATGGATAACATTCAGACCGAGCGATTTAAAGTGATCCATTTTGGGTCGACCTCGTTTAAGGTGGGTGGCAAAGGGATCATTGATCTGTCTGTTTTATATAAAGAAGGCGATCTGGATGCTGCCGTAGAGCACTTAATGGGTTTGGGCTTTCAGGATCAGGTGAGTGATCAACCGTTTCCACCGAGCAGACCCAGGAAAGATGGCGCTGTATTGCACAATGGAAAAGAATATTATCTTCATATCCATGTTATACAAGATGGAAGCGAAGTGCACAGCAAGCAGGAACAATATAAGGCGTATATGTTAAATAACCCGGATGCTCGTAAGGAATATGAGCAGTCAAAACAGTCGATTTTGGCCGCTGGGGTTACTGAACAGGAAGCCTATGGTAAACAAAAGTCACCCTTCGTAAAGTCGGTTTTAGGAACACTGACTTAGCCCTCCCCTGATACTTTTCTAACCCGCTTGCGCCTTCAGCTCAACACCGGGGCGTCTGGCACGATACTGCACCAGACTGACACCGGTCAGCACCAGGGCTCCTCCCACGTAATGGGGCACCCCCAGCTGCTCATCCAGCAGGGTGGATGCCAGTACCGCGGTAAACACCGGCATCAGGTTCATAAAAATGGCGGTGCGTTCTGTTCCCAGCAGGGCAATGGCCCTGATCCAGGCCCAGGGGGCCAGAATGGAGGCACAGATGCCGGCATAGGCAATCAGCGGCAGTGAGGCCTGGCTGATGCTGATGTCACTGGCAATAAGCAGCAGCGGAGACAGCAGCACCACGGCAATCAGGATCTGCATATACAGCAGATCCCAGGTTGGCAGCTGCAGCGACCAGCGTTTCAGCAACAGGCCGTAAAGGGCGTAGACCACAGCAGCCAGCAGAAGCAGAAGATCGCCAGGCACAACCGAGGTGGCAAGCCCGGACAGATTGCCCTTACCCAGCATAAACAGCAAACCGCCAAAAGAAATAAAGGCGCCCAGCAGCGCCAGTTTGGACAGCCGGGCCCCCAGCAATGGCACCGCCAGCAACAGACTGATCACCGGTACCAGCGAGGTGATCAGTGCCATATTGGTCGCGCTGGTGGTTGCTGCGGCAAAATACGCCAGGCTCTGGTTCAGTACCATGCCCAGCGCCGCCAGCACCGCCAGTTTGCCAAGCTGAGGGCGTATCATGGCACGACGCCGCCACACACCCGGCAGCAGCACAGGCGTTAATACCAGAAGCGCAAAAGCCCAGCGATAGAAGGAGATGGCTTCCGGAGCAATAACGTCGGCAGATAATTTATTGACCAGACTGTTGCCGGCCCAGATGACCACGGCCAATAAGGGAAACAGATACAAAACAGGACTCCTCAGCGACGAGCCAGGCTCAATTCATGAACCGGGCTGGATAAGACGACACTGATTATTTCACGTCTTATGTGATACATATATCTGCTATCAGACATCGTCAATTCGCGTTCGGACATTCACCAATGGCCAATATCTATCAGCCTCCGGAGCAGCATCCGGGAGACGGCAGTCAGGTTTTCTTCTACTACCAACACTTCTCACCCGACACACTCACGCCCATCCATAATCATCAATGGGGACAGCTGCAGTTGAGCCGGGGTGGCCTGATGGAGCTGGTCGCCGAGGAGCAACGGTTTATGTCGCTGTCGCACTGCGGCATCTGGATCCCGCCGGGGGTGAAACACGAGAGTTACATGCGCCGCTGCGTACAATACAGCTGCATGAATGTGCCGCTCGCACTGGCCGCCAGGCTGCCTGATCATACCTGCCTGCTGGAGCTGAGCCCGATAACCGAGGCCATTTTGGCAGATCTGAACCTCAGAGGCGTAGAGCTGGCACAGACCCCCGCAGACGAAAGGCTGCTGAGCGTATTGCTGGATCAACTGAGCCAGGCCCGGGAAGTGCAGCCCTTTCTGCCGGTAACGGATCATCCTCTGTTGCAGACCATCGCCGCCGAGCTGGAAGCCATGCCCGAGGGCGGACGCCGCTTTGCAGCCTGGGCTGATGCCCTTGGCACCACGGAACGCACGCTGGCCCGCTTGTGCCAGTCACAGCTGGGAATGAGTTTTATTGAGTGGCGACAGCGCTACCGTTTTATTCATGGGCTGCAGCTGCTGCGCCAGGCCATTTCGGTAAAGGAAGTGGCGCTGACACTCGGGTATCATCAAACCTCCCCCTTTATCAGCCTGTTTCGCAAATATGCCGGCTGCACGCCACAGGCGTACAGGCAGCAGCTGGCTCAGGGCAATGCCGCCGCCCTGCCTCGGCCATAGTTCATCGCCAGCGTTATTGAGTTCCGGAAATGGCTAGTTTGGCAAAGTGATTGGGGTAAACTTGCTCTGTGACCTTTACATAGCAGGGGTATGAGCGTGGCAGAGCTATCACCTTCGGCGTTAAAAGAGTTCCAAAGCGCTCGAATGGCGAGAGACGCACGATTTGATGGTCGTTTCTATATTGCAGTGAAAACGACAGGGATATTTTGTCGGCCGATATGCCCGGCGAATTTACCCAGAGAAGAGAACGTTGAGTATTTTCTGGATAAAGCCCAGGCGCTGCAGGCGGGTTATCGCCCCTGTTTGCGGTGTCGTCCGGACAGCGCGCCAAGCTCTTGGGCCTGGAAAGGGGTAGAGACAACCTTTCTGAGAGCCTTGCAACTCATTGAACGTGGTGAATTACAAACGACAAGTCTGGCGGCGTTGTCAGACCGGCTTGGCATTAGCGATCGTTATCTCAGGCAATTGTTTCAGGGGCATTTAGGCATGTCTCCCAAGCAATATGCGCTGTATCACCAATTGATGTTTGCCAAACAGCTTATTCATTCCAGTTCTTTGCCGATCTCAGAGATCGCTTTTGCCAGCGGATTTCAGAGTATCAGACGATTCAATGATGCATTTAAGAAGGTGATCAGGTTAACGCCAAGTCAGGTGCGTAAGGACGAACAAGCTTACACGGAGGTCAGCTATATCGATCTTGCGTTTAAAGGGGCGCTGGATTGGCCACATATGCTGGACTTTTATCGGCTCAGGGCGATTAACGGCATCGAATCCATAGATAATACAAGCTACCAGCGTTCATTTACGCTCGCGAATAACCCGGGCTGGTTCAGGATTTATCCGGTAAAAACAGGTGTGATGAGGGTCGAGTTTAACCTGGAGGACACCCGTCAACTTAAACCACTGGTAAATCAGCTAAGGCGGATGTTTGATTTAGATACCGATATCCTGCACATCGAGCAACAACTGAGCCAGGTTGCCCCTCAGCTTATTCAACGTACTGGCATTCGGATCCCGGGGGTCTGGAACACTTGGGAAGCGGGAGTGCGCGCAATTTTAGGGCAGCAGGTCTCCATCAAAGCGGCAATGGGTCAGCTGAATCTGCTGGTTCACACTCTGCAGCCCAATGGGGTCAGCCACTTTCCAACACCAGAGGAAGTGAGCCAAGCGGATTTGAGCTTTCTGCGAATGCCTCAAAGCCGAAAAGAGACATTGGCACGTTTTGCCCGCTTTGTGACTGAGAATCCTGAAAGCACGCCCGAGCAATGGCTCCAGATTAAGGGAATTGGCCCTTGGACCGTCAATTATGCACGCCTTAGAGGGGCATCCGAGCCAAACTGTTTTTTAGCAGGAGATCTGGTGGTGAAGAAAGCGATAACGAAGTTTCCTGCTATTACCACTGACAGCGTGTCTCCATGGGGGAGTTACGCCACTTTTCATTGTTGGAGCCACGCATGAACACTGTCTACACAATCATTGATACCCCGCTTGGAAAAATGACGATTCAAGCAAACCAGGAAGGATTGCTTGGAGCATGGTTTGAAACGCAAACCACACAGCCTGAAAACTTGGGTAAGTTTGATGAACACGACCCCATACTTCTGACCGCTGCCACACAACTGAGCGAGTATTTCTGCGGTAACAGGAACGATTTTTCGTTGCCACTTGCAGCAAAAGGGACACCGTTTCAAATGCAGGTATGGCAAGCCCTTACTACCATTCCATACGGTAAAACATGGAGCTATCAGGAGCTTGCAAATGCAGTGGGCAACCCCAAAGCGGTGCGTGCTGTTGGTCTGGCAAATGGTAAAAACCCCATATCAGTGATTGTTCCATGCCATCGAGTTATCGGAAAAAATGGCAAGTTGACCGGATATGCCGGTGGTGTAGAACGAAAGAAAAAATTGTTGAACCTTGAGCAAGCGCTTGAAGAATAGCAGAGGGGACTGTATATCTTCCTCCTTTCAAATTCGGGACGGGTTAAACAACCGAGCATTGAGTGTTTCTGGACGTGACCAGAGAACCTGTATTGACCATGCGCTGCCCCCATAAATGCCACCCCAGCGGCTTGGCGTGACCCCAGCTATCCCCTTTCACCATTAAGAATGAATGATATGACCACAGCAAGAAAACCCGTTAATCTGCACGATGCCTATCATGCCCATGTTTATTTTGATGCCGACACACTGATGTTTGCCACCTCACTGTGCCAGCGCATTGCAGCGTTGTTTTCACTGGAGGTCGGCCGCATTCATCAAAAACCGGTGGGGCCGCACCCCCAGTGGAGTTGTCAGATCAAGTTCACCGATGCCGACTTTGACCGCTTTATTCACTGGCTGGAGCAGAACCGGGGCGATCTGAGTGTGCTGGTGCATGCCGATACCGGTGACGACCTGGCAGATCACACCACGCATGCCTACTGGCTGGGTGAGGCAGAAGAGCTGGACTTGCGTATGTTCAGTTAGCCGCCAGATATTTTTCCATCAATCGCACATTACGCCGGTTGGCCTTGAAGAAAAAATCGAACAGATCGCCCAGTACCGGAATACTGCCGATAACCAGCTCCAGCAGTATGTTAAAGGCCATACGGGCCAGCACACTGACGGGCACTTTCATGCGCGCGGCCTGCAGCAAGATATAGCTTGAGAACAGGGCGCCAGCCAGATCCCCTACCCCGGGTATCAGCCCCATCATGCCATCCAGACCAATGCGTAAACCGCCGGGCAGGCGAATGGCGCTGTCCAGCAGCCAGGCCAGGCGGTCGAGTTTTGCGCGGGTTTCTTGCTGGTTGGGAGTTTGGGTGGGCATGGATTTTGGATCTGGATGATGTAATGCGGCTAGTTTGACCTTGTTTGGAATGAATTTGTAGCCTTGTGGAGAGTGCCCGGGATCAGGTTTGGTGTTGCCTGCCCTGGATTCCCGCCTTCGCGGGAATGACCATTAAGAGGCCGGGAATGACTATTAAGAGGGCGGAAGTGGCTATTAAGACGTATCTGGCCATTCTCCGTCGCTCCCGCGGAAGCGGGAGCCCAGGGCAGAAGTGCATGCTTTCAGCCAATAGCACCATCTGAGGAATGGGTTCCCGTCTCCATGGGATGACGAGGTATAGAGCAGGTTTGGTGTTGCCTGCTCTGGATTCCCGCCTTCGCGGGAATGACCATTAAGAGGGCGGGAGTGACCATTAAGAGGGCGGGAATGACGTTCCTTCTTGGGAAGAACGGTATAACGGGATGAGATACTTTTCCCGGTGTTATTCCGGTTTGCTGACCGTCTCCATCGCATCACACCAGGCTTGCAGGCCATTGGCTGCGCGGATCTGCTCAATGCCTTTCAGGGTAAAAGTGCCGGGCGTGGCAATGCCGTTGCCAATGTCGCCGTAGTCGAGTTCGGGGCGGGATTCAGCAAGTGCCAGCGCACTGCCAATGGAATGTACCACCATTTGCCTGGCAGCCTCTTTGCTCATGCCCTGCTCCCGGCTCCAGTCAATCAGCTGCTGCACCAGAAAGTAACTCCAGCCATGCAGGCAACCATGGGCCAGAGCCACATCAAACAGGGCTTCCGACTCCAGCACAATCACTTTGCCCATGGCACCAAACAGGGTGACGACAGTCTCGTCCGCCGGGAAAAGCGGCACAGGTCCGGCTCCGACCTCTACACTGGCCGGCGGCAGGGCACGCACCAGGGTGACTGCCTGCAAGGCCGGATATTGCCGCAACTGCTGTAACGACACGCCGGCCATCACTGAAATCACCCGCTGGCCAGGCCTGAAGATCAGTCCCTCCAGCAGCTGCGCCAGACTCTCGGGCCGTACCGCCAGCACTATGATCTCGCTGCCGTCTACCACCGCCTGATTGGAGCCGGCAACCTCGCACTGACACTGTTCGGCCAGCAGGCTTGCTGCCTGTGCATTGCGCGGGCTCAGGATAATGCGCCGGGTGTCTCCCCCATTACGCAGCCCCTTCACCGTATAGGTTGCCAGGTGGCCAACGCCTAACATGCCAAGTGCGGGTGTTCCCATGCCTTGCTCCTCGAATCCGTCAGCTTATTTTTTGGCTATCACCCACACCGCATGCACAATGCCCGGTATGTAGCCGAGCAGGGTCAGGATGATGTTAATCCAGAAATGCTTGCCAAGGCCCACCTGCAGCAGTACGCCTAACGGCGGCAACAGGATGGCAATAAGTATTCTGATTAAATCCATAACGGGATCCTTTTAAAAAGTGTCAGAAGCAGGGTAACCCAGAGCCGTTGCAAGACAAAGCGCCCGTCACGAAAGACCGGTCATTTATCGTCCTACAATAAAAAACGCCGGCATGGCCGGCGTGGTTATCGTGTCTTCCCCAAGACAAACTTCTATTTGCGCAGTACCCCCTCCTCCACCAGCAGGTCGTAAATGGCCTGGGCGGCGGCCTGGGGGTCGTTGCGGATAATCTGTCCCTTGCCTCCCTGGGCCTTGGCGGTGGCCTGTTTAAAACGGTCAGCGGCAGTTTTGGCGCGGGCCACTTTCAGGCGTTTGGGCCTGGGTTTGGCGTCCTGCCATTGCCAGCGGTTGCTGTCAGCATCGCGCCGTGAAGCACCCGGTTGCTGCTCGTCAATTTCACCGCGCCGGGCCCGGGCAAAGGCAAGCTGACGGGGGCTGGCGGCGGCTTCATCCACACTGGCCACCAGTGGCAGCTGCGTGGTAATGCGCCGGCGCTGGCCTCTCGGCAACGCCTGCAGCAGGGTGACCTGATCGCCTTCAATGGCTTCGATGGCGGCAATGCCGGTGACCAGTGGCCAGCCCAGATGCTCGGCCAGCAGATAAGGCAGCATGCCCGAGCCTTCTCCCTGCTCAGCGTGAATGCCGGTCAGCAGCAAATCGGGCTGCAGCTCGTCCAGATAAGGGGCCAGCACGGCCAGAGCGTCGTCATCCGGAGCCTGACGCAGCACGGTCAGTTTCTCCAGCCCCATGCCCAGGTAGTCGTGCAGGGCCGGATGTTGCGGATCGCCGGCATGGATCACGTCCAGCTCTCCCCCCAGAGCAAAGGCCAGCTCCAGAGCGCAGGCATCCTGCAGGGCGCGACGGGCACGACCCGACACCGGATGCCGGCCTTCACTGACCAGCACCGCAATATTTATCTTCTCAGGCTGCATCACTTACCTCCCCCGCCGGCTGGGCTGAGGCCAGGGCCACCAGCGCCGCCAGAATTTCACCGCTGTCGCCAATGGCGCTCAACCCGGCCCGCTTGACCATATCGCAGTCGGCATCCTGGTTAATGGCCACCACCTTTTCCACCTTGCCAATGCCTTGTAAATGCTGCACGGCACCGGAAATCCCCACGGCGATATAAACCCGGGCACTCACCCAGGTACCGGTCGCACCCACCTGACGGTTACGTGGCATAAAGCCGTCGTCCACCGCCACCCGGCTGGCACCTTCAGCTGCCCCCAACAGGGTGGCAGCCTGATGAAACTGCTCCCAGTCGTGCACGCCGTTGCCGGCAGACAGAATAAACTCGGCCTCAGCCAGGGGGATGTCGGCAGGATCCACCGCCACCCGGCCCTGATCCTGTACCCGGGCGGCGGGCAGGGTTTCCACTTCCAGACTGACCGGCAGCGCTTCATAACGGTATTCGGTGCAGGGCATGGCACACTCTTCCAGTGCCAGCATAACCCGGCACAGCGGCCGGACAATGTCCTGGTGGCCGGCACCGCTGCGGGCAATAATCTGCTCGCCTTCCCATTTCCACACCCCGGTAGCCGGGCGTTCACCCAGGGCTACCGCCAGCCGCCGGCCCAGTTCCGCCGACTCGCCGGCATCGGGCAGCAGCCAGTGCAACGGCTGATAGTCGCTGTCGGCCTGCAGGCACAACTCGGCCCAGGCTTCCGGCTGATAGCCGTCCACCCCGTCCAGTTGCAGCAACCGGTCGACGCCCGCTTCATCGATGCTTTCTTTCAGCTCACCACACACCAGCCCGAGCACCGCAGTGGTCTGATGCTGAACCGCAGCCAGTTGCTGGGCCAGGCCCAGCACGTCCTTGCCATGGGCCGTGAGGCGGCCGCCGGACAGCGGCAGCCAGACCGCAATGTAATGCTGCGGATTGTCTACCTGGTGCAGCGGCAGTGCCGCTTGCTCGCTGGCCTTGCGTACCAGAGAGGTCACCCCGGCGGCACTATGCATGTTAAGGCGGTCCAGCCGGCGCAAACCGCTGGGGCCGTATTGCCACTGAGGGCGCGGGTTCTTGCGCAGCAACCCGGTGGGGCCACGCTGAGGCTGGCCGCTCAGCTCGGTGTGGCGCGGATGTAACCGGTTACGGGCAATCCAGGCCAGACGCGGATCCTTGCGAATAATGTCAGACATGGGCTTCCTCCTTCTCGCGCGGCTGGGTGGCAGGCTGAACCAGAGCGTCCAGCAGCAGCTCGGCAATGTCTTTCACCTCGGGCCGCGGCTCCACTACCCCTTCCATCATCAGGGTGCACTGCGGACAGGCTACCGCCATCAGCCCGGCGTCCACCGCCCGGGCGTCGTCCATGCGCATGTCAGCAATGCGGCGCTCACCGGGAATATCGGTGACCGGCGCACCACCCCCACCACCGCAGCAACGGGAACGGAAACCGCTGCGATCCATCTCGGTGCGGGCAAAGCCCAGCTGGTCAAGCAGGTAGCGGGGCGCGTCATAAACACCGTTGTAACGGCCCAGATAACAGGGGTCATGGTAGGTGAGCGTGCCACTCTGACCATTGCTGAATGCCAGCTTGCCCTGCTGGTGCAGCTCGGCCAGCAGCTCGCTGTGGTGCAGCACGGTATAGTCACCACCCAGCTCGGCATATTCGGTGCCGAGGCTCTGCAACGAATGCGGATCGGCAGTTACCATGCGGTTAAAGCGGTACTTGCCGAGGGTCTGAATATTGACTTTCGCCAACCGCTGGAAAGTGGCTTCATCGCCCAGCCGGCGGGCCAGATCGCCCGAGTCCAGCTCCTCGTTGCCGAGGTAGGCAAAGTCCACGCCACCGGCGCGCAGCAGCTTCACCAGGGCTCGCAGTGTACGCTGGTTGCGCATGTCGAAGGCACCGTCACCCACCCACAGCAGCACATCGACTTCGCCAACTTCTTTCATCAGCGGAATACTGAGATCCGCCGCCCAGTGACTGCGGCTGGACGGTGCCAGGCCGCCCGGGTTGTCGGTGGCGATCAGGTTTTCCAGCACTTCCTGGCCCTTGCCCGGGGTCTGGCCCCGCTCCAGAGTCAGATAACGACGCATGTCTACCACGGCATCCACGTGCTCAATCATCATCGGGCACTCTTCCACACAGGCACGGCAGGTGGTGCACGACCACAGCGTCTGGCTGTCGAGCATGCTTTCCACCAGCGGCTTGTCGGGGCAACCGGTGCGGGCGGCGTTTTCCTGGCCCGGATGGGGGCTGCCGCGGTAACCCACTTCTTCCTGAGCGGCGAGGCTGATCACCATGTCCTGAATGAGCTTTTTGGGGTTGAGTGGCTGGCCGGCGGCATAGGCCGGACATTTGCTTTCGCAGCGGCCGCACTGCACACAGGCGTCGAAGCCGAGCAGCTGGTTCCATTTAAAGTCGGTCACCTTCTCCACGCCCAGCTTGTCGGCACTCAGGTCGAGCGCTTTCAGGCCGGTATCGCGACCGCCGCCAAAGCGGGCCGGACGACGATGAAAGGCCAGGTGCAGGGCACCGGCAAAGGCGTGCTTCATGGGTCCGCCCCAGGCCATGCCAAACACCAGCTCACCCAGGCCCCAGGCGCATACCGCCAGTAATACCAGGCCCAGCAGGGTGCTGCCGGTGCCTGCGGGGAAAATGCCGGTGGCCGGCAGGGTGGCAATAAAAAAGCCCAGCGAGAACGCCAGCAGACTTTTCGGCAAGCGCTGCCAGGGGCCGCGCGACAGCCGGGAGTTGGGCAGTTCACTGGCAGGCTTGCGCCGGCGATGCCAGACAAACAGGGCACCAACGGTCATCAGCAGGCTGGCTCCCAGCAGCGGCCACACCAGCCAGGCGCTGTGCAGGCCCAGGCCGTGCACCAGCACCACCAGTACCAGCGCCAGTACAAAGCCGCCGCCGGTGGCCACATGGGTATTGGACATATACTTGTCGCGCGCCACTACATGGTGCAGATCCACCAGATAGCGACGCGGCATGGCGGCCAGCCCTTGCCAGAAGGGCACGGGGCTGGTCTGGCCCCGACGCCACAGCCGCACCCGGCGCAGGGCACCGATGGCGGCCAGGGCAAAGGCCAGCGTTAACAAATAAGGGATCACAGGCTCGAACATAGCGGGCACCTCACAGGGCCGGGGTTGTTACCCCCGGCCCCTGACTCAGAAGTCTTTACACAGACGCAGGGCGTCGTAGATGGCGGCGTGGGTGTTGCGCTGAGACACGCAGTCACCCAGGCGATACAGCAGGTAACCCTGGCCGTGCTGGGCCAGCGCCGGCTGGGGCTTGCCGTCATAGAGGGCCTCCAGATCAATCTGGCCCTTGTTCACGGCATCGCCCTTCAGCTCGTAGTAGAGGCGCTCGTCGGGACGAATGCCGTTCTCCACCACCACCTGATCCACCACCCGCTCCTCTTTCTGGAAGGTGTATTCGTTTTCCAGCACCGCCACCAGCTTGTCGCCCTCGCGGTACACCTTGTGCAACGCCAGATCGGAGGTCATGATCACCTCACGCTCATACAGCGAACGGTAATAGGTGGGGAAGGTAGTACCACCAATGGCCGCGCCGGGCTTGATGTCGTCGGTCACCAGCTCCACCAGGCTGCCCTTGGAGGCCAGATAATCGGCCGCCGACATACCGGAGAATTCGCAGATGGTGTCGTATACCAGCACGTTCTTGCCCGGCTCAACCTTGCCGGACAGGATATCCCAGCTGCTTACCACCAGGCCTTCGTCGGCGCCCCACTCAGGAACCTGCTCCAGGAAGGGGGTTCCGCCTACGGCCAGGATCACGGCATCGGGCTGCTCGGCCATGATGGCAGGTAAGTCGGCAGCGGTGTTCAGACGCAGATCCACCTTGAGACGGGCCAGCTCCAGGGCATACCAACGGGTAATACCGGCAATTTGATCCCGCTGCGGGGCCTTGGCCGCCAGGGTGATCTGACCACCCAGTTCGGGAGCTTTCTCAAACAGCACCACATTATGGCCACGCTCGGCCGCCACCCGGGCCGCTTCCATGCCGCCGGGGCCGCCCCCAACCACCACCACCTTACGGATAGGGCCGTCGGTTTTCTCAATAATATGAGGCATACCCATGTATTCGCGGGAGGTGGCCGGTGCCTGAATGCAGAGCACGTCCAGCCCCTGATACTGACGGTCAATACAGTAGTTGGCACCAACGCACTGGCGGATCTGATCCACCTGACCCAGTTTTATCTTGGCAATCAGATGCGGATCGGCCATATGCGCCCGGGTCATGCCCACAAAATCAACATAGCCGCCTTCAATAATGCGCTGGGCCTGTGTGGGATCCTTGATGTTCTGCGCGTGGATCACCGGCACGGTGACCACTTCCTTGATGCCCGCCGCCAGATGCAGGAAGGGCTCGGGCGGATAGCTCATGTTCGGGATCACGTTGGCCAGACTGTTGTGGGTGTCGCAACCGGAGCCGATCACGCCAAAGAAATCCACCATGCCGGTGTCGTCGTAGTATTTGGCGATCTGCTTCATGTCGTCGTGACTGAGGCCATCGGGATGAAATTCGTCACCACAGATGCGCATGCCCACAGCAAAGTCGGGGCCCACTTCGGCACGAATGGCCTTGAGCACTTCCAGACCGAAGCGCATGCGGTTTTCAAAGCTGCCGCCCCATTCATCGGTGCGCTTGTTGACCCGCGGGCTCCAGAACTGATCGATCAGATGCTGGTGTACGGCAGACACTTCCACCCCGTCCAGACCACCTTCCTTGGCCCGGCGTGCAGCCTGGGCGAAGTCGCCGATAATGCGCTGAATGTCTTCCGGCTCAATGGTTTTACAGGTGGCACGATGCACCGGCTCACGGATGCCGGAGGGCGACAGCAGAGTGGTCCAGTTGTAGCCATCCCAGCGGGACCGGCGTCCCATGTGGGTAATCTGAATCATGATCTTGGCGCCGTGCTTGTGCATGGCATCAGACAGATTCTTGAAATAGGGAATAATACGGTCGGTGGTCAGGTTAACCGAACTCCACCAGGCCTGGGGACTGTCGATCGACACCACGCTGGAGCCGCCACAAATGGCCAGACCCAGGCCACCCTTGGCCTTTTCCTCATAATATTTCACATAGCGATCGGTGGTCATGCCACCGTCGGTGGCATGCACTTCGGCATGCGCCGTGCTCACCACCCGGTTACGAATGGTGAGCTTGTTGATGTTCATGGGTTGAAACAAGGCGTCGAACTGTCCCATCCTGGAATCCTCTTGTACTGCTGCGTGCCTTGAACCGGCCCGCTGAAAATTAAAACCGCTCCTGTGAGCGCCTGCTATTGTTTGTCACTCCCGCGCCCCTTCCGTCACTCCCGCGCAGGCGGGAGTCCATACGGGCAACCCCAGAGCCTGAACCCGTGCATTCCGCCCTGGATGCCCGCCTTCGCGGGCATGACGGCTAGGGTGTCACTCCCACGTCCCCTCTCGTCACTCCCGCGCCCCTTCCGTCACTCCCGCGCAGGCGGGAGTCCATGCCCCAGGCGGCTCGGGCCAGAAGCCTTACAGCGGGCTCACCTCAAACAGACCGTAATCGCACCCACTCTGGGACGCGCCTTGCACCTGACGGGCCTGAGTGCGCACCGGATAGCCCAGGCTTTGAGCAATCTGATCCATGGCGCCGGCAAACCAGCCGGTGAACATGTAATCCACCATGCGCTCTACCTTGCCGTACTGATAAACGAAGGCTGAATGGTCCAGGCGAACCCGGGCGGTGCCGGCAGCAATATCGAGCTGCTCAATGGTGAACAGACCCCAGCCCCGCTGGGACAGGCGTTTCATATAATGCTCAAACACCGCCTCACCACTGATGCCGTGACACTCGGCCTCTTTTTCACACCAGTGCCAGGCCGACTTGTAGCCCGCCTTATACAGGATCTCGGCATAGCGCTCAGGGCCCAGCTCTTCCTCAATGGCCATGTGGTTATTAACGAAAAAGTGACGCGGCACATACAGCATGGGCAGGGCGTCGGTGGTCCAGACACCGGTATCGGTGTCCACTTCTATCGGCATTTCAGGTGCATGTACTGACATTGTGATTCTCCCTTGCTTCCTTGCTGTGTTATTCGCCCCAGACGTCCTTGAGAACGCGGACCCAGTTACCACCCATTATTTTTTCAATCAGACGCGGGGAATAGCCATTACGCAGCAACGCCTCGGTCAGGTTCGGGAACTCACCAATAGTGCGGATGCCTTCCGGGTTGATGATTTCGCCAAAGCGGGTCAGCCGGCGGGCGTAACCTTTGTCGTGGGTCAGCCATTCGAAGAAGTCCTGATCGTGGCCCTGGGTAAAATCGGTACCGATGCCGATGGCGTCTTCACCCACCAGATCCAGCACATAGCCAATGGCTTCAACATAGTCATCCACGGTGGACTCAATGCCCTTTTTCAGGAAGGGCGCAAACATGGTCACCCCCACAAAGCCGCCGTGCTCGGCAATAAAGCGCAACTCCTGGTCCGACTTGTTACGCGGGTGATCCTTCAGTCCGGCGGGCAGGCAATGGGAGTAGCACACCGGCTTTTTGGACTCGAGGATCACTTCTTCTGAGGTCTTGGCACCCACATGAGACAGGTCGCACATCATGCCAACCCGGTTCATCTCGGCCACAACTTCACGACCGAACCCTGACAGACCACCGTCGCGCTCGTAACAGCCAGTGCCTACCAGGTTCTGGGTGTTGTAGGCCATTTGCACGATGCCTACGCCAAGTTGCTTGAAGATTTCCACATAACCCAGCTGATCTTCAAACGCATGGGCGTTCTGGAAGCCAAGGATAATGCCGGTGCGGCCTTCTTCCTTGGCGGCCAGAATGTCGGCGGTGGTACGTACCGGGCGGATCAGGTCGGCGTGTTCCTGGTAATGGCGGTTAAAGGCGGCGATGTTGTTCACCGTGGCCTGAAACCCTTCCCATACCGACACAGTGCAGTTGGCGGCAGTCAGGCCGCCACGGCGCATGTCTTCAAACAGTTCCCGCCCCCAGTTGGCGATAATAAGACCGTCGATAACGATGGCCTGGTTGTGTAATTCTGCTGCGTTTTGCATAGCCGGACCTTCCTTGCATCTGTTACACGGTGATGTCTGACTCACCGAATTCAGAGGCAGTCTAGCCCGCACGCCACCGTGCGCTGTGGCTGAAAACGACGGAGGCATACTCAAAAACGTCATGGTTTATATGGAATACGGAAAGCCGTGCATTTCTGCGGAGTCAGCGTGGTGTGCTGCATGCGCTGGATACCCGTCCCCGCCCTCCCTCGTCGCTTCCGTGGAGCCGGGAGCCCAGTGCGGATCTGCAGACAACATTAGGGATTCAGCTCAGTGTTCCATGCCCTGGATGCCCGTCTGCACGGGCATGACGGGAAAGCGTCGCTCCGGCACACAAACGTCCGCCCCCGCACCCCCCTCGTCGCTCCCGCGAAGGCGGGAGCCCAGTGCGGTTCTGCAGGCAACATTAGGGATTCTGGTCAGTGCACCATGCCCTGGATGCCCGCCTGCACGGGCATGACAGGGAAAACGTCGCACTAGCACACAAACGTCCGCCCCCGCATACCCCTCGTCGCTCCCGCGCAGGCGAGAGCCCAGTGCGGATCTGCAGACATCATTAGGGATTCTGGTCAGTGCCCCATGCCCTGGATGCCCGTCTGCACGGGCATGACAAGGAAGACGTCGCTCCGGCACACAAACGTCGCCCCGCATACCCCTCGTCGCTCCCGCAAAGGCGGGAGCCCAGTGCGGTTCTGCAGGCAACATTAGGGATTCAGCTCAGTGTTCCATGCCCTGGATGCCCGCCCCCGCCTTCGCGGGGATGACGTTTCTGCACGGGCATGACGGAAAGAGGATATTCCCTCCATCCACCAGCTAAACTGGAAAGCACCCTCTTTATATCGGGTCATCGCCATGCATAAACAGCCGGCGGTCTATATGCTGACCAACCAGCGTAACGGCACGCTTTATATCGGGGTCACCAGCAATCTGGTGCAGCGGATTTGGCAGCATCGGCAACGAGCCGTGGAAGGGTTCTCAGCCCGTTACGGGCTGCACTGGCTGGTTTACTTTGAGCTTCACGACGATATGTATTCTGCCATCACGCGCGAGAAGCAGCTCAAGAAATGGAAGCGGGCCTGGAAAATACGACTGATTGAAGTACAGAACCCCGGCTGGCGGGATTTGTGGGAGGAGATTATTTGAGCTGCCATTTCTGCAGCCTGCCGTAGTACTCAATGCCAGAGCATAGTGCACTGGATGCCCGTCTGCACGGGCATGACAAGGAAGACGTCGCTCCGGCACACAAACCGCCCCCGCATCCCCCTCGTCGCTCCCGCGAAGGCGGGAGCCCAGTGCGGTTCTGCAGGCAACATTAGGGATTCTGGTCAGCGCACTATGCTCTGGATGCCCGTCTGCACGGGCATGACGGGAAATCGTCGCTCCGGCACACAAACGTCCGCCCCCGCATCCCTCTCGTCGCTCCCGCGCAGGCGAGAGCCCAGTGCGGATCTGCAGACATCATTAGGGATTCTGGTCAGCGCACTATGCTCTGGATGCCCGTCTGCACGGGCATGACGGGAAATCGTCGCTCCGGCACACAAACGTCGCCCCGTATCCCCCTCGTCGCTCCCGCGCAGGCGGGAGCCCAGTGCGGATCTGCAGGCAACATTAGGGATTCTGGTCAGCGCACTATGCTCTGGATGCCCGTCTGCACGGGCATGACGGGGAAAACGTCGCACTAGCACACAAACGTCCGCCCAGCACTTCCCTCGTCGCCCCCGCCTTCGCGGGGATGACGTTTCTGCACGGGCATGACCAAACAAGCCACTATCAGAGCGTCACCGAGGCGAACGTTGGCTCCCCACGGGCGGTGTCAAAACACTGGTTAAGTGTAATGTCGGACAAATCCGGCGTGGCCTGTACCACCGCCGGTGCAGGACGCCCCGAGCGATCGTCCCGGGGTGGCACGCCGAAGCATTCCCGGTAGCATTTGCTGAAATGGGGCATGGATACAAACCCACAGGCCGTGGCAATATCAATGATCGCCAGTGACGTCTGGCGCAGCAACTGGCGGGCCCGCTTCAGACGCAGGTTCAGGTAATAACGCGACGGTGAGCACTTCACATGACGCTGAAACAGCCGTTCAACCTGCCGCCGTGACAGCCCTACATAATGGGCCAGTTCGTCGAGAGTAATGGGCTCTTCCAGATTCGCTTCCATCAGCGCAACGACCTCTGCCAGTTTGGGCTGGGCCGGCCCTACCAGGTGACGCAGTAACACTTTCTGCTCTTCCTGACCATCGCGAATGCGCTCGCACAGGAACATATCGCAAATGGCGGTACTGAGAGCGCTGGAGTGCTCTTTTTCAATCAGGTGCATCATCATGTCGATGGGCGCGGTACCGCCACTGCTGGTCAGCCGGTCACGGTCGATACAATAAAGGGCATTACTGGTTTCCTGACGGGGAAAGGCCTCCTGAAAAGCGGCCATGTATTCCCAGTGAATGGTGCAGCGATAGCCTTCCAGCACACCGGCATCAGCCAGTAAGAAGCTGCCGGTACAGACGGCCCCCAGCTTGACCTTGCGATGAGCCAGCTGCTGCAACCAGCTGCGTAGTGGGCGGCTGCGGGCATTAGCAACCCCGACCCCACCGCACAACAGCATCATGTCAAGATGACCACAGTCGTGAATGGCATGATCCGGCGTAACCTGAACACCGTCACTGGCCCGTACCGGTGCGCCGGTTTCCGTCAGCATCACCCATTCGTACAAGGCTTTCCCCGACAGCTGGTTGGCCATACGCAACGGCTCAATGGCCGACGCCAGGGAAATCATGGTGAAGTTTTCCACCAGCAAAAAACCGACACGTTGTACCTGACTCATTGCTCTTCCTCCTGCCTCCGCTGCAGTCAGAGGAGTTACCTCCGAACTGTTGCTGACAACCCAGCGTTATCACGACGACATCATTTACATCAGTTATGCAAACATTTAAACAATATATAACAACAGGACGTTATTAAGTATCTTTAACGTCGATGCCACCGTAAAAATGTAAACACATTGTGACTCGGCTCATAAGTAACAAATTAAGCCCCTTCATGCCTTGCCCCTCCCTTTAAAATTCCGTTACCACATGGAGTTAAGTAGAGTTACGGGCAACTTTCATGCCATAAGTATTCACTCAACCAAACAATAAAAAAGCCGCCCTTCGGGACGGCTTTTTTAGGCTGAAAGAGATAAATGTTAACAATAAGGTTTACTATGAAACAAAACGGCTACATCAAGGTTCCCCATTACAGCGCACCGGTGCAGCGCCTTGCTCCCTTATCGTGCAGAACCGGCAGGCAGAAGCTACTTCACCGGTACAGTCACCGGTTCTTCAACCGGCATTTCCTGATGTAACGCCCGGAACAGCCCCCACATCATTATCATGATCACCGCTGAAAACGGAAAAGCGGCAATAATAGCGGCGGTTTGCAAGGCCTTAAGCCCGCCCGCCAGCATCAGAATAGCCGCCACGGCAGCGACCGCCATGCCCCACAGCACTCGCTGGCTACGGGGCGGATGCTCATTCCCCATCGACAGAATAGTCGTGACCACCAGGGTACCGGAGTCGGCCGAAGTGATGAAATACAGCGCAACCAGCACCGTTGCAAGTACCGAGGCCAGGTAACCCATAGCGCCGTCGTCCAGCAGCGTCAGTGTGGCATAGAGCGCAGTGGTCACGTTTTCGGTGACCGCCGTTACCACTCCGGCCTGGCCGATGGCCGCTGTTACTTCACCTGCCGCATTGGTCACGGTCTGAGTCAGCTCCAGGTAAAGGGCCGAGCCTCCAAACAAGGTCAGCCACAGCATGCCCAGCAGCGTTGGCACCAGTAATACACCGCAGATAAACTCGCGGATGGTCCGGCCCTTGGAAATACGCGCAATAAACATGCCGACAAACGGAGACCAGGACATCCACCAGGCCCAGTAAAATACTGTCCACCATGATTGCCACTGACCGTCTTTGCTGGCGTCGGTCCAGGTGCTGAGCGGAACAACATGAGCCAGGTAATCCCCCACGCCCTGCACATAACTTTGAAGCAGGTAGCGGGTCGGACCGTACACCAGCAAAAACAGCAGGATTGCCACTGTCAGCCAGATATTAATCTCTGACAGCCACTTCACCCCCCGGCCGATACCGGACAATACCGACACAGTGGCAATAGCAGAGATAACCAGAATCAGCACCAGCTGATTGGTGATATTCACTTCAATACCAAACAGGTGGTTCAGGCCGGTGTTAATCTGGCTGACCCCCAGGCCCAGGGATGTGGCCACACCAAACACGGTGCCGAATACCGCCAGGGTATCGGCGGTATGTCCCATCCAGCCATAAATACGCTGACCAATCAGCGGATACAATGCCGAGCGGATAGTCAGCGGCAAATTCTGCCGGTAGGAAAAATATGCCAGCGCCAGCCCGACCACCACATAAATCGCCCAGGGATGCAGGCCCCAGTGGAAGAAGGTCAGTCGCATCGCCACTTCTGCTGCTTCCGGCGTCAGTCCCTCAGTGATAAAGGGGTTGCTCTGAAAGTGGTAAATAGGTTCGGCGATAGACCAGAACACCAGACCTATCCCCATGCCGGCACTGAACAACATGGCAAACCAGGAAAACAGGCCATATTCCGGCCGGGAGTCATCACTGCCCAGACGCAGCCGGCCAAACCGGCTGCAGGCCAGCACCACGCAGAACACCAGCATCAGTGCCACAATGGCGATGTAGTACCACTTGAAATTAGACAATATGCCGCCTGATACGGTATCAAACAAACCGGCAGCAGAATCCGGGTAAAGGGCACCGCCCAAAACAAACAGGGTAACGATCAACATGGAGCTGATCGTTGCCGCCGGACTCATTCCTTTCAAAATTCCGTCTTTGCCAACCATAGCAAGAGATCTCCGTCGGATTAGTTATAAATCAGACGCGATTTGACCACCTTGCTCCCGTGGTCAGGTCGCGACTGCAGGTATTACCGCCCGCCCGTAAAGGCATAAACGGTGCACTACCGGTTCCTATAACAACAGCTAACGGCTGATTAAAACTTCCCCAATGCGACATCTAATTAACCAGTCCCGTCCCGAACGTCACACTCTGTTTTCATTGCGACAGCATGTCGCAACTGCTCTTGCCGTTATTCCCGACCGGTATTAGCCTGAGCTTTTGTCAATTGAAAGGGCCTGAACCATGATGATCAGCGATCTTATTGACCAGCAGGATTTCCTCTCCCGGCTGCAAGCCTGGGGCCTGACGCCCCCGGTGCGGCTGGCCGATTGCTCTGCCCTGCTGGCAGATACACTGAGCGGCCCCGAGGGCGCTCTGTGGCGGGAACGATTGGAGGTTCTGCTGGCCCAGCGGGCCCTGCTGCACCCGGACGTACTGGCGTTGGTGGAGAAGAGTTTGAGGTAGAAAGTCAGGCCCCCTGCCTGGGCTCCCGCCTTCGCGAAGATAACAAAACTTAACCCCGTCATGCCCGTGCGTACGGGCATCCAGGGCATAGTGCACTGACCTGAATCCCCAGCGTTGTCTGCAGATCCGCACTGGGCTCCCGCCTTCGCGGGAGCGACGGAACCACTCTTGTCATGCCCGTGCGTACGGGCATCCAGAGCATAGTGCACTGACCTGAATCCCCAGCGTTGTCTGCAGATCTGCACTGGGCTCCCGCCTGCGCGGGAGCGACGACCTATTTGTCATGCCCGTGCGTACGGGCATCCAGAGCATAGTGCACTGACCTGAATCCCCAGCGTTGTCTGCAGATCCGCACTGGGCTCCCGCCTTCGCGGGAGCGACGACCTATTTGTCATGCACGTGCGTACGGACATCCAGGGCATGGTGCACTGACCTGAATCCCCAGCGTTGTCTGCAGATCTGCACTAGGCTCCCGCCTTCGCGGGAGCGACGGAACCACTCTTGTCATGCCAGTGCGTACGGGCATCCAGAGCATAGTGCACTGACCTGAATCCCCAGCGTTGTCTGCAGATCCGCACTGGGCTCCCGCCTGCGCGGGAGCGACGGAACCACTCTTGTCATGCCCGTGCAGACGGGCATCCAGGGCATGGTGCGCTGACCTGAATCCCCAGCGTTGTCTGCAGATCTGCACTGGACTCCCGCCTTCGCGGGAGCGACGGAGCCACTCTTGTCATGCTCGTACGTACGGGTATCCAGGGCATAGTGCACTGACCTGAATCCCCAGCGTTGTCTGCAGAACCGCACTGGGCTCCCGCCTTCGCGGGAGCGACGACCTATTTGTCATGCCCGTGCGTACGGACGTCCAGGGCATGGTGCGCTGACCTGAATCCCCAGCGTTGTCTGCAGATCTGCACTGGGCTCCCGCCTTCGCGGGAGCAACGGAACCACTCTTGTCATGCCCGTGCGTACGGGCATCCAGAGCATAGTGCACTAACCTGAATCCCCAGCGTTGTCTGCAGATCCGTATGGGCCCCGCCTTCGCGGGAGCGACGGCGACTTTCCAAACCTTGGTCATCTCCGCAAAAGCGAAGATCCGGGGGACTACAGTGTCCAACCTGCATCAAGGTGTGGCCCCGCCTGCATCGGGATAACATTCATTCGCGGTAGCGGCAAAACAAAAAAGGGGAGCCACTGGCTCCCCTTTCTGCTGATACGAAGTCTGCTTACTCCGGCAGTTTCACCGACAGCCGCTGTCCCTCGGCATTGGCCACAAAAGTATCTGCATACCAGTCAACAAAGTTGACCACCCCGAATTCATAGGTGGGCGAATACGGGCCCGGCTCATACGCCATGGAGTTAATGCCGCGCTGGTTCTCCTCGGCCAGAGCCCGGTCCTGGGCATTGGTGGCGTCCCATACCCGGCGCAGTTTTTCAACATCGTAATCCACACCTTCCACTGCATCCTTGTGTACCACCCATTTGGTGATCACTTTGGTCTTCTGAGGGCCCACCGGAATGACCTGGAAAGTGATCAGGTGGTCACCCTGGCCATGGTTCCAGGAATTGGGCAGATGCAGAATCCGCAATGATCCCAGATCCCGGTTCTGCACCCGACCCAGCGTTTTTGCACAGGCCGGGCTGCCATCAATGGTCATGGCCACTTTGCCTTCGGCCAGCGGCATACGCACCATGCGGTTGCGCAAACCGAAAGAAACGTGTTCATGCGGAATACCTTCGGCATCCCACTCTTCCGCTTTGCGCGCAACGTGAGCCTTGAAGGCATCGCTGGCGCGAGGATCGGTGGTATCGTCCCACTCCAGCAAGGTATTAAGCAGTTCCGGATGTGAGCCGGCACAGTGATAACACTCGCGGTTGTTCTCAATCACCAGCTTCCAGTTGGCGTCTTCCAGAATTTCGGACTGCACCGCCACCTTGGCATTCTCCAGATCGTAGGGCTCCAGATAACGGGCCAGCTCAGCAAGAAAATCGTCAATAGCAGGCGGCTCGTCGGCCAGGCTGATAAAGATATAGCCGCCGGCGGTTTTGGTATGCACTTTTTTCAGGGGGAAATCCGCTTTATTGAACTGATCTCCCATATCATTCCCGGCATAGAGCAACTCACCATCCAGTTCATAAGTCCACTGGTGATAAGGACAGACCATCTTGGCAACCTTGCCCTGCTTGGGCAGGCAAATACGCGATCCCCGGTGCCGGCACACATTATGAAACGCCTGCACCTCCATCTGCTTGTTACGCACGATAGTTATGGGGTTATTACCCACTTCCAGGGTAATAAAATTGCCCGGCTGGGGAATCTCACAGGTCAGCCCCACATACAGCCATTCCTTGCAGAAAATCTGCTCCATGTCGGCGGCAAACACTTCCGGGCTATTGTAACAGGCCTGAGGAAGGGAATAGCCCGGCCGACGCTGACGCAGCAACTGAACAGTATCGCCAAGCTGGCTACCTATCAGGGTGGTGTTGATCTGCTCCATCTGTCTTGCCTCCTTCATATTTATCAAGTGCGTAAAATCCCACTGACGGCTCACTGCCGGTGGTCACAGTTGACCTCATTGTTACCAAGGTTATGCGATCCGGATTGCCTGAAAGCGACGCCTGCCACGCCTGTTTCCGACCTGCCCGGCCAGGACAGGGATGCCCCCGTCTCCAGGCGGGGGGAACGGATATATCCATGTCGTTTTCAGGCAATTCTGCTGGTCCGTTCTCATCAAAAATGAGCCGCATAAAGAAACGGGTTATTCATTCAACGCGCATCGGAGAACAGCGATGAATCAGGACTTCTTATCCCCCATTAATACTCAGACCTGGAGTAATGGTCGCCACCCGGTGCGCTGTGTGCGCGTGATTCAGGAAACCTGGGATGTACGCACTTTCTGCTTTACCGCAGAAAACCCGCTGCTGTTTTTCTTCAAACCCGGCCAGTTCGTTACCCTGGAGCTGGAAATTGACGAACAGACGGTCATGCGCAGTTACACCATCGCTTCTTCACCCTCGGTTCCCTACAGCTTCTCCATCACCGTCAAGCGGGTACCGGGTGGCGTGGTATCAAACTGGCTGCACGACAACCTGAAGGAAGGCGACGCCCTGGCCGTTCATGGCCCTGTGGGTAATTTCAACTGCATCGACTTTCCCAACGAGAAGGTATTGCTGCTCTCCGGTGGCGTCGGCATTACTCCGGTGATGTCGATGCTGCGCTGGTGGTTTGATACCAATGCCGAGGTGGATATTCAGTTTGTACACAGTGCCCGCACCCCTAAAGATCTGGTGTTTCACCGTGAACTGCAGCACATGGACTCACGGTTACCCAATATTCAGCTGAGCCTGATTTGTGAGCGTACTGATATCGGCGAAACCTGGAGCGGATACCGGGGCTTCCTGAACCGCACCATGCTGGCCCAGCTTTCCCCCGACTTTATGGAGCGGGAAGTGTTTTGCTGCGGTCCGGCCCCTTATATGAAGGCGGTACGCAACCTGCTGCAGGATGCCGGATTCGACATGGAGCACTATCACGAAGAAAGCTTCGGTGCGACACCGGTTGAGGTCATCGAAGACGTCGAGCAGCTGGCACAGGAAGCATCAGAGCTGGCAGAGGAGCTGGAGCGCACCGAGGATCGGTTAAGTATCTCTTTCCTGGAAAGCGATTTACAGGCCAGCATTTTACCCGGCGAAACCCTGCACAGCGCCGCCGCCCAGGTGGGCCTGCACATTCCCAAGGCCTGCGGCATGGGCATTTGCGGCACCTGCAAAGTTAAAGTTACCAAAGGGCAGGTCAGCATGGAGCACAATGGCGGCATTACCGACGAAGATATTGCCGACGGTTATGTGCTGAGCTGCTGCAGCGTGCCCGAGGGTGATGTGGATGTGGCGTTTTAAGTACGGCTAAACCTGTTCGAAGGGACTTACAGGTCCGCCCATTTTGCCTGAGCCGGCTATATTGGCTCAGGCTTTTTTGCGTCTTCACGCTGCCGCTTTTTTATCCCTTCCCCCCCATTATTGGGGTAATTGCGGCCGGCGGTGCAGTACCATGCCCGGCTCTCCGCCATCACAAGCACCACTGCCCTTCCGCCTGTCAGGGTCAACCAGGGTAAGGGGGACTGAGCACAGATGCCGGATAACGGCAACGAGCATAACAGGCAGGATTAAAACAGAAAGGGCCGCATGTGCGGCCCTTGGTTCCATCGGTGAAGGTCCGGCTAGCCGTTTCTGGCCGCTGCCGGTGCAGCAATCACCAGGGGCTGGTGACGCCGCTGCCACAGCAAAACGGCAATCAGGGCATACAAGCCAATCACCACCAGGCCTATCCATTCAATCTTAAGCGGCGTGAACTGAAACAACAGAACCAGGCCAAACATCAGTATCCAGTTGCTGGCCACATAGCGCGGCAAGCCAACCCGGTCAGGCTCCAGATTAAGGTTGGTGGTATACAAGCGGATAAGCGAGTCGAGCGAGTTGATTACAAAGATCACCCCGACTACCACCATCCCCAGCTTCAGCGGCCCGCCAATGGCAATGGTGTGGCTGAAGTGCAGGTACAGTACCGAGAACCAGATGGCAATGGGAATGGAAGGCACCACCAGCATGGCAATGCACAACTGCCAGGCCAGCAGACCACCGGAAAAGCGGGCCACAAACTGGCCGATCATAATGCTCCAGGAGAACCACCAGAACAGGTAAAAAGCATGATAGTCGGTAATAGGAGTAACAAACTCATGAATGTTGGCAAAATATTCACCGATGCCGGCTACGGTACTTCCCAGCTCCACCGGTCCAGAGCCCGAATTCCACCACATAAAACCAATCAGCACCACAAACAACCAGGTTGACGCCACACTCAGAAACTTCACATAACGCACGTCCGAGCTCGACCAGACGGCACACAGCACCACCAGGGCCACCAGACCGTAGCGCAGGGCGGCCGGAATGCCGTCAATGTAATCTGGCAGGTAACTCAGGAACAGATAGCCGGTGAAGGCACAGGTACCAATGATCACCAGGTTGTTGATGAACTTGATCAACGGCAGCTCAAACAAGCGTACCTTGGGCTCAACCAGCACGAAGTAAAAGGTCGTCAGAAAGTAAAAGGCCCAGACCAGAAAGCCCCAGAAGCCGAACTCGATAGCCAGCGGATTGGCAAAGCCATATTCCGGTTCACTGGCATAAACGGGAAATTCGGTCAGCGGAAACATCACCAGGCCCACATCCAGGCCCGAGGTAAACAGAATGGCAATAAAGGTAAACAGGGAGGTGGGCATTTCGCCCCGGCAACGCACCCGACCGTAACGCAGCAATACCCAGGCCGACGCGGCCAGTGTCAGCACAATAGCAACAGACAACACCATATCCATGGAGAATCCTCTTTTGTTGGTTCCATCAATCAATGCATGCTCAAACGCATGGTAACCCTGTATGTGTTTCTTATTTCGCCCCTCATTAATTGAACGTTCAATTAACATATCACTGTAGAGGCAGGACAGGATCGGAATGTTCCCATTGCGACCCGAGGCGTACCTATCCGCGACAAGAGGGAAATCAGGGCCCGGGAAAAGGTTTTTGAGAGGAAAGCCGGCAGGGTCTGTGTAACAGACCGCGAATACGCGGCTGCCAGCCGGAAGAGTATGGGGACTGACAATAAAAAACGGGACGGAGTTGGCCTCCGTCCCGTTATGGGTTACTGCAACAAGGGGGACATTATCCCTGCACCGTCTCACCTGCCGGCGTGGTGCGGTTATACACGGTTTCGTCCAGCTCTTTTTCGCTCTTGCCGATCAGCACGGACACCATCAGATCACCACACACGTTCACACTGGTCCGGGCCATATCCAGGATACGGTCAATACCCGCCACAATGGCCAGGCCTTCCAGCGGCAGACCCACAGTGGTCAGCACCAGTGACAGCATGATCAGACCGGCACCAGGCACACCTGCAGTACCAATGGAGCCCAGGGTGGCCGTCATGATGATCAGAACATAATCGGCAGCAGACAGATCAACACCGAAAGCCTGCGCCACAAATACCGCACAGATGCCCTGATACAGCGCCGTGCCATCCATATTAATGGTGGCCCCCAGCGGCAGTACAAAGCTGGACACACCCTGGGATACCCCCATTTCTTCACGGGCAGCCTTGATGGTGGCCGGCAGTGTACCTGAGCTGCTGGTGGTGGTGTAAGCCACCGCCGCCGGGTTGATCAGCCCTTTCAGGTAACGAACCGGATTCAGACGCCCCAGAATGCTAATCATGCCACTGTAGAATACCAGTACATGGATCAGTGAACCGATGTACACCAAGGCAATGACCTTAATCAGCGGCATCAGCACTTCCAGGCCGTATTTGCCCGATACCCAGGCCATCAGACCGAACACACCGTAAGGGGCCAGTTTCATGATGATTTCGGTCAGCTTGTACATGCCTTCAGCCAGGCTTTCAAACAGTTGCACAGCCGGCTTCGCCTTCTCGCCACACAGGGTCAGGGCAATACCCAGCCCCAGCGCAAAGACAATAATCTGCAGAATGTTGCCTGCCGCCATGGCACCGATGGGATTCTGCGGGATCAGTGCCAGCAGGGTATCCACCATGGAAGGGGCTTCTTTCGCCGTTACCGGCTCGGTGATGGTCATGTTCATGCCAGCACCCGGAGTAAACAGCAACGCCAGCGCCAGACCAATACTGATGGCCACAGCCGTGGTGGCCAGATAGAGGACAACCGACTTAAGGCCAATACGCCCCATTTTGCTGGTATCCTGCATGGAGGTCACGCCCACCACCAGAGAGCAGAATACCAGTGGTACGATCAGCATTTTAATTGCGTTAATAAACAGTGTGCCAATCGGCTTTAACACCTCGGCATCCGGGCCCATCACGGTGCCGGCGATCACGCCCAGCACCATGCCTACCATAATCTTTTTCCAGAGTGCCAGTCCGCTCCAAAAGCCGGAACGGCCCTGTTTTGCCATTGTTTGTTCCATCATCGGTTCCTTGTTTTTGATGTCGAGGAGTGCAGCCGGACACGATCAGAGTCAAGGTCCGGGCCATCGGTATCTGGCGTTCACTCGCCAATTCCTGACACCGTAAAAGCAAGCACCATGCCACCCTCTCAAAAAACAATTAAGCAACTGTTTTATAATTAATTTTTAATGAATGTAAAATGACGAAACAATGAAGAAGGGGTATAACCAAAGTTATAACAAAAACCACCAGAGAAATTAAAAGGCATTATTTTCAATGAGATAAAAAAGAAACCCGGGTTATAACCCATCACCCGGGTTATAGGGGTTATCAGGCTTCGTCGACTGCCGATTTTTTCAGTCGTTTGCTCAGAGCCGGCTGGGAAATGCCCAGCAAACGGGCAGCAAGGGACTGGTTTCCCTGCGAGCGACGCATGGCTTCAACCACCAGCAGATCCCCCACTTCATTCAGCCTGGGCAAAGTCTGCATCTGGCGGAAAGGATCGGGGCCGGCCTCGTCTTCCTGCACCAGCGGCGCAACCTGCTGCCCCAGGGCCTGCCGGAATACCTCCATCGACAACATTTTCGACTTGTGCCGACTCATGGCATCAAACGCCAGTGCCCGCAATTCCCGCACGTTGCCCGGGAATGCATAATTGGCCAGCAACACCGACAGCTCTCCGGGCACGGTGGGTACCGCTTTTCCGAGCTCCGCCGCCGCCTCGGCGAGAAAATGCTCCAGCAACAGGGGAATGTCCTCCTTACGCTGGCGCAGCGGCGGAATATCCACCTGATGAGTTCGCAGCCGGTAGTAGAGATCCTTACGGAAGCTGCCTTCCTGCTGTTTGCGGGCCAGATCCTGATGAGTGGCGACCACCACCCTGGCACGAATACGCCTGGGCCTGTCGCTGCCCAGAGGGTAGTACTCACCCTCCTGCAGCAGCCGCAGCAACTTAACCTGAGAGATCAGGCTCAAATCACCGATTTCGTCCAGAAACAGGGTGCCGCCAGCAGCCTGCTCTATCATACCGGCCCGGGCCCGGTCGGCCCCGGTGAACGCCCCTTTGTGGTGGCCGAACAGGGTGTCGGCAAACACATTGTCATCCAGGCCCGCCACATTCACACTGACCACGGGCCCGTTACGGTTACCCAGCGTATGAATGGCGTGAGCTATCAGCTCTTTCCCTACCCCGCTCTCACCGCAGATCAAGACCGGCTGGCTGCTGACTGAAATCGCTTCCAGATACTGAAACACCGAGCGCATGCCCTTGTCTTGGGTAATGATGCCGGAAAATACCTCGGGCCGCTCCAGCGTATCGGTAAGAAAGCGCCGGCGCATTTCCTGATTTTCCAGCCGAATTTCCTGACTGGCAATGGCCCGGCGAATGCCCCCGATCAGGCGGTCTTCTTCCGTGGTTTTGACGAAATAGTCATCAGCCCCGAGACGAATACAGTTGACCGCCGTTTCCAGCTGATTCAGCCCACTGACAATAATCACCGCAATCCCGGGATATTCCTCCACTATCTGCTGCAGCAGCGCCTCCCCCGACAGGTGTGGCATGGTCAGATCCAGCAACACCAGCCCTATGGGCTCCCGGGCAATGATGCCCATCACTTCCCGGCTGTCTTCGCAACGATAGATATGGTTAATCCCGCCCCGCCGTTCCAGGGCGATGCTGAGGCTGCGCAGAAACGGGGCCTCATCATCCACCAGCAGAACGCCGAAACCGGGATAGAGATTGTTCTTGATCACGATGAAGTTCCTTTAATCGCAGGAAGGATCAGGATAGCGCGGGTTCCCTTGCCCGGCTCGGACTCATATTCCAGCCGGCCGCCATGATCCTGCACAATGCCGGCAGACACCGACAAACCCAGCCCGATGCCCCCCTGCTCACGCTTGGTCGTAAAAAACGGGTCTTTCAGACGGGACAAATTGTGCGGCTCAATGCCGCATCCCTGATCGGTAATGTCGAGCGTCAGCTCATTGCTCGCGGCCCGGTATCCGGTGGCAATACACAGTCCCTGCTCCGGACTGGTCAGGGCCTGGCAGGCATTGACCAGCAGATTGATCACCACCTGCTCAATACGTTGTGCATTGCCTCTGAAACAAGGCAGATCCGGCTCATAGTGCACGTTAACCTTATAGCTGGACTTGCGAATGGTGTTATCGACCAGACGGATCACCGTAGCCACCAGCCGGTTGAGATCCACGGTTTCGCTCAGCTCAGCCGGCCCCTGACGGGCAAAGTCCCGTAAATCGTCCACAATGCGCCGGATGCGTCCGGCGCTGGCCTGCATGTCATCCAGCATGGCGGGCAGCTCTTCACGCATACGGCTGTAGGGCAGCCCGGCCAGATAAAAGTCGCCCTGCTCCCGATATTGTTCTTCCAGCAACGCTTCCATGTCCTGGAAGGCGTCCTTCAGCACCGGCACATTTAACAGCAGCAGGCTGCTGGGGTTGTTAATTTCATGGGCCACGCCGGACACCAGTATGCCCAGGGAAGACATTTTATCGGCCTGGATCAGCTGCTGATGCTGCAACTGCAGCGCCTCACTGCGCCGGGTCACTTCCCGGGCCAGCATACGATTCCATATGACAATGCCTCCCAGTACCACCAGTAACACTGCCGACACCAGGCCCGCAGCCAGTCCGATATTTTTCCAGGGCCAGCCCCCCTGCTCCAGCGGCCCCAGCCATTTATCGTAAATCTGCTGATAACGCCCGGTATTTTTGAGAATCGCCAGCCCTTCGCTGAATCGCGCCAGCAGATCCTCATTCCCTTTCAGGACCGCATAACCATAGCGCTGCGACCGGAAAGGCTGACCCACCGGCTCGATATTGGAAAGTGCCAGCTCGCGCCCCAGATACAGCCCCGGTAAATTGGCGACCAGAGCATAATCATGCTTACCCGACGCCAGCAGCCGCAGCCCGGAGGCATGGGTATTTACCAGCACCAGCCTGGCCCCCACATCGCTGTTCACCAGATGATCGTGCATTATCCCCCCCTGTTGCACGATCACTTCCTTGCCCCGCAACCCGGCCAGTCCGATGGCTTTTTCAGTGCCTTTACGGGCAAAAATCGACTGGTGCACAATGGCATGAGACGGGGAAAACCTGTATTGACCGGCCCGTTCGCTGGAAGACACCATGCCCTGCAACGCATCCAGCTCCCCTTCCTCCAGCGCCTGACGCATCTGGTTCCAGTCACCCAGCTGAATATCGACCTCCATGCCCATTACGTCCGCAATGGCACGGGTCAGCTCCACATTGTAACCGTCGGGCTCGCCGTCCTGGTTGATAAACTCGTAGGGAGGATAATAGTGGTCGCCCCCCACCCGGATGACGGCGTCTTCCTGCAGATCTGCCGCCATGGCAGCGTTCAGACTCAGCCCCCACAGTACAAACACAACAAGGAGCGGATGCACCCTTACAGTCCACGTCACGCCATGGGCTCCGGCCGGCCATAACTGCGTTCGCATACCTGCCAGAAGGCCTCGGCGGTATCAGACAGGGGCCGGCGACAACGATAAAGGCATACATTCAGCGGCAGCTGCCAGCGACTGCCACCGCAGATAACCAGAAACCCCTGGCGCAGCTCTTCCCGGATGGCAAAGCTTGGCACCCAGGCAATGCCCATGCCCTGCATGGCCATGACCTTCAGACTGTCGGCCAGAGAGGACTCAAATGCCTGCTGCAGCCGGAGCGAACGTGGCTGGTCGCGCAGCAACCGCTCCACACAGCGCCCGAGGAAAATGTCTTTCGGGTAGCCCAGGTAAGGCAGGGTAACCGGCCCGGCCGCCTCCAGATTGAACACCGGTTTACCTTCTTCGTCTGCCCGGCACACCGGCACCAGCTGTTCCGTTTGCAGCTCAAAGCGGTGAAACTGTGCTGGTGCCAGAGTAGGGTCTTCAAAGGCCAGCAGAAAATCACAGATGCCGTTTTTCAGCGCCTGCACACTGTCATCCACATTGGCCACCAGCTGGCGGGTGCTGATCCCCTCCAGCTCCCGGCGAAACGAATGCAGAAAGGCTGGAAACAGGGAGAGTGACAGGGTGTGCGACACGGCAAAATCGAGACTATAGCCGCCCCGTTGTTTCATGGAGCGTAAATGGCTGATGCTGTCGCTCAGCTGGGTGACCAGGTTACGGGCGGTGATGCGAAACAGCTTACCTTCATCGGTAAGCTGTACTGGCGTGCTGGAGCGATCTACCAGCTCGCAGCCCAATGCGTCTTCCAGTGCCCGGATTCGCCGGCTGAAAGCAGGCTGAGTCATGTGTCGTTCCCGGGCAGAGCGGGAAAAGCTCTGGCTGTGGGCCAGGGAAAGAAAATCTTCCAGCCATTTTGTTTCTATGTTCATGTCCCCGTCCCCGGATCACCAATAACTGCGGGTGGTCATCTGCTGACCTTTCTTCGCAGCATTATATCATCCAGTGACGCCGTTTTTCAGGACCATGTTGCGCCATGCCAATTACATGCCTGCCCATAATAAATCGGTATAGTGTGCTTATCTCCTTGATCTTCAAGCCCCTGAGGGCCTGTTATACAGAATAGGCATAGGGCGTACTCAAACGGCATTGTCGGTGCCATTCCCGGCTGTTTTAGGCTGCCAGAAAACAGCCTGGAGACATCCTAATGAGTTCCCTTATCGGTATACTGGGCGGCATGGGGCCGCTGGCCACCGTCGACTTTGTCACCAAAATCATCAACCAGACCCCGGCCACCCAGGATCAGGATCATCTGCCGCTGCTGGTCCATTCCGTGCCGCAAATCCCGGACCGCACCGCCTGCCTGCTGGAAGACAAGGAGTCTCCGCTGGAGGCACTGCTGCAGGGGTTAAACACCTTGATCAACGGCGGCGCCGGCTGTATCGCGATCCCCTGCAATACCGCCCATTACTGGTATGAACCACTGGCCCGGGAAAGCAGCGTACCCATTTTGCATATTGCCCGCGTTTGCGCCGACATGCTGGCACGGGAGCAGGTCCGCTCCGTTGGCCTGCTGGCCACCGACGGCACCCTCAAGGCCGGCTTTTATGGCCGGGAACTGGCGGAATACGGCATTGAGCTGACCACCCCGCCCGCCGATCTGCAACGCCGGGTGATGGAAGGCATTTATCTGGTGAAGTCCGGTGCTGTTGAGCAAGGCGCCCGCATGCTGGACGACTGTATGGCCGCCATGCTGCAGCTGGGCGTAGAGCGGGTGATCCTCGGCTGCACCGAGATTCCCTTTGCGCTGGACACCCTTGGCTCGGCCCATGCTCACCTGGGTGTGGACGCCACCAAGGCCCTGGCCGCCGCCTGTGTGCAATGGCACCAGCAGCAGAAATTGGCTGTAGCGGCGTAATTATCACGCCGCCACGGTTTTCAGACTGCCTCAGGCAACACAGGGCGTCACCATGGAGGCCGGGCTGAGCACGGCCGCCAGACGCTCTTCACTGAGCAGCTGTTCCTGGCGCACCAGCTCGGCCACGGTCGCCCCGCTGGTCAGCGCCTGGTTGGCAATACGGCTGGCATTGTCGTAGCCAATGTGAGGCACCAGGGCGGTAATAATGCCTATGCTGTTATGCAGATGCGCGGCGCACTGGGCTTCATTGGCCTCAATGCCACGTACACAGCGGGTATCCAGCATGTGAATGGCCTCTCCCAGCATACAGCTGGAGTTCAGCAGGTTATAGATGATCAGCGGCTCCATGGCATTCAGCTGCAGCTGGCCGGCCTCGGCCGCCAGGGTCACCGCCAGATCGGCACCCATCACCTGAAACGCAGTCTGGTTCATCGCCTCGGGGATCACCGGATTCACCTTGCCCGGCATGATGGATGAACCGGGCTGCATGGCCGGCAGCCGGATTTCTCCCAGGCCGGTGCGCGGACCGCTGGACAACAGACGCAGATCGTTGCTCAGTTTGGACAGCTTTACCGCCAGTCGCTTGAGCACGCTGGAGAAAGTCACAAAGGCACCCATATCGGAGGTGGCTTCCACCAGGTTATGCGCCAGGCTCACCGGCTGACCGGACACCTCGGCCAGGTGATTCACCGCCAGCACCGCATAATCGGGGTGGGCATTAATGCCGGTACCGATGGCGGTACCGCCCAGGTTAACCTCGCACAGCAGCCGGCAGGCATCGTCGATGCGGGCTTCTTCTTCACCCAGATTCACGGCAAAGGCCTCAAACTCCTGGCCCAGGGTCATGGGCACGGCGTCCTGCATCTGGGTGCGGCCCATTTTGAGAATGTGGGCAAATTCGCCGGCCTTGTCGGCCAGGCTTTGCTGCAAGCCGGCAATGGCCTGCTTGAGCGGCTGGGCGGCAAACACAATGGCCAGACGCGCCGCCGTGGGATAAGCGTCGTTGGTGGACTGGGAGCAGTTCACGTCGTTGTTGGGATGCAGGTGTCTGTATTCTCCCCGGTCATGACCCAGTTTGCTCAGCGCCAGGTTGGCGATCACTTCGTTGGCATTCATGTTGGTGGAAGTGCCCGCCCCGCCCTGAATGAGATCCACCACAAACTGGTCGTGCAGGGCACCCTCGATGATATCGGCGCAGGCAGCGTCAATGGCCTCGGCCTTATGTGACTCCAGCTGACCCAGATCCCGGTTGGCCCGGGCAGCGGCCGCCTTGACCATGGCCAGAGAACGGATCAGCTCGGGAAAGTGGCTGATAGGCACGCCGGTAATGGTGAAATTCTGCTGTGCCCGCTGGGTTTGAATACCATACCAGGCCTGTGCCGGTACCGGCTGCTCACCCAATAAATCCTTCTCGATACGTGTTTGCATGGTTTACCTGCTCTGTCGGAAATCTACTGTTACAGAGCCCTATTACAGCAAGGCACGCGGCGGCTGAAAATTTGACGCACTGTCTCAAACTGGCGCTGAATGGCGCACTGAGTACACCAAAAAGAGACTGGTGCACTCTGTTGCAGAAAAATGACTTTAGGTACACTGACCGCAGTTTCAGGGAGCCCCTATGCACCAAGATTTTGCCAAAAACCTGCGCCTGCTCTGCAGTTACTACAAATCGGTGGCCGAGGTTTGTCGCCGGCTCGGGATCAACCGGCCCCAGTTCAACCGTTATCTGAGCGGCCGTTACAAACCATCGGCCCACAGCCTGCGCCGGTTGTGTGATTTTTTTGGGGTGGAAGAGCATGAAATACTGATGCCCCACAGCCAGTTCGAACTGTTAATCCAGGTACGCCCCAAGCCGCAGGAAACCCAGGCAGAACGTCCGGAAGAAAGCCACCTGAGCCTGCTGCAGAGCAACTCACGGGGGCTGGAGAAGTATCTTGGCTATTACTTTGAATACCACTACTCCATGGCGTTTCCGGGCAAGATTCTACGCAACCTGCTGTGCCTGGAGCGCCAGGGAGACAGCGTCTATTACCAGCGCACCGAGCGCCTGCAGCAGGCACCGGGAGAGCGGGTGTATCACAGCAAATATCTGGGCATGGCCCACCTGCTGGCAGACCGTATTTTTCTGGTGGATTACGAGTCGCTCACCGGCAATCAGATTACCCAGACCATTTTGATCCCGACCTTTAAAAGCCGTGTCGGCCGGATCAGCGGTCTGCGCCTGGGGGCCTCCGCCAGCGGCGAGCGCATTCCCAGCTGCACCCGGGTGGTGCTGGAATACCTGGGCCGGCGCGTGGATATTCGCCATACCCTGGCCCTGTGCAGCACCTTTGACGCCGACAGCGGTCAGATCTCCGGCTCCATTCTCAATGCCATCAACAACGAAATGGCTCCGGGTGAGCACCATTTTCGGGCCCGGCACTATTTCTGACAGGCATCCGGGCCGCTATCACAGCGGCCCGCCTCATCCCATAATTCCTTTGCAGAAAACGGTTTTGCACCTTGCCTTCCTTGCCTCAGGCAGTCAGCTCCCCGATTCGCGATTGAAGGTGCTCCAGAAACACTTTCACTTTTTCCAGCGGGTATTTTCTGCCCGAATAAAACGCATACAGCACCAGATCCTCCGGCTCACTGTCCAGCTCAATATGAACCAGTTCGCCGTTAGCTATCTCTGACTGACAGGCATGAGCCGGTAAAATGGCAAAGCCAAGCCCCTTAAGGGCGGCCGCTTTGGCCATGTGGCCACTGTTAACCTTGTAGCCGGACTGCACCTGAACCGTCTGCTCATGCTTGAACCGCCAGGGCAACCCCTGCAGCACCGATAAGGTGGTAATACAGGGAGCGCGGCTCAGCTCATCCAATGATACCGGCACGGGCTGGCCTTGAAGCAGCTGCGGTGCGGCCACCACCACACTGGGCCAGCGCAGGATTTCCCTGGCCACCCAGCCAGAATCTTCCAGCGGGCCCCGGCCAAAGCGTAGCACCAGATCAAAGCCCTCCAGCAGCCCTTCAGAAGGGTTTAAATGAGTATCACAGCTCAACTGTATCTGAGGATGTTGCAGGCAAAAATCGGCAATGATACCGGCCAGAAAGGGAAGATCGGGCATGATAATTTTGAGATGGCCAGACAGCGTATCACCGTACTGAGACACATCTTCCAGCGCATCATTCATTGCCTGTGTCAGCGGCCTGACGGACTGATAAAGCTGCCTGCCGGCTGCGGTGGCGATCATCCTGCGGGTAGTGCGCTCCAGTAACCGCAGGCCCAGCTGCTTTTCCAGCAAGGCAACATGGCGACTGACATTGGATGCAGGCAGTTGCAGTTGCTCTGCCGCCAGCTTAAAACTCAGTTGTTCATATACGGCCTGGAAGCTAAGCAGCCACTGCAGTTCGACTCTGTCAATCATTTATTAACTCACAAAATGGGATTGATAACGCAACAATAGCAGGTTTATCCTGAAAAATAGTTTTGTAAGACTTTCTGCCTGACGTGATAAGCGAGGTAGAACAGATGAACAACATCAGACGTATTGCCATTGTCGGAGCTGGCGTAGCCGGAATGGCTCTGGCACTTCTTGCCAGACAGCGGGGCTGTCAGGTAAGCCTGTATGAACGCCACAGCAGCATCTCGACCATCGGTGCCGGTGTCACCTTATGGCCGAATGCCATGTTTGTTTTACAGCAGATGGGGCTGAAACAAGAGCTTGAGCACATGGGTGGTGCACCCCGTTTTATGCGCCAGTTTGATCAGTCCGGAAGCCGGATGGCCGAGTTTGATATTGAAGAAGTCAACCTGCTGAGTGGCTTCCCTACCATCACCATATTGCGCCGTGATCTGATGAACATACTGGCCAGGGCGCTGGACGCAGTGGGAGTAACCATCCACTTTGACAGCCCTGTCACCACACACAGCATTGAGGCATTACGGCAGGAGTTCGATCTGGTGGTCGGTGCTGATGGGCGCATGAACTCGGTAGTACGCCGGGCGCTATACCAGGATGACGTGCCCCCCCGCTACCAGGGCTTTGTTAACATTATTGGCATCAGTAAGGTGCAGCAAACCCTGACTGATAACGCTATTCATGACTACCGCAGTGCCAGTGAGCGCTTTGGCATTGTGCCTGTTAAGGGCGACTGGTGTTACTGGGCAGGAGCATGGCGTGCAGAGCTGGACAAAGAACGTCCCCTTTCTGCCTGGTACCATGAACTTCACCAGCGTTTCCGGCATTGGTCCGGGCCGGTACAACATGTGCTGAATGGCTGTGAGCCGGCCTCACTGAACCGTATTTTTGTGCATGATATTGACCCGCTTCCCCGCTGGCATCACGGCAATGTCGTCATCATCGGGGATGCTGCCCATGCGTCATTACCGACCTCAGGACAGGGCGCCGCTCAGGCGCTGGAAGATGCCTGGCACCTTGCCCTGCTTCTGGAACAAGAACATGAGCCGGAACATATTCTGACCACATTTTACCAACGACGTACCATCAAAACCTCGGCGGCCCAGACCGTTGGCAGACAAGTGGCACAGCAGATTTTTGGTGATGCCGGGGCCAGCCCGACCGCATCGCCGTTGTCCGCCGAGCAGCTAAGCCAGTTCTGGATGCAAGGACTGACCGTCCAGGAATAAAAAAACGCCGGCTTTCGCCGGCGTTTCTTATTCAGTGCTCCTCAACCGTCTGCCCCTGTCCCGCAAAGGCCAGTTGCTGCTCGGTGAAGGCCTCGAACCGGCGCTGCCAGTCCGACAGGGCCCGGTCACTGGTACCGCTCACCTGCACCGCCGTCACCTTGTATTCCGGGCAGTTGGTAGCCCAGTCCGAGTTGTCGGTGGTGATCACGTTCGCCCCGCTGTGCGGGAAGTGGAAGGTAGTGTACACCACCCCGGGCTGCATGCGCTGGCTGTGCTCTGCCCGAAGCACCGTATTACCGGTGCGGCTGGCAATGGTCACCGGCTGACCATCTTGGATACCGCGGGCAGCGGCGTCGTGCGGATGAATTTCCAGCACATCTTCCCCATGCCAGACGTTGTTCTCGGTGCGCCGGGTCTGGGCCCCCACATTGTACTGACTGAGAATGCGACCTGTGGTCAGCAGCAGCGGAAACGCCTCGCTCACCTTTTCGCTGGTCGGCATAAACTCAGTCACCACCATGCGACCCAGTCCGATGGGGAAGCTGTCGCCGTGCATCACCGGCATGCCGGAAGGATGCTGGTCATTACAGGGCCACTGAATGCTGCCCAGCTCTTCCAGTCTGGGGTAACTGACCCCGGCAAAGGACGGTGTCACCGAAGCAATCTCCGCCATGATCTCCGACGGATGCTCATAGTGCATGGGGTAACCCAGGGCCTGTGCAAGTTCCTGGGTCACCTGCCAGTCTTCCTTGCCCGCCAGCGGGGGCATGACCTTGCGTACCCGGTTAATGCGCCGCTCGGCATTGGTAAAGGTACCGTTTTTCTCGAGGAAGGTACTGCCGGGCAGGATCACATGGGCGAACTTGGCGGTTTCGTTGAGGAAAATATCCTGCACAATCAGCAAGTCGAGGGAACGCAGCGCCGCTTCCACATGCTGAGTGTTCGGATCCGACTGGGCAATGTCCTCACCCTGTACATACATGGCCTTGAAACGCCCTTCAATGGCGGCGTCAAACATCCCCGGAATGCGCAACCCCGGCTCGCCGTGCAGCTCAACACCCCAGGCCTGCTCAAAGCTGGCCCGCACCGCGGCATCGGTCACCGGCTGGTAGCCCGGCAGCTCATGGGGGAAGGAGCCCATGTCGCAGGAGCCCTGCACGTTGTTCTGACCCCGCAGCGGATTCACCCCTACCCCGGGCCGGCCGATGTTACCGGTGGCCATGGCCAGGTTGGCAATACCCATCACCGTGGTGGAGCCCTGGCTGTGTTCGGTCACGCCCAGGCCGTAATAGATGGCACCGTTGCCGGCACCGGCATAAAGCCGGGCAGCGTCACGAATACGCTCGGCCGGGGCACCAATCACCGCGCTCATCACCTCGGGGGCATGGCCCGGATCGGCAATAAACTCGCGCCAGGCCGCATATTCCTCGGGGGAACAGCGTCCGGCAATAAACTCCTTGTCTTCCAGCCCTTCGGTCACGATCACGTGGGCCAGGGCATTCACCAGGGCCACGTTGGCACCGGGGCGAAGAGGCAGATGCAACGGCTCAGCGGTATGCGGGGTATCCAGCAAGTCGATATGACGCGGATCCGCCACTATCAGCTGAGCCCCCTGGCGCAGCCGCTTGCGCAGCAAGGATCCGAACACCGGGTGGGCATCGGTGGGATTGGCACCGATCACCAGAATGCAGTCGGACTGCAGCACGGAGTCGAAGTCCTGGGTGCCCGCCGATTCGCCCAGGGTCATCTTCAGGCCATAGCCGGTGGGGCTGTGGCAGACCCGGGCGCAGGTGTCGGTATTGTTGGTGCCGAGCGCAGCCCGCACCAGCTTCTGCACCAGATAGGTTTCTTCATTGGTACAACGGGACGAGGTGATACCGCCCACACTGTGCGTACCATGCTGCTGCTGTACCTCGCGCAGGCGGCGGGCGGCAAAGCCGATGGCCTCCTCCCATTCCACCTCACGCCAGGGCTGGTCAATGGCGTCCCGGATCATGGGTTTGGTCAGCCGATCCTTGTGGGTGGCATAACCAAAGGCAAAGCGTCCCTTCACACAGGCATGACCGTGGTTGGCCTGGCCACCTTTCCAGGGGGTCATGCGCACCAGCTGATCACCCTTCATCTCCGCCTTGAACGAACAGCCTACGCCGCAATAGGCGCAGGTGGTGATCACACTGTGCTCCGGCTGGCCTTGCTCGATCACCGATTTTTCAGTAAGGGTGGCGGTCGGGCAGGCCTGCACACAGGCACCGCAGGACACGCAGTCGGAGCTCAAAAAGTCGTTGTCCCGCCCGGTGGACACCTTGGAGTCGAAACCCCGGCCTTCCAGGGTCAGGGCGAAGGTGCCCTGCACCTCGGCGCAGGCGCGCACGCAGCGGGAGCAGACGATGCACTTGCTGGCATCAAAGGTAAAATACGGGTTGGACTCATCCTTGCCCAGGCTCAGGTGGTTTTCGCCGGCAAAGCCATAGCGCACCTCGCGCAGGCCCACACTGCCTGCCATGTCCTGCAGCTCGCAGTCGCCGTTGGCCGGGCAGGTCAGGCAGTCCAGGGGGTGATCGGAGATGTACAGCTCCATGACATTGCGGCGCAGTTTGGCCAGCCCCTGGGTCTGGCTGCGCACCACCATGCCCTCGCCCACCGGCGTGGTACAGGAAGCGTGATAGCCGCGCCGGCCTTCGATCTCCACGGTGCACAAGCGGCAGGAGCCAAAGGCCTCCAGGTTGTCGGAAGCGCACAGCTTGGGGATATTGATGTCCACCAGGGCCGCGGCCCGCATCACCGAGGTGCCTTCCGGCACCGTCACCTCAACCCCGTCAATGCTCAGGGTCACCAGGGTTTCGGACTCCCGGGCCGGGGTGCCCAGATCCTTTTCCGGATAAAAATGTTCAACCATCAGTCTTCGCCTCCCTGGCGGTGAAAGTCTTCGGGGAACAGGGTCATGGCGCTCTTCACCGGGAAGGGGGTCATGCCGCCCATGGCGCACAGCGAGCCCTGCATCATGGTGTCGCAGAGGTCGTCCAGCAGTGCCAGGTTGGCATCCCGGTTCTCGCCCTGCATGATGCGATCGATCACCTCCACGCCGCGCACGGCACCGATACGGCAGGGGGTGCACTTGCCGCAGGACTCCTCCACGCAGAACGCCATGGAAAAGCGGGCCTGCTCAGCCATGTCGACGCTGTCGTCAAACACCACCACGCCGCCGTGACCAAGCACGGCACCAATGGCGGAAAATGCTTCATAATCCAGCAGGGTGTCGAACTGCTCCGGTGACAGATAAGCGCCGAGAGGGCCGCCCACCTGCACCGCCCGTACCGGCCGGCCGGAGGCGGTACCGCCGCCGAAGTCTTCAATCAGTTCACGCAGGGTATGGCCAAAGGCCAGCTCCACCAGGCCGCCCCGCGTGAGGTTGCCCGCCAGCTGGAACGGCAGCGTGCCCTTGGAACGGTCAATGCCGAAGCTGGCGTAATGCTCGGGCCCCTCGCTCAGAATGGACGGCACGGCGGCCAGGCTGAGCACGTTGTTGACCACTGTTGGCATACCAAACAGGCCCTCAATGGCGGGCAGCGGCGGCTTGGCACGGACCAGGCCTCGCTTGCCTTCCAGGCTTTCCAGCAACGAGGTTTCTTCACCGCAGATATAGGCACCGGCCCCGAGGCGCACTTCCAGTTCAAAGCGCTGACCGCTGCCCAGAATGTTGTCACCCAGATAACCGGCGGCGCGGGCCCGTTCAATGGCCAGCGCCAGCAGCTCGTCCGCCAGCGGGTATTCTTCCCGCAGATAGATATAGCCCTGGGTCGCGCCCACGGCGAGACCCGCGATCACCATGCCCTCAATCAGCATGTAGGGATCGCTTTCCATCACCAGGCGATCGGCAAAGGTACCGGAGTCGCCTTCGTCGGCATTACAGACGATGTATTTCTGCTTGCCTTGAGCGTCCAGCACCGTCTGCCACTTGATGCCGGTGGGAAAGGCCGCCCCCCCCCGGCCCCGCAGGCCCGAGGCCTTGACCATATCCACCAGCTGCTGGCGCGTGCAGGTCACCGCTTTTTCCAGGCCGGCAAAACCGCCGTGATCGCGGTAATCCTCAACAGACACCGGATCGGTCACGCCGATACGGGCAAAGGTGACCCGCTGCTGGCGCTTGAGCCAGGGGATCTCTTCGGTCGGCCCCAGCGCCAGCGGGTGCCCGGCGGCACCCAGCTCCAGGCCGGCCTCAAATAATGAGGCCACGTCCGCCGGTTCCACCGGACCAAAGGCATAACGGCCGGAGCCGGTCTCCACTTCCACCAATGGCTCCAGGAAGAACAGGCCACGGGAGCCGTTGCGCACCAGCTCGATATCGAGCCCGCGGGCCTCGGCCTCGCGTTGGATCAGGGTGGCCACGTCGTCGGCGCCGAGGGACAACGCCGTGGTCTCGTAAGGCACAAAGACACGCAGGGTCATTATTTCAGCTCCAGTTTGTAGGTGGTGAGATCCTCCACCAGCTTGTCGAAACGCGCGGAATTCATGCGGCTCAGCACCCGTTTGCCCTGGCGTAGCGAGGGCCCGGTGGCACAGTTGCCCAGGCAATACACCGCCTTCAGGGTGAATTCGCCGTCTGCCGTGGTCTGATCGAAGCCGATATTGAGCTTTTCCTTCACATGGCGCTCAAACTCCCGCGCGCCCCGGGCCTGACAGGCTTCAGCCCGGCACACTTCCAGCAGGTGACGGCCGGGCTGGCTAAGGCGAAAATGGTGATAAAAGCTGATCACGCCGTGTACATCGGCAGTGGTGCAACGCAGGGCCCTGGCAATAATCGGCAGGGCCCGGTCCGGTACATAACCGAACTGTTCCTGAATACGGTGCAAGATAGGCAACAGGGCGCCGGGGGTATCTTTGAGGGAGCCGACCAACTGCTCCAGGGTGGTGTCCATGACTGTGTGATTATCTTCCATCGTATCCACCTTGTTGTTATTAAAGCCGGTGCCGCGAAGGGCACCGGTCTGCTTGCTCAATTGCTTCAGCCCGGTTCACCGCTGGTGAACCGGGCCGTGTTATCCAACCCTGGAAGAAGCTCAGGCCACCATACCGTGCGGGTCGATAACAAACTTCTTGGCCACGCCACCATCGAAATCGGCATAGCCCTGCACGGCCTGATCCAGAGTAATCACCTGTACGTTGACCGCCTTGGCAATCTGCACCTTGTCAAACAGGATAGCCTGCATCAGAGGACGGTGATATTTCATCACAGGGCACTGACCGGTGTGCAGGGAGTGGGACTTGGCCCAGCCCAGACCAAAGCGCATACTGAGTGCACCTTCTCTGGCCGCCGCATCCACCGCACCCGGATCTTCGGTGACGTACAGGCCGGGAATACCAATCTGGCCGCCGGCACGGGTGATCTGCATGGCCGAGTTGAGCACGCTGGCCGGTGCCTCTTTGCCATGATCACAGCCACAGGCATGGGCTTCGAAACCAACGCAATCGACAAAGGCGTCCACTTCCCGCTCACCGAGAATAACTTCCAGCTTGTCTTCCATTGAACCTTCTTCACGCAGGTCAATGGTCTCACAGCCAAAGCTGCGGGCCTGGGCCAGACGCTCCGGATTCATGTCACCCACGATCACGCAGGCCGCACCCAACAGCTGTGCCGAAGCGGCGGCGGCCAGGCCGACCGGACCGGCACCGGCAATGTAGACAGTGGAACCCGGGCCCACGCCGGCAGTGACGCAACCGTGGAAACCGGTGGGGAAAATATCCGACAGCAGAGTCAGATCACGGATTTTCTCCAGCGCCTGATCCTGATCCGGGAACTTGAGCAGGTTGAAATCGGCGTAAGGCACCATCACGTATTCAGACTGGCCACCGACCCAGCCGCCCATGTCGACGTAGCCATAAGCCGCGCCGGGGCGAGCCGGGTTAACATTCAGACAAATGCCGGTTTTTCCTTCTTTACAGTTGCGGCAGCGGCCACAGGCAATATTGAACGGCACCGACACGATGTCGCCCACCTTGAGGAATTCCACATCGCGGCCACACTCGATGATCTGACCGGTAATTTCATGGCCCAGCACCAGGCCGGAGGGTGCCGTAGTCCGGCCGCGCACCATGTGCTGGTCGCTGCCGCAGATGTTGGTGGACACCACCTTGAGGATAACCCCGTGGTGGCAGGCCCGGTTTCCGAGAGACAACTCGGGAAAGGCGATGGACTGGACTTCAACCTTGCCGGGACCGGTGTAAACCACACCTCTGTTACCGTGTATCGCGCACATGTTCAGCATCCTTCTTGCTTAACGGGTTTGACGTCCCGGCAGGGGCCGGAACGTACCAGGCCGGGAAGCAGAATCACCTTCTCCGGCAAGCCCCCAGTAGACTGCCGAAACCCTTTTGCAACATTGCTGATTAAGACACCTACTTATCCAAACAAGACATGCCTTCTGTCGTAAAGCCGATAACGGCGTTTTACGGTACCGCGCAAGGAAGCACCGACCTAAGCCAATAATTTGTTAAATGTTGGTTTTTTCAAGTTAAAAGGTAGTCCCTTCAACTCGTGAAAAAGCATACATCCCCGCTCATTTCAGCAACAAATTTCACTTGATCATTTGAAAGTCTGTCCTTAAGCTCATTTTTATTGAACGATCAATCAACAAAAAATTATGCCTATTACCGGAATCAAGGATACCCGCAGGAGACAGCTGATCGACGCCACCCTGGCCTCGGTTGCCGAATACGGCCTGCAGAACACCACCATTAACAGCATCAGCCGGCTGGCCGGCATGTCATCGGGCATCATCAGCCACTACTTCGGCGGTAAACAGGAGCTGATTGAAGCTACCGTTCGCCAGTTGCTGGATGAGCTTAAGCAGGCCCTGCTCAGTCGCGCCAGTGCCGACATCAGCCCGCAACAACGGCTGATGCGCATTGTGGAAGCCAACTTCACCGAGTTCCAGCGCTCGCGCCCGGCCACCAAGTCGTGGCTGAGTTTCTGGGCCCAGGCCATGCATGACCCTCGTCTGGCCCGGTTGCAGCAGGTGAACAGCCAGCGGTTGATCAGCAATCTGCGCTATTCCTTCCGTCCCCTGCTGGGGCCGGAACAGGCAAAAATTGCCGCCCACCAGACCGCCGCCCTGATCGACGGTTTCTGGCTGCGCAGTGCGCTCAGCCCGGCCCCGGATCAGGAATTCCGCGACGGCGAACAACTGTGCAAAAAATTCATCACCGATCTGCTACAGCAACATGGAGTGTTCCAATGTCATTAACCCGGCACCTGAACTTTGTCGACGGCCGCTATGTGGCCAACCGGTCCGGCGATACCTTCAACGTGGCCAATCCCGCCACCGGCGAGGTCAGCTATGAAGTGGAAATCGCCGACGAGCACATCAAGGAACTGGCCATCACTTCCGCCCGGCGCGGCTTCGCGCAGTGGTCAGCCATGACCGGCATGGAGCGGGCCCGTGTTCTGCAACGGGCGGTGTCCCTGCTGCGTGAGCGCAACGACGAGCTGGCACGTATTGAGGTGCTGGACACCGGCAAGCCCTGGCAGGAAGCCTCAGTGGTGGACGTGGTGACCGGTGCCGACAGCATCGAATTCTTCGCCGGTCTGGCCCCTTCCATCGAAGGCAACCAGCAGGATCTAGGCGGCGATTTCTACTATACCCGCCGGGAGCCGCTCGGCATTTGCGCCGGCATCGGTGCCTGGAACTATCCGCTGCAGATCGCCTGCTGGAAATCCGCACCGGCTCTGGCCTGCGGCAACGCCATGATCTTCAAGCCCTCGGAAGAAACCCCGCTGGGCGCACTCAAACTGGCCGAAATATTTATTGAAGCCGGGATACCCGCCGGGGTGTTCAACGTGGTGCAGGGCGACGGGGCGGTGGGTGCCTGGCTGACCGGCCACCCGGATATCGCCAAGGTGTCCTTCACCGGTGAGGTCAGCACCGGCAAAAGGGTCATGGCCGCTGCCGCCGGCAGCCTGAAGGAAGTCACTATGGAGCTGGGCGGCAAGTCGCCGCTGATTATCTTTGATGATGCGGATCTGGATGATGCGGTGTCTGCCGCCATGCTCGGTAACTTCTACACCCAGGGCGAGATCTGCACCAATGGCACCCGGGTGTTTGTACATCACCGCATTTACCCGGCCTTTATGGAACAACTGCTGGAACGCACCCGCAACAATATTGTGGCCGGTGACCCCATGGATCCCGCCACCAATTTCGGGGCGCTGATCTCGAAAGCCCACCAGGACAAAGTGCTGGGCTACATCCGCCAGGGTGTGGAAGAAGGTGCCACCCTGGCCCTCGGCGGCGAGGCGCTGCGCCCGGCATCCGCCCCCAATGGCTATTTTGTAGCCCCCACCATTTTCACCCACTGCCATGACCAGATGACCATCTGCCGGGAAGAGATCTTCGGCCCGGTGATGTCGGTACTGACCTTTGAAGACGAAGAGGAGGTGGTAGCGCGCGCCAATGACACCGACACCGGCCTGGCCGCCGGCGTATTTACCCGGGACATCCGCCGGGCACACCGGATGATTCACCAGCTGCAGGCAGGTATCTGCTGGATTAATGCCTATGGTGCTTCCCCCGCCGAAATGCCCGTGGGCGGTTACAAGCTGTCCGGTGTTGGCCGGGAGAACGGACTGACCACACTGCACCATTACACCCAGCTGAAAGCGGTGTATGTGGGCATGAACAAACTGGAAAGCCCGTTTTAAACCGTGATAACGAAGGGCCAGTCGGCGGACATACATGGACTCCCGCCTGCGCGGGAGTGACAACACTGGCCTTCATGCCCACCAGTGATAGTGCGAACAGAAAACCGAATTCGAGGTAATACCATGAATACCACTTTCGACTACATCATCGTAGGTGCCGGCTCCGCCGGCTGTGTGCTCGCCAACCGCCTGACTGAAGACGGTCAGTACTCCGTGCTGCTGCTGGAAACCGGCGGCAGCGACAAGAGCATCTTTATTCAGATGCCAACGGCCCTGTCCATTCCCATGAACACCAAAAAGTATGCCTGGCAGTTCGAGACCGAGCCTGAGCCCTTTCTCGATCAGCGTCGCATGCATTGCCCGCGTGGCAAGGTGCTGGGCGGCTCCTCCTCCATCAACGGCATGGTCTATGTGCGTGGCCATGCCCGCGACTTTGACGAATGGCAACAGCACGGTGCCGACGGCTGGGACTATGCCCACTGCCTGCCCTATTTCAAGAAGGCGGAAACCTGGGCCTTCGGCGGTGACGACTATCGCGGTGAACAGGGTCCGCTCGGGGTAAATAACGGCAATCAGATGAAAAACCCCCTGTACCAGGCCTTTGTGGACGCCGGGGTGGAAGCCGGTTACTTCCACACTCCCGACTACAATGGCCGCCAGCAGGAAGGCTTCGGCCCCATGCACATGACGGTAAAAAACGGCGTGCGCTGGTCTACCGCCAACGCCTACCTGCGGCCGGCCATGGATCGTCCCAACCTGACCGTGGTAACCCACGCCCTGGCGCACAAGGTACTGCTGGAAGGTAAACAGGCGGTAGGCGTACGTTATGAACAAAACGGCCAGGTACAGGACGTGCGCGCCGGCAAGGAGGTCATTCTCAGCGCCGGCTCCATCGGCTCACCACACCTGCTGCAGCTGTCCGGCATCGGTGCCAGGGAAACACTGGAAAGCGCCGGCATTGAGGTGCAGCACGAGCTGCCCGGGGTGGGCGAAAACCTGCAGGATCACCTGGAGTTCTATTTCCAGTTCCGTTGCAAACAGCCCATTTCTCTCAATGGCAAGCTGGATCCGTGGAACAAGTTTCTGATTGGCAGCCGCTGGCTGCTCAAAAAAGACGGCCTGGGTGCCACCAACCACTTTGAATCCTGCGGCTTTATCCGTTCCAAAGCCGGAGTGGAATGGCCCGATCTGCAGTATCACTTTTTGCCTGCTGCCATGCGCTACGATGGCCGTGAGGCGTTTGACGGCCATGGCTTTCAGGTGCATATCGGTCACAACAAGCCGCAAAGCCGGGGATATGTAAAAGTGGCCAGCGCCGATCCCGGCACTGCGCCGCGCATTCGCTTCAATTATCTGGAGCACGAAGCAGACCGCGAAGGCTTCCGCGCCTGCGTAAGGCTGACCCGGGAAATTATCAATCAGCCGGCGATGGATGCCTACCGGGAAGCGGAAATCCAGCCAGGTGAGCATATTCACACCGATGAACAAATCGATGCCTTTGTGCGCGAGGCGGTGGAAAGCGCCTACCACCCTTCCTGCACCTGCAAAATGGGCACAGACAAACTGGCGGTGGTCGACCCGGAAGCCAAAGTACATGGCATCAAAGGCCTCCGCGTGGTGGACTCTTCTGTCTTCCCTACCATTCCCAACGGCAACCTCAATGCCCCCACCATCATGGTGGCGGAGCGGGCCGCCGATCTGATCCGGGGAAAAACCCCGCTGGCACCGTCCGAGGCAGAAATCGGCCTGGATCCCGAGTGGCAAAACCAGCAACGTGCCGGCCAGCCGGCACGTCAGACCGGTTAATCACTGTTCTGGAACGAGGCGGTAGAATACCGCCTCAGCCCTGCTCAAAATCGTCCCACCAGGGCGGATCGCCAAAGTAACCGTCCATAAAATCGATAAAACGGCTGATCTTGCCCGGCAACAGGGTGCGGTGAGCATACACCGCATACAACCCCATGGGTGCAGGTGCCTGCCCGGGCAGCAGCACTTTCAGCCGCCCGTCGGCAATGGCCGGGCCGACAATAAAGGTAGGCTGAACCGTGATACCAGCCCCCTGAATGGCCGCTTCCACCAGCACATCCCCATTATTACAGGAAAGTGCCGCCTCCTGTGCCAGGCCGATATCTTGTTCCATATAGCTGTAGTGCAGACAACGATGCTGCCCCAGCTCCGACAGATGCTCCGGTGTGCCATGGCGGACCAGGTAATCCGGCGAGGCGCAGATTACCAGACGCACCGGTGCCATGCGCCGGGCAATCAACGAGGAGCTTTTAAGGTGACCGATACGCAGCGCGATATCAAAGCCTTCCTCCACAATATCCACCTTGCGATCATTCAGTTGCAAATCCACACTCACATGCTCGTGAGCACGCTGAAAGTCACACAGCAGGGGAGCCAGATGCCGGGTGGCGAACGACACCGGGGCACTGATCCGCAACCGGCCCCGGGGCTGATCCTCGCTCAACCCTTGTTCCATCTCGTCGAGATTATCCAGCACCTGCCGTGCCCGTTCGGCATAACGCCGCCCTGCCTCGGTCACATGCACCTTGCGGGTAGAGCGGTTCAGCAAGCGAGTCGCCAGCCGGGCTTCCAGCCGGGCCACGTATTTGCTGACCAGCTGGGGGGACCAGCCGAGCCGCTCCGCAGCGCGGGTAAAACTGCCTTCGGTGACCACAGTAACGAAGGCACGCATGGTATCAATACGATCCATGAACAGACTCCCGGGAGTTTATAATCAACAATATGTTTATAATAAAACAATATCAGCCCGATTAATCTATCAATATGATGATAGTAAAGTGTCCTCCATGCCCCGATGCTGAAACGGGAACAACGATTATCCTGAGGAGGAGACCATGATGAACACCCGACTGACTCACACCCTGCTGCGTTCCGATTCCGGCCTGGCTGCCCTGGTACTGCGCTTGCCCCTCGGCATTATCCTCGCCGCACACGGTGCTCAGAAATTGTTTGGCTGGTTTGGCGGCTACGGCCTGGACGGTACCGGACAGTGGATGGCCAGTATCGGCCTTGAGCCCGGCTTTCTGATGGCCCTGCTCGCCGGCAGCGCCGAGTTCTTCGGCGGTCTGGCCCTGGCACTGGGTCTGCTGACCCGGCCAGCAGCGATTGTGTCCGCCTTCACCATGCTGGTAGCCCTGTTCAGCGTACACATCGGTAACGGCCTGTTCATGGCCAACAATGGTTACGAGTATGCCCTGGCGCTGTTCGCCGCCACCGCGGCTCTGGCCATTCAGGGTGCCGGCCGCTACTCCCTCGACCAGTGGCTGCTGAGCAAACTGGCCGCCAAGAACCGCGGCTGATCACCGGCACTTCCGCGAAGGAACATCATCCCCGTACAGACAGGGACGGGAGCCAATTCGCCAGATGGCATTTTTGGTTGAGAACGTGCACATCAGCCCTGGGCTCCCGCCTTCGCGGGAGCGACGGTGGATAGTCAGATACGTTCTTCATTAGGAGCATCACTCCCCAGAAGGCGCTTTTGGTTAAGAGTATGCATCTCTGCCCTGGGCTCCCGCCTCCGCGAGAGCGACGGTGGATAGTCAGATACGTTCTTCATTAGGAGCATCACTCCCCAGAAGGCGCTTTTGGTTAAGAGTATGCATCTCTGCCCTGGGCTCCCGCCTCCGCGGGAGCGACGGAGGATGGTCAGATACGTTATTTCCGCAAAGGCGTTATCCCCGTATGGACGGGGACGGGAGTCCAGTGCCCCATATATCTAAAATCAGCGACCAACACCAGGAGATCACCATGACCTCATTCACCGACATCGTCTTTCTTTCCCACGGTGGTGGCCCATTGCCGCTGCTCGGGGATCCCGCTCATGCCGAGCTGGTCGCCAGCCTCACTCAACTGGCCAGCGAACTGCCCCGGCCGGACGCCATTCTGCTGGTCAGCGCCCACTGGGAAGAAACCGAGCCCACCCTGACCTCCGGAGCCAGGCCCGGCCTTATCTACGACTATTACGGCTTTCCGCCCGAGTCCTATCAGATTGAATACCCCTGCCCCGGTGCCCCCGCCCTGGCGCAGCAGGTACAACAGGCGCTGCATTCCGCCGGTCTGCCATGCCGGCTGGACGACAACCGCGGTTTTGATCACGGCATGTTTGTTCCGCTGAAACTGATGTATCCCGGGGCCGATATTCCCTGTGTGCAGCTGTCGCTGGCCAGCCATATGGATGCCGGCTTTCACCTGGCCATGGGACAGGCGCTGCGAGCACTGAAGGGCCAGCGCCTGCTGGTGATCGGCTCCGGTTTTTCCTTTCACAATATGCACGAATTCTTTACTGAACGTCCCGAAGCAAACGATAAAAACCGGGCCTTTGAGCACTGGCTGACTCAAACCTGTACCGATCCGGCGTTGACCGAGGAAGAACGCAAGGACCGCCTGGTGCACTGGGAACAGGCACCTTATGCCCGTTTTTGCCACCCGCGGGAAGAGCATTTGCTACCCCTGCACCTGTGCTACGGACTGGCTGGCCGGGCCTGTGATCAGCATCTCTCGCTCACTATTCTGCACAAGCAGGCCGGCTTGTTCTGCTGGTTCGGTGACACCGGCCATTGAGCGTTTTTGCCGCCCGGCGCACGGCAACCGGATCCTGTCGGTGCCAAGATGACAGCTCCAATCCACGATGAACAGGACGACAACATGGCCGGAGGATGGTCACGGGACGGTGCCGTGCAGGAGCAAATAGATGCCAGTGTGGAGGATGCGGTACAAACTGCCCGCAACCGGCTCAGTGCCGGCGACAGCCTGAGCCACTGCGAGGAATGCGAAGCTCCCATTCCCGACGCCCGGCGTCAGGCGGTGCCGGGAGTGCGGCTGTGCATCGAATGCCAGAGTAAACAGGAAAGACAGCATCAAAGCAGCAGCATTAACCGCCGAGCCAGTAAAGACAGCCAGTTAAGGTAGCATTTTCCAGAAAATACTACCTGTGGCTGGCGGGCACAGCGCCGGTTTATGTCAGCAAACCGGCCTGCTGCAGGCATCGGCGAATGGCTGCCAGCGCCTGGGGATTGGCCAGCGCATCCCGGTTATCACTGCCGGCATGGCCGTTCAGCAAGCGGGTTACCGCCAACTCCACCTTTTTGCCACTGCGGGTATAGGGAATATCCGGCACCTGCACAATATGCCGGGGCATGTGCCGGGGGCTGGCACCGGTACGAATGCGCTGCCGCAGCATGTGATGCTGCTCTTCATTCAACGTCTGATCCGCCACCACCAGCAACACCACTTCCACATCGCCTCCGGCCTGGCGAGCGGCCACCAGGCTGTCCCTGATGGCCGGATCCCGCTCGACCTGCCGATAAATTTCCGCGGTACCGATGCGCACGCCGCCCGGATTCAGCGTTGCGTCGGAACGACCATAGATCACCGCACCTCCCTGCTCGGTAAAGGCCACATAATCGCCATGGGCCCACACCCCGGGAAAAGTGTCAAAATAGGCGGCCCGATAGCGCTGATGATCCTGGTCCTGCCAGAACCCCAGCGGCATGGAGGGTAATGGCTGCCGGCACACCATCTCGCCCCGGTCACGGGTTTCCTGACCCTGTTCGTTCACCGCCACCACATCCACGCCCAGCAAGCGGCATTGTATTTCTCCCCGTCGCACCGGCAGTAACGGGCAGCAACCCACAAAACAACCACAAATATCGGTGCCGCCGGCAATGGATCCCAGCATCACCTGCGCTGGCAAGGTGCCATACACCCAGTCGTAATCTTCCGGCAACAGTGGCGAGCCGGTGGAAAACAGCACCCGCAAGGCGCTCAGATCAACACGCTGACCCGGTGCCAGCGCGGCCTTGCGGCATTCTGCCAGAAAGCGGGCACTGGTCCCGAAGTGGGTTACCCGCTCCTGCCCGGCCAGAGCCCACAACCGGTTAAGATCCGGATAGCCGGGGGCACCGTCCACGGTGATCAGGGTTACCCCGGCCAGCAGCGCCGACGCCTGCCAGTTCCACATCATCCAGCCGCAGGTGGTGTAATACATCAGTCGGTCGCCAGGCCTCATATCACCATGTAATATCAGCTCTTTGGCGTGATTCACCAGCACCCCCGCCGCCCCGTGCACGATGCATTTGGGTTTTCCGGTGGTCCCCGAGGAATACAGAATATAAACCGGATGATCCGGCGGCAGCGGCGTAAAGGACGGCTCGCTGCCCCACCCCTGCGCCAGCGCGTCCTGCCACTCGGTCACCGGCTGTGCTTTCCCGTTGCCGGTTTCCGGCAGACAAGGCACGCTTAGTACCGCTTTCAGGCCGGGCAGCGCCTGCACCACCCGGGCAAACTCGTCGCGCCGGTCATACTGTTTGCCACCGTAGCGATAACCGTTCACCAGCAGTAATACCGCCGGTTCAATCTGGCCGAAGCGATCGATAATGGCGTCGGCACCGAAATCCGGTGAGGCCGAACTCCATACCGCCCCCATGCTGGTCGCCGCCAGCATCGCCACCAGCGCCTCATAGCCATGCGTCACCACCCCGGCAATCCGGTCTCCCTGCTTCACACCGCTGGCGCGCAACCAGGCTTCCAGCGCACCGGTATCCCGGTAAAGATCGGCAAAGCTATGCCGGATCGGACGGCCGCCTTCGTCATGACTCACCACGGCATCCTGACCGGACAGCGGCCCCGTGCCATGGCGCAACAGGTTGCCGGCAAAGTTCATGCGCATACCTGGGAACCACTCAGCACCCGGCATTTCCTGCCTGCCCAGCATCCGATCTGCCGGGGTGTGGCAACACAGTTCACAGAAGTCCCACACCGACTGCCAGAATGCTTCCGGCTCGGTCACAGACCAGGCATGCAGGGCCTCATAGCCGGAAAAGCGGCCCAGCCCCCGCTGTTCCAGCCTGCGGATATAACGCGCCATCTGACTGTGTTCACACAAGACCTGAGTGGGTGTCCAGAGCACCTTGTTATGCTCCATGGCCGCCACCTATTGCATGTGCCAGCCGTGGCTGACCACCACCGACTGACCGGTCAGGGCCGCCGACGGAAATGCCGCCAGATGAACAGCCAGCTCGGAAACGTCTTCCAGGGTGGTAAATTCACCATCCACGGTGTGTTTCAACATGACATTACGCACCACTTCCGCTTCACTCAGGCCCAGTTCCCGGGCCTGCTCGGGAATTTGCTTGTCCACCAGAGGAGTACGCACAAAGCCCGGACAGATAATATTACTGCGCACACCCTGTTCGGCTCCTTCCCGGGCCACGGTGCGGCACAGCCCCAGCATGCCGTGTTTGGCCGCCACATAGGGTGCCTTGAGTGGCGAGGCCTCCAGAGAATGGACCGAACCCATATAGAGCATGACACCGCCCCCATTGGCATACATGGGAGTCAGCACCGCCCGGGTGAGCAGAAAGGCACCGTCAAGGTGCACATTCAGCACTCGCTGCCAGTCGGCATAATCCAGCTTGTGTACCGGTTCAATATGCTGAATTCCGGCATTGGCCAGGGCGATGTCCAGCCGGCCCCAGTGCTGTACGACCCGGGCCACACTGGCATTGACCGCCTGCTCATTGGTCACATCCATTTCCAGGGCAATGGCCTCGCCCCCTTCGGCCACAATGCCAAGCACGGTTTGCTCGGCACTGGCCAGGCTGAGATCGGCGACCGCTACCCGGGCTCCTTCCCGGGCATAATGCCGGGCAATAGCCCGGCCAATGCCCTGACCGGCACCGGTAATCAACGCCACTTTGTTTTCAAGACGCATGACTGTCTCTCCTTGTAATATGCATCGTTACTGTCCGCCATAGACATAAGCGGGCAGCCAGGTTGCCAGGGGCTCAAACACAAACACCAGCCCCAGCCCCAGCAGCTGCAGGCAGATAAAAGGGGCGACTCCCCGGTAAATGTCCTGGGTGGTAATCTCGGGCGGGCATACCCCCTTGATGTAGAACAGGGCAAACCCCACCGGCGGCGTCAGAAAGGACGTTTGCAGACAAAGCGCAAACAGCACCGCAAACCACACCGGCTCCACCCCCAGAGAAAACACCACCGGGGCGACCAGCGGCAGAATGATCAGGGTGATTTCCACCCAGTCGAGGAAGAACCCCAGCAGAAATGTAATAAACAGGATGGTGAGCATCACCCCGGTGGTGCCAAAGGGCAGCCCGGTGATGGCCGCACGGATCACATCGTCGCCACCCAGCCCCCGCAGCACGGCGGCAAATACGGTGGCACCGATGAAAATACCGAAAATAAAGGCGGTGGTTCGGCTGGTCTGATAAAGCGAATCGCGCAGCACCTGCCAGTTCAGCCGGCGGCTGCACAAGGCCAGCACCATGGCCCCGAGCGCCCCCACCGCCGAGGCTTCGGTGGTCGTGGCAATGCCATTAAAAATCGAGCCCAGCACCACCCCTATCAGCCCCAGCGGGGGCAGCACGGCCATCGCCACATCCAGCCAGGCACGGGCGTCCATGGCCTGCTTGTGCTCGGGAGCCGGTGCCGCGTCTTTTTTAAACCAGGCCAGCAGCACGATATAAAGCACATACATGACGCCCAGCATCACGCCGGGCAGCAGCGCCGCCATAAACAGCTTGCCCACCGAGGCAGAGGGAGTGCCCAGCCGGTCGGCCATCAGCACCAGCATAATGCTGGGGGGAACCAGAATACCCAACGTGCCCACCGAGCAGGCAGTGCCCACGGCCAGGCTGCGGTTATAGTTGGCCTGCAACATGGGGCCGATAGACAGCATGCCCAGCAGCACCACAGAAGCCCCTACAATGCCGGTGGAAGCCGCCAGCAGCATACCCACAATCACCACGGTGAGTGCATAGCCACCCCGCAGCGGCCCCAGGGCCCGTACCAGACTGTGCATCAGCCGTTCGGCAATGCCGGAGCGATCCAGCATGATGCCCATAAAAATGAACAACGGCAGTGCTACCATCAGCTCATTGGCCATGATGCCGAACAGGCGGGCATCCAGTACCCCTATGGTGCCGTTCCAGGTGAACCAGAGATTGGCATCAAACTGCTCTACCATCACATAACCGGCCAGGGCAAACAGCAGTCCGGTGCCGGCCAGTACCCACGCCACCGGGAAACCCAGCAGCAAAAGCCCCATAAAGGTGGCGAACATGGCCACCACCAGCAGTGTTTCCAGCTCCATGGTCATTTCTCCGGGGTTGGCAGCCAGCTGACCCGCTTCACTTTTTCAGGCGAGCCGATACGGCGTGGAAAGTTAAACAGCAAGGTGGCGCAGCGCAGCCCGCGGGAAAACAGTGCCAGCGCAACCAGCATCAGCCCCAGAGGCAATACACTCTTGAAAATAAAGCGGTAAGGCAGGCCGCTGGGGGCTTGGGAACGCTCCGTATATACCCAGGCCTTCCAGGCGTAGGGGATGAGCGTGTCTATCATCAGTGCCATAATCGGCAGCGCCAGCAGTAGAATACCCGCCAGCTCAATACGGGCCTGAGTGCGCAGGGAAAAGCGCTCTCTCAGTACGTCCACCCGCACATGGTCATCCTCGACCACCGCATAACCCAGCGAGAGCATGGTAGCGATGCCGAACAAGTGCCAGGACAACTCTTCCAGTGCAATCGAGCCCGCCGACAATACAAAACGGCTGAATACATTGGTGATCACCACCACCAGCACCGCCAGCCACAGCCAGGCACTGAGCCTGCCTACGCCGGACACCAGCCGGTCCAGCCATAATGACAGCTGGTTGTGGGGCAGCACGGCAGGGGAACGGGGTTCTTTTGACATAACAACCTCCTCAGTCGCATCCGCACAGAGCGGGCACGGCGGTGCCCGCTCTGCGGTTAATTAGTCGTACTGATAGAAGTCGCGGGGCAGATAACCTTTGCCGTGCCAGATGGAGTGGTGCTCCATAAACTCGCGCTGGCTGGTCAGCACCCGCTTAAACATTTCGTCTTCGGCAGCAATGCCATCCATCACCTGATTGGTGACTTTTTCCAGCTCTCTCAGCACCGGTCCGGGCAGTACCTGAGCGGTTACCCCTTCTTTTTCATATTCTCTGAGTGCCGTGGGCTGCGCCCACTCACTCTGGGCAAAGCCCTTGAGGGTGGCCGACTCACAGCCCATTTCCACCAGGGCACGGGTTTCAGGCTTGAGCTTGTTCCACACATCCTTGTTGACCAGCAGGTGAGAAGTGGTCAGGGTCTGGTGCCAGCCGGGCATAATGTAGTTCTTTACGATCTGATCCAGACCCAGCATTTTGTCTATCGCGGGCTGAGAGAATTCGGTGGCATCGATGGTGTTGCGCTCCAGCGACTGGAAAATCTCGGCTCCGGGGACCATGGTCACCGAGGCGCCCAGCTGTTCCAGTACCTTGCCGCCAATACCGGCAAAGCGAATGCGCAGTCCTTCAAAGTCATCCAGATTGGTGATCTGATTCTTGAACCAGCCCGCCCCTTCCGGCCCGATAATGCTGCACAGCATGGGATGAATATTGCGCTCGGCGTAGATCTCTTCCAGCAACGCCTTGCCATCACCCTCGTAATACCAGGCCAGGTAAGCCGGTGGCTCCATATTGAAGGGGGCACCGGAGTAGAGTGGCAGTGCCGGAATGGTGCCCTGATCGTAGCCCACCCAGGTGTAACCGGCGGGATATTTGCCCGTGCCCACCGCATCCATGATTTCAAAAGGGGGCACCAGCTCGCCGGGCTCATAATAGCGCAGCTGCACATCGCCACCGGAAATGGCCGCCAGAGATTCGGACAAGTGCTTGACCGGTGTGGTCAGCCCGACCAGGTGAGACGGGAAGGCCAGCGGTACCTGCCAGCGCACTTTTTCTGCCATGGCCGGTGTGGCAGCCATGCCGGCACAAAACACGGCGCTCAGGGTTAAGGCGGTCACTTTGCTGTTTATCGACATGCGTTCTTCCTTCTGCTTGATAACATTCCCGGTTTCCCAAAAACCGGTTCCATATGCTCAATGTTACTTTATACAGAAAACATGCCAGAGTGGTTAACTTTATGTTAACAAAGGGTTTTTATTATGATCAAAAAAAGTGATTCCAGATTTCAGGACACTTCTCTCAACATCGGCGACAGAAGTGTGTGGATTGCCGGACACCTGTCCGCTTTTCAGGAATGACGCGCCAGTTTTTCATAAAATACCGACCGGGAAATACCCAGCAAACGGGCGGCCTGAGCACGGTTCCCCCCGCTCTGCTGCAAAGCCGCCTGAATAGCCGCAGCCTCGGCATCCGCCAGCACCTCGGCAAGGGGACGCACCGCCATGGCTACCGTCGCTGTGCTCACCGCGCCCGCTCTTTTTTCTTGCAAAGGCAGCACTCGGTTGATCCGCTCCACGTCCAGCAGCTCGGCCTGTTCACTCATGGTGTACGCCCGCTCCAGCACATTGCGCAATTCGCGGATATTACCCGGCCAGTGATAATGGGCGAGCAGGGCCACTGCATCATCGGTAATTTCCACCCGGCTGTGGCCGGCGCAGATATCTTCCAGCAGCCCTTCGCACAGCACCCCCAGATCCCCCAGCCGCTCCCGCAGTGGCGGAATACGTACTTCCAGCACATTCAGACGATAATAGAGATCGGAGCGAAAGCGACCGTCAGCAACCATTTCGGTTAAATCACGGCTGGTGGCGGCCAGCACCCTTACATCCACCGGTACCACCTGATTGGAGCCCAGCGGTTCAACCTCTTGTTCCTGCAGGGCTCGTAGCAGCTTGGCCTGCAGCGCCTGCGGCATATCACCCACTTCATCCAGAAACAGGGTGCCACCATTGGCCAGCTGAAATTTACCTTCCCGGCTGCGCTTGTCAGCACCGGTATAGGCACCGGGTGCCACACCGAAAAACTCGGCTTCCAGCAAGTTTTCAGGTATGGCCGCCAGGTTGACCCCCACAAAAGGACCACTGGCACGGGCAGACAAAGCATGTATCGACTGAGCCAGTACCTCCTTGCCGGTACCAGTTTCTCCCAGCAGTAAAACCGGAATCTCCCGCCCTGCCGCCAGCCTGGCACGGCGCTTTACCTCCAGTGCTGCCGGGGTGGCTCCGGCGAAATCTGCCAGTTGATAACGGGTACTGCGTCCTTGCCGGGCCAGAGCACGCCTGGCCGCCTGCAGATCCTGATACAGGCGGCGATATTTACTGACCAGCGGCGTAAGAGGTTGCAGGTCATCATAGAGCACAAAAGCCACAGCCCCGCTCACTTCTCCCTGCTCATCAAACAACGGCAGGCGGGTCACCACCAGCTGCTGGGTTTTATATTCCATAATATCCAGCAACAACGGCCTCCCGCTCTCCACCACCTCAGGCATGCGGCTGCGGGCTATCACCGAGCACACCGGCCGGCCAATAACCGAGTGTGTATCCGACAGTCCCAGCAGCCGGGCATAACGGGAATTAATCCAGCTGATACGACCCTGCCGGTCCACCGCGATGGCACCGGCACTGGCCTGCTCAAACATGGGAAACAGCACCTCGATCAGCTCGCGAGTCAGATGATTACCAGATCGGGTATCAAAAGGCATGGTCATAAAGGTCATTCCATGACAAAGAAAGTTTAAATAGTAACCAAATCCCGCCACAAGTTCGACCGCCTGTCACACGGCAAATGCCGGCTTGCCATTACAAGCGTCCCGCTTTCTTATACAATATCCTGCAATTACGCTGGCCGGTTGATGGCCACTCATTTCCCGATATATGCGGAGCAGCTACTTGGCGCAACATAACGACACTTTTCGTGATTTTGGACTGGATATCCGTCTTGTCAGGGCACTGGATCATCAAGGGCTTGAAATGCCCACCGAGATCCAGCAACAAGCCATGCCAGTGGTACTGGCCGGCTATGATCTCCTGGCATCTTCCAAAACCGGCTCGGGAAAAACCCTGGCCTATTTGCTGCCGGCACTGCAGCGAATGATGAAAAGCCGGGCGCTGAGCAAGCGAGACCCACGTGCACTGATCCTGGCCCCGACCCGGGAACTCGCCCGCCAGGTCTATGCTCAACTGCGTGCGCTGGCCGGCAGCCATTTCAATATTGCCCTGCTGCTGGGCGGAGAAAACTTTAACGATCAGTTAAAAGCCTTGCGCCGTCAGCCCGATGTGATTGTGGCCACGCCGGGAAGACTGGCTAACCACCTGGACGCTCGCTCACTGATGCTCAATGGCCTTGAGCTGCTGATCCTGGATGAAGCTGACCGGATGCTGGATCTGGGCTTTGCACCTCAGCTGGAACGCATTCACCAGGCCGCCGATCATCGCCGCCGCCAGACGCTGATGTTCTCCGCCACCCTGGATCATGCCGAAGCCAACACCATGGCTGGTAAACTGCTGAACGCTCCCAAACGGGTCGCCATCGGTGAAGCACATGCAGAGCATCAGGACATTGAGCAGCGTTTTATGCTGGGTGATCATCTGGATCACAAACAGGCGCTGCTGGACCACCTGCTGGCCAACGAGCCTTACCAGCAGGCCATTATCTTTACCGCTACCCGCTCCGATACCGAGCGGCTGGCCGAGCGCTTGCAGCAGCAGGGGCTGACCACGGCAGCACTGCACGGCGACATGAGCCAGGCCGAACGTAACCGCATTATGGATGCCTTTGCCCGGGGACAGTACAAGGTGCTGATCACCACGGACGTGGCTTCTCGGGGACTGGATCTGCTGCAAGTGTCTCTGGTCATTAACTTCGATATGCCCAAGCAGCCGGAAGAATACGTGCACCGCATTGGTCGCACCGGGCGGGCCGGCGCCAGCGGCACCGCCGTTTCCCTGGTAGGTCCCCGTGACTGGGAGGCGTTCAAACGGGTGGAAGCATTTCTACAGCGTACCGTGACCCTCAGCGTCATCGACGGTCTGCAAGGCAAGTTCAAAGGGCTGCGCCCGGTCCGCAAGCCAACCGGTAAAGGCAAGCCCGGCGGCAAGAAAGCTGTCAACGTTAAAGGTAAAGGCCCGGCCAAATCCGCCGCCAGGCCCTCACCCAAGCGGCCGGAAGGCTTTACCGGTGGTGGCGATGGCTCCGCCGACGGCATGGCTCCGCTTAAGCGTAAAAAGCCCAGACCCGAGCAGGAATAAACCGGGCACTTCCAAGCAAGGGCCGGCATTCTGTTGGAATGCCGGCCCTTTTTTATTTATTAAATTAATGTTAAAAAAAGATACATCAGACTTTGTTATGGTGGTGCGGCAAGATATGAAAAACCTGCCTACTGACTTACTGCGTACCTTTGTGACCATTAACCAACTGGGAGGCTTTACCCAGGCCGGTGAACGGCTGGGGCGCTCGCAGCCAGCAGTGAGTCTGCAGATAAAACGGCTGGAAGAGCTGCTGAATATCAAGCTGTTTAACCGTGGTCAGGGCCTTCAGCTGACGGAAGAAGGTCAGCTGCTGCTGACCTGCGCTCAGCGAATGCTGGAACTAAACGATGCCCTGATTTCCCGCCTGGGAGCCCCCAGAGTCAGCGGCTCGGTGCGTCTGGGCATCCCCACTGACTTTGAAGTATCGTTTCTGGCCGCCACTCTGGGCCGCTTTGCCCAGGCTTATCCCGGTGTCACACTGGATGTCAGCAGCGACATCAGTGCTAACCTGCTCAGTGATTACCAGAAAGGCGCTTACGATCTGGTGATGGCCATTGAAGAACGCCATCTGGCCCGGCCACAACTGACCGATTACATCACGGAGCCATTGGTCTGGGTGCGCAACAACAATATGATGCTTGCTGCTGAAGATCCCCTGCCCCTGATCCTCTACCCCAAGGGATGTTTGTATCGCCGCTCCATTATCGAGGCGCTGAGCAAAGCCAATATCCCCTGGCGTATTGTCTACAGCACCTCCAGCTTGCTGGGCATTCAGTCCGCCATCAAGGCTGGTCTCGGTATCAGCGCGCTCGCGAAAAGTACGGTGCCGGAAGGACTGGAGGCCTCCCCGGGTTTTGCCCATTGCCCGGATCTGGGCAGTGTATCCATCGGTTTTCGTTACGACAACAACACACTCAGCCCGGCCGGGAAGATGCTGCTGGACTACCTCAGGCAGGGGCTGAATACCCTCTGAGCCTTCTCCCGTACCTGTTCAGCTTTAACCCAGCAGATAAAAATAACAGGCGAGCACGGCAATGCAGGCCAGGTTAAGAACGAAGCCTGCCTTCATCATCTGGCCCTGACGGATAAGACCACTGCCGAATACAATGGCGTTGGGTGGCGTGGCCACAGGCAGCATAAAGGCACAGGAAGCCGCTACCGCAATCACCGACGCCACCATCACAGGCGTCAGTCCCAGGCTTTCAGCTACCGCAGCAAATACCGGTACCAGCAGAGCCGCACTGGCGGTATTGGAGGCCAGTTCGGTCAGGAACACCACAAAGGCAGTAATGGTCAGCAGAATCACGAACGGACTGGCGTTTTCCAGCAGATCCGCCAGCACATTGGCCAGAAACAGGCTGGTACCGGTATCACGTAATACACTGCTCAGGGTCAGGCCACCACCAAACAGCAGCAACACGCCCCAGTCGGTATGCTTGGCAATGTGCTGCCATTCGGCCACCCTGCTCAGACCAATCAGGGTTATAGCCAGCAGGGCCACCAGGGTATCAAAGCCGGATAGCCCGCCCAGGGCGGCAGAGACCGGCTTGGAAAAAATCCACAGTGCTACCGTCAGGGCAAAAATGCCCAAGGTGATTTTCCGCTTTCCCGTCCAGTGAATGCTTTCTTCAGGCTGGTCGATACGCTGGCCAAGCTGCGGGCGGAACAACAGGTAAAGAAGCACGATGGTCAGCGGCAACAGCATCAGCGTAATGGGCAGACCAAGAGCCATCCAGTCACTGAAGCTCAGGCCCACTTCCGCAGCGGCAATGGCATTGGGCGGGCTGCCCACCAGGGTAGCGATGCCGCCAATGCTGGCGCTGTAGGCAATACCGAGCAGTACAAACACATAGGTAGCCCTGTGCTGTTGCTGGTCCAGACAGCTGAGCAACCCCAAAGCCAGCGGCAGCATCATGGCGGCGGTCGCGGTATTACTGATCCACATCGACAAAAAGGCAGCGGTGAGGAACATCAATAGCACCGCAAGACTCAGGCGACCGTTGGCCAGACGCAGAATACGGCTGGCGATCAGCTTGTCCAGACCCTGACTATGCATGGCAGCCGCCAGCGCAAAGCCTCCCAGGAACAGGAAAATGATGGGATTGGCGAAATTGCCCAGCGCCGCTCCGGTGGACAGAATCCCCATCACCGACGCCAGCAGCGGTACCATCAGTGCGGTAATGGTGATGTGCACGGCTTCGGTCAGCCACAGCACGGCAATGAAGATAAGCAGGCTTAGGCCCTTGTTAACACCGGGTTCAAAGGGCAGAAACGTCAGTAACAGGGCAAACAGAGCGATATCGGCCAGCAATATCCATCCCTTGATGCTCAGTCTCTTGTCTTGCTGCAAGGCATCTTTAACCATACTTTCATCCGCCATGGGTTTAAAATCAAGCGCGGGAGCTTATCAGAAAGCCGGGCAGCTGTTGTATACGACAATACTCAAAACGTGATCCTGACCACCGCTGTTCGCGGCTGCCAGAAACGAAGAAGCCCGGATATACCGGGCCCTGATTCAAAATGGATTCGACTGGAACTTAACAACTGCGAGCAACAACACCACCCGACACGACCTGTGTCAGCTTGCTGACCGTCACATACACCACCGACGATACCAGACAGCCATAGAGTGGCCCCTCCACCCAGCCTACCTCAGTGAACAACAGAAAACTGCCGCTGGTCATCAGGCCGGCCAGCATGGCAGCCAGAGCACCATAGCCATTGCCCTGCCAGAACGACGAGATAAACACCGGCCCGATCATCACCGCCAGCAGGGTGCCGGAGCCGAGAATGCCCAGCCAGGAAAGCATAAAGGGCGGCGCATACAGCATCATCAGGAAGCCGACAAAGCCGAGAATGGCCACCCAGATACGGTTAATCCACAAAATACGGGCACCGGACGCCTTGCTGTTGGGGAACAGGGCGGTACGCAGATCGTGAGAGGCCGCGCTCGACACCGTATGCAGCAACGAGTTGGCGGTGGACTTCATCGCAAACAGAATAAACAGGGTGATAATACCCGCCAGTGCCGGGTGCAGAAAGGTCGCCAGATACACCGGCATGGCCTGATCGGCTTCCGCCAGCTCGGGGTGCGCAATGCGCACATACATGCCCACAATGGGAACCAGACTGAGCAGACAGCCCATGGGGGCAACCCAGATGGCGACCTGATGCATTTTGACGGTCGGCTTGAAGGCCAGGAAGCGCACCGCCATATAGGGCAGCACGGCGGTAAACAGGAAGGCGTAAGGCAGCACCAGAAAAACCGACCCCTTGCTATCACCATAGGGCGCCGAGGTGCTCGGGTTAAGTAATTCGGGATCAACCGCATTCAGCCGGTCAATCATCTCGGTCAGGCTGACGTCGGTAAAGATCTGCACCATCATCACCACGGCACCTATGCCCATCCCCGCCACCATCAGGGTATCGGTCCAGGCCACGGCAGCCAGGCCACCCAGCATAGTGTAGAGGATAATCACCGAGATCATCAGCAAGGCGCTTTCGGTCAATTCAATGCCCAGCCAGGACGCACCCAGCAGGCCCACCGCCTTGATCTGGCTGGTGAGGAACACCAGCAGCAGTACGATGGTAATGGTAGCGGCCACGCCCTTGACCCAGCGCTCCAGCAACTGGCCGCCACCGTGCAGCTGGGATACATACTCGGGAATAGTGCAACTGCCCAGCTCCTCGGCGCGCCGGCGCAGAAAATGGGCAAAATAGAGCACGGCAATCACCATGGCCGGGGCAAAAAAGAAGTTGCCCAGCACTTCTACCGAGCCGAACTCGTAAGCCACGCCCGGAGAGCCCATAAAGCCCCAGCCACTGAAGCCGGTGGCAACGATGGTGCCGGCTCCCACAAACGGGCCCAGGCTGCGACCGGCCACCAGGAAGCCGGTTTCATCACTGTCTTTGACTACCCGGCTGGACAGATAGCCAATAAAGATCAGCACACCGAAAGAGCCCAACAGCAGAGCCCAGTTTAACAATGCATAATTTTCCATCACAAACTCCCTTTGGTTGGTGCCTTCATTCATCGCCGGGTTGACGAAGGTATTCCCGATAGACGTAGGACAAGGTGGCCCAGGCAATAATGGTGACGTTCAGATAGACAAACCATTCCATGGTCCAGGATGCATTCAACATGACTGCTACCTCGTTGCGCGGCTTCTTGCGAAGCGGGGTTAATATTACTGATGCTGCCGGCGTGCCGGCCTCATCTTCAGCAGAACGGCAACATATTCCCTTCGCTGCCGTTAAAACAAAGCAGGCTCACCTTGTGGGCGAGCCTGCTTTCATCAGCCTTTGATGATGTTGTGTTCGGGGCCGAAGGGGAAGCGGGTGATATTTTCCACACCACTTTCACTGATCACCAGGATGTCGTGCTCGCGGTAACCGCCGGCACCCGGCAAGCCCTCCGGCAGCATGATCATCGGCTCCATGGACACTACATGACCCGGCTCCAGTACGGTTTCAATATCTTCACGCAGCTCCAGGCCCGCTTCACGACCGTAATAGTGGCTCAGGGTGCCGAAGGAATGGCCGTAACCGAAGGTGCGGTACTGCAGCACATCGTGCTCGGCGAAAATGTCATTCAGCTCGGCGGCAATATCACAGCAGCGGTTGCCGGCCTTGATCAGCTCCAGACCACGACGGTGTACCTTGCAGTTAATTTCCCACAGCTCCAGGTGACGGTCGGAGGCGAACTCGCTGAACAGGGTCCGCTCCAGCGCGGTGTAGTAACCCCCAATCATCGGGAAAGTATTCAGGCTGAGAATGTCGCCGGCTTCAATCTTGCGGCTGGTCACCGGGTTGTGGGCACCGTCGGTATTGATACCGGACTGAAACCAGACCCAGGTGTCCATCAGCTCGCCATGGGGGAAGGTGCGGGCAATTTCGCGCACCATGGCCTGAGTACCGGCCAGGGCCACTTCGTACTCGGGCACACCTACGCCAATGGCGTCGCGGATGGCGGCACCGCCCACATCAGCCACCCGGGCACCCTGCTTGATCAGGGCAATTTCCTCGGCGGACTTGCTCATGCGCATCTTCATGGTAGGCACGCCAATGTCAACAAACTCGGCGTCCGGCAGCGCGGCCTTCAGCTTGTCGAGGTTTTGCAGGCTCAGGTGGTCAAATTCCACCCCCACCCGTCTGGCGCCGCCGATCAACTGCTGTACACCACGGAAGAAGTTGTCCTTCTGCCAGTCGGTGTATACCAGGTTGTCGCCCAGGGCGTTGCGGCGGTAAGGCTGGCCACCGTCGATATTGGCGGTAATGGTGGTGTGAATATCCTGCGTCACCGCCAGACCATAATCCCGACCGAAACGGCAATACACAAAATCACTGAAGTAGTTGATGTTGTGATAGGAGGTGAACAACACGGCATCCACATCATTGCCGGCCATATACTGGCGCAGTTTATGCTGGCGGGAACGCATTTCCGCCTCGGAAAACATGCCGCGAACTTTTCCACCGTTGGGGATGGTCAGGGTGCTGGGCATCTGCATGGTAAGACTCCTTCCTTATAGCTGTAACAGGGTGGTTAACTGCGCCCGATAAATGGCTGATTCAGCGCATGTCCCTGATGCTAGAGGCTGGCGTTACATAACAGAAATGAATACTTTAAATAAACACATATGAAACACAAATAATCAAAATGCGTTACATTAAGGGCGGTATCCCGGACCGGGCGGCAACTGAGTTCAGGCCTTTATCCCCTGCAACCCCGGTCAGGCCCACACTCTTTATATTTTCTTTATACCCCTCTCCCCAATCTAAACACCCTTTTTACACCCGCTTCCGTAGGCTTGCAGTCCCACTTACGGAGACATAAAACCATGGCAAAAAAACGTATTGCAGTCATCGGCCTGGGCCGGTTCGGTTCCGCCTTCTGCCGGGCAGCACAAAAAACAGGGTTTGACATCATGGCAATGGACTCGGATCAGAAACGGGTCAATGCCATTGCCGATGACGTGGCCGAAGCCATTATCGCCGACAGCACCGATCCCAAAGTGACGGCCAGTATTGACTGGCGGCAATTCTTCGCGGTGGTGGTGGCCATCGGTACCGATCTGCAAAGCAGCCTGGTGACCATCCTTAATTTGAAAGAAGCGGGAGTGGAAACCATCTGGTGCAAAACCCGTGATAACTACCACTACAAGCTGGCACTGAAGATGGGGGTGACCCGGGCCATCAATCCGGAGCAGGCCATGGGCGAAATGGCAGCCAGCTGGATGGATCATCCCGAGCTGCTGACACGACAGCCTCTGTCTACCGGCCAGGTAATGGCGGAGCTGGAAGTCAATGCCACCCACCTCGAGCACAATCTGGCGGGCCTGCTCGGTCGCCATCATATCCGGCTGCTGGGCATCACCCGCTACAACAGTTATCAATCCGAACAATTGATTCAGATCTCCCGCCTGCAACCAGGTGACAAATTACTGCTGCTGGCTGAAAAGGAGCGACTGGAAGCATGTCTGCACAACTTGTCCTGACCCACAAACGGCTGGGCTCACCGGCGCTGCTGCTGTTACAGGGCTACCTGATTCTGGCGCTGGCCGGCAGCCTGCTACTGCTGTTACCCGCCGCCCAGAACACGCCGACCAGCTGGATTGATACTCTTTTTACGGCCGTCTCGGCGGTCACCGTAACCGGGCTGGTGGTGGTCGATACCGGCACCATCTATTCAGCGCTGGGCCAGACCATTATCGGACTGCTGATCCAGCTCGGTGGCCTGGGCTACATGGCCCTCGGCGCGGCCGCCATGCTGTCATTCAACGCCAGTGTGGGTCTGCGCAACCAGGCCATGCTCAGCTCCTTCTGGCAGCTGGGGCCCGAGTTGAGGCTGTCGGACGTCATCCGCTTTTCCCTGCTATTCAGTCTGGGGACCGAACTGGTGCTGACCATCCTGTTCGCCCTGCACTGGGTTCCGTTACTGGGCTGGCAGCAAGGGCTCGGTACCAGTCTGTTCCATGCCATATCAGCCTTTAATAATGCCGGCTTTGCCCTGTTCAGCGATTCTCTGATGTCGGTATCGGCAGGATGGGTGGTTCTGGCTCATGCAGCGGGTTTCATCACCGGTGGTCTGGGATTCGCCGTGATGTACGAGGTGCTGGTGTTGCGCCGTTGCCGCAGTGTTCACACCCGGCTGGTGCTGTGGGCCACCCTGACCTTGCTGGTGGCAGGCACGATGTTACTGCTGCTGTTCGAGCACAACCACACCCTGGCGGGCCTTGACTGGCAGGATCGCCTGTTACATGCCTTTTTCCAGACCGCCACCGCACGTACCGCCGGCTTCAACAGCCTGGACATCGCCGCCATGAGTACGGCCGGACAAAGCTGGCTGATGCTCAACATGGGCATTGGTGCCGGCTCTGGCTCCACCGCAGGGGGTATCCGGATAACGACATTCGTGCTGCTGATCACCGGCGTGGTCGCCGCGTTGCAGGGCCGGACCGAAACCCGCATGCTGGGCCGGATGATAGGAACCGAGTCCATGCTGCGGGCGGCCGGTATTCTGGTTATTACCCTGATCTTGCTATTGCTGGCGTCACTGATCGCGTTCTGGCTGATGCCTTCCGCTGCGCCCTTCACCATGATCTTCGAGCTGATTTCAGCCCTGGGTACTGTCGGTCTTTCCATGGGAGCCACCGGAGAGTTGAGTCAGGCTGGCAAAACACTCATCATGGCGGTCATGATCATTGGCAAGCTGAGCCCGGTATATCTGTTTACCGCCCTGACGGGTAATCCGGAGCGTCCGCTGCGCTACGCAGGAGGCCGTATTGCCCTCGGATAATTTACGCTTTCCCCCCTGGCTGCCCGGCCTGGGGGGGCCTTTGCTGACCGCATTGCTGTTGCTGCCGCTGCGGCGCTTCCTCACCACCACCGACATCGCCATGGCGCTGCTGCTGGTGGTGTCGGTCATTGCGATCCGCCAGGGCAGCCGTTTTGCCAGCCTGGCAACCATATTAAGCGTATTGTTATTCGATCTGCTCTTTGTGAAGCCTTACTATACCCTGGACGTCCATAACCTGGACTACCTGCTCACCTTCTCGGTGATGCTGGCAGTGGGCTTGTTGATCAGCCGGCTCAGCGGCCAGCTACGCAGCCAGCTTGAACGGGTACGGCAGTTGCTGCGCCAGCTAAGGGGCATGTTTCTGCTGGCCCGGGGCCTGCCCGGCCACAACCGGCCCGAAGACATGTACCAGTTTATGACCCGGTTACTGAGCCGGCGGCTGGGGCATCCGGTCAGCATCCATTCCGGGCCGCCGGCCGGGCACCAGGCCTTGCCAGTACGGGACCGGCAGCAACTGGCGGTCTACCTTTGCTGCCCTGAGCGCGCCTACAAGACCAACCGTACTCTGCTGAAAGTGGCGGCCTCGCTGCTGGGCCAGTCTCTTACCCGGGCTCGTCTGGCCCGGGCCGAACAGGAAGCACGACTGGAGGCCGAACTGACCAGTGGCCGTAACACCCTGCTGCGTTCCCTGTCCCATGATTTGCGTACGCCCCTCGCCAGCATCATGGGCAATGCCAGTATGCTGGCAGATACCCAGGTCCGCCTGCAGGAAGAGGAATACCGGGAAATCGCCGAAGCCATTTATCAGCAAAGCCGGGTATTAAGCAGCCATTTTGATAAGGTCATGGAACTCAACCGGGTTCAGCGTCAGGAGCAACCGGTTCATCAGGCACTGATACCGGAAGAGGTGGTCAGCGCTGCCCTGCGCCGGCGCGGTGCTTTATTTGATGCCGTCCACTTCGACTTTTCCATCGAGAATGCCACTCCGGTCCAGGGCGACGCCACCCTGCTGGAAATTGCCCTGGCCAATATGCTGGAAAATGCCGTGCGACACGGTTTACCTCCCTTCCGCCTGGAAGGCCTCTGGCATGGCGAGCTGTATGCCTTTGTCCTGCACAACGGCTGTTGCGGGCCGGTATCCCGGCCACAGAGTGACGGCAATGCGGGCCTGGGGATGCCCATCTGCCGGGCGGTCGCGGACCTGCACCAGGGCACGTTCTACCTAACCGAAAATAATGACGGACAAACCATGATGGCTCGCCTGGTATGGCCTGCCTGGAGAAAAGAACAATGACGGCCAACCAGCCCCATATCCTGATTATCGAAGATGACACCTCCATGTCCCGTTTTCTGCAGACCCTGCTACGCAGCCATCAGTATGGAATCGAAGCCGCAGGGAGTGGTACCGAAGGACTCCGCTGCCTGAGTCGTCATACACCGGATCTGGTGTTGCTCGATCTGGGACTGGGAGATATCGACGGCGTCGCACTGCTGCAGGAGCTGAGGGCCTGGTCAGAAATACCGGTGATCGTGATCTCGGCCCGGGAGCGGGAAGCGGAAAAAGTGGAAGCACTGGATGCCGGTGCCGACGATTATCTGACCAAGCCATTCGGTGCTCAGGAGCTGCTGGCACGGATCCGGGTCGCCCTGCGCCGTCCCGGACGAGACACCGGGATCCCTGTGCAGCTGGGGGATATCAGCATAGATCCGACAGCCCGGCGGGTATGTCGGGAGAATGAATTGCTGCATCTGACCCCTACCGAGTACAAACTGCTGCTGTTCCTGTTACGCCATGCCGAAAAGGTGGTTACCCATCGCCAGATCCTGAGCGCAGTCTGGGGGCCGGCCCACGTAGAGCACCATGAATACGTACGAGTGCATATGTCACAGTTGCGTCAGAAACTCGAAGCCCAGCCAGCCCACCCGCGTATTTTGCTGACAGAGCCAGGCATTGGCTACCGATTGGCCGTTCCCTGAGCATATGGATAACGCCACCATTTTCCATACTGGCGGGTGTTGCATGAGTCAGCAGGCGCGGTGACGGCGGCCCTGCTCACAGCAGGTGGTCTGCCAGTATCAGCCCCCAGACCAGTACTGCCAGCAACAAGGTCAGCAGTACCGCCGCCGACCCCATGTCCTTGGCGCGCCCCGCCAGCTCATGATGTTCGGGGCCGATGCGGTCTACCACCGCTTCAATGGCGGAGTTTATCAGCTCTACAATCAGCACCATGACCAGACTGACCAGCAGCCACAAGGTATGCGTCAGTGACAAATCCAGCCAGAGCGCAAAGGGCACAAGCACCAGCGCCAGCCATAGCTCCTGACGAAAGGCTGCCTCAAAACGGTAAGCACTGACCAGCCCCTGACGGGAATAACCCAGCGCCGCCACCAACCGCCGTATTCCGGTTTTGCCTGGCTTCATCTGTTTTCCTCCAGCTCACGACTCTGCAGCTCAGCATGATCCGGGCCGATGCGCAGTACACTGCCCTGGGTGTACCAGTCACCCAGCACCAGCCGCTGAACAGGCTGGCCATCAAGGATAAAATCATGCATGGCGGGCCTGTGGGTATGGCCGTGGATCAGCCGCTTTACCCCGGCCTTGCGCATTTGCCGGGCCACCTCCTGCCGGTTTACATCCATAATGGTGATGTTTTTGCCCTGTTTGGACTGAGCACTCTTGCCGCGAATGCCGTCGGCGATGTCCAGCCGCTTGCGGAGAGGCAAACACAGAAACAGCCATTGCAGCCAGCGCCAACGGGTGATACGGCGGTAACGCTGATAGCCGGCGTCGTCGGTACACAGAGTGTCGCCATGCATAATGAGGACAGGTTCGCCGTACAGGTCGATCACATGATGTTCAGGCAGCAGGGTCATGCCCGCCTCGGCGGCAAAACGCCGGCCAATCATGAAATCCCGGTTGCCGTGAATGTAATACACCGGCGTACCGCCCTCACTGCAGGTACGGAATGCCGCCGCCACCTGCCGGTTCAGCTCGACGGGCTCATCGTCGCCAACCCAGAATTCAAACAAGTCGCCCAGCACATAAAGGGCATCTGCCCCGGGCGCTTCGTCACGCATAAATTCAAGAAAGGCATGGGTAATATCGGGCCGGCCATCACTCAAATGCAGGTCGGCAATAAACAGGGTATGGGGCATCGGCTCAGATCCGGTTCCAGACACAACAATGCCCGCCTAGGCGGGCATTGCAACACAGTGCGATATGACTTACTCGCTGATAGTTACGCCAGTGATCAGCACGTCGTCTACCGGCACATCCTGGTGCATGTAACCCCGGGTGCCGGTGGCCACGCCCTTGATTTTATTGACCACGTCCATGCCTTCGCTCACTTCACCAAACACGCAGTAGCCGTAGCCCTGAGTGGTGGCAGACTTGAAGTTCAGAAAATCATTGTCATTTACATTGATGAAGAACTGAGCAGTGGCAGAATGCGGCTCCATGGTACGGGCCATGGCAATGGCACCCACCTTGTTGGTCAGGCCGTTGTCTGCTTCATTTTTGATGGTGGCACGGGTTTCCTTTTCTTCAAAGCCCGGACCATAGCCGCCGCCCTGGATCATGAAGCCGTCAATCACCCGGTGAAACAGGGTGTTGTCATAGTGACCGTCGCGGCAATATTGCAGAAAGTTGGCAACGGTTTCCGGTGCCTTGTCGGCAAACAGCTGAAGAGTAATATCGCCGTAGGTAGTGTGCAGTGTGACCATGTTCATGCTTCCGAGTGTTAAAGTTCAGGTGCCGAGTTTAGCGCAAGCGGCAGCGATAGCGAACCCCTGCCCGCTACCGACCGGCAATAAAGCCGCTGTCAGACGATGCCGGCAGCCGGTACAGCCCCTGCTGATAGGCCAGGCTGCCCCACAAGGCATAGGCCTGAGCCTGCTGCGCCAGGCCGGCATCCGCCGGCACCGGGGTAAGCGACTGCTGACCGGCGTCATATTGAAAGCCAAGGGCGTCCTGCTCCGGTTGCAATACCACCATGTCGCGTCCTTTCAGCAAGGCGAAATTCTGATCGAACTGCATCAGGGCCCGGTTGGGGGAATAACGAGTCAGATCCTGTCCCAGCATGGGATTGTCGCTGTCGATACCGGCCAGCGACAGCAGAGTCGGCGGCAAATCAATCTGGCTCACCAGGCGGTCGTCACGGCGCGGTGCTATGCCCTCACCCAACAGCAGGGCCGGCACGCGAAAGTGTGGCACCGGCACCAGCTCGGGGCCATAGGTACGGGAGTCGTGATCGGCTACTACCAGGAACAGGGTGTCCTGCCAGTAGTCGGATTGTTGCGCCAGCTCGAAGAAGCGCCCCAGCGCATAGTCGGCATATTTGGCGGCGTTATTACGGGTCTGCTTTGGCTGCTCATACAGCACGATACGATCATCGGGAAACTCAAAGGGATCGTGATTACTGGAGCTGAATACCAGGCTAAAAAAGGGCTTGTCGCTCCGGTGCAGCTGTTCAAATTCCTGATTGGCACGCACGAACAGATCCTCGTCGCTGACTCCCCAGGATCCCTCAAACACCGGCGACTCGAAGTCCCGCTGATCAACGATATGCTCAAAGCCATTGCCCAGAAAAAAGCTGGCCATGTTATCGAAATGGCTTTCACCACCATAGATAAACTGGGTGTGGTAGCCCCGCTTACGCAGCAGTTGTGCCAGGGTGAAAAAGCCGGTCTGGCTCTTGTCGAGCTTGACCACGGCCCGGGACGGCGTGGGGGTAAAGCCGGTGATCACTGCCTCAATGCCGCGCACCGAACGGGTGCCGGTGGCATAAAGCTGTTCAAACAGCCAGCCCTGCCGGGCCAGCCGGTCAAATTCCGGGGTCAGCGGCCGCCCGCCCAGGGTACCGACAAACTGAGCACCCAGGCTTTCTTCCAGAATGATCACCAGATTTCTAGGCTTGCCCCGATAACTGGCGGTGTTGCGGGTGAGGCTCGGCAACGCCGGAGACACATACTCATGCTCCGGTCGTCCCTGAGCCTGACGCAGGGTATCCAGCAACTGCTGCCGGTCCATCCGGCCATAGAGGGAGGCGGCGCTTTCCTCCTTACCCAGTTGTTTCACCGCAAAGCCCACCGAATAGGCAGAGTTGAGCACCAGACCATTCACCAGCGGGTCGGTGGAAAAGGCCACCAGTGCCGGGTTCAGCCCCCTGTGCCCCAGGGTAGAACGGGCGCCGAGCAGCCCCAGTGACAGCACCAGCACCGCCAGTACCGGCCGCCAGTACCAGACCGGCATGGTTAAGTCGCGACACAACCGGTCCGACCAGCGCCAGCCGCCCCACAGGGCCGCCGGCACCAGCACACTCACCAGCATCAGCGCCGGCAGGTGCCCCTGCAACAGCATGCCAAATACTTCTTTCGGATAGATCAGGTATTCAATAAACAACCGGTTAGGGCGCAGATCATAGGTGTTGATAAAGGCCGGGGTCGCCAGCTCCAGCAACAGCAGCAGGCCGGTGCCTGCGGTCAGCCACAAACGCATCAGCCCCATCCAGACGCGGCCCGGGCCGTGTTTGCCGGCCAGCAACAAGGTGAATACCGCCGGCACCCCAAATAACCAGCACAAGGTCGACACATCCACCCGCAGCCCCTGCAGCAGCACAGGCCCCCAGCCATCGGCCCCGGTTACCCGCTCGGCCTGCCACCATGCCAGCCCCAGCCGGCTGAGGCTGAGCAGTGCCAGGCACAGCAGCAAAAAACAGAAAAAAGGCCATAGCGGCCCCAGCCGTTGTTTGAGTCGCGTCATGTTCACTGTGCCAGTCAGGTTAAAACACCCATGCTAAGGGCACCAAAGTCGAAAAAAGGTCAAAACCCGGCTTCACTACTTCAGGCAGAACGACAGGGAGCCAACAGATCCTGTTTGGGCTGGTATTGGCTGGTATGCACCCCCATCAGTCCCAGTACCGAGTCAAACAGGTTGTCATGGGAAAAACGGCCCTCTTTTGCCTGCTGCTTAAGACAGCCGTTATCGAGGCCGTTTTCCCGGCCGAGACCGGCAGACAGCCACATCAGCATGGGCACTTGCGTTTGCTGAACGGGTGCCAGCGCGTAAGGCAGGCCGTGCAGATAGAGCCCGTTTTCACCCAGGGACTCGCCGTGATCAGACAGGTACACCAGGCCGGTATTCCACTGCGCCTGATGCTGTTTCAGCATTTCCAGCACCTGGCTGATGATGTAATCGCTGTAGTAAAGGGTATTGTCGTAGGTGTTCACCAGTTCCCGGACGCTGCAGTTCTGAATGTCGCTGCGCTGACAGTCGGGGGTGAAATGGGCAAACTCCGCCGGATAACGCTGGTAATAAGTGGGGCCATGGCTGCCCACCATATGCAGCACCAGCACCCGATCCTGCTGGCCTGGCCGGTCCAGCGCCCGGCGCAAAGGTGACAGCAGCACACCATCCTGACAGTAGTCACCATCACACAGCTGGCCGCCGTCTTCGGGACGGAACGACTGGGTGGGTATCCGCTCACACACTCCTTTACAGCCGCCGTCGTTTTCAAGCCAGGTAATATCGAGTCCGGCGTGCTCAAGTACGTCCAGCAGGTTGTCCTGGCGCTCGGCCTGCTCGGCGTCATAGTCCGACTTGGGCTGGCGCGAGAACATGCAGGGCACCGATACTGAGGTGGCGGTGCCGCAGGAGCTGACCGCCTGGAATGACACAACCCCCTGTTCACGGGTAAAGGCATTGGTATCACGCGGGTAGCCGTTGAGCTCGAAGTTCATGCCCCTGGCGGTTTCCCCTACCATCAGCACCAGCAGGTTGGGCTTGCCGTTGTGATGCGGCCGCCCGACCCGTGCGTCCTCTCCCAGGGTACGCCAGGGCAGCTCTTCCTTCAGATAAGTCTGGTTGACATAACCGCCGGCGCTGGACAGAAAGTAGGTAGGAATGATCAGCTGTCTCAGGTAACTGTTGTTGCGCCCGACCGAGGCATAATCCTGATAGTAACCAACGGCAATCACTCCGATGGCAGCCAGCGAGCCCAGCACCGACACCCCTTTCCACAGCAGATCCTTAAGCACGCCGCCGTGCTCAATGCGCACCCGGGCCAGCAGCAGGGCCGGCGCCACACCGGTGAGCACAAACCACAACAGGGAAGCAGCGTTCAGATAGGATTTGGCTTCCCCCTGGTGGGTCTGCATGATATTGGCCATCATGTCCTGATCGAACACCACCCCATACTGGAACATGGCGTAGCTGACCATGGAGGACAGCAGCAACAGCGCAATAAAAATACCCTTTTCCAGGTATTTCACCGCCACCAGGGTAAACAGCAGGTTGAGCGCCGCCACGAAAAATACCGGAATGGACAGCACAAAGCCGGCGCTGACGCCGTCCAGGCTTTCCAGTATGCCGGCCAGCTTGGTGGTGAGTGGCAGGTTGAGCACAAAGAAGAAATACAGCGCCAGCAGCAGCACCAGCCGGCGGGACGAAATACCCGGTTGAGAAGACATACCCATGAGCAACCTCGACAGCAGAACAAGCCGCAGTCACGGCACCAGGCCGGCAGCGGCGACATTGCCACCAAGGTTAATCGGAGGGAAGTGAAAAAAAAGTCAAAAGACGATACGTACGCATGTGCCTCTGGGCTGATTCGACGCCAGGCTTAACCGCCAGCCCTGATGTTCGCAAATACGTTCCACAATGGCCAGGCCCAGACCAAAGCCACCGCTGCGACTTATGCCCCGCTCCCGTACCCGGGCCAGCACCTCCGGCTCAATGCCCTCGCCGCTGTCACATACCTCCAGCCAGTCCGGCCCCAGGCACAGCTCGATACGACCTTCGCTGGTATGAGCCAGAGCATTGCGCAACAGATTATTAATCACCGCCCCGGCCAGAGTGGCCGGTACCTGGGGATGCTCATCCGCCGCTACCGTCAGGGCCAGAGTCAGCCCCCGGGCCCCGGCCTGCCCCTGCCAGATTTCGATACAGGCAGCCGCAAGCTGGCCCAGGGGCACAAAAGTATCGTGACGGGCCGCCGCCTCGGGGGCCCGTGACAATTGCAAAAACAGCTCGACCTGCCGCTGCATGTCGTCCAGCGCTGCGGCCATGCGATCCAGTTGCCGGACTTCCTCCGCCGTGCCACTGCCGGTCTCCCGCAACATGTCGAGGGCACCGCGGATCACCATCATAGGGGTGCGCAATTCGTGGCTGGCGTTGGCGGAAAACTGCTGTTCCCGCGTAAGCAACTCCTGCACCCGCCCGGCATATTCCTCAAAGGTATGTGCCAGCTGCCCTACCTCGTCCTGGGGGTAAACACCCTGCAGACGGGCACCGGGTTGATGGCGCAGCCGGGCTACCTCTGCCGCCAGCCGGGAAACCGGCTGCAGAATTTGCCGGCTGAGCCGCTGCGACAGCCAGAAGCCCAGTATCCATATCGCCAGCACGGCCAGCGCGGCCCCCCCGAACACCCGCAGCTCGTAACGCTCAAACTCGCTCTGATCCTGCACCAGCACATGCTCCCAGCCAGGCTCATAATGCACAAACAGGTTATAGGCACCGTCCGCCAGCAGCACCTCATGGCCCCCTTCCGGATAACCCCGGAAGGGCTCCGGCAACAAGCTCTGCTGCTCGGCGGGCAGCTTGTAATAGGTAGTGTCCGCCATCGGCTGTACCAAGGATTGCTCCAGGCCAGCGTGGGCCCGTACCTGGTCAAGCAGATCGCTTTGCAGATGGTTGTAAAACAGGCTGCGTTCAAACCAGAACACCAGCAGCACCATGGCCACCGTCGCGACCAGGCTCAGGGTCACGATCAGCAGGTTGAGCCCCCAGCGCAGGCGGGCATTAATGGTCAGTGGCATCATCGTCAGCCACCAGCCGGTAACCCCGGCCATGCACGGTGTGCAGCAGAGGATGAGCAAAGGGTTTATCAATAGCGCTGCGCAGCAGGTAAATATGAGACTTGAGGCCGTCACTGTCGGGAGGCTCGTCGGCCCACAGCTCATTGGCCAGAGTGGCCCGGCTGACCACGCCGGGTGAATGCTTCATCAGCACTTCCAGCAACTTCAGACATTTGGGGTTGAGGCTGATGTCCTGCCCGCACCGGCTGACCTTCAGGGTACCAAGGTCCAGGCTCAGGTCACCCACCGTCAGCCGGCGCACCAGCTGATGCTGGCTGCGCTTGAGCACCGCCTGAATGCGCGACCACAGCTCTGGCAGCGCGAAGGGTTTCACCAGGTAATCATCAGCCCCCACCTCAAAGCCGGCCAGCTTGTCATCCAGGGTATCCCGGGCGGTCAGCATTAATACCGGCAGCGGATTCAGCCCGGTGCGCAAGCGCCGGCACAGTTCCAGGCCGTCGAGTCCCGGCAGACCAAGATCGAGCACCAATAGATCAAATTCCTCACGGCCCAGCAGGGTCTCAGCGGCGGTACCGTTGTGCAGCGCATCCACTACACATCCCTTAAGACTGAGATAATCAACGATATTGACCAGAATATCCGGGTTGTCCTCTACCACCAGAATGCGCATTCACTCTCCTTCGGTCCATGCTGCCGGGCACAGCAGTGCATATTATTAAACCACCGCAATAACACTTAATGTAGCCTTAAGTTTGCTCCCTTAAAGTGATAGCAAGGCCGGTATTGGCCACCATCAAGGGAGAATAGCAATGCAATTGATCAAGGTATGGGATCCTCTGGTTCGCGTGTTCCACTGGTCGCTGGTGGCGGCCTTCGCCACGGCCTGGCTTACCGCCGATGAATGGCAGTCGGTCCATGAACTGGTGGGCTATGGCGTCATGGGCCTGATTGCCATCCGGCTGATCTGGGGGCTGATGGGCTCACACTATGCCCGTTTCAGCCAGTTTGTGCGCTCACCCTCGGTTACCCTTCACTACCTGCATGAACTACGCCACCACCGCGAGCCGCGCTATATCGGCCATAATCCGGCAGGAGCGGCCATGGTTCTGGCTTTGCTCGGTGCTCTGATATCGCTGACCGCCAGCGGCTGGCTGTATGTTTCTGATACCGGTGGCGACTGGCTGGAAGAAGTACATGAGTTTATCGCCAATGCCCTGCTGGCGCTGGTGGCCCTGCACCTTGCCGGTGTGGCACTGACCGGGCTGCGCCACCGGGAAAACCTGGTTAAGTCCATGATTACCGGCACCAAACGTCCACCTGCCAACCACGACATCAACTGAGGCCGCATCCATCAACCTTCCTGTCCGGCTGCAAAAGCCGGTACAGGGCGGCATGTAAAAGGAGTTGGACTTGCACCCGTCCGTCATTAACGGTTCAATAGGTGGCGATTTAAATTACCACTCACCACCACAAGACGCGAAAAAATGCTGAAAATATACAACTCTCTTACCCGTCAAAAAGAAGAATTCAAACCCCTGGTGCCCGGCAAGGTTGGCATGTATGTGTGTGGTGTAACCATTTATGATCTCTGTCATATCGGCCACGGTCGTACCTTTGTGGCCTTTGATGTGGTCACCCGTTATTTGCGCCATGCCGGATACGATCTGACATTTGTACGCAATATCACCGACATTGACGACAAAATCATCAAACGTGCAGCAGAGAACGGGGAAAGCTGCGATGCTCTCACCGAACGTCTGACTGCCGACATGTACCGGGACTTCGACGCCCTGAACATTGCCCGTCCCGATATCGAGCCCAGGGCTACCGGCCATATTCCCGAAATCATTGAGATGGTGGAAAACCTGATAAAGAACGGTCACGCCTATGTCGCCGACAATGGCGATGTCCTGTTTGAGGTCAACAGCTTTGCCGACTATGGCAGACTCTCTGGCCAGAACCTGGAGCAACTGCAAGCCGGTGCCCGGGTGGAAGTGGAGCAGAGCAAGCGGAACCCTCTCGACTTTGTGCTGTGGAAGCAGTCCAAGCCTGGTGAGCCGAGCTGGGATTCCCCCTGGGGTCCGGGTCGTCCGGGCTGGCACATCGAATGCTCCGCCATGAATGGCAAGCATTTGGGCAAGCACTTCGACATTCACGGCGGTGGCTCGGATCTGCAGTTCCCCCATCACGAAAACGAAATCGCCCAAAGCTGCTGCGCCAACCACAGCCCCTACGTGAACACCTGGATGCATTCCGGCATGGTCATGGTAGATCAGGAGAAGATGTCCAAGTCTCTGGGCAACTTCTTTACCATTCGTGACGTACTCAGCCACTACGATGGTGAAACCATTCGCTACTTTTTGCTGTCCGGTCACTATCGCAGCCAGCTCAACTATTCCGACGAGAACCTGAAACAGGCCCGCACCGCTCTGGAGCGGCTCTATACCGCACTGCGGGATCTGCCCGAGGTACCCGTCGCCGGTGGCGAGGAGTTTGTTTCCCGTTTCAATGCCGCCATGGATGATGACTTCAATACGCCCGAGGCCTACTCCGTGCTGTTTGATCTGGTTCGGGAAATCAACCGCCAGAAAGGCCAGGACGCCGCAGCGGCCGCCGGACTGGCCGCCCGCCTGCGTGAGCTGGCCGGGGTTCTGGGGCTGCTGACACAGGAGCCCGAAGCCTTCCTGCGCGGCGATGCCGGTGCCGACGACGACGTCGCCGAAATAGAACGCCTGATCCAGGCCCGTCTTGATGCCCGCCAGAATAAAGACTGGGCTGCTGCTGATGCAGCACGGGATTCTCTTACCGCCATGGGCATTGTGCTGGAAGATGGTCCGGAAGGTACCCGCTGGCGCAGAAAATAACCCATAACGGTTGAAATAAATTAAAAGGGCACCCATAAGGTGCCCTTTATACATTTATTTATTTTTAATTAGCACAACTGGAGCCTGCGATGAAAAAGTTAACCTTGTGTGTGATAGGCGTGTTTTTCGGCATTCTGACCGGCTGTGATACTCAGGGGCCCGGGCCTGTCGCCGATGTAGGGGATCATATTGATGAAGTGGTAGAAAATGGGGTTCATTCCGAGACCACTCCTGAATTACCTGCAGAAGCGAAGCCCGAGCCGGAAGTCATAGAGCAACAGAAAAAGCACCATCAGCAGGTGGTAGAACAGGCTTCTAAAGAAGCAGAAGACAAACTCAATGCCATTTTGAATGCCACTGCCGAGCCTGAATAACGGACTAAAGACAGACCTCGTCATATGCTGAAGCGTTTTTTTTAAACTTGTTACGTCAGCCTGTTTCGCTTTTTTCTGTTAACTTATGATTTTAAAAGAGTTTTAATAAATACGGCATCATTAATGGAATCGCATGACTATTGCTGTTGCCAGTCATAAGCTATTACTCTTTATGCCAACACAAAAGCGGAATACTCCGCACCTTGCAAACCAGGGAGAAAATATGAACAAGTCACTGCTGAATGTTTTACTCTTTACCTCCGTTACCACTTTTGGTCTTGCTGCCTGCGATAACCAGGGGCCTGCTGAGCAGGCTGGTGAAAAAGTAGATAACGCCGTAGAGCAGGTGCAGGATCAGGCCGAGCAGACCGCTGACGATGCGCAGGAAGCCCTCGGCATGGAAGAACAAGGCGCGATGGAAGAACTGGGCGAGTCTGTTGATAACACAATGAACGACATCTCTCAGGCTGCCAGTGAGCAGACCGATGCAGCCGCCGCAGCCATGGAAGAAGCTGCCGACGAAGCCGAGCGCAAGGTCAACGAACTGGTTGAAGAAAGCGAGCAATAAGCTACATCACTGCCAAATAAAAGAGGAGCTGCGGCTCCTCTTTTTATGTCGGTTCTCCCGGTGGCTCCAGCTCTGCACCACAATGATTGCAGAACTTCGCATCCCGCTCGTGGCCACTGCGATCGCATTGAGGACAGTGGCGGCGGTTATACTCCTTGCGCATTTCCCGGCCAAGCTCGGCAGTAATAATACCGGTCGGCACTGCGATAATGGCATACCCCATCAGCATGGTCACCGCAGCAATTCCCCGCCCCAGCCATGTTTGCGGTGTTATATCGCCAAAGCCGACGGTAGTAATGGTCACGATAGCCCAGTAAATGCCGGTGGGAATGCTGGTAAAGCCGTTTTCCGGCCCCTCGACGACATAAAGCAACGAGCCAAACAGGGTAACCAGAATAAACAGGCTACTGAAAAACACCAGGATTTTGCGCCGGCTCTGATTAAGCGAGCGCATCAGCAAATTCGCTTCGTCTACATAGCGCAGCAGTTTAAGCACCCTGAACACCCGCAATACTCTCAGCAGGCGAACCATCAGCAGAAAACTGGCACCAGGCATAAAAATAACAAGGTAGGTAGGTAACACCGCCAGCAGATCGATAATGCCGTAAAAACTGCGTAAATAGGCTATCCGGCTTTGAGCGCAATATACCCTGAGCGCGAACTCAATCGTAAACAGCAGGGTAAACCCCCACTCCAGCCGGTAAAGCAGAAGGCCATATTCCGCCCGGATGCTGCCGACAGAGTCCAGCAGCAGCACCACCATTGACAGCAATATGGCCAGGATAAGAGCAATATCAAAGCGACGGCCGGCGGGAGTTTCAGTACCAAAAATAACCGTATACAGGACATCCTTGTCGAGCCACTTCATCGGCCACTCCCCCCGGCTTTATCCGTTGTCGTGATAACGCTCGCAGGCAATCAGGGTATTTTCAATCAGCGTAGCCACCGTCATCGGGCCAACACCGCCGGGCACAGGGGTAATATAGGCGGCGCGCTCAGCCGCCACGGCATATTCCACATCTCCTACCAGGCGACCGTCATCCAGGCGGTTAATACCCACATCAATCACAACGGCACCGGGTTTAATCCAGTCGCCGGGGATAAAGTTGGGCTTGCCTACCGCTACTACCAGCAGATCGGCCCGGGCTACCTGCGCCTGCAGATCTTCGGTAAAGCGATGGCAGGTCGTTGTGGTGCAACCGGCCAGCAACAGCTCCAGCGTCATGGGCCGGCCCACAATATTGGATGCCCCCACCACCACGGCGTTCAGGCCATGCGTTTTGATATGGCTGCGTTCGATCAGGGTCATGATTCCCTTGGGCGTACAGGGACGCAGTGCCGGAATACGCTGGGCCAGCCGCCCCACATTGTAAGGGTGAAAGCCGTCAACATCTTTGTGGGGGTGGATACGCTCTACCACCAGAGTAGAGTCAATATGTGCCGGCAGAGGCAGCTGTACCAGGATGCCGTCTATGCTGGTGTCGTTGTTCAGTTCATCGATAAGATCCAACAATTGCTGTTCGGTGGTATTGTCAGACAAATCATAAGACTTGGAAACAAAACCGACTTCTTCACAGGCCCGGCGCTTGCTGCCCACATAAACCTGAGAGGCGGGATTCGCTCCCACCAATATGACCGCCAGGCCAGGGGCCCGCTTGCCGGCGCTTTTACGGGCCGCTACTCGTTCGGCCACCTGGTTGCGTACCGCCTGTGCAATCGCTTTTCCATCGATTATTTGAGCTGACATCTGCGTTATTTCTCACCTTTATAAACCTGCGATAATTGTCGCATTTTTTCAGGGCTTTGATAAGCAAAGCCCTGAGCGATAAAGCCGTTGACCCTGCGGGCGCAAGCCGGTATTATGCCGCCCCGTTGCCCGCCAAGCGGGTGATGCAGCGCCCTTAGCTCAGCTGGATAGAGCATCCGCCTTCTAAGCGGATGGTCGCAGGTTCGAGTCCTGCAGGGCGCGCCATTCAGTGGTGACCGTAGCTCAGTTGGTAGAGTCCCGGATTGTGATTCCGGTTGTCGCGGGTTCGAGCCCCGTCGGTCACCCCATCTTCCAATATCGCCCCGCAGTCAGTTCAACCTAACCGGATCCACGCCATGCATAATGGCCATCCGGAAATAATTGGTTATTCCCTTTCCACCCCTTTCCTGACTTGTTGCTCCAGATGCGCCACCAGATCTGCAGGCAATTGCAGCCGGTGAGCCAACGCTTCCAGGTAAGCCCGCTCCGAGGCCTCATCGGGATCGATCACCAGCCGCGATGCGAGATACAGCTCGGCAGCCTGTTCCGGCCCCCTTGCCGATGCCACAATATCCTGAAGGGAAACCGGAGCTGACAGCATGTCAAAAATCAACGCTTTGTCATCGGCGGACAGCCCCATTTGCTCCACTTGCTCAAAAATACGTTGCTGTTCGCTGGCATCGACGTGGCCATCGGCTTTAGCGGCACCGATCATGGCGCGCATTAATGACAGCTGAAACGGCTCTCCTCCGGCCGCAGGCGCTTCCGGAGAAAAGCGGGCGTCCATGTGCTGAAAGTCATGCTCCCGTACCGGAACGGCCTGCTCGGGCGCCTTACCCTGCTGCCAGCCCTGATAAGCCTTCCAGGCCATCACCCCCGCAGCGGCAAGACCAGCATATTTGAGGGTACCCCCCGCCATTTTTCGGCCCTTTTTACTACCCAGCACCGCTCCCAGAATGCCACCGGTAGCAGCCCCCTTGCCGAAGCCCGACGAATTCCCCAGAAACGATTTAATCAACTTGTTTGCATCCATGATGAAACTCCTCTTGTTATTCGCGTGAGGCACTGCCACGCGTGACATGAAACCTACGAAAGCAGAGCTGATACCCGTTCAATCAGAGCACGGCGGATACCACCCAGCTGTTTTTTCTCATCCCCCTGCCAGGGCACGGGGCGACACAAATCCATGGTTTGCAGACCCAGACGAGCAGTCAGCAGGCCTGCGCCCACGCCCTGCCCGGCACGGGCCGACAAACGTCCGGCCAGCTCAAGCCCGAGTAAGTCCATACCTGCATCAATGGCGGCTTCAGACACCCCGACATACAACATGTGATGCAATACGCTTTTCAGTAGCCGGAGCCGGCTCAGTGCGCCAAGACGAAAACCATAACACTGGGTAATGTCTTCGATCATTTTCAGATTGCGCCACAGCACCAGCAGCATATCTACGGCAGCCAGCGGGCTTGCCGCCACCATCACCGCGGCCTCACCGGACCATTTCAATACCCTGGCCCTGGCTTGCCGGTCTTGCGTGTTCAGTACCTGACGGCTGTATAGGCTCAGCACCTCACCGTCCTGCTCGTCCCCGGTCAGTCCTGCCTGCCACTTGGCAAAAGCGTCGCTGTTATCAAGGCCACTGCACCGGGCCAGGTTTTCACAGAATCCTTTTGCCTGCCCGCATCCGTCGCCGGCCAGTAATTGCTCCGCCTGCTGTCGTTGCCTGGATACCCGCTCCAGCCTGCGCAACTGCACCAGTTCCCGCCATATACTGCCACCGGCAGCCAGCGCCAGCAGCGCCAGCGCCACACTCCAGGCCGCGCCCAGCCACTGGCTTTCCTGCCAGGTCTGCCACAGTGACACACCGGAGTGCACCAACAATAACAGCACAATCAGGCTCACCGCACTCCACCATAGCCGGTGCCGACGTGTCGGCCGCAGCGCACTGGCATGACCGGCAGAAGGGGTATCTGCTTGCAGAAAGTCGTCGTCGTTCAGGGCCTTACCTGCTCGCAGGGAATCACTTTGTTTAATCTCCAGCGGCTGGTCGAGGATCACTTTGGTTTTCAGCGTCACGCGAGTTTGTCTCCCAGTAAAAAGGCCAGCGCCTGATCAAGGCGCAAATGAGGCAGTGGCTGCTCCGGCTGCCAGACAGGAGGGGAAAAGTCGGTAAAGTCAAAACCCTGCTGCTGCCAGAAGTCCGCATCGGGCAGGTTTTCCGGTACTTCTCCGGGATACAGCGTCACCGACTCACCGTTATCGAGACGGCGGCCCTGCAATGCAGGAATCGTTTCTCCCCGATGGATAACTTCCCCACTGTGTGTGGCCTTGATGGAAGCCAGCGCCAGGGTGTCAATGTCGATGCCCGCAAGCCTGGCATGGCGATGACCTGCACGCACCAGGCCAGACAATAACCGTGCCAGCCGGCTGTGCTGATCGGGAGTAAGGTGATCTGCCTTGGTGGCAGCAAACAGCAACTTGTCGATACGGGGAGCAAACAGTCGTCTCCACCACCCCGTTTTGCCGTAATCGAAGCTTTGTACAATGGCATTCACCGCCCGGCTCAGATCAGCAAAGCTGTCGGTACCTCGGTTCAGCGCACTGAGACAGTCCACCAGCACAATCTGACGATCAAAACCGGCAAAGTGCTCCCGGTAAAACCCCGCTACCAGATGCTTCTTGTAGTGCTCAAAGCGGGTTTCCATCATGCCGTAATGATGTTGCTCACCAAGTCCCGCGGGCACCGCACCCCACACCCAGGGAACAAACTGAAGCATGGGCGCTCCCAGATATTCACCGGGCAGCACGAAACGCCCCGGTTGCACCAGGTAGGCACCGCACTCCCGCTTAATGTCATGCAGCCACTGGGTGTAACCCGCCGCCAGAGGAGCCAGCACGGCGTCGTCGGCCGGGCTGTCGGGGGCAATGACAGCGCCGGCCGTCAGCCAGGGATGAGCCAGCCTGGCCAGCGCAGGGGTCTGCAGCAACTCCTGCTGTTGGGCACTCCATTCGGCATAGCTCATGGAGAGCAGCGGCAAGTCCAGCAGCCATTCACCGGGATAATCCACCAGCTCAAGATAGAGGGTGGCAGTATCCTGCAGCCGGCGTTTGAGCCGGTTTTTCGGGCAATAACGAATGGCCAGGGTAATTTCACTGATCCCCCGGGTCGGCTCAGGCCACACCGGCGGTGTCTGCGCCAGCTGGCTCAGGGCCGCTTCATAGCCAAAAGCCGGCACATGGTGATGCCGGCCAGGCACACGCTGGCTGCCCAGTATCCGGCCTTCTGCCGCCGGTAGCCAGTGCGGCAGCCGGGCATCCAGGCCGGCATGCTCCAGCTGATTAACCAGACTGGTGATAAAGGCCGTCTTGCCGCTCCGGCTGAGCCCGGTTACCGCCAGACGGAGCCGCCGGTCCAGACCCCGCTGTACCCAGGACTCGGCCTTGTTGCGCCACTGGCGCATGGCTGTTTTGCTCATTTATCCTCGCGCAGATCATTGAATTCTCGTCGCAGGCGAAATTCACCGGAGGTAATTAACCGCTCCATGGTTGCCACCCGGCTATTCAGGCGTTCAAGCCGGCTTTCCAGCCGCTCCAGCGCATCACGGGGGGCCAGCCCCGATCGCCACCCTGCCGCTTTTACATGCTCCTGCGTGTCCGGTGAATGTTGCTCCCGGGGAAGATCATCCAGCAACAACCAGGCAGCAATATACAATACCAGAGTCAGAAAACTGGCAAACAGCAGGCCGGTGAACGCCAGTACCCGTACCAGCCAGGGCTCTACTTCCAGCCGGCGGGCAATGCCGGCACACACACCGCCCAGCTTGCCGTTGCGTTTATCCCGATACAAATTTATCAACGTCGACGCCATTCGGGTACCTCCTGATCAAGCAGCCGCTCCAGGGTCTCCACCCGTTCAGCCAGCTGCTCCGATTGTTGCAGCGCCTGCTCCAGGCGCTGACGGGCATTATCGTCCAGCCCTTCACCCAGCCGGCGCTTGCTGCGATAGTGCAGCACCAGCCATACCGGCACTACCAGAAACAAAAAGATGTTTAACGGGGCCACCAGGGCCCAGGCCAGTTCGGTCATTGGGATTCCTTATCGTTGTGCATTTTTGCCTTGAGTCGTTCCAGTTCCTTGCTGATGGTCTCGTCTACCTCCAGCTCGGCAAACTCCTGATCAAGCCCCTTGCTCTGACTGTAAAGGTCGGCACGGGCCTCCAGTTCATCAATTTTGCGTTCCATGCGGTCAAACTTGTCGATGGCGGCAGAGTTTTCACTGCGACGCACGCGCTCCTGCACATTAATACGGCTTTGGGCGCTTTGCTGACGCAACTGCATCGCCTGTTGCCTGGCCCGGGCATCGCCCAGCTTGGCTTCCAGCCGGCTGATGGCATCGGCCAGTTTTTCCATGCTTTCTTCTACCAGGCTGCATTCCTGCTCCAGCGCGGTAAGCAGATCACTTTGCTTTTTCTTTTCCAACAGCGCAGCCCGGGCCAGCTCTTCGCGCTGTTTGGTCAGGGCCAGCTCGGCTTTACCCTGCCACTCTTCCACCCGTTCCCGGTGGCGGTCAATCTGGCGCAGCAGATCTTTTTTCTCAGCCAGCATACGGGCCAAACTGGAGCGTTCGCGCACCAGCTCATCTTCCATCTCCTGAATAATCAGCCGCACCATTTTTTCCGGATCTTCTGCCTTATCGAGCAGAGAATTAAGGTTGGCATTAATAATGTCAGCCATTCTGGAAAATATGCTCATTGAACGTCTCCTTTGATTGCCGGGCAAGATGCCCGATGCATTGACCCTGACTTATTCAACTATCATGCCAGCTTGAATGTTTAGATTAACACCTTGTTTTAAATGATAAATTAATTTTTTGACGATAATACGAGATGGCACCAGTTAGTTAAAAAGGCTATTCTTTGGCAAATTTCGCCAAGGGCAGCGCAGATGACAGAGAACGAATTGATTGGTGAGTCCAATGCATTGCTTGGCGTACTGGATGAAGTTTCTCGCCTGGCACCGCTTAACCGGCCCGTGCTGGTGGTGGGTGAACGCGGCACCGGCAAAGAGCTGGTTGCACACCGTCTGCATTACCTGTCATCCCGCTGGCAGCAGCCATTTGTGTCCATCAATTGCGCCACCCTGGCAGAAAGCCTGCTCGAAACCGAATTATTCGGCCATGAAGCCGGTGCCTTTACCGGCGCACAAAAACGCCATGCCGGGCGCTTTGAACGGGCTGACGGCGGCACTCTGTTTCTGGATGAACTGGCCACCACCAGCACCCGTGTACAGGAAAAGCTGCTCAGAGTCATCGAATATGGTGAATTCGAACGGGTGGGCGGCACCCATCCGGTGCAGGTCAACGTACGCTTGCTGTGCGCCACCAACCAGGACTTGCCCACCCTGGTCAAAAAAGGCGAATTCCGGGCCGATTTGCTTGATAGACTGGCCTTTGATGTGGTTACATTGCCGCCCCTGCATGCTCGTGAGCAGGATGTGTTGCACCTGGCTGAGCATTTTGCGGTGAAATGGTGCGCCGAACTGGGCCACAGCCTGTTTGCCGGTTTTGGCCCCGATGCCCGCCGGCAATTGCTGGAGCACAACTGGCCCGGCAATGTGCGCGAACTGAAAAGCGCAGTGGAACGCAGCCTGTGCCGGCAACGTGAACCCGAACAACCGCTGGCACAGTTATGCCTGGATCCCTTTGCGTCGCCCTGGCAACCCGCTGCTGCACCGGTGCCGGCCAGCACTCGCCACTGGCCACTGGATCTGAAACAGCATCTGGCATCACAGGAACGGTCACTGGTTGAGACAGCCCTGGCCCGGGCCCGTTACAATCAACGTGAGGCAGCAACCCTGCTGGGACTGAGTTATCATCAATTGCGTGGTTTGCTGCGCAAACATGCCGTAGCCACCTCTGCAGGTACCACGGCGACATGAAAGGACTGAACATGCGTTACTGGCTATGCTGGCTGATTGCCCTGCTGCTGACAGGATGTGATGACAGTGACCAACAGCTGGTAAAGGAAAGCCTGCTTTATTGCGCAGAAGGCGCTCCTTTTACCTTTAATCCGCAACTGGCCGCCTCTACCCAGACCCTCGATGCCACCGCCCACCAGCTGTACGATCGTCTGCTGGATATCAATCCCGACACCCTGCAACCCATGCCCGCTCTGGCTACCAACTGGGAACGCAGTGACGATGGCCTGCGCTATCGTTTTACCTTACGCCCGGGCGTGCCGTTTCACCGCACCGACTGGTTTACCCCCACCCGCCCGCTAAACGCTGACGATGTGGTCTTCAGCTATCAGCGGCTGATTAATAGCCAGCATCCGTTTCATCATGTCAGCGGCGGTCACTACCCCTTTTTCGACAGCATTGGTCTGAGTAAGCTGGTAACTCAGGTGCATGCGCTGGGTCCGCAGGAGGTTGAGTTTGTCCTCAGCCGGCCCAATGCCTCTTTTATTACCAATCTGGCCACCGACTATGGGGTGATCCTGTCGGCAGAATATGCCGGTCAGTTACTGGCCGCCGGCACGCCCGAGTTGATTGATCAAAAGCCCGTGGGCACAGGACCATTTTATCTGGCCCAGTATCGTATTGATGACTTCATTCGCTATTACCGCCATCCGGGTTACTGGCGGGGCAATGTGGCACTGTCACAGCTGGTCTTTGATATCACCCCCAAGTCATCAAAACGGCTGGCCAAGCTGCTGACCGGTGAATGCGATGTGATGGCGCACCCCGGTGCCAGCCAGATGTCGGTGATTAAACAGCACCCGGAACTGGTGCTATCCCAAGCCACCGGCATGAATGTGTCGGTGCTGGCTCTCAATACCCAAAAAGCCCCCTTTGATGATGTGCGGGTACGCAAGGCGATGGCAATGGCGCTGTCCCGGAACGACATTCTGCAGGCCGTATTTTTCGGCATTGGCTCCAAGGCCGAGTCGGTGCTGCCGCCAGTATCCTGGGGATATGATCCCAATATTCTGATGCCCCTGCCCGATACCGGCCGGGCCCGCTGGCTGCTGGAACAGGCGGGCCTGAACAACGGCTTTACCATGACCCTGCTGGTGCCTGCCGGCTCCCGGGGCTATAACCCGGACGGCCTGAAAACCGGCCAGCTGATCCAGCGCCGGCTGGGAGAAATTGGCATCAAGGTTCGGCTGCAAAGCCTGGAAGAACAAATCCTGCGCCGGGAGCTGCAGAATGCCGGGCAGGATGCCGTGCTTACCGGCTGGTCTGCAGACAACCCGGATCCCGACAATATGCTGCATAATCTGCTGAGCTGTCAGGCCATTGATGTGGGCACCAATGCCAGCCGCTGGTGCAACCCGCTGTTTGAACAACAGCTGGCAGCCGCGTTAACCGCTCCCAACCTGAGCGAACGCATCGGCTTTTATCATCGCGCACTGAACATTGTTCATCTCGATATGCCACTAATTCCCCTTACGCATACTCTAAAACAGCAGGCCCACCGCCGTACGGTCAAAGGGCTGCAGCTACAGCCCTATGGCGGCGTGGTCCTTTACCGGGCGTACAAGGAGTAGCCATGCTGATTTATCTATTGCGACGCTTAAATCTGCTGATAAGCACGCTGATATTGCTGACACTGATCGCCTACGGGCTGGAATATCGCCTGCTGCAACAGGGGGGGGATGATTTCTGGCACGGCTACTGGCTGTTCTTGCAGGCGCTGATAGCCGGTGATTTCGGCATCTCCAGCGCCACTGGCATGCCGGTTCTGGGAGCGCTGGGACAGTATTTTCCTGCCACTCTGGAGCTGTGTCTGGCCGCATTTATCATTTCATTAGCCGTGGGCGTGCCTATTGGTACCCTGGCGGCTATTCGTCAGGGCCGCTGGCAGGACACCGTTATTCTTACCGGTACCCTGCTGGGTTATTCGGTACCGGTGTTCTGGCTGGGGCTGCTGCTGGTACTGCTGTTTTCACTGCACCTGGGCTGGCTGCCGGTATCGGGTCAACTCAGCCTGTTGTACGAAGTCACTCCGGTGACCGGCATTATGACCATTGATACCCTGCTCACCGACCATCCTTATCGCTGGGAGTCATTTCTCGACGCTCTGCGCCATCTGGTCCTGCCGGCACTGGTGCTGGCCATCGTGCCAACCACCGAAGTCATCCGGCAAATTCGCAGCGCCCTGCTGGAAGTGCTGAAGCAAAACTACATTCGCGCGGCACTGACCAAGGGATTCAGTGATACCCATGTAGTGCTGCGCCATGGCCTGCGCAATGCCTTCCCTATCGCCATTCCGACGCTGGGGCTGCAATTTGGCAGCGTGTTGACTTCGGCCATGATGACAGAAATTGTATTTGACTGGCCAGGCCTGGGGCGCTGGCTGATCACCAGTATTTCATTGCAGGACTATGCCGCCATCAAGGGAGGCACACTGGCCATTGCCACCTTTACCATCATCGCCAGTGTGAGCATGGAGATCCTCTCGACCCTGCTCTACCCCAGCAGAAGGAAGGTCATTTATGCCAACCAGGGCTAATATCTATCCCGAATTGCACGTACGTTCTCCCCGGGAGCGGGCCTGGCAGCTGTTTCGTAAGAATACCCTGGCCATGGCCGGCCTCTGGGGTCTGGGCTTTTTGTGCGCCTTTACTCTTATTGGCCCCTGGCTGGCCCCCTATGCCCCCTATGAACAGTTCAATCATGCTCTTCTGCTGCCGCCGTCCTGGGCTGATCACGGCAATGTGGACTTTTTCCTGGGGACTGACGATCTGGGCCGCGACATGCTGTCCAGGCTGATTAACGGTGCCCGGCTGACGTTTGGTAATGCCGTGCTGATTGTCGCTGTGGCGCTGTTGCTTGGCAGTGCCATTGGCATTATGGGCGGTATGAGCAAAGGCCTGAAAGCCAGTATTCTTAATCATTTGCTCGACACATTGATGTCGATTCCCTCTTTGCTGCTGGCCATTATTTTTGTGGCAATTCTGGGACCTGGGCTGTTTAACACCCTGATTGCCATTACGCTGGCGCTGATCCCTCAATATATTCGCGCCACCTATAACGCCGTGTCGGAAGAAATGCAGAAGGAATACATTACCGCCCTCCGGATGGACGGAGCCAACTCCTGGCGTATTCTTCGTTTTGGTATTGTGCCCAACCTGAGCGACACACTGGTTAGCCAGACCACCCGGGCTCTGTCGGCAGCCATACTGGATATTACCGCCGTGGGATTTCTGGGACTGGGCGCACAGCCTCCACGGCCGGAGTGGGGAGCCATGTTGTCAGACGCAGTAGATCTGGTATTTCTGGCCCCCTGGACCGTCACTCTGCCAGGCCTGGCCATCCTGTTCAGTGTGCTGGTCGTCAACATGGTGGGAGAAGGCCTGCGCCAGGCCATTAATGAGGTCATGGACTGATGCCACTGCTGGATATTCGCAACCTTACCATTGAAATCGACACGCCCCAGGGCATGGTCAAAGCGGTAGACAAGTTCAGCCTTACTCTTGCTCACGGTGAAATTCGCGGCCTGGTGGGTGAGTCCGGTTCAGGCAAAAGCCTGGTGGCTCAGACTATTGCCGGCATTGACCGCGACACTTGGCGGGTGACTGCCGATCGTATGTATCTCGACAATGTAGATCTGCAAAGTCTGTCGCCCAAAGAGCGCCGCTTGCTGATGGGGCGGGATATGGCGATGATCTTTCAGGAGCCGTCAGCCAGTCTGGATCCCTCAGAAAAAATCGGCGCTCAGCTGGTAGAGGCTATTCCGGCCCGCAGTTTTAAAGGAAAATGGTGGCAGCGCTGGCACTGGCGGCGTGATCAGGCCACTGGCCTGCTGCACCGGGTCGGCATACGGGATCACAAAATGGTCATGAACGCCTATCCGTTTCAGCTCTCCGACGGCGAGTGCCAGAAAGTAATGATTGCCATGGCCATTGCTAACGAGCCCAAGCTGCTGGTAGCAGATGAACCTACCAACGCCATGGAAGCGACCAACCAGGCACAAATTTTCCGGTTGCTGGAGCGGGTAAACAAGCTGGCCGGCACCTCCATTTTGTTAATCGGCAACGACATCACCAGCTTTGCCCAGCTTACCCATAATATTACCGTTATGTATTGTGGTCAGGCCGTAGAGTCCGGCCCGAGAGACCAGTTACTGTCGCTGCCTCACCACCCCTACACCGATGCCCTGCTGCGTATGATGCCGGATCTCGACGGCAGCCTGCCCCATAAATCCCGGCTCAACACCCTGCCGGGCGTGATCCCACCACTGCAGAACCTGCCTATCGGCTGTCGGCTCGGACCCCGTTGTCCAAGAGCCCAGCGCCATTGTGTGGTGGCCCCGCCACTGTCCAAATATAAAGGCCAGAGCTATTACTGCCACTTTCCTCTTAATATGCCGGAGAGCAAAAAGAAATGAGCCAGGCTCCGCTGCTGAAGGTAGATAACCTGAGCAAGGTCTATGTGAACCATGCCGGGCTGTTTCGTAAAAATGTAAAAACGGCTTTTCATCCGCTGTCCTTCACCCTGGATCGGGGTCAAACCCTGGCACTGATGGGCGATGCCGGCTCGGGCAAAAGCAGCCTGGCCAAAGTGCTGGCGGGCGTATTGCCACCAACAAAAGGCAGCATTTTTATCGATGGAGAAAAAATTGAGGCCAATGACTATAAAAAGCGCTGCCAGCTTATTCGCATGATCTTCCAGGATCCCAACACGGCGCTGAACCCCCGCAGCCGTATCGGCCAGATCCTGGAAGCGCCCTTGCTGCTGAATACCAGCCTGGATGCAGAACAGCGGGAAACCCTGGTGATGGACACATTACGCATGGTGGGGTTGCTGGCGGAGCATTATCACTTTTATCCGCAAATGTTTTCTACCGGCCAGAAACAACGGGTGGCGCTGGCCCGGGCACTGATCCTGTCACCTAATATCATTGTCGCCGATGAAGCCATCTCCAATCTGGATATTTCGGTGCGTTCACAGATCATTAATTTGCTGCTGAGCCTGCAGGAAGATCTGGGGCTGTCTTATGTGCTGGTAGCCAACGATCTGGGCGTCGTCCGCCATGTCAGCGATCAGGTGATTCTGATGCATGAAGGCAACGTGGTGGAAGCCGGCCCCAGTCATAAAGTACTCAACAACCCGCAGAGTGAACTGGCAGCCCGCCTGCTGCAGAACTATAACAACGAATACCGCTGGCAACCCGCCAACGGTTAATCCAGCGTCTGCACCCCGCCGCCGTTTACAAACAAGGTCTGGCCACTGACCCAACACGACACCGGTGCGGCAAAATACAATACAGCACCGGCTATGTCTTCCACCTCACCCAGTCGCCTGAGCGGCGTGTGCGCAAGCATACGCGCCTCAATTTCAGGCGTGAGCACCGAAGCCAGCGCATCAGTACGGACCGCACCGGGCCCGACTGCGTTTACCCTGATACCGGCAGGGCCATAATCAAATGCCAGGTTGGCCGTCATATGATTAATGGCCGCCTTGGAGGAAGCATAGGCACTGATGGCCGGGCTTTTGTTGATGGAACTCATGGACGATATATTGATGATGGAACCATAACCCGCCTTTTCCATATGAGGCGCACACAGCTGTGCCAGCCGCCAGTTACTGAAGACGTTCAGTTCAAAAGTTCGGGCAAACTCTTCCACTGTAAGGGTGGCCGGACTTTCACGACCGGCACCACCACCACCCACGTTATTCACCAGGATATTGATCTGACCGTATTCGGCCAGGGTATTATCCACTAGCGCTGTCAGCTCCTCGTCTTTGAGCACATTGCAGGCCACCGCCATCGCTTGCCCCCCTGCCCGGCGAATTTCGGCAGCAGTCGCTTGCGCCGCCTCCAGCCAGAGATCCGCCACAACCACACTGGCACCGTGGGCGGCCAGCATTTTACTGCAGCCTTTGCCGATGCCGTTTGCACCACCGGTAATAATGGCGACCTTACCGCTCAGGTCGAACAATTCGGCTGGTTTCATATATGCTCCTGTTACTGAGTTTTAATCGACATCAGATAATCGGCAACCGCCTGCCAGGCCGGCAACGAATAAGGGTCATTGGCACCGTTGGCAGCCACCGGGTGTGAGGCAAAACGCACCAGCACCATTTCGGCAGCAGGATCGATATAAACAGTCTGTCCATGCACCCCTCGGGCAGCAAAAGCTCCATTTTCATTGTGGGTCACCCACCACATGTTTCGATAAGACCAGCCCGTTAATTTGTCAAAGCCGGCCTTGGCAAAGGCCGCCCTGTTGCCGCCACGCTGAATGTCTGCAATCGCTGCAACCGGAATAATCTGCTCTCCCCGCCAGCGCCCCTTATTTCGTACCAGCTCACCAAATCGGGCCATATCACGCAATCCGGCACTCAGCCCTCCCCCGGCAAAAGCGGTGCCCAGCTCATCCACCTGATAATAGGCACTTTGCTCCATACCCAGCCGCTGCCAGATACGCTGTGACAATAATTCTGCCACGGACTGACCGGTAACCCGGGCTATCACCCAGCCCAGCGCATCGCTGTTCACGGTTTTATAGCCAAAGGCGTCACCGTGTTTCCCCTGCTTTTGTACCCCGGTCAGATATTCAAAATAGCCTACCGGGCCTGTGTAGCCTTCAGGCTTGGGCCAAGGACTCCCAGCAGCAGAGTATTGCCATACTTCGGCATTGGGATCGGCATAGTCTTCACTGTATTGCAGCCCCGTGGTCATATCCATCAGCTGCCGCACGGTGGCGTCGCCAAAAGCAGAACCTGCAAGTTCAGGCACAGTGTCAGACACCTTTGCCATTTCATCCAGCTTGCCCTCAGCCGCCAGTATCGCTGCCAGCAAACCGGTAAACGACTTGGTCACCGACATGGCCGCATGCTGGCCATCTTCTTTCAAAGCACCGGCATAACGCTCGTAAACTACCTCGCCCCGATGCAGAATTATCAGGCCATCGGTATAATTCCGGTCAAACGCATCCGAAAAGGTCATGGCCTCGTTGCTGCCCCAGGGCAAAAAGCGCAACTTGTCGATCAACGGATCACGGCGATAGTCCAGCGATACGGGAGCACCTGTCCCGCGAGAAACATTGATGGTGGGTACAAACTCACGCATGTGCGCCACACTGTAGCGCAAGGCGGGAAATTCAAAAAAGGAGCCATCGGCAGCGCGTAATCGCTTATCCGGTGGAGGCGGAAAGCCCTGCATCCAGCCCAGTTTATCGGGATCGCTGTCTTTGGCTGACAGAGGCTTCTCTGCCGCTATGGCCGGGACCGTCAAGGCAGCGAACAGTAATCCAGCCAGAAAGGGATGTCCGATCATTATATTCCCCCGAATAAAAAGGCTTGTTCGGGAGAGTATAGGCACAGACATCATCAAAACAGAATGGAAAGGCGACACAAACCGCCCATTTTTGGGAGGAGGTTTTACAACAGCCTCCTCCCACTTGAAGCTCATAGCTGACCGCTAAGGAGATTCAGGCGTTAATGACATTACTGGCCAGCCAGCCGGAGTAAGCAACATACACTGCCAGCAAACAGGCACCTTCCAGCCGGTTAATCCGTCCCTGCCGCCCTTTCAGACCAAAACCCAGCACAAACAGCGACAGGGTCAGCGCAATCATCACCACAAAGTCACGGCTAATCACCTCCGGTGCCACCTCCAGCGGATGGATAACACCGGCCAGCCCTACCACTGCCAGGGTATTAAACAGGTTGGAACCAATCACATTGCCCAGTGCCAGGTCATGCTCATTTTTACGAATGGCCGCAATGGAAGAGGCCAGCTCCGGCAGTGACGTGCCAATCGCGACAATGGTCAACCCGATAATCAGGTCACTGACGCCAAAAGCCTGAGCCACATTCACCGCACCCCACACCAGAAAACGCGAGCTGATAATCAGCAACACCAGGCCAGCAATCAGCCAGAACAGCGCCAGCTTCAGACTCATCGTATTGTCTTCCAGCTCTTTTTCCTGGTCCGTGGCCATGCTGTCATTACCGTCCCGCAAGCCCTGACGAATGCTCCAGGCCATCAGCAACACAAACACCACCAGCAAGATGATGGCATCAGTGCGCCCTAACCAGCCATTCCACAGCAGACTCAGCGACAACAGCGTAATCAGCAGTAATACCGGCAACTCTTTGCGCAGCACCTGAGAGTGTACGGCAATGGGGCTTATCAGTGCGGTAATCCCCAGAATCAGACCAATATTGGCAATGTTGGAGCCATACGCATTCCCCAGCGCCAGGCCGGGGTTCCCCTCCAGCGAGGAGATCACCGACACCACAATCTCCGGTGCCGAGGTACCAAAGCCCACAATCACCATACCAATCAACAACGGCGGCATGCCGGCATAACGTGCGGTGGCAGAAGCGCCGTCCACAAAGCGATCGGCACTCCATACCAGCACCGCAAGGCCAAGCACAATGGCGGCAACAGACATCAGCATAATGATCTCCTCCCAGGCGCAGGGAAGACGGAAAGAAAGGATGGATTACACAGATTCATAAACGCTCTTAAGGGCGGGATCAATTCATACGAGACGCACCACCTCCCGCCCGGTTGGTGGTTACGCCCCGAGTCTCATCAATCCAAACGGACACGACTGCCATAAGCATGTTGCTCAGAGATTGTTGACAGCCGTTTCGGCTGGGTGCCGAACGATTACTCCCTCAAGTTGGGGCATATTGTGACAGCTTGCTGTGGGGATGAAAAGAGGCGAAGACGTGCCATGAAAAGAACCTGTTATGCCCACATTGTCCAGACATCCGGATCAGGGGCAGACTGGCCCGCAAAAAATGCCGGGACAATCCCGGCACGGCGAGGATTTACAGACTCGGAAAGGTAAAGTCAGAGGCCTGGTGGCTGGCCCGGGCAGGCCATTTCTGGGTAATGGTTTTCCGGCGAGTATAAAACCGCACGGCATCAGGACCATAGGCGGCCAGGTCACCGAACAAAGAACGTTTCCAGCCCCCGAAACTGTGGTACGAAACCGGTACCGGCAGCGGCACATTAATACCTACCATGCCCACTTCTATCTGGTCACCAAACAGGCGGGCGGCTTCGCCATCCCGGGTAAACAGACAGGTGCCATTACCATATTCATGCGCATTGACCATGGCAATGGCTTCTTCCAGGCTGTTTACCCGTACCACACACAGCACGGGGCCGAAGATCTCTTCCCGGTAGATACGCATATTTTCAGTGACCCGATCAAACAGACACCCTCCAATGAAATACCCGTTTTCATAGCCGGGCACGCTCACCTCTCTGCCGTCTACCACCAGGCTGGCCCCGGCGGCAACTCCGTCTTCAAGGTACCCCTCGATCTTGTCCAGATGCTCACGGCTGATAACCGGGCCCATATCATGGCCATATTCGGTACCCGGACCAATATTCAGCGCTTTAATTTTGCTGCTGAGTTTTTCCACCAGGGCATCGGCGACGCTATCACCCACGCACACCGCCACCGAAATCGCCATACAGCGCTCACCGCAAGAGCCATAAGCGGCGCCCATCAGCGCATTGACCGCATTATCGAGATCCGCATCGGGCAGCAGCACCGCGTGATTCTTGGCTCCGCCCAGCGCCTGCACCCGCTTGCCGTTGGCGGTTCCTCTGGCATAAATATGCTCTGCGACCGGCGTGGAGCCGACAAAACTCACCGCTTTCACACCGCGGTGCTCCAGCAAGGCATCCACCGCCTCACGACCGCCCTGCACCACGTTAATCACCCCTTTGGGCAGACCGGCCTCTTCCAGCAACTGCGCTATCAGCAAGGATGAGCCGGGATCTTTTTCCGAGGGTTTGAGCACAAAGCAGTTACCACAGGCAACGGCCATCGGGAACATCCACAATGGCACCATGGCCGGAAAGTTGAACGGTGTAATACCCGCCACCACGCCCAGCGGCTGAAAATCGGACCAGGCGTCAATATCCGGGCCGACATTGCGGGTGAAGTCCCCTTTCAGCAAGCCGGGTACACCGCAGGCGTATTCCACATTTTCCATGCCGCGTTGCAGCTCACCCCGGGCATCTTCCAGGGTTTTTCCATGCTCCCGGGATATCAGCTGGCAAATATCATCAGCCCGCTCTTCCAGCAACTGAAGATAACGAAACATCACCCGGGCCCGTTTTGCCGGCGGGGTGTCACGCCAGGCCGGGAAGGCCGCCTCGGCAGCGGCTACCGCCTTGTCCACGGTGGCGGCGTCCGCCACCGTGACCTGCGCGCATTTTTCGCCGGTCGCCGGGTTAAACACATCAAGCAGATGGTTGTCATGGTGGCATTCGCCATTGATCAGGTGAGGAATGGTATTCATGGTTAGTCCTTGTTTTTAATTTTGATGTAAATCGTATTCAGATAACGCAGGCGACCTGCTAACGCTGTCCATGCGCTTTCATTTCATCACGGTTGCCACCGCATTAAACAACTGCTCCAGCTCATCGGGTGTTGAGATAAAAGGCGGGCCAAATTGCAGCGTATCGCCGCCAAAACGGACATAATAGCCGGCCTGCCACAACTCAATGGCCAGCTCCATCGGCCGGCGCGCAGGTTCACCCGGATAAGGCGCCAGCTGCACTGCCCCTGCCAGGCCACAGTTACGAATATCCACCACATGAGGCAGCCCTTTAAGCCGGTGTATCTGCTCCTCAAAGACCGGCATCAGCTCCCGTACCCGCTTCGGCATTTCCTCTTCTGTCAGTACACTCAGTGAGGCCATGGCCGCTGCACAGGCAACCGGATGACCGGAGTAGGTATAGCCGTGAGCAAACTCCACCATATAGCCCGGTCCGGGTTGCTCCATAAAAGCCTGATAAATGTGTTCTTTGGCAATCACCGCGCCCATTGGCACCACACCATTGGTCAGTTGTTTCGCCACATTCATCATATCGGGTACCACCCCGAAGAAATCGGCACCAAACATCTCTCCCATACGGCCAAAGCCAGTAATGACCTCATCAAAAATCAACAGAATATCGTGGTCATCACAGATTTGGCGCAGCCGCTGCAGATAACCGACAGGAGGCACAATGACCCCCGCCGATCCCGACATGGGCTCGACAATCACCGCCGCAATATTGGACGCGTCGTGCAGCTCTATCAGCTGCAGCAAATGATCGGCAAGCTCAGCGCCCTGTTCGGGCTGGCCCTGGCTGAAGGCATTGGCTGTGAGCAAGGTATGCGGCAGATGATCCGCCTCCAGCAACTGGCCATAATGCTTACGGTTAGGACCGATCCCTCCCAGGCTGGTTCCCCCTACGTTCACCCCGTGGTAGCCCCTGGCCCGGCCAATCAGGCGGGTCTTTTCCGGCTTACCTTTGGCACGCCAGTAAGCCCGGGCCATTTTCAAGGCCGTGTCGGCACATTCAGAACCGGAGTTGGTAAAAAACACGCGGTTTAAATCCGCCGGCGCCAGCGCGGCCAGCCGCTCCGCCAGTTCAAACGCCAGCGGATGTCCGGTCTGGAACCCCGGCGCGTAATCCAGGGTCTTCAGCTGATGGTGAATGGCTTCCGTAATTTTCGGATGCCCGTGGCCCAAGCCGGTACACCACAATCCCGACAGACTGTCGAACAGTCTGCGTCCCTGCATATCGGTAAAATAGGCACCATCCGCCGCGGTGACCAAACGCGGTTGCGCCTTAAAAGCCCGGTTACCGGTAAACGGCATCCAGAAGGCCTCAAGACTCAGTTGCTCGCCCATTACCTGCTTGCTGTCTGCATTGACCATGGTATTCATCAAGACTCCCCGCCGTATCAAAATGTGACCCGATAACGCCATCATGGTTGCAGTTACAATCTTGTTAAATATAAACTTTATGAACTTCAGTTAAGCTTAAGCTGAACAAAGAGAATAAGCCGGGTCGCTGTTATTAACAGGAGGGTGATATGACCGTCGTCGGGCAGATCAGCGATTTTGAATTAAAACTGCTTAAAGTGTTTCGTACGGTCGTGGCCTGTGGCGGTTTTGCGGCGGCTGAAGTAGCCCTGGGCATCAGCCGGGCCGCCATCAGCATGCAGATGTCGGATCTGGAAAAGCGGCTCGGCGTCAAGCTGTGCCAGCGCGGCCGGGCCGGATTTTCCCTGACCGATGAAGGCAAACGGGTACTGGAAGCCAGCGACAGGCTGTTTGGTGCCGTTGAGCACTTTCGTTCCGAGTTGAACGAGTTACACCAGCACCTGCAGGGAACGCTGGTGATTGGCATTACCGACAACCTGGTCAGTCACCCGGGAATGAAGATCACCCATGGTCTGGCGGCTCTCAAAGCACGCGGGCCCGGGGTACATATTAATCTACGCATGCAGCCTTCCGACGACATAGAGATGGGCGTGCTCGACGGCCGGTTAAATGTGGGAGTTATTCCACGTGTGCGAGACTTGCCGGGACTGAACTACTCGCCCCTCTACGAAGAAAAAACCCGTCTTTATTGCGCCGATACCCACCCGCTGTTCACGGACACCTCGGCCGATATCACCGGTTATGAAGTAGTCCAACCCCGTTTCAAACAGCCCGCCGAGGCCGCCACCCTATATGCCCGACACACGGTGGGTGCCCATGCTAACGACAGGGAAGGTATTTTATTTTTGGTGCTTACCGGATGCTACCTTGGCTATTTACCCGACCATTACGCCGCCCCTTGGGTAAAGGCCGGCCGGCTTAAGCCCTTGCAGCCGGGGTTTACTACCCACTTCTGTGTCATTACCGCCCGCAGCCGGCGTACCAACCTGGTCACTGAAACCTTTTTAGAAACTCTGTAACACACTGAATATAAAGGAAAGTATCTATAAAATTGGGCAACAGGATCATTTTTTGATCCAGATCAGCTCTGTGCGGTGACAGATATCTCAAACTTGCATTTGAGATACAAGTAAATATTCAGCACTCAGCTCAGGGAGTATCCTATGAAGCCACGTAAGCTTGTTGCCGCCCTTGCTCTGACATTCGCCTTTTCTGCCCAGTCCAGCCAGCTACCGGTAGAAGAAGCCATGCTCACTTCACCGCCGGTGGTGCCCCCCCCCATCACCCGGGATCATCCCGCCAAGGTTGTCGTGAAAATGGAAACCGTGGAAAAGGTCATGGAGATCGCAGACGGTGTGGAGTATATGTTCTGGACCTTTGGCGGCTCCGTGCCCGGACAGTTTTTGCGGGTGCGGGAAGGTGATGAAGTCGAGTTTCACCTTTCCAATCATCCCAGCTCCAAAATGCCCCATAATATCGATCTGCACGCCGTTACCGGTCCCGGTGGTGGTGCAGCATCATCGTTTACCGCGCCTGGCCATACTTCCGTCTTTAACTTCAAGGCACTAAATCCCGGCCTCTATGTATATCACTGTGCCACTGCGCCTGTGGGCATGCATATCGCCAACGGCATGTATGGCCTGATCCTGGTGGAGCCGGAAGAAGGTCTGCCACCGGTAGATCGGGAATATTATGTGATGCAGGGCGACTTTTATACCAAAGGAGAATACGGCGAGCAGGGTCTGCAGTCATTTGATATGGACAAGGCCATTCGCGAGCAGGCCGACTACGTGGTGTTTAACGGTGCCGTAGGGGCACTCAACGGCGACAAGGCCCTCACTGCCAATGTGGGTGAAACCGTGCGCCTTTACGTCGGCAATGGCGGTCCCAACCTGGTGTCTTCATTCCACGTCATCGGTGAGATTTTCGACAAGGTCAATGTGGAAGGCGGCTCTGCCATTAACGAGAACGTGCAAACCACCCTGGTGCCGGCAGGTGGCGCAGCCATGGCCGAATTCAAACTTGATGTACCAGGCAACTTTATCATGGTGGATCACTCCATCTTCCGTGCCTTCAACAAAGGGGCACTGGGTATGATGCAGGTCAGTGGTCCCGAAGATAAGATTGTTTACTCCGGCAAAGTAGCCGAAAACGTGTATCTGCCCGAAGGCTCGGCCGTGCAGGTAATGCCCAATGGACACCCCAAAGTCACTGCCAAAAATAAGGAAGAGCAGATGCTTTATGGCCAGCGGGTGTATGAAGCAAACTGCCAGGCCTGTCACCAGGGATCCGGTCAGGGTATTCCCGGTGCCTTCCCTCCCCTGGCGGCCTCCGACTTTCTCAACAAAGATCGCAACCGTGCCATCGATGTTGTGCTGCACGGCCTGAAAGGCCCTATCAAGGTCAATGGCCAGGCATTTGACAGCATCATGCCGGCCATGCGCCTGTCGGATGAAGATACCGCCAACGTCCTGACTTATGTGCTTAACAGCTGGGACAATAAAGGAGGAGAAATTACTCCCGATGAGGTGGCCGAACGTCGAGAAAAAGGCGAAACCATCATTATGGAAGGGAGTGCCCACTAATGAGCCTGGCGCTGCTGCTGAGTATGGCCTTATTACCCTCGGTGAGCCAAATGGCCGAACTCCCCGCCGGGGAGGTGAGACCACTCTATCTGACCAAAGAAAGCCCGCTTACACCGGTCGCGCCTTTTAAGCTTGATATAACCCCGGTTACCAACCAGCAATTTGCGGCCTTTGTGGCCGCCCACCCGCAATGGCAGCGGGGGCGACCGGCCCCGCTGTTTACCGAACCGGCCTATCTGCAACACTGGCCCGGCCCGGCTCCGGCGGCAGAGCAGCATCAACAGCCTGTTACCTTTATATCCTGGTTTGCCGCCGATGCCTATTGCCGTGCTCAGGGCAAGCGGCTGCCCACGGTAGCCGAGTGGGAATATGCTGCACAGGCATCATCCACGGCCGCCAACGGCACCAATGAGCCCGGCTTTACCCGTTATATTCTTGACTGGTATGCCCGGCCTGCCACGGCACAACTGAGTCAGGTAGGCCAACACACTGCCAACTACTGGCAAGTCCACGATCTGCACGGTCTGGTATGGGAATGGACGCACGACTTTAACTCAGCACTGGTTACCGGCGAATCCCGCGGCGACAGCAGCCTGGATCAGAGCCTGTTTTGTGGCTCCGCTTCTGCCGGCAGTGCCGATCCGTCCGACTATGCCGCCTTTATGCGCTACGGCTTTCGTTCCAGTCTGAAAGCCACCTATGCCTTGGGTAACCTGGGCTTTCGCTGTGCCAAGGAGACATTGAATGAAGATATTCGGTTTATTACTGATGTTATTCAGCCTTAACGCCCTGGCTGCCCTGCCAGGCGACTCTCTTTATCAGTTGAAGGACGAATGGCAGAGTCATGATGAAAAAACAATAAAAATGCATGATCTGGTGGGTAAAAAGCAGATCATCGCCTTTATTTATACTGACTGCACCACCGCCTGCCCGGTCATCGTTTCCGACTTAAAGCGTATTCAGCAGGCAATGACACACGAGCAACAGCAGCAATCCGGCTTTGTACTGGTGTCCCTCACTCCGGGCACGGATACCCCAAAAGTCATGGCTCACTTTGCACAACAGCGCCAGCTGGATCAGCACTGGACCCTGTTAAGCGGCAATGACGATCAGGTACGTACCCTGGCCATGGCACTGAACATCAGGTATATGGGCCTGGCCAATGGTGAGATTGCCCACTCCAACGCCATAACGGTTCTCGACGAACAAGGCCGATTGCTGTTTCAGCAAAGCGGCCTCCCCGCCGGGCCAGAAGATGTGATAGAAAAAATGGGACTTTAATGACACTGTAAGCCGTAAGCTGTCAGCCATAAGTGGTGCCGCTTGCTGAACCAGTGCGGTGCCTGCAAGTATCCACCGGCTTCTGAATGAACTCTGGTTCGATGCCCGAATAACCATATTCAGAACGTCGCGCCGGACTTGACCCCGAGCCCATCACACAGACCATTGCGGATCTGCAGGCACAACTCAAGATAGTCCAGACTTGGCAACTTACAGCTGATCGCTTTCCAGCTCCCGGATACGGGCCTTTAACCTTTCCACTTCCGCTTCCAGCTCAGCAATGCGCGCCCCGGCACCACTGGTGATCTCCGCCGGCGTGACCGGCTCGGCGACTGGTGCATCACCGAACAGGTGGGCATAACGTGACTCCCGTTTACCCGGCAGGCGCTCCAGCTTAACCACAAAAGGACCTTTTTCCATCAGACTGTGCAGACAGCCATCAACCTCGCTTACATCACCAAACTGGTGCAGGCGGGCACAACGACTGCGCAGTTCCCCCGGCGTTTGCGGACCGCGCAACAGCAGTTCGCACACAATGGCCAGCTCACCGGAACTGAGATGCAGTTCACCAAATTCGGTGTTGCAAAAACGATGCTGATACTTCGCTGCCCGGGCATTAAAACCCGCCACATTATTTACCAGCCGCCGGGCTCCCAGGGTGTTGAGTACAGACTGAACCTCACTCTCAGTGAGGCTCATCACAGGATCTCGGTTGCTTTTCTGATTGCAGGCATTCACTAAAGAGTTCAGCGTGAGCGGATAGACATCGGGTGTGGATACCTGCTTTTCAATCAGGCAGCCGATAACACGTTGCTCCAGAACAGACAGTTTTTCCATAACCGGTCTCCTTATGTTTGTCTGTTAACTAAACTACCTGACAACCCCAAAAACACCAATAATTTCCGTCACTAAGCAGCCACTAATGGCGGCTCCAGCGGCGGCAGGCCATGCGCCTCTCTCGCCCGGTTACAGGCTCCTTCAGCATCAAAGGGATCAAACTCCCGGCACGGTCCCGGCCGGTTTTCATAAATACTGCACGCCACACAACCACCAACTTCTCCCTGTAACGCTACACAACGGGGAGCAGGCTGGTTTGTCCCCTGCATGGCCAGCCGAGCAAAAGACACAGGCTCGGTCAGGGCTTCGGGCACAGCATAATCGCTGTGTACTTCCCCCCAGTAAAACGACACACGAAAAAACGCGCAGCAGGCACCACAATTCAGACAGGGATTGCCACCACTCATCAACGCCTTACCTCCCGGCAAAACAACACAGTGACGAAAAACAGATAATGAAAAGCTCAGAAAATGAGAACAGCGGGAAAGAAACTGGCGAACGGGAGAGAACCCGACGCGACGTGCCGGTAGAGACTCCTTACAGTATGGAAAACGGACAATATTAATAAAACGAAACGCACTTTCCGGCAAGAAAATCCGCATGTCCCGCAGTAAAAAAAACGCCTCCCGTCAGCTTAGCTAAAAAAAATGTGCACTTGCGCAAACAATAAAAAGCAATGGTTGTTTTTACAGGAATAGCGCCGTTCAATACCCCTTTAGTCGAAGATCGGCATCATGTGTCAACAAGGAAACGTTGTATGAAACTCACACATAAAGTGGGCCTGACCGCTGCTGCGGTACTGCTAATTACCGTGGGCTTGCTTTCCTGGCTGCAGTTGTCCCAGGTGCGGGAAAGCCTGCGCCAGCAAACGGCCTCCACCGTTCATGAAGTCAGCACTACCCTGGCCCACCAGATTGAAAACTGGCTGAATGGCAAGCTTGGCATTGTGAATATGGCTGCACAGCAAATAAGCACTGATTTCAGCCGGGAAAATGTACAGAAAACATTCGACTTACCGCTGCTTAAACAAGAGTTCATGTTATTTTTTGGTGGTCTGGAAAGCGAGAGTGGCCGGCCCATCAGTAACAATCCCGAGTGGAACCCCGACGGCTGGGACGCCCGCCAGCGCCCCTGGTACTCCCGGGCACGGCAAGCCGGGAGCGCAACCCTGACCGAACCTTATGCCGACGCCGCCACCGGTGAGATACTGATTTCAGTGGTGGCTCAAATGACCTCTCATGGCCGTTTTATCGGCGCATTTGGCGGAGATCTCAGCCTTGAGACGGTATCCCGTTCAATCAACGTGATTGACTTTAACGGTGCCGGACATGCGTTTCTGGTCGCCGGAAACGGTAATATCATTTCTCATCCCGACAGTGCACTCAATGGCCTGCAGTTAAACGAGATGTTTGACGGCATCACCCCGGACATCGCCACAGGATTACGCACCTACCCCCTGAAAGGGCGCCCCCACTGGGTCACCTTTACACCACTAACACAGTTACAGGGCACTGACTGGTATATCGGGGTTGCGCTTGATGAAGACATCATTATGGCACGGGCCAACCGTTTGCAATGGCAGTCCATAATCATTTCTGCTCTGGGCGTACTCGTCAGCCTGGCCATTTTAATGCTGTTGATGACGAATCAGTTAAAACCTCTGGGTGGATTACATCGTTCACTTACCGACATCAACGGTGGCGAAGGTGATCTGACCAAACGGCTGCCCGTTACCAGGAAAGACGAGTTTGCGCTGGTGGCCGGTGAGTTCAATGGCTTTCTGTCTTATTTGCAGCAACTGATCACCAATATCATGAACAGCGCGCATTCACTCAAGTCGCGTATCAATGAAACGTCCGGGCAGTCGGAGCTCGCTGAACAACAGCTGCAACTGCAGTTACAGGAGCTGGATCAACTGGCCACCGCCATGCATGAGATGGCTGCCACCGCCAATGATGTCGCTCGCCATGCCCAGCATGCAGCCGAAGCCGCCAACTCTGCCAATCAAGAAACTGAGCAGGGGGCAGAAGTGGTCTCCCGCTCCACCAGGGCCATTGAATCTCTGGCTGCCGATATGGACAAAACCATGTTGTCCGTCAGTGAGCTGGCTCAGGTCAGCCGCAATATCGAATCCATTTTGTCCGTCATCAGCGGAATTGCCGAACAAACCAACCTGCTGGCACTCAACGCTGCCATTGAAGCCGCCCGTGCCGGCGAATCAGGACGAGGTTTTGCCGTAGTTGCCGATGAAGTTCGCTCACTGGCCTCCCGCACGCAGCAGTCCACCCGCGAAATCGGCAATATGATCGAACAGCTCCAGCAGGGGGTCCAGCAAACCGAGCAAAGAATGCAGCAAAGCCGCGATCTGGCTACCCACACCGCTTCCGACGCAGCACAGGCCAACGAGGTACTGAGTCGTATCCGGGAAGCCATTGCACAAATCAATGACATGAACCTGCAGATTGCGACCGCGGCAGAAGAGCAGAGCGCCACCAGCGAAGAGATTAACCAGAATACCTCTAATATTCGGGATATCAGCCAGGATGTAGCGAACGGCGCCCTTGACCAGCTGAAAAAATGTCACGGCATGCTCGAACAAATGCAACATCAAGAGCAGTTGCTGGGCCGATTCAAGGTGTAGCATACTTGATACAGCTGTTAATAAAGGAGGAAGCTATGCTGATGCAACCCGAGAAAGCGGCGCTGATGGTCATCGATATTCAGGAAAAACTGGTGCCTGCCATTCATCAGGGCGACACCCTGGCAGCCCGTGCCGGATGGCTGATCCAGGCCTGTCAGATCCTGGGTATTCCCACGCTGTTCACCGAACAATACCCTCGAGGTCTGGGCCATACACTGCCAGTCCTGACCCGTCTGACAGAGCGCCCGGAAGTTGCCAAAAAAGTGCACTTTTCCGCCGTGGCCGGTGGCTGCCTGCCCCGGCACTGGCAAGATCACAGCCAGGTTATCGTCTGTGGCATGGAAACCCACGTCTGCGTACTGCAGACCGTACTGGACCTGCTGCACGATGGGAAAGAGGTGTTTGTGGTGGCCGACGTGGTTGGCAGCCGTACGGAAGAAAACCGCCAGCTTGGACTTGAGCGCATGCGTGATGCCGGCGCTCAGATTGTCAGCCGGGAGATGGTCGTTTTTGAACTGATGCAGCAGGCCGGTACCGACACCTTTAAAACCATCAGCAAACAGTTTTTGGTCGGCGATCAGCCTTAACCCCTTCGGAGAGCGATAAGTCATAAGTAGCTGTGCTGATTATAAAAAACCGACTTAGGCTTTCTCCGCTCTCTACCCCCCCCTTTCCCCGCGATTATTCGTTTTTAAAGGCCCCGTTATACCGGGCCTTTAAAACGTCACCCCCATTGAAATAAATCTAAATAACAATTAATATCACTCTCAATAACTTATTAAAGCACACTTTAATGCCTTCCATAACCTGCTTTTTAGCGGTACTGCTCAGCGCCAGCATATTGCTTGCGTCCGGAGTTGTGCATGCTGACATTTCGCCCGAGCAATATCGCCAGCCGCCGGCACTCTGGCCGGCCATGAACCATTCCAACCCGTCAGCCAAGGAGCTAGCCCCGCTGCCCGGGCTGCCACGTGTGTCCTGGCATACGCCACGAACAGAGCGGCTGGGCTACCAGCTCTTTTTCGACCCCAGGCTTTCCGGATCCGGCCAGATAGCCTGTGCCAGCTGCCATGATCCGGATTTGGGCTGGGCCGATGGCCGCCAGGTGGCCATCGGTCACAACCGGCAGGCTGGCATTCGTAACACCATGTCCATTCTTAACTCGGCTTACTTTAAACACTTATTTTGGGATGGCAGAGCTAAAGGCCTGATTGATCAGGCTCTGGATCCGATCAGTAATCCACTGGAGATGAATGCTTCCCTGCCCGAAGTACTGGACAGACTTAATGCCATTCCCGGCTATCAACAGGCCTTTGCCAAAGCCTTTAATAGCGAACGTATAAACGCAGATCACCTTGCCATGGCGCTGGCCGCCTTTGAGCGTAGTATTGTTTCCCGTCCCAACCGGCTGGACAGATTTATTAACGGAAACTATCAGGCTCTGACTGATCAGCAGATTAAAGGACTGCACCTGTTTCGCACCAAAGCCGGCTGCATCAGCTGCCATTCCGGTGCGTTATATTCCGACGGCGATTTTCATCATACCGGCCTCAGTTATTACGGCAGAAAATATCAGGACACCGGCCTTGAGCAAGTCACCGGACGGGCAGAAGACAGAGGAAAATTTCGCACACCCTCGTTGCGGGACCTTGCCTACACCGGCCCCTGGATGCACAACGGCCTGTTTCCGTCGATACGCGGTATTCTCAACATGTATAACGCCGGCATGATTGGCAATACCCGCCTGCCCCCAGGCTTGCCGCCTTTGTCAGTACATATTAAGCCATTGCACCTTTCTTCCGCCGAGCTAGATGCTCTTGAAGCCTTTTTATCGGCGCTTAACCAGCAGCCATACCGGCGTCCTTTGCCGAAACTGCCTGATTATCTTTCAATCTCATCATGGAAATAACTAACGTGGACAAGGTTTATCGTTACACAAGCACATGGCTGCCAGTCAGTTTGCTGTGGCTCGCCGTTTCGCCTCATGCACCGGCACAAGAATGCGGAGGATACACAGGAGAAAAATGCACGACTCTGCCCCATGTTCTGGTTACTAGCAGCGAAGAAAAGAGTGCTACCGGCGTGCAGAGCATAACTGAAGAGCGCATTGCCGAGCTGCCCACCGGCGCTGGTAATCTGGCCGATCTGATGAAGATCAACCCGGCAGTAGACGTGTCCCGTCACGGTAAAAGCTCTGCCAGCAGTGCCGTAATGCGCCCGGAAGAGTTCTCCTTTCATGGCCAGCCTTTTTACCAGAACCTGTTTATGATTGACGGCATAGACACCGGCAGCGACCTTAATCCGGGTTCAAACAATGATGTATTTTCTACTCCCAGTCTGAGCGATGTTGTAGGTGGCAGCTCACCTCAGGGCTATTACCTGAATGTAGACTTGCTGGAACAGGTTGATATTTACGACAGCAATATACCGGCAAGCTTTGGCGGCTTTACCGGCGGCGTCGTTAATGCCCGTATGAAGCGCTTCAACGGTAAAAACAGCCTGTCTTTACACTATGGTATTGAACGTGATGAATGGGAGTCATTTCATGTTACCGAGAAAGATCGTCAAAAATTTGAGCAGGCAAGCGGCATTAATGCCGAATTTACTCCCGATTACCGAAAAAATAACTATCAGCTCAGCCTGCAACAGGGCCTAGGCACGAACACGGGCCTTGCTCTTGGGCTTAGCCGGCGCGAGTCCAGCTTCAGCCAAAATTACACTGACGCATTGGGGCAGCAACAGCCGGTAGATTATCAGGACAGCATCAACAACCTGCATGGCAGGATAGATTACACCGGTTTTAATAATCTGGAGATAGGTACCAGCCTGCGCCTGAGCGAGCGGGAGCACGACGGCATCACATCACCCCGCTATGCCGATCGCTTCAGCAAGTCACACCGGGGAATAGGCATTGGCAGCAACCTAGAATATCGCTTTCAGGAACACCTGATAACGCTGGATACCAGCGTGGATATGCTCAGCGATACCATGAAGGCAGCTAGCCGTACCTTTGAAGAGCATGAATCCCGCGAAGGTACCCTGGCCAGGCAAACCGGTGGTTTTGGTGATGTTGAGCAGCAGCAAACCCGCATTAGTCTGGCTCCCAAATGGCAACTGCCTGAATGGCAATGGGGCAACAGCCATCATCAGCTGACCCTTGGAGGTAACCTCAGCCATACCCGCTCTTATTATGAGCGCCCAGAAGACGTCGAATTCTTCAGCTATGCCTGTGTTACTGATGCCAGCGGTGCCAATGGCTGTGCAGATCAGAATGGTAACGGCATCAGTGACGAAGGAGATGAATATCTGCAGCGGGATGCTACCTATGGTGCCGGAAAAGTATCACTTAACTATGTCAGCACCGCGATTTATCTGGATCAGAAAAGTCAGTGGCACAACTGGAGCCTGCGTTACGGCCTGCGTGCCGATCACAACAACTGGCTGAAAAGCTGGGATCTGGCCCCCCGCTTCAGTGCCGACTGGGATCTGTTGGGTGACGGCAACACACGCCTGCAGTTTGGTGCCAACCGCTATTATGGCCGCAGCTTTTTACGCTATGCCGTTAACGATGCGGTGCGCAGCTGGAACAGCATGCGGTTTTACAACAAAAACGGCGATGTTGTTCGTGAAATAACCTACGACGATCGTTCAGCAGCGCAAAACCTGGAAACACCCTATGCCGATGAATTTATGCTGGGTTGGGTACAACACCTGGGCCCCGTTGATGGGCAGCTCAAACTGGTGCGGCGGGAAAGCGAAAAAGAAATTATTCGGAAGAAAAACAATGAAGGACTTTATGCCTACGTGAACAGTGCGACTGGCATTACCAATAGCCTGACGCTGGAGTTTGATCACGAGCGTCATCCGCTTGAGCTGGCTGGCACCAGCACAGTGGCCCGACTTGGTTTTAACTGGAAAAACTCAACCAGCAGTCTGCAGGGTAACAGCACCCTGAACAACGGTGGTGGCTACGACGATGCACTGACTGCTGACAAGGTATATTACCAGGGTCGGCTGGTCAGCCTGGACGAACTGCCAGCCTGGGACTACAACACGCCATTCAGCGCCCGCCTGACCACCATCACGCAATTTCCGGCAGCCCGTGTCACCTGGTCCAACTTTTTACACTATCGCCAAGGCAGCACCCAGGCCCGCGACAGCGGAGACAACTGGCAAGATAGCAGTAACACCCGCTACGATATCTATGAAGACGTGACGCTCGACAGCCTGATGACACTGGACAGCCGGCTACAATGGCGGCCACAGCTGTTGAGCAGTGTGGAAGGCTACCTGATGTTTGAAGTCAGCAACCTGTTTGACGAAGTGATCGACACCTCCACCAGCCGGCTCGATGCCCTGAATGGCAATTTCAGTGCCGGCCGCAAGTTCTGGCTGGAAGCCGGCATGAAGTTTTAACCAAGCAAGACGTTCATTAAAAACATGCAGGTATCCATGGCAATGTTTATAGGCCCGGGTTTATCCGGGCCTATACTTTACTTTTTCTTATCCCAGATACCTTCTTCCAGCTGACTGCTCAGCTCGGGGTATTTACTGGCATCAAAGGTGGGCAGGCGACCCAGTTTACGCTGGTTGTTATAGTCTTTTGCAAGCTTGACCACCACGCCCGAGAGCAGCAAAATGGCCACCAGGTTAATCAGCGCCATCATACCCATGGACGTATCAGCCATAGCCCAGATAATGGGCAGCTCGCCCACAGAGCCGAACATCACCATACCCAGCACAAACAACCGGAACACCAGCAAGCCGCCCTCATGGTTATGCTCCAGGAACACCAGATTGTTCTCGGCGTAGGCATAGTTGGCCACGATGCTGGTAAAGGCAAAGAACAAGATAGCAATAGCAATAAAAATATTGCCCCACTCGCCCACTTCATTCGACAACGCCTTCTGGGTCAGCTCAATACCGGTAATGCCTGAGCCCGGCTCAAACTGGCCCGACAGCAAAATAATGGAAGCAGTACAGGTACAGATAACAATGGTATCAGCAAACACCCCCAGCATCTGCACATAACCCTGCGAGGCCGGATGAGGAGGATAAGGCGTGGCTGACGCTGCCGCGTTCGGTGCCGAGCCCATGCCTGCTTCGTTTGAAAAAAGACCTCGCTTGATGCCATTTATCAGCGCCTGTGAAATGGCATATCCCATGGCGCCGCCACCGGCCTGCTCCAGGCCAAAAGCCGATTTCACGATCATCGTCAGCACACCGGGTAACTCGGTGATGTTCATGGCCACCACCACCAATGCTATCAGCAAATAGGCCAGCGCCATCACCGGGACCACCAGTTCGGCAAAACGGGCAATCGTGCGTAATCCACCAAAAATAATTAGTCCGGCCAGCACCACCAGAACGATTCCGGTCGCCCACTCAGGCACACTGAAGGCCACCTGCATGGCGGCACTGATGGAGTTGGCCTGCACCGCATTAAATACCAGACCAAACGCAATGATCAGGAAAATGGCGAACAACACGCCCATCCAGCGCATGCCCAGACCGCGCTCCATATAATAGGCAGGGCCACCGCGATAATTGCCCTCGTCATCTTTCACTTTATAAAGCTGGGCCAGCGCACTTTCCGCAAACGCCGTGGCCATACCAATAAGGGCTATCAGCCACATCCAGAAAATGGCACCTGGGCCCCCCAGGTACAGCGCCACCGCTACCCCTGCCAGGTTCCCCGTACCGACCCGGGCTGCCAGGCTGGTGCACAGTGCCTGAAAGGACGATATGCCCGCGTCATCAGACTGGCGGCTGTGCTTGAGCACCGAAAACATATGGCCAAAATGGCGAAACTGGATGAACCCCAGCCGAAAGGTAAAAAATACTCCCACACCCAGCAGCAGGTAGATCAGTACCGATCCCCACAGCAGGTTGTTAATAAAAGCAATAAAGGAATCCATGAACACCTCTGCGTTACTAAAATTCAATGGCAGTCATTTGCATGAGTCCCACACGAAGCGGCGCAATGTAACACAGCGGCAGACTCAGGCCGCGTGATATTGATCACAGTGGCAGGCATGACTGCCTTTGCAAGCCCCATGCGAACCCAATTCAATGCAAATGACTTTTGCGCCTGTTAAAACTAGAATATAGCGCTAAATCCTCTTCCTAAGGACCTGTTCATGGCCAACTCACTCGCACAACTGCGCACGCTGACCACTGTTGTGGCCGACACCGGCGACATTGAAGCTATCCGCAAATATCAACCCGAAGATGCCACGACTAACCCGTCACTGATCCTGAAGGCAGCTCAGATCCCTGAGTACCGCCCGCTACTGGAAGATGCCGTCGCCTGGGCCAAAGGCCAAAGCCAGAATACCGCGCAGCAACTGGAAGATGCCTCCGACAAGCTGGCCGTTAACATTGGCTGCGAAATTCTGAAGCTCATTCCCGGCCGTATTTCAACTGAAGTGGATGCCCGGTTGTCATTCAATACCGAGGCCAGCATTGCCAAAGCCCGCCGCCTTATTGCTCTGTATGCCGAGGCCGGTATCAGCAAAGAGCGGATCCTGATCAAACTGGCCTCCACCTGGGAAGGCATTCGCGCCGCCGAAGTGCTGGAAAAAGAAGGCATCAACTGTAACCTGACGCTGCTGTTCAGCTTTGCCCAGGCCCGCGCCTGTGCCGAAGCCGGTGCTTATCTGATTTCTCCGTTTGTCGGTCGCATTCTCGACTGGTACAAAAACAATACCGATAAAACAGAATACTCCTCAGCAGAGGATCCCGGTGTGTTGTCGGTCACCCGTATTTATGACTACTACAAAGCCCATGGCTACCATACCGTCGTTATGGGTGCCAGCTTCCGTAACACCGGAGAAATTCTGGAACTTGCCGGCTGCGACCGCCTTACCATTGGCCCGGGTCTGCTGGAAGAACTGAACCAGTCTGATGCTGATGTTGTACAAAAACTGAAAGATACCGGCCCCACACAGCCCCGCCCTGCCCCCATGACCGAAGCCGAGTTCCGCTGGGAACAAAACCAGGATGCCATGGCCACTGAAAAGCTGGCTGAAGGCATTCGTAACTTCGCCATCGACCAGGGCAAACTGGAAAACATGCTGCAGGCAATGCTCTGAACAGTAAGCAGGTAAACAGGCCCGAATCATTCAATCGGGCAAACCGTGCAGCGACGTTACTAAACTAAGATAAAATCCGGCAACACAGTGCTGCTCCGGTGTTAATACCATGGTGAATTGCGCCTTATAAAACGCAATTCACCATACCTGCTAATCCCCTTCCCCACTCTTCCCGCAACACGGCCCCCGCTCCTTCCTGCAAAAAGTCCTTTTTTGCGTTGCAACTTAATAATTCTGCAATAACAACGTTCTACTTTATAACCCGTTGTGATATATGAATAGCGACTGCAACTGAAAACCGACAGGAGAGAGCCCTATGGAAAGGTCATGCTTCGATCAGAGTTTTGTAGTTGAAAAAGCACCTCGCGCCTCGCGTGAGCCAGCAAAAAAACGTAAATGGCGGGAAATTGAAGCTCTCATGGACAGAAAGCGCTTACGGGATGAACTTCAGGAGCTCGACTGCACGTTCGAGCCGGAAGAAGAACTGACACTTTAAAAACACAACCATAATTCAGGCGTCGCAAGACGCCTTTTTATTATTGCTGCAAAGTGCCACGATGAGATACATAACGCACCGCAGGCAGGCGCTTCACGGTGCTGATAGTGGCAGCTGCCAGTCTATGGGGGTTTTTCCCGTGTCTTGCAGCAACTGATTGGTCTGCGAAAAGTGTTTGCAGCCCAAAAAGCCCCGGTATGCCGACAACGGACTGGGATGAGGCCCGCTCAGCACATGATGACGCTGTCTGTCTATGTGGCTTCCCTTTTTCTGTGCATGGCTGCCCCACAGCAAAAACACCACGCCTTCACAATGATCATTCACCGCCTGGATCACTCTGTCGGTAAAAGTTTCCCAGCCCAGTCCGGCATGAGAATGCGCCTTGCCTTGTTCTACGGTCAGCACCGTATTCAGCATTAGCACCCCCTGTTTCGCCCAGGATTCCAGAAACCCGTGCTCCGGGGTAATAAAGCCAGAAATATCCGTTTCCAGCTCTTTATACATATTGCGTAAAGAAGGCGGCACTTTAATGCCCGGTCGCACCGAAAAGCACAGGCCGTGAGCCTGACCCGGACCATGGTAGGGATCCTGCCCCAACATGACCACTTTTACCTGTGACAGTGCGGTCAGCTCAAGGGCACGAAACATGTCCTCTTTCGGTGGATAAATCACGGCACCAGCATCTCGGGCTGCTCTTACTGCCTGCATTGCCTGCTGAAAATACGGTTTTTGCTTCTCGGGGCCGAGAACATCACTCCAGGTCACACTCATGTCTTATTTTCCTCGCGGGCGGATCAGCCCTTCCTGCATGGCCGATGCCACCAATCGGCCATCGCGGGTATAAAAACGTCCCTGCACCAGCCCCCGGCCGGCAATGCTTCTCGGGCTTTCCATCACATACAGTATCCAATCGTCAAAACGAAAATCGTCATGAAACCACATGGAGTGATCAATGGTGGCAACCTGCAACTGTGGCTCCCAGAAAGAACGTCCGTGGGGCATCAGCGCCGTCGGCAGAAAGTTAAAGTCGGCGGCATAGGTCAGCAGATATTTATGGATACGGAGATCATCAGGCAGAGAGCCATTGGCCTTCAGCCAGATATAACGCAGCGGATCGGCTTTTTCCGGACTTAACGGATCCACATAATTCACCTGACGCATGTCTATCGGGTTTTCTGCCAGCAGTTTTTTACGCAGCTTTTCCGGAACCTTGTCCACCAGAGCAGCCAGCCGCTCACTTTCGGGTATAAGCGCTTCAGGGCCCGACACTTCCGGCATCAGCGCCTGATGCTCAAAGCCTGCTGCCGGCAGCTGAAACGATGCCGTCATATAAAAAATCGGCTTACCATACTGCAGCGCCTGCACCCGGCGGGTAGAGGTAGTTTTGCCATCACGAATGTTTTCTACATCGTAAATAATCGGCTTGTTGACATCCCCCGGGCGCAGAAAGTAGGAATGAAAAGAATGCACCTGCCGCTCCGGCTGCAGGGTATATTTGGCGGCCGCCAGCGCCTGTCCCATTACCTGGCCACCAAATACGGCACCAAACCCCAGATCCATGCTCTGACCACGATAAAGGCCATCATCCAGTGGCTCCAGGGCCAGCAAGGTTAATAAGTCATCAAGCGCTCTGCTCATACCGTTATCCGTTTTGAAGTGGTTGGCCGCAGTTTATCCGCAGCCAGGGGCAATATGCCACAGACTCTGACGCTCTTCAGGCCGCCAATAACAAAAAGGGGCTTTCGCCCCTTAAAAATTCATGACTACTGCAGCTGTCAGTGCAGGATGCGGGCGCGAATTGTGCCCTCAATAACCTTGAGTTTCGCCAGGGCCTGCTCGCTTTGTGCCGTTTCCACGTCGATCACCACATAACCGATTTTCGGTGAGGTCTGCAGATATTGAGCCGCGATATTGATGTCATCGCCGGCAAAGGCCTGCGCAATCTGACTGAGAATACCCGGCTTGTTATGGTGAATATGCAACAGGCGGCTGGTGCCGGCATGGCCTGGCAGAGATACCTCAGGGAAGTTCACCGCGGACAGCGTAGAGCCGTTATCGGAATACTTGATAAGCTTGCCGGCCACTTCATAGCCGATATTCTCTTGTGCTTCCTGAGTAGAACCACCGATATGTGGCGTGAGGATAACGTTATCGAACTCACGCAGCGGAGAAACGAATTCTTCGTCATTGGACTTCGGCTCAACCGGGAACACATCGATGGCGGCACCGGCAATATGTTTGGCAGACAAGGCTGATGCCAGTGCATCAATATCAACCACAGTCCCGCGAGAGGCGTTGATCAGAATGGCACCGGGCTTCATCATGGCCATCTCCTCGGCACCAAACATGTTTTTGGTCTGAGGCGTTTCCGGCACATGCAACGACACCACGTCTGCCATGTTCAGCAGCTCTTTCAGAGTGCCGACCTGGATGGCATTACCCAGCGACAGCTTATTTTCAATATCGTAGTAATACACCTGCATACCAATGCCTTCAGCGATAATGCCAAGCTGAGTACCAATGTGGCCATAACCGATAATTCCCAGCTTTTTGCCACGGGCCTCAAAGGAATGAGTCGCAGTTTTCTGCCACTCACCACGGTGTGCCTTGGCATTGCGCTCAGGAATGCCACGCAGCAGCAGCAGCAGCTCACCCAGCACCAGCTCAGCAACACTGCGGGTATTGGAGAAAGGCGCATTAAATACCGGAATACCACGAATTTGCGCAGCGTTCAGATCCACCTGGTTAGTGCCAATGCAGAAACAGCCAATGGCCACCAGCTTCTCGGCCGCATCCAGAACTGACTCTGTCAGCTGGGTGCGGGAACGAAGACCGACAAAATGAACGTCTTTAATGCGCTCTTTCAGCTCATCCTCGGCCAGAGAGGTTTTGAGGTAATCAATATTGTCGTAGCCGGCGGCTTTAAAGGAATCAACCGTGCCCTGATGCACGCCTTCCAGCAACAAAATTTTGATTTTATCTTTATCTAGAGAATAGTTGGCCATTACCGGTCCTTTATGACTACTGCGTTAGGGTTTTTCATAAAGTACCAAAAACATCGACTTTAGGGAATTTTTGCCATCAAAGTCACGTTTTTTTAACTTATAAATTTTTTTTTAATACGAGGGTGGAAGACAAACAGCATGACAAGGAAGGAAAAAGCCCGGCATTCCGGCCCTGAACGAAGCTCAGGGACGGAATGCAAGCGAGATTTCAAACAAGGCCGGTTCAGCCCCGGTATGACGAATCATGCTTATTTAAGGGTGTAAACAACCTGCACCCTGTCAGTAAATTCTATCTCGTTTTGCTGATAGCTTTCCGCCGCACTCTCGGCTGTCATCATTTTGGCCATGCCGAAAGGACGAGGATGTACAGGTGACTTTTCAGCATATTCAATGGCATAAACATCATTCAGCGTCTGTTCAAAGCCGGCTGCCAGCTCGCTGGCCAACTCGGCGGCACGTTTTATAGCGGCCTGACGGGCCTTTTGCTGATATTCCTCGGATTCACGCACACCATACACAATGTTTTGTACATTTTGCAGGCCTTGCCCCAGTGCGGCATCAATCACTTTGCTCAGGCTGTCGAGCTGGTATAAACGAATAGTAACTGTGCGCTCGGCCATGTAGCCGTTCAGCTCACGTTTACCATTGTTCGGGTAGTGATAATCAGGCCGGGTCACCAGATTACCACTGTCTATATCTGCTTTTTTAATACCCAGGCCGTTCAGATCGCTGAACAGTGCCGCCACTTTGGTATCGACCTCTGTTTTTGCATCACTGCTGTCGTCTTTGACCGCGGTTACCAACAGGGACAGGGTTGCCATATCGGGCACCACGCTGATACTGGCCTCCCCTTCGGTTACCAGATGAGGCGCATCAGGCACGGCAATGGCAAAGGAAGCAGAGCTGAACAATAACGGCAGGCTGCACAAAGCTGACAAAGGAAACAGGCGCATGACGCTCCTCCAAAATGAAATTTACTCAGGAGGACTATACACCGAGAGCCAATTGATCACATCGTCAATCAGCTCTGTATCAAGTGCAGGTGTGTCAGCAATGGTCGCAACCGGATAAAGTTCTGCCACATCACTTCCCAGCAGAATATCATCAATATTAACCGGCAAAGGGTGGTTGTCGGGCAAATGCTGGACTCCTGCTGTCAATTCACTGCTCAAAAATGAAGAAAGTGCAGCCAACGCCGCGCCGTTATCGTCCAGTAAAATCACATCACCCGGCGCACTATCCCCTTGCAGCAGCCAGTTTTGCTGTTCAAAATCGATGCTAAAAGATCCCGATGAATCCCCCTCATCGTTGTAAAGTTCTATTTGTTCCAACGCCGAACCTGCCAGAGACCACGGCAAGCTGATGCCGTCATCCACCAGAATATCTTCACCATTCCAGTGATAACTTATTCCCTGCAGCATTACCGTGGTTACTTTGGCCATGGCTTATCTCCAATCAGGTTTTATCAACCTGCAGCGTATTATCATCCACCATCGACTGGATCAAATCTGCACTGGACATTCCGTTCAGCAAGTCAACACCTTCAAAACGAATTTCCTGGGTATCGCTTCCTGCACCTGATGGGGTAACTGTCAGTACCGTATCGCTACCGTCCAGACTGAACTCCAGATAACTGTTCAGGTTAGTATTATCAGCACCGCTTAACAATTCACTAATATCAACTACATCCTGCTCGCCAATATTAAAGTCCGTTATTTTATTAACAGAGTTTATATCTACATCCGTAAACTGGAAGGTATCTATACCCTCACCTCCGGTCAGAATATTATCACCAAGGCCGCCATTCAGAATATCGTTTCCGGCTCCGCCAAGCAGGGTGTCATTACCTGAACTACCCCATAGAACCTCGTCGCTGTCGGTACCTGTCAGCGTAAACCCATCTTCAACGGTGCCTCCACCTTCTACAAAAACAGTGAAACTGGTTGAAACAGTGTCACCGTCACCGTCTTCAGCATCCAGGTTGAATATGAGTTCATTGTCTTCGGGTAACACTTGCTCATAAACTGTAATATCAAGAAGACGGTATTTGTCTCCTTCACCTGCGCCCAGTTCTAATGCATAAATACCTTCATCTTTAATGTCATCAGCCGAACCACTTGTATAAGTAAGTACTGAGCCGTCAATAGGATCAAGGATATTGAAACTTACTTTTTCATTTTGATTGGTACCTGATGGGGGTGTCCAGGTACCTTCGGCAATAACATCGCCGCTGGCACCAAGCACAGTCCAGAGCAAAATATCACCAGAACGAAGATTATTGACTTTAAAGCTTACATTATAAACTGGCTCACTAAATGAAACTTTCATCAGGTTATCATCGTTAATGTGATTATTATCCACCCCCATCCCCGGAGACGATGAATTAACTCCGCCTTCGTCTGGAGTAGGCAACAACTCCGAAAAGGTGGCTGTAATGCCATTAATAGGCAGGACAACACTGGGCTGCGGGCCACCAGGCGTCAGATCTACCAACTCTTTTGTAAAAGCAACAACTGGTTCAGGGTTGACCAGCTCAAATTCATAGTGACCACTCTCATACACCGTCAAAATAAAATAAATGTCATCACTGCCATCAAGTGTCGCTGTCAGCTGCTGACTTCCATCAGTTTGGGAGACGACATTATAAGTAAGTCCATCAGGAGACACTCCGGAGAGGGTTATACCACCACTTTCATCTGCACCAGTCTGCAGCTGATAATCCACCGTATACACACCTTCAACATTGGCAATGGTCAGATTTTGGGCAGAAACATTCGGCTCGTCATCCACAATGGTGATGACCACGGTGTTGGTCACCGTGTTGCCGAAGCCGTCGGTGGCGGTGTAGCTGAAACTGTCGGTCTCTGCGACGCCATCCACGTCCGTCGTTGCCTGGGTCAGGGTGTAGCTGAAGGTGCCATCGGTGTTCACCGACCAGCTGCCAAAACCAGCGGTGCCACTTTGTGCCCCGTCCACACTCCAGCCAGACTGCAGGTTGAGGCTGCCATTGATGATTTTTT
>NZ_NQJF01000060.1 GCF_002245495.1 Oceanimonas baumannii
AGATGTGTATAAGAGACAGACACCGTACTGCTGGCCAATGGCCTAGCGATGTCCGCCCAAGAATCCTGGACCTGCCCGCACACGCAGCGCTGGCAATTCCTCACCGCTCTGTACCTGCAACAACCCTTGGCCGAAGTGCAGCAGCAAGTCCATCAACAGGCAGTGACCAGCGCCCGCACCACGCTGATGCCCGACCTTTGGCACCCGGCGCTGTCGTTGATTTGGCCGTGGCATGTGCAGAAGATCCACCGTGGTTTGCTGCCCGCCCCGCCGCCCACCGCCGAGGCGCTGGCCGTGTGGCGCAGCCGCTGCACCGAACTGCTAATGGAACCGAGCCGCTTTGCCAACGCCATGCACCTGACTACCTGCGCCAAGGAGGCGCTGGTTGCCAGCGGCATGCAACGGGTGATGCTGTTGATGACCGACCGCGCCCAAAGCACCCTGCGCGTGCATCAGGTCGACGGCCTACCCAAGGATGCCGCCAACCTGAGCCTGGATGTGGTCCACAGCACAATGCTCCAGCGTCTGCTGGAAAAATCCGCCCAGGTGCGCTTCACACCGGACAACCACGCGCAGTTCTCCGCGCTGCTGCCGCCGATCCTGCGCCGCCTGTTCAATGGCGAACACTTGCTGCTGCGCTCCCTGAGCTGCAACGGCAAAGTCGTGATGCTGATGGTGGCCGACCAGGGCGGCGGTCCGTTCTCGGAAACCACCGTGCAGGCGTTCGGCAAAACCGCTCAATGCATCGAAAAGGCCCTGCACTGCTTTACCAACCGCGGCGCCTGATGCTTGCGCTACAATCGCCATCCTTTATCGCCAACTTTTATGCCCAGGAGACCTCACATGCCTGACTTCTCTGGCTTGCCGCTGGTGATCGAATCCGCCGACCTGCAAAGTCGCCTGGGTGCCGAACACCTGATTGTGGTGGACCTGTCTCTTATACACATCT
>NZ_NQJF01000061.1 GCF_002245495.1 Oceanimonas baumannii
ATAATCAACCAATCAACCATAATTAATAGCTCTTATGGTTGGTTAAAATTAAATTAACAATGAGCCAAAGAATCAGGATCAAATTAAAATCTTACGATTACAATTTGGTAGATAAATCTGCCGAGAAAATCGTAAAAACAGTAAAGCCAACTGGCGCTGTAGTTAGCGGACCACTTCCGTTACCAACCGAAAAGAAAATTTTCACCGTTTTACGTTCACCACACGTAAACAAAAAAGCACGTGAGCAATTTCAATTATGCTCATACAAGCGCTTATTAGACATTTACAGCTCGAACTCAAAAACTGTAGACGCCCTGATGAAGCTTGAATTGCCTAGCGGTGTTGAAGTTGAGATCAAAGTTTGATAGACGACCGGCCCACTGAAAGGTGTGGGACAACATAAAAAAACACCATCCATAACCGGGTGGTGTTTTTTTGTTTAAGAGCTCCTCTCCCCGCGCGTCATTGCGAGGTACGAAGCAATCCCCGATTAGCAGAGCCACTCTGTATAGTTCAGAGATTGCTTCGTACCTCGCAATGACGCGTTTTTTTAAAGCATTTCCCCCTACAAATACTGCTGAAATTCCTTCCTAACAGCCAGAGGCTTCTTCCCCGTAATCGCTTTAAAATGCCGGTTAAAATTGGATAGATTGGAGAAACCCGATTCATAACTGATGATCACAATACTGTAGTCCGTTTCTTTCAGCAGCTTGCAGGCGTGGTTCACGCACACTTCCAGTAAAAAATCAAAATAACTTTTCTGCACCCGCGATTTAAAATACCGGCAAAAGGCATTAGGCACCATATAAATAACCGCCGATATTTCCTTTAAGGTAATAACCCGGTGAAAATTATTAAGCGTGTAGAGATAAATTTTGGTAAGCCGGGTTTCATCACCCGCATTAAAGGAATGCTGCTGTATTTGCGGATTTAAGGATCGGTATTCTTTTTCAGCGGCAATGGGAGCCAATAATTGCATCAGCAAGGGTATCCGCTCGCTGGCAGCAGCGTTAAGCAATTGGTTTAACAAAACTTTTAACCGCGTACGCAAAC
>NZ_NQJF01000062.1 GCF_002245495.1 Oceanimonas baumannii
CAGAAGCTGCAAGTGAAGATTGGTAGAAAAAAGCCAAAAAAAAGCGTCTAAATTGTCTCTATGAATCGAGACAATAGCGATCCGCCAGTAGCTAAGGCATTATTCCAACGTCAGCATAACTGGGAGCAAGATAGCCATGGAGTCACCTTACTTTTTCAGCAAAATCGAGAATGAAGCGATAGATGCGCAAATTCTCGATGTCTTTTGCAGCATGGCTGAAGCCAGAGAGCAGCAAACTTACGTTATACAGAAGCCGCTGTTTGAGGAAGGAGAAGAGTACGCTCATGATGAGTACTTAGTCTATCTTTCTCCCAAGAAAAAAATATTGATTTTCGACTTTTCCGGCGACAAAACGCTAGCCTCGGAGCTCAAACAAGAGTTTATAGAGGACTTGATAGCTTTTACAAAGAAATTCAAATATAACAAAATAATGGGCAGAAGTTCTGCTTGGCGTGATTTGGTGGAGACCGTAGAGGTAGGTCAGGCTCAGTTAAGTCAGCCAGCGTTGATGGATATCGTTGATAACCACGTGCTTACTGATCCTCAAGAAATAAAAAAATCAGATCTACTCATATCGCTACTTACTGGCAGTATTAATGATATAGAAAAAGTCAAAGCTGATATCCCCGTCAGCAATCTGGATAAAGTCAAGCAAAAAATCATGCTGTTTGATAGGGATCAAACTCGTTTTATTTATAGCAAACCGGACAAAAAGATTATTAGGATCCAAGGGCTTTCTGGCACGGGCAAAACTGAACTCTTACTTCACAAGCTTAAAGAAATTTATGTTAAAGATCTGAGCGGGACGATTTTTTTCACGTGCAACAGTAAGATTTTAGCGAGCAGCTTAAGGTCCAGAATTCCAGCTTTCTTTAATTTCATGAAGGTCGATGAGCAAATTGAGTGGCAGAAAAGGCTCTGGTGCACGCACGCTTGGGGGTCGGAGGGAGCTGCTAACTCCGGTATGTATGCGTACATCTGCGCGAAGTATGATGTTCCTTTCTATAACTTTCAGCAGGCCTCTGATTTAGAGGAAGCTGCTCGAAGA
>NZ_NQJF01000063.1 GCF_002245495.1 Oceanimonas baumannii
AGATGTGTATAAGAGACAGTGGCTGAGCGTAGACGGGATCATTTAATTTTGCCGAACCAAGGCGTCGAAAAAGGGCGCTTGGCTGGCTTAATCCATTCAGTTCTCGATCAGGCGATACCGTTTATCTTTTTTCCTGGTGCAAGATAGATTGATGTCAAAAGGCTACTTTGCGGCGTGTTTTTCCTCGGCTACTCTTTGCCTCACAAAAGGGACTTTATGACTGGTGAAGGGATTGCCGCAGTTTCATTTTATTTCCGGTCTTCCGCGCTCAGGCTCGACGCTGCTTTCTGCGATTTTGCTGCAGAACCCGCGGTTTCATGCCGGCATGACCAGCCCGGTAGGTTCGCTCTTTAGCAGCGTGCTGCAGCAGTGCAGCGCCGGCAGCGAATTTGGCTCGGTGATCGATACCAACCTGCGCCGCCGGCTGCTGCGCGGCCTGTTCGATTCCTATTACGCCGATAAGGCCGACAAGCCCGTTATTTTCGATACCAACCGGCATTGGTGCGCGCGCTTGCCGGCCTTGCAGGATCTGTTTCCCCAGGCCAAGACCATCGCCTGTGTGCGCAATGTCGCCTGGGTGCTCGACAGTCTGGAGCGCCTCTACCGCGCAAATCCGTTCGAGAACACCAAGCTGTTCAACGACGATGATGAGCGCAACACCGTCTACAGCCGCTGCGAAACCCTGGCCCAGCGCAATCGCCTGGTGGGGTTTGCCTGGACCGCGCTCAAAGAAGCGTATTACGGCGACAACGCCGAGTCCTTGCTGATCGTTGACTATGACTTGCTGACCCAAGCCCCGGAGCGCGTGATGCGGTTGGTATATGCGTTCATCGACGAGCCTTGGTTCGAACACGATTTCAATCACCTGGCCTACGACGCCCCGGCCTTCGACCAGGCGTTGGGCGTTGCCGGCCTGCACAAGGTCAAGCCCAGGGCTGTCTCTTATACACATCT
>NZ_NQJF01000064.1 GCF_002245495.1 Oceanimonas baumannii
AGATGTGTATAAGAGACAGGGCCGTAGGCCACTACTCGCGACCATCCAGCCCAGTGCAGCACTGACCAGCGCGCTGATCACCAGCCCTATCCAAAACCAGCGTTCAAGCGTCTCGAAGAAAGCCATATGTTGAGTAACATCAAAGATCAACATCACGGTCAATGGCTTGTCTTGCCCTGTCACAATGGCTTGTGCCGTCACTCCTCGAAATACCTGCTCCTCATCTCGCCACTCCCAGACATTGCTGTTTGTGATTGTTCGGTAGTCTTCCGGCACTACGATCGGACCAGGATCAGCAAACAGGAGCTTGCCGTCACCATCGATGATAAGTGCTGTCAAATCACGATGAGCACCAAGCAGCGCCTCCAGCTCGGGCTTAACATCACTGAACTGATCAATGCTATTCAACCCAGTCAAAATTCTTTGCGTCGAGTGAAGCTTTTCGTTCAGCGCCTGCTGATCCAGCATCTTGAAGTGATGCCGGCTAAGGTTGTTAAAACTGAGTCCGGCGACGGTGAGCACAGCTGTTACAGCAAGCATGAACATCAGGCTCATGCGGGTAGTCAGTGACATTCGCTTCATTCCGACCCCGAGTCCGGTGCGTCCAACATGTAACCCATCCCCCGAGAGGCGTGGATCAGCTTGACCTCAAAATCATCATCAATCTTCGCTCTGAGCCTCCTGACCGCGACCTCGATGACGTTGGTATCGCTGTCGAAGTTCATATCCCAAACTTGGGAAGCAATAAGTGACTTGGGGAGAACCTCGCCTCGACGACGGAGCAGCAATTCGAGTAACGCAAACTCTTTGGCTGTGAGATCTATACGTTTGCCTCCACGGACAACCCTGCGCTTGAGCAGGTCAACCTCAAGATCCGCCAATTTCATGTGGGTTTGGGAGGGGGCTGTGCTCCCTCTTCGCAGCAGCGTTCTGACGCGGGCCAGCAATTCAGAAAATGCGAAGGGTTTTATAAGGTAATCGTC
>NZ_NQJF01000065.1 GCF_002245495.1 Oceanimonas baumannii
ATATACGGGTGTGCATGCCCGTGGATATTTACCCACCAGGACGATACCGCGTCGATATATTTTTTGCCTTGCTCATCAAATAAACCGGCTCCCTCACCACGTACAATGCCTATGGGCGGTGCAGCGGTTTTCATTTGGGTATAGGGATGCCATATTACTTTAAGGTCGCGTTTTGTTAAATTCATAGTTCGTTCTGTAAAAGTTCAACCACACGTTTATCTGTCGGAAATTCAAAGTCGGCTACACTCAGCGTAGTAATCGGCAGCCACCTGAAAGCTTGCAACACTTCTCCATCCCCATCAAAATCAAAGGCAACAGTTTTTATATTAAGATTAACCGGCGTAATATTTTTCACCATATAGTATACACTGATAATTTGCGAATTATTAAAGGCCGATTTTACAGCAAAATCCGTAGTATAAAAATGACTGATAATTTCTATCTCCAAATTGCACTCTTCCATAAATTCGCGTTTAAGCCCCTCAATCAGGCCCTCACCAAGCTCAAGACCGCCACCCGGGAATTTTGAAAAACGCATGCCATACTCCTGCTCATCACTAATCAGTAGTTCGTCATTATCATTAAGCAGCAGGCCATAAACCCTTACATTAAAGTATTCCATTATTCAAAATGCTTTTTGTTGCGTACTACCTTATCCATTGTCCAGGCAATGGTTTCTGTTTGCGGTTCAGAGCGGATGGGGCAATCGGGCATGCTGCAGTAGTGGCAGCAGTCGGGTACGCAGGGATCCGAGTGAATAAACAATTCGGTTTTGATGCCTACCTCTTTGTTGATCAGTTTATCAACCAACGATACTTCGACATGGGCTTTATTCAGGTCGAAGTAGCTGGGTAGGGTCATATGGCAATCGATATGTAGTTCGTTACCATATTTCTGGGCACGCAGGTTGTGTACATCTATCCAGGACTCACGGCGTTTTTCGCTCAGTACATTAATAATATCCGTTACTACCTGAAAATCGGCTTCGTCCATTAAACCCGCAACCGATTTACGGATGAGTTTATAAGCACTATAT
>NZ_NQJF01000066.1 GCF_002245495.1 Oceanimonas baumannii
AGATGTGTATAAGAGACAGTTGGTGAGGATTTGCTTGAGCCGCAGCGGGTCGCCCACCAGCGCCAGCGGCGTATCGCGGTAGACCAGGCTGACCAGTTCCAACTGCTTGGCATGGGCGGCGGGGGCGAGGATGGTCAGGGTGTCCTGGAGCAGATCGCGCAGGTTGAATGGAATGCTGTCGAGCACCAGTTTGCCGGCTTCTATTTTCGAGAAATCGAGAATCTCATTGATGATGCCCAGCAGGTTGTCGGCGGATTTTTCGATGGTACCCAGGTAGTCGAGCTGGCGCGGCGTCAGTTCGCTTTTTTGCAGCAGGTGGGTAAAGCCGAGGATGCCGTTGAGGGGCGTGCGAATTTCATGGCTCATATTGGCCAGAAACTCCGACTTGATGCGGCTCGCCTCCAGGGCTTCCTTACGCGCCAAGTCCAGCTCGATATTCTGGATCTCGATGGTTTCCAGGTTCTGACGCACGTCTTCGGTGGCCTGGTCGATGCTGTGCTGCAATTCTTCTTGGGCATTCTGCAAGGTTTCGGCCATGCGGTTGATGCCCGAGGCGAGTTGATCCAGCTCCTGGCTACCCAGCGCGGGCAGGCGGGTTTCCAGATTGCCGTCCTTGAGCTGGGCCACGGCTTGCTTGATCAATCCGATCGGCGAGGTGATCGTGCGGCTGATACGCAGCGCCAGTGCGGCAGTGAAGATCAGCCCGATGGCGATCAGCAGCAGGCTGGCGAACAGGCTGCGATAACCGCGCAACAGCATGCCGTTGTGGGACAGTTCCACCTCGACCCAGCCCAGCAGGCGGTCGCTTTCGTCGGGGATCAGTTCGCCCGCCAGGTTGCGATGGCGGCCGAACACCGGCAGCAGGTAACGGGTGGCGTCGTTGCCCGTGCGCTGCAACAGCTGTCTCTTATACACATCT
>NZ_NQJF01000067.1 GCF_002245495.1 Oceanimonas baumannii
AGATGTGTATAAGAGACAGCAGGTGCCGATCCTGGTGCGCACCCGCGATGATAGCCAGTGGGCCGAATTGAAAGCGGCGGGCGCCACTGAAGTGGTGCCCGAGTTATTGGAGTCGAGCCTGATGCTGGCCTCCCACGCCTTGCTCCTGCTGGGCCTGCCGGATCAACAGGTGCAGGCGCGCGTTGATGAAGTGCGGCAAAACCGCTATCGCCTGCTGCACGGCTTTCACGCACCGCCCAGCGACAACGATGAGGCGCCGATCAATCCTGACTGACCGCACCGATCTTGTGGATCGACAGGTCCGCGCCGTAGTACTCCTGCTCCTGGCTCAGACGCAGCCCGTGCACGCGCTTGATCACGCCGTACACCAACAGGCCGCCGCCGAACGCCACCGCCACACCGAGGGCGGTGCCGATCAACTGGCTGGCCAGGCTCACGCCGCCCAGCCCGCCAAGGGCCGTCTGGCCAAAGACGCCGCAGGCAATCCCACCCCACACGCCGCACAGGCCATGCAACGGCCACACACCCAGCACGTCGTCGATCTTCCAGCGATCCTGGGCCGCGATAAAACACCACACGAACAAACCGCCGGCCACCACACCGGTGACCAATGCGCCCACCGGGTGCATCAGGTCGGAACCAGCACAGATCGCCACCAATCCGGCCAACGGCCCGTTATGCAGAAAACCAGGGTCGTTGCGACCGATCACCAGGGCAGCCACGGTGCCGCCGACCATCGCCATCAGCGAGTTGACCGCCACCAGGCCGCTGACGCCGTTAAGGGTCTGCGCGCTCATCACGTTAAAACCGAACCAGCCGACGATGAGAATCCACGAACCCAGCGCCAGGAACGGAATGCTCGACGGCGCGAACGCCACCAGCCGCCCCTCGCGATAGCGACCGTTGCGCGGGCCCAGCAGCAACACCGCCGCCAGCGCCAGCCAACCGCCCATGGCATGCAC
>NZ_NQJF01000068.1 GCF_002245495.1 Oceanimonas baumannii
CTCCCCTCGCCGGGGTTCTTTTCGCCTTTCCCTCACGGTACTGGTTCACTATCGGTCAGTCAGGAGTATTTAGCCTTGGAGGATGGTCCCCCCATATTCAGACAAAGTTTCTCGTGCTCCGTCCTACTCGATTTCATGACTAAGAGATTTTCGCGTACAGGGCTATCACCCACTATGGCCGCACTTTCCAGAGCGTTCCGCTAATCTCAAAGCCACTTAAGGGCTAGTCCCCGTTCGCTCGCCACTACTCTGGGAATCTCGGTTGATTTCTTTTCCTCAGGGTACTTAGATGTTTCAGTTCCCCTGGTTCGCTTCTTGCACCTATGTATTCAGTACAAGATAACCATCTTATGATGGCTGGGTTCCCCCATTCAGACATCTCCGGATCAAAGTCTGTTTGCCGACTCCCCGAAGCTTTTCGCAGGCTACCACGTCTTTCATCGCCTCTGACTGCCAAGGCATCCACCGTATGCGCTTCTTCACTTGACCATATAACCCCAAGCAATCTGGTTATACTGTGAAGACGACATTCGCCGAAAATTCGAATTTCTCAACTAAGAGAACTCACAAATTTTACCTTAGCCTGATCCGTTACCAGTGAAAGTAACGTTCAGTCTATCTTTCTATCACATACCCAAATTTTTAAAGAACGAACTAGTCAAAGACTAGAAATCAACATTCACCATCCACACGATGGAATGCTCATTTCTAAGCTTTATACAAACAGAAGCAGTAGTGGTGGAGCCAAGCGGGATCGAACCGCTGACCTCCTGCGTGCAAGGCAGGCGCTCTCCCAGCTGAGCTATGGCCCCGTATTTCTACAGGCGTTTCCCACACAAAATTGGTGGGTCTGGGCAGATTCGAACTGCCGACCTCACCCTTATCAGGGGTGCGCTCTAACCAACTGAGCTACAGACCCAATTTCGGGCTGCTTCTTTCGTCTCTGTCTCTTATACACATCT
>NZ_NQJF01000069.1 GCF_002245495.1 Oceanimonas baumannii
ACAGATTTCATCTTCCTGTTTCATATGATACCTTTTTTATTGTTCCTTTTTATTACTTCAAGCAATCAGACACGAAAGCCACCCCAATTTTTCAATCAGGTAATTTGGTTGTTTGCGTTTGGTCTGACCAATCACAGGTTTTATTATGTAACTTACTGACAGCTAAGTTCTTGTGTTTTGGATGGGGAATACATCCGGCTGTCTTTTGAATACTTTTTGCGAACCTTGTTCAACAAAGTTAAGGTATGATATCTTAAGATTTTAATGATAGTTTTTAACAAAGGGGCGAGTTATTAACACTTTATAAGCATTCCCTGACAAAAGAAAAAATTAATGAACTTGATTACAGTCGGTTAAAAAATGTGGATGATTTTTGCAGCCCAAAAATTTGCAGAAAACGATAATTTAACATTAAGAATTAGTTGACTTAACACCGACAATTATTGCCAATTACATAACGCCTTTGCTAAGCTCCAATTCCAATTTTGAAATTTGTTTGAAAGCCTGGTCCTGATACCCCATTGTTGAAAAAAATATCCCGAAAAACCACTTGTTCACCGGGATACCTCTCCAGTTTTTTTAATTATTTTTTATATCATCGGCCGATACAAACTTCATCGACACCGAATTAACACAATGGCGCACATTTTTGGGTGTGAGGTATTCCCCCTCAAACACATGCCCCAAATGGGCACCGCAATTGGCGCATACAATTTCTACCCTGCGGCCATCGGCATCGGGTACCCTTTTAATAGCTCCGGGTATTTCGTCATCAAAGCTTGGCCAGTCGCAGTGCGACTCAAATTTTGATTCGGAGGTGTACAACGGCGTGTCGCAGCGTTTACAAACATACAGGCCTTGGGCCTTATTGTCCAACAAAGCACCGGTAAATGGTCTTTCGGTTCCTTTATGCAATATCACCCATTCTTCTTCGGGCGTTAACTGATTATACATCATTAATTATTGATTTAGTGAATTACTGAATTAGTGATTGAAATAACCCCTTTTTCTTTACTTAAAGA
>NZ_NQJF01000006.1 GCF_002245495.1 Oceanimonas baumannii
GAGACCAGGACGTTGATAGGCAGGGTGTGGAAGCGCTGTGAGGCGTGCAGCTAACCTGTACTAATTACCCGTGCGGCTTAACCATACAACACCCAAGAAGTGTGAGGCCTTGCAGGTCGAGACTACAAGCAGCATTCATCAAACAGCTTTTTCCGAATTAAAGTTTAATGCCTGGCGGCCATAGCGTTGTGGAACCACCTGATTCCATGCCGAACTCAGTAGTGAAACGCGACCGCGCCGATGATAGTGTGGCAGCTGCCATGTGAAAGTAGGTCACTGCCAGGCACCCAATTAAAAAGCCCTTCACGTCTGTGAAGGGCTTTTTTCGTTGTTCTAACCCCTTCGTTCTACTGCCATTGCACCTACATCACTATTAAACACGACTCGCTCTGTACCCATCTATTGAAAAAAATGGCTTCTGTGTGCTGTCTGAACCACTAGGTCGGGTGCCGGTTAGTCTCTAGTGTATACAATTTATATCTAAATTTTACCTTTGTGTGGCTTGTTACGTGTTACGGAAAAAGATGGACATAGATCACATTGGTTCCATTTTTGTGTACAACTGATTCACATTGATATAACACTGGTGTTTTTTTTACGGTATTATCTAAATGACTCCACACTCGGCATCCGCCCTGAAGTGGAAATTGGAGGGTAGTGCCACCGTCTCAACAGGATGTTGGTCAATAATAAAATAGCGGCTCGGATCAAAAGGTCGCTCATTGGCAACGATTAATACAAGGGATCTGTTATGACCCAGGATACGAAAACCACACAAGTAAAAAATCACGATCTGCTTTATTCATTACACGACAAACCCAGCTTCTGGCCGTCAACTTTTGCTGCTTTGCAGCACGTGCTGGCCAGTCTGGTTGGAGTGATAACCCCTACCCTGATTGTGGGTGGTGTGCTCGGCCTTGGTGAACATATTCCTTATCTGATTAGTATGGCGCTGATGGTCTCCGGCGTGGGTACTTTTATTCAGTGCCGGCGTATCGGTCCGGTCGGTGCCGGTATGCTGTGTCTGCAGGGCACCAGTTTTGCTTTTTTGACCGCTGTGCTTTCCGCTGGCTTTATCGTTAAAAACCGGGGTGGAACTCCAGAGGATATCCTGGCTACCATTTTCGGCGTCAGCTTCTGTGCCGCTTTTATTGAAGTATTCCTGAGCCGTTTTGTACACAAGCTGCAGAAAGTAATCACTCCCGTAGTAACCGGCACCATCATTATTCTTATTGGTATTCCACTGATCAAGGTGGCCATGACCGATATCGGGGGTGGTTTTTCAGCACTGAAGACCGACAACTTTGGTTCCTTCGATAACCTGCTGCTGGCAGGTATCGTGCTGGTCAGCGTTATTTTGCTGAACCGTTCCAAGAACCCGATGATTCGTCTGGCTGCCGTGGTGATTGGTCTGGTTCTGGGGATGCTGGCTGCATTCTTTATGGGGCGTCTGGACTTTTCCCACGTAGCCGATTTGCCGCTAGTATCTATTCCGGTTCCCTTCAAGTTCGGTTTTCAGTTTGATCTGGCTGCCTTTATTCCGCTGGCCATCCTGTTCTGCGTGAGTGCCATGGAAACTACCGGTGACCTGACAGCCAACTCGACCATTTCCCGTGAGCCGGTGAAGGGCCCTGTTTACATCAACCGTATCCGTGGTGGTGTTTTGGCCGATGGTGTTAATTCCATGATTGCCGCCGTGTTCAACAGTATGCCGTCAACCACGTTCAGCCAGAATAATGGCGTTATTGCTCTGACTGGTGTGGCCAGCCGTTATGTGGGGATATATGTTGCCGCTATCCTGTTTATCATGGGCCTGTTCCCTATTATCGGCGGTGTGCTGCAAACCATGCCCAAGCCGGTACTGGGTGGCGCTACTCTGATCATGTTTGGGACTGTGGCCGTGGCCGGTATCCGTGTACTGTCCCAGGCACAATTGGATCGTCGTAATATGATGATTGTGGCCATCTCCGTCGGCCTGGGCATCGGAGTATCGACCGTTCCCGAAGTATTGCAGGCACTGCCGGACATGATAGAAAATATTCTGAAATCACCGGTTGCCATGGGCGCTATTGCTGCCATTTCTCTGAGCCTTATTTTGCCCGAGGGACACACTCAGGAAGACGAGGAGCAAGCTGAAGAAGAAGCTCCGGCTTCTGGTAAAAAAAAATTAGGTGAGGTAGGTTAACACTCACTTTCATATTGGTGCCTGATACGGCTCAATCCCCTGGCGTACCTTCCCGGGTTGTACGTCAGGGGCTTCTACATCCGGGGGATGCCAACTTTCCTGTTATATGGAGTAGAAAGTCTGATGCAAAACCCCAATAACACTCTCTGGATTAAGTCTCCTCTTGCTACGCTGAACCTTGCCTGTGCCGGAGGAGTAGTCGTCAGGGGAAATACCATTGTCGAACTGGTCGCCGAAGGTAATACGCCTAACAGTCAGATTGACGAGACCTTTGATGCCAGCCAGCATGTGATGCTGCCAGGTCTGATCAATGCTCATCATCATTTTTATCAGACCCTGACCCGCGCTCATCCGGTGGCACTGAACAAAGAGTTGTTTTCCTGGTTGACCTCCCTGTATCCGGTATGGGCGAAACTGCAGCCAGAGATGGTGGAAGTGTCCACTCAAATTGCGTTGTCTGAGTTACTGTTGTCGGGATGTACCACTGCCAATGATCATCATTACCTGTTTCCGCGAGGGCTGGAGCAGGCCATTGATATTCAGGTGGAACAGTCCCGCAAACTGGGTGTGCGTGTTCATCTTACCCGTGGCTCCATGAGCCTGGGTAAAGATCAAGGGGGACTGCCACCGCAGTCCACGGTTCAGAGTGAAGACACCATTCTTACCGATAGCGAGCGTCTTATTCATCGTTATCACGATCATGCCGATGGTGCCATGGTCAGGGTTGCCCTGGCCCCCTGTTCTCCTTTTTCGGTCAGTACCGACCTAATGAAGTCCTCGGCACAGTTAGCCGAACAGCACGATGTGCAACTGCACACTCATCTTGCCGAAACGCATGATGAGACCGAGTTTTGTCTCAAGATGTTCGGTCAGCGTCCGGTTGATTATCTTGAGTCTGTCGGCTGGCTGAACAAGCGTACCTGGCTGGCTCACGGTATCCACTTCAATGATGAAGAGATCCTGCGTCTGGGCAAGGCGGGAGTGGGTATTGCCCATTGCCCGTCTTCCAACATGCTGCTGGCATCGGGTCAGTGTCCGACTCTGGATCTGGAAGCGGCCGGCAGCCCGGTAGGTATAGGCGTTGACGGCTCGGCTTCCAATGACGGCTCCAATATGATCATGGAGGTGCGTCAGGCCCTGTTGTTGCAGCGTCTGCGCTATGGTGCCAGCCGGATCACGCACCAGAAGGTGATTGACTGGGCAACCCGAGGCTCAGCCGCCTGTCTGGGGCGCGATGATATTGGTGAAATTACGGTGGGTAAACAGGCGGATCTGGCTTTTTTCCGGTTGAACGAGATCCAATTTGCCGGTGCAGGTGATCCGCTGGCAGCTCTTATCCTCTGCGGTGCTCAGCGTGCCGACAGGGTAATGGTAGCCGGTCGTTGGCGAGTTGCTGATGGCTGTATCGAAGGGCTCGATATTGAGGCGCTTAAAGCCCGGCAGCGAGAACTGGCGGCACAGTTACGCTAGAGTCCAGAAGAGTGCTTCGGCACTCTTTTTTGTTGTTTGTCTCTTCATTGTTGAGCGGACTCCCATAACGCTTTTTGGTATAACCCTCTTCTTTTCTCCCAAGTGGATTTCAAAATGCGGTGGGACTTTAAAGGCTGGCTCGGGCTGCAGCTGCTGGCCGCTGTGCTCCTTTTCACTTGGTGGCAGGGATACTGGTTGAGTCTGGATGAAGGTATCTTCTGGTGGTTCAACCGGCGACTGGTGACCATCCCTGGCTTTGCTGAGTTGGTGGCTTTTTTGAATCAGCGCTGGATAGACGGTGTCGTAGCCTTGCTGATGGCGTTGTTTGTATTCCGCCATGCCGGGCTGATGCCGGGACGGGAGCGGATCCGAACGGTTTGCTTACTGCTGATTATGGCGGGTTGTTTTTCGTTACAGGCGGCAGCAGGCAAGGCGCTACCGGTGGAGCGGCCCAGTCCGACCCTGGTATATGAGCAGGCTGAACGAGTTACTCAGCTGATTCCCGAGTTGACATCCAAGGATGCGTCGGAGGATTCCTTCCCCAGTGATCACGGTATTGGCTTTGCCACTTTTCTGCTGTTTGCCATCTACCGCTTTCCGCGACGTTATCTCTATATTGTGATGCCCCTGGTGCTGGCTCTGGCTATGCCGCGACTGATGTCAGGGGCTCACTGGTTTACCGATTTTATCTGTGGCTCTGTACCACTGGCACTGTTCACAGCTGCCTGGCTGTTCCATACGCCGCTGGCGAATTGGCTGACCGACATACTGGCAGAGCTGGTTGAAAAGTTATGGCGGCGCTGGCCGCCACAAAAGTGAATACAAGAGCAGCAGAGCAGCCCTTGGTGTTAATTACGGCAGGCTGATCTGCTCGCTGCGGGGAAGGATGTCATAGTCGATGATGACAGGTAATCCCTCCAGCTGCCGGCGTAACATGTCAAAGGCGGCAAAGGCCAGCAACCGGCGGCGCATCAGCGGATCGCGAAAGTGCACCTTCAGCGTTTGGGCCTGGCAGCCGTTCGGGGTCAGCAGTGCCATCGGGACTCCCTGTGGGCCTTCAGCCCCAATGGCCAGTGTGGTTGCCCTGCCAGAGCCTTTCAGCCATTGCGCCAGGTCCTCGGCGGTATCCGGCAGGCCAGCGAGATAATGCCCTTCAAACTCGGGAGTCAGCGTATGCAGGGTATCGGTCAGTCGACCGCCGCTGGCATCTTCAAAAATCACCAGGTCACGATCGTGCAGCAGAGATGAAAGCGCTGCGAATTGCAGTTCATCCCGGGCGACCAAATGGTTGCCTACCTCTTTCAGTAACTGTGCTTCGGCCACGGCGATGGCATCAGCATCATCGGTGTCGATAATCAGCTTCAGCTCTATGGTGGGGGCGTTGGCCCGGTAACCCAGGATAATACCGGCTGGCCAGGACAGGGAATCCAGCTGGTCACTCAGACCTGACTCTGAAAGTCCGAACAGAAAGTAACGGCGAACCTGGCTTTTTCCCTGCTGTCCCAGGCGGTTGCGCATTCTGGGCAGAATTTCCTGATCCATCATTTTCTTCAGTTCAGATGGTACACCGGGGGTAAAGAAAAACAGTGACCGGTTATATTGCACTGAAAAGCCACAGGCGGTGCCTATGGGATTATCCACCACTTCTGCCCCTTCCGGCAGCATGGCCTGCTTGATATTGCTTTCTGGCATGGTGCGGCTGCGGCCGGCGTATTTCTCCCGCATGACCTTTAGCCACCACTCATTCAGCACCAGCGGCACAGCAGCGGTCTCGGCCATGGCTGCGGCACTGATATCGTCCGAAGTCGGCCCCAGGCCACCGTTAACGATCACGATGTCGGCGCAGTGGCTGCGCTGTTCAAACAATGCCACCAGATCGGCCTTGTTATCGCCCACTGTAAAACGCCGGCGCACCTGCCAGCCCTGCTCCAGCAGTCTCTGCGAGAGCCAGCCGGCATTGGTATCGGTTATCAGGCCGGTAAGCACTTCATCACCGGTGCTGATCAATTCAATCACAGGGTCCATATGTAAATCCTTGAAGAAAAACGCTCAAATTCTATCGTATCTTTTGACCGCAACACAGGTTACTGATGACAAGCGGTGGTTCATATTGTAGATTTCTAGATGTCTAGACTTTTTTACCGATGCAGTACATGGAGTAAGCACATGCCCATCAGAATTCCGGATCGCCTGCCGGCGGCCAATGTCCTGAGCCAGGAAAATATCTTCGTGATGACGGAGACGCGCGCGGTTAATCAGGATATAAGACCGATGCGGGTGCTGCTGCTCAACCTGATGCCCAAAAAGATTGAAACGGAAAACCAGTTGTTGCGGATGTTGTCGAACTCGCCACTGCAGATAGGGGTAGATCTGCTGCGCATCGACAACCGGCCATCAAAAAATACTCCACAGTCTCATCTGGAACACTTTTATTTCGATTTTGATCAAATAAAGGATCAATTTTACGACGGGCTGATCATTACAGGTGCCCCGCTGGGACTCACCGATTTTTGCGATGTGGTGTACTGGGATAAAATTGAGCAGGTTGTGGAATGGTCCAAAAGCCATGTGACCTCCACCCTGTTTTTATGCTGGGCGGCTCAGGCCGGTATGAAGATTCTTTATGGTCTTGATAAACGTACCCGGCTGGAAAAACTTTCCGGTGTCTATGAGCATCAGAATATGGGCCAATATGAGCCTCTGGTGAGGGGGTTTGATGATGTGTTTCTGGCTCCTCATTCCCGTTATGCCGACTTTCCGCTGGATCTGATTCAGGAAAAAACCAACCTTAAGGTGCTGGCTGGCTCTGAACAGGTAGGTATGTATCTGGCGGTCAGCCCGGACCGGCGGCAGGTATTTGTTACCGGGCACCCGGAATATGACCCGGATACCCTGCATCAGGAATATATGCGGGATCTGGCGGCTGGTATTGAACCCATGATGCCGGCCAATTACTACCCGGATAACAATCCCGACAAGCCTCCCCGGGCAACCTGGCGCAGCCACGGTCATCTGCTGTTTTCCAACTGGCTCAACTACCATGTTTACCAGCTGACACCCTACGATCTGAACACGCTCAGTGCAGCAGGAGATACCCTGACCAAAGACTGGGAAGACTGAACAAGAAAAGGGGCCGGCAGGCCCCTTTTTGATTTGAATGAACGGCCGGTGTTATTCGATGGGAAAGCCGGCCTTTTCTGCCGCTTTGGCTTTGTTTATCATCGGAGTGATGGTCATGCCCTGCACAATAATAGAGAACAGCACGATGGCGTAGGTCATCATCAATATCAAATCGCGTAAATCTACCTGACCGTCGCTGCCCAGCTTCACACCGGCCGGAATCGACAGTGCCATGGCCAGTGACAGGCCACCGCGCAGGCCGCCCCAGGTCAGGATCCGGATCGAATATTTATTGTAGCTGCGTACCCGGCGGAAGCCGGTGTAAGGCAGCGCCACACTGACAAAACGGCCGGCCAGTACCAGCGGGACTGACAGCAGCACCAGAATCCAGGCCTGCCAGTGGAACTGCACCAGTAACATGGCCAGGCCGATCAGCAGGAATAGCAGGGCATTCAGGAACTCGTCCAGCAGGTGCCAGAAGTGGTCCAGATACTTCTGGCTTTGCTCTGAAAAGCCGGTATAGCGAGTCCAGTTGCCGATAATAATACCTGCCACCACCATGGCCAGGGCACCGGACACGCCCAGCACGTTGGCCATGGCAAAACCGGCGGTGGGGACGCACAAGGTCATCAGCAGCTCCATGGAGCCGTCGTCGGTCGCACTGATCATGATATGGCACATCAGCCCCAGTAAGGCACCAAAGATAATGCCGCCCACGGCTTCATGCGTGAACAACGCCATCACAGAGCCGAAACTGGCTTCGTTACCGTTGAAAGCCACTGCAAAAATGGTCAGGAAAGCGACCAGACCGATACCGTCGTTAAACAGTGACTCGCCTTCAACCTGAATGGCGATTTGCTCCGGTGCTCCCAGTTTCTTAACAATGGCCAGCACCGCGATGGGATCGGTGGGAGAGATAAGGGTGCCAAACAGCAGGCAATAGATAAAGGGAATGGGAATGGCTGCTACATAACCCAGCAGCCAGAGGCCACCAGCAACCACCAGGGTTGAAATAATGACGCCAAAAATGACCAGGACCGAGATCTCCCATTTTTGGCTTTTCAGCGCTGGCAGATTAATACCAAGACCGCCGGCAAACAGCAGAAATCCGAGGATGCCCTGCAGCAGGAAAGATCCGAAATCAACGGTTTTGATGACTTCCACTGCATGTTCCTGCAAGCCAGGCCAGGTTGTTTTACCCAGGATCAGCATAAATACTGAAATGGCGAGGGCACCGGAGGTAATGGCAATGGTGGTCTGAATTTTCATGATGTACTGATTGACGAAGGCAATGGTGATTGCCATGGCCGCCAAAAAGCAAAGAGTGTAATAAACGCTCATCTAAAGGCACTTCCGACAGGTTATTTTATTATTTGCAAGCGAGGTTGGCCGAATCTGTTCGACTGTGCATAGTTTGCCCTATCAGCACCTGCTTCACTAGCAAAATTGCAACAAACCTGAGCATTTTTACACCTCGTTTACCGCTTTGATACATCGGCCATGCAGATGGCCAGAGTTCCAACTGTCTAAATTGTGTTAGCATGAATGCCGTATACAGGAATCAGGTTGTAACAGGAGTCAGCAGTGTCCCGATCCCCCGTGTTTTCTCAGCTCGAACAGGCTCTGGCCGAACGCATTTTGATCATCGACGGGGGCATGGGCACCATGATCCAGTCATACCGGCTGGACGAGGCCGCCTATCGGGGCGAGCGCTTTGCCGACTGGCCCAGTGATCTCAAGGGCAACAACGATTTGCTGGTACTGACCCAGCCCGAGATCATTGCCGAAATCCACAGTGATTATTTCGCTGCCGGTGCCGACATTGTCGAGACCAACACCTTCAACGCGACCACCATCGCCATGGCCGACTATTCCATGGAAAGCCTGGCGGCGGAAATAAATCTGGAAGCTGCAAAACTGGCACGCCGGGTGGCCGATGAATGGACCACGAAAGAGCCCCACAAGCCGCGCTTTGTGGCCGGGGTACTGGGGCCGACCAACCGTACCGCTTCCATCTCGCCGGATGTCAACGATCCCGGCTACCGTAACATCAGTTTTGATCAGCTGGTCGAGGCTTATACCGAAGCCACCGAAGCGCTGATCGATGGCGGGGCCGATCTGCTGATGATCGAAACCATTTTTGACACCCTTAACGCCAAGGCAGCGGTGTTCGCGGTTGAAGGTGTGTTTGACAAGCGAGGTGTGCGCCTGCCGGTGATGATTTCCGGCACCATTACCGATGCCTCCGGCCGGACCCTGACCGGGCAGACCACCGAAGCTTTCTATCACTCTCTGCGCCATGCCCAGCCCATTTCCTTTGGCCTTAACTGTGCCCTGGGTCCGGATGAGCTGCGCCAGTACGTGGCCGAGCTGTCCCGCATCAGCGAGACCTATGTTTCTGCTCACCCTAATGCCGGTCTGCCCAACGCCTTTGGTGAATATGATCTTGAGCCGGATGAAATGGCCGGTCACATTCGTGAGTGGGCGGAAAGCGGCTTTCTTAACCTGGTGGGCGGCTGTTGTGGCTCGACGCCGGAGCATATTCGCGCCATGGCTGAAGCAGTGGAAGGAGTTGCTCCGCGTAAACTGCCCGAACTGCCGGTAGCCTGCCGGTTGTCGGGACTGGAGCCGGTGCTGATTACCCCCGAGAGCATGTTTGTTAACGTGGGTGAGCGTACCAACGTCACCGGTTCGGCCAAATTCAAGCGGCTGATCAAGGAAGAGAAATACGACGAAGCGCTGGAAGTGGCGCTGCAGCAAGTGGAAAACGGTGCCCAGATCATCGACATCAACATGGATGAGGGCATGCTCGATGCCGAGGCCTGCATGACCCGCTTCCTGAATCTGATCGCCGGTGAGCCCGATATTTCCCGGGTGCCGATCATGATTGACTCGTCCAAGTGGGAGGTGATCGAGGCCGGCCTCAAGTGCATTCAGGGTAAGGGCATCGTTAACTCCATCTCTCTGAAGGAGGGGGAAGAAAACTTTATCGAGCAGGCCAAACTGGTACGTCGCTATGGTGCTGCCGTGATTGTGATGGCCTTTGACGAAGTAGGTCAGGCCGACACCCGCCAGCGCAAGTTCGAGATCTGCCAGCGCGCCTACCGGGTGCTGGTGGACAAGGTGGGCTTTCCGCCGGAAGACATCATCTTTGACCCCAACATCTTTGCAGTGGCCACCGGTATTGACGAGCACAACAACTATGCGGTCGACTTTATCGAAGCGGTCAAGGACATCAAGGACAACCTGCCCCATGCCATGATCTCCGGTGGGGTGTCAAACGTATCCTTTTCATTCCGGGGCAACGAGCCGGTGCGGGAAGCGATTCATGCCGTGTTCCTGTATCACGCCATTCGCAACGGCATGGACATGGGGATCGTTAACGCCGGTCAGCTCGCCATTTATGAAGACATTGATCCCGAGCTCAAGGCCAGCGTGGAAGCTGTGGTGCTCAACCAGAATGACGATGCCACCGAAACGCTGCTGGCGCTGGCTGAACGCTACCGCGACAGCGGCGGTGCCGCCAACGATGCCCGGGATCTGGAATGGCGCAGCTGGCCGGTGAACAAGCGCCTCGAACATGCCTTGGTAAAAGGACTGACCGACTTTATTGAGGAAGATACCGAAGAGGCGCGCCTGCAGGCAGACCGTCCGCTCGAAGTTATTGAAGGCCCGCTGATGGACGGCATGAACGTGGTCGGCGATCTATTTGGCGAAGGCAAGATGTTCCTGCCCCAGGTGGTGAAGTCGGCGCGGGTGATGAAGCGGGCGGTAGCTTATCTTAACCCCTATATCGAGGCCACCAAGGCCGTGGGCCAGAGCAACGGCAAAATCGTGATGGCCACGGTCAAGGGTGATGTGCACGACATCGGCAAAAACATTGTGGGCGTCGTGTTGCAATGCAATAACTTCGAGGTAGTGGATCTGGGAGTGATGGTGCCCTGTGAAACCATTCTCAAGACCGCCAAGGAAACCAACGCCGATATGATCGGCCTCTCGGGTTTGATCACGCCGTCTCTGGATGAAATGGTTCATATGGCCAAGGAAATGCAGCGTCAGGGCTTCACAATCCCGCTGCTGATTGGCGGAGCCACCACCTCCAAGGCGCACACCGCGGTGAAGATTGAACAGAACTACGACGAACCGGTGGTGTATGTGTCCAATGCATCCCGGGCCGTGGGGGTGGTGCAGAGCCTGCTGAGTGCAACCAATAAACCGGCTTTTGTGGAACGGCTTAACAAGGAATATGAGGTAGTGCGGGAGCAGCATGCCCGCAAGAAGCCGCGCACCAAACCGGTAACCCTGGCAGAGGCCCGGGCCAATCCGGTCGCCATTGACTGGAATGTCTACACGCCGCCGGTGCCAGCCAAGCCGGGCATTCACGAGTTTCACGATGTACCCATTTCGGTACTGCGGGAATACATCGACTGGACACCCTTTTTCCTCACCTGGTCGCTGGCGGGCAAGTATCCGCGCATTCTGGAAGACGAAGTGGTGGGCGAGGAAGCCCAGCGCCTGTTTGCCGATGCCAATGCCATGCTCGACAAGCTGGAGGCGGAAGGTAAGCTGAGCTGTGCCGGCGTGATTGGCCTGTTCCCGGCCAACAGTGTGGGTGACGACGTAGAAATTTACAGCGACGAGTCCCGCTCAACCGTGCTGCATACCCTGCGCTTTCTGCGCCAGCAGACCGAGAAAAAGGACGGTTTCCCCAATTACTGTCTGGCTGACTACGTGGCGCCGAAGGGCAGCAAGCCCGACTACATCGGCGGTTTTGCGGTCACCGGCGGCATCGGTGAGGACGATATCGTCAAGCGTTACAAGGATGCTCACGACGACTACAACGCCATTATGGCCAGTGCCGTGGCTGATCGCCTGGCCGAGGCCTTTGCCGAATACATGCACCTGAAAGTGCGCCGGGAATACTGGGGCTATGCCCCGGACGAGGATCTCGACAACGAAGCGCTGATTCGCGAGAAATATCAGGGGATCCGCCCGGCACCGGGCTATCCGGCCTGCCCCGAACACACTGAGAAAGGAACTCTGTGGCAGTGGCTGGACGTGGAAAAGCGCATCGGCATGAAGCTGACCGAGTCCTATGCCATGTGGCCGGGGGCGGCGGTATCGGGGTTCTATTTCTCTTATCCGGATACCCGCTACTTTGCGGTAGCCCGGATTCAGGAAGATCAGTTGCTGGATTATGCCCGACGCAAGGGCATGACGAAGGGAGAAGCCGAAAAGTGGCTGGCCCCGAACCTGAACGATTAATGAAAAAAGGCACTTCGGTGCCTTTTTTATAAAAATTTTTCCTGTTTGGCCTGTGTCGCTCTTCCGGCGTGTATGCTTGTTATTGTAAACGGATTTATTACTGTCGAAAGCTATGCCGGTACGCTGGTGCGTCAGGTTGTTGCAACGTGCTGAAAGCGGTGCTGGACACTCCCCGCACCTTGGCGTAATTTCTGGCGGCTTTCATTAAAGTGGGAGGAGGTTCCCATGTTTGCTGTCTCCCGTCCGGGAAAAACACTCATACATATTTCAGGTTTATTTCTGCTGTTTTGCCTGGCCGGGATGGCGCAGGCAAACCCGCGTTATGCAGCCATTGTTATTGATGCGGAAAACGGTGCCGTCTTGCATGCGGCCAACGCTGATGCCAGCCGTTATCCGGCGTCACTGACCAAGATGATGACCCTTTATCTGCTGTTTGAAGCCATGGAGCAGGGACGCATGACCCTGAATACGGCCATGCCGGTGTCGGCACATGCTGCATCTATGCCCCAGACCAATATTCAGCTGAAAAAAGGGGATAAGTTACGGGTAAAAGATGCCATACCGGCACTGATCGTGCGCTCGGCCAATGATGTGGCTGTGGTGGTGGCCGAGGCGCTGGGAGGCAGTGAAGCAGCGTTTGCCAAGCGCATGACAGCCAAAGCCCGGGAAATGAAAATGTACAATACCACCTTTCGTAATGCCTCGGGCCTGCCTGACAGCCGGCAAATCTCCACCGCCCGGGATCTGGCAAGGTTATCACTGCGGCTGATGAAAGATTACCCGGCGTATTACCATTACTTCTCTGTTGCCACTTTTACCTACAAGGGGCGAACCTATCACAGCCATAATCGCATGGTGCAGAATTCACCCGGTGTTGATGGCATGAAGACCGGCTATATCCGGGCCTCTGGGTTTAATGTAGCCACATCGGCGCTGCGAGATGATCGTCGGGTGGTGGGGGTGGTGATGGGCGGTAAAACCTCTCAGTCGAGGGATGAACAGATGGCATCACTGATCGATCGCAGTATTGGCCGTGCCACCCGTATTGCTAAAATGACTCCCCAGGGAGTAGCACCGGCTGAGCGTTTAGTGGTGAGTACCCGTACCGTGCGTCAGGAACCAAGCCGTACACCCGTCCCGCCGGTGGCAGAGGCGTCTGGCTGGGCTGTACAAATTGGTTCATTCCGTATGCCTGAGCAGGCCCGGGACAGAGCTTCTGATGCGGCACGGCGACTGGGAGAGCTGGCACAGGCCAGGGCTGCAGTCACTGAGGTGGAGATCAGTAATCGGACCTTGTTCCGTGCCCGTCTGGTGGGATTTGAGAAACAACAGGCACAGAATGCTTGTCAGCGCTTATCCCGCCAGGGCATGGATTGTCTGGTAGTCCGGCTTTAGTGTCGGTTACCAGTCCGAACGAAGTAATACGAAAAAAGGGCAACATTGCTGTTGCCCTTTTTCGGTCGTCCTGACGGCTCGAATCCGTGAACCAGATGGCTCCCTGCCATATCCCTGACTGTATTTCACTCCGTGAAATGTTCCTCTTCCCGATCCGTCGGGGTGTCCTGGTCATTCCTAACGGCAAGTCGTCCTGACCTGCTTCACATCTTCAACCTTGAAGGTGTCCTTGGCGCCATCATGGCGGTGTCCGTTTGCCGTTCTTGGCAAGCCCGTCATCCCGAAGGGCCTCACTGCTTCCTTGCGGGAGAGATAATAACTCAGGGGGCCTTTCTCTCAAGCCGGTATTTATAGTTGACTCAGGCGTCAGGTGTGGCTGAAAAATGGCATCTTTATGAAATATATATGAAATAAAGTGGCTGTTGCCAAAAATGCCGTTGGATGAAAACGCATTTTCCGTGTGCAGCTTAAGAGATCTCGCACACACTGCCGGGGCAATTGTCAGGCTTGGGCTTGGTGTGTCAGCAATCAGCGTTTAAGCGTCAAGCCGTCGGCAGAGCTCGTCAGGCTGCCATCGGCACCAATTACCCGGTAGCAGGAGATCACAATGGAGATAGGGTTACGGCCATTGGCAGCCCCTACGGCCCTGACTGCTCTAGGATTACTGATAGTGGCGGCGATATCGGCATAGCTGCGATGCTCTCCCCAGGGAATGATTAGCAATGCTTGCCATACTTGCTGTTGAAAACCGTACCTGCGGGGCGAGCGGTAACGGCTTCTGGGGTGGCGTCAATGCGCAGTGCGCCACAGGGACTTGGCAGGATGCGTTATTTTTCCGCGCAGGATCTGCCGGTTATTTCAGCCGCTTAGGGGAGCCAATGGCTCATAGCTTGGCCAGAGGCCAGACGTCGTAGGCGGGCTCTTCGTAGGGATGGGCGGCGCGCAGGGCACTCAGGGCCTCACGGATAAGATGATCTTCGCACACCAGCTCTATTCGCAATTCATTTACCTGCTGCAGTGCACCGGGCTTGCCGATAAAAGGGCTGGCTCCGGCCAGAGGGCGGAACTGACCTGTCCCCTTTGTCTCAAAACAGCATTGATCATAGTCACCTATTTTACCGGCTCCGGTGGCAAAGACGGCCTGTTTCACCGTATCGGCGTGTGTCTCGGGGACAAAAAACACCAGCTTGTACATGGCGTCTCCTCATCGGATGATGGTGTCAGGCAGGAGCTGGTCGCTGCGAGGCGACCCGGCAGGTGCCTGAATGAAACCTTGATGTCTATGAAATATAACATAAATCATTGCTTTAAAAGTGGTTTATTCCATACCTGAAGGGGATAATGGGAGGCCCTGAGATGTTTGGACGCAGCGTATGAATCCTCAAACAGACAACCTGATCCAGCGTTTGTTTGCCCGGCATTCCGCCGGTCTGCTGCCCCTTGTCATGCTGGGCGTACTGACTGGTGTTGCAGCCAGCCTGGTGATGATGAGCTTTTTGTTTGTGCTGAATGGGATGCTGGGAAGTCTTAACGGTAAAAACCTGGAGGACTTTGAATCACTGGCCTGGTATTGGCAGCTGGGGTTGCCGCTGGCGGGCAGCCTGCTGCTTATTTTGCTTTACCGGCTGACGCCGGCAGCGTCCCAGACGGTGGGGCTGGCCTATGTGCTGGAGCGGCTGCAGTTTGGTCAGGGACGTATTCCGGCAGCCAATATTGGTTTTCAGTTTGTGGCGGCTCTGATTGCTCTTGGCTCGGGACACAGTGTCGGCCGGGAGGGGCCGACCGTGCTGTTGGGAGCGGGCATTGCCAGTCAGGTGGGCCAGCTTGCAGGCCGGCCTCCCAGCCAGCTCAGACTGTTACTGGGATGCGGTACGGCGGCGGCCATTTCGGCTGCTTTTAATACTCCGTTGGCGGGTGTGCTGTTTGCCATGGAAGTCGTGCTGATGGAATACAGCCTGCTGGGCTTTGCTCCCATTATTGCCGCTGCCATTACCGCCTCTGCGCTGACCCATGGTTTACTGGGAGAGCATGCCATTCTGGAACCGGTGAGTTTATCGCTTGCATCCTATCAGGATATTCCCGGCTTGCTGGTGACCGGACTTTGGATCGGACTGCTGGCCGCGTTATTTCAACGTCTGGTATTGATGTTTGTTCGGCTGCCGGTGAAGTCACGGGCGGCCCGGCTGCTGCTGGCCGGTGCGATAACCGGTGTGCTGGCGCTGGCAGTGCCCCAGATCCTCGGCTCAGGTTATGACACCATTAATCTCACCTTGAGTAACGGACTGCCCTGGTTATTGTTACTGAGCATTCTGGTGGCCAAGTTACTGGCTACGGCGGCAGCCATCGGACTGGGTGTGCCCGGTGGCCAGATAGCCCCCACCTTGATGTTGGGAGTGTGTGCCGGCGGTGTGGCCGGGGCACTGATCCCCGGCACCTCGGATCCGGCTTTATATGCCTTGCTGGGCATGGCCGCGATGATGAGCGCCGTGTTGCATGCCCCGTTGGCCGCCATTGCCACCGTGCTGGAGCTGTCGCTCAGTGCCGAAGCCATGCTGCCGGCCATGGTTGTGGTACTGGGTGCCAATTTGTTGTGCCAGCACGGATTTCACCTGCCATCACTGGTGATCACCCAGCTCAGAGTCCGTGGTCAGGAATTACAGACACACCCGGTACGCACCGCACTGGCACAGCGCTATTTATCGGAACTGGCAGATATGAGCCTGGTGGAATGGGACGGCAAGAGTGCGCTGCCAAATACTCAGGCGGCCGCATTGATACTGAAACATGAGCAAGATTATTACCTGCTGACAGCCTCGCAACTGCACGAAGGAATCACCACTGAACAGCTGGAAACACTGTTAACCCCGGCGTGTCGCTTGCAGGTACTGGAGCGGGACATGTCGTTACTGGAAGCATTGCGCAGCCTGCAAGGAGACGCCGGTGCCGGTTTTCTGGTGCCGGTGAGGCGCGGCCGGGGCCTGGTGACCCGCAGCAGGCTGGTACGCATGCTGACCGAAGAAGGAGGTCTGTATTGAATGGCGACAAGCCCGGCTGGCAATTGAACAAAGGATGCCTGAGTCTGCACGGTGACTGGACACTTCCCCATTATCAGCACCTGCATGAGGCCTTGGTGTCATTGCCTGCCGACGGGGTGACAGAACTGGATGGCAGGAATCTGGCCCGCCTGGATACCGCCGCTGCCGGCCTGCTGTGGCAGCAGCTGGGGCCAGCCTTGCCGGCACTTGCACGGCAGGCAGAGGGAATGCAAGAAGGGCAGCGCTCATTGTTGCTGGCGGTTACCGGTGCAATGAGCGGGCGCGAGCCTGTGCCCGTCGTGCCAGCGCGCCGGGGAGATACGCTGGCACGGCTGGGGGAGCGGGTGCATACCGGCTGGGTGCAGGGAAAAATGCTACTGGGCTTTACCGGTCTGACCCTGACCACGGCCGTGAAGGTGGCGTTTCGTCCCGCGCAATGGCGCATGACCGCTCTGGTGGCACAAATGCATCAGTGCGGCCTTAATGCCGTGCCGATCGTGGCGCTGCTGACGTTTCTGGTGGGAGCCGTAGTGGCCTTTCTGGGGGCCACCGTACTGGCCAATTTCGGAGCGACCATTTACACCGTGGATCTAGTGGCTTACAGCTTTATGCGCGAATTCGGTGTGCTGCTTACCGCCATTTTGCTCGCGGGTCGCACGGCCAGCGCCTTTACTGCCCAGCTGGGATCAATGAAGGTCAATCAGGAACTGGATGCCCTGCGGGCCCAGGGGCTGGACCCGATTGCACTGTTGGTGCTGCCTCGGCTGCTGGCACTGCTGCTGACCTTGCCGCTGCTGACTTTTATCGCGGTACTCAGCGGACTGCTTGGTGGCGCTCTGGTAGGCGTGATGTCGCTGGATATTTCCCCTGCGCACTATCTGACCATTGTCCGGGAGGTACCACTGAATCATCTGCTGGTCGGACTGGGCAAGGCACCGGTATTTGCCGTGCTGATTGCCCTTATCGGTTGTCTGGAGGGTTTTAAGGTGTCGGGCAGTGCGCAGTCGGTAGGGGAACACACCACCTCGAGTGTGGTGCAGTCGATCTTTGTGGTGATTCTGCTGGATGCCATTGCCGCCTTGTTTTTAATGGAGATGGGGTGGTGACGGGGACCATTATTCGTGTGCATGGGCTGCGCAATTGTTTTGGCACTCAGGTGGTGCATGATCAGCTTAATCTGGATGTTATGCAGGGAGAGATCCTCGGTATTGTGGGGGGCTCAGGCAGTGGCAAGTCGGTGCTGCTGCGTTCCATCATCGGCCTGCACCGGCCCGATGCCGGCGAAGTGCGCTTGTGGCAGCAGGATTTGCTGACCTTGCCAGCAGCACAGCGCATTGAGCTGGAACGGCGCATGGGGGTGCTGTTTCAGAATGGGGCTCTGTTTTCTTCGCTGACAGTACTGGAAAACATTGCCTTGCCACTGGTGGAACATGCCGGTCTGAACCGGCAGCAGGCTGCAAGGCTGGCAGATATCAAGCTGGCCCTGGCCGGATTGCCGGCGTTGGCCGGCGGCCGTTATCCGTCCAACCTTTCAGGTGGGATGGTCAAGCGAGTGGCACTGGCCCGTGCGCTGGCACTGGATCCGCAGGTGTTGTTTCTGGATGAGCCGACTGCCGGGCTGGATCCGGTATCGGCGGCGGCGTTTGATCACCTGTTGCTGACATTGCGTGATGCTTTGGGGCTGACCGTCGTGCTGGTGACGCACGATCTCGATACTCTTTACACCTGTTGTGACCGGGTTGCGGTGCTGGGGCAAAAGCGGGTACAGGCGATAGGCTTGCTGGCCGAAGTCGCAGCCACGCAGGATCCCTGGATCCAGGACTATTTTCATGGCCCGAGGGGCAGAGCGGCACAGTATGCTGCACTCGGCAACGAACAATGTATGGCGCAAGCCGACAATTAAGGAGTCATTTATGGAAACCCGTGCGCATCATGTGCTGGTGGGGCTGTTTACCCTGCTGACGGCAGCGGGTGCCTTGCTGTTTACGCTTTGGCTGGGCAAGGTGGGTGACGACAGCGAAGTACGCCGGCTGGATATTGTGTTTACCGAGCCGGTATCCGGGCTGTCGGTGGGCAGTGCGGTACAGTACAGCGGTATTCGGGTGGGCGAGGTGGAAAATCTGACACTGAATCCGGATGATCCTCGGCAGGTGCGGGCCCGGGTGCGCATTGCTGCCGATGCGCCGGTCAAAACCGATACCCGGGCCCGGCTGGCGCTGGCCAATATTACCGGGGCCGCCAATATTGCGCTTAGTCATGGTTCACCGGACAGTCCCTTGCTGGCACAGAACAAAGACGATATTCCGGTTATTCAGGCCGAACCGTCACCGTTTACCCGGCTCAGGGTAAACAGCGAAGAGCTGATGGTGGGGCTGAACAACCTGCTTGATAGTGCCAACCATTTGCTGACGCCGGAAAATGCAGCTCATGTGAGCCACATTCTGGCCAACCTGGACACGGTTACTTCCGGTCTGGCCCAGCAGCAAGGCGCTTTGAATGAAGGGGTCAGCTCACTGTCGGAGGCGGCTGTGCGTCTGGACACCATGATTGCCCGGCTGGATCGGCAGTTTGCCCGGCACAGTGAACCCTTGCTGGCGGATACCGCAGCTACCGCCGCCAGTCTGCAACGGTTAAGTGCGCGGCTGGAACAGTTACTGGCCCGGCAGCAACCGGCACTGGAAGCGGGAGTGCAGGGCCTGGCCGGGCTGGAACCGACGTTACGGGAATTGCGCCATACCCTGAGATCGCTGGGTGATGTTACCCGGCAGCTGCAGCAGGATCCTGCCGGTACCTTACTGGAACGGGAACAAATGGAGGTCTTTCAGCCATGAAGAAAACAGCCATGATAGTGGTGCTCCTGGCTGGTCTGGCCGGTTGCACCGTGTTGCCGCCGGCGACACCGGTGAGTCAATACCGGTTGCCTCCGGCGGCATCGGGGGTCGGGGAACAGAATGAGCAGTTGACCGGGCTGCGGCTGGCCCGGCCTCAGGCGACCGGTGTGCATCAGGGCAACCGTTTGCTGGTGCTGACTCAGACTCAGTCCTATCAGGCGTATGGTGATGCCCGCTGGGAAGCCCCCTTACCGGAGCTTTGGCAGGACTGGCTGCTGGACGCATTGTGGCGGGATGGCCGGTTTGCGGCGTTAAGCCGGGAAGAAAATGGCATGCAGGCAGAGTGGGAGCTGGCCGGCACATTACGCGCGCTGGAGGTTGATCTGAGTGACGGGCGACAGCAGGTAGTGATTCGGTTTGATGCTCAGCTGTTGCGTACCCAAGACCGACGTATTCTGGCCAGCCGGCGGTTTGAGCAGCGGGTGGCGGTGAACTCCCTGAATGCCGATGCAGTGGTCAGCGCCCTCGGCCAGGCGGGCAGTGAGCTGGCCGCCGGGCTGAGTGACTGGTTGGTGAGCCGGAGCGCGGCCGGATGAAACCGGCCGGCGGTATGCTATGGGGGCTGCTGCTGCTGCTGCTCGCTGCTCAGGTCCGCGCTGTGGAGCAACTGGCGGTCGAGGTTATGGAAACCCTTCCCCATGATGTTAATGCCTTTACGCAGGGACTGGAGTGGCATGACGGCCGGTTGTATGAAAGTACCGGACTTTATGGCCAGTCCGGGTTGCGGCAACTGAAGGCGTATAATGGCGAGGCTGAGCGGCACCTTCCTCTGTCCGCCACCCTGTTTGGCGAAGGCCTGGCCCGGGTGGACAACCAGCTGGTGCAGCTGACCTGGAAAGAGGGACGGGCGCTGGTGTGGCGGCTGCCTGGTTTGAAAATGGAAACCGGCTTTACCTATCAGGGAGAAGGGTGGGGTTTATGTTATGACGGCAGACAGTTGTGGATGAGTGATGGTTCGGCCCATCTGCAACAGCGGAGTAAAACGGACTTCGTGTTGCAGCAACGATTGACGGTGCGTTTGCACGGACAACCCCAGCACCGGCTAAATGCCCTGGCCTGCGTGGGTGAGCATATTTACGCCAATGTCTGGAAAGAAACATACATTCTGCGCATTCAGAAGGACAGTGGCAGGGTAGATGCGGTGATTGATGCCTCATCACTGCTGCCGCTAAGTGGCCGCAAAAGGCACCCGGAAGCGGTATTAAACGGCATTGCTTATCGTCCTGATACCGGTGAGTTTTACCTGACAGGAAAATGGTGGTCCCGGCTGTTTAAGGTTCGCTTTGTTCAGGTTTCCGGTACTGACGCGGCCGGAGAAGCAACGGCGGCACTCAAGGCCCGCTGAATGTGAGCGTGAGACAACTTTTGCTCCCCGGGATAGTAATGACGCGCGAGCAGTAATAACTGTTGTGCCTCTTCCGGGCGGTGCAGAGAGTATAAGGCCAGTACCATATTACGGTAGACACTGGCTCTGGGGGTATGGCGCACATACTCCTGCCCCCAGTCCAGATAGTCCTGTAACGCCTGTTCATCCTGCTTGGCGGTCCCAGCCTGCAGTCGCAGCGACATGGCATTAAATTCCATCCGGCCCAGCCAGGCCAGTGGATTCAGTGCGGATTGCAATAATGCCGGGTCCCGACTTCCGCCCCTTTCATACAAGGTCACCACGCGGGCCGTTTGCAGGCCGGTGAGCATAAAGGAAACAACCAGCAGCGGGAGCAGCAATGCGCTAAAACGAGCCAGCAGGCGAGGGCGATAAGGCGTTTGCTGCCCGGGCTGAAGCTGCAGATCGATCCAATAGAGCAAAACCAGCAGAGTTATCCAGTGGGTGAGAGAATGATAAAAAGGATATTCGGTCTGACTGTGCAGTGCGATGGGCCATATTAGCGCAGCCATGGCCAGGGCGTGCCGCCATGGCACCTTCCTTAATTGCCATACAAACATCAGGGCCACGCTGGCCATTGCCAGTACCGGAAGCAGGCCGCCTTCGACGCCCCAGAGCAGCAGCTCGTTATGAGGGTGGTTGAGGTTGGGCTCCATCGGGGGCAGGCCGTCAATCACCTCTCTCTGGCGGGTATAAAACTCCATAAACTGGCGTTCAAACTCGCCGTAGCCAACGCCAGTCCAGAGATGCTGGCTTATTAATGTCAGACTCTGCTGCCAGTAATACTGGCGTATGCCGGGGGTGCTGTAGATCCCGCTGTTTCTCTGTACGCTGTCTACCAGTGACATAGAGATAACGGCCAGTCCGGCTCCCAACGTGACCAGTCCGAGCAAGATCAGCGTCTCGCGCCGGCTGCGCTGCCAGCTGAACGGTAGCATGAGCAGTATGCCAGCCAGTCCGCCCAGCAGACCAGCCCGGGATTGCAGGACGATCAGGAGCAGCGCCGTTGTGAGTAACACGGCTCCCAGCCACACCCGGCGTATTGCCGGCAATGTCCGCCGGTCTGCCAGCCACAGGTACCAGGCCAGCAACAGGCCCGTGGCCATAAAACTGGCCATCACATTGGGCTGCTGAAAAATGCCATAGGGCCGGTTGGCTTTGGTGTTGTATCCGATCGCATTACCGGGTTCCAGCAGGTAGTACTGTACCAGTCCCAGTGTGATTTCAAGGCTGACCGCCGCCAGCAGAAGATAGAGCAGCCGCCAGCGTTGCTGTTCATTAAAGCGACACTGCAGCAGGGCAAACCAGAACAGCAGGCCGCCTGCCAGTCCGGCCAGCCGGGGCAAAGCCCGATCCGCGAATTCCGCACCCGGGTAGAGCAGTGGCACCAGCATCAGTAAGCCAGCCAGCCAGCAGCAAAGATGAAAACGGCTGTATACCACCACCCGGTTGAGCGTCATTTGCCACAACCCCAGGCCGGTCATCAGTGATATCAGGATCCAGCCGGTCATGTTGAAAGGCAGATACAGGCCGGAACCACCGGGGTTATGCATAAAAAAATGCATGCCGCCCAGTGTCCAGGCGGCGAAACACCAGAAAAAAAGGTAAGGCAGGGAAAGCCGGCTCATCCATGAGTCCTTGTTCTGCTAGTTACCCCTTCAGCATAGGACGTAAAAAGCGGGCGGTATGCGACATTTCATGCTGTGCTACCTGCTCCGGGGTCCCGGTTACCAGGATTTGTCCGCCACCACTGCCCCCTTCAGGCCCCAGATCCACAAGCCAGTCTGCGGTTTTTATCACGTCCAGGTTGTGTTCAATAATCACCACGGTATTACCGTGGTCCCGTAACCGGTGCAGTACGGTCAGTAACAGCTGAATATCGTGAAAATGCAGCCCGGTAGTGGGCTCGTCCAGGATATACAGGGTCTGGCCGGTGTCGCGTTTTGACAGTTCCCGGGCCAGTTTGACCCGCTGAGCCTCACCTCCCGACAAGGTGGTTGCAGACTGGCCCAGGCGAATATAAGAAAGGCCCACATCCATCAGAGTTTGCAGCTTGCGGGCAATGGCCGGGACTGGGGCAAAGAAATCGCAGGCTTCTTCCACCGTCATCTCCAGCACTTCGTGAATGCTCTTGCCCTTGTATTTTATCTCCAGTGTTTCCCGGTTATAGCGCTTGCCTTTGCACACATCGCAGGGAACGTAGACATCGGGCAGAAAGTGCATTTCTACTTTGATGACACCATCGCCCTGGCAGGCCTCACAGCGACCGCCCTTGACGTTGAAGGAGAAGCGGCCCGGCTTGTAGCCTCGGGAGCGGGCTTCCTGGGTGCCGGAAAACAGCTCGCGAATGGGGGTGAAAATACCGGTGTAGGTAGCCGGGTTGGAGCGGGGCGTGCGGCCGATGGGGCTCTGATCAATGTCCACCACCTTGTCCAGCTTGTCTAAACCATGAATATCCCGGTAGGGTGCCGGCTGGCTCACGGTGGCTTTGTTCAGCTCCCGGTGAGCCAGAGGAAACAGAGTGTCGTTAATCAGGGTTGATTTACCCGAGCCGGATACGCCGGTGACACAGGTCATCAGCCCCAGGGGCAGCTCCAGATCCACCTGTCGGAGGTTATTTCCGCTGGCGCCTTCCAGTTTCAGCCAGTGCTCGCCGGCCGGTGTGCGTTGGGCCGGTACGGCAATGCACTCCCGCCCCGACAGATAGGCACCAGTCAGTGATTCCGGGTTGGCCATTACTTCTTCAGGGGTCCCCTGAGCGACAATCTGGCCGCCGTGTACACCGGCACCGGGGCCAATATCGAGCACATGATCGGCTGCACGAATAGCATCTTCATCGTGTTCTACCACAATCACGGTATTGCCCAGATCACGCAGGTGAGTCAGGGTGGCCAGCAGCCGTTCGTTGTCGCGCTGATGCAGGCCGATGCTGGGCTCGTCCAGCACATACATGACCCCCACCAGGCCGGCCCCTATCTGGCTGGCCAGACGGATACGCTGAGCCTCGCCACCGGAAAGGGTTTCGGCACTGCGGGACAGAGTAAGGTAGTTGAGTCCGACATTGACCAGAAAGCCCAGCCGTTCGGTGATTTCCTTGAGGATCTTGTCGGCAATCTGTGCTTTTTGCCCGGACAGACAAAGGTCGGTAAAAAAGGTATGGGCCTCACCAATGGCCATATCGGACACCTGGGGCAGGTTGTGATCTGCCACAAAGACGTGACGGGCGGCTTCTTTCAGGCGGGTACCGCCACAGCCGGGGCAGGCGCGGTTACTCTGGTATTTGGCCAGTTCTTCACGCACCGAGCTGGACTCGGTCTCCCGGTAACGGCGCTCCATATTATGTACTATGCCTTCAAAGGGATGCTTGCGTACCAGCACATCGCCCCGGTCGTTCATATAGCGGAACTCGATACTGACACGGCCGGAGCCGTACAGCACCGCTTTCTGAATGGGTCTGGAGAGCTGCTCAAAGGGAGTTTCCAGATCGAAATCGTAGTGCTCCGCCAATGACTTCAGCATCTGATAGTAGTAATAACTGCGCTTGTCCCAGCCTCGAATGGCGCCGCCTGACAGACTCAGTTCCGGGTTGGATACCACCTTGTCGGGATCAACAATTTGCTGGGCACCCAGACCGTCGCACTGTTCACAGGCCCCGGCCGGGTTGTTGAAGGAAAAAATACGTGGCTCCAGCTCGGCAATGGAGTGGCCGCATTCGGGACACGCGAAGTTGGCGGAGAATACCAGCGGGTCTTCGTTGGCATCATCCATGCTGACCACGGAAGCGATGCCGCCAGACAGCTCCAGCGCCGCTTCAAAGGATTCGGCCAGCCGTAACTGCAGGTCATCCCGGACCTTAAAGCGGTCCACGACCACTTCAATGGTGTGCTTTTTCTGCAGCTCCAGTGCCGGCGGATCCGACAGATCACAAACCTCGCCGTCGATGCGGGCACGGATAAAGCCCTGTGCTGACAGATTATCCAGCAGTTTACTGTGCTCGCCCTTGCGGTTGCGGATCACCGGTGCCAGCAACATCAGCCGTTTTCCTTCGGGCTGCTCCAGTACCTTGTCTACCATCTGGCTGATGGTCTGGGCTGCCAATGGCAGATGGTGGACGGGGCAGCGGGGTTCGCCCACCCGGGCAAACAGCAATCTCAGGTAATCGTGAATCTCGGTAATGGTGCCCACGGTAGAACGGGGGTTGTGAGAGGTGGACTTCTGCTCGATGGAAATGGCCGGCGACAGCCCCTCAATATGATCGACGTCGGGCTTTTCCATCAGTGAGAGGAACTGACGGGCATAGGCCGACAGCGACTCCACGTAGCGGCGCTGACCTTCGGCGTAGAGGGTATCAAAGGCCAGGGACGACTTGCCGGAACCGGACAAGCCGGTGATCACGATAAGTTTGTCCCGGGGCAGTTCCAGGCTGATATTTTTCAGATTGTGGGTGCGTGCTCCGCGAACGTCGATTTTATCCATCTGCAACATGACCAAGTTTTACACCAGACCGGCTAGTATGGCACTGTATGAATAGCCAGCCAAGGGCGCATTAAGGGGATTAATCTTGGGTTGCGCTCCGTGCTAAACTGCTGCTCTTTGCGAACAATGACAGCGGAACAGAATTCATGAGCGAACAGCAAGGCTTCAGCCCGCAGGAACGGCGGGCGTCCTTTACTCTGGCCAGCATTTTTGGCATGCGCATGCTGGGCCTGTTCATGATCATGCCGGTTTTTGCCCTGTATGGTGACAGCCTGAGCGGTTTTTCGCCCTTGTGGGTTGGTATTGCTATTGGGGCTTATGGTCTGACCCAGGCGATATTACAGATTCCCGCCGGCTGGCTGTCGGATCGCATTGGTCGTAAGCCGGTGATTTATGGCGGTCTGGCCTTGTTCGCTGCCGGCTCTGTGTTGGCTGCGGTGTCTGATTCGGTTTATGGCGTGGTCGCCGGCCGGGTGTTGCAGGGCAGCGGTGCCATTGCCGGTGCGATTCTTGCCCTGGCCGCGGACATTACCCGGGAAGAGCACCGTACCAAAGCTATGGCAATTATCGGGGTGTGCATCGGGATCTCCTTTGCCGTGGCCATGGTCGCGGGCCCGCTGCTGGCGGCTCACTTTGGCTTGTCCGGGGTATTCTGGGCTACGGCCTTGCTGGCGCTGATTGGTATTGTTATGGTGCGTTTTCTGTTGCCGGATTACGCCAGTAAAGGGCAGATACGGGATGTTACTGCAGCGCCCGAACTGTTTGGCCGGTTGCTGAAAGATAAGCAATTGTTACGCCTCGATTTCGGCATAATGCTACTGCATTTGAGCCTGACTGCCGTGTTTGTGGCTTTCCCGCTGTCGCTGGTGGATGCCGGCCTGGTGCGAGAGCAGCACTGGTGGCTGTATTTTCCGACATTGCTGATGTCTTTTGTGCTGATTGTGCCTTTTTTGATCCTCGGGGCCCGGCGCAATATGAACAAGGTGCTGTTTCAGGCCTCCATTCTGGTCATGATGGTCGCCCTGGTGCTGATGGCGGTAGCCGGCAGCCAGCTATGGCTGCTGGTCGTGGCCATGGTGTTATATTTTACGGCGTTTAATTTTATGGAAGCCTCATTACCGGCGTTTCTGTCGATGCTGGCACCCGCGGGCGGTAAAGGGACCGCCATGGGCATCTATTCGACCAGCCAGTTTATCGGGGCCTTTGTAGGCGGTGTGGCAGGTGGGGCGCTTTATCAGCAATTGGGCGGGGCGGGTGTGTTTTTGCTGGTGGCGCTGACCATGGTGTTCTGGTTCTGGCTGTCCACCGGCATGGCGAACGTCAGTCGGGTCCGGTCTCATATTCTTCCTATCGGTGTTAAGATAGAGACAGAGTCTGCCCGCAGCCAGCTGCTGCAGCGGCTGATGGCGCTGCCGGGGGTACATGAGGCGCTGATCATTCCGGATGAAGGCGCTGCCTACCTTAAGGTAGATGGCAACATTTTTGAACTGGATCAGGCGAAGCGCCTGATCAACCTGTGAGTACGGAGCAAGTTATGGCCAATAGAGGCATCAACAAAGTCATTCTGATCGGTCATCTGGGTCAGGACCCCGAAGTGCGCTATATGCCTAACGGCAATGCCGTTGCTAATATCACGCTGGCCACCAGTGAAACCTGGCGTGACAAGCAGAACGGTGAGCAACGTGAGCGTACTGAATGGCACCGGGTAGTCTTTTTCGGGAAGCTGGCTGAAATTGCCGGTGAATATTTGCGTAAGGGCTCTCAGGTATATGTGGAAGGCCGTTTGCAGACCCGCAAGTGGCAGGATCAGGGCGGCCAGGACCGCTATACCACCGAGGTGGTGGTCGACATGGGTGGTACCATGCAGATGCTGGGCGGACGTCCTCAGGGCGGCGGTCAGGGTGGCTGGAGCCAGGGCCAGCAGAGCGGTGGTCAGCAGCAGGGCAACTGGGGTCAGCAACAGGGTGGCGGCCAGTATGGACAGCAGGGTGGTCAGTCCCAGTACGGTGGCGGCAGTACCTCCCCGCAGCCGCAGAGCCAGCAGCAAAGCCAGCCGCAGCAAAAACCGCAGAGTCAGCCGGTATACAATGAGCCACCCATGGATTTCGATGACGATATTCCGTTCTGAGTATGCCGTTTCCTGGACCCCGCTTCGGCGGGGTCTTTTGTTGGCGTACACGGAAAAGTGCACGATACTGAAGTAATAAAGGCAGGGTTCACATGACTCTGTTGAAAACAAGGAAACAACCGGCCGGAGCCGGCAGCAAGGACAGCGAATGAAGTTTACCAATCAGTTTATTACTACCATCACTCTGTGTGTGCTGGCTGCTGTGTTGATGGTGCTGGTTGGTGCCGCTCTCAGCTTTTACCGCATAGGTATCGCTTATCAGCAGCGTCAGGTAGACGCCGTGGTGCGTATGGTGGACGAGGCCTGGCAACCCGGGGCGGAGGCCCGGCCGGCCATAGACCGCTGGCTGCCGGCACTGCTGGATGTTAACGATATTATCGAGTTTTCGGTACATAACAACGGGCAGGAATATTACCGTTACGATCTTGGCCGGCCGCTTGCCGAAGATGAAATCCGTGAAGAGTACCACCGTAATCTGAACAGTGACCGTAACCTGTCGGTTACCCTTATTTTGCGACCTCCCTTTTATTACATCGACCACTCCCTTGCAGCGGTGTCGGGCCTGACCGGTGCCATTATGCTGGTATTTGCCGGTCTGTTGCTCAGTCTGCGCTGGTTTCGCCGGCAACTGCGTGGTGCCGAGCTGCTTGAGCAGAGAGGCCGGCTGATCCTCGAGGGAAAGCTCAGCATGCTGCAGCACCAGCCCCGGGAAGAGTGGCCTCAGGCCGCCAGCCGGGCACTGGACAAATTAATGGCGGATCTGCGGGAGGCGCGCAAGGAGCGCAGCCGCTTTGATACCTTTATCCGCGCCAATGTATTTGTGGACCGCAAAATCGGTATTGGTAACCGGGTGTTTTTCGATAACCGTCTGGAAGCGGCACTGAACGACTCTGCTAGTCATTCCGGGGCCTTGCTGCTGGTGGAGCTGCAGGATCTGGAGCACATCAATTATAAGCTGGGCCACGATCGGGGAGATGAGCTGCTGGGCTCCGCCTCTGTTTATCTCAGCCATCTTATAAAGCGCTATCCCGGGGCATTGCAGGCCCGATATACCGGAAATACTTTTGCCTTGCTGTTTCCAAATATGGTGGAAAGTGAAGCACTGGAGGCGGCCAGACAAGTGTTGAAATTACTGCATCGCCTGCACTGGCCCGATGTAGTGAGAGAGCCGTCTTTGTATATCGGGGGCGTTTGTTTCCGTTGTGGGGAGCAGTTGCATCAGGTGCAGGAAGAAGCAGAGCTGGCCTTGCGCAGCGCCACCCTGCAGGGTGGTGATGGCTACTTCATGTATTACAAAGGCCTGACGGAAGAAAGCAGCGGTAAAGGCACGGTACGCTGGCGTACGCTGCTGGGCCGCCTTATCGATCAGGATGCTATTTTGTTGGATCGTCAGGGGATCTATGCCTCAAAAGGGGCGGAGCCTGAAAGCCAGGAGCTGCTGGCGCGGATCCATGATGAACAGGGCCGGGAACTGGCTGCCGGCCACTTCCTGCCGATGGCGGAAAAGTGCGGTTTGTTACAGGATCTGGATCGGTGCATTATGCTGCGATGCCTGACGGTACTGCAGGAAACCGACCGCCGCGCCACCCTGGCGGTCAATTTATCGGTGGCCAGCCTGCTGAACCGCAGTTTTCATCGTTGGCTGGTGTTTGAACTGATACAGCTGCCTAAAAGTCTGCTGAATGATCTGGTCATTGAACTGTCGGAAGCCGGTGTCGGCCGCCATTTTCTGGAACTGATCAAACCGCTGAGGGCACTCAAGGCGCTGGGTTGCCGGCTGGCAGTGGATCATGCCGGGCAGGATGTGGTCAGTACGCAGTACATCAAGGAATATGACCTCAATTATCTCAAGTTACACCCTAGCCTGGTCAGGGACATTGATAAAAAGTCAGTGAACCAGATGGCCGTTCGCAGCCTGCTGGGAAACTGTATGGGTAATCATACCCGGGTGATTGCGGTGGGAGTGGAAACCGAAGCGGAATGGGAGTGTCTGCAGCAACTGGGGGTTCATGCCGGTCAGGGGTATTACTTTGCCTGCCCTGAGCGCTTTGCACTGATCTGAGCTCTGGCCCCTTGCAGGCCGCCGGTATGCACAAAAACGAGCCGGCTGCCGGGCGGATAGAAGCCTGCTTCAATGTCGCGGAACAGGCCGAGCATGGCTTTGCCACTGTAGACTGGCTCGAGGGGGACACCTAGGGTGCTGCTCAGTCCGGCAATGGCTTGTCTGTCCGTAGCAGAGCATTTGGCATAACCGCCGCCGTGATGCTCAAGCCGTAGTTGCCAGCCATTATCGGTGGCGGCAGGGGCAAACAGATCACATATGGTGCCGGACAGCCACTCCTTGCCCTTGAGCACGGCGTAGCCGGTAATCCGGGTTCCGGCAGGGCGTGCTGACAGCAGCCCTGCCAGCGTGCCTCCGCTGGCCACCGGCACCAGCAGTTCATCGCAGGGTGGCAACGTTTGCCACAGTTCAGCCATGCCGGGCAGGGCCAGCGGGCAGCTGCCGCCTTCGGGGATCAGATAGAAGCCGGGGTGCCGGCGGGCAATGTCTGCCAGAAAATCGCTGTCGTGGCGGCGGCGGTACGTTTGCCGGTCGACAAATTCAAGTGTCATGCCCCAGGCCCGGGCATCGGAGAGCGTCGGATTGGTGGCATATTCAGGCTCGCCTCTCACCATGCCGATGGTAGGCAGGCCAAGGGCATGGCCGGCCGCCGCCAGTGCATGCAGATGGTTAGACCAGGCTCCTCCGAAGCTGAGCAGGCCGGTAGCCCGGTCCGACACTGCCTGGCGCAGAACATATTTAAGTTTTCGCCATTTATTGCCGGAAATAGAAGGATGCAACAGATCATCCCGTTTAATGGAAAGACTCAGATGATGCTTTTGTAATGCAGGATGGTGAACCGGAGTCAGGGGCGACAGACTCTGACCAAAGAGCTGTTGCCAGCATTGCAGTGACGACACGTGAAAATAAACAGAAAGGAATTGGAATAGTGTTAGTGTAGGGAACTTATTGATTTATTGAAACTCGTATTCGTTTGCAGCTATGTTTGCAACCGGCCAGGCCGGGTTCTGCCTTGCTAGGGGTTGGTTGCGTTGGTAAAGTTAGCCGAATTTTTCCGGTAATCAACCCAGGATCCCCTTCAGCATATGTTCAAGAAGCTCAGAGGCATGTTTTCCAACGATTTGTCTATCGATTTGGGAACGGCCAACACCCTAATCTATGTTAAAGATCAGGGCATAGTTCTGAACGAGCCCTCCGTCGTGGCCATTCGCCAGGAACGAGCAGGTTCGGCCCAGAGCGTTGCCGCCGTTGGTCATGCCGCCAAACAGATGCTGGGACGTACTCCCGGCAACATCGCCGCAATCCGGCCGATGAAGGATGGTGTGATCGCCGATTTTTACGTTACCGAGAAAATGTTGCAGCACTTTATCAAGCAGGTGCATGACAACAACTTTTTCCGCCCCAGCCCCCGTGTACTGGTGTGTGTGCCCTGTGGCTCCACCCAGGTAGAACGCCGGGCAATTAAAGAATCTGCGTTAGGTGCCGGTGCCCGCGAAGTTTACCTGATTGATGAACCCATGGCCGCGGCCATCGGAGCCGGTTTGCCGGTATCCGAAGCTACCGGCTCCATGGTGGTGGATATTGGTGGTGGTACTACCGAAGTGGCCATTATTTCCCTGAACGGCGTGGTTTATTCTCAGTCGGTCCGGGTTGGCGGTGACCGCTTTGACGAGGCCATTATCAATTATGTGCGCCGCAACTACGGCTCACTGATTGGCGAAGCGACTGCTGAGCGTATCAAGCATGAGGTTGGCTCTGCCTACCCGGGTGATGAAGTGCTGGAAATTGAAGTACGTGGCCGCAACCTGGCTGAAGGGGTGCCGCGCAGCTTTACCCTCAACTCCAATGAAATTCTGGAAGCGTTGCAGGAACCGTTGACCGGTATTGTCAGTGCAGTGATGGTGGCACTGGAGCAATCCCCTCCCGAACTGGCCTCGGATATCTCTGAGCGCGGTATGGTACTGACCGGCGGTGGTGCTTTGCTGCGCGATCTGGACAGATTGCTGATGGAAGAAACCGGTATTCCCGTAGTGGTAGCCGATGATCCCATGACCTGTGTTGCCCGCGGGGGTGGCAAGGCACTGGAGATGATCGATATGCATGGCGGCGATCTGTTCCACTACGACTGATGAATCGGGCCGGGTGACCGGCTCGCTCTTTTTTCATGAAACTTATTTTCGGTCGCGGACCCTCTTTGCCCATTCGCCTTACTTTGGCGGTGCTGGCCAGTCTTGCACTGATGGTGGCCGACAGTCGTTACCAGTCCTTTACCGATATCAAGCTTTATCTGAACTCGCTGGTCAGTCCACTGCAATATATGGCCAACAGCCCCCGACTATTGCTTGATACCGCCTCCACCCAGTTAGTATCGCGTCAGACGCTTCTGAATCAGGCCGAGCGCATGGAGCGGGAGCTGTTTCTGTTGCGTGATAATCTGTTACGGCTGCGCCATCTGGAGCAGGAAAATCAGCGCTTGCGTGAGCTGCTGGGCTCGCCGGTCCAACGGGATACCCGGCGTATGGTGGCGGAAATCATGGCGGTGGATACGGATCCGTTTTCTCATCAGGTAGTGATCGACAAAGGCACTCTGCAGGGGGTGTTTGAAGGACAGCCGGTGCTGAATGAGCAGGGTGTTGTGGGGCAGGTGATTTCGGTGGGCAAGACCACCAGCCGGGTGCTGTTGATTACCGATATCAGTCACGGGATCCCGGTGCGGATAGAGCGTAACGACATTCGCGCCATCGCCAGTGGCAGTGGCCGTCTGGATCGTCTGGTGCTGGACAATATCACTCGCAATACCGATATACGGCAAGGGGATGTGTTGTTCAGCTCTGGTCTGGCCGGGCGCTTTCCCGAGGGATATCCGGTGGGGAAAGTCACTTACGTGGGCTATGAAGAAGGTCAGCCCTTTGCTGATATTCGAGTGACCCCTTTTGCGGCTCTTGACCGGGTGCGCTATCTGTTGCTGCTCTGGCCGGAACCCAGGGTGAGTGAGCCGGAACCCGAACAGCCCGACGGAGCAGCATTATGAGTACGTATCCTGTGCGCAGCCGGCTGGCGATTATGTTTAGTCTGCTGCTGGCGTTGATGCTGTCGATTTTGCCTTTGCCGGAGCTGATCGCTCCCTTCCGGCCCGACTGGCTGCTGATTATTCTTATTTACTGGGCCATTGCGCTACCACACCGAGCCAATGTGGGAACGGCGTTTGTGGCCGGGTTGCTGCTTGATTTGCTATTGGGCTCGGTGCTGGGAGTACGTGCTCTTGCACTGGTGATCCCAATCTATCTGGCCGCTTCACAGTTCCAGCGCATGCGTAATTATTCGGTATGGCAACAGGCGTTTGTGGTCGGTGGCCTGGTCATGCTCAATAAACTGCTTATCTTCTGGACGGCTTATCTGCACAGCGATACGCAGGTGGACTACCACTACTTCTGGTCCATCGTCAGCAGCATGGTGTTCTGGCCCTGGATTTTTCTGCTGCTGCGCAAGTGTCGCCGCCGGTTTTCCCTGAGCTGAGGATTTTCCATGTCTCCTGTCCTTTATCTTGCTTCCGCCTCACCTCGCCGGCGTGAGCTGCTGGCCCAGTTGGGGGTCAGTTTCGAGCTGGTTCTTCCTGACATCGAAGAATGTCAGCAGCCGGGGGAAACGGCGGCCGACTATGTACAGCGCCTGGCGTACAGCAAGGCACAGGCCGGTGCTGTCATGGCTCCGCTGCCATTGCCGGTACTGGGCGGCGATACCATAGTGGTACAGAATGACGAGGTGTTGGAAAAACCCCGGAGCGAAGCGCATGGCAAGGCCATGCTGCGCCGGCTCTCGGGGTCTACCCACAGGGTCATGACTGCCATGGCGCTGGTGACCCCCACCGGCTGTCAGGGGGTGCTGGTCACCACTGAGGTTACCTTCCGCTGTTTAAGTGAAGATGATATCGCACGTTACTGGCAAAGCGGTGAACCGGCTGATAAAGCCGGCGGCTATGGCATTCAGGGGCTGGGTGGCCGCTTTGTGTCACGCATCAACGGCAGTTACAGTGCTGTTGTCGGCCTGCCGCTGGTAGAAACGGAAGCGCTGCTGCAACGGAGTGGTGTGGTCACTGCCTGAATCAGGCTCTGGAACAACGTCAATCTATGTTAGTTTAGGGCATTCTCTATTCAGACTGGCGGAGCCTGTATGTCTGCAGAACTGATTATCAATATGACTCCGGCCGAGACCCGGGTGGCCCTGGTGGAAAACGGTATCCTGCAGGAAGTGCACATTGAGCGCCAGGCTCGGCGTGGCATCGTCGGCAATATCTACAAGGGAAAGGTCAGCCGGGTGCTGCCCGGCATGCAGGCAGCTTTTGTCGATATCGGTGGTGAACGGGCCGCTTTCCTGCATGCGTCCGACATAGTGCCACATACCGAATGTGTGGACACCCGCGAGCAGGCGCACTTCCAGGCCGGCAATATTGCCGAGCTGGTGCGTCAGGGGCAGGATATTATGGTGCAGGTGGTGAAAGATCCGCTTGGCACCAAAGGGGCCCGCCTGACGACCGACATTACACTTCCCTCACGTTATCTGGTGTTCATGCCCGGTAGTGCTTATGTGGGCGTGTCTCAGCGTATTGATTCCGAGCAGGAACGCGAGCGCCTCAAGGCGCTGGCCGCCGAGCATGTCGATGAGCAGGGAGGGTTTATTATCCGCACCGCGGCCGAAGGTATCGGTGCGCAGGAGCTGGCTCAGGATGCTGCCTTTCTCAAGCGTCTGTGGCGTAAAATTCAGGAGCGCCGCAGCAAATATCCTTCCTGTGCCATGTTATATGAAGATCTCCGGCTGGCCTTCCGTATTGTTCGCGACTTCGTCGGTGCGGAGCTGGATCGGATCCGTGTCGATTCCCGGGAGACCTGCGACAGCCTGCGTACTTTTGTAGAAGAGTTTGTGCCGGAGCTTTGCGGGCGTATTGAGTACTATCATGGTAACTCGCCCATTTTTGATCTCTACGATGTGGAAAATGAAATTCAGCGAGCGCTGGATCGTAAGGTAGAGCTGAAGTCCGGTGGCTATCTGATCATCGATCAGACGGAAGCGATGACTACGGTAGACATCAACACCGGTGCGTTTGTCGGTCACCGCAATCTCGAAGAAACCATATTCAATACCAACATTGAAGCTACTCAGGCCATTGCCCGTCAGTTGCGGCTGCGCAATTTGGGGGGGATCATCATTATCGACTTTATAGATATGTATGATGAGGATCACAAACGGAGAGTACTGCATAGCCTGGAGCTGGCACTGTCGCGGGACAGAGCCAAGACCAATGTGAATGGCTTTTCACAGCTGGGACTGGTGGAAATGACCCGCAAGCGAACCCGTGAGAGCCTAGAACATGTGTTGTGCGATGCCTGTCCGGAATGTCATGGCAGAGCCCGGGTTAAAACAGTGGAAACCGTCAGTTACGAGATTTTGCGGGAGATCCTGCGCGTCAATAAAGCCTACGACGCCGACAAGTTTGTCGTATACGCCTCTACTGCCGTGGCCGAGGTCCTGCAGGGAGATGAGTCTCATATGTTGGCTGAGCTGGAAGTGTTCATCGGCAAGCAGGTGAGGGTGAATAATGAGCCCCTGTACAATCAGGAGCAGTTTGATGTGGTGATGATGTAGTGCTGAAACGCAGTCTGAGCTGGGCCTGGTTTGGTCTTGCCGGTGTTGCCGTGGTGGTAGCCCTGCTGGTTACCCTGCTGCGCTTTGCTCCGCCCTGGCTGGCTGGCCTGCAGCAGCAATGGCTAGGCAAGTTGCTGAGTGAGCACAATCTGGTACTGAATATCGGGGGCCTGGGGCTGGACTGGCATGATTACGGCCCTGTTCTGGTGCTGGAGAAAGTGCGTCTGCAGCGGCCGCAACAAGCGGATCTGACTCTGCAGCGTGCGCTGATTGATGTTCAGCTGTGGCAAAGTCTGCGCCAGTGGCGGCCGGTGCTGAATGAAATTACGCTCGACGGCCTGCATCTGCCGCTGGCAGCGGCCACACAGGAGCCTGAGGGACGCACCGATCTGGAAGAACTGCGGACCCTGGCCTTGCAGGGAGTCAAACGCTTTACGCTGCTCAACTCCCGGCTGGTGCTCGCCAGTCCCGGAACCCCCTTGCTGGAACTGTATATTCCCTCTCTTCGCTGGCACAACCGGCCCGGTTTGCATCAGGGGGAAGGCCGTCTTGGCTTTGGCACCGGTATCGATCAGCAGTTTGTGTTTAAGGGCCGCCTGGAAGGGGATATTGACCGGCTGAGTGGCGGTATTTACCTGCAGGCGGATGGTGTGGATGCCGGTAGTGTACTTACCCGGGTGCGACCCGATGACAAAAATGTGTCTGCCGAGCTGTCTTTTGAGACCTGGATGGAATGGCAGCAGGGAGAGCTGCAGGCAGTACTGCTGACCCTGGGAGACAGCAGTGCCGGCTGGGGCAAGGATCACCGGGTGGCGGTAAGTGGCGGTCGTATTCAGTGGCAACCGACAGCGGATGGATGGCAGCTGGCCAGCAGTGGAATCGACATTAGTGTGGACGGTGAAAGCTGGCCCAGCTGGAAGATGCAGCTGGATCGCCATGGCGACAGGCTCAGTGGCTACCTGGACCGGCTCAGTTTTACCGATCTGGCGTTGCTGGCGCAGTGGGGGGAACATTACTGGCCAGCAACCGCGCGACAGCTGACCGGCATTGCCCCCAAAGGGCATCTGGCAAAATTGTATTTCGATGCAGGCGTTGCCGGAAGTGTCACAGAGCAGGCCAGTATTGACGCCGGCGACTGGCAGCTGACCGGTGAATATGCCAATGTCAGCACTGAGGCATTTGAATGGATGCCTCAGATTAAGGGGCTTGCAGGCCGTTTTATACTGTCCGCAGATCATGGCCGGCTGATGGTGCATCAGGAAGCGGCGACCGGCTGGCAGTGGGACAAGGCCTTTCGTCATTCCTGGCCAGTACAGCGTCTGCATGCCGAACTGCAATGGCAAAAGCGCGGCGATAGCTGGTGGCTGTGGAGCAACACCCTGAGTATGGCCGGCGATGATCTTGATGTGAATGCCCACTTTAGTCTGGAATTACCGCCGGCTCAGTCCCCTCTGCTCAGTGCGTCTGCCAATGTTGAACTCTATCGTGCCGGCGCAGCAGGCGGCTATCTTCCCGAGCCGGTGATGGGCACTGAGCTGGTGGATTACCTGGAGGGATCCATTCGTGACGGCAGGGCCAGTCACGCCAAGGTGCTCTGGTATGGCCGGCTCGGTGATTTTCCCTATCGGGACGGCTCGGGTATTTTTCAGGCCAGAGTACCGCTGAACAAAGCGGAGTTTCGCTTTGATCCTCACTGGCTACCGCTGCAGGATCTGAGTCTGGAGCTGCTGTTTGAAAACGATAACCTGTATATGCGTGAAGGAAACGGCCGGCTGGGCAGGGCGCAGGCCAGAAATATCGAGGCCCGTATTGCACCGTTGGATCCTGACGCCCACCTTGAACTCAGCGCCGATGTGAAAGGCCAGGGGAGCGCGGTTACCGGCTATCTGACCCGTTCTCCGCTGGCCGACTCGGTGGGAGCCGCTTTGCAGCAGGTAAAGATATCCGGTCCCGTTAACGGCAGACTGGCACTGAATATTCCCTTGAACGGCGAGACCGTGGCAGTGGATGGCGAAGTGCGCTTTGCTGATAACCAGGTGCTGATTGCCCCCTTGTCTATGCCGCTGACCGCTGTCAACGGCATACTGGTGTTTGACGAAGACAAGACCAGCCTGAAGGGAATGGAAAGCCGCTGGCTGGGGCAGCCGCTGACGGTCGATTATCAGGGAGAGGTGATGGATGCCGGGTATCAGGCGAAGATTAATCTGGCTGGCAGCCTACGGGGTGAAACGCTCGGTAAGATGCAGCCCCGGCTGGCAGGGCTGCATGGTGAAACCGGCTGGCAAGGTGAGATAGATCTGAGCCTGCAGCAGGGGACGGTAAGCTACCGGGCCGAGCTCAGTTCCGAGCTGGCCGGTCTGGGTAGTCGTCTGCCTGCGCCACTGGGCAAGAGTGAAGAGTGGACGCGTCCGTTGCAACTGACGCTTTCCGGTGACACCTCCCGGGCTCAGGCGCAACTTGATATCGCGCCGGATCTGAATGCCGAAGCGGTTCTGACCTTTACCGGTGATGGCGCTGACATTAACCGCCTCTGGGTGAATGCCGGTGGCGCTACCGCCCAAAACCCCAGGGCACCGGTGGATATTGCGGCTCACCTGGCAGACGTTAAGCTGAACGACTGGCTGGTGCTGACAGATGAGCAGAACAGGGCTGAACAGTCTGGTCTGTCGCTGAACTGGCCTGAGCGTTACCGGGTGGCGGTTCGGGCCGACAGCGGCACGCTCTGGGAGCAACCGCTCAGTGATCTGCGGCTGACACTGGTGCCCGGAGAAGCGCAGCGACAGCGGCTGACAGTCAGTGCGCAGCAAATCAAAGGGGAGCTGGCCTGGGGAAATAACGAGCCGGTCACTGCCCGTTTTGAGCGTTTGTGGCTGAATCCGGAAAAAAGTGATGCCGGCCCGGAGGCATTGAAGCTGACACCGGCACAAATACCGGCACTGGTGTTCCGTTGTGATGACTGTCGCTGGCGGGATCTGGCGCTGGGCAAGGCTGGTTTTCAGCTGACTTCCTTCAAGGAAGGGAAAGGCATACAGCTGGATGACCTGTGGCTTGACGGTCCCCAGTTACAGGGGCGGGCTCAGGGCCACTGGCTGCAGCAAAACAAGACCGATATCACCCGTATTCAGTGGCAGGGTGGTGCCCGGTCGCTGCAGGATATCTGGCAGGCGTTGGGAGAACCATCACCATTCAGGGACACTCAGGCTCTGCTGGAAGCGCGGCTGAACTGGCTCGGCGTGCCCTGGCAGCCTGTGCTCTCCACCCTGAACGGCACTGTCAGTGTGGAGGCCGGTGCCGGCGTGCTGTCCGGGGTCAGTGACAAGGGAGCCGGTCTGTTATCACTGCTGAGCATGGATTCAATGATGCGCCGCCTGAGGCTGGATTTTCGCGATGTATTTGAAGGTGGCTTTTACTTTGACAGCATTCATGCCACCGGTGAGTTTCGTAATGGTGTGCTGCAGAACGACGACTTTTTGCTGAAAGGGGCCGCGGGTGATCTGACCGGACACGGGCAGATCGATCTGGCTGCGGAACGGCTGGATTACCGGTTTGAGTTTACGCCCGATCTGACCGGTAATCTTCCGGTGCTGGCCGCCTTTGCCGTTACACCGGTGACCGGCCTTTATGTGCTGGCTGCCTCCAAGTTATTTGGCCCGGTGGTGGATGTTTTTACCCGCATTCGTTATCGCGTCAGCGGTCCGCTGACCAGCCCCGAGGTGAGTGAGCTGGGGCGGGAACGAGATAAAATTAAATTGTCCGATATCGACAAGGAGCAATAAATGGAACTGGTCGCTCTGCAACTCAATGCCGGTGCCAGCTGGCCGGCTAATCAGGATCGCATTACCGCATTGCTGGAACGGTTGCCCCCCCGCCGGCCATTACTGGTGCAGTTGCCGGAAAATGCTGTCGTTTTTGGCAACCGGGAGGCGGTGCAAGAGGTGGCCGAGCCGCTGGGAGATGGGCCGGTACAGGACTGTCTGGCACAATGGGCGAAACAACTCGGCATCTGGCTGGTGGTCGGCTCCATGCCGACCCGGATTGAACACAGTGACAAACTGCATGCCAGCTGTCTGGTATTCAATGAGCAGGGTGAACGGGTTGCCTGTTATCACAAACTGCATTTGTTTGATGTGGATGTGGCAGACGGTCACGGTCGTTATCGTGAATCCGCGACGTTTATGCCTGGCAATGAGCTGTGTGTCGTGGACAGTCCCTTTGGTCGTCTTGGGTTGTCGATCTGTTATGATCTGCGCTTTCCGGAGTTATATCGTGCGCTGCGTGATCAAGGGGCCGACATACTGATGGTACCGGCGGCTTTTACCCGGGTCACCGGCAAAGCACACTGGTTGCCCTTACTGCAGGCCAGAGCCATAGAAAACCAGTGTTACGTGCTGGCCGCGGCACAGGTCGGGGAACACGCTGGCGGTCGTCAGACCTGGGGACATTCTCTGATCCTGGATCCCTGGGGGGAAATATGCGCGTGTCTGCCCGATGGCGAAGGCCTGATATCGGCTTCGCTTGATCAGCATCGCCTCGACAGTGTGCGCCGGCAAATGCCAGTAGCCCAACATGCCCGCCTGCGAGCGGTGTGGAGAGATAAAGAATGAGTATTGAACAGATAAATCAAAACCTGCTGGTACCCAATGAACTGGACATGGCTTTGCTTGACGCCCAGCTGGCACGGCTTAGCCGTCACCAGATAGATTTTGCCGATCTGTATTTCCAGAACAGTGTACATGAATCCTGGGTGCTGGAAGACGGTATCGTTAAGGATGGTAGTTATAACATTGAGCAGGGCGTGGGTGTGCGGGCGGTGAGCGGTGAAAAAACCGGTTTCGCCTATTCCGATGAGCTGAACGCAACCGCCCTGGATCAGGCGGTCAGCGCTGCCCGGGGCATTGCCGCGCACGGTGGTGACGGACGTTTTAAAGTAGGGCAGCAGCAGCCGGTCACGGCGCGTTATACCGCTGTCAACCCGCTGAACAGCCTGCCCCGGGAACAAAAAATTTCATTGCTGCAGCAAATGGATGCCTTTGCCCGCAGCCTGGATCCGGCGGTGACGCAGGTGATAGCTTCAGTCTCCGGTGTTTATGAAGAAGTGCTGGTGGTGGCCACCGATGGCACTCTGGCTACGGATCTGCGGCCCCTGGTGCGGCTCAATTGTTCGGTACTGGCGGAGCGCAATGGCCGGCGAGAGCGGGGCAGCAGTGGCGGTGGCGGCCGTTTTGGTTACGACTATTTTCTGGAAGACATTGACGGCCAGCCCAGGGCCATGAGCTATGTTAAGGAAGCCGTGCGCCAGGCCATGGTGAACCTGGAAGCCGTCGATGCGCCGGCTGGCACCATGCCGGTGGTGCTGGGAGCTGGCTGGCCCGGTGTGTTGCTGCATGAGGCTGTGGGGCATGGTCTGGAAGGTGATTTTAACCGCAAAGGCTCTTCGGCCTATGCCGGCCGCATTGGTGACAAGGTGGCGTCTGAGCTGTGCACCATCGTGGATGACGGTACCCTGGCCAACCGTCGGGGCTCGCTGACCATCGACGATGAAGGTACCGCCAGTGGTTATAATGTGCTGATCGAAAACGGCGTGCTCAAGGGCTATATGCAGGACAAGCTCAATGCCCGGCTGATGGGAATGGCGCCTACCGGTAACGGCCGGCGTGAGTCTTATGCCCACCTGCCCATGCCCCGTATGACCAACACCTATATGCTGGCCGGTCAGACGCCGCCGGAAGAGATTATCCGCAGTGTGAAAAAAGGAATTTACGCACCTAATTTCGGTGGTGGTCAGGTGGATATCACTTCGGGCCGGTTTGTTTTCTCGGCATCGGAAGCTTACCTCATTGAAAACGGCAAACTGACCGCGCCGATTAAGGGAGCCACCCTGATTGGTAATGGCCCCGAGGCCATGAGTCAGGTGTCCATGGTCGGTAATGATTTAAGTCTGGATGCCGGTGTGGGTGTGTGCGGAAAGGAAGGTCAGAGTGTGCCGGTGGGCGTGGGTCAGCCCACGCTGAAGCTGGACCGGATGACGGTCGGTGGTACTCAGTAAACCACACCTTAAAAGTAAAAAAACGCCGGCAAAATGCCGGCGTTTTTATTTTATCAGCTCTAAGTGAAGCCGCGCCCTCTGGCCGATAGGCCTTGGCGCGGCTGATGAAGTTCACGGCTCCAGGTTTTGTTTCAGGTATTGGAACAGCTCCCGGTAGGCTTTGGGCGGCAGGCCAGCGGCCAGTTCCTTACGACCGGTGCGGGCCAGCTGGCGCAGTTTCTGACGGTCGAGCTGGCGGTACTGGGCGACCAGATCGTTAACGGCTTTATCGCCTTCCTTAATCAGACGATCCCGCCATTGTTCCAGTTTGTGAAAATGGGCGTTGGCTGCGGCGCTTTTCTGATCAAAGGCATTCAGGGCATCGCGAATAGCGGTGATGTCACGGCTGCGCATCAGCTTGCCGATAAACTGCAGATGACGGCGCTGTGCTTCACGTTTGTTGGCCAGCTTATGGGCCAGAGCAATGGCCTCTTTCAGCTCATCATCCAACGGGACCTTGGCCAGCTCGTTGGGATTGAGCCTGACCAGATCCGTGCCAAGCTGCTGCAGCGCCTGACTCTCCCGTTTCATTTCGCTTTTACTGACCCACTCTATTTCGTCGTCGTGGTCGGGGTGCTCGTCGTGATGGCGCATGGCATTTCTCTCGGGAATCGTTAAAAAATTGACTGATTGTGATTATTCTATCAGCTTCTCCCAAGGGGCGCAGGGGTCTGTTATGCTAGCAGCAAACAGAACCAGCGAATTGATTATGACTCCCGAAGAGATCCAAAACGAACAACGTCAGCTTGAGCTGGCGGTAGAGCAGGCGCTGGAAAGTGCCAAGCGGCTCGGTGCCGATGCGGCTGAAGTCTCCATCAGCAAGCAAACCGGCTTGTCAGTCAATACCCGCAATGCCGAGCTGGAAAATATCGAGTTCAATAAAGACGGTGCCCTTGGCATTGCCGTATACCGGGACGGCCGTAAGGGCTCGGCCTCTACCTCGGATCTGCGTCCCGACGCCATAGCCCGTACCGTGGCGGCGGCGCTGGATATTTCCCGTTATACCACGGCCGATCCCCATGCGGGCCTGGCCGATGCCGATCAGCTGGCATGGGTATCCCCCAATCTGGAGCTGTGCTTCCCCCGGGCAATGGAGCCGGCCGAGGGCATTGAGCTGGCGCTGCAATGCGAGCGCTCGGCGCTGGGCAGGGACGAGCGTATCAAGCAGTCGGACGGAGCCAGTTTCTCTGCCAATGTCGGCATTCGGGTTTACGGTAACAGTCACGGTTTTATCAAGGGTTATGCAGGTTCCCGCTATGGTATCAGCTGTGTGCTTATCGGTGAGCAGAACGGTGATATGCAGCGGGAGTACGGCTTCACCTCGGCGCGCAGTTTCGATGATCTGTGGGCACCTGAAAAGGTGGCCGACGAAGCGGTGAGCCGGACCCTTGGTCGCCTGGGCGCACGCAAAATCGGCACTACTCAGGCACCGGTACTGTTTCATCCGGATGTGGCGGCAGGTCTGTTTGGTCATCTGGTAATGGGTATCAGCGGCGGTAATCTGTATCGCAAGTCATCGTTTCTGCTGGACAGCTGTGGCAAACAGATTTTTCCCGACTGGCTTACCATTCACGAACAGCCCCACCTTGACAAGGGATTGGCCAGCTCGCCCTTTGATAACGAAGGAGTGCGCACCGTTGAACGTAATGTCATCGAAAATGGTGTGCTGCAGACCTATTTGCTCACCAGTTATTCCGCCCGCAAGTTGGGCCTGCCGGTGACCGGACACGCCGGTGGCATTCATAACTGGACCGTTTCCAGCAGTGGCCAGAGCCGTGATGAGCTGCTGAAGGAAATGGGCACAGGCCTGCTGGTGACTGAAATGATGGGACAGGGAGTGAACATTGTTACCGGTGATTACTCACGGGGTGCTGCCGGCTTCTGGGTGGAAAACGGTGAAATCGTCTATCCGGTGGAAGAAATCACCATTGCCGGCAACCTGAAAACCATGTTTTCTGGTATTCAGGCCATCGGTACCGATGTGGAGACCCGCTCCAGTCTGCACACCGGCTCGATCCTTATCGACAATATGAAGATAGCAGGACAATAAACACAGCTGTAAGCTGTAACAAGGGCCGCAAGTGCGGCCCTTTTATTTCTGGGGTGTGGTAGCTGCTGGTATCAGTTTCAGTGCAGTAATATCAGCGTTGCCAGCCCGAGGAAGGACAGCAGACCAACGGTGTCGGTAATGGTGGTTAATGCCATGGAGCCGGCCAGTGCCGGATCGATATTAAAGCGTTTCATGATCAGAGGGATGCTGGCACCGGCCAGGCCGGCTACCGACAGGTTGATGAACATGGCAGCAGCGATGACCAGACCGATTTCCCAGCTGTCTTTCCACAGTCCGACCACCACCGAAATGGCCAGGGCCCACAACATGCCGTTCAGCAGGCCCACCAGAGCTTCCTTGGTGAGCAGCCAGCGGGCGTTGCTGTCGCCGATATGGCCGACCGCCATCCCCCTGATCACCAGCGCCAGTGTCTGGTTACCGGCAATACCACCCATCGACGGTACTATGGTCATCAGGATGGCGAGGGTGGCCAGCTGGGAGAGGGTTGCTTCAAACATGTTGGACACGCTGGCGGCAACCAGTGCCGAGCCCAGGTTGATGGTCAGCCAGAAGGAACGACGGCGGGCACTGGTGAGCACGGGGGCAAAGGTGTCCTCATCATCATCCATTTTGGCCATCCCCATCATGGAGTGTTCGCCTTCTTCACGAATAATATCGACCACATCATCGATGGTGATCCGGCCCAGCAGCTGGTTGCTGTCGTCCACCACCGGAGCCGAGAGCCAGTCGTGTCGTTCAAACAGGTTGGCAACATCGGTGTCGGTCATGGTCAGCGGAATGGCCTCCACCGACGTATCCATGGCTTCTGCCACTGTGGTCGTCGGGGACTGTACTACCAGGCTGGCCAGGGAAATATCTCCCAGCAGCCGGTTATTCTGATCCACCACGTAAAGGGTGTCGGTGCCTTCCGGCAACTCGCTATGCAGCCGCAGATAGCGCAGTACCACGTCGATGGTCACATCCGGGCGCAGGGTGATGAACTCGGTGTTCATCAACGAACCGGCGGTGTCTTCGGGATAGGACAGGGCCAGTTCGGCGCGGTGCCGGTCTTGCTCATCCATTTCGGTGAGCACCTGGTTGAACAGCTGTTCGGGCAGATCCCGCAGCACGTAGGCCAGATCGTCCGACTCCATGTCCTCCAGTGCCACTGCCAGTTTTTCCGGGTCCATCAGGCGGATGATGCCATCGCGGACTTCTTCCGACAGCTCTTCCAGGATTTCGCCGTAATCGTCGGGATCAATCAGTTGCCAGAATACTTTACGGCTGGGGGCGGGAGAGGATTCCAGCAGCCAGGCAACATCGCCCGGCCGCATTTGCTGCAGCATGCGGCGTACATGCACAAACATGCCGCTGTTCAGCGCCTGGGTAATGGCCTCCAGATGATCAGGGGTACTGCTTTGTTCTGTGTGATCTGTCATGCTGCTGCCGGGTTATTCTGACTCATTAAAGCGGTCTGCCACCAGCTGTTCAACCGCGTTCAGGGCGGCTTCGGCGTCGGGGCCTTCGGCCATGACCCGAATGGCATGACCCTGGGCGGTTTCCAGCATTAGCAGGCCCATTACGCTGTTGGCCGGTGCCTGCTTGTGCTGATTACAGACGGTGACCTCGGCATCGAACTGTTGTGTCAGCTGCACCAGCTGAATGGCAGCCCGGGCGTGTAGCCCGAGCTTATTTACAATTTTAAGATCCCGTTCAATTTTCGGCATGACGTTTTTCCAGAGTGCGATGGCGTAACTGTACGCTCTTGCCCAGCTGGTCAAATACCCGTGCCAGTTGCTCTGCAATAAACACGGATCTGTGCTGGCCACCGGTACAGCCCACTGCAACGGTGACATAGCTGCGGTTATTACGCTCCAGGTGAGGCATCCAGGTGATCAGCAGGTTTTCCAGCTGCCACAGGTATTTCATGACTTCCGGCTGGCTGCCGAGGTAGTCGACGACGGGTTGATCCTGGCCGGTATAGGGCCTGAGTTCGGCAATCCAGTGGGGGTTGGGCAAAAAGCGGGCATCAAATACAAAGTCGGCATCCTTGGAAACACCATATTTGTAGCCGAAGGATTCAAACACCCAGTTAAGCTCTTTTTCCTTTTTACCGAGAATGCGCTCGCGGATGAGCTCACTCAGATCATGGATGCTGAGCGTGGAGGTGTCGATGCGCAAATCTGCGTCTGATGATAGTGGAGCCAGCAGATGGGTTTCTTCACGAATGGCTTCATCCAGGGTCAGGCTGTGCCGGGACAGAGGGTGAAGCCGGCGGGTATCACTGAAGCGGCGGATCAGCACTTCATTGTCAGCATCAATAAAGAAGCTGGCCAGCTGCACATCATTCATCGATCTTACTTCAGCAAGAAAGGCTTCAAGCTGAGCGGGGCTGTCGGGCAGGTTGCGCACATCTATGCTTACCGCCACCGCCCCGGGTTTGTGCCGGCGAAGTTTTACCAGTTCCGGTAGTAACTCGACCGGCAAATTATCAACGCAGTAGTGACCCAGGTCTTCGAGTACCCGAAGGGCTACAGTTTTACCTGAGCCGGAACGGCCACTGACAATCACCAGCTGCATATTGACTCCCTCAGGCAGAAATCATGATTTGATAGAGCTCTTCATCACTGCCAGCCTGGCGCAATTGCCGGCAGACCTGTTTGTTGCTTAGCTTCTCGGCGATCAGTGACAGGGTTTTAAGGTGTTGTTTACATTCTTGCTCCGGCACCAGCAGGGCGAATACCAGGCCAACCGGCTGGTTATCGATGGCATCGAACTCCACCGGTTCGGCAAAGGTCAGCAAAACGGCCGTTGCCTTATTGTCGTTGCCGATACGTCCGTGAGGAATGGCAATGCCGTTGCCAATACCGGTGGTGCCCATTTTTTCCCGGGCCAGCAAACAGTCAAAAAGCGGCTGGCTGCCGATGTTGAGATGTCCGGCAGCCAGCTCGCTGATAATTTCCAGTGCACGCTTCTTGCTCGTGCAGGGGACTGCACTGCGCGTGCAGTCCCTGCTTAGTATGTCGGCGACTTCCATGGTTATTTTTGCTTGAGCTTCTCTTTATGTTTGATGATCTGGCGATCCAGTTTGTCGATAAGGCCATCAATGGCCGCATACATATTTTCATGCTGAGAATTGGCAAACAGTTCTCCGCCGCTGACATGCAGCTTGGCTTCAGCAATCTGCTGCATTTTTTCCACATTGAGGATGACGTGCGCATTGGTGATGTGATCGAAATGGCGTTCCAGCCGGGTGAACTTGCTGTTTACATAATCACGCAGTGCATCGGTGATTTCCACATGGTGTCCGGTCAGATTAATTTGCATAACGTCTTCCTTTTGTCGTTGCCTTTAAACCAGGCGTTTGCGCTGATTGGAGGGAGGGATGGCCAGTGACTCCCTGTACTTGGCGATAGTTCGCCTGGCCACCTTAATCCCCTGTTCGGCCAGCAGCTGAGCGATTTTACTGTCGCTCAGCGGTTTGGCCGGGCTTTCTGCTCCGACCAGCTTTTTGATCAGAGCACGAATTGCCGTGGACGAACATTCTCCACCATCATCGGTCCCCACATGGCTGGAGAAGAAATACTTAAGCTCAAACACCCCTCTCGGAGAGTGCATGAACTTCTGCGTGGTCACCCGTGAGATGGTTGATTCATGCATTTCCACCGCTTCTGCCACATGGTTCAGCACCATCGGCTTCATGGCCTCTTCTCCATACTCAAAGAATGCCTGTTGTTGCTCAACAATACAATTGGCAACCTTGAGCAGGGTCTCATTTCGGCTGTCCAGACTTTTGATAAACCACTTCGCATCCTGCAGGTGATTGCGAATAAACTGCCCGTCTTCATTGCTGCGGGGTTTACTGGCCAGGGCGGCGTAGGTCTGGTTAAGGCGTATTTTGGGCATGGCTTCCGGGTTGAGTTCAACTACCCAGACACCGCTGCGTTTGGTGACGACCACGTCCGGAATCACGTATTCGGAGCTGCCCTGAAGAATATGGCTGCCCGGACGGGGCTCCAGTTGCTGAATCAGGGAGAGGACTTCCCGGAGCTCTTCTTCCCTGAGCCGGGTCTTGCGTTGCAGTGTGCGGTAATCACGATTACCAAGCAGATCCATATGCTGTTCCAGCAGCATACGTGCCTCGGTTAGCCAGGGGGTGTCGGACGGAAACTGCTCCAGCTGAATGCACAGGCATTCCTGTACACTCCGGGCGGCTACGCCAATGGGATCAAAATGCTGCACACGTTTCAGCACGGCTTCCACTTCGTCGGCTTCTATGCCCAGCTCTTCAGCAGAGACCGCAGCCAGCAAATCATCGATATCAGCAGTCAGGTAACCGGCATCGTCAACGGCATCGATAATGGCCATGGCAATGGCCTGATCGGTTTCACTGAAGGGAGTCAGGTTCATCTGCCAGATCAGGTAATCCTGCAGTGTCTCGGTGGTTTCACCCTGGTAGACGGTATCTTCCAGACCTTCCGGCAGGCCAGCACCACCACTGACCGGGGAAGCGGTGTAAACTTCCTCCCAGCTGGTGTCCATGGGCAGCTCTTCCGACAGCTGGTTGCGTTCCATGGCGGTGTCGGATGCTATTTGATCTTCGTTACGGTTGTCATCGACCCGAATGCTCTCTGGCTCTTCCTGCTCAAGCAACGGGTTGCTGTCGAGCGCCTGCTGAATTTCCTGCTGCAGCTCCATGCTGGACAGCTGCAGCAGACGAATAGCCTGCTGCAGCTGAGGGGTCATGGTCAGCTGCTGGCCGAGGCGTAACTGAAGAGAGGGCTTCATTCGTTGCAACGTCCTTTCTGATAAACCGCATTATGGCGGTGCCGTCAAAGGCTGAATTGTTCGCCGAGATAGACCTTTTTGACCTGCTCATTGGCCAGAATTTCTGCCGGGGTGCCGGCAGCGATGCGGTGGCCATGACTGACAATATAGGCCTTCTCGCACACATCCAGGGTCTCGCGTACGTTATGATCGGTAATCAGCACACCCAGGCCCCGATCCCGTAAATGCAAAATAATCTTTTTAATATCTATCACTGAAATCGGGTCCACGCCGGCAAACGGCTCATCCAGCAAGATAAAGCGGGGGTCCGCTGCCAACGCCCGGGCGATCTCCACCCGACGGCGCTCGCCACCGGACAGGCTCATCCCCAGGCTGTCCCGAATGTGAGTGATATTGAACTCTTCCAGCAACTGCTCCATTTTTTCGTTGCGCTGCTCGGTGCTCAGCTCCTTGCGGGTCTGTAAGACAGCCATCAGGTTGTCGGCCACGCTCAGGCGCCGAAAGATGGATGCTTCCTGAGGCAGGTAGCCGATGCCGGCGCGGGCGCGCACATGCATGGGCTCGTGGCTGATGTCTCTATCGTCGATGGTGATGCTGCCAGCATCACGCTGTACCAGACCTACGATCATGTAAAACGACGTGGTCTTGCCGGCACCGTTAGGGCCCAGCAGGCCCACAATCTGGCCGGTGTTGACGGTCAGGCTGACATCGGCCACTACCTTGCGGCCTTTATAGCTTTTTTGCAGACCACGTGCTTTCAGTCTGGCCATGCTCAGTTATTATCCTGTTTGTCAAAATTCTGTACCTGCTCGGGCAAGAAGATGGTGGTGACCCTGTCTTTGCCGCCCTGACTTTCGGCTTCCATCTGTTCTTTGTCGATAAAGTAGCGAATGCGGTAACCGGTGACGATATTGTCGTCCTGCTTGAGCTCGGCATCACGGATAAGCGTAATGGTGCGCGCTCCCATGTCGTAGTGGATTTCCCGGGCCTTGGCCTGTACCGGTTTGCCATTGTTAAGGGTTTGTTTATAAGTGGCCGGGCTGCCTTTGGCGGTCATGGACTGCAGTCCCCGTTCATTACGGATTACGACCAGCTCGCTGGCACGTACATCAATGCTGCCTTGTTTGACCACGACATTATCGATAAAGGTGACCTTGTTTTCAGCCAGCTCAACCAGTTGCCGACCGGCATCGATGGTGACCGGCTGGCGAAAATCACTGTCTTTGGCCTGTGCCTGACCCAGGCCGAGCAGGCCGCCAAGACTAAGGGTTAAAATAAGTTGCCCGGGTTTCATTCAGTAATTCCACCGTTTGTTGATCCAGCCCGCCTCGCAGGCCAATGCCTTCTGCCTGGTATTGCGGACTTTGCAGTGTCACCTTCTGGTTGGACTGCAGCTTGTTGTGAATAAAGTCCATTTCCAGATATTCGGTGGTCAGGGTTTCCACCAGGGCATCCGGTTGCAGCCCTCTGCCCACCACGTTACCGGTAAGCACGGCATTATCGCCGGTATTAATTGTGCCGTTATCGCCGCTCAGCCGCCACTGGGGCTGGCCATCGGGAGAGTAGAGCAAGATAACAGGTTTTTTCATCAGGGTCATGGAGAGGGAATCGTAGTACTCGGCATGCTGCGCATTCATGCCCCGATAGGGCAGACCCTGCCGGTTATACTGCACACTGGAGAGGTTGGTCGCCACAAAATCGGGCTGAAAGTCCTGCTCATTCACCCCGACGAGCTCATCATTGCGAAACCACTGCCAGGTGATCAGTCCGACAACAAACAGCCCGCCAAACAGCCAGGTCTGGCGAGTCATATACTCATGCCCTCGGCTTGTTCCAGTACACCTTCGGCATCCAGCAGCAGATCACATAACTCACGTACTGCGCCCCGCCCACCGGGGGTGCGGGTGGTATACCGTGCCCGCTGCAGTACCAGCGGATGGGCATCCGCCACTGCAACCCCCAGACCACAGTCTTGCATGACCGGTAAATCCACCACATCATCGCCGATATAGGCCACCTGGGCGGGAGTCAGGTCAAGGTTTGCGAGCAGCTCACCGTAGCTATGCAGCTTATTGCTTTGCCCCTGGTAAATATGGCGTACACCCAGTGCGCTCATGCGATCACTGACGATGCGTGAACTACGGCCGGTGATCACCGCGACCTCAATGCCGGCATTGAGCAGGGCCCTGATGCCAAACCCGTCCCGGGTGGAAAAGCTCTTGTATTCTTCGCCTTCGTTGCCGAGGTAGATCATGCCATCGGACAGCACGCCGTCCACATCGCAAATCAGCAAACGAATATTTTTCAGCCGGTGCCAGACCTCTTTGCTGACGGCACCGTACAGGGTCTGTACTGTCATCAGATCACTCCCGCGCGTAGTAAGTCGTGCATATTGAAGGCCCCGACAGGACGCTGCTTGTCGTCCAGTACCAGCAGGCCGCTGATTTTCTTTTCTTCCATCAGCTTGACTGCTTCTGCGGCCAGCATGCCGGCGGCTACCGTGGTGCAGCCCCGGGTCATCACCTGAGCAATCGTGGTGTTATGCACATCAATTTTTTGATCCAGAGTACGACGCAGATCTCCATCAGTATAGATACCTGCCAGGCGGCCCTCGTCATCGACGACGGCAGTAAACCCCATGCCGCTGCGGCCGATTTCCATCAGAGCTTCAATAATCAGGGTATTCAGCCCCACTCTGGGAACCTTCTCTTCCTTGTGCATAATATCCGCTACCCGTAGTAACAAGCGTTTGCCCAGGGCTCCGCCGGGATGGCTGAGGGCAAAATCATCGGCAGTAAATCCGCGGGCTTCCAGCAGCGCAACGGCCAGAGCATCTCCCATGGCCAGAGTGGCAGTGGTGCTGGCCGTTGGTGCCAGGCCAAGCGGGCAGGCTTCCTGCTCCACCCGGGTGCACAGATGTACATCGGCTTCTCGGGCCATGGTGGACTCGGGCTTGCCGGTCATGCAAATCAGTTTCAGACCGCGGCGGCGCAATACCGGCAGCAGGGAAATGATTTCTTCGCTTTCTCCGGAGTTGGACAACGCCAGTACGACGTCCTTGCCGTCGATCATGCCCAGGTCTCCATGGCTGGCTTCACCCGGGTGGACATAAAATGCAGGGGTACCGGTGCTGGCCAGCGTGGCGGCAATTTTGTTGGCGATATGACCGGATTTTCCCATGCCGGTTACAATCACCTTGCCATGGCATTCAAACATTAACCGGCAGGCCTTGTTAAAAGACTCATCCAGATATTGAGAAAGGCCCTCTAGGGCTGCCTTTTCAATATCGAGAACGCGTTGGGCGGTGGTGCGATAATCAAATTCTGCTGACATGGTTTTCTCCACACTAAGGCGGGGCCATTATAGAAAAGCCGGGCCTGAGAAGCGACCGGGATAATGTATTTGCCTCTAAGGAATGCTGGTCAGGGAATGGCGCAAATCGTTGCCCTGCAGTTGCCGATATGGGAGTGAACCCATACAATCCTTCCTTTTTGCGGGAGCACAGTGTGAGCCAAAGCCTTGTTGAAATAAGGGATCTTTGCTTCAGCCATGGTGAGCGCACTCTTTATGAGGGCATCAGCATGCAGATTCCGCGCGGAAAAATCACTGCCATTATGGGACCCAGTGGCATCGGCAAGACCACCTTGCTACGCCTGATCGGTGGTCAGATAAAGCCTGACAGCGGTGATGTGCTGTTTGATGGTGAGTCGATACCTTCCCTGGGACGTAAGCGGCTCTATGATGTTCGCCGGCGTATGGGAATGCTGTTTCAGAGTGGCGCGTTATTTACCGGCATGTCGGTGTTTGACAATGTGGCCTTTCCGTTGCGCGAGCACAGTGGCCTGCCGGAAGCCATTATTCATACCCTGGTGATGATGAAGCTGGAAGCGGTAGGGCTGCGCGGTGCGGCTCAGCTGTTGCCGTCGGAGTTATCCGGGGGCATGGCTCGACGGGCGGCGCTGGCCCGCAGTATCGCCCTGGATCCCGAACTGATCATGTACGACGAGCCCTTTGCCGGACAGGATCCCATTAGTATGGGGGTATTGGTGCGTCTTATCTCGACGCTGAACCGGGCGCAGCAGCTGACTTCCATTGTGGTGACGCACGATGTGGATGAAGTGATGACCATTGCCGACTACGCCTACATTATTGCCAATAAAAAGGTGATTGCGGCCGGTACCCCAGAACAGCTCAGAGCCCATCAGGACCCGCAGGTTATTCAGTTTCTGCAGGGAGAGGCAGACGGCCCGGTGGCATTCCATTATCCGGCCCCGGACTACAGGGAGTCACTGTCCTATGTTGACTGATATTATCGGCCGGCTGGGCCGTAACGGCGTGTCGGCGCTGACTTCACTTGGGCGCAGCGGTGTAATGCTGGTACATGCCTTGCTGGGCAAGCCCGAGCCGAAGAAGCATTTTCCACTGCTGGTTCAGCAGCTGCATGTTGTGGGTGTGCAGTCGGTGCTGATCATCCTGGTATCCGGCTTGTTTATCGGCATGGTGCTGGCTTTGCAAGGGTATAACGTGCTGGTGGACTTTGGTGCCGAAGGCAGCTTAGGTCAGCTGGTGTCGCTATCATTGCTGCGGGAGCTGGGGCCGGTAGTGACCGCTTTGCTGTTTGCCGGGCGAGCCGGCTCGGCACTGACTGCCGAGCTGGGGCTGATGAAAGCGACCGAGCAATTATCCAGCCTGGAAATGATGGGGGTGGATCCGTTGCGGCGGGTAGTGGCCCCCCGTTTCTGGGCTGGTTTTATCAGCATGCCGCTGCTGGCATTTCTGTTTAATATCGTCGGTATCTGGGGCGCCAAGCTGGTGGGAGTTGACTGGCTGGGTGTGGATGAAGGGGGCTTCTGGTCTACCATGCAGGCAACGGTCGACTGGCAGGAAGATATTATGCAGGGCTTTATCAAAAGCCTGGTGTTTGCCCTGGTGGTCACCTGGATTGCTCTGTTTAACGGCTTTGATGCCAAGCCTACGGCGGCGGGGATCAGTCAGGCGACCACTCGTACCGTGGTTCATTCATCTCTGGCGGTATTGGGGCTCGATTTCGTGCTGACCGCCATCATGTTCGGATAACTCATAATGAAATACAGCAAACTGGAATTCAGCGTCGGCTGCTTTATGCTGGCTGGCATCGGTGCCTTGCTGCTGCTGGCGTTCAAGGTGGCGGGGGTTAGCGTTAACGGCCAGAGTGAAACGTATACGCTTTATGCTCATTTTGACAATATTGGCGGCCTGAAAGTACGCTCTCCCATTAAGGTTGGCGGCGTGGTAGTAGGCCGCGTGGCTGCTATCCGGCTTGATGCCGACAGCCAGGTTCCTGTTGTAACCCTGGCTATCAATAAGGAGGCGGGAACCTTCTCCGAGAGCAGTACCGCCGCCATTCTTACTTCGGGCCTGCTGGGTGAGCAATACCTTGGTATTACGCCGGGCTTTGCCGATGAAGACATGGGGATTGGCATGCTGGCCGATGGTGACACCATCAGTGACACGCAGTCGGCTCTGGTACTCGAAGAGCTGATTGGTAAGTTTATTTATTCCATCGGTAAAGACTGAACTGACGCATTGTTTGAGGAATGAGACATGAAAAAAGTATTGATGTCCTGGCTGTTGGTATTCAGCGGCCTGTTTGCACTGCCGGCCATGGCGGCAGAAGACCCTTATCAGCTGGTGGATCAGGTGGCTCAGCGAACCTTTGATCGGCTTAAGCAGGAGCAGGGTGAAATCTCCTCCAATCCCGAACATCTGCGTATTTTGGTGCGGGAAGAAATGTTACCGGCGGTGGATGTACGCTTTTCCGCTTTCCGGGTGATTGGTAACCAGCTGAATAAAACCACCGCAGAGCAGCGGGAAGAATTTGTGAAGGCATTCAGTGACTACCTTGTGGTCACTTATGCTGATGCGCTGGCTGCCTATAAGGAGCAGACGGTGAAAATTGGTACTGGCAGTGTGACAGCAGAAGATAAACTGGCCACGGTGCCAGTGACTGTGTTTGAGCCGAACAAGCCGGAAATCAAGCTCGAGTTTAAACTGCGTAAAAACAGCCGGACCGGCGAATGGAAAGTGTTTGACATGATCGCGGAAGGAATCAGCCTGTTGTCTGCCAAGCAGTCGGAGCTGAGTGGCCTGATCCGTCAGAAAGGGATTGATGCCGTCAGCCGTCAGTTGCAGGAACTGACAAACAAACCGGTTACGCCGCTGGAAACCGCTCAATGAAACTGAGCCGCCCGCTTACCCGCGAGCAACTGCCTGCCTGGTGGGCTGAACGTGATACCCTGTTTGCTGTGGCCAAGGCAGATTTAAGCGGCGTTGAACGCATTGACTCAACAGGCCTGGCCTTGCTGGTACAGTGGAGCCAGCATCTGGCATCCCGAGAGCAGCGGCTGGTTCTCTGTTCTCCACCCGAGGGGTTTTATCCCCTTGCCGATTTATACGGGGTAGGTTCGTTGTTCGACCTGCCTGACAATGACTCCCGGAGCCAACATGGATCTGAATAACGAAGTAGAGCGTCGGCTGCGTGAAGCCCTTGAGCTTGACGAGCTGTATGTGAAAAGTGAAGGTGACCACTTTCAGGTTATCGCGGTTTCTGAAGTATTTGCCGAAATGAGCCGGGTCAAGCGCCAGCAGGCCATTAACGGTCCCCTGATGGATCTGATCGCGCAGAATGCCATTCATGCCCTCAGTGTTAAAACTTTTACTCCCGAGCAGTGGGCCCGGGAACGTAAATTTATGATGCCGTCCTGACAGGAGCGCGAATGGATAAGTTCAGTATTCAGGGGCCGTGCCGGCTGGCCGGCGAGGTGACCATTTCTGGTGCCAAAAATGCGGCACTGCCCATCCTTTTCGGTACCCTGCTGTGTGATGAGGCCATCCATCTTTCCAATGTGCCTCAGCTGAAAGACGTGGACACCACGCTGAAATTGCTGGCTTCCATGGGGGTTAATGTTGAGGTTAACGGGGATGTAACCGTGCTTGCCGGTGCTGTGAACAGCCACATTGCTCCTTATGAGCTGGTGCGTACCATGCGCGCCTCCATTCTGGCGCTGGGGCCTTTGGTGGCGAAGTTTGGCAAGGCTGATGTATCTTTGCCCGGTGGCTGTGCTATCGGAGCACGTCCGGTCAACCTGCATATTCACGGCCTGGAGCAGATGGGAGCCAAGATCCGGGTTGAAGACGGTTATATCAAGGCCCGGGTCGACGGTCGCCTCAAGGGTGCTCATATTCTGATGGATGTCGTGAGCGTGACCGGCACCGAAAATCTACTGATGGCGGCGGTACTGGCAGAAGGTCGTACCATTATCGAGAATGCCGCCCGGGAACCGGAGGTGGTGGACCTGGCCAACTTCCTGAATGGCCTGGGTGCCAATATTCAGGGCATTGGCCAGGATACCCTGATCATCGATGGCGTTGAGTCACTGCATGGTGGCAGCTACAGCGTACAGCCCGACCGGATAGAAACCGGTACTTTTCTGGTAGGAGCCGCTGTGACCGGCGGGGACATCACCTGCCGCAATACCGATCCGCACTTGCTGGAAGCGGTACTGGTAAAACTGCGGGAAGCCGGTGCTTCTGTGGAAACCGGTGAAGACTGGATTCGTCTCGATATGACCGGCCGCACCCTCAAACCGGTTGATATCAAGACTGCACCTTATCCGGCGTTTCCCACAGATATGCAAGCCCAGTTTACTGTGCTGAATGCGGTGGCCAAAGGGATAGGGCAGGTGACCGAGACTATTTTCGAAAACCGCTTTATGCATGTCCCCGAGCTGAACCGGATGGGTGCCAGTATTGAGCTAAATGGCAATATGGCCATTTGCGGCGATACAGAGCAGCTCTCCGGAGCCACCGTGATGGCTACCGATCTGCGCGCCTCGGCCAGCTTGGTACTGGCCGGCTTTGTGGCTCAGGGCACGACCATTGTGGATCGTATCTACCATATTGATCGCGGTTACGAAGTGATTGAAGACAAGCTTTCCGCCCTGGGCGGAAAAATAGAGCGGATCAAGGAAAACTGATGTTCAAGGTCATCAGCCGGAAGTGATCAATCATGCTAACCGGCTGAAACCACCATGAAAAGGGAAGACACCAGGTGTCTTCCCTTTTTTGCTATCAAGCCAGGTTTATTCCGGCCTCAGAGCAGTCACTGAAAGCGGCGATCTTCCTCGATTTTTACTGGCACAGTCAGCATTTTTCCTTCGCGCAGCAGGGTCACGCGAATCTCGGTGCCCGGACGGGTCTCTGCCACTTTATCCATGGCCTGACGGGTATTGAGAATTTCTTCACCGTTCAGCGCCAGGATCACATCACCGCTGACAATGCCTGCCTTATCGGCCGGTGCTCCGGCGCTGACACTGTCGACGTAAATGCCGGCACGTTCTTCCATATTTAGCAAACGGGCCATGACCGGCGGAATATCGGCTCCGCCGATACCAAGATAGCCGCGAATGACCCGGCCGTTGGTGATAAGCTCCTGCATAATCCGGGTGGCCAGTGCGTAGGGAATGGCAAAGCTGATACCGTAGCTTTCCTGATGCGCCACACTCTGAAAAGAGGCGGTGTTAATGCCCACCAGCTCACCATAGACATTTACCAGGGCACCGCCGGAGTTACCGGAGTTAATGGCGGCATCAGTCTGCAGCAGATCCTGACGGCCGTTACTGTCCGGACCCATGCTTGATAAGCCGGAGCGACCGGTGGCGCTGATAATGCCCTGCGTGATGGTCTGGCCCACGTTATAGGGGTTGCCGATGGCCAGTACAATATCACCTACCTGTGGATTCAGATCTTCGCTCTGGGGTATTTCCGGTAACCGATCGGCATCAATTTTAAGTACCGCCAGATCGGTAGGCACATCAAAGCCGATGACCTTGCCGGCGATAATGCGTCCGTCCTGCAAGGCCACGATGACCTGATCTGCCTCGGCAATGACATGATAGTTGGTCAGCACAAAGCCGGCGGCAGACATGATCACGCCGGAGCCCAGTCCAGAGGCGGCCAGGCCCGGATTAGTGCTGCTGTGCTGAAAACTGCGGGTATAAATATTGACCACGGCAGGCCCGGCCTGAGCGGCTGCATAAGAAAAACTGGTGATACCGGCCTGAGGACTGCGCCACCAGTGTTCAAGGGACTGGGTGCGTAATTGGGGAAACAGCAGTAACAGCAATGCAGCTAGCAGCACTCCATAAAGGGTGCCCTGAAGACAGTACTTGAGAATAGTGGCTGGCCGCATGGAATAAGCCGGTGGCTGCAGAATCCGCCAAGCATAACATAAAAGAAGCGGGAAGGGAGTGCTGCCGCGGGCAGACTCCCTTTATGTTCAGTAGCTTACCGCAGGACGAGGTAAATGGAGGAGTTACCGCGCTGAATGTTCAGGGCCAGTACATCGGGTTTGGCCTCGATAATTTTGCGCAGCTCACCCAGCTCTTTGATCCTTTTACGGTTAACGCCAATGATAATGTCACCTTCTTCCAGACCAGCCATGGCGGCAGGAGAGCGAGGAGTGACTTCGGTCACGGTGACGCCACGCACACTGGCGTTGCGCTCGCTATTGGCAAGGGATGCCCCTTCAAGTGCCTGATGCAGGGTATTGGCGGCGACTTTCTGCTCGCTGGCTTTATCAAGGGTCACTTCCATGGTTTTCTCTTTACCGTCGCGGAATACTCCCAGCTCGACGGTGCGATCGGCCCCCATGGTGGCGACTTTGGCCCGCAGCTCACCAAACGAGCGGATGGGCTTGCCGTCCAGGCTGATAATGATGTCTCCGGCCTTAAGACCGGCCTGATCGGCGGCAGAGTCTTCCAGCACCTGACTGACAAAGGCACCGTGCTGGCTGCGATAGCCAAAGGTCCGGGCCAGCTCGGAAGTCAGCTCGCCGCCCATTACACCCAGCACTCCCCGGCGTACTTCACCGTATTCCAGGATCTGATCTGTCAGGTTTTTCACCATGTTTGCAGGAATGGCAAAGCCGATGCCGATGTTGCCACCGCCCGGGCCGAGAATGGCGGTGTTGATACCCACCAGGTTGCCTTGCATATCCAGCAGGGCACCACCCGAGTTGCCGGAGTTAATGGCGGCATCGGTCTGAATAAAGTTTTCCAGGTTTTCGACATTCAGCCCGGAGCGTCCCAGTGCGCTGATCACGCCGGTGGTCACGGTCTGGCCAAGGCCAAAGGGATTTCCGATGGCAATGGCAAAATCTCCTACCCGCAGTTTATCGGAATCGGCAAAACCGATTTCTACCAGATCCTTGGCATCCACCTTGAGCACGGCAATGTCAGACTCTTTGTCAGCCCCGATCAGTTCGGCTTCATATTCCTGGCCGTCGATCAGGGTGATCTGAATTTTGTCGGCATCTTCAACAACGTGGTTGTTGGTGATGACATAGCCTTTATCGGCATCAATGATGACGCCTGAGCCGAGGGCCTGGAAGGGCCGTTCGCGCATTTGTTCGCCGGGCATATTGGGACCGAAGAAAAAGCGGAAAGGCTCGGGTAATACCTGGCGGCTGACCTTGCTGCCGGATACCGAGATATTGACCACGCCGGGACTGACTTTCTCCACTACCGGTGCCAGGCTGTTAACTTCGGTACCGGCACCAAAAGGCAGGGCTGCCTGAGCAGCGGGCAGGGTAGCCAGGCCAATGCTCAGGGCCAGGGCAGATAACAGGGGGAGTCGACCTTTCATGTATTTGCTCCTAACTGTACAAATAATAAAACCGTAAATTGTTTGTTCTGACTCACCGTTGCAAAGGGAGTTCCGTATTGGCAGAGAAATGGTACTGTTTTCATTAATTGTGCTTTTTGTGTGGAAGATCAAGCCTCTGCCGGCCATTTCTTGCCGCTGGCTGTTACCGGCCATACACTGAAGCCCTTGTATCCACTCAGTGATTGTCATGACCCCAAGCAGCAAATATCAATCGGATCTGAGCCGGCCCGATTTTGTGCATGATGCCGCCCAGGCTGAAGCCGTCGCTCATCTTCAGCGTCTCTACGAAGACCTGACCGCCGCCCCTGTCACCACTCCCAAAGCCAATCTGTGGCAACGGCTGACCGGACGGGCCGCCGAGACACCGCCTTCGTCTGCGCGAGGTCTGTATTTCTGGGGGGGGGTAGGCCGGGGGAAGACCTACCTGATGGATACGTTTTACGATTGCCTGCCTTTTGACCGTAAGCTCAGAGTACATTTTCACCGTTTTATGGTGCGAGTGCATGATGAACTGCAAAACCTGAAAGGACAGGTGGATCCGCTGAAAGTGGTGGCCGAAAGGCTGGCGCAGGACGCCAGGGTAATCTGCTTTGACGAGTTTTTTGTGTCCGACATCACCGACGCCATGATCCTCGGGACCCTGTTCGAATATCTTTTCGGTCACGGTGTGACTCTGGTGGCCACTTCCAATATTCCTCCCGATGAGTTGTATCGCAACGGCCTGCAACGCGCCCGTTTTCTACCCGCCATTGCTCTGATTAAGGCTAACTGCGAGGTGGTGAATGTGGATTCAGGGACGGATTACCGGCTGCGTACCCTGCAGCAGGCAGAAATTTATCACTATCCCCTTGATACTCAGGCCAGCACCAATCTGGAGCAGTACTTCACCCGGCTGAGTAATGAAGCCGGACACTGGGGGGGGAATATCGAGGTGAATCATCGTCATTTGGTGGTGATGGCGGAAGGGGACGGTGTACTTTATATCGACTTTACCGAGTTGTGTTGTACTGCACGCTCACAGCTCGACTATATCGAGCTGGCGCGTTGCTATCACACGGTGCTGCTGGCGAATGTGTTGCCGATGGGGGGAGAAACGGATGATGCTGCCCGGCGTTTCATTGCCATGGTCGATGAATTCTATGAGCGTCACGTTACTCTGATTATTTCGGCAGCGGTGCCGATGACGCAGTTATACGGACAGGGGCGGCTGAATTTCGAGTTCCGGCGCTGTTTATCAAGGCTGACCGAAATGCAGTCTCATGAATATCTTGCCAGAGAGCACCTTCCTTAGTCACAATATGCGCCCTTCGATTCGAGGCATGATCGAAGCATAAGGGCGGGCGAGCCAGCCGGTTTCAACGGGCATTGAAATTAGCAGGTGATTTTTAAGGCAACTTTACCTATAATCGCCCGGCCCACGTTACACAGCTGCCGATATGGTGGCATCACAGTAAGCAGACAGCTACTCGAAGGGGTGGAGTGTCTGGTCGTGTTTTGCGCAATTGCGCAAGTGTAGGATTCATTTTCAGTAATTTGGGTTTATCCATGAAAACTTTTGTTGCTAAGCCAGAAACCGTCAAGCGTGACTGGTATGTTGTTGATGCAGAGGGCAAAACTCTGGGTCGTCTGGCCACTGAGATCGCCCGCCGCCTGCGCGGTAAGCACAAGCCGGAATTTACTCCTCACGTTGACTGCGGTGATTACATCATCGTTATCAATGCCGAGAAAGTACAGGTAACCGGCAAAAAAGCGTCTGACAAGATTTATTACTCTCACTCCGGCTTCCCGGGTGGCATCAAGTCAATCAGCTTTGAAAAGCTGATTGACCGCAAGCCTGAGATGGTAATCGAGTCTGCCGTACGCGGCATGCTGCCTCGCGGCCCCCTGGGTCGTGCCATGTACCGCAAGATGAAAGTCTATGCGGGCAGCCAGCACAACCATGCTGCGCAACAACCTCAAGTACTTGACATCTAAGGCGGGATTAGGCAAATGGCAGAAACTCAATACTACGGTACCGGCCGTCGCAAAAGCTCCACTGCGCGCGTATTCGTAAAAGCGGGCAGCGGTAACATCGTTATCAACCAGCGTTCACTGGATCAGTATTTCGGTCGTGAAACCGCCCGCATGGTGGTTCGTCAGCCTCTGGAACTGACCGAGCTGAGCGAAAAACTGGATCTGTACATCACCGTTTCCGGTGGTGGTATTTCCGGTCAGGCTGGTGCTATCCGTCACGGTATCACCCGTGCACTGATGCAATATGACGAGACCCTGCGCGGTGCCCTGCGTAAGGCCGGCTTCGTGACCCGTGACGCCCGTCGCGTTGAGCGTAAGAAAGTTGGTCTGCACAAGGCGCGTAAGCGTCCCCAGTTCTCCAAGCGTTAATTGGGACTGCAGTCTTGTATATCAAAAGCCCGGTTTACCCGGGCTTTTTTATTGTTTTAAGCATAGTTTCACAGAGAAATCGCTTGTTGCTTATTTGTTGATTTGAAACAAATTTGAGCCTGATATTCGCGATCTGTGACACGGTGCGCGTCCTTGTAAAACTCCGCGCTTTTCATTAGAATTTGCGGGTTTTTTGTGGCAATTGAAACCAGAATATCCGCCGCGGTTGTCACATCGCAGTATCAATGCATGGAACGAAAAATAAATGCGCGGAGACCAAATGGGAGAGTTTTTGGATGAGCAATGCGCCAGTTGATACCGGTCGCCGCAGATTTCTGACCTGGTCAACCACAGTCGTGGGTGGGGTCGGAGCTGCTTTTGCCGCTGTGCCTTTCATCGCATCGTGGAACCCCAGCGCTAAGGCGAAAGCCGCCGGCGCGCCGGTAGAAGTCGACATCAGCAAAATGGAGCCCGGTCAGTTGATCCGGGTGGAGTGGCGTGGCAAACCGGTATGGGTTGTGCGTCGAAATCAGGAGATCTTGGACGGTCTGCCTCAACATGACAATCAGCTGCGGGACCCTGCTTCCGAGCAGCCGCAACAGCCGGTCTATGCCCAGAACGCCTACCGTTCCATTAAGCCGGAAGTGTTTGTGGCTGTGGGCTTGTGTACTCACCTGGGGTGTTCGCCCACTTACCTGCCAGACAGCTTCGGTGAGCAGGTGCAGGGTGTCAGTGCCGGTTTCTTCTGCCCCTGTCACGGTTCCAAGTTTGACATGGCCGGTCGCGTGTTCCAGGGGGTTCCGGCTCCGCTGAACCTGGTTATTCCCCCGTACTACTATGTCAACGATACCACCATTCTGGTGGGTGAAGACAAGGAAGGAGCCTAACACCATGCTGGGTAAACTCGTAAGCTGGATCGACGAGCGCATTCCGATGACGGCGACCTACAACAAGCATGTAGGTCAGTATCCCGCGCCCAAAAACTTTAACTTCTGGTACTTCTTTGGCTCACTGGCCATGCTGGTACTGGTGAACCAGATCCTCACCGGTGTCTGGCTGACCATGAACTACAACCCGTCCGGTGACGGCGCTTTTGCCTCCATCGAATACATCATGCGGGACGTGGAATACGGCTGGCTGCTGCGTTATATGCACTCCACCGGTGCCTCTGCCTTCTTCGTGGTGGTTTATCTGCACATGTTCCGTGGTCTGATCTACGGTTCGTACCAGAAGCCGCGCGAGCTGCTGTGGCTGTTCGGCATGCTGATCTTCCTGGTGCTGATGGCGGAAGCCTTTATGGGTTACCTGCTGCCCTGGGGCCAGATGTCATTCTGGGGTGCTCAGGTTATCATCTCGCTGTTCGGGGCCATTCCGGTCATCGGCGACGACCTGACCCTGTGGATCCGTGGTGACTATGTTATTTCCGGCGCAACCCTGACTCGCTTCTTCGCGTTGCACGTCATTGCTCTGCCGCTGGTGCTGGTTATTCTGGTATTCCTGCACATTGTGGCGCTGCACGAAGTGGGGTCTAACAACCCCGACGGTATCGATATCAAAAAGAACAAGGATGAGAACGGCTGGCCGAAAGACGCCATTCCTTTCCACCCCTATTACACCGTGAAAGACATTGTCGGTGTGGCCGGTTTCCTGTTCTTCTTCGCCTTTGTGATCTTCTTTATGCCTGAAGGTGGCGGTTACTTCCTGGAAGCGCCGAACTTTGAGGCGGCCAATGGCCTGAAGACTCCTGAGCACATTGCACCGGTATGGTACTTTACTCCCTTCTACGCCATTCTGCGGGCGGTTCCCGACAAGCTGATGGGCGTTATTCTGATGGGTCTGTCCATTGCCGTACTGTTTGTTCTGCCCTGGCTGGATCGCTGTAAGGTGCGTTCGTTCCGCTACCGCAGCAAGTTGCACCTGATGAACATCGTGCAATTCGTGATCTGCTTTATCATTCTGGGTATTCTGGGCGCCCTGCCGTCCACGCCGGTACTGACACTGCTGGCCCAGGTGACTTCGTTCGGCTATTTCGCCTTCTTCGTACTGTTGTTCTTCTACAGTAAAAACGAAAAAACCAAGCCGCTGCCAGAGAGGGTAACGTTCAAATGAAAAGGATAGTTGTTGCATTATTTGCACTGTTGCCGGCCCTGACTTTTGCCGCCGGCGGTAACGTTCACCTCGACGAGGCGGACTATGACCTGAGTGACAAGGCCTCGCTGCAAAACGGTGCCAAGCTGTTCATGAACTACTGTGCCGGCTGTCACAGCACTCAGTATCAGCGTTACAACCGTGTTGCTCAGGATCTGGACATCCCGGAAGATGTGATGCAGGCCAACCTGAACTTTACCGGTGTGGCCATCGGTGAGCTGATGGAAAACTCCATTCCGGAAGCCGATGCGGCCAACTGGTTTGGTGCTGCGCCGCCGGATCTGACCTTGGTGGCCCGGGTACGTGGTGCCGACTGGCTGTATACCTATCTGCGTTCTTTCTACAAGGATGACAGCCGTCCGTTCGGTGTGAACAACCTGGTGTTCCCGTCCGTGGGTATGCCACATGTGCTGGAACCGCTGCAGGGCAGTGCCCATCTGGAAACCGAAACCCGTCTTGTTGACGGTGTGGAAGTGGTCACTCCGGTAGGCATTGAATCTGATGGCAACGGTGAGCTGAGTGCCGGCGAATATGACCAGGCGGTACTGGATATCGTTAATTTCCTGGTGTATTCCGGTGATCCGGTAAAACTGGAACGTCAGCGCATGGGGTATTGGGTACTGGGCTTTCTGGTTATCTTCTTCTTCGTTGCCTATCTGCTGAAGAAAGAGTACTGGCGCGACGTACACTGAACCGACGTCGTCTGAGCTGAGCAGGTGAGCGGCAATGGGGGTATAATGCTTCCATTGCCGTTCCCATTTTTGATTTCTGGAGGATTCAATGGCAGTTGCGGCCAACAAACGTTCCATCATGACGCTGTTTTCCGGTGCTGATGATATTTACAGCCATCAGGTACGCATTGTACTGGCAGAAAAAGGTGTCAGTGTTGAAATCAGTCAGGTCGAGCCTGACAGCCTGCCCGAAGATATGCTGGAGCTGAACCCTTATGGCACCGTGCCGACCCTGGTCGACCGTGAGCTGGTGCTTTATGAGTCCCGTATTATCATGGAATACTTGGATGAGCGTTTCCCCCACCCGCCGTTGATGCCGGTATACCCGGTAGCCAGGGGAACAAGCCGGCTGATGATGCATCGTATAGAGCAGGACTGGTATGCCCTGGCTGCGCGCATCCAGCGCGGGGACAAGGCCGACGAAGCCCGTAAAGAACTTCGCGAAGCACTGCTGTCCATTGCGCCGGTATTTGCCGAGTATCCTTTCTTTATGAGCGAAGAGTTCAGCTTGGTCGACTGCTATATGGGGCCCCTGCTGTGGCGTCTGCCGTCTCTGGGTATTGAGCTGTCCGGTCGTGGTGCCAAGGAGATTAAGGCATATATGGTACGTTTGTTTGAGCGTGATTCTTTTCAGGCCTCTCTCACTGAAACCGAACGCGATCTGAGTAGCAAGGTTTGACCATGGATGAAATGACCCCAAGCCGTCCCTATGTGCTGCGGGCCTTTTATGACTGGTTGCTGGATAACGATCTGACGCCACACCTGCTGGTCAATGCTGAGGTGCCCCACACCGAAGTACCGCGCCAGTACGTGAACGATGGCCAGATCGTGCTCAATATCTCGCCTACTGCTGTAGTTGGTCTGCATATGGATAATGAAGCTGTTAGCTTTAGTGCCCGTTTTGGCGGGCAGCCGTTGCAGGTATATATCCCCATGGCTGCGGTGGTAGCCATACAGGCCCGTGAGAACGGTGCTGGTACCTTTTTTCCGCCGGAGCCGGCCTACGAAGAGTGGCTGGAAGCAGCCAGCCGTGAAGAAGAAGTCCCGTCTGAGGCTCTATCTCCGAAGGCTGATGAGTTACCGGTGCCGAAAAAAGGCAGGCCGAATCTTAAGGTCATCAAGTAATAAAAAACGCAGCCAAGGCTGCGTTTTTTATTATGGCTTCGTGCTTTCATCAGGGCACATTCTGTATATATTCAAAGGCGGTCACTACCCGGGAGACCCCGGCTACATTACGGGTCAATTGCACCGCGACGTCTGCTTCATTGCGTGTTACCAGGCCAACCAGAAACACCTCGGTATTTTCAGTGACCACTTTGAGTTTGGTGCCATCGATATTTTTTTCTGCCAGAAGAGTACTTTTGACCTTGGAGGTCAGCCAGGTGTCTTTGCTCTGCTGGGTTAGCGTCAGCGGGGTGCCGACGCGCACTTCGTTAAACACTTCCTTGACGCCTGGCACCTCAGTAACAATGGCTTCAGCCCGGGCGCGGTACTGTTCAGTAGGAGTTTGGCCAATCAGCAGCACCTTGCCGTTGGTTGCGATCACCGCAAAACGGCTTTCATCCCACATGGGCTTTTCTTCGCCCAGCCGGTGCAGGGCACGCATTTCAATAGTCTGGTCATTTATCTGGGTACCGATGGTACGCCGGTCGGTGATCATGTTGGCACCGGTTGCCCCACCGGCCGCTACCAGGCCGGCACAGCCCTGCAGCAGGGCAAGGGAAGTCAGTAACGTGATCAACGTCTTGTTCATGGCAATCAGTCCTCTTGGCTGGGGAACAGGGTGCGGTCAATAAGATCACACAGGCAATGCAGGGTGAGCAGGTTTACCTCGTGAATACGTGGCGCGCGCAGCGCCGGTACCCGGATCTCCACGTCATTGGGGCCGAGCAGACCGGCCAGCTCGCCGCCGTCGCCACCACTCAGAGCCACTATGGTCATGTCCCGGCTCAGTGCGGCCTCGGCGGCCTTGATCAGGTTACGGCTGTGGCCGGTGGTGGAGATAACCACCAGCACATCACCGGCCTGACCCAGGGCGCGGATCTGACGGGCATAGGCATCGTCGAAATGCTGATCCACGGCAATGGCGCTGATGCTGCTGGTATCCAGAGTCAGGCACACTGCCGGTAATGCCGGCCGTTCGGTTTCGTAACGGTTGATCAGTTCACTGACAAACAGCTGGGCCAGCGCATTGGAGCCGCCGTTACCGCACACCAGCAGTTTATTGCCGTTCAGCAGACACATTACCATCATCTGCGCGGCAGCCAGAATATCGTCGGGCAGCGCTTCGGCGGCAGCAATTTTGGTCTGAATGCTCTCGGTAAAGCTGGCTTTGATTTCTTCCTGCATGAGATTCCTCAAAAGGCGTTGGCTATCCAGTTTATCTGGTTACCATCAATGGCCACCAGATCAAAACGACAGGACTGATGGGCTTCATTCAGCCCTTTCATTTGCAAATAACAGAGTGCCGCACGGCGTATTTTCCTTTGTTTGGTATGCGTCACCGACATGGCTGCACCGCCAAACTGTTCGCTGTTCCGAAAGCGGACTTCTACAAATACCAAGGTCTGTCCCTGGCGCATAATCAGATCGATTTCGCCCAGTTTACACTGGTAGTTACGGGTAACCGGCTGAAGGCCCTGAGCCTGCAGATAGCTTTCGGCACGGCGCTCGTAAAGAGCGCCGTGTTCCCGTTTATTCTGTTGTTCCGGCTTCTTGCCCGATGAAAACCCAGTCGCCATTGTCGTACTCCCTCCATTGCAGGCGTCGTTGTACAACGCCGTCGGGTGATACGGTTAAATCACCGGTCAGCCCGGGCACCTCAGGTGCTCCTCCGCGCAGGGCCGGCAGCTGAGGGATCAGTGCCCGGGCATCATAGCCCATGGCAAACAGTCGCAGCCAGGCTGCGCTGGCATCGGGCCAGAGGCTGAGCACTTCTGCTTTAAGCTGCGGAGCACCGTCAAGCAACCAGGGCATGTCGGCCAGACGCAGACCGGCAAGCTCTCCCATCGGGGCTTCCCCGGCAGGAATGTAGCTGCGGGAAATCACATAAGTGGGCAGCCGTGCGGCCCGGCTGTCCCGGACAAAATCAAAGTAAGGCAGAATGAAACGGGTTTCGGCGGCATTGGTCGGCATGAATACCGCATCGGCAGGGCGGTTGTCCGGCAGACTGCTGCCATCTACCGGCTGAATCTGGCCAGCGGCTGCGGCTGTAGGACGGCTTCTGAGTGCTTGGCGTACGTCCTTTTCAATGCTCGCCTTGTTGCTGAAATACGACAGAATGGCAGGGCGTCCGCTCAGGCCCTGCCATTGGCGGTTGAACTCGGCTGCAACCCGGCGACCCAGCTCATTTGCAGGGGCGAATACCAGAGGTTGTTGATGGCCTTCCTCCCACATCCGCCGCGCTGCATCGGCCGCTTCGCCTTCAGGTGAAAGTGAAAAATAATAAAAGGTGGTCAGTTCGGGCTGATAGGCGGGCTGATTCAGGGCCAGTACCGGCAGCGCCGGATCCTGCTTGAGCAGCGCATCTACATTGTTTTTCAGCAGCGGGCCAAGAATAAAATCGGCACCGGACTGCATGACCTGTTGATAGACCTCCGCCATGTCGCGATTCTGAGTATCAAAGAAACTGACGCGGACCGACTGTCCCTGATTAGCACTGAGAATACCGTTGCGGATGGCTTCTCCCTGTTTGGCCAGGCGCCCTGACAATGGCAGCAACGCCGCAATATGGGTCGCATCAAAAGAGGGAGCCTGGATATTGCTTGAGGTGCCCGGCAGGTAGGAGCGCGCCGGGTGCTCGGGATAGCTCTGCTGCCAGGATTGCAGCTGCCAGTTGCGTTGGGCCGCGGGCAGTTCGGTGGTATTCAGTATCGCCATCAGGCGTAACCAGCCATTGGCAACGGCGGAATGGTGACTGCCCTGAGCCTGCCGCAGCACTGAGGATGACTGAGTACTCAGCAGCTGATAGATCCGTTCCTGCTCCTGATTGGGTACCGGCTCTGCCAGTAATTCAGTGCGGGCGATCATCGCCAGGGCGGCCTCAACCGGCTGCTGCTGTTGTTCATGGCTGTTGGCCTGTAACAGCCACCAGTAGGCCTGGCCGGACACTGACAGGGCCGGAGCATCAATATTCTGCAGCAGCTGCAATGCTGGCCCGGGCTGAGCTGATGCGACTAGCGACGCCGCATCCAGCAGACGGATGATGGGCTGTTGCGACAGGCTGGCGGCACCACGCAGAGCCTGCAGTCTGGCACCGGCTTCATTATGATTACCCTGTTGCAACAGCGCTCTGATGGCCAGCACTCGCCAGGTGAAGGCGTCGTTACCGGTGGCAATATCGGCCTGGGCGGTGTATTGCTCCGCCGGCCGTACCAGCGGACTGAACATATCCGGGGCCGGCTCGGGGCTGACCTTGGGTTGTAGTAAGCCACTGCCGCAGGCAGTGAGTACGGATGAAAGCACCAGGGTACACAGTAGTCGTGTTACACTGGCCCATTGAATTTGAGTTGCCAATCCCTTATTTCCCATGCTGAGTCATTCTGGTCCTAAGTGTAATCGGGCCGGCACGGTGAAACAATTGCTTGCACAGGAGTCATTATGAACCAGGCTGCCGTTCTTTATATTGTGCCTACTCCTATCGGAAACCTGGGAGACATCAGCCAGCGTGCGCTGGACACCCTGCAGGCCGTGGATGTGATCGCCTGTGAAGATACCCGCCATACCGGTAAATTATTGTCTCACTATCAGATTGGCACCCCTACCTGGGCGTTGCATGATCATAATGAGCAATATAAGGCCGATCAGCTGGTGAGCCGTTTGCAGGAAGGTAAAAGTATCGCGCTGGTGTCGGATGCTGGTACCCCTCTGATCAGTGATCCCGGTTATCACTTGGTCAATCGCTGTCGTGAGGCCGGTGTTCAGGTGGTGGCACTGCCCGGCCCCTGTGCTGCGGTGACAGCCCTGTCTGCAGCGGGTCTGCCGACCGACAGATTTGTATTCGAAGGCTTTTTGCCGGCAAAAGATAAAGCCCGCCATGACAAGCTGGAAAGTCTGAAGGATGAGCCCAGAACCATGGTGTTTTATGAATCGCCCCGGCGGCTGCTTGAGACCGTGGCGGCATTGGTGACGGTTATGGGCCCTGAACGCCGTTTGGTTGTGTCCCGGGAGCTGACCAAGGCGTTTGAAACGACACACGGACTGCCAGCCGAGCAAATGCTGGCGTGGCTGCAGGAAGACAGCAACCGTTGCCGGGGTGAGATAGTGTTGATGGTGGCGGGTCATAAAGCAGACGCGGATGCGCTGCCGGTGGCGGCACAGAAAACCCTGTCCCTGCTCAGTGCCGATCTGGGACTGAAAAAAGCATCGGCGCTGACCGCCGACATTTACGGGCTGAAAAAGAACGCACTCTATAAATTCGGGCTGGAAGCTGGTCTGTAAGCCTGCAGGAATTGCGCTAGCCCCCGTGGCTGAGTTACACTGCGCGCCGAGCTGGCCGGACAATCGCTGCCTCGTCGTGGTGCCATTGGCAGACGGGCGAGGGGGAGGAAAGTCCGGGCTCCACAGGGCAGGGTGCCAGGTAACGCCTGGGGGGCGTGAGCCCACGACCAGTGCAGCAGAGAGTAAACCGCCGATGGCCTTCGGGCACAGGTAAGGGTGAAAGGGTGCGGTAAGAGCGCACCGCGCGGCTGGCAACAGTCCGTGGCACGGTAAACTCCACCCGGAGCAAGACCAAATAGGCCTCCTACAGGCGCGGCCCGCGCTGGAGGCGGGTAGGTTGCTGGAGCCGGCGAGCGATTGCCGGCCTAGAGGAATGATTGTCAATCGGGCTTGCCCGATACAGAACCCGGCTTACAGGCCAGCTCACCTCATTTATCAAACAGCGCAACTCATCGAGTTGCGCTGTTTTGTTATTTGTGGCCCGGGCACTTATCGACGTTTATTGTCCGCATCCCGGGTGTCCGGTGTTCCCATAGAGCAAATTCAACAGAGTCCTTTGTCGTGAGCCGGCATTTCCTTGCTTGAAATGCCGGAAATCGCTCCTTACACTTGTTGTGGTGGGAAAAAGTGGATCTTTGTGGAACAAAGCTTAATTACAGGGACTCTGAATGTTGCGTGGTGCTCATGCCATCAGCCTGGACAGCAAAGGGCGGCTGGCAATACCAACCCGATATCGCGAGCCGTTGCGTGATGAATGCGACGGCCTGTTGGTATGCACTATCGATATCAGTCACTCTTGTCTGCTGCTTTACCCGCTGGGTGAATGGGAGCTGATAGAGAAAAAGCTGCGCAGTTTGTCGAGTACTCATCCTCAGGAGCGGCGGCTGCAGCGGCTGTTGCTGGGGCACGCCGCCGAATGTGAACTGGATGGAAACGGACGTTTTCTGGTTCCCGGGCCGTTAAGGCTGCATGCGGGGCTTGAAAAAAAAATCATGCTGGTGGGACAGCTCAATCGTTTTGAAATATGGAGCGAATCCCGCTGGCAACAACAAATTAATGATGATCTGCTGGCGCTTGATGATGAAGGCTGGGAGTCATCGGAACGATTGCGGGACTTTTCGCTATAACAATGAGTGAACAACAGGCACACATTACCGTACTGCTGGACGAGGCAGTGGCCGGTCTTAATATTCGCCCCGACGGCATCTATGTAGACGGAACCTTTGGCCGTGGCGGACACTCGCGTCATATTCTGTCGAAACTCGGGCCCGACGGCCGCTTGCTGGCCATCGACCGGGATCCGTCGGCCATTGCGGTGGCAGAGCAAATCACCGACCCGCGTTTTACCATTTTGCACGGCCCTTTTTCCCGGCTGGCAGAAATGATGGCAGCCGAAGGGCTTACCGGCAAAGTAGATGGCGTTCTGCTCGATCTGGGCGTGTCATCCCCTCAGCTGGATGAGGCTGAGCGGGGGTTCAGTTTTCAGAAAGACGGTCCCCTCGATATGCGCATGGACCCGACTAGCGGTCAGAGCGCTGCTGACTGGCTGAATCACGCCGATGCAGACGATATTGCCTGGGTACTGAAAACCTTTGGTGAAGAGCGCCATGCCCGCAAGATTGCCCGGGCCATTGTGCATGACCGTCAGACCACGCCCTGGACCCGTACCCGTCAGCTGGCCGAGATGATCGCCCGGGTAAACCCGAGCAAGGAAAAAAACAAGCATGCGGCGACCCGCAGTTTTCAGGCCATTCGAATCTACATCAACAGTGAACTGGACGAGATTGATCAGGCGCTGAACGGAGCACTGGAAGTGCTGGCACCGGCCGGCCGGCTGTCGGTTATCAGCTTTCACTCGCTGGAAGACCGTCTTGTAAAACACTTTATCCGCAAGCAGGAAAAAGGGCCGGAAGTGCCCCCTGGGCTGCCGTTGACCGAAGAGCAACTGGCCGGTGGCCGGACGCTTAAAAGCGTGGGTAAGGCACAAAAGCCGTCGGCTGACGAAGTGGCCGCCAACCCCAGAGCCCGCAGCTCTGTATTACGGGTGGCCGAGCGTCTGGAGATGCAGCCCTGATGGACAGCCGCATCAACCTGACCCGGGAAGTCGGTCGGGATCTGTGGCGCTATAAGTGGCAGCTGATACTGGCCATCGTTACTGTGATATCGGCCATGGCGGTCATCGTGGTTACCCACAGCACCCGTCAGAAGACCAGTGAATATAACCAGCTGATGGCCGAACAGGACAAGCTGGATATCGAGTGGCGAAACCTGCTGCTGGAACAGAACACCTTGATGGAGCACAGCCGGATTGAGGCGCTGGCCCGGGGAAAACTGAATATGCAACGACCCGAGCCAAGTAAGGAGAAGCTGGTGAGGCAACCATGAGCTGGCGCAAAAAGCAGAAAAAAGAACCCATGATGGCCCGCGGCCGGTTTTATTTTACCTGCGGCGCTATTGTGCTGGCTTTTGTTGCCTTGTTTGCCCGGGCTGCCTGGATCCAGGTGATCTCGCCGGATCGCCTGCGGCTGGAAGGGGATCTGCGATCCTTGCGATCAACCGCTGTCAGCAATACCTCCCGGGGTATGATCATGGATCGTAATGGTGAAGAGCTGGCGGTTTCGGTGCCGGTGCAGGCGGTATGGGCGGATCCCAAGCAGATCCATGCCGAGCACAGCCTTGATAAGGAACAGGCCTGGCAGGCCCTGGCAGAAGTGCTGGGCGTGCCCCGCGATACCTTGCTGGCCAGGGTGCAGGATCCCAAACGTCGTTTTGTTTATCTGCAGCGCCAGGTGACACCGGCGGTGGCCGAATATATTCGCAAGCTGCGTCTGCCTGGCGTACATCTGCGTCCGGAAGAGCGCCGTTTTTACCCTACCGGTGAGATCAATGCCCACCTGGTCGGCATGACCAATATTGACGGAACTGGTATCGAGGGCATAGAGCGGGGCTTTAATGACTGGCTGACGGCGTCGCCCGGTGAGCGCAAGGTGCGTAAGGATCGCCTGGGCCGGGTGATTGAAGATCTGGGCGTGGTATCCGAAGCCCGGGAAGCCAATAATATTGAGCTGACCATCGATCAACGGGTACAGGCGCTGGCCTACCGCTCGCTCAAGCGTGCCTTTGAATATCACCGAGCCACCTCGGCCTCACTGGTGATGCTGGATGTAAAAACCGGTGAAGTGATCGCCATGGTGAATGCCCCTTCCTTTAACCCGAACAATCGCGGCCAGTATCAGGGCTTTCGCGCCCGTAACCGCGCAGTGACCGACACCTATGAGCCAGGTTCCACTCTGAAACCAATGATCGTGGTCAGTGCTCTGGAAAATGGTGTGGTCAATGCAAATAGCATGGTCGACACCAGCCCCGGCTGGATGCGTCTGGGTGGAAAGCGGGTCTCTGATACCCGGAACCTCGGCAGTATCAGTGTGGAAACCGTGCTTAAACGCTCTTCCAACATGGGCATGGTACGGATGGCCATGAAGGAAACGCCGGCGCAGCTGCTTGATACCCTGTACCGCTTTGGCATGGGCATAGATACAGGCATGGGGCTGGTGGGTGAAAGTACCGGCATGGTGCCTCAGCGCCGGCGCTGGTCCGAGATTGAACAAGCCACCCTGTCATTCGGTTACGGGGTCACGGTAACGCCGCTGCAGCTGGCTCAGGCTTATGCCATTCTGGCCAACGGCGGCAAGCGTTACCCGTTGAGTATCATCAAGCGCAGCCAACCCCCTATCGGTGAGCAGGTTATCCCCCGTCATCATGCCGATGCAGTAATAAGTATGCTGGAAAGTGTGGTGCAGCCGGGAGGAACCGCGACCCGGGCCGCCATTCCTGGCTATCGGGTGGGTGGCAAGACAGGAACCTCACGCAAGGCCATCGCCGGCGGCTACGGCAGTGACTATATCGGTCTGTTTGCCGGTGTAGCCCCCATCAGTGACCCTCGTCTGGCCATGGTGGTGGTGATTAACGAGCCCCAGGGCGAGCAATATTACGGCGGCCTGGTGGCTGCGCCGGTGTTTGCTGAAGTAATGAGTGGTGCCCTGCAGTTACTCAATATCCGGCCCGATGCGGCCACCGAAGAACAATTCCAGCTGGCAGGACAGGAGGCATCCATTGTCCCTCACTCTTAGAGAGCTGGCGATGTTGCTGGGGTATTCGGCCCCGGCCATCGCCATTGACAGTATTACTCTGGACAGCCGGAATGTGACTCCCGGCTGCCTGTTTATTGCCATTCAGGGCCTCCAGGCCGATGGTCGCCGTTTTATCGACAGCGCACTACAGCAGGGAGCAGCAGCGGTCATTTATCAGACCGATAGCGCGGAAGAAGCAGGCCTGAACAGCAGAGATCATCGCCTGTTGGGCGTGTTTGAATTGCCTGCACTGTTGTCAAGGCTGGCCGGTGCCTTCTATGGCGAACCGGGCCGGCAGCTGCAACTGGTGGGGGTGACCGGTACCAATGGTAAAAGCACGGTATCCCAGCTTATTGCCCACTGGAGTCAGCTGCTGGGCACCAGTGCAGGGGTGATGGGCACATTGGGCAATGGCCTTTGTGGTCAGCTGCAACCGGCCGCCAACACCACAGGCTCGGCCCTTGAAGTGCAGCAGCAACTGGCCGGCATGCTGGCAGCCGGTGCGAGCAGAGTGGCGATGGAAGTGTCTTCCCATGGCCTGCATCAACACAGGGTAGCGGCGCTTGATTTTGATGTGGCGGTGTTTACCAACCTGAGCCGGGATCACCTCGATTATCACGGCACCATGGCCGAGTACGGCGAAGTTAAGCGCAGCCTGTTTGAGCTGTGCCGGAAGGGCCGGGTGATCAATGCTGACGACGTTTATGGCCGGCGCTGGCTAGGTTATTACTCCGATGCAGTGGCCTACAGCCTGCACGGCCGGCTGGCTGATTTCCCCGGGCGTCAACTGGTGGCTGAAACCGTTCATTTTTACGGTGACGGAGTGAAAGTGACCATTAACTCCGACTGGGGGAATGGTGTATTATCCGCCCCCCTGATTGGTCGTTTTAATGTGGCCAACCTGCTGGCGGCCATGGGCGCAATGCTGGAGCTGGGTGAGTCCTTTGAGCGATTGCTGGAGACGGCTCCCAAACTGGTTGGCGTGGCCGGGCGTATGGAGCCCTTTACCGCTCCCGGCAGCCCTATGGTAGTGGTGGATTATGCCCATACTCCTGACGCCCTCGAACAGGTGCTGCAGGCGCTGCAGCAGCATTGCCGGGGCCGGCTCTGGTGTCTGGCCGGCTGCGGCGGTGATCGTGACAAGGGCAAGCGGCCCTTGATGGCAGCGGCGGCGGAAAAAGGGGCCGACGAAGTGATTCTGACTGACGATAACCCGCGTACTGAATCGCCGGCGGCCATCATTGCCGATATGCAGGCCGGGCTCAGCAGTCCGGCGGCGGCCCGGGTGATCCACTCCCGGAGTGAAGCTATTGAATATGCCATTAATATGGCGGGTGAACAGGACATTATTTTGGTTGCAGGCAAAGGCCACGAGGATTATCAGATAGTGGGTACGCACACCATTCATTACAGTGATCGGGAAACCGTGGCTGCCTTACTGGGAGCCCGGCAGTGATTCCCCTTTTGCTGAGCCGGCTGGCGGAAGCATCCGGCGGCGAGTTGCGCGGTGCCGACAACGATATTCTGTCGGTTTCCACCGACAGCCGGCAGTCCATGGCGGCAGGTTGCCTGTTTGTGGCGCTGCCCGGCGAACGTTTCGACGCCCACGACTTTGCCGAACAGGCGGCAGCTCAGGGGGCGGCGGCGCTGCTGGTGGAACGCTGGCTGGAGCTCGACCTGCCACAAATTCGCGTAGCCGATACCCGTCTGGCACTGGGCGTGCTGGGAGGGCTGGTGCGTGAGCAAAGTCGAGCGCGGGTGCTGGCCATTACCGGCAGCTGTGGCAAAACCACGGTAAAGGAAATGGCCGCCAGCATACTGCGCCAGAAGGGCAAGGTACTGGCAACTCGCGGTAATCTTAACAATGAAATCGGTGTGCCGCTTACCCTGTGTGAACTGACCGACGACACCGACTACGCCGTGATTGAACTGGGAGCCAACCACATTGGCGAAATCGCCTGGACCAGCTCACTGACCCGGCCTCATGCTGCATTGATCAACAATGTGGAAGCGTCCCACCTGGAAGGCTTTGGGTCGCTGGAAGGCATCGCCCAGGCCAAGGGGGAAATCTACGGCGGGCTGGAGCCGGGTGGTGTCGCTATCGCCAATGGCGACAGCCCTTTCTGCAGTCTGTGGAAAGAGCATCATGAACTGATTTATTTCGGTGACCGTCGTGACTACCAGGCCCGGGACATCAGCCTGAATGGCGCCGGGTGTGCCCGCTTCCGGCTGCTGACGCCGCGGGGCGAGGTGGAAGTGCAACTACCAGTACCCGGTAAACACAACGTCGCCAATGCCCTGGCCGCTGCCGCCGGAACCGAGCAACTGGGGGCCAGCCTGGACGAGATTGCGACCGGACTTGCCGCTTTCACCCAGGCACAGGGCCGGTTACAGGTGTGGACGCGACCCGGTCTGACCGTGCTGGATGATACCTATAACGCCAGTGTGGCCTCGGTGCTGGCCGGGCTCGATACTCTGGCCAGTCTGCCCGGTCATCGTATTTTTGTGTTTGGTGATATGGCCGAGCTTGGCGATTACAGCCGCGATATGCACAGCAAGGTGGGCGAGCACGCCCGCAAGCTGGGCATAGATGAAGTGCTGACAACCGGCTGCGACAGCCAGCATACGGCAACGGCGGCTCATGGCCGTCATTTTGAAAATAAACAACAATTGTGGCCGGTGCTGAATGCGGCGCTGGCGGCACATAACAAGGTGGTAGTTTTGGTTAAGGGTGCACGCAGTGCCCGGATGGAACAACTGGTCCGGGCCATTCAGGAGGGAGAGCTATGCTAGTCTGGCTGGCGGAATGGCTGACTCCCCATTTCAGCTTTTTCAATGTTTTTTCTTATCTTACGTTCAGAGCCATCATCTCTATTCTGACAGGCCTGCTGGTGTCGCTGTGGATCGGACCAAAACTGATCCGGCGGTTGCAGAAGCTGCAGATTGGTCAGGTGGTGCGTAACGACGGTCCCGAGTCCCATTTCAGCAAGGCGGGCACGCCTACCATGGGCGGGCTGATGATCCTCATCGCCATCTTTGTATCCGTGCTGCTGTGGGCCCGGCTGTCCAATCCGTATGTCTGGGTGGTGCTGTTTGTGCTGGGGGCCTTCGGTGCCATCGGCTTTGTGGATGATTATCGTAAGGTGGTCCGCAAGAATACGGACGGTCTGATCGCCCGCTGGAAGTATTTCTGGCAATCGGCGGCGGCGCTGGCGGCAGCCTGCTTTGTTTACTGGATTGCCAAAGATCCGGCCCAGACGCAGCTGGTGGTGCCCTTTTTCAAAGATGTGATGCCTCAGCTCGGGCTGTTCTTTATCGTACTCAGCTATTTCGTGATTGTGGGCTCCAGCAATGCGGTCAACCTGACCGATGGCCTCGACGGACTGGCGATTATGCCCACGGTGATGGTGGCGGCGGGCTTTGCCCTAGTGGCCTGGGCCACCGGTAACGTCAATTTTGCCGAATATCTGCATATTCCCTATGTGGCTCATGCTGGCGAACTGACCGTGGTGTGTACCGCCATCGTCGGTGCCGGCCTTGGATTTTTATGGTTTAACACCTTTCCTGCCCAGGTATTTATGGGTGATGTGGGTTCACTGGCCCTGGGCGCGACGCTCGGCATTATCGCCGTGCTGGTACGTCAGGAATTCCTGCTGGTGATCATGGGCGGCATCTTTGTGATTGAGACCCTGTCGGTCATTCTGCAGGTGGGCTCCTACAAGCTACGCGGTCAGCGCATCTTCCGCATGGCCCCCATTCATCACCATTACGAACTGAAAGGCTGGCCCGAGCCGCGGGTGATTGTCCGTTTCTGGATCATCACCCTGATGCTGGTACTCACCGGCCTGGCCACGCTGAAGCTGAGATAACGCCATGATCCCTGCGCGCACTGTGATTATCGGACTGGGGCAAACGGGACTTTCCTGTGTGCACCATTGCATGCGCCGGGGAGTGCGGCCGGCGGTGATGGACACCCGCGCCCTGCCGCCGGGTGCCGAGCAGCTGCCCGAGGGGCTGGCGTGTTATTTCGGCGGGCTGAACAGCGAGGTGTTGCTGGAGGCCGAGCTGATTGTTGCAAGCCCCGGTGTGCCTCTGGCCACGGCCGAATTGCAACAGGCGGCCGCGGCTGGCGTGGAGATTATCGGTGATATTGAGCTGTTTCTGCGTGAATGCACCGCTCCCGTGATTGCCATTACCGGCTCCAACGGCAAAAGCACCGTCACCACTCTGGTGGGTGAAATGGCCGCCGAGGCCGGACTGGCGGTGGGCGTGGGTGGCAACATCGGTACCCCGGCACTGGAGCTGCTGGAGCATCCTTTAGAGCTGGCGGTGCTGGAGCTGTCCAGCTTTCAGCTGGAAACCACGCCTGGCCTGAAGGCGCTGGCAGCCACCGTGCTCAATATCAGTGAGGATCACCTGGATCGCTACGATTCCCTGGCTCATTACAGAGACACCAAGCTTGGTATCTATCAGCAGGCCGGCCTGTGTGTTTATAACCGGGAAGACCGCGAAACCCGGCCACTGGAGCACTGCCGGGCGGTCAGCTTTGGTTTGAACAATGAAGATTATGGCCGCATTGAGCATCAGGGAGAAACCTGGCTCAGTGTTGACGGCGAGCCGGTGCTGCCGGTGCGCGAGCTGCGTATTGTCGGTGCTCACAATCAACTTAATGCCCTGGCGGCGATGGCGCTGGCAGCCGAGGCCGCCATTCCCCGGCCGGCTCAGCTGGCGGTGCTGCGTCGCTTTGGCGGTCTGGCTCATCGCTGTCAGTTTGTGGCCGAAAAGCAAGGAGTACGCTGGATTAACGACTCCAAGGCCACCAATGTGGGGGCGACTCTGGCTGCCATTGACGGTATTGCCGATGGCATGACCGGCCGGCTCTGGTTGATTGCCGGTGGTCAGGGCAAGGGACAGGATTTCTCGCCGCTGATCCCCCTGCTGAACACGCACATTACCGGTATGGCCTGTCTGGGGCAGGACAAGGCACAGTTGCTGAGCCTGGCCGGTAATACCCATGGTGTGGCCGATATGGCCGAAGCGGTGGCCTGGTGTGCCGGTCAGGCCCAGCCTGGTGATTGGGTACTGCTGGCTCCGGCCTGTGCCAGCTTCGATATGTATCCCAACTATCCAGCCCGGGGGGCTCACTTCGTGTCATTGGTGGAGGCGCTATGAAACTACTGCCTTCATTTGGTATGGACTGGTTGCTGCGTCCTTCTCACGGCCATATTTATGACCGTCAGCTGGTCATTCTTTCCCTGGCGCTGATGGCCATTGGACTGGTGATGGTGTCGTCTGCCTCCATTGCCGAAGGCATCGCGGTGGGCGACGATCCCTTTTATTTCGTTAAGCGCCATGGCAGCTTTTTGCTGATTTGTCTGTTTCTCTGTGCGCTGGTGCTGCAGATCCCCATGGAGCGCTGGCAGCAGTACAACGGCGGTTTCCTGATCCTGGCGCTGACTATGCTGGTGCTGGTACTGATTCTGGGCCGGGAGATCAACGGCAGTAAACGCTGGTTGGCGCTGGGACTGTTTAATGTGCAGCCGGCGGAAATTGCCAAATTGGCGCTGTTTACCTTTCTGGCCGGTTTTCTTGTGCGTAAGCAGGATGAAGTACGCAGTCACTGGAAAGGCTTTCTGAAGCCGCTTGCGGTGATGGGCATGATGTCATTTATGCTGCTGATGCAGCCGGATCTGGGCTCGGTGGTGGTGTTGTTCGTGACCACTTTGGGCATGCTGTTTATTGCTGGGGCTCGCATGGGGCAGTTTATCAGCCTGGTATTGCTGGGCATGACCCTGGTGGCGGGGCTGATCGCCATGGCCCCTTACCGGGTGAAGCGGGTGACCTCCTTTCTTAACCCTTGGGATGATCCCTTTGGTAGCGGCTACCAGCTGACTCAGTCACTGATGGCCTTTGGTCGGGGGGGCTGGTTTGGTGAAGGACTGGGTAACTCCATCCAGAAACTGGAGTATCTGCCCGAGGCCCACACCGACTTTGTGTTCGCTATTCTCGGCGAAGAGCTGGGCTTTACCGGCGTGATGCTGGTTCTGCTGCTTCAGTGCTGGCTGGCGTTCAAGGCCTTGCGTATCGGTCAGAAAGTGTTGATGGGTGGCCGTCAGTATGAAGGTTATCTGGCGGTGGGTATTGGTATCTGGTTCAGTTTCCAGACTGTGGTCAATGTGGGGGCGGCATCGGGCATGCTGCCTACCAAAGGCCTGACCTTACCCTTGGTGAGCTACGGTGGTTCCAGCCTGCTGGTGATGAGTACTGCGGTAGCCATTCTGGTGAGAATGGATTTTGAGTGGCGGCGGGACAATATGCAGGCCAGACAGCGGGAGGCGACATGAGTCATAACAAGACCCTGCTGGTGATGGCCGGCGGCACCGGCGGGCATGTGTTTCCTGGTCTTGCCGTGGCGGACTTGCTGCGGCAGGAGGGCTGGACCATTCACTGGCTGGGTACTGCGGATCGCATGGAGGCCCGGTTGGTGCCGGAGCACGGCTATCCGCTGCATACCATCAGCATTGCGGGAGTGCGCGGCAACGGCGTAAAACGGCTGCTGGCAGCCCCTTTTAAAATCGCCAATGCCGTGTTTCAGGCTCGCCGGGTGCTGAAACAGACCCGGCCGGATGTGGTGCTGGGCATGGGCGGTTTTGCCGCCGGGCCGGGCGGGGTGGCGGCCAGACTGGCGGGCATTCCGCTGGTGCTGCATGAACAGAATGCAGCCGCCGGCATGACCAACCGGCTGTTATCACGAATTGCCAGCCGGGTGCTGATGGCCTTTCCCGGTGCCTTTGAACAGGGCGACGTGGTGGGTAACCCGGTGCGGCCGGATGTGGTGGCACTGCCGGCTCCGGCAGAACGAATCAGCCTTGAACCCCAGCCGTTGCGGTTGTTGGTGGTCGGCGGCAGCCTGGGTGCGAAAGTGCTGAATGATACTCTGCCCGATGCGCTGGCACAGGTTAACGTGCCGGTGCAGGTGCGTCACCAGTGCGGCAAGGGTAACCGCGAGTCAGTACATGCCGCCTATGCGGCGCAGGGAGTTCAGGCTGAGGTCAGTGATTTTATTACCGATATGGCCGCTGCCTACGGCGATGCCGACCTGGTGGTCTGCCGGGCCGGTGCATTGACGGTATCGGAAGTGGCTGCGGCAGGGATCGGTGCTATTTTTGTGCCGCTGCCCCATGCCGTGGATGACCACCAGACTAAAAACGCCCGGGCGCTGGTGGATGAAGGTGCGGCCTTGCTGATGCCGCAGTCTGAGCTGACATCCGCGGCGCTGGCACTGCAACTGGAACAACTGGCCGGCAGCCGTGAGCGGCTGCGGGACATGGCCGGCAAAGCCCGGCAACTGGCAATTACCGATGCGGCGGCGCAGGTAGCAAATTGTTTGCGCGCCCTGACGACATAAATGAGAGACAGGCATGACCAAGGTTGAACTGGCAAAACTGAGAAGCATGATCCCTGAAATGAGACGGGTCAGGCGTATTCACTTTATCGGCATCGGTGGTGCCGGTATGGGCGGTATTGCCGAGGTGCTTGCCAATGAAGGTTATGCCATTACCGGCTCCGATATCGCTTACAATCCGGTTACCGACCGGCTGCAGGCGATGGGGGCAACCATTTTTCTCGGCCATGATGCGCAGCAGGTCGCCGGTGCCAGTGTGGTAGTGGTATCTACCGCTATCAAGGCCGATAACCCCGAGTTGCTGGCAGCACGGGATCTGCGTATTCCGGTAGTGCGCCGTGCCGAGATGCTGGCTGAGCTGATGCGTTTCCGCCATGGTGTGGCGGTGGCCGGTACCCACGGCAAAACCACTACTACCAGCCTGGTTTCCAGCATCTATGGTGAAGCGGGGCTGGATCCGACCTTTGTGATTGGCGGCCTGCTCAACAGCGCCGGCTGCAATGCCCGGCTTGGCTCCAGCCGTTACCTCATTGCTGAGGCCGATGAAAGCGATGCCTCTTTCCTGCATTTGCAGCCCATGGTGTCCATCGTCACCAATATTGAAGCGGATCATATGGATACCTACGGCGGCGATTTCAGCAAGCTGGAAGGTACCTTTATCGATTTCCTGCATAACCTCCCGTTCTACGGTCTGGCGGTGCTGTGTATCGACGATGAAGTGGTCAAGCGCCTGTTGCCGCGGGTTGGCCGTCAGTTTGTGACCTATGGCTTTCATCCTGAAGCCGATTATCGGGTGGAAGATTTTCACCAGCGTGCAGATCACAGCACCTTCCGGGTATGCCGCCCTGATGGCAGTTGTCTGGATGTTCAGCTCAATCTTCCGGGGCGCCATAATGCACAGAATGCGGCAGCGGCTATTGCCGTGGCCTGTGAGGATGGCATTGAAGACGCGGCCATTCTGACGGCACTGGAAAAATTTGAGGGTGTGGGACGGCGTTTTCAGCAATATGGCGAGTTTGAAACCGGCCGGGGCCGGGTCAAGCTGGTGGACGACTATGGTCACCACCCGAGCGAAGTGCGTGCCACTCAGCAGGCGGTGCGGGCCGGCTGGCCTGAGCGCCGGCTGGTGACGGTTTACCAGCCACACCGCTACAGCCGTACCCGGGACCTTTACGAAGACTTTGTCGATGTATTGTCGAAAAGCGATGTGCTGATTCTGCTGGAAGTGTACAGTGCCGGCGAGTCAGCTATTCCCGGTGCCGACAGCCGGGCATTATGCCGTACCATTCGCAGCCGGGGTCTGGAGCCCATTTACGTGGCCAGCCCCGATGAAGTACCGGCGGTACTGGCGGAGTTAATGCAGGATGGCGACATTGTGCTCACCCAGGGGGCCGGTAATGTGGGCGCTCTGGCACGCAAGTTGGGTGCTTTCAGACTCTCGGTCGAGCAAATGAAACAGCAAGGGGAGCAATAATGGAACAATTCGGCAAGGTAGCAGTGCTGTTTGGCGGACGCTCCGCTGAGCGGGAAGTTTCATTACGTTCCGGTGCTGCCGTACTGGCCGGCTTACAGCGGGCCGGGGTGAATGCACACGGTATCGATACCAAAGATTATCCGCTTGCGCAGCTGAAAGATGAAGGCTTTGAGCGGGCTTTTATTGTGGTGCATGGCCGGGGCGGTGAAGACGGCACTCTGCAGGGAGCGCTGGAGCACCTTGGTTTGCCCTACACCGGTTCCCGGGTGCTGGGGGCGGCGCTGGCCATGGACAAGATCCGTACCAAACAGGTGTGGCGGACCATGGGCTTGCCCACAGCCGATTTTGAAATAGTGCGCCGCCAGGAATATCAGCCTGCAGCGGCTGAAACGTTGATGGCTCGGTTTGCCGGCCCGGTATTCGTTAAGCCCTCGCATGAAGGCTCCAGTATCGGCATGGCCCGGGCAGAGACCTCCGGAGAGCTCGCTGCCGCTATTGAGGCTGCCTTTGAGTTTGACGATGAGGTGTTGCTGGAGCGCTTTATCGATGGTGATGAATATACCGTCAGTATTCTCGGTGAGCGTGCGCTGCCGGCTATTCGTTTGCGTACTCCGCACACCTTTTATGATTACTCGGCCAAGTATCAGTCGGGTGATACCGAGTATCTGTGTCCCTGTGGCCTGAGCGAGCAGGAAGAACAGGCCCTGGGCGAGCTGTGCCTGCGTGCCTTTAACGCCGTGGCTGCCAGCGGTTGGGGACGAGTGGATCTGATGCGAGATCGGGATGGTCAGTGGTGGCTGCTGGAAGTCAACACGGTACCGGGCATGACCGAAACCAGTCTGGTACCCAAGGCTGCACGGGTTGCCGGCCTCGATTTTGAACAGCTGGTGGTGCGCGTGCTGGAGATGGCGAACTGACATGAGCGAAGCCGCCGTTACCCGCACCCGGCTGGGCTTCTTGTCTGGCCTGCTGTTTTTCCTGCTGGTGCTGGGTGTGCTGCTGTGGGGGCTGTGGCAGGCGATGGTCTGGGCCACCGCCTCCAATCAGGTGCCGGTCAACAGCCTGATCGTGCAGGGTGAGCATCGTTATGTTAGCCGGGAAGAAATCCGGGAGTCGGTGCTGTCACTGCCTGAGGTGGGTAACTTCTTTACCCTGGAAGTGGACAGGGTGCAGCAGCAGTTGCAGGCACTGCCCTGGGTGTATCAAGCCTCGGTGCGTAAACAATGGCCCGACACCCTGCGGGTATATATCGTCGAGCAGCCGGCAGCAGCATTTTGGAATGAAGGGGCGCTGGTTAATACCCATGGTGAGGTGTTTGAAGCCGACAGAAAACAACTGACGCTGGTGCATTTATCCGGCCCGAAAGGCGAGGCCCATAAAGTGCTGGAAGAATACCGGCGCTGGCAGCCTCTGCTGGCAGCCCGCGGGTATGACATTAACCGGCTGCACCTGACACCACGATTTTCCTGGGAGCTGACCCTGAATGACGGTGTCAGGCTGATACTGGGACGGGATGATCTTGAAGCCCGTCTGAAACGATTTATGAATGTCTATCCGGGCATCATGGGACGCGGGCAGGTGGCTTACCTTGACCTGCGTTACGATACCGGACTGGCAGTGGGATGGAAGCAGGACGAAGAGACAGAGAATGACCAAAAGCGCGGAACGAAATCTGATCGTCGGGCTTGATATCGGCACGGCCAAGGTCACTGCCCTGGTGGGCGAAGTGCTGCCGGACGGTGATCTGAACATCATCGGTCTGGGCAGCCATGCCGCAAAAGGCATGGACAAGGGCGGTGTAAACGATCTTGAGTCGGTGGTTAAATCCCTCAAACGAGCGGTGGATGAGGCGGAGATGATGGCTGACTGCCAGATCACCTCTGTATATCTGGGGTTATCTGGCAAACATATCGAGTGCCGTAATGAAACCGGCATGGTGCCGGTATCTGAAGAGGAAGTCACCCAGGAGGACATGGACAATGTGATCCACACCGCCAAGTCGGTACGCTTGTCTGATGAACACCGGGTGCTGCATGTTATTCCTCAGGAATACTCCATCGACTTTCAGGAAGGGATTAAGAACCCCATCGGTCTGTCGGGCGTGCGCATGCATGCCAAGGTGCACCTGATTACCTGTCATAACGACATGGCGCGCAACATTGAAAAGTGTGTGGAGCGTCTGGGACTGCGGGTAGACCAGCTTATTTTCAGCGCTCTGGCATCCAGCTATGCGGTGCTGACTGAAGACGAAAAGGAGCTGGGTGTATGCGTAGTGGACATCGGTGGCGGCACCATGGATATGGCGGTGTTTACCGGTGGGGCCCTGCGCCATACCAAGGTGATTCCTTATGCCGGCAGCACGGTGACCAGTGATATTGCCTATGCCTTTGGCACGCCGCCGCTGGATGCGGAAGCCATCAAGGTGCGCCATGGTTGTGCCTTCAGCCGGCTGGTGAGCAAGGAAGACAATATCGAAGTCCCGAGTGTGGGAGGCCGTCCGGCCCGCAGTCTGCAACGCCAGACCCTGGCGGAAGTGATCGAGCCCCGTTACAGCGAGCTGCTCGGCATGATCAACCAGGAACTGGCCCGGGTACAGGGTGAACTGAAAAAGGCCGGGGTCAAGCATCAGCTGGCTGCCGGCCTGGTACTGACCGGCGGGGCCGCCCAGATTGAAGGCCTGGTGGAATGCGCTGAACAGATCTTCCAGTGCCAGGTACGTATCGGCCAGCCTGGCAGCATCAAGGGGCTATCAGATTATGTTGAGACACCGGTGTACTCCACTGCCGTGGGCTTATTGCAATACGGTAAGGAGCACCAGTCGATGCCTCAGCAGGAATACAACAGCAAATCCAGTGTAACCGGCCTGTTCAAGCGGGTTGGCAACTGGTTGCGCGGTGAATTTTAATCCCGGTGGGAAACCGGGAATCAAAGCGGAGAGAGGGGTAATCCTATGTTTGAACTGATGAATGATCACGAGCAGGAAGCCGTCATTAAAGTGGTTGGTGTGGGTGGCGGCGGCGGTAATGCCGTTGAACACATGGTGCGGGAAAACCTCGAAGGGGTAGAATTTCTGGCCATTAACACCGACGCGCAGGCGTTGCGTAACGCCAGTGCTCACCACACCCTGCAAGTCGGCAGCGCCATTACGAAAGGCCTGGGCGCGGGCGCCAATCCGGAAGTAGGGCGTGATGCCGCTCTGGAAGACAAAGATGCTATTCGCGATTTGCTCGATGGTGCCGATATGGTGTTCATTGCCGCCGGTATGGGTGGCGGCACCGGCACCGGTGCCGCACCGGTGGTGGCCGAGGTGGCCAAGGAGCTGGGGATTCTGACCGTGGCGGTGGTCACCAAGCCGTTTGCCTTTGAAGGCAAAAAGCGTATGAGCTACGCCCAGCAGGGTATCAACGAGCTGGCCAAGCATGTTGACTCACTGATCACCATCCCCAATGACAAGCTGCTCAAGGTACTGGGCCGGGGTATTTCCCTGCTGGACGCCTTCAAGGCAGCTAACAACGTATTGCTGGGTGCGGTGCAGGGTATTGCCGAGCTGATTACCCGTCCGGGCCTGATTAACGTCGACTTTGCCGACGTGCGCACCGTGATGCGGGAAATGGGCACCGCCATGATGGGAACCGGCCATGCCACCGGTGAAGACCGGGCCGAGGAAGCTGCCGAGAAGGCCATCTCAAGCCCGCTGCTGGAAGATGTGGATCTGGCCGGTGCCAGGGGCATTCTGGTGAATATCACCGCCGGTCTCGACATGAGTATCGAAGAGTTTGAAACCGTGGGTAACGCCGTCAAGGCCTTTGCCTCTGAAAACGCGACCGTGGTAGTGGGTACGGTACTGGATCCGGAAATCACTGACGAACTGCGCGTGACCGTGGTTGCTACCGGCATCGGTGCCGAGCGCAAGCCCGATATCACCCTGGTGAAGTCAGGCAGCAACCGTGATGATAACGGTATGCGTCGTGCCGACGCTCCGGAAGACCAGGGTGGCAAAGTGGCCGTGGGAGGTGACACCGCGCAGGCAAAAACCGATCTGGACTACCTGGATATTCCGGCCTTCCTGCGTAAGCAGGCTGACTAAAAATTACGCTGAATTAGCGTGAACGGGTAAAGGTGTGTTAGAGTATTTGACCATTTAATATGGTTCGAACCGGGCTATCTGACTGACGGACAATCCTATGATTAGACAACGAACTCTGAAAAATACCGTGCAGGCTACCGGAATCGGCCTGCATTCCGGTCACAAGGTGCAGCTGCGCTTTGTTCCCGCACCGGCCAACACAGGTATCGTGTTTCGTCGTACCGATCTGGATCCGCAGGTCGAGATCCGGGCCGATGCCGCTCTGGTGAAAGACACCATGCTATGCACCGCTCTGGTCAATGACGAGGGCGTGCGGGTCTCCACTATTGAGCACTTGTCTGCGGCATTAGCAGGACTGGGCATCGATAACCTTTATATTGAGGTGGATGCACCCGAAGTGCCGGTAATGGATGGCAGTTCTCATCCCTTTATCTATCTGCTGCAGTCCGGCGGTATTCGTGAACTGAACGCGCTCAAGCGTTTTATTCGCATGAAAAAGCCGGTACGGGTGGAAGATGGTGACAAGTGGGCCGAGCTGCGTCCTGCCAGCAAGGGCTTTCGCATGGATCTGACCATCGACTTCAAACATCCGGTGTTTGAAGGTCGCAGCCAGCATCTGACACTGGATTTTTCCGGAGCGTCATTTGTGAAAGAACTGAGCCGGGCCAGAACATTCGGCTTTATGCGCGACATCGAATACCTGCATTCCCAGAATCTGGCGCTGGGCGGAAGCCTGGAAAATGCCGTGGTGCTGGATGATTACAAGGTTCTCAATGAAGATGGCCTGCGTTACCCCGATGAGTTCGTTAAACACAAAATGCTGGATGCCATCGGCGACCTGTATATGTGCAATCACAGCATTCTGGGTGAGTTCCGCGCCTATAAAACCGGCCATGCTCTGAATAATACCCTGTTGCGGGCCATGCTGGCGCAAACCGATGCCTGGGAAATGGTCACCTTTGGTGATGCTGGGGCTGAGTCGCCCATTCGTTACTACGACACCGCTTTTCAGCCCGCCTGACGTTACTGATATACACGCCGGCATCTCTCCGCGCCGGCGTGTTTTCTGTTTTTGGGTGTCATATCACCACCGTTTTTATTGCTCGCCCGGCGCACTGTTACCCAGCACTTGAATAATGCCTTCTTCGCCACCATATCCTGATAACAAGTATTCGGTGACAGCCCCTTTTACCTGATGCTCCAACGGGTTACATTTGCATAATGTGATATCCATTAAACCGTTTCGCTATGGCCTCGCTGGCACGCGGGGCGTTTTTTCAACATTAAGATTGGCCAAGCATGATTACCAAACTCTTCACTCGAATAATTGGCAGCCGTAACGACAGAACGCTTAAACGACTGCGCAAAGTAGTAAATGAAATCAACGCCATGGAGCCGAAGTTTGAAGGCCTGTCGGATGCTGAGCTGCAGGGCAAAACCGTCGAATTCCGCACTCGTCTGGAGCAGGGCGAAACGCTGGAGCAGATCCTGCCTGAAGCCTTTGCAGTGGTACGTGAAGCGTCCAAGCGGGTGTTTGCCATGCGTCACTTCGATGTCCAGATGGTTGGCGGTATGGTGCTGAATAATAACCAGATTGCCGAAATGAAAACCGGTGAAGGTAAAACCCTGACCGGTACGCTGCCGGTATACCTGAACGCCCTTAGTGGCCGGGGTGTGCATGTTGTTACGGTGAACGATTATCTGGCCCGGCGGGATGCCGAAGCCAACCGGCCGCTGTTTGAGTTTCTGGGGCTGACCGTGGGTTGTAACCTGCCGGGCATGGGCCATCAGGAAAAACAGGCAGCGTATGCCTGTGATATCACCTATGGCACCAACAACGAGTTTGGTTTTGACTATCTGCGCGACAATATGGCGTTCTCCACGGAGCAGCGGGTACAACGTCCTCTGAACTATGCGCTGGTGGATGAGGTGGACTCGGTATTAATCGATGAGGCCCGTACGCCGTTGATCATCTCCGGTCCGGCGGAAGACAGCTCCGAATTGTATATTCGCATCAATACCCTGATCCCCAAGCTGGTGAAACAGGATCAGGAAGACACCGAAGAGTACACCGGCGATGGCCATTACACGGTGGACGAAAAGAATAAGCAGGCTCTGCTGACCGAAAACGGTCAGATTTTCGTGGAAGATGAACTGAAACGGATGGGGCTGCTGGAAGAAGAGGACTCTCTGTTTTCTGCTGGCAACATTACCCTGCTGGCGCATGTAAACGCCGGCCTGCGTGCCCACACCCTGTTTGAACGTAACGTTGACTACATTGTTCAGAATAACGAAGTGGTGATCGTGGATGAGCACACCGGGCGTACCATGCCCGGCCGGCGCTGGTCTGAGGGGCTGCACCAGGCGGTGGAAGCCAAGGAAGGTGTCAAGATTCAGAACGAGAACCAGACGCTGGCTTCCATTACCTTCCAGAACTATTTCCGTCTGTATGACAAGCTAGCGGGCATGACCGGTACTGCGGATACTGAAGCATTTGAATTCCAGCATATTTATGGCCTCGATACTGTCGTTATCCCCACCAATAAGCCGATGATCCGTAAGGATATGGGTGACCTGGTGTACCTGACCGCTGCGGAAAAATATCAGGCTATCGTTGCCGACATCAAGGACTGCGTAGAGCGGGGGCAGCCGGTGCTGGTGGGTACCGTGTCTATCGAAAACTCCGAACTGATCTCCGGCGTGCTCAACAAGGAGGGTATTCCTCATCAGGTTCTGAACGCCAAATTCCACGAAAGAGAAGCCGAAATCATTGCTCAGGCCGGCCGATCCGGCACTGTGACCATTGCGACCAATATGGCCGGTCGAGGCACTGACATTGTGCTGGGTGGCAGCTGGCAGGCAGAGATTGAAGCGCTGGGCGAGGCGGCGAATCAAGAGCAGATCGCTGCCATTAAAGCCGACTGGCAGCCGCGTCATGACGCCGTGCTGGCCGCCGGTGGTCTGCATATTATCGGCACCGAGCGTCACGAATCCCGCCGTATCGATAATCAGCTGCGTGGCCGGGCCGGGCGTCAGGGTGATGCCGGCTCCAGCCGTTTCTATTTGTCGATGGAAGACGCTCTGATGCGTATCTTTGCCTCTGAGCGGGTAACCAGCATGATGAAAAAGCTGGGTATGCAGGAAGGAGAGGCCATTGAGCACCCCTGGGTGACCCGGGCCATTGAGAATGCCCAGCGTAAGGTGGAAACCCGTAACTTTGATATCCGTAAAAACCTGCTCGAGTTTGACGATGTCGCCAATGACCAGCGTAAGGTGGTATATGAGCAACGTAATGAACTGCTCGACTCCGGCGATATCAGTGAAACCATTGCGGTTATCCGGGAAGATGTGTTGACCGATGTGGTTCATGAGTACATTCCTCCTCAGTCACTGGAAGAAATGTGGGATGTGCCCGGTCTGGAACAGCGTCTGCAGAGCGACTTTGCTCTGGAATTGCCTGTCGGTGAGTGGCTGAAGCAGGATGACAGACTGCATGACGAGCAGATTCTGGAACGGGTACTGTCCGAAGCGGCTAAAAGTTACCAGGAAAAAGAAGCGGTAGTAGGAGCAGATGTGCTGCGTCAGTTTGAAACTTCGGTGATGCTGCAAACGCTTGATAACCTGTGGAAGGAGCACCTGGCGGCCATGGACCACCTGCGCCAGGGAATTCACTTGCGTGGTTATGCTCAGAAAAACCCCAAACAGGAATATAAGCGCGAGTCTTATGAGCTGTTTACCCAGATGCTGGAAAATCTCAAGCGTGAAGTGGTGAGTATTCTCAGCAGGGTGCGGGTGCAGTCTCAGGAAGACGTGAACGAGGCCGAAGCCAGACGGCGGGAAGCCGCCGAGCGGCAGGCGCAGAATTACAGCCATGCTGCGGCAGACAATCCTCTGGCTGAAGAGCAGGTAAATACCGGAGAAAGTGAAGCTGCGACGTTTGTGCGCGAAGGACAGAAAGTGGGACGTAATGATCCTTGTCCCTGTGGTTCCGGCAAGAAATACAAGCAGTGCCACGGGAAATTAAGCTGAGTTTGTGTTAATAAAAAAACCGCCTTAAGGCGGTTTTTTATTTTATATCCGGAGCAAGGAGTCTCTGTTAAGGTATGTTGCTACTTTGATTTTTATTTGAGCACGCCACACCAAATTGATCAGGGTGGCTTTGCCCCGGTTCCACTTTGCGGGAGATTGAGCAGTTATTTCCCGCCTCAGGAACAGGGGCAGATAAAATAAAACTACGGGATAATAAAGAGGCATTCATGCATCACAGAATCATTCTGCGGCTGGCGCTGTTGCTGCTGCCGTTCTTGCTGTTGGTGGGTGCTGCTTTGCTATGGTTGTTATTACAGTCTCAGAAAGAGCTGGAGCAGGCTCAGCAAACACGCTTTGAATACTTTGAGAACGTGACTCAGATCCGCATGCTGTCGGGGCAATTGAGCACCCGGGTTCGCAACTATGTATATACCGGTTCAGAGCGGGATCTTTCTCTTTATTATCACGTTCTTGCCATCACCGAAGGTCACCATTCCCGGAGTAACGGCAGACGTATTTCCAATGAGCAACTGATCAGAACCATGGTGCTGAACCGGGAAGAGTTCAATTTGCTGGAGCGGGCCCGGCTGGCCACACTGACTCTGTCTCGCCTGGAAGAGGAAGCGCTGCGGTTAATGGAAACGGGACACCATATACAGGCTCGGCAAAAGTTATTTAACGCCGACTACGACATCTATAGCGATATGGTTTCCGGCTCGGTCAACCAATTTATATCGTTGTTGCTGGAGCGGCTGGATCGGAGTATTGAGCGTGAACAGCAGCGACATCACGATGCAATGATGTCTTTGGTGATTATTTTTTTATTACTTATTTTATGTTGCTTGGTGCTGGGCTGGCAGTTATCTCATGGAATAATCAATGGCAAGTCAGCCAATCAGGCTGTGTGCCTGCCGGAACCGGGTTCATTGTCCAAACCTTAGAACATCTGATTCTAGCTTAATTATTTTATTTACTGCTGACTAAAAATATCATTGAGTTTATTTATCTTCCAGCGGGTAAAGGTGGAAAAAGCTAGGGGGCCATGGACATTCTGCTGGTGAGGCATCGCAGTGCCTGACGAGCCCGGCCTCAGAGCAGGCCTTGGGCGCCGGCCTTGTCCCCTCGAAAGGCGGTCAGTATACTGCCGTGTCTCAAATCGCGAGGATCGTTCATGTTAAAGCTGCTGCGGATACTGTTGCTGGGTCTGGCCATGGTCATTGTATTTTTGCTGGGAACCCTGTTGTGCCTGGCCCGCCCCCGTCATCCGAATAATGTGTATCTGCTTGGCCGCCTGTTCCATCTGGCCTGCCCGCTGGTGGGTCTCAAAGTTAAAATTCGTGGTCGTGAAAATGTAAAGGAGCTGGATTCCGGGATTTTTATCGCTAATCATCAGACCAACTGGGATATCATCACCCATCCAGGGGTGCTGTCGCCGCGCACCGTGGCCATCGGCAAAAACAGCCTGTTCTGGATTCCCTTGTTCGGCCAGCTGTTCTGGCTGAGCGGCAACCTGTTAATTAACCGGGAAAACAGAGCCAAGGCCGCGAATACCATCGGCAAGGTGGTAGAAAAAATCCGGAGCCGGAAAATGTCGATATGGATGTTCCCCGAAGGGACCCGCAGCAAGGGAAAAGGGCTGCTGCCGTTCAAAACGGGTGCTTTCCATATTGCGCTGCAGGCGCAGGTGCCGATCGTTCCTGTTGCCTGCTCCAGCTATTTTGGGCAGGTAGATCTTAACCGCTGGGATAATGGTGAAGTATTAATTGATATTATGCCGCCCATTGATGCCAGCCAGTATGAGCCGGCACAGCTGCGGGAGCTGCTGAAAGTCAGCCGCAAGCAGATTGCCGACCGCATTGAACATCTGGACCAGGAGGTCCGGCGTCCTGAACCCCTTACTCAATCCGGAGCAGCATCATGAGTCAGAATACCGACTGGCGGGCAGAAACCCGTGACATTATCGAATCCCTGCTGAACGATGGCAGTAACCCTGATGCGGAGTACACCATTGAGCATCACTTTTCAGGTCAGGACTTTGACCGGCTGGAAAAAGCGGCAGTTGACTGTTTCAAGGCCGGTTATGAGGTGACCGATGCCGAGGAGCTGACCCTTGAGCGGGGGCAGACCCTGCTTTGTTTTGATGCCATCGCCGACAGCGCGCTCGATGAGGAGCAGATTATGCAGCAAGTCGCCGAACTGCTGCCCATTGCCGAAAAATATGGCATTGACTATGACGGCTGGGGAACCTACTTCGAAGAAGACAGCGAGTAAGCCTGCGCGGCATTCGGGGCGAGGCTAAACTTGATCCATATGAAGATGGATCAAGGGGAGTCGCATGTTGTCCTGTCGCATTGTTTTGCTGTGGTTGATATCCTTCCCGTTCATTCTTTCCGGTTGCAGTGATATTCAGTCCCATTTGGGGCGACACCTGCTGCCGGATACCCCGGAAGCCGTGGTTGAAGCATTGCCGCCGGACTATGATCCTGCCAGGCCCCGGGCTCCCTACAAGGGGCCTCATGCCGCTCTGATCCAGCTTGATCTTGATGCCTTTGATTTTCCGCTCCAGCCTGGTGATATCGGGCCGGTAGATACCTCGCTCGGGCCGCTGCAATACCCGTTTTCCTGTCATACCGAAGAGTCGGGTCTCGGACAACCCGTGGCAGATAATCAGGAGGGGATCGGCACTCCGGTTTATGCCGAAGAGAATGGCATCAAAAACAGGCAGAAACTGCTGGGACACAGCAAAGATTGTCTGCTGCCAACCCGCCTCGATTATTTCTATAAAATCAAAGCTCAGGATGACTTCCGGATTTTGCCGGAGGGCGACTATCCCGCCGACATGGACTGGCTGGAACGTGATGGCAGGCGTATCCCCTTTGTACTCAGGGTCGAGCGGGGCACCATTAACCGCTTTGTCTATGTGCTGGCCATGCTGGCCGATCCGGATGCACCTGTGACCGGTACAGACAGTCCTTACTGGAATAAGAAACTGATTTACCATTTCAAGGGCGGCGTCGGCATTGGCAAACGTCAGGGCAAGATGAGCCTGGGACGAGTCGGTAGCCGGCTGACGGCTCAGCTGGCTCAGGGATATGCCCTGGCAGGCTCCAGCGGTAATGTGACCAGCAATCATTACAATATGTGGCTGGCGGCCAATACGGCCGAGATGGTGAAAGCCCAGTTTGTAGCCCGCTATGGCCGGCCCGACTATACCGTGGGTATCGGTGGCTCCGGCGGGGCCGTGCAGCAATACCTGATAGCGCAGAACAAGCCGGGCCTGCTGAATGCGCTGATCCCCCAATACAGTTATCCCGACATGATCACCCAAAGCATCTGGGCGCTGGACTGTGAGTTGTTTGAGTATTACTTCGATGTGACGGCCCGGGATAATAAACGCTGGCGGAGGCAGGAAAATCGGGGGCTGGTGATGGGCGTTTCGGCCAGCAGCGAGGTGGAGCACGAGTTTAAAAAATATTATCGCTGGGCGCGTATTGCCGGATTTGGACTGAAGCTGCCCGGGCTGCCAAAAGGTGCGACAGAGTGTTCGAAAAGCTGGCGGGGGCTGGCTCCCCTGACCAACAATCCCCGCTACTCTCACCGGGTACATTATTATGCTCCGGTTGTTGCGGCCAAAGAGCGTTTCAGTCACTGGCACGATCTGGCCCATGTGTATGGCGTCAATGAAAGTGGCTATGCCAACCGCACTCACGACAATACCGGTGTGCAATACGGGCTGGAGGCGCTCAAACGGGCTGATATTTCCGTTGCCGAGTTCTTTCACCTTAATGCCAATATCGGCAGCTGGAAAGCACCGGCTGACATGGCTCAGGAGAAGCTGTGGGTACTGACCGGTGATGACAGCCTGGCCGGTGTGTCTATCTGGAGCGATCATAATATGCGGAAAACGCCGGGCAGCCCGGTGCCTTTGTGGGTGTTTGAGCGCAACCGCGCCGATATGGTGAAAGTCGCTCCCCGCAGCCGGGGTAATCCCGATGCCATTGCCGCCGCCTATCGTTCCGGTCACGTGTTTCTGGGTAACATTGATATTCCGGTGATAGATCTGCGCCACTACCTGGATCCTGAGCTGGATATGCACCATTCCTATGCCTCTCAGTCGGTGTGGCTGCGCATCAAGGCGGCCAGAGGCCATACCGGCAACATGCTGATCTGGCAAAGCAGCAAGCCCTTTAATCCGAGTGATCTGGCCTTTGAGGTGCTGGATGAATGGCTGAAGACCGGTGCGCGACCAGCCAGGGCGGTGGATGCATGCTGGACTGACAGAGGTGCACTGATTGCCGAGGGTGAGGAAGTATGGAATGGTCCCTGGCGAGGAGACGTCGACACCGGTGCCTGCCTGCAGCACTATCCGGCCTACCGTTCGCCCCGCAATATGGCCGGGGCTCCGCTTTCCGGTGAACTGTTTCAGTGCGAGCTGATCCCGGTTGAGTTGGCCGTCAGTCGCGGGGTGTATGGTGAACGTGATATGCGGCCTCATATGCTTATGCTCAAGGTGGTATTTCCGGACGGTGTCTGTGATTTTGAGCGTGGTGATGCAGCCCGCCCCGATAACAGGGAGATGGGGCTCACAGGCGTGCTATAGTGGCGAAAATGATTATCGGGAGTAGCTGAATGTATCCACCTCCGGATCCTCATATGTTGTTATGGGATGAGTATAAATATCGTCACGACCATATCTGGCAGAAGTTATTTCAGATCACCATTGCGGTTGTATTGTTGGGCGCGGTGCCTTATCTCAAGCCCGAAATCACTCAGGTGCTGAAAGGGTGGATTCTGATCGCACCACTGCTGGGCACGGTGCTTAGCCTGATCAGCCTGGTATTAATGCATTTTGAACTGACCCTGTTTGGCAAGATTGCCCGGGCCCACCGCTCTCATCAGGAGGAACAGGGCTTGGTACAGCACAGCCGTCATCATTACTTTCGTTACCTGGTAATGACTTATGTCAGCTTTCTGTTGCTGGTCAGCATTGCCAATATTGCCGTGGTGCGGCTGTTATGGCTGACCAGCTGAACGCTGCGACAGGCGCTTGCACAGCAGGCCTGTTTATCACTGTCCGGCCTGGTGGTTACTGCTTACACTCAATATGAGGACAGGCACTGTGCGCCTGTAGTGTAAACAGAGGTAATGAAGATGGCGATTCATAGCAAAATGAAAGCGGGTGTGGCCGCCGTTCTGCTGCTGGTGGGCTTGTCTGCCTGCTCCAATATGTCGACCCGTGACCGCAACACGGCTATTGGAGCCGGTGTAGGCGGTGTGGCCGGCTCTGTGCTGACCGACGGTAGTGCCATCGGTACCATAGGCGGTGCCGTGGTGGGGGGCGTTATCGGTAACCAGACCAGTAAATAATCCCGCTTAACAGCAGGTCTGCGCCGGGCTCTGCCAGGCAGACTCGCCCAGGTAGTTGCCCGGCGGGTAATAGTTGCACACCAGGATCATCAGATTATTGCAGGTGGCAGTGGCGCAGCCCAGCTCCCGAGTGTCGGGCCATACCATCTGGGTGTAATGGCCCACTCTCGGTATCAGTTCACGGCTCAGCGGCTGCCCCCGGTAATCACGCTTTTCGTTTTCCCAGCTTTTGACACCGTCCAGCTCATCGTAATAGCCCATGGTACCCATAAACAGGTTTTCGCCAAAACCTGATCCCCGGCTGTGTTCAATATCGCAGCGCTTGCTCAGCACCTGAGCCCAGCCAGCGGCCTGGCTCTCGGCCCGGGCCGACCAGACCAGTGGTCCGGCACCCACCTCGGAGCGGGCACTGTTGTGTGCCTCAAGTATGTTCTGACTGACACTGGCGGCGAATAACCCGGTGGGCAGTAGCAGCATCAGTAATGTTGTGAATACACGCATAAGTTTGCTTCCTGTTTTTCTGCTTGTACCGCATGACCTCAGAATATGAGGTTGTGCCCGCTCAGTCCGGGACATTTTGCTCTACTATGATTATGCAGGCTGTCAGGGACGCGCCAGGTCTCGTTTTCAACCTTACCCAGGATGGCTGAAGAGGATGTCATATGTTTAATAGTGGCCAATTAAAGCGGGAACTGCTTGAGTGCAGGATGCAGTATCAGCAGCTGAATGCGGCACAGCAGGCGTTAACAGAGCATGTTGCGGTGATTGAGTTTAGCCCAGATGGTGAAATTCTGGATGCAAACGAGGACTTTTTGCGGGTGACCGGCTATTCCCTTGAGCAGCTCAAAGGACAGCATCACCGCATATTCTGTGACAAGCCACTGGCTGCTTCGCGGGAGTATGCACACTTTTGGGAACAGCTGCGCAGCGGTAAGCATCGGGAAGGCACTTTCCCCCGGTTGACCGCAAAGGGAGAACAAATCTGGTTGCAGGCGATTTACTTTCCGGTCAGAGATGAAAGCGGGCGGGTACAAAAAATACTGAAAATTGCCAGTGATATTACCGAGAAGCAGCAACAGCTGCAGCGCCAGCGTTCGGTGCTGGCGGCGCTGGATCGATCCATGGCGGTCATTGAGTTTTCCGTCGACGGTACTGTACTGACCGCTAACGACAACTTTTTGTCCTTGCTGGGTTACCGGCTGGAGCAGGTGGTGGGACAGCATCACCGGCTGTTTTGCGATGATGATTTTTATCGAGAGCATCCCCGTTTCTGGCAGGAGCTGGCGGCCCGTGAGCATCAATCCGGCCGGTTCCGGCGATTGAACGCTAGTGGCCATGAGATCTGGCTTGAAGCCACCTATAACCCCATTCTGGACGAGCAGGGGCGGGTAGAGCGGGTGGTCAAGTTCGCCAGTGATATCACCCAGCGGGTGCAGCAATCCCGCCGTAATCAGCAGGCATCGGAGCGGGCCTGCGAGATTGCTGTGCGCACCTCTCATATTGTTGAGCAGGGCAATAATACCCTACAGACCTCGGTACACCTTTCCACCCGGGTTTCTCAGGAGCTGGAGCAGGCCATGGGCATTATCAATCAGCTCAATGAGCAGGCCCGCAATATTGAAGAGATTGTGGCTACCATCAGCAGTGTGGCCGAACGAACTAACTTGCTGGCGTTGAACGCCGCCATTGAAGCGGCAAGAGCCGGTGAACAGGGACGGGGATTTGCGGTGGTGGCTGATGAAGTACGTCAGCTGGCTGCGCGAACCAGCCTTGCAACCACTGAAATTGCCCAGGTGGTAGAACAGAACCGGCAGATGACGGCCAGGGCTTCACAGGCAATACTGGATGTGACCGGTGTTGCCGAGCAGGGCAAGCAGCAGGCCCATGAGGTGGAAACCTTTATGCATGAGATTCATGAAGGGGCGCTGGCGGTGCAGCAAACGGTGGCGGTACTGTCCTGAGCCGTTCGGACAGTACCTATAAAAAAGCCCCGGCCATGGTCGGGGCTTTCGTTCAGGAATAAACCGTTACAGACTGGCGATCTGCTCGCGCTGCTGTTCCATTTTGGCCAGGGTAGCCTGGTAGTCGGCCAGTTTTTCCTGCTCCTTGGCCACTACGTCGGCGGGAGCCTTGGCAACAAAGCCCTGGTTGTTGAGCTTGCCTTCCAGGCGCTTAATCTCGCCCTGGATCTTGCCCAGCTCCTTTTCAAGGCGTGCCAGCTCGGCGTCCTTGTCGATCAGGCCGGCCATCGGCAGCAGCAGCTCGGTATCGCCGATCAACTGTTTGGTGGACACCGGTGCTTCTTCATCAGCGGTCAGCAGAGTGATGGACTCTAGCTTGGCCATGGCCTTGAGGAAGGCGTCGTTGTCGGTGGTGCGACGGGCATCGTCACCGGCCGGGCGCAGCAGCACGCTCAGGGCCTGGCCCGGGGGAATGTTCATTTCGGCACGCAGATTACGGATGGAGACAATAAAGCGCTTCACCCATTCCAGATCGGCCATCGCCTGCTCATCCTGCTCGGCGACATTCACCTCCGGATAGGCGGCCAGCATGATAGTGTCGCCGCCACGACCGGCCAGCGGGGCGACCCGTTGCCAGATCTCCTCGGTGATATAGGGCATGATCGGGTGGGCCAGGCGCAGCAGCGTCTCCAGTACTTCGATCAGGGTTTTGCGGGTGGCGCGCTGCTCGGCCTCGGAGCCGTGCCACAGCACCGGCTTGGTCAGCTCCAGGTACCAGTCACAGAACTGGTTCCAGATAAACTCGTACAGGGCACTGGCGGCACGGTCGAAGCGGTAGCCGTCGAGGGCACTGCGTACATCGGCGATGGTGGCCTGCAGCTGGGCACGGATCCAGCGATCCGCCAGTGAGAACTGCAGCTCGCCACCGTTCTGACCGCAATCCTGCTCTTCGGTGTTCATCAGCACATAGCGGGAGGCGTTCCACAGCTTGTTGCAGAAGTTACGGTAGCCGTCCAGGCGCTTCATGTCCCAGTTGATGTCACGGCCGGTGGAGGCCATGGCGCACAGGGTAAAGCGCAGGGCGTCGGTGCCGTGGGCCTCGATGCCGTCGGCGAACTCCTTGCGGGTGCGCTTCTCGATCTTGGCGGCCAGCTGGGGCTGCATCATGTTGCCGGTGCGCTTGGTGACCAGGGATTCCAGATCGATACCGTCGATCATGTCGAGCGGATCGAGTACGTTGCCCTTGGACTTGGACATTTTGTCGCCGTTTTCATCACGGATCAGGCCGGTGACGTATACAGTTTTGAACGGAACCTGAGGCTTGCCGTTTTCATCCTTGAGGAAGTGCATGGTCATCATGATCATGCGTGCCACCCAGAAGAAGATGATGTCAAAGCCGGTGACCAGCACGCTGGACGGATGGAAGGTGGCCAGTTCCGGGGTCTTGTCCGGCCAGCCCAGAGTGGAGAAGGTCCACAGCGCCGAGCTGAACCAGGTGTCGAGCACGTCGTCGTCCTGGCTCAGCACGACGTCATCGGCCAGGTTATGGGTAGCGCGTACTTCGGCTTCGTCCCGGCCTACATAGACCTTGCCGGACTCGTCGTACCAGGCCGGAATACGGTGGCCCCACCACAGCTGGCGGGAGATACACCAGTCCTGAATGTCACGCATCCAGGAAAAGTACATGTTCTCGTACTGCTTGGGTACGAACTGGATGTCGCCGTCTTCCACCGCCTGGGTGGCCACTTTGGCCAGCGGTGCGGCACGCACGTACCACTGATCGGTAAGCATGGGCTCGATCACCACGCCGCCACGGTCGCCGTAGGGCACGGTCAGATCGTGATCCTTGATGCTGTCGAGCAGGCCCAGGGTTTCCAGCTCGGCCACCACGGCGCTGCGCGCCTCAAAGCGGTCCAGGCCGTGATAGGCTTCGGGCAATTCAGAGTTGTAAGCGTCGCTCGGCTCGCCGGTGGAGGTAAACACCTCGGCCTGGCTGCGAATGGCGGCGTTAAAGGTCAGCACGTTGATCATCGGCAGTTGATGACGCTTGCCGACTTCATAGTCGTTGAAATCGTGGGCCGGAGTGATCTTCACGCAGCCGGTGCCCTTTTCCATGTCGGCGTGATCGTCACCCACAATGGGAATACGGCGGTTGACGATGGGCAGGATGATATCCTTGCCGATCAGATCCTGATAGCGAGGGTCTGCCGGGTTCACTGCTACCGCGGTATCGCCCAGCATGGTTTCCGGACGGGTGGTGGCCACTACCAGATAGTCCTTGCCATCGGCGGTCTTGACGCCATCGGCGAGCGGGTAGCGGAAGTGCCACATATGGCCCTTCTTGTCCTTGTTTTCCACTTCCAGATCGGAGATGGCGGTGTGCAGCTTGGGATCCCAGTTCACCAGGCGCTTGCCGCGGTAGATGAGGTCGTCTTCATACAGACGTACAAACACTTCTTTCACCGCGTTGGACAGACCCTCGTCCATGGTAAAACGCTCGCGTTCCCAATCCACCGAGGCACCCAGGCGGCGCAGCTGCTGGGTGATGGTGCCGCCGGATTCCTGTTTCCAGTCCCAGATCTTGTCGATAAAGGCGTCACGACCGTAGTCATGGCGGGTTTTGCCTTCTTCGGCGGCGATCTTGCGCTCTACCACCATCTGGGTGGCGATACCGGCATGATCGGTGCCCACCTGCCACAGGGTGTTTTTGCCCTGCATACGCTGGTAACGGATCAGGGTGTCCATAATGGAGTCCTGGAAGGCGTGTCCCATGTGCAGGCTGCCGGTCACGTTGGGCGGCGGGATCATGATGCTGTAGGCATCTTTGCTGGTGTCGCCGTGGGGCTTGAAGTAGCCCTTGTTTTCCCATTGCTGGTACAGGGCCTGCTCAATGGCGTTGGGATTAAAGGTTTTTTCCATGGTGTTATACATCTTGAGTTTGGAGTGGGACCGGCTCGGTGGTCAGCTCGAAGCCGGCCTGGCGATAGGCCTTGAAGCGCTCCCGGGCCTGCTGCTTGCCGGGGTCTGAGGCCGGCACAAAATCGTGCAGCTGGCCAAAGCGGCGGGCAAAGGCAGGGGCATCGGGGGCCAGATTAATCAGCACGGCGCGGCCGCCCTGGGGTGGCTGCCAGCCGATCACCACGGGCGCGCCCTGGCGCGGGCCTTCGCCTTGCAGGTTGTGGGCCACAAAGCTGTCGGCTTCCTGTTGCCACAAACGCTCGTCAATGGCCTCGGCCAGGGCCTGGTCAGTGGTGTAGATAAACACCCCCAGGCCCTGGCGGTAGCAGTCGGTGGCGAGACGGCACACCAGCTGTTCCAGCAGGGTGTCGTCGTCGTTGGGCAACAGGTGAAAACAGCCGGTGTTCATTTTATTCTTCGACGTTCAGGGCACCGGCGCGGTTCAGCAGGAACTGGGTCAGCAGCGGAACCGGACGACCGGTGGCTCCCTTGTTCTTGCCGCTTTGCCAGGCGGTGCCGGCGACGTCCAGATGAGCCCAGTTGTACTTTTTGGTAAAACGGCTCAGGAAGCATGCGGCGGTAATGGTGCCTGCCGGACGGCCACCGATATTGGCCATGTCGGCAAAGGGACTTTCCAGCTGTTCCTGGTATTCGTCGCTCATGGGCAGACGCCAGGCCTTGTCACCGGCCTGCTCCGAGGCGTTGAGCAGCTCGTGGGCCAGCGGGTTGTGGTTGGCCAGCAGTCCCGAGGTGTGGTGTCCCAGCGCGATAATACAGGCACCGGTGAGGGTGGCCACATCGATCACTGCTTCCGGCTCGAAGCGCTCCACAAAGGTCAGTGCATCGCACAGCACCAGCCGGCCTTCGGCATCGGTGTTGAGCACTTCCACGGTCTGGCCGGACATGGTGGTGAGAATGTCGCCGGGGCGGTAGGCATTGCCGTCAGGCATGTTCTCGCAGCCGGCCAGAATGGCGACCACATTGACCGGCAACTGCAGTTCGGCCAAGGCATTCATGGTACCCAGCACGGAGGCGGCGCCACCCATGTCGTATTTCATTTCGTCCATGCCGTCGGCAGGCTTGAGTGAGATGCCGCCGGCGTCGAAGGTAAGCCCTTTGCCCACCAGGGCGATGGGGCGGGCATCGGGATCCGGGTGACCTTTATATTCGATCACTGACATCATGGCTTCGTTGTGGGAGCCGCGGGCCACCGCCAGATAGGCGTTCATACCCAGCTCGGCCATTTCTTCTTCACCGATCACGCGGGTGCTGATGTTGTCCCAGGCATCGGCCAGCTGCCGCGCCTGGGAAGCCAGATAGGCCGGGTTGCATACGTTAGGCGGCATGTTGGCCACATCACGGCATACCCGCACGCCCCGGGCAACGGCCTGGCCGTGAGCAATGGCGCGCTCACCGATGGTCAGTTCCCGACGCGTGGAAACATTGAATACCAGCTTGCGCAGTGGACGCCGTGGCTCGGCTTTATTGGTCTTGAACTGATCAAAGGTATACAGGCTGGCAAGGGTAGTTTCTACCGCCTGACGTACTTTCCAGTAGGTGTCGCGGCCCTTGACGTGCAGCTCGGTCAGGAAACAGACCGCTTCCATCGAGCCGGTTTCGTTCAGGGTGCTGATGGTGTTGCGGATAATCTGTTTATACTGGCGTTCATCCAGCTCGCGTTCCTTGCCGCAGCCTACCAGCAGCACCCGTTCGCCCAGCACACCGGGCACCTGATGCAGCAGCAGGGTCTGGCCTGGCTTGCCTTCCAGATCGCCGCGGCGCAGCAGTGAGCTGAGATAGCCGTCGCTGACCTTATCGAGCTGCTCGGCCACCGGCGACAGCCGGCGCGGTTCAAACACACCCACTACAATGCAGGCACTGCGCTGTTTCTCGGGACTACCGCTTTTTACACTGAACTCCATGGATTCTCCTGAGCCTGAAGACAATGGACGCCGAATGAACGATAATGGTGAACATCGCGAAGGCGTCGTATTTCGCATAGTTAATATGCGAAAATGGTGATTTTACGCTTATTGTTAAGCGTTTCCATTAAAAAAGACAAGTTTACACTGGGATTAACGGTGATTGCATTCCGCTATTTGTTTCGTGAAACCCTGAAGACTCAGCTGGCCGTGCTGTTTGTGCTGTTGCTCATTTTTATCAGCCAGAATTTTATCGACGTGCTGGGTAAGGCCGCCAGCGGGGAGATCCCCGGAGCCCTGGTGGGTAAGTTTCTGCTGCTCAACCTGCCGGAGATGGCCACACTGATGCTGCCGGTCAGCCTGTTTATCGGTATTCTTTTTGCTCATGGCCGGCTCTATGCCGAGAGTGAAATGACGGTAATGAAGGCGGTGGGCATGGGGCCGGGGCGTATTATGCGCACTACCATGGTGCTGGCGCTGGTGTGGACGGCGGTGGCGCTGTTTAACTCTCTCTGGCTCAATCCCTGGGCCAAGGCGCAGATGTATCAGCTGCGGGAAGAGGTCAAGGCCGATCCGGGGTTTGCTGTGCTGCGTGAGGCCCGTTTCATGAGTCTGGATGGCGGCCGCATTGTGGGCTATGTGGAAGAGCTGGGAGAAGATGACGAAGGCAACCGGCTCAACCAGCTGTTTGTTGTGCAACAGGGCCAGGCCCAGCGTGCACCGGCCATTGTGGTAGCCGAAGCCGGCCGTTTGCACGAGCGGGAAGATGGTCAGTGGCTGACCCTGGAAAAGGGACATCGCTACAGTGGCACCCCTGGTACCCGCGAATTTGATGTGGCCGGGTTTGATGAATACAGCGCCTATATTCGCCCGGCAGAAGTGGCAGTGGCTCAGAGCAGGATTGAAGCGCTGCCGACCCAGGTGCTGTTAAATGCGGAAGAGCTGGAGCAGCGTGCCGAATTGCAGTGGCGGCTGGTGTTGCCCTTGTCCATGCTGGTGCTCACGCTGATTGTGGTACCGCTGGCGGTGGTCAACCCGCGGCAGGGACGTTATGCCAAGTTGCTGCCGGCCATTCTGTTATATCTGGCTTACTTCCTGCTGCAGACCGCATCGCGCTCCGCACTGGAAGGCGGCAGCTTGCCACCGTTACCCGGACTTTATACGGTTCCTCTGGCCTTTTTGCTGCTGGTGGCACTGCCGGTCAACCTGACGGAAACCGCCTGGTGGAACCGTACCAAAGGCAAGTTCAAACGGAGCAAGGCTGCCTGATGTTTAATATTCTCGATCGTTATATCGGCCGTACCGTGCTGATGGCCATGTTGCTGTGCGAATTCGTACTGGTTGGTCTGTCGGCCATTATTCGTTATGTAGAGCAGTTGCGCAGTGTGGGTGAGGGCAGTTATACCCTGCTGTCCGCCTTTTACTATGTATTGCTGTCCATGCCCAAGGAAATCGTGTTGTTCTTTCCCATCGCGGCATTGCTGGGAGGGCTGATTGGCCTGGGCCAGATGGCCAGTTCCAGCGAACTGGTGGTGATGCAGGCAGCGGGCAACTCCCGTTTCAATATTGTGACCAGTGCGTTGAAAACCGCTGTTCCTCTGATGCTGGTGATCATGCTGGTGGGGGAATATGTGGCACCGGCCACCAAGCTGGCAGCGGATGATTTACGCACTCAGGCCCGCTCCGGCGGTCAGGTGGTGCTGTCGGTATACGGGATCTGGGCCAGAGATGGCGAGGCTTATATCAACATTGGTCAGGCCCGGCGTGACGGCACGCTGAGCAATGTGACGCTGTATTACTTTGACGGTAAGCAGCAACTGCAACGTATCACTCAGGCAGCTACCGCCGATTATAAAAACGGTGAATGGATATTGCTGAACCTTACCGACACGGTGTTCAATCACGGTGAATCCATTCTTACCACTCAGGAAGCCAGTCGTCGCTGGATGACCAGCCTGACTCCCGACAAGCTGGGAGTGGTAGCCATAGAGCCGGATGAGTTATCGATGCAAGGCCTGTTAGAGTATGCGGGATATCTTAAAGACAATGGTCAGGATGCCAGTCTGTATGAACTGGCGTTCTGGCGTAAAGCACTGCAGCCGATCATGGTGGTGGCGATGATGCTGCTGGCATCCTCTTTCGTATTTGGTGCCTTGCGCAGCGTCACTATGGGCGCGCGGCTGCTGATGGGGATTTTGTTCGGCTTTGGTTTTTATGTGGCCAATGAGGTATTTGGCCCCATCAGCCTGGTGTATGAAGTACCACCCGTTATCGGGGCGCTGGGGCCCAGCCTGCTGTTTATCGGCGTGGCCTTGTTTCTGCTTAACCGAAGGGCCTGAGGTGGGGCGGGGTGTTTATTCTGTTGCCCCGTCTTTAATCCCGGCTCAGTAACTGCCTGTTCTGTTCCTTGCTGAGCACAACCACTTCGCAGTGGGCCAGCTTGTCCTGTAATGCCAGCTTGTGGTGCGGATTACACCATACCCAGAAATTACCCAGCCCGAGTAGCGCGGCTCCGGCTCGTACCAGGCATTGCCCCAGGGTCAGCAGGGAGCCATCCGTATTCTGCACGCGCAGCCGCCAGGCGCGCATACCCAGGGTCTGGCCGCTGGTGCGCCAGAACCAGCAGTAGAAAAACAGTACCACACCAAGCAGCACCAGTTGGTAGCCCCGGCTGGCACTGAGCAGAGCGGCGGTATCTTCATACTCGCCCAGACTAATCCAGCCCAGGTGCAGTGCCAGGGCGGTCAGCCCGAAGCAGATAAAACCTGCGACCATCAGCAGTGCCACTACCACCAGAAAATCATAAAGCCAGGAACCGAGGCGACGCATCACTCCGGCCCGGGGCAAGTCCGTATAAGAAGAAGCCAACAGTTATATTCCTTTGAATGACGAAGGGCTGCATTCTAGCAAAAGCAGCGCTCCGGGAAAGCCTGGCGGTAAAGACCAAATAATGTCCAATCGGTGCCAGCGCACACATAATCCGGTTGCGGGAGCAGCAGGGCTGAGTATAATGCGATGGCTCACTCATGGTGAGTCTACCGGTGGCAGTGTGATGGAATTGGTAGACATGAGTGATTCAAAATCACTTGCCTTCGGGCGTGCCGGTTCGAGTCCGGCCACTGCTACCAACAAATAACCCGATATATGTCGGGTTTTTTTGTGCCCGATTTTCGGCTTTTGCTGAGCGCCTCGCATGTTTGGCCGTTGCCTCCTGTGCTGTTCACCGACACAATCATGAGCTGTTCAAACAGGATGATATGTGTGAATATTTTTATACTGGACAACAACATAGAGCGCTGCGCCGAATATCACTGCGATCAGCATGTGGTTAAAATGATCCTCGAAAGTGTGCAGATACTGTGCACTGCGCTGAACAAGAAAGGTTTTGAAACGCCCTATAAATCCACTCATATGAAACACCCCAGCGTGCTCTGGGTGGAAGCCTCATACGATAACTTTCAGTGGCTGACTCAGCTGACTTATGCGCTCAACGCCGAGTACTGCTATCGCTACCGCAAAGAGCAGGATCACAAGTCCATGCCGGTGCTGGCGCAAATACAGCAGTTTACCTACCCTGCCATCGGTCTCACCGAATTCGCCCAGGCCATGCCCGATCAATACAAGGTACCCGGTAATGCGGTGCAGGCCTACCGCAACTTTTATCTGGGCGACAAAATGAAATTCGCCCGCTGGACCCGGCGGGAAGTGCCGCACTGGGTGCGTGCGGCAGACTCCGTTTGAAAGGGCGTTGTTTCCTAAATCAGTGAACTATCTGTCCTACCCATGATCTGATCATCTGACGAACGGAATCGGAGGCAGACCGATGGGCAAAGCACGACACAACATCAGCAACTGGCGGAGTACAACCGGGCCTTGGTCAATCGCGGTTCACTAACCTTCTGGATCGATGAGCAAGCTATCAAGCAATGGAATTGCCATCAGCACCATGGCCGCCGCGGGCGTGGCTTCCACTACAGCGATAGTGCCATTGAAACGGCACTGATGCTCAAGGCTTTCTTCGGCTTTCCGTTACGGGCGCTGGAAGGGTTCATCAACTCCATTTTTCAGCTGATGGATATGCCGCTGACCTCGCCTGGTTACAGCAGTATCAGCAAACGTGCCCAGACCGTGAACGTAAAGTACCACTTGCCCAGCAAGGGCGCGGTCACTCATCTGGTCATCGACGCCACCGGATTGAAGGTGTTCGGTGAAGGCGAATGGAAACAGCGCAAGCACGACAAGGATAAACGCCGGGTCTGGCGCAAGTTGCACCTGGCTGTTGATGCCCGTACTCACGAAGTCATCGCCGCCGAGGTCAGCCTGGAGAATGTGGCCGATAACGAGGTCTTGCCGACCTTACTCAACCCGTTGCGGCGGCAGTTACATCAGGTGTCGGCGCTTACGATACTCGGGAATGCTATCAACTCCTGCCCAAAAAAGGCAGCAAAGCGACCATCCTACCGCGCAAAAATGCGGGCTACTGGGAAGAGGGACATCCGAGAAACGACGCCGTGACATCACTGAAATCAGGAAACCTTGCTGAGTGGAAACGTGCCTCTGGCGACCATCAGCGGTCGCTGGCAGAAACGGCGATGTCCCGTTACAAACAGCTGGTGAGCCCCAAGCTCAGTCTGCGTAACTACAACGGCCAGGTCGGTGAAACCCTGGCCGGGGTTAAGGTCATGAACAGAGTAGGACTCGGTATGCCTGTTCGCCAGCCGGTCAGTTAAGGGCATCAAGCCCAATAGGGACAGGCTTTCTCGGCTCTGATTTGATCAACAACGCCGCTTCAGTACCGAGCCGCGGCCTTTATCCGGGCTTTACTGATGCCTTGCGTTGAGGCTTTGGGCAGGCTGACAGCTTACGGCGGGCTGTTGCGGCGGGCCGGCCTCGGGTAAAATTCATGCTTTGTCGGCCGAGGCTGGCGCAGTTAAATTTTCAGAGTGCTCATCATGTTCAAAGCTGGTCAATTGCTTACCCTTTCCGTTCACAGCCTAACCGATAAAGGGGATGGCGTCGCTCAGCATAACGGTTGTCCGGTTTATGTGTCGGGCGCTTTGCCCGGTGATGAAGTAGAGGTCAGAGTTACCCTGGCGAGACCCCGTTATGCTCAGGCAGAGCTTAAGTGTGTGCTGACTCCGGCCGCAGGCCGCAGGCCCGACTTTTGTCCACATACCGCTTGCGGTGGGTGTCAGCTGCGGGTGATGGACTACCCGGCACAGCTGGAACTGAAGCGTGAACTGCTGCTTGATGCGCTGACGGCGCAGGGAGTGAGCTGCCCGGTGAGCGAGACGGTGGGCATGGCAGAGCCGTTTCATTACCGTAACAAGGCCCAGTTTGCGGTTCAGCCCGGGCCAAGTATCGGTTTTTATGCCAAACAAAGCCATCAGCTGACCGAAGTGAAGCAGTGCCGGGTGCAGGCACCGGTTACTGCCGACATTACCGCACTGGTATACCAGTGGATGCGGGAACAGGCCGTGTCGGCCTTTAATGAGACCCACCATAGCGGCTGTGTTCGCTATATTATGGTTCGGGATGGGACCCACAGCGGTGAAGTGATGGTGGTGCTGGTCGTGGCTGAAGAGCCGGCTGCCGGTGCGCTTGAGCTGCTGGTGGAGCAGCTTGCCGGTGTGCCGAACATGGCCAGTGTACAGCTGTGTGTGAACGATGCCGCGGGCAACCGGGTGTTAAGCTCGCAGGTGCGCACCTTGTGGGGCAAGGATACCATCGCCGATAAACTGGATGAGCTGCAATTCGAAGTTTCGGCGTTGTCGTTTTATCAGATTAATCCGTTGCAGACCGAGGTGCTTTACAAGGAAGCGATGCGCCAGGCGTCTTTGTCGGGTAATGAAACCGTATTCGATCTCTACAGTGGTATCGGCACTATCAGTCTGTATCTGGCACCGTTTGCTGCGCATGTACATGGTATTGAAATTGTGCCGGAGGCGGTGGCTGATGCTGAACGTAATGCGGCCCGCAATAGTATTCATAATGTCACATTTCATACCGGTGCTGCCGAGCAACAGGTACCGGCACTGTATGAACAAGGACTGGTTGCCGATGTTGTGGTGGTGGATCCGCCGCGTAAGGGCTGCGATGAAAACTTGCTTAATACCCTAGTGCAAATGGGTCCATCCAGACTGGTATATGTCTCCTGCAACCCCAAGAGCCTGGCCCGGGATGCTGCCTGGCTGTGCGCACACGGTTTTGAGCTGGTGCAGGCGACACCGGTAGATATGTTTCCTCATACCATGCATGTTGAGACGGTGGCGCTGTTTATAAAAAGCCAGTAAATACTTGATATAACCGAAAATGATAACTATTATCGATTGGGTTCGATAAGGAGGTTATCATGGTGGTGTTGCTGGTCTTGGGGTGGTTAATGCTGGCGTGGTGGGTGCCGGCGTCGTCATTTGCCTTATGGTTAAGTGCTGGGTTCGGGTTATTTACCCTGGTTCTTGCCGTTCCGTCGGTAAGCAGGCAATGGTATTGGCTGCCGGTAGGGGGGCTCGCCGGTCTGGGCTTATTGCTGGCCATGCCGCCTGGAGTATAAAACAGGGCGCGGCGCGCCCTGTTTTATCCGAGAGCAGGCTCAGTCTGATAACGAGTCAAAAATATTCAGGAAGGTGGGCACTTTGCTGATATCCAGATCAATATGCAGTCGTTCAGCCAGATCCCGGGCCGAGATCACACCGCGTATCTGGTGGTGATCCCGGTCTACCACCAGGCAGTAGCTTTCGCCGCTGTGCTGCAGTGTGGTAATGACATCGCCGATGGTACAGCTTTGCAGTTGTTCATAAGCCAGCGCCTTAAGCTGTTCCCGGGGACGCATCAGATCTGATACCGTTACTTCGTGGCGCAGATCTCCATTGGCTACCCGGCGTAACATGGCCGGGCCCGATAGTTGTTTCTGTTCAACCAGTCCTACCAGTTCCCCTTCGTTGTCAACGACCAGTTTAAAACGGCTGTGTTCGTGCAGCATGATCTCCTGAGTATGAGCAGCTGGGGTGTCGGCATCGATCACCTCGGGTGTACTGTGGCTGAAATCTTCAACCAGCTCCATCGCGGGAGAGTGGAGATGGGTATGACCGAAGTGACGGGGGTGAACCAGGTGATCTGCAGCGTCCACGGTATAGAGAGACAGTGTTTTCATCATTATTTCCTCGCATGTTCAGAAGCTGGCTTCTGAACTGGTAAAAGTGTCAGGCCCGGCGGGCGGGGGGGATCAGGCGAGAAAAGTGATGGGAGGGCCGCGGGCGAAATGATGACGGATGAACTGTTGGCGAGCCGGCAGGCTGGTCTCGATTCCGGACGGATAAACGAGGTTGTCTGCCAGCGCGGGCAGCGCTGAAAGCAGGCTGTGCTCCGGGTTATCGCTATCTGCGGGCAGATCGGTACTGGCCGTTGCTGGCAGAGCCAGCTGTTGAACGGCGTGGGCATCTGTGGTGCTGGCAGCGGCGAGCACTGGCTGAAGAAACAGCAGGCAGAGCAGAGAGCACAGCATCCAACGCATTAGCTTAACCGTTACAAGGCATTAACATAGTAATGATAATGTGTTCGTTGCATACCGAATGCAATAGCTATTTCTCAGATTTTTGAGAAAAAGGGAGATAAATCAGCAGGAATAAACCGGGAAGTTAAACAATCTTGGTGCGAAGGGGGGGACTTGAACCCCCACGTCCGAAGGACACTAACACCTGAAGCTAGCGCGTCTACCAATTCCGCCACCCTCGCATACCTGATTGTTCGGCTGTTTTAAATGGGCCAACCATTATAGGATTTGAGCCGTTCGCAAGCTGTTACGCTTGGTGCGAAGGGGGGGACTTGAACCCCCACGTCCGAAGGACACTAACACCTGAAGCTAGCGCGTCTACCAATTCCGCCACCCTCGCATGCTCAAATTTTTGGCTGTTTTAAATGAGACCATCATTTCTCAGTGGTGCGAAGGGGGGGACTTGAACCCCCACATCCAAAGGACACTAACACCTGAAGCTAGCGCGTCTACCAATTCCGCCACCCTCGCCCGTGCTGAGGACTGCGAATTCTATAGATTTTTTATCGTCCGTCAACATGCTTTTCGACGTTAATACATAAAAAAACGGCCCTACAGGCCGTTTGCTCAAAAATGGCTCATTTTTGTGACGTTCAAGCTTGCGCCCGGTAGATTTTAAAACGCCCGTTGGCTGCGATGGTCTCGCAATGGCCAAAGCTTTGTTCGATAAGTTCGGCATAGGGTAAAAAGGCGTTGGCCACCAGCCACAGACTGCCACCGGGCCTGAGGTAGCGTTTGGCCTCACACAATAAGGTTTCCGTGGTGCTGTAAAAGGTTTTCAGGCCGGCATGAAAGGGCGGGTTGCTGATAATGCAGTCAAAGTATCCCTGTACCTCATTCAGGCCATCGGAGGGATATACCTTTGCCTGCAGACCGTTCTCTGCCAGTGTCAGCCGGCTTGCCTCCAGTGCCAGGGCATTAATATCAATCTGTTCCAGTTCAATATCCGGATAGCGCTTGAGCAGGCTGCTTCCGATAACTCCGGCACCACAGCCAAAGTCCAGTACCCGGCCACTGAGCCGGGTGGTTTCGTTCAGCAGCATCTGGGTGCCAGCATCAAGGTGTTCGGCACTGAATATGCCGGGCAGGGTGCAGATGGTCAGGTCTTCCTGCTCGAGCGGATAGCGGCTGATCCAGTCGTTGAGGTGGAATGCTGGTGCTGGCCGGCTGAGTTCAGCCTGATAGAGGCTGGCCCGTCGGGCACTGTCCAGTTTATTGACCTGTTTACAATAAGGAGAGAGCAGTTTGGGGGCGGATTTAACCCCTCCCTTGTTATCGCCGGCAATAAATACGGGCGCTCCCGGAGCCAGCAGGGGCAGACAGGCTGCCAGCAGGTATTGTGCCTCGGCCTTGGCTTTGGGCATTAGCAATAACAGGCCCTGAGTGGGCTGAACGGAGGGAGCTGAGCCAAATTCCGGCGTGATCCGACCATTGTCGTTCAGCCACTGCGCATAGCGGAAATCAGTGGTAAACACCCGGGGTGCCGGGCCGTTGTCGGCCAGCAAGACGGGCATGTTATCTTCCAGCAGGCCGCACACCAGCAGCGGCTGTTGGCACAGAGTGTCCAGATTGCGGCTCAGCATTTCACTGACGGATGTCAGGGCCTCATACATCTTGTGTTCCTGAATATTTTTAAAAACGGCATTATACATGGCATGGCTCCCCTTGACATTTGGCGGTGGTTGGCAAAAGATGCTGTTCAAGGTTTTTTCAGGTGTTATCCATGTCCGCTTCAGTGAAACGCAAACTAATCAAACTGCTTAAACGTAAAGCAGCCCCCGTTTTTGCGTGACCGACGCCTGATACGTTCAGACCCATTTTTATCAAAACCCCGGTTACGCAATTGCGTCCGGGGTTTTTTAATTCAAAATTCAATCCTCTGATCAGGAGAAGGAGTTTCCATGTTTCGCGGTTCTTTAGTTGCCCTGCTAACCCCCTTTGATGGTGATCGGCTCGATGAAGCGGCGCTGCGTCGCCTGGTAGACTGGCACATCGATGAAGGGACTCACGGCCTGGTGCCGGTGGGCACCACCGGGGAAAGTCCGACTCTGACTCACGACGAGCACTGTCGGGTTATTGAAATTGTGTCGGAACAGGCTGCCGGACGGGTGCCGGTGATTGCCGGGGCCGGCTCTAACAACCCGGTGGAAGCCATTGAATACAGCGTGTGTGCTCAGCAGGCTGGCGCAAACGCCACATTGCATGTGGCCGGTTACTACAACCGTCCTAATCAGGAAGGCTTGTACGCGCATTTTAAAATGCTGCACGATGCTACCGAGCTGCCGATTATTGTGTACAACATTCCACCCCGGGCCGTGGTGGATATTCTGCCGGCCACTCTGGCACGGATGGCGGAACTGCCGCGCGTTGTGGGTGTGAAAGACGCCACCGGTGATCTGAATCGTCCCTGGGCAGAGCGGCAGTTGATTAAAAAGCCGTTCTCCTGGCTGTCAGGCGAAGATGGCACTGCTGTGTCTTACAATGTAGGCGGTGGTCAAGGGTGTATTTCAGTGACCGCCAACGTGGCTCCGAAGTTATGCGCCCAGCTGCAGGATCTGACGCTGAACGGCAAATGGGAAGAAGCGCGGGCCTTGCAGGATAAGCTGCTGCCCTTGCATCAGGTGCTGTTTGCCGAGCCCAACCCGGCCTGTCCTAAATATGCTCTGTCTCTGCTGGGGATGGCCAGTGAGCATTGCCGGGTACCGGTAGTACCGTTACAGCAGGATACCAAAGCGCGTATTCGCCGGGTGATGGAAGAGCTGGAACTGATATAAAAAATGGCCGCGCAAGCGGCCATTTTTTTGTATCGGGAATAAACCGAATGTTACTGATCGTCGCCGTGAGGGTCGTTGCCATGGTGATGATCTTCACGGTGGCCATGATGGTCATGGTGGTTGTCATAACGCGGGCGGCGAGGCTTGTTAATGATAACGCCGGTGCGCGGCGGACGACGACTGGCCGGCGAAATGGTAGAAATTTTGGCCTTATAGATCAGTTGTTGCTGACCTCTGGGATCAGACAGCAGAATGCTGTATTGGTCAAAGGCACTGATCATCCCTTCAAGTTTGATACCATTGGTAAGGAAAATGGCGCAGTGAGTTTGGTTTTTGCGCAGCCAGTTCAGTGCCGCATCCTGCCCGTTACCCAATGAAAAGGCTTGCTGCAGCGATTGGGGGTTCGATGATGGGGCTGTCATGTTGGTCAGTCCTTTTTGTTATTTTTCAGTCTTGATTGTGCTTAATGAATGGCCGGCTTGTCAAAGTAAAGCGTCAATTAAATACACCTTTACAGGTGGCGGGATATAAGACAAGACCGGCCGCCGTCCTTATCTGCCCGTCAGCAAAAGGAGTTTGTGTGATCGCTGTTGTATCCGGCACCACCATTATGGTGCTGGCATGCCTGATTGTCAGTATTGGCCAGCTTAGCCTGGGGCTGGTGTTTCCCGTATTACCCGGCATAAGTCAGGCGCTGGCAGAGGAGCCTGAGCGGGTGCAATGGCTGATCTCGGCATATCTGTTTGCATTTGGCCCGGTGCAGCTGCTGTATGGCCCGCTCAGTGATGCCCGCGGCCGCCGGCCGGTGCTGCTAGGCGGGCTGGCTCTGGCGTTGGTGGGAGTGGCATTGTGCATGTTGCCCGGTGCCTCTTTTGAATGGCTGCTGGCCGGGCGGCTGTTGCAGGGGCTGGGGGCCGGGTGCGGTGCCGTGGTATCCCGGGCAATGTTAAGAGATAGCTTTGAAGGCGCTGCGCTGCGCAATGCACTCTCCTATATCGCCATGGCTGCCGCCATCACGCCGGTGCTGGCTCCGGCGCTGGGGGGAATACTGAACGATGTATTTGGCTGGCAAAGTGTGTTTATTGCCATGCTGGCTTATCTGTTGTTGCTGTGGCTGCTGTTGCTGGCTTGTTTCAGTGAGACCCACAGGGGGCCGCGCCTTCGCTTGCATCCGGGTAGCATTATTAAAAATTACTTTACCCTGATGCGGCAACGGCACTTTCTTGGTTATGGTGGCATGTTGTGGGGTCAGTTTGCCCTGATGATGACATCGGTGTCGGTGCTGCCTTATGTGATGCAGCAGCAGATTGGCATGAGTGCGGCAGAGTATGGCCGGTGGGCACTGTTGCCTGCACTGGGACTGTTGCTCGGCGGCATTATCAATAACCGGATCCAGTTCTGGGTTCGATCCGAGCAGATATTGCGGATCAGTCCCTTCATTCAGCTGGTAGCCGGACTGTGGATTATGCTGATGCCACTTGAGCCCTGGCTGATGGTAACCGGCATTTTTATTCAGGCATTGGGCAATGGCATGGCGTTCCCTAATGCCATGAGCCGCCTGCTGGAGCCATACCGGGATCTGGCCGGCTCGGCAGCGGCCTTATCAGGTGCGCTGCAAATGCTGAGTGCGAGTATATTGACTGCGGCTATGGCTTATATTGGGGTGGATACGGCCGTTAGCCTGGGGGTATGCGTAATAGTGGGGGCGCTGGTGCTGAAGGGGTTATCGGTATTTGCGGTAGGGCGCTTTTAAACGATAGCCAGAAAAAAGCCGCGCTGAGAAGCGCGGCTTTGGAATTCTTTATTAACGCAGACTCTTACAGAGGAACTACGTTTTCAGCCTGAGGACCTTTCTGGCCCTGAGCTACGGTGAACTCTACGGACTGACCTTCAGCCAGGGTCTTGAAGCCCGGAGTCTGAATGGCGCTGAAGTGTACGAATACGTCAGGGCCTTGCTCTTGCTCGATGAAACCGAAACCTTTGGCTTCATTGAAGAACTTTACTTTACCTTTAACAGTGTTAGACATACCTAAATCCTGTAAACAAACTTGCTAGAATAATCGACTTTAAAAACACAACCTTTACTTATGAAATACAGGACGAGGTACTACTAGGAACTTCGTAATGAACATAAATTCAGCGGTATCTTCAAAGTCGAAATCACTCTAACCGGTTCCCTGATGGTGGTCAACAGGTATTTTTGTGACCCGTGGCAGGTTAACCCGACTTTATCCCGGACGGAGGCGAGAAAGGGCCGCCCGGGAATTTTTTGTCATTGAATTGTCATCTTCCCCAGGACAGATCGGCCCTGAACAACAGCTCCAGTCGCAGTGTGATACCAAACTCGGCATCGTAGTCCTGCTCCCGGGGAAAATGCAGCTCGGGAATAAAGTCCACAAACAATATTTCTTTGTGAAGATTGCGGCGGTAGTGGCTTAGCAGATAGTAATCATGCAGTCTTGGGCTGGATGCACTACGACCTACGGCCACCGCGGCATAACGGATGGCGCTGCGGGTGCCCAGCAAGTGGTTAAACTCAATGCCTTCGGAATATTCGAGAGTATCGACTTCTTCCTGCCACTGCACGTTGGTGATAAAGCGAAGATGCTGGGTATCACTCAGAGGCCGCCCCAGATCCCAGCGGCTACGGGCAGAGTAGCCTTCTTCGTTAAACCAGGAAACACGGTTCCAGGAATCGAGCACCCAGGGGCTGTCTTCCATCAGCCACTGGCGTTCACCGCTAAAGCGCACATAAGGGTCCAACGGCAGTTTGACCTTGATACCGGCACCGGCGTCAAAGCGCCAGTGCTCGCGTTTGTCACGGCTGCTCAGCCGGCGCAGACCAATTAGGAAATTATCACTGCTGAAGTCGTTATTATTTCTGGCTGTGTTTGCCCCTTGCTCGGCCAGTGTGCCCTGAGCTTCTTCCGGATCACTTTCTATTAAGATACGCAGCCGTTCTTCCGTGGTCGGCAGATCCAGTCGCAAACGCAGCGCCGTGTCCGAGCCGAAATCGTCTCTCTCGTGCCATGAAAACTCCTGACTGAAGCGCAGATAGGAGCCGTTTTCTATGGTCAGGCTGTCATCATTGCCGAAGAAGTTGTCGATGTTACGGGCGCTGTTATCAAGCCAGTTGGTCACACTGTCGTGCACGGGGGTAATCTTGTCTGCAACCCAAAGCGGCAGATCACTGTCACCTTCCGGGTTTTCCTCGGCATATCCAGTGCCAGACAACAGCAGGGCTGTCAGCAGAAGCAGTTTGTTCATGGCATCATCCTTTTTGCCCGGTCATAACCAAGATTAGAAAATGAACCTGAGTTATACCATGTTTGATCAGTGAATGGGGCTGAGGTACTGGTAGTGAAAAAGCCAGTACCAAGACTGGTTTTTGTAAAGCAAGACAGGCAGCTACTTAGAAGTGGATTTCTGCTCCCAGAAATGCGCCATCGAAGTCGAGGTTGGCATCCACGTTGTCGAGACTGTCCAGTTTCAGTCCTATGGCGCGGTAACCTGCATGCACATTGACATCCATCGCCAGGCTATCAATCAGGCGATAGGCCAGGCCTGCTTGATAATCCGACAGCTCGTGACCATCCAGGGTGAGGTAATTCAGCTCACCAAAGGCTGACAGGCCGGTCAGCGGCAATGCCAGCTCGGCCTTGAGGTAACCCAGGGGGAGGGGGGCGCGGAGTTGCTCGGTGCCACTGTGGCCATGGCTGTCGACAACGCGAATGTCCCCGTCGAGGTACTTAACGTTAAGTCCGAAATCGACACTGAACAGCGAGTTGTCGAACAACTCATAGTAAAGAATAAGATCGGTATTGCTCAGATCCAGAGCGGCACTCAACTGGGTGCCGTTGCCATAACTGACGCCACCAAAACTGAACTGACCCGAGACCCTGGTATTACCAGCAACCGCCAGTTCGTTATGGCGAATTTTTACATTTGGCAGTAAGGGAACGGGATGTTCAAAGGCGACGTAGTACACCCCCTGCACCTCCTCTTCAAAACCAAAGCCGGCCCGGCTGTGGTTGCTGCCAAACTCACCACTGGTGTTTACCTGCCAGGCTTGGGCGCCGGCATAGACTCCGAGACTGTCCGCATTCGCTTGCATGCTGATAAAAGCGCTGGTCAGGGCCAGAGCCCATGCTGTTTGTTTCATCACTGGTTCCTGTGTTGCTAAAGCACGTCTGCTCTTGGTGCTGTTTTTCGCGGATACAAAAAAGCCCCGCATAAGCGAGGCTTTAAGATGGTGCCCAGAGGCGGAATCGAACCACCGACACGGGGATTTTCAATCCCCTGCTCTACCGACTGAGCTATCTGGGCAAACTGGGCTTTTACTTGAAAAGGCACCGAAAAATGGTGCCCAGAGGCGGAATCGAACCACCGACACGGGGATTTTCAATCCCCTGCTCTACCGACTGAGCTATCTGGGCAAACTGGGCTTTTACTTGAAAAGGCACCGAAAAATGGTGCCCAGAGGCGGAATCGAACCACCGACACGGGGATTTTCAATCCCCTGCTCTACCGACTGAGCTATCTGGGCAACGGGGCGTCATTTAAATCGATTGCCCCCGGCAAGTCAACCGCTTTTTCCAGGGGCTGTGTGCGTTAGCTCAAGGCTTGTACAAAGCGGCGATTTAATTGCCGGAAGGGGGGGTGTAACCCTCAATATTGACGTCGGCACCTTCAAACAGGTAGGCGACCATTTCTTTTTCCAGTAGCTGACGATGCTCGGCATTCATCATGTTCAGCTTTTTTTCGTTAATCAGCATGGTCTGCTTTTTCTGCCATTCAGACCAGGCTTCCTTGCAAATGTTGTCGTAAATGCGTTTACCGAGTTCACCCGGGTACATCTGAAAATCCAGACCTTCGGCTTCCTTTTGTAAACGCTGGCAAAAAATGGTGCGGCTCATGATGTCCTCTTATGCAGTTGCGGGTAGGCGAGCAGCTTCTTGGTGGCGGCTGCCAGGCCAACCGGTGCCGGTTGGTGCAAGTTATACCAAAGACGTTCGTTATTCTCCATGACCTCGGCGGGAATGCGTGGTAATTGCACCCGCCAAGGGCTGATATCCAGGTGAAAGTGGCTGAAGGTATGACGAAATCCGGGCAGGGGCTCCGGGCTGTCAGCCTCGGGAAGCCGTGTCAGCCAGCGCTGCATTTCAGCCTCGCCGGTAAATTCGGGAAAGCAGTAAAGACCTCCCCACAGCCCTTGTGGCGGGCGCTGAACCAGCAGCAGCTGGTCACCACTTTGCAGCAGCAGAAAACAGGCCTTCTTCTCCGGCTGTACGGTTTTTTTTGGCTTGGATTCGGGAAAGGCAGTGGGTGTGCCCAGTGCCAGTGCGGTGCAGTCGTCATTGACCGGGCAACGCTCGCAGGCGGGTTTGCTGCGGGTGCAAATGGTTGCGCCCATGTCCATCATGGCCTGGTTATACTGGCTTACTCCGTTGCCGGGAGTAAGTTCGGCCACTTTGTCCCAGAGGGCATTTTCTACTTCTTTTTTACCCGGCCAGCCTTGCTGACCGAGCCAGCGGGTCAGTACCCGTTTGACATTGCCATCGAGAATGCCGTGATGCTGGCCAAGAGACAGCGACAGCACAGCACCGGCGGTGGAGCGACCAATGCCGGGCAAACCGAGCACTTCTTCAAAGCGCTCGGGAAAATGTCCGTGGTAATGATCGCGGATTACCTGTGCCGCCTTGTGCAGGTTACGGGCCCGGGCGTAGTAACCCAGACCGGTCCATAAGTGCAGAACCTCATCCTGGTCGGCATTGGCCAGGCTAACCACATCGGGAAAACGTTCCATAAAACGCTGGTAGTAGGGAATGACGGTGGCAACCTGAGTTTGTTGCAGCATGATCTCCGACACCCAGACCCGGTAGGGCGTTTTATTGAGCTGCCAGGGCAGGGTTTTGCGACCATGTACATCATGCCAGGCCAGAATGCGCTGAGAAAAAGAAAAGCTGTTCACAGAGGTGGTCATGTTGTTGTGCATGGCCGAATTCGACCACAAGCCGATGCCGGGTGCAATGTATCTGTTTGTTTATGGTTTGTTATTGCGGCGATTTCTGATACAAAAGAAAGGTTTTGTTGGCGCCCGCCACATGTAGTAATTCAGAGAGACCCCTATGCAGCCGTTTTTTGCCAAGCGCTTTGCCAAGGTAGAGCCTTCCTTTATTCGAGAAATACTTAAAGTTGCCGTCAACCCGGAAGTTATCTCTTTTGCCGGCGGCCTGCCCAATCCGGAATTTTTCCCCAATGAAGCACTGGAAGTAGCTACTGCCAAGGTGCTGCAGAACAAGGGGAATGGCGCGCTGCAATATGCCGCCACCGAGGGCTTTGGCCCTTTGCGGGAATACATTGCTGCCCGCTACCAGACTCAGCATGGCATGACGGTAAATCCGGATAACATTCTGATCACCAACGGCTCGCAGCAGGCGCTGGACCTGCTCGGCAAGGTACTGGTAGATGAAGGTGCCAAGCTGATCATTGAAGAGCCGGGCTATCTGGGAGCCATTCAGGCGCTGTCGGTCTATCAGCCCGAATTTCAGGGAGTGCCCCTGAACGACGATGGTCCGGATCTGAATGCACTGGATGCTTTGCTGGCCGAGCCCAATCACGCCCGGGTTATGTACGGGGTGACCAACTTTCAGAATCCGTCAGGCCTCAGCTACAGCCTGGAGAAGCGCAAGGCGGTAGCCGAGCGGCTGGTGCGCCACAATATGCTGATGGTGGAAGATAACCCCTACGGTGAGCTGCGCTTTGAGGGTGAGCATTTGCCGCCCATTGCCAAACTGGCACCGGAAAATGTGGTGCTGCTGGGCTCCTTCTCCAAGGTGGTTGTGCCCTCTTTCCGTCTGGGCTGGATGCTGGTGCCTGACTGGCTGCGCCAGAAGATCACCATTGCCAAGCAAGCCTCGGATCTGCACACCAATGGCTTTGTGCAGCAGGTGCTGTACAGCTATCTGCAGGATAATAGCCTGGACGCTCATATCGATCGTATTCGTACTGTGTATGGCGAGCAGAAAAATGCCATGGAGCAGGCGCTGCTGCGTCATTGCCCCGGACTGGACTTTACTCGTCCGGAGGGAGGCATGTTCCTGTGGCTGCGTTTGCCAGAACATATCAGTGCCATGGAGCTGTTTAATCTTGCCATTAAGGAAAACGTGGCTTTTGTACCGGGTCAGCCTTTTTATGTGCGGCCGGATATTCTTAATACCGCGCGTTTCAGTTACTCCGGCGCCGACGCTGCCACCATTGAGGAAGGCATCAGCCGGTTCGGCAGGGTCATCCGGCAAGTTCTGTGATAAAGAGGCCGGAAGGCCTCTTTTTATTTCTGCGGTTCAGGCCGACTGTTATCCGTGCAGGCATACCTCCGTTGGTTCACTTTTTTACCAACAGCTGGCGGGGATAGTTGCACAGGGTTTCTCCGCCATGGTCGGTGATTACGATGCTTTCGGTGGTTTCCATGCCCCAGTCCTCCAGCCACAGGCCAGGCATAAAATGGAAGGTCATGCCGGGCTGCAACAGGGTGTAATCGGTATTACGCAGACTCATGCTGCGCTCTCCCCAGTCGGGCGGATAGCTCATGCCGATGGGATAACCGCAGCGGGCACCTTCCCGATCAAAACCGTATTCGGCCAGCGTGGCGTTAAGCGCATCGGCGATATCGGCACAGCGGTTGCCGGGCTGAGCGGCCGCCACTCCGGCTGCCAGACCGGCATTCAGGGCTTCTTCGGCCCGTAGAAAGTTATCTGTAGGGCGGCCCAGATAAATGGTACGTGACAGTACACAGTGATAACGGCGGTGGCACCCGGCCAGTTCCAGAAAGGTTCCCTGATCCCGGCAAAAGGGCCTGTTGTCCCAGGTCAGGTGGGGGGCCGATGCATCCGGGCCGGAGGGCAGCATGGGCACAATGGAAGGGTAATCGCCAAAGTGCCCATCATGTCCTTCCATCGCCACCCGGTAAATTTCTGCTACCAGCAGGTTTTTGGGCAGGCCAGGCTCTATCATTTCCAGCGCGGCAGCATGCATACGCTCCACAATGCGGGCGGCAATGCGCATATATCTTAGTTCCGTATCGGACTTTACCGCCCGGCACCAGTTCACCAGAGCGGTGGCGTCCACCAGCTCGGCTTCGGGCAGGTTTTCCTGCAGCGCCAGCCAGGCGGCGGGAGTGAAATAAACGCTGTCCATCTCAACACCGATACGCCCGCAGGCCCACTCATACGGCCTGAGGAACTGATTGGCCAGATACTCCATGGCGTTCATCGGCGGGTTCATCACATAGTAGTCCGGATACCAGAGAATATTTTCTTCCTGCAGCCAGACGGTGCGGCGGGCACCGTTTGCATCCATCTGACGGCCGTACCAGACGGGCTCGCCACTCATGCTGACAATGGCGGCCTGCGGTGTGTAAAAAGACCAGCCATCGTAGCCGGTGAGCCAGGCAATGTTAGCCGGGTCATGCACGATCAGGGTCTGAATATTCCGTTCATACATGGCCGCTCTGACGTTGGTCAGGCGTTGCTGATATTCCTCGCGGGAGAAGCTGGGGATTTGTGTAGCCATGATCTGTCCCTGTGATGGTGGCGGAGTTAAGCACTGAACGTCAGGCTTGAGGACTCATTCCAGTACAGTCAGCGGGGTTGCCGGTGTCAACCTGTAACCGGCGGTGAGGGGGAGCGACGAGAAGCTATTACATTTTTTTGATGTTTTTACATTTACTTTGTGATCTGTGTCACGCAGGAGTGCCGGGAGAGGATCATTGTGGTTGCCGTGCTGTTTTTTGAATGTAAAATTCTGTCGCTTACGGAACGAATGGTTAACCTATCTACAAAAATAATAAACAGCAGATAAATACTTTGGCTTTTTCTGAGGATGTAGAAATGAAAGGCTCTCTTTCCGCCCGGATCTTCACCGGGCTCTTTGTCGGTCTGCTGATCGGCAGTGCAATTCAGTACCTGTTTGCAGACGTGTCGTTGCTTAATGATGGTCTGGTCAGTCTGGCTGAAGGTTTGGGCGGCATGTTTGTCTCGCTTATCAAGTTGATGGTGGTTCCTCTGGTGTATATCTCCATTGTGACCGGTATCTGCGAGCTGCGGGACATTGCCAGCTTTGGCCGTCTGGGTAGCCGTACTTTTGGCCTGTATATCATTAACACCATATTGTCGATTGCTGCCGCCATTCTGGTCGGTGTCATCTTCCAGCCCGGTCTGGGTGCGACCTTGCCTCATGGTGCCAGTGGTGCCGTTGAGCTGACGACGACCGAAACGCCGGATCTGGGTGCCATGCTGGTGAATATTGTGCCCAGCAACCCGGTGCAGGCCTTTGCTTCGGGCGACATGCTGCAAATCATCTTTATGGCAATCCTGACCGGTCTGGCGATTCAGGGCCTGGGCGCTACTGCTGCGCCGGCGGCCCGCGCTTTCCGGATGGCCAATGAAGTCATGATGAAACTGGTTGGTCTGGTGATGACCCTGGCTCCCTACGGTGTGTTTGCGCTGATGATTGGTCTGGGAGCCACACTGGAAGCGAACACCCTGATGTCGGTGGCCGGTTATGTGGCCATGGTGGTGATGGTGCTGGCGTTCTGGATTCTGGTGGTTTATCCGCTTGCCGTGTGGGCTACTACCGGCATCAAGCCCGGTGTGTTTCGCAAGGCTACCCGTGAGCAGCTGTTGTTCTCACTGTCCACGGCCAGCTCCAATGCGACCATTCCGGTGACTATGCGCACTCTTACCGAAAAGCTGGGTGTATCCCGCGCTGTGGCCGGTTTTGGTGTGCCCTTGGGTGCCACCATTAATATGTCTGGCTCGGCCATTTACATTACTCTGGCTGCGTTTTTTGCTGCCAATATCTCCGGCACGCCGATACCTTTCGGTGACCTGCTGACCGTAGGCATCACCGTGCTGCTGATGTCGGTAGGCGTGGGTGGTGTGCCTGGTGGTGCCGTGGTGATGGCCGGTGTACTGTTGCACCAGATGGGCTTGCCGGTGGAGGCCATGGCTATCGTTATGGCGGTAGACCGTATTAATGACATGTTCTGTACGGCTTCCAACGTGGTGGGCGATACTGCTGTTAACACCATCGTGGCCAAGATGGAAGGCAACCCGGACAGCATTGACGATGCCGAGGCTGAGCCCGTCCGCGGCAAGTAACATCAGATGTAAAAAAACCGCCGAAAGGCGGTTTTTTTTATTCGGTCTGAGGAGCCGGGTGAGGCACCGGAAAAATGCGGTCGTAGGCCAGGTTGTAGAAAAAGGCGTAGACCAGATAGAAGGCTGCCATCGCAATATCCATTTTGAATGCTTCCCACAGGCTGATGCTGAGGTACCAGGCAATCATCGGCAAAAACAGCAGCAGCAGTCCGCCCTCAAACAGCAACGCATGAAAGACCCGCATTAACGTGCTTTTTCGTACACTTCCCTGCCATCTAAGTAGCGCGTGATCAAACTGCAGGTTGTAAATATAGTTCCAGACTGTGGCGATTACTGAGCCCACCAAGGCTAAGACGCCCATCAGCTGGAGCTCAAAGCCAAAGACCAGACTGGCCAGCGGGGCGAAAATCACCAAGCCCAAAAGCTCAAAGCCAATGGTGTGGCGAATGCGATCCTTGGTTGTACGCATGAAAACTCCTTCAGAAAATGCGTTGCTAATAACGCTATTCTATCTAGTATTGTTCTATTAAAAAGTCAGTAAGTATCGGTTTTGGAGATAGATGAGTTTCTCCCTTGAGCAGTTACAAGCCTTTGTCACCACCGTGGAGTCTGGCTCCTTTTCTGCGGCAGCGCGGCGTCTGAACAAGGCCCAGTCGGTGATCAGCACGGCTGTCGCCAATCTGGAAATTGATCTGGACAATACGCTGTTTGTGCGTAGTGGCCGTTATCCGCAACTTACCCCGGAAGGGGAGCGCTTGCTGGCCGAAGCCCGGGTTATTCTGGAACGATGCGAGCATTTTCGCGGGGTGGCCAAGAGCCTGGGAGAAGGGGTGGAAAGCCGGCTGGTACTGGCGGTGGATGAGCTTTATCCCTCCGAGCAACTGGCGGTGCTGATGGACGAATTTGCCCGCCGTTTTCCTTCGGTAGAGCTGGAACTGCTGTTTCCCCTGATGGAGGACGTCAGTCGCCTGGTGCTGGAGGAAAGGGCCGATCTGGGTATTATGTGGCGGCAGGAAATATTACCGTCAGCACTGAACTTTCATGCCCTGGGACGGGTGCCGTTAAAGCTGGTTTGTGCGCCGTCCCATGCGCTGGCCGGGCAGCGGATTGGCTGGGAGGAGCTCAAGCGTTATCGCCAGCTGATGGTCGCGACCCGCAATGACAGCGAGGAAAAAGTCCGCCTGCGGGTGGCTGCCGATGTCTGGTGGGTGGAAAGTCAGTGGGTCATTGTGGAGCTGGTTGAACGGAATCTGGGCTGGGCTTTTGTACCTGAGCATGTGGTGGCCGAGGCGCTGTCCAGGGGCAGCCTGGTGTCGCCGGCACTGGAGTTTGATGATCAGGACTGGCCGGTCGCCTTGGAGCTGGTATGGCATAAACAGCGACCGCTGGGTAAAGCCGCCGCCTGGCTGAAGGCGGCGGCGGTGGGGGCTGCTCAGTCCTCCAGCCGGTAGGGCAGGGGCAGCAGCTGCAGGCGGCTGTCTGGCTGATCCTTGATCCTCAGCACGGTATTGCTGTCCAGATCCTTGTTCAGCACCGAAGTCAGCACGCATTTATCGTCTTGCTGGTATACGTTCAGCACGGTGCCGGCCCGCCGCCAGTTCTCACCCAGCTGAAGTTCCAGATCCTGATTGACGGTCACGTCACCGGTAACGGTACCTTCAACCACAAACATGGCCTTTTTATTGGCACCGCGATATTTGGCCCGGGCCACGGTTTCCTGACCCATATAGCAGCCCTTGTTAAAGCTGATACCGCCAATGGCCTGCAGGTTGAGCATTTGCGGAATATAGTCTCCCTGATGCTCTGCGCTCATATCGGGCAGCCCGGCCTGGATCATCAGTCCTTGCCACTCTTGTTCATCGCCGGCCGGCAAGTCAGGCAGAGTAGCGCCCTCAGGCAGCACCAGCAGTGCATGCTCGGCTGCCACCGGAATAATGATGCCGCCCTGCCAGAGGTTGCTGTCGCCGGCTTCATGGCTCAGCCAGTGCGAGAGGCCTTCGCCGGCCAGACCGTATACCTGCCACCGGTCGCTGACTTCTTCAATATCGGTTTTTGAGAAGACCGCAAATTTTTTCAGCTCCGGCAGCTGGCGTGCCAGCAGTGACTGGTTCAGCACCAGCAGCAATTGCTCGCCCAGGTTGGCCACCCAGAACGAGGCCCAGAGCTTGCCCTTGCTGTCGCAGTGGCCGCCCGGGCCGGCGTCGCCGGGTGCCAGTGCTGCAATATCGCAGGTCACCTGGCCCTGAAGGTACTTCACCCGCTCTTCGCCGGTCAGGCTTATCACGGCTCTGTCGGTCAGCGGGTAGAGTTTTGGAGAGGAAGCGATGGTCAACACGGGAATACCCTCTGTTTCATTCTTAAAGTGTGACCCTCATGGTAAAGACGGCCAAGTTATTTGTCAGTACTCATTCGACCTTATACCATGAGCTTTGTTTTGCTAGATGGAAGCCGACATGCTCACAAGCACTGATAAACCCCGCCTTATCTGGGCATGCCGACGGGGCATGCTGGAGCTGGACGTGATCCTTGGCCCCTTTGTGGAGCACGAGTATGACGCGCTCAGTGATCCAGAACAGGCTACCTTCCGCCGCCTGCTGGAATGCGATGATCCGGATCTGTTTGCCTGGTTCATGGGGCATGATCGCTCCGGGGATGAGGCCCTGCAGGCCATGGTGAACTACATTCTTGAACGCAACCAGATTCGCAATCAACGCTGAGCCTTCACAACTGCACCGGCTGTATTTACTGGGGCTGGCGCTGAGTTTGTGGTTACCGGCCTCGCTGCTGCTGAGTGCCGACAGATTGTTCTGGTTCGCTCCCGGCTGGCTGCTGGTGGTGTTGCTGATGTGGCGGCGCAGCCGGTATTACCGGCTGGCGGGAGAGTTTAATGCTGGTGTGCTCAGCCTGAATGGCCGCAGCGGCAAGCTGTCTTCATACAGCCGGGCAGGGCCCGGCTTTTTATTGCTGGTGCTCAAGGGGGATCCCTGGCCGCCGCTGTGGATATTTCAGGATGCCGTGCCCGATGCGGTGTACCGGCGTCTGACACGGCAACTGCTTTATGAAGGCTGATGCCCGTTGTAGTTTGCCGGGGTCAGTACCGTGGGCTGCGGGTGCTCGAGCTGGTCGGGATAGTCGAGCGTGTAATGCAGTCCGCGGGACTCTTTGCGCTCCATGGCCGACAGTACGATAAGCTCTGCCACTTGCGCCAGATTACGCAACTCCAGCAAATTGTTGCTGACGCGGAAGTTGGCGTAATACTCCTGAATTTCCTGCTGCAACAGTTCAATGCGGCGTTTGGCTCGTGCCAGCCGCTTGTTTGAACGCACGATGCCGACATAGTCCCACATAAACAGCCTGAGCTCATGCCAGTTATGATGAATGACCACTTCTTCATCAGAATCGGTGACCTTGCTTTCATCCCACAGTGGCAGCATGGGTGGCTCCGGGGTGGTCGCCAGGTTCGCCAGCATATGCTCGCCGGCAGCCCGGGCAAATACGATGCATTCCAGCAGTGAGTTGGATGCCATGCGGTTGGCACCGTGAAGGCCGGTATAAGACACTTCCCCAATTGCATAAAGGCCATCAATGTCTGTCCGACCCCGGCGATCTACGACCACCCCACCACAGGTGTAATGGGCGGCAGGCACCACCGGCATGGGCTGACGGGTGATGTCTATGCCTACCTTGAGACAACGCTCATAAATGGTGGGAAAGTGTTTGATGATAAAGTCGGCGGGCTGGTGGCTGATATCGAGATACATGCAGTCGGCACCCAGACGCTTCATTTCATGGTCGATGGCGCGGGCAACAATGTCCCGCGGGGCCAGCTCGCCGCGCTCGTCAAAATCGGGCATAAACCGGCTGCCATCCGGGCGCAGCAGGTGAGCACCTTCCCCGCGCAGCGCTTCGGTCAGCAGAAAGTTGCTGTCGTCGGGATGAAACAGGCTGGTGGGGTGAAACTGATTAAACTCCATGTTGGCAACCCGGCAACCTGCCCGCCATGCCATGGCAATGCCGTCACCGGAGCTGACATCCGGGTTGGAAGTATACTGATACACCTTTGAGGCACCGCCGGTGGCCATGGCCACGAACTTGGCGCGTACCGTTTCTACCCGTTCCTTGTTACGGTTCCAGACATAGGCCCCCAGCACCCGGTTACCGGGTTGCCCCATTTTTGCCGTGGTGATCAGATCCAGCGCATTCACCCGCTCCAGTACATGAATATTGGGATGACGCTGTACCTGCTCAATTAACGTGGTCTGTACAGCCCTGCCGGTGGCGTCGGCGGCATGAAAGATACGTCGGTGGCTGTGACCACCTTCCCGGGTGAGGTGATAACCGGTTTTGCCTTGCTCTGACTCTTCGGTATCAAAAGGGACTCCCTGACCGATCAGCCACTTGATGGCATCGGGAGCATTGCGGGCAGTCAGTTCAACAACATCTTTGTCGCACAGGCCTGCGCCGGCAATCAGGGTATCGGCAACATGGGATTCAATGCTGTCGGTTTTATCAAAGACGGCGGCGATGCCGCCCTGAGCATACAGGGTAGCCCCTTCGGCGAGCGGTCCTTTACACAGCACGTGCACCCGGGCATGACTGGCCAGTTTTAATGCCAGTGACAGGCCGGCGGCACCGCTGCCAATGATGAGTACGTCGCAGAGGTATTCAACGGGATCCTTCATAAAGTATCATTGGCTCGAAATGGAGAGAGTCCTTGCATGTTATCCCATGAGCTCCTTGTGCGCAGCCGTATTTGGCTTTTCCAAATGAGTTCAGAACTTTTTCCCGGCATTGAAGTCCATTAAGGTACGCTTGTGACGGGTTGGTGGTCGGGCACCGGAATAATCGGAGGTTACACGGCTCGTATGAGCGAAAATTTGACTGATCAGCAATTGATCGAGCGGGTTCAGCGGGGCGATAAAAATGCATATAACCTGCTGGTGAAAAAATATCAGTACAAGGTAGCGAACCTGGTGTCCCGTTACGTGTCCAACCCCGGAGACGTACCTGATGTGACTCAGGAAGCCTTCATCAAGGCTTATCGGGCATTGCCCGGATTTCGTGGTGACAGTGCTTTTTTTACCTGGTTGTATCGCATTGCCGTGAATACTGCGAAGAATTATCTGGTGTCTCAGCGGCGACGTCCTCCGGGGGCCGATGTGGATGTGGATGATGCTGAGCATTATGGCGGCGGCGACGCGCTGAAAGAGCTGGCATCGCCGGAACGTATTATGTTGACCGAAGAAATCCGCCGGGCGGTATATGAGACGATAGACAGCCTGCCGGATGATCTGAAAACGGCAATTACATTGCGGGAACTGGAAGGGATGAGCTACGAAGATATAGCAAGTGTGATGGACTGTCCGGTGGGCACGGTACGCTCACGTATTTTTCGGGCGCGGGAAGCAATAGACAAGCGGGTCACCCCCTTGCTTCGGAGTTAACGGGGAAGTGTTATGGCTAATAAAGAGCAAATATCGGCACTGGTAGACGGGGAAATTCAGGACAGGGTGTTGCTGGAAGACGTTGCCGGCAACAGGGAACTGGCTGATGCTTTTGGCCGATATCACCTCTATGGTGATGCCATGCGCAACGAGTTGCCAGCGCAGTTACCCTTTGATTTGAGTGACAGCATTGCAGCAGCACTGGATAAGGAGCCGGTACTGACGGTTACCCGTGACAGTAGCTCTGCTCCGGAGCGGAAAAATGACAGCAATGTGGTGCGCCCGGCATTTGGTCTTGGCCGCCTTAAACCCATGTTTCGTCATGCCGGGCAATTTGCTATTGCCGCATCGGTATCGGCGGCGGTCATTTTTGGTGTGCAGCAATACAGCCAGCCGGAAGCCACTCAGTCTCCGGTATTGCACACTTTGCCCATGAGTGGCGGTGCGGCACCGGTCAGTCTGAATTACCAGTCTGAAAAACCGTCCCGCAGCAGCGAGCAGCAGCGTCTGGAGCAGGAGCAGCGCATTAATGCTCTGCTGATGGATCATGAACTGCAGCAACGGCTGCGTCAGCACTGAGGTAGTGGTTTTTGATGGTACGCAGATTAGGGGTAACACTGGCGTGGCTGATGGTTGTGGTTGCACCCGCCAGGGCAGCGACCGACGCCGACCCGCAAGCCTTGCTGCAAAACATGCAGCAGGCTTATCAGCAGCTCAACTTCGAACTGACCTTGGTTGATTCGGGTATCGGCACGCCCGAGCCCAAGCGTCTGACCCGGGGCCACCTCGATGGGCAGGCGCTGACCCACCTGCTGCACCTTAATGGCCGTCCCCGGGAATTTGTTCAGCGGGACGCCGAAACCAGCTTTTTTGATTTTGGCCCGGAGGGATACACCCTGAGGGACTCCCGCCTTCCTGGCCTGTTTACCCGAGTGCAGCAACTGCCCCTGGAGCAACTGCTGGCGCAGTATGAAGCGGTGGTGAGCGGACGTAACCGGGTACTGGGTCGTACCGCCAATCTGGTGCGGTTGTTGCCCAAAACCGATAATTGCTATGGCTATGTGCTTTGGCTGGATCAGCAAACCGGTCTGTTATTGCGTCTGGATACTCTGGATGAAGACGCCGCTCTGGTGGCCCAGAGCATGGGGGTCGCCTTGGTGATTGATGAGGCGCCGGCACCTTTGCTGAAAGAGTTGCAGAGGGTGAAGCTCCCTCCACCCATGCCACTGGCCGACGCTCAGTCGCAGCAGCCGGTCTCCTCTTCCTGGCAGGCGGGCTGGCTGCCTGAGGGTTTTCAGGTGAGGGTGCAAAACCGTCACCGGCTGCCGCTGACCGAGCAACCGGTGGAATACCTGATGGTTTCCAATGGGATGGTGGATATTTCGGTTTACGTGGCCGAGTCGCAGCAGAACGAACCCCGTCAGCAACTGGTTCGTCAGGGCGCGACACATCTGGTGAGCATGGTTAATCCTGCCCGGGTGGAAGTCACCGTGGTCGGCGATGTGCCTGCCGATACCGCTCGTCGTATTGCTGAGTCGGTGGCACCACAAAGTCCGGAAGAACGCACTCCATGATCGAAGAAATTGCCACTGTGGTGGCAGTTCATCCGCACGGAGTGGAGGTTAGCTGCTTCAGCAAATCGGCCTGCGGTCAGTGCCGGCAAAACAGTACCTGCGGTACCGGTCTGGTATCCCAGGCGCTGCCGGGGCGGGATCATCGTTTTGTGATTGCGACAGGTCTGGTATTGCAGCCCGGTCAGCAGGTGCGTATCGGTATTCCGGAACATAGTCTGATCACCGGTGCGCTGCTGATTTATCTGCTGCCTCTGTTATTTCTGCTGACGGCCGGGATGCTGACGGGGCTCGCCGGACTGAGCGAGGGCGCGACCATTGTCGGTGCGTTTGCCGGTGGTGGTGCCGGATTCTGGCTGGCATCCCGCCTGGCCCGCCGTCGTGGCAGCAGTGATCAGCCGGTAATACTGGATACCCTGATACCGTTGGCTGGCCGGGCCGATTAGTTGGTTTTCGGCAGACTAAGGATTGGTCACTGTGCCGCGAATCCGGTAGAATCTCGCCTTTATTATTGTCGCCATTGACTACGGACGCCTTATCGCATCATGAAGCATATTCGTAATTTCTCCGTCATCGCTCACATCGACCACGGCAAATCGACCCTGTCCGATCGCCTGATCCAGGTATGTGGCGGCCTTACCGATCGGGAAATGCAGCAGCAGGTACTCGACTCCATGGATCTGGAGCGCGAGCGCGGCATTACCATCAAGGCCCAGAGTGTGACCCTGAACTACCAGGCGCAGGACGGCAATCAGTATCAGCTGAATTTCATTGATACCCCCGGGCACGTGGACTTTTCCTATGAGGTATCCCGCTCGCTGGCTGCCTGTGAAGGAGCCCTGCTGGTGGTTGATGCCGGTCAGGGGGTTGAGGCACAGACTCTGGCCAACTGCTACACCGCCCTCGATATGGAGCTGGAAGTTGTACCGGTACTGAACAAAATCGACCTGCCCCAGGCCGAGCCGGAGCGAGTGGCGGAAGAGATTGAAGATATTGTCGGTATCGATGCCATCGATGCGGTCCGTTGTTCCGCCAAGACGGGTCTGGGTGTGGACCTGGTGCTGGAAACCATTGTACAGAAAATCCCGTCACCGGAAGGTAATCCGGAAGGACCGCTGCAGGCGCTGATCATCGACTCCTGGTTCGACCCTTATCTGGGAGTAGTGTCGCTGGTGCGTATCAAGCACGGCAGCCTGAAGAAGAATGACAAGATCAAGGTGATGAGCACCGGTCAGATCTGGGGTGTGGACCGTATCGGTATCTTTACTCCCAAGCAAAAAGACACAGACGGCCTCAACTGCGGCGAAGTAGGCTGGGTAGTGTGCGGTATCAAGGATATTCACGGGGCTCCCGTGGGCGACACCCTGACGCTCGCCAAGCACGGTGCCGAAAAGGCCCTGCCTGGCTTTCAGAAAGTGAAGCCTCAGGTTTATGCCGGTCTGTTCCCCATTTCCAGCGATGATTATGAGGCGTTTCGTGATGCCCTCGACAAGCTGGCGCTGAACGACGCTTCACTGTTCTATGAGCCAGAAACTTCCAATGCCCTGGGCTTTGGCTTCCGCTGTGGTTTCCTGGGCATGCTGCACATGGAGATCATTCAGGAGCGGCTGGAGCGGGAATACGATCTGGATCTTATCACCACGGCACCCACAGTGGTATACGAGGTGGTCAAGACCGACGGCGAGGTGGTCTATATCGACAGCCCGTCTCAACTGCCGGCGGTGAACAATATTGAAGAAATTCACGAGCCCATCGCCGAGTGTAATATCCTGGTACCCCAGGAATATCTGGGTAACGTCATTACCCTGTGTATCGAAAAACGCGGCGTGCAGACCAACATGGTTTACCACGGCAACCAGGTGGCGCTGACCTACGATATCCCCATGGCGGAAGTGGTACTCGATTTCTTCGACCGTCTGAAGTCCACCAGCCGTGGTTATGCCTCGCTGGATTACGGCTTCAAACGCTTTGAAGCGGCCGATATGGTACGTCTCGACATTATGATCAATGGTGACCGGGTCGATGCCTTGGCGATCATTACCCATAAGGAAAATGCTCAGTTCCGTGGCCGTCAGCTGGTAGAAAAAATGCGTGAGCTGATCCCGCGGCAGATGTTCGATATCGCCATTCAGGCGGCCATCGGCAATCAGATCATTGCCCGCAGCACCGTGAAAGCCCTGCGCAAAGATGTGACTGCAAAATGTTACGGCGGTGACGTCAGTCGTAAGAAGAAACTGCTGGCCAAACAGAAGGAAGGTAAAAAGCGCATGAAGTCGCTGGGCCGGGTTGATATTCCGCAGGATGCTTTCCTCGCCATTCTGCACGTAGGTAAGGATAAGTAACCATGGCAAGTACCTTTGCCCTGATCCTGGTACTGGTGACGCTGGTCACCGGTATTATCTGGGCCTGTGACAAGTGGATTTGGGCGCCCCGTCGGGGGCGTGAACTGGCCGAAGCACAGCGCAGCCACGGCAACAAGGTGGATGCGTCTGCGCTGGCGAAAGCGGCCGTTACCCCCGGCTGGATCGAGCAGGCCAGATCCATTTTTCCGGTGATCGCGGCAGTGCTGGTACTGCGTTCTTTTATCTATGAGCCGTTTCAGATCCCATCCGGTTCCATGATGCCGACCTTGCTGGTAGGCGACTTCATTCTGGTGGAAAAATTTTCCTACGGTCTGAAAGAGCCGGTTTCCAACACCACATTGATCCCTACCGGCAAGCCGGAGCGTGGAGATGTTGCGGTGTTTAAATACCCGGAAAACCCCCGTATTGATTACATCAAGCGTATTGTGGGGCTGCCCGGAGACCACTTGGTTTATCGTGACAAACAGCTCTATATCAAGCCAGCCTGTCAGGGGGACGCCTGCCCCGGCTATGAGCCGGTGCCGCTTAAGTTTGAGCACAGCGGTGAATTTACCCAAATGGGCATTCCGCTGGCCCGTTACAGCGAAAGCCTGACCGAACGCCCACACGATATCCTGCAGAATCCGCTGCTGCCGGACCGGGTTTCCATGTATTACCGCCAGCCGGATACGGCAATGAATGAGTGGGTAGTACCTGAAGGGCATTATTTCGCGTTGGGCGACAACCGCGATAACAGCACCGACAGCCGCTTCTGGGGATTCGTACCCGAAAGTAACCTGGTGGGCAAAGCGGTCGCTATCTGGATAAGCTTTGAATTTGATCGCAACGCCGACAGCTGGCTGCCTTCCTGGGTGCCCAGTAACGTGCGTTTCAGCCGAATAGGCGCAATTCATTAATGAAAAAACTGAACAATCTGCAAACAAAACTGGGTCACGCTTTTAACGATGAAGCTTTGCTGGTTCGGGCTCTGACCCACCGTAGTGCCGGCTCCCGCCATAATGAGCGGCTGGAGTTTCTCGGGGATTCCATTCTCAGCATGGTGATCGCCGATGCCCTGTTCCATCGCTTTCCCAAGGTGAACGAAGGGGATATGTCGCGCATGCGCGCTACTCTGGTACGGGAGAAAACACTGGCCGAGCTGGCCCGGGCCTTCGAACTGGGTGACTATCTGATCCTCGGTCCCGGTGAGCTGAAAAGCGGCGGTTACCGTCGTGAGTCGATTCTGGCCGATGCGGTGGAAGCCCTGATCGGTGCCGTCTATCTCGACAGCGGCATAGAAAGTATTACTCAGTTGCTGCTGAGCTGGTACGACAGCCGGCTGAACGATATTCAGCCCGGAGTAGAGCAAAAAGATCCCAAGACCCGGCTGCAGGAGCTGTTGCAGGGTAAACGCAAGCCGCTGCCCACCTATGAAGTGGTGAACGTCATCGGTGAGGCCCATAATCAGAAATTTACCGTGCACTGTGTTGTGGATGGCTTGGCCGACCCGGTTATCGGCGTGGGTACCAGCCGGCGCAAGGCAGAGCAGGCGGCGGCCGAGCAGGCCCTGGAAACCTTGTTATGACAGAACAGCAAACTTATTGTGGCTTTGTGGCCATCGTCGGCCGCCCTAATGTAGGCAAGTCGACCCTGCTGAACCGGCTGCTGGGGCAGAAGGTCAGCATCACCTCTAAAAAACCGCAGACGACCCGCCACCGTATTATGGGCATCGACACTGACGGGGATTACCAGATTGTCTATGTCGACACACCCGGTCTGCACATTGAAGAAAAACGTGCCATCAACCGGCTGATGAACCGGGCGGCAACCAGCTCGTTGGGTGATGTGGAAATGGTGGTGTTTGTGGTCGACGGTACCCAGTGGACCAAAGACGACGACATGGTATTGAACAAGTTGCGGCGCATGAGTTGTCCCGTGGTACTGGCGATCAACAAGATCGATAACGTGGAAAGCAAAGAGATCCTGCTGCCGCACATGCAATGGCTGGCTCAGCAAATGGACTTTGCCGATATCGTGCCGATCTCGGCGGAAAAGGGCACTAATGTCGAGACGATCGCCAAGCTGGCGAAATCCCGGCTTAAGCCTTCTCTGCACTATTTCCCGGAAGATTACATCACTGACAGATCCTCCCGTTTTATGGCGGCGGAAATCATTCGTGAAAAGCTGATGCGTTTTACCGGTGATGAGCTGCCTTACTCGATTACCGTTGAGATCGAGCGTTATCAGGTAGATGAAAAGGGTGTGGTGCATATTAATGGCCTGATCCTGGTAGAGCGGAGTGGCCAGAAACGCATGGTGATCGGTAATAAGGGTGAAAAGCTGCGTACCATCGGTACTGAGGCCCGTCTGGATCTGGAACGGCTGCTGGAGCAGAAGGTATATCTGGAGCTGTGGGTCAAGGTCAAGTCCGGCTGGGCAGATGACGAACGTGCCCTGCGCAGCCTGGGTTACGGCGACGACTGAATATGGCGCTTGCCGCCTTTGTTATTCACAGCCGTCCCTATAGGGAAACCAGCCAGCTGGTGGAAGTGTTCACTCAGGAGCAGGGGCGGCAAAGCCTGGTGGCCCGGGGCAGTCGTCAGCCCCGCTCGCCCTTAAAGGGGCTGCTGCAGCCCTTTGTTCCTCTGCGGCTTACCTTTGGTGGCAAAGGTGAACTGAAAACCCTCTATAGTGCAGAGGCCACCGGCCCGGCGATCAGGCTGACCGGCACCGCGCTATATAGCGGCCTTTATCTCAACGAGCTGATCCATTACCTGCTAGAAATACAAACGCCTTTTGAAGAGGTGTTTGAAGTGTATGAGACGACCTTGAGAAAGCTGGCGGCCGGCAGTGCTCTTGAGCCTTGTTTGCGCAATTTTGAGTTCTATATGCTGAATGTGCTGGGCTATGGCGTTGACTTTACCCAGGACGCCGAGACCGGTGCAGTAGTTTGTGCGCAAGGCTGGTATGCTTATCGCCCTGAAGCCGGCTTTGTGGCGCTGGTACGGCCCGAGCCCGGAGCTTATCGTGGTGACTGGCTTCATGACCTGGCGGAGCTCCGGCTGGAGTCAGCAGAAGTGCTGGCAGCAGCCAAACGTTTCAGCCGTACCGCGCTGGCCCCCTATCTGGAAGGACGAGTGCTGAAAAGCCGGGCCCTGTTTATCAAAGGAAAGAGAGGAAGTCCCAGTGAGTGAACTGTATTTGGGTGTCAATATCGATCATATCGCCACACTGCGTAATGCCCGCGGAACCAGCTATCCGGATCCGGTACATGCGGCGGCCATTGCCGAGCAGTCCGGTGCCGATGGTATTACCGTCCACCTGCGGGAAGACCGCCGGCATATCACCGACAGGGACGTGGAAATTCTGGCACAGACCATAGAAACCAGAATGAACCTGGAAATGGCCGTTACCGATGAAATGATCGACATTGCCTGCCGTATTAAACCGGCGTTTGTCTGCCTGGTGCCGGAAAAGCGGGAAGAAGTCACCACCGAAGGTGGCCTGGATGTGGCGGGGCAGCTCGACAAGATAACCGCGGCGGTGGCCCGCCTGCGCGAGGCGGGTATCAAGGTGTCGTTGTTTATTGATGCGGACAAGGCCCAGATAGACGCCGCCGTAGCCACCGGAGCGCCTTACATTGAAATTCACACCGGTCATTATGCCGATGCTACTGATGAGGCCGAACAGCTGGCCGAGCTCAAGCGCATTGCGGCCTGTGCTTCCCATGCCCACGACGCCGGGCTTAAGGTGAACGGCGGTCATGGCCTGCACTACCATAACGTCAAGCCTATCGCTGCCATTCCGGAAATGCTGGAGCTGAACATCGGTCACGCCATTATTGCCCGTGCTGCGTTTGATGGCCTGGAAAAAGCGGTGCGTGACATGAAGCGTCTGCTGCGAGAAGCCCGACAGGGCGTTTAAGCCGTAAGTGATAAGCTGTCAGCGGTAAGAAAAACCCGGACCATCAGGTATCCGGGTTTTTTGTAGGCCTGGCTTCAGCCGGGAAAATTATGCTGCATGTAACTTCGTTGCCCCAATAAATGGGGGCCTGCAGGTGCACTCGGCACCTGCAGGCAACATCGCTTACGGCTGCTTTTACAAATATCCTTTTGCTTCTTCCCTTACCTGTTCAATACGCTCTTCCAGCTCCAGCAGCTCCGGTTCCAGCGTGTCGACGCCCTGCTTGTTTAGCAACGCCTGCTCCAGTCCGGCCAGTAATACCTGCAGCTGAGGGACACCGCAATACACGGCACCTCCATGCAGCTTGTGCAGAGGAGCGTACAGGGCATTACCATCCAGCTCGCCGGCCAGGGCGGCACTCAGCACCGGAGTGAACTCTTCAAAACTTTGCAGCAGCAGAGTCAGCATTTCCCGTGCCAGCGCTTCGCGGCCACCGGACTGTTGCAGGGCCAGCGGCCAGTCGATCAGCCCGTTTTGCTTCGGGACGCGGGCAAAGTGGTTAATAATGCGTGCCAGTATGGTTTCGTCGATAGGCTTGGCCAGATAATCATCCATGCCCTGCTGAAGCAGCCGGTCCCGTTCACCGGCAATAGCATGGGCGGTGACCGCCACAATCGGGGTGGTGGCATTGAGCCCGCCCTGACGGCGAATTTCCTGGGTGGCCTGAATGCCGTCGAGCACCGGCATCTGAATATCCATAAAAATAATGTCGTAGCGATTGGCAGTGGCCTTATTGAGCGCATCCTGACCGTTACGGCCGGTATCTACCTGACTGACCTGCTCGGCCAGCATGGCACTGATCAGCTTGAGATTGGCCGGGTTATCGTCGACCGCCAGCACCCGCATTGGCCGGCGTCGGGTCGGTGGTGGCAGAGCAATGGGCGCCATTGGCTCATCACCGGTAGTGCGCGGCTCGGCCAGGGCATGGGCCAGTTTCTGGTAGTGAGCCGGTTTACTCAGGCAGTGGCTTGCCCCGGCCGTCAGTAATGAATCGCTTAGCGTTGGATCGGTGGAGCTCAGCAGAATGACGGTTCTGTTATTAAAGGCCAGCTGCCGTTTCAGCTCCTGCTCCATCTGGCTGGGCAGGGCGTGAGGGCCAAAGCCCAGCACAGCAAGATCGATGGGCTGTTCGGCGGTCGGTTCATAGAGCACCTGCATGCCCCACTCCCGTAGCAGGGCACTGGTGGCGCGCCGGCTGAAGCCGTCTTCTTCCTGATAAAGTACCGTCTTGCCGGTCAGCTCCGCCAGTGGCAAGGGCTCGGCCAGGGGCAGGGCAGCCTTGTCGAGTTCAAGAGTAAAGCTGAACACCGAGCCGGCACCGGGCTCGGAATAGAGTTCAATATCACCGGCCATCTGATGTACCAGCTTTTGTGTTATCACCAGCCCCAGACCGGTACCGCCATAGCGTCGGGAAATGCTGGAGTCGGCCTGATTAAAGGCCTGAAACAGCTGGCGGCGCTGACTGTCGGAAATACCGATGCCGGTGTCCTGCACATGAATGCACAGGCCGCTGCGTTCGGGCTGCCCGGCGGGGCGGGCATCCACCCGTATATCCACATTGCCCTGCTCGGTAAATTTGATGGCGTTGCCGACCAGGTTGTTAAGGACCTGCTGCAGCCGCAGCGGATCCCCGACCAGACTGTCGTGTACCGCCGCATCGATTCGGAGCGACAGTTCCAGCCCTTTGTCGTGGGCGCTGGGTGCCAGCAGCACCATGACTTCCTGCAGCGTGTCGCGCAGGGAGAAGGGGATCTGCTCCATTTTCAGCTTGCCGGCTTCCAGCTTGGAGAAGTCGAGGATGTCATTAATGATACCGAGCAGGTTCTGGGCCGACTTTTCGATGGTCTTAAGGTAATCGAGCTGACTGGCAGTCAGGCGGGTTTTCTGCAACTGGCGGGCGAAGCCGATGACCCCGTTCAGCGGTGTGCGCAGTTCATGGGACATATTGGCCAGAAACTCGGTTTTAACCCGGGCCGCTTCCTGGGCCCGCTTTTTGGCCATGTCGAGTTCGATATTCTGAATTTCAATCTGTTCCAGCGTTTCGCGCAAGTCCGACGTGGCCTGATCGATATTTTGCTGCATTTCATCGTGGTATTCCGACAGCGATTTGGCCATGGCATTGATGCCGTTTTTCAGCATCTCCAGCTCACCGCTGAACTCGCCGCTGACCCGGGTGTCGAGCCGGCCTTCACGAATTTTATACACGGCACTGACCATGTCGGTAATCGGCTGGGACACGTCCTTGATTAAACGCATGCCAAACAGAGCGCTGACACACACACCCAGCAGTACGATCAGACCGGCAAAAAAGGTATCACGATAGTGCAGCAGCATGGCCGAATCGCCGGTCAGCTGCATGGCGACATACCCCAGCGGCTGAGTGGCCGACTCTTCCCACAGGGTATCGGCCCGGGTGGCATCGGTCAGTACCGGAGTGCGCAGAATGATGCCGTTTTCGCGCGGATCCACATTGGTGGTGGCGGGGATGGCCATGCCTTCCGGTAACCGCAATACCTTGTAGTCTTTGTGATAGTTGGAGGTGACCAGTAATTTTCCATCGGCATCAAACAAGGCAATCGACGTCACCAGCGGCGTGTTGTTGCGCTGAATATTACTGAGCAGCCGGTTGAGGGCTTCACGGTTGCGTGCAGTCAGCGCCAGCTCACTGGCCAGGGCCAGTGGTTCAATCACGTTCACCCCTTCCTGGATCAGGGCGTCTTCCAGCTGCTGGTAGCGGTTTACGGAAAAATAACCCGCCAGCAAAATGCCGATAATCAGGGTCGGAATAATGGTAAAGGCCAGTACCCGGGCTCGCAGGCCGTATTTGGTCATAATGGGCTTATGTGGGACAATATGCGTTTAAAAGACAGTAGGCTCATGATGACATAGCCGGTTCGAGGGCTCCACGTTTTATGGTTCAGTTCTTCAAAGTCAAAAAGCCTTCAGCGCCGGCCAAAGCGCCTCTGGATGTTCGTATTATCGAGCTTAACGGTCACGGCATGGGAGTAGCCCGACATCAGGGCAAGCCGTTATTTGTCGCCGGCGTGTTGCCCGGTGAAGAAGTACGGGTGCAGCTGACCGCTCAGACCAGCCGTTATGCCACCGCCAGCCTGCAAAAAGTGATTAAGCCATCACCAGACAGACTTAAACCTTTCTGTATCCATACCAGCGACTGTGGTGGCTGCAATCTGCAACAACTGCCCCTTGTCAGCCAGCGCGAGTTAAAGCAAAAGGCCGTGCTCAGCCTGTTTGGCCGCCACGGTATGACCGAACTGCCAGAGCCGGAGTGGCTGGTCGGGGAAGGGCAGGGTTACCGCCGGGCGGCACGGCTGGCCATTCGTCGCCAGGGCAAGGGGGTTGCGCTGGGTTTTCGTCAATCTCAGTCTCATGAACTGGTGCAGGTGGAGTCTTGTGGCGTGCTGGCGCCGGTACTGTCAAAGCTGATTGGGCCGTTACGCCAATTGCTGAATCGCTTGTGTTCACTGCGGCTGCTGGGTCATATCGAGCTGTACGATGCCGCTGAAGGCGTCGCATTACTGCTGCGTCACAAAGGCAATCTGCCGGCAGCAGATCTGGATATACTGCTGGCCTTTGCCCAGGAGTATGCGCTGGCCCTGTTTTTACAGGATGATACCGGCAGGCGGCCTTTACATGTTCCGTTTCCTCTTTATTATCAGTTGAGTAACCTGACGCTTTCGTTTACCCCCGGCGACTTTATTCAGGTTCATGGCACACTGAATGAAGCAATGGTGCAGCAGGCCATTGACTGGCTGGCCCCTGAGCCGGGCATGCCGGTGCTGGACTTGTTTTGTGGCATCGGCAATTTCTCTCTGCCGCTGGCGGCGGCGGGCCATCCGGTGGTGGGGGTGGAAGGCGTGATGGAAATGGTCGAGCAGGCCAGAGGTAATGCCGAAGATAACCAACTGCCTCAGGCCCGTTTTTACCGTGCCGATCTGGCCGCCGACTTTACCCGGGAACCCTGGGCCGAAGAAGGCTTTTCCCAGGTGCTGATTGACCCCGGCCGGGCGGGCGCCGAGCAAGTGATGCCGTATCTTGCCAAACTGTCTCCCGAGCGACTGCTGTACGTCTCGTGCAATCCTGCCACGCTGGCCAGAGACAGTGAGGTATTGCTGGCGGCCGGTTACCGCATCAGCCGGTTCGGGCTTATCGACATGTTTCCCCACACGCCCCATTGCGAGGCAATGGCGCTGTTTGAACTGACTTAAGGACGCTTATGGTTGCCGTGCGCGAAACTCATCTCAAGTCGACCTTCTGCCTGCAGGAGTGGGTTGACGGCCTTTCAGTAGACGTTAGTGAGCGGGCGCGTCTGAAAGCCATTTATGAGTATTGCCGGCAACTGGATGTGAATCCCGAGACCAGTGCCCGGCTGCTGGCTCAGGGCGTGGAAATGGTCGGTATTCTGCTTACCCTGAGTATGGATGCTGACACCCTCCGCTCGGCACTGCTGTATCCGTTTCTGGAAAATAGGATCCTGACTGCCGAACGGGTGCAGGAAGACTTTGGCGACAATATTCATCAGTTGCTGCAGGGTGTGGCTGATATGGAAGCCATTCGTTCGTTGCAGCATGTTCATGGCGACAAAGGCAACGAGGCTCAGGCTGACAAGGTACGGCGCATGCTGCTGGCCATGGTCGAAGATGTGCGCGCCGTGGTGATCAAGCTGGCGGAGCGCATTACCTGCCTGCGGGAAGTTAAGAATGCCGATGAAGAAACCCGGGTGCTGGTGGCCAAGGAAATTGCCAATATCTATGCGCCGCTGGCGAACCGTTTGGGCATCGGTCAGCTCAAGTGGGAGCTGGAAGATCTGTCGTTCCGCTATCTGCATCCGGAGACCTACAAGCGTATTGCCCGGCTGCTGGATGAAAAACGGCTGGCGCGGGAAGACTATATCGCCAGCTTTGTCGGTGCTCTGAATCACGCTTTGCACGAAGCGGGTGTGGATGCAGAAGTCTATGGCCGGCCCAAGCATATTTACAGCATCTGGCGCAAGATGCAGAAAAAGAGCCTCGATTTTGACGAGCTGTTTGATGTACGCGCGGTGCGGGTTGTGACACACCGGCTGCAGGACTGTTATGCCGCCCTGGGCATAGTACATACCCAGTGGCGGCATATTCCCCGGGAATTTGACGACTATGTGGCGAACCCCAAGCCCAACGGGTATCAGTCCATCCATACCGTGGTGATCGGTCCTGAGGGTAAAACCGTGGAGATCCAGATCCGCACCGAGCAGATGCATCAGGATGCAGAGCTGGGGGTCGCTGCCCACTGGAAATACAAGGAAGGGGCCGGCAGCGGCAAGCAGGGCGGTTATGAAGAAAAAATTGCCTGGCTGAGAAAACTGCTGGCCTGGCAGGAAGATATGGCCGAGAGCGGCTCTCTGGTGGATGAGCTGCGCAGTCAGGTGTTTGAAGACAGGGTGTATGTCTTCACCCCCAAAGGCGATGTAGTGGACATGCCTGCCGGGGCCACGCCGCTGGACTTTGCCTATTATGTGCATAGTCAGGTCGGACATCGTTGCATCGGGGCCAAAATAGACGGCCGTATTGTGCCTTTTACCTATCAGCTGCAAACCGGCGATCAGGTTGAGATTATCACCCAGAAACACCCGAACCCCAGCCGTGACTGGATGAATCCTAATCAGGGCTTTTTGCGTACTTCCCGGGCCCGCTCCAAGGTGGCTACCTGGTTTAAAAAGCAGGACAGGGACAAGAACATACTGGCCGGTCGTGAGCTGCTCGACAAAGAGCTGGAACGGCTGGGCATGGGATTCTCCTGGCTGGATAAAAAAGCCCTGGAACGCTTTAACGTGACCAGCCTGGATGATCTGCTGGCGGGCATTGGCGGTGGTGACTTACGTATTAATCAGCTGCTTAATTATCTGCAAAGCCAGCACAAAAAGCCGAGCAGTGAAGAGCAGGACCAGCAGGTGCTGCGGGAGCTGGAGCAAAAAGCTGCGAAGAAACCGCAGGATAACAAACCCAAGGGGCACATAGTGGTGCAGGGTGTGGGTAATCTGCTGACCAATACCGCCCGCTGCTGTCAGCCTATCCCCGGCGACGAAATCATTGGTTTTATTACACAGGGGAGGGGCATCTCCATTCACCGGGCAGACTGTGAGCAGCTCAAGGAGCTGGCATTGCAGCACCCCGAGCGCATGGTGGATGCGGTCTGGGGCGAAGATAATGGTGGTGGTTATCAGCTGACCCTGCGGGTTGTGGCCAATGATCGCTCCGGCCTGCTGCGGGATATCACCACCATACTGGCCAATGAAAAGATCAATGTCATGGGGGTCAACAGCCGATCCAACCGCAAACAGCAGACGGCCACCATCGATATGGAGCTGGAAGTGTACAATATTGATACGCTGAGCCGGACCCTGGCTCGCATTGGTCAGCTGCCCGATATACTGGAAGCCCGCAGGCTGTAAACAAGAATACGGATACCGGAACATGAAGCAGGAACATTATTCACTTGAAGACTTGCTGGCGATTATGGCTGCCCTGCGGGACCCGGAGCACGGCTGTCCCTGGGATCTGAAACAGGATTTTGCCAGTATCGTGCCTCATACCCTTGAAGAAGCGTATGAAGTGGCAGATACCATTGCCCGGGAGGCCTGGCATGAACTTCCCGGTGAGCTGGGAGATCTGCTGTTTCAGGTGGTGTTTTATGCCCGTCTTGGCGAAGAGCGAGCCAGTTTTAACTTCCACGATGTGGTGCAGGCCATCAGTACCAAGCTGGTCAGCCGTCATCCCCATGTGTTTGGTGATGTGCGTTTTGACGATGAAGCGGCGATCAAGGCTAACTGGGAAGCCACCAAAGCCAAAGAGCGCAGAGCGCGTGACCAAGAAGCCACCAGTGCCCTGGATGATATACCGCTGGCGCTGCCGGCGCTGAGCCGGGCTCATAAAATACAAAAGCGCTGCGCCGCCGTGGGCTTTGACTGGGGCGAGCTGCCACCGGTAGTGGATAAAATCCGCGAAGAGCTGGATGAAGTGATGGAAGAGGTCAATCAGCCTGAGTGCGATGATGACCGTATTGCTGACGAGCTGGGGGACTTGCTGTTTGCCACCGTGAACCTGGTACGCCACCTTAAGCAGGAGCCGGAAGCGGTACTGCGCCGGGCCAATGCCAAGTTTGAACGCCGCTTTCGTGCTGTGGAGCAGCTGCTGGCGGCGGATGGCAAAGATTGTACCAGCAGCTCGCTGGCGGAGATGGACGACTGCTGGCGGCGGGTCAAGCAAAGCGAAGGCTGAAGCCGTTTAATATTCCCCGGAACCGGCCGATAACAAAAGCAGTTAAGGAGAAGTCATGAATTATTTCCCTCTGTTTCTGTTGTGCTCGGCCCTGTCGGTATGGGCCGCCGAGGCACCCTCCGGTGCCGGTCAGGCCGCCGCCGTTGCCCAGGCGCTGGATGGCCTTGAAGCGGTGCCCTTGTATGAGGAAGATGAGCTCATTGCCCTGATTAACGACAACCGTCACTTGCAGCGGGTGCGGGATCAGGATGACTGCCAGCTGACACAGGATATTGAAGCCCGGGCTGAAGTGCTGCGGTTGCCATCCTATCAGTTTTTATGGGGTGATATGCTGGCCTGGGGGATCTGCGTACCGGCAGAGCCGCGCCGTGGTCTGCAAATGATGTGGGCCGCGGCCCGCCAAGGCATGCCGGCGGCGCTGGAGCAACTGGGGCGTTACTATTATGAAGGCACCCTTGTGCAGCAGAACCGGGAGCGGGCTGTGCCCCTGATGCAGGAGGCTGCCAGCCTGGGTTTTGAAAAAGCCCGCTTCACCTGGGCGGCCTGGCTGCTGGCAGGGGCCGGCAGCCCGCTGGATTACCCCCAAGCTTACCTCTGGCTCAAGCAAACGGTGACCGACGACAAGCATAAATACCGTGAAGCGGAGCGTCTGAGCCAAGGGCTGGCAAAACGTATGCCTCCCCATAAGGTAAAAGAACTGAATCATCAGCTGCTTTATTAAGCAGACTGACATTTAATGTCAGTTCCCTCTTGAATGTGTATCATGTATATATGTTCGCCTTGTCATCTGGACATCATATATATGAAACTGACCACCTATACCGATTTTGGCCTGCGGGCCCTGATGTACCTTGCCACTTTGCCTGAGAGAGAGCTGACCAGCGTGGCCCGGGTGTCGGCCCTGTATGATGTATCCCGTAACCATATGGTCAAGGTTATCAATCAGCTGGCCCGGGAAGGCTATATTCATGCCTTGCGGGGTAAAAATGGTGGAATTCGCCTGGCGCGGGAGCCCAAGGATATTAATATCGGCAAGGTGATACGGTTGCTGGAAAACAACCTCAAAGGCATCGATTGCGGCAGTCCGGCCTGTTATCTGGTGCCTGCCTGCCGGCTGAAAAATGCGTTGGCTGAAGCTATGGAAGCGTTTTTACAGGTAATGGAAGGCTATACCCTGGCAGATCTGACCAGTAACCGTAGCGAGCTGATGACCATTTTCAGCACCCTGGAAGGGGAAAGCCTGCGCAGAAACGCAAGCTGAGACTTTTCCGTATTCACAAAGGCCGCCTTACGGCGGCCGGTTCAGTTCGTCGGCAGGTAAAACTGGGGTTGTACCCGAACCTGTTTGATGACGTTGTTTTCCACTTCCAGAATTTCTATCGGATAACCCGCTACCCGCAGCCCGATATTGGCCTCGGGGATGTCTTCCAGATATTCCAGGATCAGACCATTCAGGGAGCGAGGGCCATCCGTGGGTAACTCCCAGCCCAGCTCTTTGTTAAGATCCCGGATGCTGGCACTGCCTTCAATCAGATAAGAACCATCCTCCTGGGGCTGAATTTCGTCGCTAAGGGTCGGGCTGATGGTGGTGGTAAAGTCTCCGACAATTTCCTCAAGAATATCATCCAGGGTGATCAGGCCCTGAATATCGCCGTACTCATCCACGATCAGGCCGATACGTTCCTTGTTACGCTGGAACTTGAGCAGCTGCACGTTCAGCGGGGTGGCTTCGGGAATAAAATATAATTCCCGCGCAGCCCGCATCAGGCTGGGTTTGCACAGTTCTTCCTTGGCCAGCAGGCGCAGGGCGTCCCGGGCGTGAATAAAGCCCAGGGCATCATCGATATTGTCCCGGTATAGCAGCACCTTGGTATGCGGGCTTTGCAGCAGCCGGCGGTTAATGCTTTTCCAGTCCTGGGTAATATCGATGCCGTAGATTTCGTTGCGGGGCACCATGATGTCGTCCACCGTCACCTTTTCCAGATCCAGGATCGACACCAGCATGTCCTGGTGACGACGAGGGATAAGGCCACCGGCTTCGTTCACAATGGTGCGCAGCTCTTCCGAGCTGATAGCCGTGTCTTCCCCGCCCTTGGGGTTAATGCGGAACAGCGCCAGCAGGCCGTTGGAAATGGCATTAATGGCCCATACCGCCGGGTACAGCAGTACCATCAGGGGCCGCAGAATAATAGAGGCGGGAAAGGCGACTTTTTCCGGATAAAGCGCGGCCAGCGTTTTGGGGGTTACTTCCGAAAAGATCAGTACCGCCAGCGTCAGGCCGATGGTGGCGACGGCCACGCCGTAATCGCCGAACAACCTGATGGCCAGCAGAGTGGCAATGGCTGAAGCCAGAATATTGACCAGGTTGTTGCCGATCAGGATCAGACCAATCAGCCGGTCGGGGCGGGACAACAGTTTCTCTACCCGGGTGGCAGCCTTGTGGCGGTTTTGCACCAGATGCCGTAACCGGTAGCGGTTAAGCGACATCATGCCGGTTTCAGAGCTGGAGAAAAAGGCGGAAACAAACAATAGTGTAATCAGGATGCCGGTAAGGGCACCCGTCGATATGTCGTCCAAACAGACCGTCCTGTGTAAAAAACCTGATCAATTTCTACGAGTTTGCCGAAAGTCTGTCAAGAACCGAGCAGAACTTCCCGCACAAAACGACTGCCAAAGTAGGCCAGGGTCAGCAGCAGGCTGCCTGCCACACTGGTCCAGATAACCTTGCGGCCACGCCAGCCGAGGCGGTGGTGGCCCCATAGCAGCCCCACGTATACACACCAGGCAATAATGGTGAGCACGGCTTTGTGTACCTTGCCGGTGCTGAACATTTCCTGCAGAAAGAACAAGCCGGTGGAAATGGATAAGGTCAGCACGACGACACCGGCAAAAATCAGCCGGAACAGATAGCGCTCCAGGGTCATCAACGGTGGCATGGCAGGCAAGTTGGTGAGTTTGTGCTTTTTAAGCCGGTTATCAAGAAAACCAAGCAGAATGGCCATCAGGCAGGCAATGGCCAGTAGCGAGTAAGACATTAGTCCCAAGGTGATGTGCACCAGTACTTCGGGGCGGGTTTCCAGGTACATGGTGTAATGGCCGGGCAACAGGATGTCGGCCACCAGCAGTAAAAAAGCAAAGCTGTATACCACCGGCATCAGCAGCCAGACATTAAACCGGGTGACCAGTACTGACATCAGTCCGGCAACAATCAGGCTGACCAGTGAAGCCACATTGAGCATACTCAGATTCTGCCCCGGCACCAGTATCACGGTATCGACCAGCCAGATACCATGCAGCAGCAATGCGAAGACGGCGGCGAGCAGGCCGTAGCGACGCCCCTTGTTGTGCGGATTAAATAAATTATGCACACAGGCAAAGGCCGCCAACAGATAAAATGCCATCGCCAGAACAGCAAGCAATTCCATAATGAATGTCAGCCATTTATCGGAAATATAAAAAGAAAAGCCAGTATACCCCCAAGCCCTTGCCCATCGCCAGCCGGGTTCGCTTAAGTTCGGGCCGCAACTTGGTTATACTGGTCGCAATTTTCGCCATTTGCGGACGCAGTTCATGTTTGAAAATCTCACAGAAAGGTTGTCGCGCACGCTGAAAAACATCAGCGGTCGCGGACGTCTGACCGAAGACAATATCAAGGAAACCCTGCGCGAAGTGCGTATGGCCCTGCTCGAAGCCGACGTAGCCCTGCCGGTGGTGCGGGAGTTCGTTAACCGGGTCAAGGAACGGGCGGTCGGCCAGGAGGTTTCCAAATCCCTGAGCCCGGGCCAGGCCTTTATTAAAATCGTCAATGCCGAACTGGTGTCGGTGATGGGCGAGGCCAACGAAGGCCTGGAGCTGGCGGTCAGCCCACCGGCGGTGGTGCTGATGGCGGGTCTGCAGGGGGCCGGTAAAACCACCTCCGTGGGCAAGCTGGCCAAGTACCTGAAAGAACGTGAAAAGAAAAAAGTGCTGGTGGTCAGTGCGGACGTTTATCGTCCGGCGGCGATCAAGCAGCTCGAGACCCTGGCGGCAGATCTGGACGTCGAATGTTTCCCCAGCGACATCAGCCAGAAGCCGGTGGACATTGGCCGTAATGCAGTGGATTACGCCCGCAAAAAATTCTTTGATGTGGTGCTGGTGGATACTGCCGGTCGTCTGCATGTCGATGAAGACATGATGACCGAAATTCAGCAACTGCATACCGCCATCGAGCCGGTGGAAACCCTGTTTGTGGTTGACGCCATGACCGGTCAGGATGCGGCCAACACTGCCAAGGCATTCAGCGAGGCGTTGCCACTGACTGGTGTCATCCTCACCAAGGCTGACGGTGATGCCCGGGGTGGTGCTGCGCTCTCGGTGCGCCATATTACCGGCAAGCCGATTAAGTTTATCGGTATGGGTGAGAAGGTTGATGCCCTCGAGCCTTTCCACCCGGACCGGGTGGCCTCGCGTATTCTGGGGATGGGTGACATGTTGTCGCTGATCGATCAGATGGAGCGGTCGGTGGACAAGAACAAAGCCGCCGAAATGGCCCAGAAGCTCAAAAAGGGCAAGGGCTTTGATCTGGAAGACTTTCGCGATCAGCTGGTGCAGATGCGCAGCATGGGCGGCATGATGAGTCTGATGGATAAGCTGCCGGGCATGAGCCAGCTGCCTGATAACGTCAAGGATCAGGTGAACGACAAGCTGACTGTGCAGATGGAAGCGATCATCAACTCCATGACCCCGAAAGAGCGCCGTCATCCTGAGCTGATCAAGGGCAGCCGCAAACGCCGTATTGCCTTGGGTTCCGGTACCGAGGTGCAGGAAGTGAACAAGCTGCTTAAGCAGTTCACGCAGATGCAGAAAATGATGAAGAAAATGTCCGGCAAGGGCGGCATGCGCAAGATGATGAGCCAGATGCAGGGTATGATGGGACCGGGTGGTCTGGGCGGGGGCGGTCGCCGCGGGCCTTTCTGACGTCTGGTGCCAAATGGGCTGCCGGTGATTACCGGTGGCATTTAACGGGTTGCGCACACCCCTTTTGGTTGCATTCTCACCTGATCGGAGTACAATTGCGCGGCTTATTTTAAGCTGGGGTTCGCAGTGTTTGCGAACCTTGTTTGTTTCAAGTAAATAGAGGACGGTATGGTAACCATTCGTTTACAACGTGGTGGCGCGAAAAAGCGTCCGTTCTACCAGGTAGTAGTTGCTGACAGCCGCTACGCTCGCGATGGTCGTTTCATCGAGAAAGTTGGCTTCTTCAACCCGATCGCTTCCGGCCAGGCCGAGAAAGTGCGTCTGGACCTGGAGCGCATCAACCACTGGGTAGCCCAGGGTGCAAGCCTTTCCGAGCGTGTGGCCAAGCTGGTCAAAGACGCTTCTAAAGCTGCTGCCTGAGCTGGTCGGGCAGGGAGTGAAAAGTGAGTGAACCTGTCATAGTAGGCCGCCTGGGTGCTGTTTACGGCATTAAAGGCTGGTTGAAAGTTAACTCCTTTACCGAACAGCCCGATGGCATTTTCGATTATCAGCCCTGGCTGATAAAAGATGGCAAAGGCTGGCGTGAAATTCAGATAACTGGGTGGAAACGCCACAACCAGAGTCTGATTTGCAAACTGGCCGATATCGACCAGCGCGAAGAGGCTCAGGCACTGACCGGTGCCGACATCGCAGTCAGCGCCGAGGCACTGCCCTCGCTGCCGGCGGATGAATTTTACTGGCGCGATCTGGTTGGTTGTCGGGTGAGCAACACGCGGGGTTACGACCTTGGGGTGGTGTCTCAGCTGATGGAAACCGGCTCCAATGACGTGCTGGTGGTCAAGGCCAATGCCAATGACGCATTTGGTCAACGGGAACGGTTGATTCCGTTTCTGGAACAACAGGTGATTAAGTCCGTAAATCTTCAGGACAGAATCATCGAAGTGGAGTGGGATCCGGATTTTTAATCCCGGTAGTCCGGCACGGAGAAAATCATGTGGATAGGGGTTGTTAGCCTCTTCCCGGAGATGTTCCGGGCAGTCAGTGACTACGGGGTCACCGGTAGGGCCGTTAAAGACGGTCTGCTGACATTTGAAAGCTGGAATCCGCGGGATTTCACCCGGGACAAACACCGCACTGTCGATGACAGACCCTACGGGGGCGGTCCGGGTATGCTGATGATGGTTCAGCCATTACGTGACGCCATTGCGGCGGCGCGGGCAGCGGCAGGCGAGGGCGCAAAGGTAATTTACCTTTCACCCCAGGGCCGGAAGCTGGATCAGCAAGGCGTATGCGAACTGGCACAGCAGGAAAAACTTATCCTGGTGGCCGGACGCTATGAAGGTGTGGATGAGCGTGTCATAGAAGCCGATATCGACGAAGAATGGTCGGTGGGTGACTATGTGCTCAGTGGCGGTGAATTGCCGGCCATGGTGCTGATTGACGCGGTGGCCCGTATGGTGCCTGGCGTATTGGGCGACATGGCCAGTGCGGAGCAGGATTCCTTCAGTGAAGGTTTGCTGGATCACCCTCACTACACGCGGCCCGGGCAACTGGAGGGAATGGCCGTTCCCGCAGTGTTGCTCAGTGGCAACCATGCAGACATAGCGCGCTGGAGAATGCAGCAGTCATTGGGCCGTACCTGGTTGAGAAGACCGGAACTGCTTAATAACCTAGCTCTGACTGACGAGCAGGAACAACTTCTTGCCCAATTTGTCCGCGAACAGCGGGACGAACAGTAGAGTTTTCAGTTTACCCTAGGTAAGGAAATATCATGAGCAACATCATCAAGCAGCTTGAAGAAGAACAACTGCGCAAGGACATTCCCGCATTTGGTCCGGGTGACACCGTGCGCGTACAGGTACGCGTTGTAGAAGGCGGTAAAGAGCGTCTGCAGGCTTACGAAGGCGTTGTTATCGCCAAGCGTAACCGCGGTCTGCACTCTTCTTTCACCGTTCGTAAAATCTCCAGCGGTGAAGGCGTTGAGCGTACCTTCCAGACTCACAGCCCGCTGATCGGCAGCGTGGAAGTGAAGCGTCGTGGCGCCGTGCGTCGTGCCAAGCTTTACTACCTGCGCGAGCGCTCCGGCAAGTCCGCTCGTATCAAAGAGCGTCTGGCCACCAAATAAGCCGAACCGGCTGTCGAAAAAAGGCCCGCATTTGCGGGCCTTTTTGTTTTTTAACGGTTTCATCTGCCGGTATGTGTACACTCGTCCACAGTTCAGTCTGACCACCCGCCCGCTTAATACTATTTAGTAACACCTATGCTCTGAGCAGGCTCGCTGCTGCTATGACTGTTTTCCTGCCTTCCTTTTGGTTTCAGAGCAGACAGAGTATGATGGTCAAATTGTATCTAATGTAACCAAGGGGCTGTCATGCCGTTCGTCGTATGGGGACTGGCCGTTGCCCAGGCGCTACTAATGTCGGGAAATATCTTGCTGGTATCGGTGTCGGCGCTGATCGGCCAGCAACTGGCCAGCGCCTCCTGGCAAATTACCCTGCCGGTAGCCTGTCAGTTTGCCGGCCTGATTGTGGCGACCTTGCCGGCGGCACACCTGATGCAGCGGCTGGGCCGTAAAACCGGCTTTGTGCTGGGCAATCTGTTCGGGTTACTGGGAGCCTGGATAGCGCTGCAAGGGCTGCTCGCGGAAAGTCTGGGGCTGTTTGCCTGTGGTACCTTCCTGACCGGTATTGCGATTGGCGTGGGGCAGCAATATCGTTTTGCTGCCCTGGAAGCGTGCGATAACGGCCAGCACGCCCGGGCCATCAGCCTGGTCATGGCCGGTGGCATACTGTCCGCCGTGATCGGCCCTAATCTGGCGATATGGTCTCAGGACTGGCACGCTGTCAGCCCCTATGCCGGTGCCTTTTACGGTCTGTTCGGCCTTTATATCGTAGCACTACTGCTGATTTTGCTGCTGCCACTGCCGGCGGCGACACCGGTTCAGCCCGGTGAGCAGGTTCGCTCTTATGGTGAGCTATTTCGTCAGCCCATGCTGCTGGCTGCGGTCGCCTCAGGCATGATCGGCTACGGCATTATGGTGTTGCTGATGACAGCCACACCGTTGTCAATGGAACATCACAGTCATAACTTTCCCGATACTGCCATGGTGATCCAGTGGCATGTACTGGGGATGTTTGTACCGTCGTTTTTTACCGGACACCTTATCCGCCGCTTTGGCACTCGTAACGTGATTCTGTGGGGATGTGCTGCACTATTGCTGAGTGCGGTAGTGAACCTGTCTGGCCACGGCTTCTGGCATTATTGGTGGGGTATGCTGCTGCTGGGGGTTGGCTGGAACTTCACTTTTATCGGGGCAACACATTTGCTGACCTTAAGTTATTTGCCGGCAGAGAAAGCCAGAGTGCAGGGCATTAACGAATTTCTGGTGTTTACTGCCGCCGCATTTGGCAGCCTGTTTGCGGGGCAGGGAATTATGCTGCTTGGTTGGGTGGGACTTAATTTGTTTGCTGTGCCCTGGATCCTGATGGTCTTTCTGCTGATCTGGCGGCTAAACGCCCGTGAAGCAGTGGCTGCGTAGCGTGTGCGAAGCAAAATAGCCGGGTTGCACTCCGCCGACACGCTTCAAGTACCTCCATGTAGCGCTCGAAAATGCATCTGACCGCCAGGGATGGCGGAAATGCCGAAAATGCAGGAGCAACTTTTCGGCCATAACATTTTATGGTCGGCTCCAGCAATCCCGGCCATTACTTTGGCCAGCATCCGGCCGCTATGATAACTGGCAACTCGATGGTGAATGAGGAGAGCAAAGGGTGTCTGCTTCATTGTGCCCTTTGCGTCATGGAAGGCGCAACGGAGCGTACAGGGAAGTATTTATAGCGTGCCGGAGAAGCAGTACGCTTTGGTCGACGAAGCTGCACGGCATAAAAAACGATGAAGATTTACGCTTTGCGTGCGAGCCTCACAACATAAAATGCCGGGCCAGCAGGGCCGCGGTAAAGCTGGTTTTCAGATAAAAGCCCCGGGGACGGGTTTGTATATAACCACCATCGGGGCCAATGGCGTCGTTCAGGGCTCGTCCATTGGCGGCCTTGGGTCTCAGTTGCAGAGCCTGGCCATGACGGGCGGTGATCTGCTGTACCTGACCAAGACTGATCAGCTCCATGATTTCTTCCCAGTCCTGGCGCAGCAGCCATTCTTCTTCTTCACTTGGTGTCCATAGTAGCGGTTGGCCAATCAGGCGCTCACCGGGCGGGACATCTCTGTTGCCGAGTACTGGTATCCACAATACCCGTGACAGTTTGTTACGTACATTGCAGCTCTCCCAGGTCAGGCCGGCAATATCCAGTAGCGGGGCCACGCAGACAAAGGTGGTTTCCAGAGGATGTGCGTGTGAGTCGAGGGGAATGGTTTTGAGCTCCACCCCCAGCTCGGGAAAATCCTGCTCGGGCTTTGAGCCGGCACTGGCTCCCAATGTCAGTTCCAGCAGCTGACCAATCCAGCCTTTGTCCCGTCGAAGATTATCCGGCACCGGCAGCCTGAGTTCACCGGCGAGTTCTGCCAGTGGCAGACCGGCCAGCTGCTGAGCACGTTTTAGCAGGACGGGGACACTTTCGGGGCGGGAAACTGTTTTGTTCAAAATTTAATCACCTCCGTGGCGGCCGGGCTTTGCCCATGGCAACGGGCATAAAAACGATCATATACGTGTTTTACTCAGGTATGAACATATCGTTACACAAGATTATCCACAGAAAAACTGGATAAGTTTGCTGAGGGTGCTGTTTCACCGTCATTACAGCGTTTTAATACTCATAAAGCACGGAGATGCAGCGTATCTACGAGAGATATTGGCTGATATTTGTGGATAACTAATGGTTGGTTATTTATTGAGCGGTGGTAGTTATCAACATGGAAGTACCAGATCTAACGCCTGATCAAAGATCCAGATCGATCCAGTTTTACTGGTGTAACTAGCTGTTTATTAATGATTTATAATTCCATTGTTGAAGCAGATCACAAGCTTTAAAAAACGCTGATCTACCTTGAAGGGACACCTATACCGTTTTTATCACAACATTATTCACAGGAATTGGGGGAAACCACTCCTTAAGTCAGCTTTTTTTGTTTATAAGTGTTGACAAACTGATGAGTTATTCAGTTTTTGCCGCTAAATGAATATGCAGGCACGATTTGCCGGAAATGGGGGAATATGGAACAATCGTGACATGTTAGCTTTATTAATCTGGTGATTGCGTGATAGATGGCGACGGATTTCGTCCCAATGTAGGCATAGTGATCTGCAATCGCAAAGGCCAGGTATTGTGGGCCAGACGCTATGGCCAGCACTCCTGGCAGTTTCCCCAGGGGGGAGTGGATGATGGGGAAAGCCCTGAACAGGCCATGTACCGGGAGTTGTACGAAGAGATCGGACTTAAACCCGAGAATGTAACCTTGCTGGCGGTCACCCGTCACTGGCTCAAGTACAAGCTGCCCAAGAGGCTGGTTCGGTGGGACAGCAACCCTGTCTGCATTGGGCAGAAACAAAAATGGTTTTTGCTGCGATTGGACCCGGATCATGAATCACATATCGAGTTCGGCTGCCACGGGCATCCTGAATTTGATGACTGGCGCTGGGTAAGCTATTGGTACCCGGTTCGGCAGGTGGTGTCTTTTAAAAGGGAAGTATACCGGCGGGTGTTGAGGGAGTTTGCTCCGGTTGTTATGGCAGAGCAGGGTCGCCAGCGCCATGAGCAGGGACGTCACCGGCCAGAGCATGGCCGTCAGCGGGATGGGCGCAGACGGCACAGATAGCAAAAGGGGGCTGCAGTGCTAAAAGAACTGAGGGAAATCGTCCAGCGGGTCACGGCCAGCTCCGATCTGCATGAAGCCATGTCGGAGCTGACGCAGCAAACCCGTCAGGTTATGCTGGCTGACTGCTGCTCCATTTATCTGCGTCGTGAGGAAGAGCCGTTTTATTTGCTTGCGGCTACCGATGGTCTGGCACCCGAGGCAGTCGGACTCGCCCGTATTCCCCTTGGCGAAGGGATTGTCGGTCTGGTGGGGGAAAAGGAAGAACTGATCAACCTGGCCGATGCCCGCCACCACCCCAGCTTTAAGTACCTGCCCGAAGCCCACGAAGATGAGTTCAGATCTTTTCTCGGGGCACCTATTATTCATCAGCGCAAGACGCTTGGTGTGCTGGTGGTTCAGCAAAAACAAGTCCGTTTGTTTGAAGAAGGTGAAGAGTCCTTTCTGGTAACGCTGGCGGCTCAGCTGGCTACCGTCATTGCCCATGCCGAAGCCAAGGGAAACCTTAAATCGCGTAACTGGAAAGGCATGCTCAAGGGGCTTGCCGGTTCTCCCGGTGTGGCCATTGGCAAAGCCTGGGTGTGGCGGCCCCGGGTTGAACTGGGCAGAGTACGGCTGCGTCGCGCCGATGATAAGCCGGTACAGCACCAGCGGCTCGACAAAGTACTGCAGCAGGTAGAGGAAGAGCTGGACAGCATGGCGCTGCGTTTTAAAGAGGCTTCTTCTGCTGACTCCATTGCGGTCTTTGAGGTGTATCAGTATATCCTCAAGGATCCGGTATTTATTGGTCTTATTCGTGATGAAATTGATCAGGGCTGGACCGCGGGCAGCGCAGTGAAGCGGGTATGTGAGCAGCAAATCGCCTGTTTTTCCGGTATGTCCGACCTCTATTTACGGGAGCGGGCTGCCGATATCCGGGACCTGGGCCAGCGCTTGCTGACCCGCCTTATCCATGAAGACGAAGGTCCCCTCAGCCTGAGCGAGCCCATGGTTTTGGTTGCCGATGAAATCAGTGCCACCCTGATTGCTGAAATTCCTCGTAACAAGCTCAGGGCCATTGTGTCGGCCAAAGGTTCTATCAACTCCCATGCAGCTATTCTGGCACGGGCCATGGGGATACCGGCGGTAATGGGTATTGATCATTCTTTTGAGCTGCTTGAAGATCGGCTGATGGTGGTTGACGGTTACACCGGTGAACTGCTGATTGAGCCACCTGACTCGGTCCTGAAAGAATATCACCGGGTGATTGCCGAAGAAGTGCAGATGGACGAGCTTTTTGCCACTGTGCGTTCAGAAGCGTCGCATACTCTGGATCAGGTGCAGATCTCATTATTACTGAATGCGGGCCTCAGTGCCGATGCCGATATTGCGATGAATGATACCGCTGATGGAGTCGGGCTGTTTCGTACTGAAATCCCCTTTATGATGCGGGATCGTTTCCCTTCTGAGCTGGAGCAGGTACACAGCTACCGACGGGTGCTCACCAGTTATGTGGGCAAACCGGTATGCATGCGTACTCTGGATGTGGGGGGGGATAAACAGCTGCCTTATTTCCCGATTGTGGAAGAAAACCCATTTCTGGGCTGGCGTGGCATTCGCCTTACGCTGGATCATCCCGAGATCTTTCTGGTTCAGCTGAAGGCCATGCTCAGAGCCAGCATCGGGCTGGATAATCTGTCCATCATGTTGCCGATGGTAGGCAGCCTTGAAGAAGTCCGGGTTGCACGCCGGCTGCTGGACAGAGCCTGGCGCGAGGTGTCGGCAGAAACCGCCGGTGAGCAGGGTATTATCCGTTATCCCAGTCTGGGGGTGATGATTGAGGTGCCGTCGTTGTTGTACCAGCTGGCGGAACTGGCTCCGCTGGTGGATTTCTGGTCGGTGGGTACCAACGACCTGACCCAATACCTGCTGGCAGTGGATCGCAATAATGGCCGGGTGGCCGATATTTATGACTCACTACACCCCGCGGTGCTGCGAGCCCTGCAGCAAATTATTGATACTGCCCGCCAGCATGCCCGGCCGGTGTCTATCTGTGGTGAGCTGGCCGGGGATCCCATTGGCGTGTTGGTGCTGATGGCCATGGGCTATCGCCGTTTCAGTATGAATAACAGTAATATCATGCGCATCAAATATATCGTGCGGCAGTCGCGTATTGATGAGCTGCAGAAGTTGTTGCAGGAAGCACTCAGTCACCGCCATACCGGGGCCTTTAAAGGCATCTTCGGGCGCTACCTTGAAGAACGCGGCCTGGGAGGCCTGCTGCGGGCGGGGCTGTAGTGCATCGCAAGGCGAAGCAGCTGCGCGGTTGCGCTCCGCCGACATACTTCGATGAATGCCACTCACCAAAGAATCCTGCTGCGAACATATTCAATGTTCGGTCAGGCTTTTTTACTTCGTCACGGCGAGTAAGCTCGCCCCATGTAACGCTCGTCAAATACCATTTCTGGTGGTCAGGTGCGCAGCGGAGCCCACAGGGAAGTGTTCACGGTGTGTCAGCGAAGTAGTGCCTTTGGCCCGACGAAATGCACAGCTCCACAGACACTTGTCACGGTTTGCCTTACAATACCCGCTTTCAAATTTTCGGGGTAAGCGCATGTCTGATTCTCATTGGGTGTTTCCCGGTTTCGATCCCATAGCCATCGAGCTGGGACCGTTGGCGGTGCACTGGTATGGCCTTATGTACCTGCTGGGGTTTGTGTTCGCCTGGTGGCTGGGTAACCGGCGGGCGGCGCAGCCGGGCTCGGAATGGACCAAGGATCAGGTATCCGATGTGCTCTTTTATGGCTTTCTGGGCGTAATAGTTGGCGGCCGGCTTGGCTATGTGTTTTTCTACCAGTTCGACACCTTCCTTGCGGATCCCGTCTATCTCATCAAAATCTGGTCCGGCGGGATGTCGTTCCACGGAGGGTTGCTGGGCGTACTGACCGCTTTCTGGCTGTTCGGGCGCAAGCACAACAAAACTTTCTTTGCCGTTTCCGATTTTATTGCTCCGCTCATTCCTTTTGGGCTGGGGGCCGGACGTCTGGGTAACTTCATTAATGGTGAGCTCTGGGGACGGGTAACTGATGTGCCCTGGGGGATTATCTTTCCGGCGGCGGGAGCGCTGCCCCGGCACCCGTCTCAGCTTTACCAGTTCGCCCTGGAAGGGGTGGCGTTGTTACTTATTCTCAATCTGGTCTGGCGTGCCCGTCCGCCCCGGGGAGTCGTCTCAGGCCTGTTTTTGCTGTGCTACGGACTGTTCCGCTTCCTGGTGGAATTTGTACGTGAGCCCGATGCCCAGCTGGGGCTGTATCTCGATGTCTTCAGCATGGGCCAGTTGTTGTCGTTGCCAATGATGATTGGCGGCGCCCTGATGTTATGGGCGGCCTGCCGCCGTCCTCAATGGTTTGGTAACGGAGCAAAAAGCGCATGAAAGCCTATCTCGAACTGATGCAACATATTCTGGATCACGGTGAACACAAAGAAGACCGCACCGGTACCGGTACACTGTCGGTATTCGGACACCAGATGCGCTTTAATCTGGCCGACGGCTTTCCGCTGGTCACCACCAAAAAATGTCACCTCAGATCCATTATTCATGAACTGCTGTGGTTCCTGAATGGCGATACCAATACTGCCTATCTCAAGGAAAATGGCGTCAGTATCTGGGATGAATGGGCTGATGAAAACGGCGAGCTGGGTCCTGTGTATGGCAAGCAATGGCGTAGCTGGGAAGCCGCTGATGGCCGGGTAATCGATCAGATAAGCCAGGCCATGGAGACCATTAAAGCCAACCCGGACAGCCGCCGCATTATTGTTTCGGCCTGGAACGTGGGGGAACTGGATAAAATGGCCTTGTCGCCCTGCCATGCCCTGTTTCAGTTTTACGTGGCCAACGGCAAGTTATCCAGCCAGCTGTATCAGCGCAGCTGTGATGTTTTCTTGGGGCTGCCGTTTAATATTGCCAGCTATGCGCTGCTGACCATGATGATGGCTCAGCAGGCTGGGCTGGAGCCGGGAGACTTTGTCTGGAGTGGAGGGGATGTGCATCTCTACAGTAACCACCTGGAGCAGGCCCGTCTGCAGCTGAGCCGAGAGCCGAGAGCCTTGCCTGTGATGCGGCTGGCACGCCGCCCGGATTCACTGTTTGATTATGTTTATGAGGATTTTATTCTGGAAGAATACCTTCCGCACCCTCATATAAAAGCACCGGTTGCCATTTGACAGATTTTTGTTTGTAAATAAAGCTATACTTTAGTTTAACATTTTATATTCATCGGAATTTATAAGGCGTTTTGCGCTTTCTTTCGTTATTCCCGAGGTGTTAATCAGAAACAACCGATTATTACCTCTGTAACAAGCTGATTACACTCGGGCTGTTCTTTGAGAAGGAGCTCGTTATGTCTCATGTGCTTAAACGCTTCCTGGCCATGGAGTCGGCCGGTGGCATTCTGCTGATTATTGCCGCCCTGATCGCCATGCTGATGGCCAATACCGGTCTGTCCGGCATGTATCAGGAATTTCTTGGTACCCGTATTCAGTTACGCATCAGTGATCTTGATCTCGATAAACCGCTGCTGCTGTGGGTAAACGATGGCATGATGGCGGTGTTCTTTCTGCTGGTCGGCCTTGAGGTCAAGCGCGAGATGGTGGAAGGCGCGCTTTCAACCCGTGAAAAAGCCATGTTTCCGGCGCTGGCGGCTATCGGCGGCATGGTGTTCCCGGCACTGTGGTTTATGTTCATCAACCTGGGTGAACCGGCCAATCAGAGCGGATGGGCTATTCCTGCGGCAACGGACATTGCTTTTGCCCTGGGGGTGATGGCCCTGCTGGGTAAGCGAGTGCCGCTTACCCTGAAAGTGTTTCTGCTGGCGCTGGCGATCATCGACGATCTGGGCGCTATTATCATTATTGCCCTGTTTTACAACCATGGTGTCGATTTCACCGCAATGGCAGTAGGGGCGCTGGGTATTGTCGGCCTGGTGTGGCTGAACCGGGCCCGGGTGTGTAACCTGGTGCCTTATCTGTTGCTGGGCTGGATTCTGTGGGTGGCAGTGCTCAAGTCAGGCGTACACGCGACGCTGGCCGGTGTGATCCTCGGATTCCTGATCCCGCTGTATGGCCACCGCTTTTCACCTTCCAAGCAGCTGGAGCACTTTCTTCATCCCTGGTGCGCCTTTGTTATTCTGCCGTTGTTTGCCTTTGTTAACGCCGGGGTATCGTTGGAAGGGCTGTCGCTGGCAGATCTCACCTCGGCCTTGCCACTGGGAGTGATGGCGGGTCTGCTGCTGGGCAAGCCCATGGGGATATTCCTGGTAAGCTGGCTGTCGGTACGGCTGGGTTATGCCCAGTTGCCAGCAGGGGTATGCTTCAAGCAAATATTTGCGGTATCCGTGCTGTGTGGCATTGGCTTTACCATGTCGATTTTCATCTCTTCACTGGCCTTTGCCGACCAGGCCCAGCTGGCTAATCTGTCGCGCCTCGGCATTCTGATGGGCTCGACCCTGGCTGCGGTGAGTGGTTATATCATGCTAAGACAGGTCTTGCCGCACAGGGAGCCGCAGCGACGAAAGGTGTCTGTGCATACTCAGCTGGTGTAAGTCTGCACACGGATGCCAAATGAACCGGCCGGGTATAAAAACCCGGCCGGTTTCTTTATGATGGAGCATTGCATGGTGGAGGCGGCAGCTTGTCACATCTGAACTACAACCATCTTTAATATCCTTTATCTTTAAATTCCTTTTAAATCAATATTTTATATTTCTGGTTTTGCCTTAATGGCGACACTTTGGCGGCATCTGTTTAAGTGGCGACGCCATTGATCTGATTTGAAATTCCCATTCTCACGATTCCCAGGCGTGGCGCGGCTTTGCGCTGGCCCGGTGTTTTGCCTGTGTCAGGCTAGTGCCCACGTAAACGGCACGAAGGCCAGGCACGATGGGGCCTTACCGATCCTGCCGGTGATCTGCCAGCGCTCTAATTCCTTCATTTTCGTGCAATTTCCTTCACTGGTTGCAGATCCTCAGATCCCCCGCAGATCCCTGTAACAGCGAGGGTTGGCGGTTGGTTTTGCACACCCGCAGAATTTCATAATTTTTATGACGCAAAGCGCGAAGGCGGGCGCGGAGGAGCGCGGTTTCCGTGGGGCGAGCGCGTGCGTGGGCGGTTGCCGTGGCGGCGCCGGCCCGGGTGCTGCTGGGGTACGGATACAAGAAGGCGGCCGCTTTGGGCCGCCTAGGTGGGTTATCTATGAGTCAGAGGCGTTCAGCCTCTGGCTTCTCTTCCTGGCTCATCTTCAGGTACTCGCCACCGCCAGTAACGATCAGGCTTTACCCAAACCACAGTCTCAGCCGTGTATTTGAGGAATGCAGATAACACTGGCTTCGCAAGAACCTGATTACCGTCGGCGTTCTCTTTCAAGAGTTCCTCCGCCCCCGATTTAACCAAGTAGTCGACCACATCATCCTGGTAGATGCAGCCTTCTTTTTCTAGAGCTGCAATCATCCAGGCTGATACGTCGCTGGCCTTCACTTGGCCTCGCCTCTTTTTCTAACCAGTTCAAGTGACTCTTCAGGAAAGGTACCAGAGTCCAATTTTTTACCGGCGAACCATTGGGCTTTGTAGTTCCCAGAGAAACTACGATCGCCACTATAAGATGAAATTAATTGATTGATTGTCATTTCAGGGCCGCCGGCCGTTAGACGCACAATATCACCCAGCTCATAAATAGCTTCTCTTTCAGCACTCATCTTCTATCTCCATAAAAAACAACATAATAGATATTGGGATGGTTCCAAATGATTCAATGCTGAACAAAAAATATTCGCTAATTTATTTTACCCTTTATCCGGTGAAGCTCTGCAGGTTGTTCTTGATGCCGCCGATAGCGTTGGCATGGGTGGCAACCTGGCCTTGCACGTTGGGCGGGCCAGCGTCGGTATGTGTGTGGCCGTCGAGCTTCTGCAGGGCGGCCTGCACGTTTGCCATCATGCTGATCATCAGGGCCAGCATGTTGTGGGTACCATTGCCCAGCACGATGCTATCACCCTGTATGACTTGGGTCCTTGCGGTGCTCTTGTGGGTGCCTGTGGTCTGTTCGGTGGTGTTGCCCTGGGTGGTGCGTTGTGCATTGCCGGTGACGGTGGTGGTGCTGCTTCCCTGGACTGTCCGAGCATCGTCGCCGTTCACTGTTGCCGTTCTTCTTCCCTTGATGGTCTGTAGGGAGTCACCGGTGATGGTGGTGGTGCGACTTCCTTCAACCGTCAGGGCATCGTTACCCTTCACTGTTGCAGTTCTATTGCCCTGGATCGTCATCAGGCTGTCGCCGGCAATGGTGGTGGTGCTGTTGCTGCCAACGCTGTGTTGGTAGTCGGCACCGGTGACATCGACCCGTTCGCCGGCGGCCACCTGCTGTAGGTTGGTCAGGCTGGCCAGGGTCAGGTCGTCGCCGGCCAGCAGCTCTATGGCTCCCAGCGCTTCTATGAGTTTGCGGCCGGCAATTTCCTCGGTGCTGTGTTGGGTGACCGTGGTGTGCTGGCTGCCAAATTCACCCTGGTAGTCGTCGGCCTGCTGAATAAGCTGGGCGGCCAGGTGTCTGATGGTCTGGTCGGTTTCCAGGGTGTGGTTGCCGGCCGGGTCAGTACGCTGATACACCTCTGCGCGCTGCTGCTGCAGCTGCTCTCCAGGTTGTATGTCGGGCAGGTGCCAGCCGGTGCCGAGGATAGTCCGGATAAAGGGTTTGTCCGGTCTGCCGAAAGCCCAGCCCATTTCGACCAGAGTGCCTTCCACCGGGTACTGAAAGTGCCCCTGTTCGGGGCCACCGAAGAGCACGGGAACGGGCACCGCCTTAAACACGGGCACGGCCGTGTCGGGCTGGCCGTTTTCATCCAACTGCTGCACGTCCACGGCGTAGCGGGGACGAAAGGGGTCATTCACCTGTCCGGCACTGGCGGCATCTATCGCGGCGGTAACCACACCAAATACCGGCAGGTGAAAGCCGGCGGCCAGTTCGGGAAAGTCCTGCTCCATTTGCCGCTGTTGCGCGGTCTTCTGCTTACCCTGCCAGCGCAGGGTCATGTCTGCGCCGTCAAACTTCAGATGGGTAATGCGCTGGCCGTTCACCAGTGCGCCGGGGCGCATAAGGGGTATCACCGGTAAGGTCAGGCTGTTGCCTGCCGCCTGATGGTCTGTCAGCTCGGCGTCCAGCGTAAGCGGTCGGGATGGCCAGCGCGAGTGCTGATAGCTGCCCACATAGATGTTGCCGTCGGGTTGCTGATACCAGCAGAATTCGGGGATCTGGAACGCACGGCTGGCGTTTTCCAGCAGCTGGGCGCCGGTACCGGCGGTGGTGAAATTGGGAATGGCCGTGTCCACATAATCCGCTTCCGGCAGCGCGAAGGTGAGCCCGGTTTGCTCTGCCAGCTCGGTGATTACCTGGCGAAAAGTGGCATGCTGAATGCTCATGGTGGTACGGGTACCGAGTACAAAGGACAACTCTTTAATCAGCAGCCGGGTGTGACCATTATCGGCGGGCTCGGCACGGGTGACGATACCGGTAAACCAGCGGTGCATGGTGGTGCCATAGCCCATATCGAAGTGCACCAGCGCTTTGGCTTCGGCACTGCCCTTGATGGTAACGATACCGCGACCGGCTGACGACAGTTCCAGCACCCATTTGTCATTCACCAGGTGGACCTCCTGGCCATTCACGGTGATGCGTTTATTCAGTTTCATTGTGTTCAGTCTCCTGCCAGTGCATCGTCGGCGCGCTTCAGGATCTTCTCAAATCCGCTCAATTCGCGTTGCTCTCCACCTTGGGCGGCCGGCGGTGGTGATACAGTGCTGGTGCCTGCGGTGCCCTGGCCAACTGTGGCCGCCGGTTTTGATGCGCGTTGTTCGCGTTTCTCCGGTACCGACAGGTGCTCACGCAAGGTGAACGAGACCCGCCAGGCCAGCAGTCCTTCCTGCTCGGGAGCCATAATGCGGCCGGCAAACTTTACCTGGTAAATTTTGACCGCTTCTGCAAGTTCGCAGCCGATACGGTAGATTTTGCGGTTGCTACCGTCTTCTTTGCTCTGAGCCAGTTCAAACAGGCGAGTCAGGGCGGCCTGATCCTTGAACGGCACCAGGCCGGTCACCTGCAGCTCTTTGCCCTTTTCTCCCTGCTCCGCCGTGCTGGTATTGGATGTTTGCCCGGAAGTGTCCTTTTCCTTGAATTCCATGCTCAGGGTGATGCGGGGGGACTTAAGGCGCAGCAATTCGCCGTCGAGCGCGATCATGGCAGCAACTCCTTGAAAAACGTCATGGGCTGCTCGGATACCAGCAGCACAGCGGCGGTATGTGCCCGCTCGTAGCTTGGCAGGCCGGATGATAACGAGGCCGCAATGCCGGATGCAGCGCCGGAGCCATTTATGGCATACAGGCTGCCGTTCAGTCCGGTTTTCAGGGCATTCAATGCCTGTTTCTGTTGCTCCAGCCAGGCTTCCCGTTTGCTGGCCAGCGCCTGCAGCTTGTTGATGGGGGACTGGGTATCTGCCGCCAGTGATTCCAGTTGCGCTACGCTGGATCCCAGTATGGCCACGGTTGAGCGCAACGGCTCAAACAGATGCCGGCCCGGTACCCACTTGGGTGTGGCACTGCCGGTGGGGGTTTGCATACGTTCCTGGGCATTGGTGTTTTCTGCATGGCTGCGCCGGGCACAGGCGCACAGCTCCGGAATGGGCAGCACGGCCGTCAGTGCGGTCAGCGCATCAGCAAATTCAGCCAGAGAGTTTGCGGTAACCAGCAGCCCTTGCACATGTGAGCCGGGCGGCGCGTTGTCACCCTGCAGCTTTTCTGCCAGGCGGCTGGCGGCGTTTCCGGGGGCCAGATAACTGCCGCTGCTTTCCACCTGGCCCACGCCGTAATCATAGGGCGTCACCGTAATGCGGTGTCCGGTAACCAGCATCTGCTCGATAAGTGCGCGCAGATGGGCCAGCTGGGCGGCGTCATCACTTAATGGGTGAGGGCGAAAACTGACGGCCTCGGCGGCCTGGCTCAGCGTTGCCATGGCCTGCTGTTGAGTAGTGGCCACGCGGGACAATACGACATCCGCTTTTGATGCAATATCGTCGGCGCTGGCCGGCCAGGTCAGGGAAGTACGGGACCAGCTCATTCCTTAGCCCAGCCCACTAGGTAGGCCTGAACGTCAGCCACGGCAGTGAGGGCCGCAACCTCTGCTTTCATCTGTCGCTGCCGGGCATGAATGTCAAAACCGCGCTGGCCACGAGCTGCAGCCATGGCACTGGCCAGTGCCTGCAGCTGAGTAGTGGTCATGGGTACATCGATATTGTCGGCGGTCGTCCAGAAAAAACCCTCCGGCAACGTACCGGTGGCATCGGCGAGGGCGAGTGTTTCTTCCATGCGTGATTTTGAGCGTTCGCCAGCATCCCAGGTGTGTCCAGCATGCTCAAACAGCAGGTTGGTTTTTTCCTGCATGTCGCGCCAGACGTTGATGTAGTAGATCTTGTTTTCGATGACCTCTGACAGTTCCGGAACCAGCTCAGGCGGTGGGCTGAATTCGTCGGTGCTTGGGTGATACCACCAGTCTGTATCCACTTCGGGTTCGCAGGGCAGGATGTCTGCTGATTCCTCAATCTGGCCAGAAAGAAGGCACAGAATGGGGTGCGGCTCGGTATTGGTTGGGTCAACTCGTGCAAATTTGGTCATGGTCATAGCTTCACAATCGTAAGGACGGACTTGGTAGTTGTGCGGTTTCCTGATTGATAAGGGCTCCATGTATGGGGGTCTGTCACATTTATTCCCCACAGAACCAGATCGACAAAATTTCCGGGGTTATCGCCCCCGCCACATTTAAAGCCAATGCGGACCCTGGCTACTCCATCAACATCAGGGGTGATTGGGCCGGTGTAGGTGAGGTTGAGTGTCCTTCCTTCCCCTTGCTCAGACAGTAAGTCCTCAGTTGTCCTGTCGAGCTGGGATCCACTCACATCAAGCCAGGTGTAAAAATCAATATCACGCAGGCCATTCGAACTAGTGGCATACCCGACACATATTTTTGCTGTAATTTGATATGTTGCGCCTTCCTCGGGTGTAAAGTCGTGCTTAAGGTAATTTGAGCGCTTTTCCGTATACATACCATTGCCACTATATGCTTCAGATGAACCGCTGCGCACTTCGGCAATCAGTTGGCTGCCCAGGCTGGGTTTTTCCGTTATTTCCCCCCACTTTGGCCAGCGCAGGGCGGTGGCCGGCTTGTTAGTGACCTGGTCCCAGTGGTGTTTGTGGCTTTTGGGGGCATAGTGCGGGTCTGTGACTGCAGCACGGAAATGCGCCGGCGTTGTTGGGCGAATGAAGTTGTTAGACCCTTGATCTACTTGGGTCATGATGTATTTCACGTTCGTATTGGATGCACCATAAGAAGAGCGAAACAGACGGGCTTGAATATCGCCGGAGGTGTTACGCTTTGCTATGGTGTTCGGCTCTTCTCCTGTTGAGTCAGTTGCTCCATTCAAATTGGCTGAATCTACCGCTTTCCCGTTTTTAGGCAGCCGGCCATTGGCGTTGTCATTGGCGGACTTGACGGCTCCTGCCGTTGCAAACTTGCTATTACTCGCATCACTGACACTGCTGGTAGCGGGATAGTTGGGCACGCTCCCCAGGCCCACATCGGCCTTGCTGGGTTTGTGATTTGTGGAGTAGGTGGCCGACCACTCAGACCAGCTACCACTATAAAATCCCCGGGTATAAATAATGGCGCTATATCCATGATAGGGAATATAGGTCTGCACCACGCCGGCGGCCTCGGTGACGATCAGGGTGCCCGCATACTGTGCCGGATATTTCCGGGCTGCTGTCGCATTCGCGTTCATCGGTTGATAGAAAACACCGTGATCAGTAATGGTATCCAGGTGACTGGTGCCCAAATGCGTGGCGTTTTTAATGTCATGCACGATGCTTGCGTACCGGGCATTTCCCTGTGCCTTCGTGTAATAGCGGTCGTCATGATGATGGGCTGAGGGTGGAAACGTGGCCGGCTTACCCAGCAGGTTATCCCAGTGCCGGACCCAGTCTCTGGGTTTCCCCCCCAGAAATTCTGTATCCAGCTTAGAGCCAATACCATCCACGGTCAGCATCTTGGCCAGCACATCGGCAGCGGTGTATTGGGAGGCGTTGAGCTTGATGCTGTTGAGCTTGTTATATGCATCGGCCACGGCTTTGCTGGTGGCATACTTGGTAGCACCACCGGCGGCATCGGTGTAGCTGTGGCTCCAGCTCCAGTTTTCCAGTTTATCCAGCCCGACCTGGTCTTTTGTGTGCGCATCGGGGCGGTGCTCATGCCACCACAGGCCGCCACGGCCGCGCAGGTCGGTCACAGTCCCATTGGAGGCGAGAGACGCCAGCGGGGTGACATAGTGCGGGTAACCAGCTTCATCCACGTAGTCGCTGAGCGGGGTGGTGCTGGCCCGAATGGTGACCAGGGTGTGCCAGTCCGAGAGCAGGGTGCCGGCGTGGTATACATCGGCATACAGCACAGCGGGGCGCTGGGCCACGGTTACGGACTGCGAGCTGGTCAGTTCGGTACGCAAGCCTGCGATGTATCCCATGCCCGGGGTCACCAGAAACTCATTTACGCCGGTACCGGGGCGCACGGCAAATCCGTCTGCAATAAAAGCGGCGTCACCGTAATGATCGAGCGCTTGCTGCTGAATGTCTTTATCCAGTCCCATCAAGCGGGCGGTAAAGTCGATTTGCCAGGTGCCGGCATCCACATGGGTCAGGGTGGCCTCAGCGGCGCCCTGGTATTCCATCAGCATCGACTTCACCAGGCTGTTACCGGGGCGGTTCAGTAGGTTCTTTAATTTATCTTCTTCTGCCTTGTGCACCACCATGGCCACCAAGCCGCTAGCTTTGTGGATCAGGTACATGGCGTTAAAGGTAAAGTCACCCAGATTGGTATCCATGACGATGGAATAGGCCACCCCGTTGGCGTTGATTTTGCCGCGCTGATCCACCTTCTGGCGGTGCACAATCTGGCTGGCATCAGGCAACCCTACAGCGCGGTTGATGGGCTGGCTCAGGTCAAGGCCCGGAATATGGGCCAGCACGATTTCGTCCAGCACCACGGGCTGACCGCCCAGCTGTTGCTCTGCCAGATATGCTTCAAAGGCGAGGGTGATGGCGGTTTGGGTCATCCTAGTTTTGCTCCAAATACTTGATAACTGCCGCTGAATCGGGCGGCGTGCAGGCGCAGGGGTTGCGGGTAAACCACTTTGTAGCGATAGCGGCGACATGTGCGGCCATAATGCTGGATCAGCACCTGCAGCAGTTGCTGGTTTTGTGCCAGGGCCAGGTCGGCCAGCTCGATAATGATCACGTCCCAGGGCACGCCGGGCTGGCGTTCGTGCAGCTCTACCCAGCCAATGCCTAGGCGCTCAAAAATACGCTTGAAGCCAGCAATGTCGCCGGCGTCCCGGGCATTGGCAAAGGCGAACTTGACCCGCTTGCGGTAAAGGAGCAAGGGCTCGTTACTGAAGCGTTGAATACCTCGGTCCCAGGCCAGCACGTTTAAAATGTTTTCGCTGCATTCCAGCGGGTCGAGTTGACGCAGCGGGAACAGCAGCCAATGCCAGGCTTTGCGCCAGAAGGTGTTCAGGCCATTGCCCAGAAAATGCGGCTCCTGTTGTTCCCGGCCGTCCATCCACCAAGGGGCTTTGTGTTCGGGTAGCTCCGGAGCCTGTTGCTGATGTTTATCCATGCAGGGTCACCGTCAGTTCGGCCAGGCGCGGAATGCTCTGGGCGCTGTTAATGTCGGACTGGCCGAACGACAAGGTGTCAATGTCGGGCAGGGCGGCATGCAGCTCCGCACCCAGCCGGCTGAATGAAAAACGGCTCAGCGGCTTGGTGCGGGTAATGTTCGGGTAATCCGCGGTCTCCCGGAATGCGGCGCGCACCATGGCTTCAGCGCGGGCCTTGAGCTGGCTTTTTTCCTGGTCACCCAGAAAGGCCCGGGGCCAGATGTCCAGGGTAATGGTGTGCAGGGTGTCGGGCAGGGCGAAGCACTGCAGATCGTCGCCGTGGCCATGGTTGCCATCGTGACTGACATGGCGGTTAAGCCGTTCAATCAGGGCCGGTGGCGTGGTGCCCACTTCCATCAAAATAAAGGCGTTGGCAGTGCCCGGACCGCGCGGGGCATCGTGTTCAAAAAAGATGTTATCGGAGCGGATGCCGGCCACGGCAGCGAGCATGGAGCGGTACACCGCATCAATGTGATAGCGGCCCACCACGGAATACTGGTTCTGAATGCGCAGGCCCAGGGCATCGTCGTCTTCTTCGTCGTCGCCGGGCTCGGTGATCCAGTCGACCGGGTTGGCCACCCGTTCAATCCCGTTCACGGCAGTAGGCAAAATGCAGTAGTAGCCGGCGGGCAGGTTCCAGGCGTTGCCGGGCTCGGTGGCTTCACACACCACCAGGCCGCTGATCAGGCCGGCGGAAATGGTGACGGTGTCCACCACCGCCAGGGTATAGCTGCGGCCGTTAATACGTTCGGTGGTGATGGTGGTACCGGCCTTAATGGTCACCGTGCTGGCCGGCTCGGTTTTGAAAAACTCCACCAGGCCCCGGGTGGCCTTGGCGGCTTTACGCTCCAGCCCCACGTCCCAGGCTTTCAGATCCTGATAGTAGCCCCGCGCCGTGGCGGCAAATGAGTTGGGCAGCACATGGTCCACCAGCAGGGTGTTGAGCAGCCACATGGCCGGCTTCACCACAATGGCGCGCTGCAGCCGCCAGAACGGGGACATGCGGCTGTCGTTGGTGATGATGGAGCCGGCGGCCTCCACTTCCCTGGCCAGCTCCTGCTCCAGTGCTTCCGTGGTGGTGGGAATGCCGGCGGCGGCCACCAGCCGGGTAAAGTCGACCTTGGGACGGGCATTCACAGGAACACCTCCAGATCACCGAATTCATAGGTGCGGGCGGTCAGCAGATAGCGGTCGGCCGTCTCTTCCCGCACATCGGCGGTGCCGGGCTCGATACGGGTATCCTGCTCGACCAGAATGCGTATTTGGGTGCGCACGTCGGCGCGCAGGGTCGGGCTGCGCTCACCAATCAGCGCACGGGCCAGCCCGGATTCCATAATGGCGTGCTTGATGTCCTGGCCAATGCTGTGGCGGTTGTCGGTGGTGACCGGCTGTGCGCCGGCATCCAGCACCAGACCGCCATTTTCGACCAGCAGATCGATATACAGCCGTTCAGAAGCCATATTGCAGTTCCTCCCATTCCGCCAGGGTTTGCGGGCTCATGCCCTGTTCGTTCTTGATATGCACATCACCAAAATGCACGGTTTTGCCGTTGTTCTGGCCGGCCACCTTGATCAGCTGCGGCAGCAAGGGGGACGGCGGCGATTGCATCGACTCCGGGGCGCGGGTGGTGCGCAGTCGCTCATTAATGTTTTCCATCAGCGGCTCGCTGTCGGGGACCGGCTCAGTGCTGTTGCCTGGCAGCAAGTGAGGGGCGTTGAACAGCGGGAACTCTACTGGCACGTCATTGGCCGGCATATCCTGCGGGGCCCCACCGGAATACACCTGGTGTATTTCCTGGGTTATCGGCGGCAGTTCAACCTGCAGATCGTCGTACCAGGTCCGTAATACCTCCTGTTTCAGCGGGGCAATATCGCTGGGCACCGGCTGCAGATGGCGGGCTACCTGCTGGGTTGCGGGGGGTACTGCGGTATTGGCGGCGTCGGGCCACTGGCGGTTGACCAGTTGGGTGGCCGGCGCTACTTCTGCCGGCAGCGGTTGCAGGTGGCGGGCGACCTGCTGAGTGGCGGCTGGCACAGCGGTATTGGCGGCCTCGGGCCACTGGCGGTTGACCAGTTGGCTGGCCGGGGCCACATCTGCCGGCAACGGCTGCAGGTGGCGGGCGACCTGCTGAGTGGCGGCTGGCACAGCGGTATTGGCGGCCTCGGGCCAGTGGCGGTTGACCACCTGGCTGGCCGGGGCAATATCTGCCGGCACCGGCTGCAGGGTACGGGCCACCTGCTGGGTGACGGGCGGCACAGCGGTATTGGCGGCGTCGGGCCACTGGCGGTTCACCAGCTGGGTGGCCGGAGACAGCTCTGCCGGTACCGGCTGCAGGTGGCGGCTTACCTGCTGGGTCGTGGTTGGCATCATGGCGGGAGCTGTGGCAGCGTCCTGGGGTAATGCGCCGGCCGTTCGCTCAATGTGCTGGGTAACCTCGGGCATGTCCGGGGTTTCCGGCAGGACCATGTCCACCCCGCTCAGGTCGATCTCAATCCCCGGGATCAGGTTGATTTTCTCAATCAGCCATTGCACCAACTTGCCGGCCATGCGGATCGGAAACAGGATGGCATTAAAGATGGTGCCAAAGACGTTGCCAATGGTCTGCCCCGCTTCTGCAAAGCCGTCCAGCTGTTCAGTGGTCATTTCCACCGGCGCAATCAAGGCGGTGAACCAGCCAAACAGATCGGCCAGCAGGCCACCAATCCAGCCGAGTACGGCAGAAAACAACCGGAACAGCCCCACAAAGGGCGCGAACAGCTCGCTGAGCCCGGCCACCTGAGTAAAGCCGGAAATAAAGCCGCTGATAAAGGCTTTGATGGGTTCCCAGAACTTATAAACCGCAATGGCTGCTGCTCCCAGCACCGCAATCACACCCACAATGCCGGCAATCATCAGGCCTGCAGGGTTGGCCATCATCAAAAAGTTCAGGCCAATCAGTGCCGGACGCATGGCCACCATGGCCATACGCACCAGCTTAAGCGGGCTGAGCAACAGGCTGATACTGCGGCCAAAGAACAGCGACATGCTGCCGCCGATGGCACTGAGCAGGGTCCAGCTGGCGGCCACGGCCGTGAGGCTGGCCAGGCCAATGGCGGTCCAGGTTACTGCTTCAGTGAGGTGGGGGAACATGTCGGTCCATTCCACCAGCACGGCCATGCCGTCAGCGATGGACTCTACCACCGCATTGATGGTGGGCAGCACGCTGGCTCCGGCACCGGCACGCAGGGCAAACCAGACGTGTTCCAGTCGTTGCCACTGGTCGGTCATGGCCCCGGCCATTTGGGTGGCCTTGTCCATGCCGGTCTGTTTGCCCACGTTATCGATGCTGTGTGCAAGGCCATCGATTTGCGGCATCAGGGCTTTCACCAGGTCTACCGCTTCGTCAGAGCCAAAGGCTTTTTTAATCGCGTCGGACTCGGCCACAGTGATGGTGTCGCCGAATTTGTCTTTCAGCTTCTGCAGGATCTGCACCATGCCCAGCATGTTGCCGTTGCCGTCCACAAAACTCATATTGAGTTTGTCCTGGGCAGCTCCTACCCCGTTGATAAATGCTTTGTATTTGGTGCCTGCCTCCCCACCGGACATAGTGGCCTGCAGGGTACCGAGTACGGCCATCTGTTCGTGCATGGCAATGCCGGCAGAAGTCGCGTTAGCCTGGATCCCTTTGAACGCATCGGCCATCCCTTGGCCGGTGGTCTTGAAGGACTCCACCGCCTGGGCGGTCTGGCCGGCCACCATGGCGGCGAAGTTATCCCGGCCCATGGCATCGGCCTGCTGCTTGAACACGCCATACATGGTACCCATGTAGGCAGTGATCGTCGCGGTGTCGGCCTTGGTGGCGGCGGCCAGCACGGCCGACGACTCGGTAATGCCGGCCAGCTCGTTGCCGGACAGATCCCCCATGGCAGACTTAATGTCATACGCTGCCCCGATAAACTCGGTGGCCGACTTGCCGAACTCAATGGAGAAGTCGGTGGCGGTCTGGCTGAGAGTATCGAGATCCTGTTGAATCACGCCCAGGGACTTTACTTCACCCAGGGCGCGGTCCATTTCGATGGCGGGCATCAGCGCTTGGTACAACGCAAAACCGGAGGCGGCCAGGCCGGTGACCCCTTCGGTGATGCGATCCATGTTCTGGCGGCCCAGCTCTCCGGTTTGCTTGATCTGCTGGTTAATGCCCTGAATGGGCCGGGTGACCTTGTCGACCAGGCTCACCGTCAGCATTAATTGTTCCAGGTGCTTCATGTGCCGTTAAATGCCTTTGCTATGCCTGTTGCGATGGCGTTGCCGGTATTGTCCCAGTGCTGTTTGTCGAGCCAGATGGCCCGGGCCAGGGCTTCTTCATCGTCGGGTTCGTGGGGCAGGTAGTGGCGGCGCAGTGCCAGCACCTGCTCCAGCTGGTTGCCCTCTATCGCGTTAACCCGACGGGTCAGTTTTTTATGCTGATCTCAAGCTCGGGGACGAACGCTTCATTCACCTTTGCGGCGATCTTGAGGCCGGCACCGGTGAGGTTCAGCAGCTTGGCCAGAGCGTCTTTGCTGTCGGCGGTGACCACCCGGTTCAGGTAGTTGTGTGCCGGCGCGACCTTGTCATCCATGTTCAGTTCATTGATGTACTTGTTGTACGCCTGAGTAGTGGGCTCAAACGCCAGATCAGTGCCGTTAACGGTCAGGGTGATGATTTGCTTGCTCATTTGATGTTCTCCAGTTTTTTGTCGAGACGGGTAAAGCCGTCGTCTATGCGCTTTTCAATGCGGTCGACGCTTTCCTTCAGTTCGGGCTTGGTGGCGTAGTTCTCTGCCACATGGGCCCGCAGGTTGGCGTTGTCGACCTGATTCTTGTGTACCTTGCCGCTCAGGCTACTGAGAATAGGGGTCAGCACGGCGGCCAGTAGCAGCCCCAGTGAGATCCCCACGCCCAGCCAGTCGGGTACTTGCTCCAAGGTGGCCTCCTGCAATGCGGTCGATTTGTTTTTGTTTTTCCGCGCTGCCCCGGGAGCTGCCCAGCCAGTAGGTGACGGCGGCAAGGAAAGCGGTCACGATTTGTCCGGCCAGGTAAAACACCACGTCTTTGGAGCCATCGGGCACCGGCATGGCCATCAGCCCTACGGTCAGTGCCACCACCATGATGGCCAGGGCCATGGTCAACCGCGCAGGCACCGGGTTTTCCCGGTGTTGCTGGCGGGCGTGCTGCACGTCGTCCAGAAAGATTTCGGTTTCCTTCATGTGCAGCTCCACCAGCTTCAGGTTGGCCTGACGGATCTGCTCCCGTTCCTGGTAAGCCCATTCCTGCAGCTTCAGAGCCGATTCGGGGTTTTGCACCAGCTCACGCTGCACGGCGTCTGGCCGGTTATCAGTGCCGAGTACGCCGGCAATCTGGGCACCGATGGTGGCGGCTACGCCCACGGGCCCGGAGAGCAGCGGGGCCACGGTGCCGGCAATGCGCCCCACGGTGGTGGCAATGTCTTTCCAGTCGCTCATGGCGGCTCCTTAGTTCTTGCCCCAGCGCGCCGGCGTCTCACGCACATCAATGTGGGTGAAGGTGGCGTAACGGCCTATGCCGTAGCGGCCCGGGTAGGTGCGTTCCAGGTAGTCAGCCACCTGAGCCGGTAGCAGGCCTTTCACACGAATGTCAGCGGCCTTGCCCAGCTTGTGCACGCTGTTTCTGGCACCGCCCACCCGGCGGTTATGGAGGTCGCAGCGGCATGCACTGGTAATAATCACCGGACGGCTGCCCAGGTCCCGGCGCAGTTGCTCCAGCACGCCCAGCAGTTCGGCGTCCACGGCATCAAAACCACAGCCGCATTTGCAGGCAAACTCACGGCGGGTGAAGTGCAGGTTTTCAAAGGGGGTCTTGTTCATCGTCTGTTCTCCAGCAGGGTCTGGCAGCCCACGCACAGGGTCACACCGGGCAGGGCTGCCCGGCGGGCCTCGGGGATGGGGTCGTCGCACTCTTCGCACTGGTGGCGACTGGGTGCGGTGCAGTGGTGGCCGGTCTGGGCGGCCAGCTGCTGAGCCAGCAGCCAGTCGCTCATGTCATTGGCGCGGTCAATCACATCCATGGCGGTTAACCCAGCAGATGACGGGTATCGTCAGCGGAGAGGTAGGGCACGCCGTTGATGCGCACAAACTCGGGATCGGTCACGAAGCCCTTAATCTTGTGCACTTGCTTGCTGCCGCCCTTGCCGTCAATGTCGAGCAGGTCGGAGATCTGCAGCTTGATGCCGAAGGCTTCAATGCGGAATTCTTCTTTGTCGGCCTTGGCGTAAAACAGCGCATCATGGGGATCAATACCCCGCCACGAACCGGCACTGGCGGCCGCGTCACTGAGCAGGTTAAAGTTCTTGGTATCCAGCTCATATTCCACGTCGGCGGTGACGTCGCCATCCACGTAACCGTCGGTAATGCCCCGGGTCTGGGCAGCGGCGGTGCTGTCGTTGATGGTGACGGTGGCTTTCTCGACGTGGATCATGGTGCCCAGGATTTCCACATCAAAGTTCATACCGGAAATGCGGCGGCTCATTGGTTGTCTCCCGGGTTGCTGAGATCAAGGATGATGTTGATAGTGATTTTTTTGGGGCAGTCGTAGGGGCGCGCCATGGCGTAGATGGCCACCTCGTACTTGCTCAGCCATTCAATGGCGATGTCGCCATCTTCAGGCGGCATGACTTCGCCGGGGAAGGTGACACCGGCAATGGTTACGCCACGACTCATGACCCGCAGATCGCGCATGAAGTAGAGCTTTGCGGCGGCAATGCTGCCCGGGGTGCTGTTGAGCTGGCGATCACCAATGCGGCCAATAGCGCGGATGCGCAGTTTGCGGGCCACCTTGTCGGCAACACGGCGGTTTTCTACTACCTGGTAGTCACCACCGGACACGTCCAGCATGTTGCCGTCGGCCCAGTACACGCCGTCATAATCCGGGAACCACCAGGGCACGGAATAGCGGGCAGCCTCCAGGGTCTGCAGGGTGGCCAGAGACAGCTCGGTGCCGTTGCTGTCGACCGGTACCGGCCCCAGGCCGACCACGGCCCCGGTTTTCACTCGCATGGGAGTGTCGGCCACGGTCACCGCGCGGTTGCACAGACGGCCGGCCATCACGCCGGCGTTGTTGCCATGTAACTGGGGCACCAGCATCACGCCGTCGGCGGCAATGCCATCGGCCAGCGCGACCATGTCGGCTTCATAGGCGGGCCAGTCTTGGGGCTCTGCGCCGTCGGTCACAATGCCGTTGGTGGCCAGGATCATGAATTGCCAGCGGCCCCAGGTGGCAATCAGCTGGTTGCGCAGAGCCTGGGCGGCATTAATCTGCTCGGCGGTGGTCACCGGCTCCAGCAGTACCACGGCTTCAAAGGACGCGACCTTTTGTGCAGCCAGCACGGCGGCGGTCCAGTCTTCCCCCAGAGCCAGCGCATGGGCATGGGCGCTCCAGTTCTGGCCGGCGTTCTGCATGGCGGCCTTGATGTTGGTTTTCATCGGGCTGGCGTTGACGCCCAGAAGATCGTCCAGATCTGACTGGGTGTTAATGGACAGCAACTTGCCGTTGTTTTTGGTGGCCTGACCCACAAACAGGAAATGTCGCTCCACCTCTTCGGTGGGGCCCTGCATCTGGTTCAGGTTGTTAATCTGGATTTTTGGGGTCATGTTAACCTCTGCGGTTGAGTTCAGCGGCCAGGGCGTCCAGCACCTGCTGCTTGTCGATTTCAATAAAGGGCCGGGCCGGCACCTTGATTTCCCAGCTGGCTTTGCCTGCACGCTGGTTGCGTTTCTCGGCAATCAGCATCTTCAGGGTCTGGCCGGCCTGCTCATAACTCATGTTTTTTTGTATCCAGGCCAGTCCTGGCTTGCGGGTACGCTTCACCCTTTTGCCCACGGTGATGGTGTATCCCAGCTGACGCAGTAACCGTGCCTGGTGGCGGGTAGCCGGGCCGTCCTGGTCGGCAGCTTCTTTCGATTTACCGCTGCGTTTACGGGCTTTGGCCCTGGTATAAATCTCCGGCAGGCCGTACTGGTGTTTGAAGGCGGTTTGCCCGGCTTTCCGGTCCTTCCAGTGGGCGGTTCCCTGATCCGGATTGGTGTCTACCCTCAGTCCCCGGCCCATTTTTTTGAGCATTTTTCTCCGGCCCTGTTTGCGTTTGGGCCAGGGCTGGCCATCCGGTGCTTTCTGGGCCTTCAGGTTTGCCTTGGCGTCCTTAACGGCCTGACGCATGACCTTGTTCAGCAGACGCTCCCGACGATCTGGCGGCAGCATGGCGAGCCTGAGCCGGTCGGCGACAGAGACAGCGCCTTTCAGGTCAAACGCAATCACGCATCACCTACCAGCGGCCAAGGGCCGTTTTCGTTCACCCACAACTTGCCGTACTCCGCCACCCAGATCTCGTAGGGGGCCAGGCGGTAGCGTTCGCCGCCGTAGCGGATGGGGCCAGCCGCATCGGGTACCATCAGCAGGGGCTCGGAAAACAGCACGCTGATGGTGAGGTCGGCGCTGTGCTCGTCGATCGGCTCCACGTCATAATCCGGGTCAGGCAGTTCCAGCCGTTCGCGGTCGGTGTCGTGGTCCTGCAGCCAGGCGGCCACGGTGGCCAGCACTTCAGCCGGGTTCAGTTCGCGGAACGGCAGGTCTTCCACCATAAACACTGCCTGGTAGTTGAGCCGGGCCAGTTCCACACCGGTGCCGCCGTCTTCGGGTGTGAGCTGCAGGGTGCCGTTCTGCATCCAGGCATCAAAATCCTTGCGGCACTTGGCCGGCAGCACGTCCTTGATGGCGGTGCTCAGCTGGTGCAGGTAGTAGCCCTGGCTCATAGCAATTCAATCCCGCAGCGGTGAGCACCCTTGATAGCCCGAATATGCTGCTGGCTTTCGGCCAGCAGGGCGGCACGCACATCGCCGCTCTGGGTAGCCTGGTTATTGCCGGTGTCGCGCTGGCTCAGGCTGCCGGCCTCGGTAACCAAATCGGCCTTGGCACGGGCAAACACCGCCTGGCGATAAAGCGCCGTGAGCATGTTCTGGGTGCCCACGGAAGGGCCGGGCACGGCGGCGGCATTGCCGTGCCCCTCGGCCAGCAGCCTTGATTTGGTAAACACCAGCTCAAGGTTGACCTGGGCCACCGCAGACAGCACCGCAGCAGCCACAGTGGCAGGCTGCAGATCGGCGGGCATAGCGCGGTCACGCTCAAAGTCGCCCACTTCAATGTCCGGCCAGAAACCATCGTTGGTGATGGTGCTCTGCTGATAATCGGTGCTGTTTCCGCTGAACATAAGGCTTAGTCCCAGCTAGAAGATGAGCTTGAGCTGCCACCACCTGAGCAGCTGGAAGATGATGAATAAGAACTGGAAGCGCCACTATCTGAGCAGCCATGACTTGAATGGCTGTGATGGTGGGTGGTGCTAATCTGGCTCATTCGACTTGCTTCATCAGCGATCACGGAATGGAGCATCATCTGGTTATTCAGGTTATGTTGCTGAGCCACGAAAGCATCGTGGTTTTCGGCAATGGTGCGATGCGCACGGTCAGCTGGGCGCTTCGCCTGAGCCGTTGAGTTCTGCTTCTTGTTGCTAGCTTTCCGCTTTTTAAGCCATCCAAACATACGGCCTCCATGTGAATAGGTGCGCCCCTGGCCACGGTGTTGGGCAACAGCGTTAAGGCATTGCCTTGGCTGTTCCCGCACCGCCGGGGCGCGGCGGCGTGGAGCTAGTCTTGCTCAAGCGCCCGCAGGCGCATGGCAATTCTGTTCCTGTGGGTTTTTACCTGGGCACCCACCGGATCCCATTCGTGTGCCTTCGCCAGCAGGGCGTCGGCCTTATCGAGCACATCCGGGTCACTCACGGCGCTGGCTCTGGGTTCACCGGTGGCGTCGCGCAACAGCAGCAGCCCGGCAAACTTGAAGTATTTGGCGGTGAGCTTTTCATTCAGCCGCCAGTCTTTGGCCACATGAGCAAACACCCGGCTGAAATAGGGCTCTACGGCCTGGCCCTCGGCAGCCTGCTGCTCGGCCCACTCCAGCACGGTGTCCGCCACAAAGTGGGGGAAGTCGCGCTTCATGCGGGTGGGCGTGTGCTGGCCTTGTGCAATGGCCACTTCGGCCCAGTCCAGTGCCTGTTCAAATTCACCCAGGTCGAACAGCCAGACGATCAGCGTGGCAAACAGCGGGTTCTGGTGGCTCTTTTCCGCAGCCAGGTACTGCTCCACATAGGGGCGGTACTTGGGCAGCAGTTCGCGTTTCAGGGCCACCTTGTCGCTGATGCGATCCAGTGTCTTCAGCCGCTTTTCGTCCTGCTCCAGTGCCAGCAGCTGCAGGTGCAGGCTGTGGGCAATGTCGCCGGTAGCCTGGCCGGTGGTGGCGGCTTTTTCTGCCGCCTGCCGGGCGCGGTGCCGATCACGATGACGCTGGGCCGGGGTGCTCATTCAGTTAACCTGTCTGCTCTTCTGTTTTTTCCTTTGCGGGATCGGGTTTGATTTCTACGCCCGATTCATCAAAGGAGGCATACGCGCGGTATTCGCCCACGGCGTAACCTTCCATGCGCCAGTACTGGCTTTCAAAGCCCTTGCGGTCCTGGTTGTGAGCCGCACTGCGCTGGCGGGTGCCGCGCTGGGTGTACAGGTGCAGGTTGCTCGGAATAGTCACTACCATGCGCTTGCCCGGGAAGAACGGCGGGGTGATGGCCTTGCGGCCGGCAACACTGGTGGCCAGCTGCTGGGCGGCGATCTGTTCGGTGGGCTTGTCGGCCTGTTGATACAGCCGGCCCTGAGCAGCGGCCACCAGATCGGCACCCACCATCACGGTCAGGCGCGGGTCGTTACGGAACGCCGGGTCGATGGTGCTGTTAATCAGGTCAGAAGCCATGGCATCCAGGGTGTTGTAATCGCCTTTACCGGCAGGGTCGAAATACACCTTGTCCTGAGCCGAACCGATGATCTGAGAGCCACCGTTCCACTCGCTTACCAGCTGCTGCCAGCCCTTGTTCACGTCCTGACCCAAGGGGTTTTTGGTGGGGTTGGTGTTGGCAGCGGCTGATGTGCCGTTAAAGCCCACGCGGATCATGTCCAGCGCAAAGGTCTGGTTAATGAACTCGTTTACCAGGCGCAGAAACTCGCCTTCGTTGCCGGCGTTGGCCCATACCGCCAGCGTGGCCCAGGACAGCAGGGCACCGGAGTCGGTTTCGGTCAGCTCGTAGTTGTGGCCACCCACGCCTACTTCCTTGATGAAGCGGCCCGAGGCCTTTCGCCCCGAGTGAATGCTGCCAATGCCCACGTCTACTACCTGGCCCTTGATCTGGTCCACGTCGGCCAGAGTGATCATGCGCAGGAAGTCGGCGGACTCCAGCAGCGCCTGACGCAGGCGGGTTTCTTGCGGGCCAACAACGGAAAACTGTTGTTTCAGGCTTTGGGGATCAATGCCGTAGCCCTTGGCCAGCTGAGAGCAATATTGCTGCAGCATGGCGGCGGCCTGGGCGGTGAGGATCTGGCTCATGCTTGCTCCTTAAACCAGGTGATAAATGTCGCCGCCAGCGGGGGCACCGCCGGGGGTTTGGCCGGGCTGCTCTTTCAGCAGGCTGGAGAACTGGGTTTCCAAATCGCCCTGCTTGCTGGCCACGCCTTCTACGGCATTCAGCAGTTTGGTGAACTGCTCGGCGGTGATGCCTTTGGTGGCGGGTTGCTCGGGCTCAGGTTTCGTCTCAGGTTCGCTGGCCGGGGTCGGCTCTTCTTTTTTGCTGAAGGCTTCAAACTGGGTTTCCAGCTCGCCCTGTTTGGTGGCGACGCCTTCAACCGCTTTCAGCAGTGTGTTGAACTGTTCTTTGTCCATTGCTGGATCCTCGGGGGTGTTGTCGGTGGGGGCAGGGGGCTCTTGCTCCTGGCCTTTGAGCCAGGCGGTAAACTTTTTGAACATGCCCACTTCTTGCTCACGATCGGCCAGCTCTTTCAGGCTGAACGGCTCGCTCTGGCCAATCAGCTTGTTGTGCTCTTTGCCGTTGGCACTGAACTGCATGCGGGTGGTGCCGGTGCTGGCCGGCTCGCTGGTGACACCCATACCTATCAGATAGGTTTTATCGCCGCCGGCGAATTGCTCCTTGGGTTCAATGCTGCAGAACTGGTACTGGCCGATCTGGTTGTAATAGATGAGATCCCGGTTCGGGCGCAGCACGGCGAACAGCTTCATCTTGCCGTCTACTTCCTCGGCCTTGAGGCTTTCAACACTGCCCATGGCTGACCAGCGGTAATGGTCCGGCCAGATAACGGCGGTGTAGTGGTCGGGATCGTAGGTCTCGGCCATATCGGTGAGCCATTCGCGGGAGATATAACGCCCGTCAACGCTGTTGCCTTCGGTGGCAATACAAATCCAGCCTGTGCGTAACCGTGAATCGGGTTTCATGTGCCTGCTCGTGTTCAAATATGGCGACAGGCTAGGGCCTTGCGGCGGCAATTTCATCTGTTGCTGTTCCGCTCAATTCCGATTTTTACGTTATCGGAATTTCTAGGAATTTCAGGGGCATAGAAGGTGTGTTCGGGTGGGTATGATGGCCGCATTCATCACAACCACGGAACGCAATGGCCTACTCAGAAGAAATCCGCAACGCCGCCAAGGGGCTGTATTTAAAGCGCTGGCTGCCCAGGGAAATTGCCCAGGAACTCAGCCTGAACTCGGTGCGGGTGGTGTATCAGTGGGTGGAGAAATATTCCTGGGATGCACTGCTGTCGGAAATTCAACTGGAGGATGCCATTGCCTTGCGGGTGCAGCTGCTGCTGAACCGGGAGAAAAAGAGCCAGGCCGAGCTGGACGAACTGGACCGCTTGATCAGCCAGCATGTGCGGCTGAAGAAAGAGTTGCTGCAGCTGCGCGAAAAGGAAGTGGGGCTGAAAGAGCGGGAAGCGGCCATTGCTGCCGGCGACGAGCCACCAGAGCCACGGCGCGGCCGCAAGGGTGGTGGCCAGAGCAAAGGCGGCAAGGGTAAAAAAGGCAAGGCCGCCAAAAACAACGTGGGCGAGCTGCTGCCGGAAGACTTTCAGCCGTTTCTGGATACCCTGTTTGGCTATCAGCTGCGCTGCCGCGAGGCCATGCACGATCCGGAGGTGCCGCGCACCCGCAATATATTGAAGTCGCGCCAGATTGGCATGACCTATTACTTTGCCGGCGAGGCGCTGGAAGACGCAGCCCTGACCGGCGGCAATCAGATATTCCTGTCGGCCACCCGTGCCCAGGCCGAGGTGTTCCGCTCCTACATCATTAACATTGCCCGGGAGTTCCTGAGCGTGGAGCTGTCGGGCAACCCGATAATCTTAAGCAACGGCGCTGAGCTGCACTTTCTCTCCACCAACTCCAACAGCGCCCAGTCCCGGTCTGGCAACGTCTACATAGACGAATACTTCTGGATCCCGGGCTTTACCAAGCTTTCCAACGTGGCCTCGGCCATGGCCACGCAAACCCGCTGGCGTAAAACCTATTTCTCCACGCCCTCGGCCAAGGCCCATCCGGGCTATGGCTTCTGGACCGGGGACGACTGGAAGAACGGCAAAGACAGCCGCAAAGACGTGGAATTCCCCACACTGGATGACTACCGCGACGGCGGCCGGGTATGCCCGGACCGGCAATGGCGCTATGCCATTACCGTGGAGGATGCCGTGGCCAGCGGCTGCAACCTGATTGATGTGGACGAGCTGCGGGACGAATACGCCGACGAGGTATTCCGTAACCTGTTCATGTGCGAGTTCGTGGACGACGAAGCCAGCGTGTTCAAGTTTGGCCAGCTGGAAGGATGCGGCGTCGACACCGAACTATGGGAAGACTTCGACCCACGGGCGGCCCGGCCGTTCGGCACCCGGGAAGTGTGGCTGGGCTATGACCCGAGCCGCACCCGCGATAACGCCACCCTGGTGGTGGTGGCCCCGCCGCTGCTCAGCGGTGAGCCGTTCCGGGTGCTGGAGCGGCACCGCTGGCGAGGCCTGAACTTTCAGCACCATGTAGCGGAAATCGCCAAGATATTTAAACGCTATCGGGTGACTTACATTGGTGTGGACATCACTGGCATCGGTGCTGGCGTGTTCGATTTGCTTAAGACCAAGTTCCCCCGCGAGGCCCATGCCATTCACTACTCGGTAGAGAGCAAAAACCGCCTGGTGCTGAAAATGATCGACGTGGTGGAGGCGGGGCGCATCAGCTGGGACCGGCTGCTGAAAGATATTCCGCTGGCCTTTATGGCCATCAAGCGCACCACCACTGGCAGTGGCAATGCCATGACCTTTAAGGCCGGACGGGACGCCACCACCGGCCACGCCGATGACTTCTTTGCCATTTCTCATGCGGTGATCAATGAGCCGCTGGACCACACGAACAAACGCACTTCAACCTGGGCTATTCAAAAATGAGCGAACCCAACCAATCCAAAGATCTGATCGCCTTTAGTTTTGGCGAGCCTGAAGCGATAGAGCCCAACCGCTGGCTGACCGATTACGCCGAACTGTTTTATGACCATTATGCCGACTACTGGAGCACGCCCATCAGCCGCCAGGGGCTGGCCCAGATCGCCAACACCAACGCCCACCATGGGGCGCTGATTTACGCCCGGCGCAATATGGTATCTGGCCGCTTTAAGGGCGGGGCCGGGCTCAAGCGCCGGCAAATGCAGGCCTTTGTGCATGATCTAATCCAGTTCGGTGACGCTGCCTTTTTGAAGATACGTAACGGCCTGGGCCGGGTGGTGCGGCTGCATCCGCTGCCGTCCATGTATCTGCGCCGGCACCAGAGCGGGGACTTTCGGCTGTTGCGGGCCAACAACGAGCAACTGCATTACCGGCAGGACGATGTGATCTATCTGTCGCAGTATGACCCACGGCAGCAGATTTACGGCCTGCCGGATTACCTGGGCGGAATTCAGTCGGCGCTGCTGAACCGGGACGCTACCTTGTTCCGGAGGCGCTATTACCAGAACGGTGCCCACATGGGCTTTATCTTCTACGCCACCGACCCGAACCTGAGCGAAAGCCAGGAAGAAGATCTGAAAACCAAAATTCAAAGCTCCAAAGGGGTGGGCAACTTCCGCAGCCTGTTTATAAACATTCCCAACGGCAACCCGGATGGGGTGAAGCTAATCCCGGTGGGAGACATTGCCACCAAGGACGACTTTGACCGCATCAAGAACATCAGCGCCCAGGACGTGCTCACGGCGCACCGGTTTCCGCCGGGGCAAGCGGGCATTATCCCGAGCAATGCCGCCGGCCTGGGTGACCCGGAGAAGACAGACGCCGTTTACACCCGCAACGAGGTGTTGCCGCTGTGTGAGCTGATTGCTGATGAAGTGAATTCGGACCCGGATATTCCGGCCCGGCTGGCCTTGGAATTTGTGCTGGAATAACTGGATAAACAGCCAGTGGTTTGGTGCCGTGTGATACCAGATGCGGTATGATAGGTACATGTTTATTTGAGGGGTAATTACACATGCGCGTTTATTGCAGGGAGTGTGGCAGCAAAGGCCGGATAACCAAAACCAACCGCCTGAGCCGTGATTACACCGAGCTGTATTGCCAGTGCAATGATGCCGAATGCGGCCACACCTGGGTGGCCAGCTTTGGCTACCGGCACTCGCTTAGCCCCAGCGCCAAAACCACCAGCCAGATGGCATTTCACCTGGCAAGGGCACTGCCACCGGGGGCACAACAAGATTTATTAAGGGAACTGGAAGGGGCGCGATAAGCGCCCTTTTTTATCTTCTTCAAAATTTAGTGTGTATATGTGTGTACTTGTGTGTATTGGTGTGTATAATGGTATCACTTGGTTAGGAGGTACTAAATGACATCAGGAGACCTGATCAAGGAATTGAAGGCCGCCGGCTGCGAACTTAAACGGCAAGGGAAGGGAAGCCATGAGATCTGGTTTTCACCAATCACAGGCAAAACATTTCCAGTACCGCACCCAAAGAAGTCGCTGCCAGTCGGAACCATCAAGTCCATTAAGAAAGCGGCGGGGATTTAATCCCCCCGCTCCTTGGACTTATCACGGTGTTTAGCGGAGGTACTTATGTTGTTTTCAGTCGGTGTTGAATATCCATCCCATGATGGGGAGGCGCTCGGCCTAGTGGTGCCTGCGCTTTGTATTGATGATTATGCTTGCTTCAGCGCAGCCGACAGTGAAGAGCAAGTAAAATCCATGGCTACTGAGGCGATTGCCCTGGTAGTTGAGGAAATGGTTAGCAATGGAGTTAGTGTCGGCAACATTAGGGATATGGGACCACGCCATTATCGACAGCTAGAAGATTACAATCATTGCGACGGTTGGTTACTGCTGGATGTAGATCTTAGTGAGTTTATGGGCAAGCCTAAGCGTATTAATGTCAGCTTGCCTGATGGCCTGATTCAGCTGATAGATAACAGGGTGAAATATTCACAAGGGCAATACCGGGATCGCAGTCATTTCTTAGCTGTAGCCAGCCGGCATGAACTGGAAGGGGCGCAATAAGCGCCCTTTTTTGTGGTTGGGTGTTGGGGTCACGGAAAGGTCAGCGGCGGCGCAGCCCCAGGCGGGCGGCCCTGGCCTGAATGCTGTTCACGGTGCGACCCAGCGCCTCGGCACAGCCAGCCGCCCCCAGGCTGGCATAATTATCGATCAGAAATTTCTCCTGTTCGGCTGACCAGCGGGGCGTTTTCCCTACCAGCCCGAGTTCAATCATTTTCCCCCTGACGCTGTTGGCATCTCGTTTCAGGTGCCGGGCAATATCCGCGGCTGTTTTTCCCTGCCCGAACAGGGTGATGATGGTGCTCAATTCCTCGTCGGTGTAACGCCGCCACTGCTGCTGGAAGGTGTAGCCCATTTTGAACACCTGTGCCCGCGTGGCGCTGAGCGACCGGCCCAGCGCCTTGGCGGCCTCGGCGTAGGAACTGCCCGCCTCCAGCATTTGCTTCAGTTTGGTATCATCGGCGTCCGTCCAGGGTTGCCGTGGCACCTGTTTTCGGCTGCCCTTTTTCAGCCCCAGGGTAGTGACCCGCGTGTTCACACCGTTGTAGGTGCGGCCCAGCTGCTGGGCTACCCAAGCCGTGCCGTGCTGGTCGAGGTGCGCGGCAATAAACTCATCTTCCTGCGGTGTCCAGCGCCGGATCTTGATTGGTTGTTTCAGCCCGATTTGTTCCACGATGGCCGCCAGCTCGGGTTTGGTCATGCCGAGCCGACGGGCCGTCCAGTCCATCCCTTGAATGAAAAAATTGTCCTTGATGAACTTCAACTGCTCCTGAGTGATATTTCCGGCCTGTAATGCGCGGTACTCACGCTGGTACTGGCGGGCGTGGTCGGCGTCGCGGCCATTGGCACGTTTGGCCCCGGGTGGCAGTTGCGGGTGCTCGATACGTTTGGCGATCTCGCCCTGCTCGGCCAGATCGTAATCCCGGCGCTGGCCACGTCCGGCGCGGCGGGCCTGCTCCACGGCGGCGGGCAGGTGGTCATGGGTGAGCGTGCCGGCGGCGATCATGCGGTTGAGTTTGTCACGCTGGGCCTGGCGGTAGCCCAGCCCGGCCAATGGGGTGCCGGTGGGCAGGTTGTGTCGTTCGCGGTATTCCTCGGCGCTGAGCTGGTGCGCTCGCTTGAGGTGTACCGGCAAAAACTGGTAACGCTGCCCGCACTCCAGACACTCGATCCGGTCGTGGTTGAGGTAGGCGTCCACGTCCGCCTTGCTGGTGATGTTAGTCACAGGCGGCGTCCAGGTTTTTTAGCACCCAGGCCGACAATTTCATACCCTCGCGCTGGGCCTGTTTGACGAATTTCGCCTTGAGCTGGCTGTTCAGCCGGATCTGCATCTGCGTATCGGCGGGCAGCTCGCCCTGGGCGTGCAGGTTGCCCAGGTTGCCATGAAAGCCACGGGGCGGTCTTCCTTCAAATCCGTCGCGGTAGCCGTCGCCCATATCTTGGCGGTGGCCGTCGAGTCCCAGCCACTGCTGGTGCTCGGCCTCGGTGCCGAACTGCTCGCCGTGGTAGTGGCGGCGCAGGCCGCGATGGTAGCCTGTCGCGTAGTCCCCGCCCACGGCTTCGGCGGCGGCCATATAGGTTTTGAATTTGCTTTCGTTCACAGTCCAACCTCCTCGTAGTCTTCATAGTGTGATGCAATGTGACCAGCTACAGATACATCCTCATCAATGAAAACTGAGCCGTTAGAAAGGCTTTCTTCAATGGCTTGGTCCGCTTCCATTTGGCCTTTTACAAACTCTGCATCAGCACAGAAGCCTGCTTCATCAACGTTCACCTCGATAATCACAAACTCAGGGGAATTATTAGCTCCGTACTCCTCAGCAATCTTTTTTGACGGCGTGAGATACACTGGGGCAGAAAGAAAACCATCACTGATAATGGACTGGTAATTTTCAACTGAGGTGCTGTGGTACATCTTCATGACTGACTCCTTGGTGCCCGGTTCCGCCGGGGCGGTGAGTGGCGTCTTGCTCAACTCATGGTTCAAATATAATGCCCGCCAGTTTGATTGTCAATACAATCAAACTGACTTTATTTTCCACGTTCACGGAAAGGGCATGGTTGTTTTACCACCCTGCGTTCACTGCCCATTGATACACCATGCCGCCCCAGAACATCAGCAACCCACTCCAGTAGGGAAATGCCATTCCCAACAGATAGGGGGTTAGGTAACAGGCGGAGCAAAGCAGGGCCATGAGCAGATACCACTTAATCTTTTGTGACATGTCACAGCTCCAGCTTTTTGGACTTTTCGGTGTGCCAGCATCGGGCATCACCTTTTAGCAGGCCATCACACCCGCCGGGAAGTGGGCTTTTGCAGTGGCTGCAGTTGCCCAGTTTGGCCAGCTGGCTTTGCAGTTGCTGCCAGTTGCGGTGGATCAGCAGGCTGATGTACTCGTCTTGGGTATAGGGGCCGCGCACGCCGCCCCGGATTTCACACAGCTGCTGCAGCCGCTCTATTTCTGCAGAACCCAGCATCACCTCAATTTTGGTGATACCGGCCGCCCTGGCGGCGGCGCGGCTTTTACGTTTGCGGTCGGTGGGGGTCATGCGGCTTCCTTGATGGCGTTAATCAGATGCATTGCTGCCAGCGGTGCCACTGCATTACCGGCCATGTGCACGGTGAGCCTGTGGTTTTTGGGCCGCTGAATCCAGTCGGGAAAGCTCATGGCAGCCAAGTTCTCGTCGGCACTCAACATGCGCATGCAGCCGCCGTCAATCACCGCCCAGCGGTCACGGGTAGTGATAGTGCCTATTGGTCGCCCGGGGCAACGGCCGCTCTTAGTGTTGCCGTAGTAGCTCATGACAAAGCGGTCGCCGTACTGCTTTCTGCCATTGGCTATCCGTTCCAGAGTTGCGGCGGCGCGGCCCGGCTTGTTGATGGCTGACCATCGGCCACCTTCCCAGTCAATGAATGAACTGGCAGCCACATGGTCGAGCTTTGGCAGGTTCAGTTTGAGCGGTGATTTTGAGCGGCTGGCCACCAAGAACAGGCGCACCCGGTTCTGTGGCACGCCCAGATCTGCAGCGTCTACAATATGCGGTGCCAGACTGTAGCCCAGCGCATTCATGGCCGCTTCCCATGCAGTGTAAAGCTGCCACTGCATAAATTCGGGCACATTCTCAATCAGCGCGAAGTCGGGCTTGTGGTATTCGGCGGCGGACACTACCGCCCAAGCGGTAGAGCGGCTGGCATCATGCTCGGGGTTGCCGCTGGTTTTTCCCCTGGCCTTGCTGTGCCCCTGACAGCAGGGGCTGGCCAGCAGCAGGTCGTGAGCAGGCACCTGCGCCCAGTTAGCCTGCTGCAGATCCTGACAAGCGTGCTGGGTTTCCGGGTGGTTTACGCTGTGCCAGTGCACAGCGTCGGGCCAGTGGTTGGCGGCCCATACTACGGGCACGCCTGCCATTTTGGCGCCAGTCGAGAAGCCGCCGAAGCCGGCGAACAGGTCGATTGCTTTCATCCTTTCGCCACTCCCATGCGGACCAGGTGGCTTTCTGCAGTGAACAGGTGCCGCTGCGACTCTTCCAGCGCTTTCTCGATTCGGTGCCTTTCTTCTTCGCTCATGTCTTCGCCAGGGTCGAAGCCGACGAAGGCCAATGGCTTCATGCCAACCTTGAAGGCCTGCAGGCAGGCGGCTGCGGTGTCGGCGATGATCTGCTGGCACTGCTGCAGGGTGGTGGCGTCGGACTGTCGCAGTTCACGCTGCATCAGTGCTTTCACTAGCAGATCTATGCTGTGGTAGTAGCCCACAGCCTTCAGATAGGTTTCACCGGCCTGATTGGAGTTGTCGCCCTTCACTGCTACCTGGTTCAGGATGAACTGCAGGTTGTCGCTGGTGATGATGTATTTTTCGTTTATCTGGATGTTAATGCTCATCAGTCCTTCTCCATCATTCGGTTTAATACGGTTTTGCAGCGTTCGCGTTCTGCCGGCTCCAGGCTGTTTAGCCAGTTGTTTATGGCCGGTCGGTTGCGGGTGTTCAGCCACTGGCGGCATTGGTTAGTGCGCTCCAGGCATTCGGCTTTTTGCTGTGCCCAGGCGGCCTCTTGTTCGGGAGTGGTGTTACTCATGCTCACTCCCGTGGTAGAGGTCGTTCATCCAGTTGGTAAAGTCGTCTTCGTGGTATTTGGGGGCAGCGTCTTCCAGCCAGTTGGCTTCATCTTCCATCTGCTCTATCAGGGCTGCAGCTTGATCAAGGGCCAGCTGCTGATATTGCTCGGGGATTTTGGCCAGCCAGGGCTCAAGATCCTGGCCTGAGCGCAGCAGCTTCATGGCCTCGGCGCGGTAGCCGGCGGCACGTTCCTGCCGTCCGGGCGGGTTCATGCCCGGGCGCTGGCGGCTGGTATTCAAACAGCCGTTGCGAATGCTGATAAATAAACCGTCCATGGTGATAACGGCACCGGTTTGAAGCCGTGCCAGGTCTGTTTCATCCAGGCCGAGCAGGGCCAGCTCACGCTTGAGGGGATCCTTTTCTGCCAAAATCTGATCCCCCGTACACTTATTGTCAGAACTCCAAGGGGCGCGGCTGTCGCCGCTTAAGGGCAACTCGCTGCGCTCGCCAAGACCAGACCGCGACAAGGTCCACCCCTGGTGCCGAGTGTCCACTTCCTGGCCCAGGCGAACGGCGGAAGGAATGCCGTCCACACAAATGACGGTGTTAACTGTGCGCAGGCCGCGCAGCTTCTTTACGTCTTCGCCGTATTTGCTGGCGGCAAACTTCATCAGGTGGTTGAGTTGAACAAAATGATCCTTGCGTTGGGTGTCTATGCCGCCCATCAGGTTAACGAATTCGGCCCACTTGCCGTTGTCTGCAGCCTTGCGGGCCGGCTCCAGAATAGGGTTTTGAGTGGCTTCGCGCAGGCGGCGCAGCTCGCGCCACACGGTAACTGACGGGCCGCCAATCTGCTGAAACTGCCGCACGTTCCAGCGGCTGGCCCAGGCGGCCACGTTGGTGGCGGTTTCTTCTGCGGCGGTGCCGGTCTCTTCGTCTATGCCAACGCTGAAGCCGTCAATGTTCTTGGCGATGTATTTGGCAATGTAGCCGGTGGCGGATCCTTTGGCTGGGTCAATGGCCACCCAGTCAAAGCGGGGCTTATAGGTGCGGGCCAGCTCAGCTTTGTCGTGCTCGCAGGCGTATTTGCGCAGCACCCAGCGCAGCAGGCGTCGCTGCTCGGGGCGCACAAACAGCAGCATGTGCCAGTGGGGGGTGCCGTCGTGGTGAGGCTCAACCACGCGAAAGCCAAAAAAGCGCACGCCCATGCGGGCCAGTTTGGCGCGGGCCTTGGCCCACTGGCGGCACAAATGAGCCTGTGCATCACGGGGGTGGCTGCCGTCGTAACGGGGGTTCTGCACGGTTTTCTTTTTGCGGGTAACAGTCCAGGCGTGATAGCGGGACGGAGCGGTTACGGTGTAAAACTCACCCGCCAGGCCATGCTCTTCGGCTACCTCCTCAAAACCACGCATGCGCATCATCAGTTCCAGCCGGCGCAGCTCTGGGTTGGCCATGCTGGACTTCACTGCCTCGGCCAACGGAATTTCCAGACCCAGTTCATCATTAACGGCATACATGCTCCGTACCCAGGCAGCACCGGCGCGACGGCGCTCGCAGTGCTCCTGTTTTGCTTTGTACGATACATAAGGGCTTACGCCCCTACGCACCTTGCCCACAATGATGGCCACGTGCTCTGTATAGCGGTTCCAGGCTTTGGTGATTTGGCGCTCCCACCACCCTTCATCCTGCAGGCGGGCGAGGGCAGCGGCGGTCACATCCAGATCACGATCACTGAAGCCCTCTATGGGGCAGACGTTTTTGAAGGTGGGCAGCAACGGAGAAATGCCCCACTTGCGGGCCGGCTCCATGGCTGCATTCAGCAGCTCTTCGGCATTTACCTTTTTAGTGTGCTGCTCGGTCATGGTCAGAATGATGTTCACCACGGCATTGGCCCACTCGCGGGCAATGTTGGCCCGGCTGGCTTCGTTGGCGATCATGCGCAGGGGAAGGGGGAAGCGGGCAGCGTGCTCTTGTATTTTTTCCACCATTTTGCGCAGCCAGATGTTAGCGCTGCGTGGTTTATATTTTTTGAGCCTGTATTGGTATTCCTTGAACAGGCTGCCGGCGGCATGCTGCTCTATGCCATCCAGCAGTTGGGTAGCCCAGTTCAGGTTGTCTTTTTCGTGACGTGCCTGGTACAGCTCGGTGTTAACCTTGGTGCCGGCCACGCGGGGGCCGCTTTCTTCTTTAGCAGGCGCAAAAAAGGCGGCCACATCGGCCGCTTCAACATGTAGAGTCATTAAAGTACCTGTGAGCCTAACTGATGAACGGGAGCGGTTTTGCGCCACCAGGCGCTGATGGTGGTGGCAATAGCCAGGGCATTCAGGCCCAGGGCTTGCCAATAGAGAGAGCGAATGGTGCCAAGGTCCAGCAGCAGCCGGGCCCGGTCGGCCTTCTTCTCAAAGCACTCCCGCCAGTGCCGCCAAAAATCGGCCTTGGCCTGCCGCCAATGGGCGCGAAGGTGGTCGGTGGCGTTCAGCTTGCGGTCTTTCATTTTCATGCACTCACCCCCTTGGTCACTCGGCCAAAGGTGAACACCATGGTCTGAATGGCCACGCTCTGCTTACTGGGTTCACGCACGGGCAGCATGGCGTTAATGCTGGCATTAAGGGCGGCGGCACGGATCTGAAGAACAGTTGCGGGGCTAAAGCCGCTGTTAACGGCATCTTCAGTGATGATGTGGCGCAGCTCTATGTCTGCAATGCCGGCTTGAGCATCAAGGCGAGCAGCACGGTAAAAGCGGCGAAACAGTTCACGCTCAGTCATGGCAGCGCCGTGCTTTTCAGCTTGCTTGCGAGCGTGTGCGGCCAAATGCAGACATTGCGCGGCTTGCTGGCGTCTACCTCCCAGCCTGTAGCTGGAAGCCAGCTCAACGCTGAGTTTGGCTTGATCGATATTCCGCTCTTTCAATTTGGCGTTGTAAACCAGCTCATCCATGAGAAATTCCACGATGTTAGTCATACCTCACCTCCGGCAGTAATGGAGGCCATGGGGGCATGCAGCCACAGGGCATTTTTGCGCTCTGTTATCTGTTCATAAAGGGCGTCGTATCCGGACTGGTGAGCCACTTCGGCCAAGGCCTCCAGGGCACATTCGGTTTGCAGCTCCATGCCTGCAGCTTTGTTCTGGCGGGCCAGTTTGTTGAACTCGTTCAGGTATCCGTTGGCTACCTGGCTAATCGTGTTAATTTGTGTCATATTTACTCCGTGGTATTCATTGGCGTGGATGCACACATCCAAAGGCCGCTTCAGTTACAGCTGAGCGGCCTTTACCATTTCTGCCTTGCGCTGAATCATCAGTGCCTGCTGTTCTAAATATTCCTGCCGCTTTGCCTGCTGCTGTGCTGTCATGGCCGGTTCGTCATGACGCTGGCCCGGGTAGTCGGCCACATGCAGCCATTCGCTGCGGTCGGTGGCGGCAAAACTGGCCAGGGCGCTTTTCAATTCCACTACGGCGCGGCGTATTGCTTCGCGCTCGTCGTCGCTCATTTCTTCCAGGGCTTTATTCCAATACACCGCCGGCTTGAGAGCTGCGGTGCGGCACAGGCCTTCACGGGAACTCTTGGTCAAACCATTCCACCAGCTGGCAATGCGGGTGCATCCGACCATGTCGCGCATGTTGTTAATAGCCAGCTCGCCGGCTGACTGGGTGATTTCTCTATAGGCGGTCATGCCGCACCTCCGGTGCCGAGTTGGCCGGCCAACCAGCTCCACAAACGGCGGCGGGCTTTGGGCTTGTTGGGGCGGCGGTTTTGAATGGGCAGCACAATCCAGCTGCCGTCCTGCCGCTCAATAAATCCGGGACGGTTACGATGGGTAATCACCTCCGGGCGCAGGGCCGGGGTGCAAACGGGGGTTTCAACCCGCAGCAGGCGGGCGGTGTTGATAATGGTCATGGCGTGGTTCCTCAAGAAAGTCCGGGTACGGCGCTGGTGGTGAGCGTGTCGAAAGCAACGGTCATGCCGGGGATAGCGTGAAAGCGGCTTTCTATGGTGTGTACGAACAAAGCCAAGGTGCCCATCATGGCGGTGGCTTTGCTTACGGCGCGATCTCTGCGCTGCTTGCATACTTGCCCGCTTTGCTGGACATCAATGGCATCCCGGGCCAGTTCGCCGGCGGTGGCGGTGATCTCCAGTGCCTGACTGGTAAGCGCCTGTTCGTCTGCCTTGTGGTTGCTCTTGGGCAGGGCAATGCCTGCCATGTCCAGCTCCAGCAGCAGGCCGTGCACCAGGGTGTGGTCGCCAGTAACCCGAGCAGCTGCGATGATATTTTTTACTGTGGGCTCTGCAGCATGTTTTGCTACCAACTTGTTTATCCAAAGTTGTGGTTTCATCCCCATGCTGCGCGCCACGTCGCTCTGGTTATGAGCGTCTTTGAAGCGGGCTACGGCTGAATTCCAGTGAGTGAAGTTTTCACATTGTTTATCTGTATTAATATTCAACATTTTTGATGCATCCATGGCGTGGTTTAATAAAGATGAAGAAGGCGGTTATGCCGCCTTACTCCGGCCACGGGGGCCACGGGGTTTAGGGGGCTGGTAGAGATCCAGCGCCGATTGGCTGAGCGCCATTAAATTAATAAGGGTGCGCTCGCCCTGGATTTTTTTGGGCAGGATGGGAATGCGGCCGTCTTTGACCATTCGGTCTACGGTGCACTTTGAAATACCAACACGTTCAGCAAACACATCGGGAGTGCATATTGGAGTGTCGAAAGTCACGTTTAGTTGTTTCATGGGTATGGCTCCTAATTACTTGCTATCCAGCTGTGTAACCTTAAGTTTCCCTTTGGTTAGCACTTGTATCTGGTAAGCGCGTCCTTGGGGGATTTCTTTGCCCCATTTCCCAACGGCCGCATGACTTATGCCGAGCGCTTTGGCAGTAGCCATAACGCCCCCGAAGTGCTTTAGGACATCATCCTTTTTCATCGCTCAGGTTCCGTTAGTTACTTAAGTTTCGGTTTGTGATTTTGAAGTTAACTTATGTGTCGGTTGGCGTCAAGCGATTCCGAAACTTAGGTTTCCCTTAAGGGTGGTAACTTAGGTTTATGGAAACCATTAACGATCGCATCTCAGCCCGTAGGCATAAGCTCAATCTTTCGCAGGAGGAGCTAGCCAAAAGAATTGGCATTACCCGCGTATCAGTCAGCAAGTGGGAGTCAGGGCTAAATCAACCAAAGGGGCGCTACCTTAACCAGCTAGCCTCCGCTCTTGGTGTAACTGTTGAATGGCTTCTGACGGGAAAGGATGTACAAGCGGAAACTGATCACTTTGTTAATGTTGAACCTGCAATTCTTGGCGTGCACCAGATCCCAGTACTGAGCTATGTGCAGGCCGGGCAGTTAACGGCGGTGCGGGAAATTCGGGACGTGGACGGCAGCTATGAATATGTGCAGGCCGACGATGATGTAGGTGAACGCGCGTTTGGTATGCGCATCAGTGGCGACTCCATGACCCCCGAGTTCGGCGAAGGCGACCTGGTGATCATCGACCCCGATATTGAGCCGGTACCCGGCGATTACGTGGCCGCCAAAAACGGCAGCCTCGAAGCTACTTTCAAAAAGTACCGCCCCCGCGGCTTTAACCAGGACGGCGTTGAATACTTCGAGCTGGTACCGCTTAACGACGATTACGCACCTATCCGTTCGGATATGTGTGACGTGGTGATCATTGGCACCATGGTCGAGCACCGGAAGTACCGGCGAAAACGACGATAAAAACTAAAACAACATAGAGCACGGAGAGCACAATGATAAAACAGGGAATTCCCTTATCTGCGTTATTGCTGTTCACGACTTTATCAGCGCATCCTGTATTTGCGTCTGAGCCACAGGTAAAGAAGAGCAAAACCAATATCTGCCATCCTAAAGGCGGCCGGTATTATCACAAAACCAAAAACTATACCCCTTATAACAGCATGGAAGCCTGCATTCAAAGCGGTGGCCGTGCTGCCAAGCGATAAGGAAGCACGATGATAAAAACCATGATCACTGCTGCCGGCCTTGCATTAGCTCTGGCTGCCCCAGCGTTCGCCCTGGAAATTAGAGACACCGAAGACTGCCAGGCTGCCCAGCGGGCGCAGGATGGAGCGGAAGAGATTGGCCTGTATAAGCTAATGAATGAATCTATTGATAAGGATTACGACAACTACATGACATGGAAGAGCACTCGTCTTGAACCTGCTCTTCGCACTTTTGAGAGTCAGTACCCTATCAAGCAAGGGGATGCTATTCGGCTACCGAATTACGTTAGTGTGGTTGGTGAATTTAACCTGCGAATCCGTCAAATGGCTTATCTCTTCCACCAGATGGAGAGACATAAGGAAGACTCAAAAACATTTGAGCAGTACCGCAGTTCAGCAAAAACTCATCTGGACGCTATGAAGGCCACTATGGCCAAGTTCAGAAAAGATTGCATTATTTGAACGCGGAGCAAGATCTAGGCCCCCTGACTGAAAAGGCATTATGAAAGCATTGAGTTCCTTATGGCATCTTCTAGCTGCCGCCTTTTTGTTGGGGTAAGGGTCAGGTTGCAATGGCGGTAAGGAAGATGACCACTGGCAAGTGGCTGGTGGAGGTATATCCCGAGGGCCGGCCTAGCAAGGCCCGCCCCAAGGTGCCCAGGGTGCGCAAGCAGTTTGCCACCAAGGGCGAGGCACTCAACTTTGAGCGCTGGGTGCTGAGCGAAACTGAGAGCAAGCCATGGGAAGGCAGCAAGCTGGACCGGCGCCGGCTTTCCGAACTGGTGACTCTGTGGCAGCGGTTGCACGGGTCTAACCTGGCCAAGAGCCAAGCACGCTTTGCCAAGCTGCAGATCATTGTGGCCGGCATGGGCGACCCGGTGGCGGCCGACATTACCGCCAAAGACTGGGCTCACTACCGGCAGCGGCGTATTGCCGGCCTGATCCACAACGGCTACAACACCAACAAACTGGCGGTTAAGCCGAGCACCATCAACCAGGAACAGGCGTTTCTGAAAGCTGTATTCAACGAGCTTACCCGCCTAGGCGAGTGGAACGGCGGCAATCCGCTGGATGGCGTTAGGGTTCTGCCACTGCATGAATCCGAAGTCCGGTTTCTGGAAAGCGACGAGATTGATCGCCTGCTGCAGGCCACCGTTGAATACGGCAATCCTGATCTACAGCTGATTGTTGAACTGTGCCTGGCCACCGGTGCCCGCTGGCGTGAAGCCGAAGGGCTCACCGGCTCTCAGGTTACCCCGCACAAGGTGACGTATCAGCGCACCAAGGGCCGCAAAAACCGTACGGTACCCATCTCTCCCGCGCTTTATGAGCGCCTGCCAAAACGTGCTGGCCCCATCTTCACGCCGTGTTACCATGAATTCAGCAAGTTGCTTGATTTGGCCAAGATTGAGCTGCCCGAAGGACAGGCCACGCACGTGCTGAGGCACACCTTTGCCAGTCACTTCATGATGAACGGCGGCAACATTCTGGTGCTGCAACGCATCTTAGGCCATGCCAATATCAAGGACACGATGAAGTATGCCCACTTCTCGCCAGACCACTTTGAAAGTGCTGTTGAACTCAACCCGTTACAGCGGCGATAGTGGCGACGAAGTGGCGACAGATTTACACCGACATGATGACCTATGATTAGGCATGACGCTGAAACCCGCTTAGAACTTGGAGAGGCCGCGAGTTGTCGCACCTAAATTATAACCATCTTTATTATTTCTGGATGACACAGAAAAAAGGCTCGGTTACCAAGGCAGCAGAGGCCTTGTTTCTGACACCTCAGACTGTCACCGGGCAGATCCGTCAGCTGGAAGAGCGGCTGGGCGGAAAACTGTTCAAGCGCAAGGGACGTCAGCTGGAAGCCAGTGAACTGGGCCAGTTGGTATTTCAGTATGCGGATCGAATGTTCAGCCTGTCGTATGAGATGCTGGATATCGTCAATTACCGCAAGGAAGACCATCTGGTGTTTGAAGTCGGTATTGCCGATGCCCTTTCCAAGCGGCTGGCAAGTCGCGTGCTGCTGTCGGTCATTCCTAACGATGGCTCTATTCATCTGCGTTGCTATGAGTCTACGCACGAAATGTTGCTGGAGCAGCTCAGTGAGCACAAGCTGGATATGATATTGTCGGACTGTCCGGTAGACTCGGCGCAACATGCGGGGCTCTTGTCGAAAAAGCTGGGAGAATGCGATATTGGCTTTTATTGCCGTGAGCCGCTGCCGGTTAAGCCTTTTCCTGCCTGTCTGGAAGAACGAAAACTGTTGATCCCCGGGCGACGTACCGCCATGGGCCGTCAGCTGCGTCACTGGCTGGAAGTGCAGGGCCTTAAGCCGCAGATCCTCGGTGAGTTTGATGATGCGGCGCTGATGAAGGCATTTGGCTTTTTTAATCAGGGCATTTTTGTCGCGCCGGCTATTTACCGGGACGCCATATTGCAATATCAGCCGGTGATTGAGATCGGCCGGGCAACTGAGCTGAAGGAAGAATATTACGTCATCTTCGCTGAACGGATGATCCAGCATCCGGCAGTGAAACGGCTTTGTGAGAGCGACTTCAGCTCATTGTTTTCCGGTCTGGATGACTTTTCGGCGGTAACGCCACCTGCCACTTTTGATGATGAATTCAGTTGAGAGCGTAAATGTGAATGCGACCAAAGACATGAATATCAAGGAAATGGAAGCCAATGCCGCTAAAGCGGTGAAGCTGCTGAAAGCACTTGCCAATGAGCGGCGGTTGTTTATTTTATGTCACCTGCTCGATAATGAACTATCGGTGGGGGAGATGAATCAGTTCCTGGGGCTCAGTCAGTCTGCTTTGTCCCAGCATCTGGCCATTTTGCGCAACGACGATCTGGTGAGTACCCGCAAGGAAGCCCAGACGGTGTATTACTCTCTGAAAAGTGATGAAGTGCGGGAGATGATCGCCTTGCTGCACCGGCTTTATTGCAGTTAGTAACAACGCTGACTATCTCGCGGTAAGCGGGCAATAAAAAACCGGCACTAAGCCGGTTTTTTCGATGCCGTGATAAAACTCTTACAGAGCTTTGATCTGGGCATTCAGGCGGCTCTTGTGACGAGCGGCCTTGTTCTTGTGGATCAGGCCTTTGGTGGCCATGCGGTCCAGCAGAGGCTGAGCGGCTTCAAACGCTTTCTGGGCGTTGGCCTTGTCACCGGTAGCGATGGCAGCAATTACTTTTTTCACGTAGGTGCGAACCATGGAACGGCGGCTGGCGTTGTGCTTGCGACGCTTCTCAGCTTGAATAGCGCGTTTCTTAGCAGACTTGATGTTAGCCAAGGTAAAACTCCTGAATCTGTCTTAGCGAGTGCTCATAAAAGGCCGAGGAATATGCCTTTTTCACCGCTGTTTGTCAATTGATTTGTGCAAATAAACACCGCCCTGTGGTGTGGCACAGGGCTGGGGGTTAAACTGTCTGCCGGATTCTAGCAGTATTCACCTGCGTTCAGCAATTTCTTACCGCGAGGTTTTCATTTTGAGCAAGGCGCTGTTGCGGTCGGGCATGATTGTCTCTGCCATGACCCTGGTTTCACGCGTGCTGGGACTGGTCCGGGACGTGGTTATCGCCAACCTGATGGGGGCGGGAGCCTCGGCCGACGTTTTTTTCTTCGCTAACCGTATTCCCAACTTTTTGCGACGGTTGTTTGCCGAAGGCGCATTCAATCAGGCGTTTGTGCCGGTCATGACCGAGTACAAGCAGACCCGCAGCTTTAAGGACACCCAGGATCTGCTGGCGGCGGTGTCTGGCACACTTGGGCTTATCGTTACTGTGGTTACCCTGGCGGGTATGCTGGGCTCCGGGGTGGTCACCGCCCTGTTCGGAGCCGGCTGGTATATGGAATGGCTGCAGGGAGGCCCCGAGGCCGAAAAATTTGAGCTGGCGTCATTGCTGCTGAAAATTACCTTTCCTTACTTGTGGTTTATCAGTTTTACCGCCATGGCCGGTGCTATTCTTAACACCTTTGGCAAGTTTGCGGTGTCGTCCTTCACCCCGGTGTTTCTGAATGTCTGCATCATCGCGGCGGCGCTCTTTTTGTCGCCCCGGCTGGCGCAGCCTGAAATGGGTCTGGCGGCAGGAGTGTTTGCCGGTGGCCTGGTGCAGTTTTTGTTTCAGTTTCCCTTTCTGGCCAAGCTCAAATTGCTGGTCCGTCCGCGCTGGGCTTGGCATCACCCCGGCGTGGTTAAAATCAGGACCTTGATGATACCGGCGCTATTCGGCGTGTCGGTGAGCCAGGTTAACCTGCTGTTCGACACCGTGCTGGCTTCTTTTCTGGCTACCGGATCCATCAGTTACCTGTATTACTCGGACCGGCTGCTGGAGTTTCCCCTGGGACTGTTCGGTATCGCCATTGCCACGGTGATTTTGCCGGCGTTGTCCAGCCGTCATGTGGATGAAGCCAGAGACGGTTTTGCCGCGACCATGGACTGGGGCGTGCGTATGGTGCTGCTGATGGGCTTCCCGGCCATGCTGGGGCTGATCATGCTTAATGAGCCCATGCTGAGGGTGCTGTTTATGCGGGGCGAGTTTGGCATGGAGGAAGTGGCGTCGGCCGGCAGAAGCCTGGTGGCCTATGGCCTGGGTCTGCAGGCCTTTATGCTGATTAAGGTGTTGGCACCGGGTTATTACGCCCGTCAGGATACCAAAACCCCGGTGCGCTTTGGCATTATCGCCATGGTGGCCAACATGCTGTTTAATGCGCTGCTGATTTTTCCGCTGGGCTATGTCGGCCTGGCACTGGCCACCGCACTGTCGGGCATACTCAATGCCGGTTTGCTGGGGTGGGGACTGCATCAGCGTGGCGTATACACTCCGGGCAAAGCCACCCTGTTTTTTCTGTTCCGGGTGATGGCCGCCGGGGCCGGCATGGCTGCACTCCTGGGGCATTTGTCTCCGTCACTGGAAATATGGGCCGGCTGGGATCTGTGGCAAAGCGGGCTGCATCTGCTGGGCTATATTGCGGCAGGGGCGCTGTGTTACGGTATGCTTTTGCTGCTGTTAGGCGTGCGGCCACGCCATTTACGTAGCATAGCCTGATGAATAATCAATGAAGCCCCTGACCAACAAGGGCTGATCCTGAAAGCCGGCTGAGTTATAATCCGCCGATTTGCAGGGGCCGGCAGCGGGATTTATGGAGTTAATTCGCGGCATTCACAATATCAAACCCTGGCACCGGGGGTGTGTGCTGTCTATCGGTAATTTCGACGGGGTGCACCTTGGGCATCAGATGGTGTTGCGTGGCCTGGTGGCACAGGCGCGCCGTCTGAATGTGCCTGCCTGCGTGATGGTGTTTGAACCTCAACCCCAGGAATTATTTGCCGGCGAAAACGCACCGCCCAGACTGACCCGGCTGCGGGAAAAATACCAGCAGCTGGCGCGACTTGGCATCGACAGGTTGTTGTGTGTGCGTTTTACTGCGGATTTTGCCGCCCAAAGTCCGGACGATTTTATACGTGGCCTGCTGGTCGACAAACTGGGCGTACGCTTTCTGGTGGTGGGGGACGATTTTCGTTTTGGCCGCAATCGTGGCGGGGACTTCACCCTGCTGACCCAGGCCGGGCGGGCGTTTGATTTTGACGTGGTGAGCACCCAAAGCTGGCGTCTGGAAAACCGGCGGGTCAGCAGTACGCTGATTCGCAAAGCGTTGGCGGAAGACCAGCTGGACGATGCTGCGCGTATGCTGGGGCGTCCTTTCAGCCTTTGTGGCCGGGTAGCGCACGGTGCCAAGCTGGGCCGTACGATTGGTTTTCCCACCGCCAATGTGGCGCTTAAGCGCCGGGTCATTCCGGTCGCCGGTGTTTATGCCGTGCGACTGACGCTGGGCGGGCTGGAATATGCCGGAGTGGCCAACATCGGCCACAAACCGACAGTAAATGGCACCAGGGCGCTGCTGGAAGTACACCTGTTTGACTTTGCCGGCGATCTATACGGCAAGCAGGTGACGGTAGCGCTGTGTCACAAGCTGAGAAATGAAAAAAAATTCGCTTCCTTTGCGCTGTTGAAGGAGCAGATTCAACGCGATGCCGTCAATGCCCGGGCCTGGTTCGGCCTGGCGGTGTCAGAACCGAACGGAATGTAGGATCCATGAGCGACTATAAACACACCCTGAATTTGCCCGAAACGGAGTTTCCCATGCGCGGCAACCTGGCTCAGCGCGAGCCGGGCATGCTCCAGCGCTGGTTTGATGAAGATCTCTATGGCGCCGTGCGTCGCGCCAAGGCCGGAAAAAAGCCTTTTATTCTTCACGATGGCCCTCCTTATGCCAACGGCAGTATTCATATTGGTCACTCGGTTAACAAAATCCTGAAAGACATCATCGTCAAGTCCAAGGGGCTGCTGGGCTACGACTCTCCTTACATTCCGGGGTGGGACTGTCACGGTCTGCCCATCGAACTAAAGGTGGAAGGCAAGGTCGGCAAGCCCGGCGTCAAGGTGTCTGCTGCCGAGTTCCGCGAGGCCTGCCGTGCCTACGCCAAAGAACAGGTGGAAGGTCAGAAGGCGGACTTTATTCGTCTGGGTGTGCTGGGGGATTGGGATAATCCTTACCTGACCATGAACTTTGATACTGAAGCCAACATCATTCGTGCCCTCGGTAAAATTATCGATAAGGGCCACCTGCATAAGGGCTCTAAGCCGGTACACTGGTGTACCGACTGTGGTTCGGCACTGGCCGAAGCCGAGGTTGAATACGAAGACAAGCGCTCGCCGGCCATTGATGTGCGTTTCAAGGCTGCCGACGAAGCTGCCGTGGTGGCCAGTTTTGACTGTGCCGAAGGCCATACCGGTCATGGCCCTGTGTCCGTGGTGATCTGGACCACCACTCCCTGGACTTTGCCTGCTAACCGGGCAGTGGCACTGCATGCCGAGCTGAACTATGCCCTGGTACAGGTTGAAGGCGACCAGCCCGAGCGGTTGATTCTGGCTGCCGATCTGGTCAAAGACGTGATGGACAGAGCTGGCATTACCCAATACCACAATCTGGGCTACTGCCAGGGTGCCGAGCTGGAGCTGAAACGTTTTCAGCATCCTTTCTACAGTTTTGAGGTGCCGGCGATCCTGGGTGAGCATGTGACCACCGACTCCGGTACCGGTGCCGTACATACCGCTCCTGGCCATGGCCAGGAAGACTTTGCGGTGGGTCAGCACTATGGTCTGGAAGTGGCCAACCCGGTGGGCGGCAATGGTGTCTACCTGCCCGATACCGAGCTGTTTGCCGGTCAGCATGTGTTCAAGGCCAATGATGCCGTGGTGGACGTGCTGAAAGAGCGCGGTGCACTGCTGCACCATGAGGCCTATATGCACTCTTATCCGCATTGCTGGCGTCACAAGACCCCCATTATTTTCCGGGCCACTCCACAGTGGTTTATCAGCATGGATCAGGCCGGTCTGCGCGGTCAGGCGCTGACCGAAATCGACAAGGTACAGTGGGTGCCCGAGTGGGGTCAGAACCGCATTCAATCCATGGTGGAAAACCGTCCGGACTGGTGTATCTCCCGTCAGCGTACCTGGGGTGTGCCCATTGCCCTGTTTGTGCATAAAGACACCCAGGAGCTGCACCCCCGCGCTACCGAGCTGATGGAAGCCGTGGCTCAGCGGGTGGAACAGGCCGGTATTCAGGCTTGGTGGGATCTGGATCCGGCCGAGCTGCTGGGCGAGGACGCCGATCAGTACGACAAGGTGCTCGATACTCTGGACGTATGGTTTGACTCCGGCTCCACTCATGCCTCGGTGGTGGATGTGCGCCCCGAGTTCCAGGGCCACCCCGCCGACATGTATCTGGAAGGTTCGGATCAGCACCGTGGCTGGTTTATGTCATCGCTGATGATCTCTACCGCCATGAAGGGCCACGCGCCTTATCGTCAGGTGTTGACGCACGGCTTTACCGTGGACGGTCAGGGCCGCAAGATGTCCAAGTCCATCGGCAACGTGGTCAGCCCCCAGGACGTGATGAACAAGCTGGGTGCCGACATTCTGCGGCTGTGGGTGGCGAGCACCGACTACTCCGGTGAGATGACCGTTTCCGACGAGATCCTCAAGCGCAGCGCCGACGCCTATCGCCGTATTCGCAACACCGCCCGCTTCCTGCTGGCCAACCTCAACGGCTTTAATCCGGAAACCGACATGGTGGCACCGGAAGAAATGGTAGTGATCGACCGCTGGGCCGTGGGGCGTGCCCAAGCCATTCAGCAGGAAATCACCCAGGCCTATGACGAGTACAACTTCCATCTGGTGACCCAGAAACTGATGCAGTTCTGCTCCATCGAGATGGGCTCTTTCTATCTGGATGTGATCAAGGACAGACAGTACACCGCCAAGGCCGACAGCCAGGCGCGTCGTTCCTGCCAGACAGCCCTGTACCACATTGTGGAAGCCCTGGTGCGCTGGATGGCTCCGGTCATGAGTTTTACTGCCGACGAAATCTGGGCGCTGCTGCCCGGCGAACGCAGCCGTTTTGTGTTTACCGAAGAGTTCTACCACGGTCTGTTCGGTCTGGCCGAGGGTGAACAGCTGAACGATGCCTACTGGGCTGAGCTGCTCAAGGTACGCCAGGCGGTGAACAAGGCTCTGGAAAGTGCCCGCAGCAACAAGGTGATTGGTGGCGCGCTGGAAGCCGATATCACTCTGTATGCCAGTGATGATCTGGCCGACAAGCTGGCGCAGCTGGGTGACGAGCTGCGCTTTGTGATGCTGACCTCCAGAGTCACCATTGCGACGCTGGCCGATGCAGTTGATGCCACCGACACCGAGCTGGCAGGCCTCAAGGTTAGCGTGGCCAAGAGCGAGGCCGAGAAGTGTGGTCGCTGTTGGCACCATGTTGACGACGTTAGCAGCCATGAAGGTCACGACGGTATTTGCGGCCGTTGTGTGTCCAACGTGGCCGGGGACGGCGAAGTCCGCCGGTTTGCCTGATGCGCGCGTTGTCTGAGACCGGCCTGCGCTGGTGGTGGCTGGCTCTGGTGACCATAGTGCTGGACCAGGTAAGCAAATGGCTGGCTGTAAGCTATCTGGACTATGGTTATCCGGGGGTGGAAATCACCCCCTTCTTTAACCTGGTACATGTTTATAACCCGGGGGCGGCATTCAGTTTCCTGGCGGATCAGGGGGGGTGGCAGCGTTGGTTCTTTGCCGGCCTGGCGGCTGCCGTGACCGTGCTGCTAAGCCGCTGGATGTATACCTCACCCCGCTCTGCACGCTGGCTGCCTGCGGCTTATGCCCTGATTATTGGTGGTGCCATCGGTAATGTGATTGACCGCTTGCTGCTGGGCCACGTGGTCGACTTTCTCGACTTTTATGCGGGTAACTGGCACTGGCCGGCGTTTAACCTGGCCGACAGCTTTATTTTTATTGGTGCCGCCATGATCATTATCGACAGCTTTAAAAAGGACAGTCCCCAATGAGCAACACCATCGGCTCCAACAGCGAAGTGCTGTTTCACTTTACTATCAAGCTGGAAGACGGCTCGGTGGCTGACAGTACTCAGTTGCAGGGCAAACCCGCCAAACTGCAGATGGGCGACGGCAGCCTGACCGACAACTTTGAGTCCTGCTTGCTGGGGCTTGAGGCTGGTACCAAAAAGGTATTTGAGCTGCCTCCGGAAGACGCGTTCGGCCCTGTCAACCCGGACAACATTCACTATATGGAGCGCAGCCGTTTCGGTGCCGATCTGGAGCTGGAAGAAGGGGCGATTTTGTCTTTCACTCAGCCTAACGGAGCCGAAATTCCCGGCATTATTCGCGGTGTGGCCGGTGACTCGGTGACCGTGGACTTCAATCATCCCCTGGCTGGCCAGAATGTCACCTTTGAGGTGGAGATCCTGGCCGTCGACGACGAAAACGGAGCCTGAACATGGATATCCTGCTCGCCAACCCTCGCGGCTTTTGTGCCGGTGTAGACCGGGCTATCAGCATTGTGCAGAGTGCCCTGGAAAAATTCGGAGCCCCTATCTATGTGCGTCATGAAGTGGTGCATAACCGCTATGTGGTTAACAAGCTCAAGGATGCGGGTGCCATTTTTGTGGACGAGCTGGATCAGGTGCCTGACGGCAATATTGTTATTTTCTCTGCGCACGGAGTTTCCAAAGCGGTACGGGAAGAAGCAAAACGGCGTGGCCTCAAGGTGTTTGACGCTACCTGTCCGCTGGTGACAAAAGTACACATGGAAGTACACAGAGCCAGCCGCAAGGGTATTGAAACCATTCTTATCGGTCATGCCGGCCATCCTGAGGTGGAAGGTACCATGGGGCAGTATGAGAGTGCCAAAGGTGGTATGTATCTGGTGGAAAGCCCGGATGACGTGACGCGTCTGGAAGTGAAACACCCGGATAACCTGACCTTTGTTACTCAGACTACACTGAGCGTGGATGAAACCTCCGATGTGATCGACGCCCTGCGTGCTCGTTTCCCCACCATTGAAGGCCCTCGCAAGGATGATATCTGCTATGCCACTCAGAACCGCCAGGATGCGGTGCGGGAGCTGGCCACCAAGGTAGAGCTGATGCTGGTGGTGGGATCACGAAACTCTTCCAACTCCAACCGGCTGCGTGAACTGGCTGAAAAAATTGGCACCAGGGCGTATTTGATTGACTGTGTCGAGATGATTGAACCGGACTGGCTTGAAGGTGTGGCCCGTATCGGTGTGACCGCCGGTGCGTCAGCCCCGGAAGTGCTGGTGCAGGAAGTCATTTCCCACCTGCAGTCTCTGGGGGGCAAGGCCGTGACCGAGCACCCGGGACGGGAAGAAAATATTGTGTTTGAAGTGCCAGCGGAGCTGAAAGTAAAGCAGGTATCCTGACCAGACCGTCACTTTCTCTGTAGTGGCTCCCGCGAATACGGGAGTCCAGTACCTGCATCGTGGAAGTGAGGGTTGGACGGAAAAAGAAAACAGGCTTTGCCACAGAATTGCAAGCCGCCCCTCGGGGCGGTTTTTTATTACCAGCAGGTAGCCGGTGCCTTGCTACCGCTTCTGGTCAGTGTCAGCGGACTGCAGAGGGTTGTGTCTTCCTTGTCGTGTTTCTGACCGTCTTTGGCGATGGCGGAAAGGGTATAGTCGCTGCCGGAAACCGCAGCCTCGAAGCTATATTGGCTGGTGCTGGCAGGGCTGATTAAATCCGCCGCCGAGCTGGTGTAGGTGGGATGAGATATACGCCAGTCTTCCTGGGCCAGCTGCATTTTATACAGTGTTTGTATGGCCTCAATTCGTTTGCTCTTCAGCATATAAGCGGAATAAGAAGGGTAGGCAATTGCGATGATAATGGCCAGGATCGCCAGGGTGATGAGCAGTTCAATCAGTGTAAACCCCGAATACCTTTGCATGAAAGCTTCCTTGTTTAAACGCTGACCTTGTCTCAAGCTTACTTCAGTCTAGACCTTGCTCAATGTAATGGAGGCTGAAGGAGTCATGAGAAGACGGCTGAGCGGCCTGACACTGATTGAATTGCTGGTGGGACTGGTGGTAATGACAGTGCTGACCAGTCTGGCCGTGCCCGGATTCCAGGGCTTACGTGAGCAAAGCCAGATACGCAGTGCCGGTATGGCGGTATATGCCGATCTGCAACTGGCCCGTAGCGAAGCCATTAAGCGTAGCCGGGAAGTGACGGTGTGCTTCAGCGGTTTGGACAGTATCGCCTGGAGTTACCGCTTGCATGACTCCGGTGATTGCTCTGGCTCTGTGATTGAGCGAGTTGACGGGCAGGATTTTCCCGGAATTAAACTCAGTATGACGGGCATAGGCGGAGACCAGTTATCTTTTCAGCCTCGTCGGCATCAGCTTGTGACCAAGAGAATTACGCTTTCTAGCGGTCATCATGACATGCAGGTTAAAACCTGGAATAACGGCATTATTCGTACCTGCTCGGATCATGGTTTACCGGGAGTGCCGGTATGCGAATGACGTCTAAGCATTGCGGCATGACCTTGGTGGAAATGCTGGTTTCGCTGGTGGCTGGCCTGCTGGTGGTGGCTGGCGCATTGTCATTAGTTTCCTCTGTGATGGTTTCCGGTAATACCACATTGATGTTGTCCCGGCTGAACCAGGATGCCCAAGCTACGATGGATATCATGGTGCGTGATATTCAGCGCACGGGTTATTACTTTGATGCGGCTAGGGATATGGCTACGGGTCCACCAGTGTCTGGTGCCAGCTCGGCAGAGTATGTGTTTTCCACGACCGATGATTTATACGCCGCTAGTGGCGTTGTTCCTGATTGCATACGTGTAAAGTATGCAGAGTCGCCGGCGACCTCGGTGTCCCGAGTTTACAGCTATGACAGTTCAGAAGAGAGACTGGAAATTCTGAATGATGTTTCAGTCAGTGCTTCGTTGAGTACCCTTTGTGGTAGTGGTAGTGCACTGATGGCTAAGCAGGAAATCTCGGTTGATGAACTACGCTTTGAGCTGGTGTCCGGCAGCAGTGCCACGGGTATGCGTACCATCAAGCTTGGTCTGAGAGCCTCTCATGTTAACCGGCCGGCACTGTCGGTAAGCCTGCAGCGGGAGATAAAACTGAGAAATGATGGCTACTAACAGGCAAAAAGGGTTCGCTACGCTCGTTATTACTCTGGTGCTGGTTTCCATGCTGGTGGCGGTATCGGTATTTATGGGCAAAGTGTTGATATCGGACAAGCGTATTACCCTTAATGAAATCGAATATCGAGTTGCGTTGGCAGCGGCGGAAAAAGGCATTGCCGAGGCCATGGCACAACTTGAGGTTAATCCGGCGGCGTCCAGTGCTGCGGGTACGCTGGTTACCTCATCAGCAACAGCCAGCTATACAGTCACCATGACTCCAGGTGTTCCCATATCAGCTGCCTGGCAATTAGAATCGGTGGCAACCCTTGCCAATGGCAGCAATACCACTGTCAGTGTTCAGGTGGCAGAGCGAAAAATACTTAATGAGCAAAACGTAAAGCGAGCCGTACCACTAATGCTTGCGGGAAATTTACCAACCAGTGGCAATATTACCATTGTGGCTCACCCTAATGGCGGCGGGCCCGGTATACCGGTATCTATCTGGAGTAAAGGGGCAGCCACTTTGTCCGGTAATGCAAAAACCTGTAGCCTGCAGGCTTATCAAGACGGTTGCAGTGAGAGTAATGCTTACAGCACCACTGTCAATGTAGGAGAAGATATAGTTACTCATGATGTAGATAATTTCCCTGGTAATCTGGTTGAATACCTTTTTGGCGTGCCTGACACCTCAACTGGGTGGGGATATATTGAGTCAAGTGCGACGGCTGTTTTAACAAGCTGTAGTGGCGCAGCAATCAACGATGGCGGCTTTTATATTATTAAAGGTGTGCCAACCTGCATAATTGACTCCAGTCTCGGTGTTTCTGAGCCGGTAGTTATTGTTCTAAAAGATAGCAATTTAACGATTAATGGCAATCACAGTATCTATGGGGTTTTGTTTGCTTATGATTCAGATCTTTCCGGTGCTTCAAATTTCAGTATCAAAGTGAATGGGAATGCCAGGTTTTATGGTGCCATGATGTCCAATTACAATACAGTAGATTTACCGACGGGTAATTATGGCGCCATATATGATCCGGATGTTATTTCACGGTTGACAGCTAGTGAAGCTGATAACTCCTTCACTAATCTGAACATTATTCCCGGCAGCTGGAAAGACTGGTAACAGGAGGTATCATGAGGCGGCAGCACGGATTTGGCCTGATTGAGGTTATGCTCGCCTTTGTGATTGTAGCGGCTACCGCCGGTACTCTGCTGCAACTGAATAAAACTTATCTGGAATACAGCCGTGACGGTCGTAATCGGGAGGTTGCCATGCGTCTGGCAGAGTCCAAGCTGGATGAACTACGTCGCTTTCAGCACCGTGCCGGTTTTACTGCCATCGACAGCGGCAGTGACAGCCTCAGCCTGGATGGTATTGAGTATCACCGTAACTGGACGGTGACGGCCTATACCTGGAACAGCGCCAGCTCAGCATGGAATATGACGTCAGCCAGTGATAAAAACACCGCTAAAAAACAGGTAGCTGTAACCATTAGTTGGAATGTTCAGGGCGAGCCTTTCAGCTTCTCGTTAAATTCAGTCATATCCTCGACAATTCCTGCCATAGCCGGTCCTTTTGGTAGTGAACATGACAATGGATTTCAAAAAAGCAGGCTTAAAGTGAAGCATGTACCGGGCCAGCTCACCGATGTAATTGCCATTGACTTGGGTGATGGTTTAAAGCAGGAAACCAGTAAGCCGGTAATAACGACAGCCAATAATGATCCATCCCGTGTCAGGGTGACTGAAAAAACGACCACCTATGACGCATTAAATAATAAAGTGCAGGAGCAGGAGCTGGTTACGGTATCCTGCAACTGTAAGCTGGCTGAGAATGATATTGCCGATTTACCCGCTCAGAGGACGATGCTGGGACATCTTTCTTACTGGAAAACGGGCAGTAAGGAAGAAAAGCAGCGAGGGCAACCGGGGAACAACCAGGATCCTTTATGCAATATCTGTTGTAAGCATCATTTTGATGGGGGGGATAATGACTTTCTGCACTGGTACGACGCGATAAAGTGGAAAAATGCGGAAGGAATAAGTGGGCCTCATGCCCATTATGAATCTTCTTTGGATACGGAGGCTGACAGTGTTGGTGCTGAATACCTGGAGGCCTGCCGCCTGATCCGCATTGATGGATTTTTCAAGGTGGCTAATGACTGGAACCTGGTGGTACTGAATATATTCCCTGAAGGCTTCCTGGAGGCTAATGAAGAAACATATCAGACATATGTCAGGGCAGTGGTGATGGAGTATACACAAGCTCAGCTTCAGGAGGGGGGGGAGTATCATGCTGGCAGCTATATTTTATCACCCCTCCTCACAAGTTTTTATGATTACACCGGGCAGGGGAATGATGCTTATATTACCTCCTCTGAAAGCAATAGACTGGTGGCCAGAGGGATTTACGTGGATATGCTCTCTCCCGACTACCGCGAGTCGCTGTTGTCATCAATGGAAAGTAATACGGGGAGCGCTGTTGATATTAAAAAAGTACCTTTTTCAGATAAAAATATCAGCGAGATGGTCACCTGGTACCTGGACGGTCTTGAATCCGATAATGTGCTGCCGGAAAAGGCGGATGGAGAAAGCACCAGTGTTGAAGCCAGAATTCTCCGCAGTAACAGCGGCCTTACGACTAACACCCCCATATCACCCTTTGAGGAAGACAATGACTGGATCACAGCCGAGCTGACTGTCGAGATGTCAGCTGCTCCCTGATCACCGAGAGACCTGACAAGCCCTCCATCTTTCATTACTATGGCGGTTATTGCTTTTTTACCTATCAGACAGACCATGCCCTCACACCTTACTCTGGCGCTGGCGCAGCTCAACCCGACCGTCGGTGCTATTGAATACAACACTCAACTGATGCTGACCGCCGCCGCCAATGCCGCCGGGCAGGGCGCGGATCTGGTGCTGTTTCCCGAATTGGCGGTGACCGGTTATCCGCCGGAAGACTTGTTGTTTCGCGATGATCTGCATGCCCGGGTAGACAGCGCACTTGGTGAGCTGGCCGCTGCCAGCCAGCATATTGCGCTGGTGGTGGGACATCCCTGGCGTGAAGACGGAAAGTTGTACAATGCCGCTTCCTTCTTTTACCAGGGGCGACTGCAGGGCCGTTACTTTAAGCAGTTGCTGCCCAACTATGGGGTGTTTGACGAAAAACGCTACTTTGCCGCCGGCACGGAATCCTGCGTTATTGACTTCAAGGACCATAAACTGGGCCTGCTGATCTGTGAAGATGTGTGGGAGCCGGAGCCGATGGCCGGTGTCAAGGCGGCCGGTGCCGGTATGGTGCTGAGCCTCAATGCATCGCCTTACTATCGGGGCAAGGCCTGGATCCGCAAGGAGCTGCTGGCCCAGCGCAGCCGTGATAATGGCCTTGCGCTGGTTTATCTCAATCAGGTCGGTGGCCAGGATGAGCTGGTGTTCGACGGTCGTTCCAAGGTGTTCAGCGCCGGGGGCGAACTGATCCAGAGCCTGCCAGCCTTTACCGAAGCCCTGGCACTGATACATATCGAGCAGGGGCAACCGCTGCCTGGCGAGATACAACCCGTGCTTGAGCCCTTGGCCGAGGTTTACCAGGCGTTGGTGCTGGCAACCCGGGACTATGTGAATAAAAACGGCTTTAACGGCGCGGTGCTCGGGCTTTCCGGCGGTATCGATTCGGCCCTGACCCTGGCGATTGCGGTGGATGCACTGGGCAAAGATAAAGTGCAGGCGGTAATGATGCCGTTTCGCTATACCGCTTCTATCAGCGTAGAAGACGCCAGGGAGGAAGCCGAGCACCTGGGAGTGGAATTCGATATCGTGTCCATCGAGCCCATGTTTGATGCCTTTATGGGACAGCTGGCGCCCATGTTTGAAGGCACCGAGCGTGACACCACCGAAGAAAACCTGCAGGCCCGTTCTCGCGGCGTGCTGCTGATGGCCATTTCCAACAAACGCCGCCGGCTGGTACTGACTACCGGCAACAAAAGCGAAGTGGCGGTGGGCTATTGTACGCTTTATGGCGATATGGTGGGTGGCTTTGCTCCCATCAAGGATGTGCCCAAAACCCTGGTGTTCGAGTTGTCCCGTTACCGCAATACCCTTGGCTATGTGATCCCCCAGCGGGTCATCGACCGGCCGCCGTCGGCAGAGCTGGCACCGGATCAACTCGACCAGGACAGCCTGCCGCCTTATGATGTGCTTGATGCCATTCTGGAAGGATATGTGGAGCAGGATAAATCCCTGCAAGACCTGCTGGCCGCCGGCTTTAATGAAGCCGATGTGCGCCGGGTGATCAAGCTGGTGGACATTAATGAATACAAGCGCCGGCAGAGTGCCGTAGGGCCGCGGATCACGGCGCGTAATTTTGGCAAGGACAGGCGTTATCCCATTACTTCGGGGTTTGGCAAAACAAACTGGTAAGGAATCAGCCATGAAAAAAATCGAAGCCATTATCAAGCCCTTTAAACTTGACGATGTACGTGAGGCGTTGGCCGAGCGCGGCATTACCGGCATGACAGTGTCGGAAGTAAAGGGTTTTGGTCGCCAGAAAGGGCACACCGAACTCTATCGCGGTGCTGAATACATGGTGGACTTTCTGCCGAAGGTAAAGCTGGAGCTGGTCGTACAGGACGAACTGGTTGAGTCCTGCATAGAGGCGATTGAAACCACAGCCCGCACCGGCAAAATCGGTGATGGCAAAATCTTTGTGTTTGATGTGGGTCAGGTGATCCGTATTCGTACCGGTGAGCAAAACGAAGAAGCAGTGTAACGCCGAGGAAACCGGAAGAGCAGATCGTTCTGTAAAGAGCAGCTCCGGCCCTTCAATCCTCGGCCGCTGGTTTCAACTACCCGGTTTTTTTGCCACAATGCTTGATTACATCTGAATTGAGGAAAACACACATGCCACTGCTGGACAGTTTCACCGTTGATCATACCCGTATGGAAGCCCCGGCGGTGCGGGTTGCCAAAACCATGGCAACCCCCCACAACGACACCATCACCGTGTTTGATCTGCGGTTCTGCTTGCCCAACCAGGAAATTCTTTCCGAGAAGGGCATCCATACCCTGGAGCACTTGTTTGCGGGCTTTATGCGCAACCACCTTAATGGTGACGGCGTAGAAATCATCGATATTTCTCCCATGGGCTGCCGGACCGGTTTTTATATGAGCCTGGTGGGGGCTCCGGACGAGCAACGGGTAGCCGCTGCCTGGAACGCCGCCATGGAAGACGTGCTTAAGGTGGAGGATCAGTCGCAGATCCCCGAGCTGAACGAATATCAGTGTGGCACTTATGTGATGCACTCGCTGGACGAGGCCAAAGCCATCGCCCGTCATATTTTGGAGCGGGGCATCGGTATCAACAGCAACCAGAGTCTGGCGCTGCCGGAAGAAATGCTGAAAACTCTGTAATTACCGGCGGCTTCCCCGGTGACTGAGACGCCTGGTTACGCGAGCACTGGCTTAACCGGGCGTGTTGTCACTTGTTATTCTCATTCTGCTGATATAGATCTCTTATCACAGTGCTCAAACGGACCTTCTTATGTCACAACACCAAGATCCTTTCCAACAGCGGGAAGCCGAAAAATACGATAACCCTATTCCCAGCCGGGAGTTTATTCTTGAGCACCTGAAACAGCGCAAGACACCGGCCAACCGGGATGAAATTTTTGCCGAGCTGGAGCTTGCCGGCGAAGAGCAGGAAGAAGCCCTGCGTCGCCGCCTGCGCGCCATGGAACGTGATGGCCAGCTGGTGTTTACCCGTAACAAATGTTACGCCTTGCCCGATAAGCTGAACCTGATCAAGGGCCAGGTTATCGGCCACCGTGAAGGCTTTGGCTTTGTCCGCCCGGAAGAGGGCGGCGACGATCTGTTTCTGGCTCAGCGTGAAATGGACGCCGTGATGCACGGTGACTATGTGCTGGTGCAACCTCTGCGTTTCGATTCCCGTGGCCGGCGTGAAGCACGTCTGGTACGGGTGCTGGAATCCCGTAGCCTGGATGTAGTGGGCCGCTATTTTGTAGAAAATGGCGTCAGCTATGTGGTGCCCGACGACAGCCGTATTGCTCAGGATATTCTTATTCCTCAGGGTGAAACCATGGGCGCACGCATGGGCCAGGTGGTGGTGATCACCATCACTCAGCGTCCCACCAAGCGTATGACGGGGATCGGCAAGGTCATTGAAGTGCTGGGTGAAACCATGGATCCGGGCATGGAAATTGAAATTGCCCTGCGTACCCATGCCATTCCTCATGTGTGGCCGGAAGAAGTCAAACAGCAGGTCGCCAAACTCAGTGAAGAGGTGCCGGAAGAAGCTAAAACAGGCCGTAAGGACCTGCGTGAGCTGCCGCTGGTGACCATCGATGGGGAAGATGCTCGCGACTTTGATGATGCGGTTTATTGCCAGCCTAAGCGCTCCGGTGGCTGGCGACTGTGGGTGGCCATTGCCGATGTGTCTTATTATGTGCGCCCCAACTCGCCGCTGGATGCAGAAGCCTATCAGCGTGGTAACTCCGTCTACTTCCCTGAGCAGGTTATTCCTATGTTGCCGGAGGTGCTGTCCAACGGCTTATGTTCGCTCAATCCTCAGGTAGACAGGCTGTGCATGGTGGCAGAAATGACCATTTCTGCCACTGGTAAATTGTCCGGCTTCAAGTTCTATGAAGCGGTGATGAACTCTCATGCCCGCCTGACCTACACCAAGGTGGCGGCCATGCTGGAAGGAGACGAAACTCTGCGGGAGCGTTATGCGCCTCTGGTACCGCATCTGGAAGAGCTGAACCGTATGTTCCATGCGATGAAGCAAGCGCGGCATCAGCGTGGAGCGGTGGAGTTTGAAACCGAAGAAACCCGCTTTGTCTTCAACCCGCAGCGCAAAATAGAGCGGATTGTGCCCGTGGTACGTAATGATGCACACAAAATCATTGAAGAGTGCATGATCATGGCCAACGTGGCTGCCGCCCGCTTTATTGAAAAACAGGAGGCGCATGCCCTGTTCCGGGTACACGACAAGCCGGGTGAAGAAAAACTGACCGGGTTCCGCAGCTTCCTGGGTGAGCTGGGGCTGGAGCTGAAAGGCGGCCTGGAGCCGGAACCGGCGGATTACGCCCTGCTGGCGGAGCAGATTCGGGAGCGTCCCGATGCAGAGCTTATTCAGACCATGCTGCTGCGCTCCATGAAGCAGGCTGTATACCAGGCCGACAACATGGGTCACTTTGGTTTGGCGTTGAAGTCCTACGCCCACTTTACTTCGCCTATTCGTCGTTACCCTGATCTGATCCTGCACCGTGCCATCAAGGCACAACTGGCCAAAATGCACGGCGGCAGCAGCAGTACAACCGGTGGTGTGCCTTACCAGTATGATCAGGTGGCCCCAATGGGTGAGCATTGCTCTTTGACCGAGCGCCGGGCCGATGATGCCACCCGTGATGTGGCTGACTGGCTCAAATGCGAATACATGCTGGACCACGTGGGTAACGAGTTTGGCGGTACCATCGCCAACGTGACCGGCTTTGGTTTCTTTGTGCGTCTCGACGAGTTCCACATTGATGGCCTGGTACATATTTCCGGTCTGCAAAATGATTATTACCAGTTTGATCCGGCCCGTCAGCAGCTGATCGGCGAGAACTTCCGCCGTCGCTATCGCCTGGGTGACAAGGTCAAGGTCAAGGTAATGGCGGTGAACCTGGATGAGCGAAAAATCGACTTTGAGCTGGTGGAAGACGGCCCTAAAGCCGAGTTCGATGGCGGTAAAGGAGCCAAAAACCTGAAGTCGCGCAAGCGCGCCAAGCCCAGCGGCGGCAAAGGTGGTGACAAAGGCAGTGACAAGGGAGAAAAAGGCGATAAAAGTGACAAGCCTCGCTCCCGTAACCGCAGCCGTAGCCGCAAGCGCCGTTAATTAAACTTGGGAACAGGGATCAGGGACAACCTCCTCAAATCCCTGTTCCCCCATCCCGAGAAGTGAAATGAGTAGTGAACTGATCTTTGGCATTCACGCCCTGAATGCCGCCCTGGAAAATCATCCCGAGAACATACTGGAAGTCTGGCTGCTCAAGGGGCGGGATGATGCCCGCCTGCAGCAGCTTCAGGCACAGTTGCAGCTGGTGGGTGTGCGTGCGCAGCTGGCTAATCGCCAGACTCTGGATGGCAAGGCTGGCGGGGCCCAGCATCAGGGGGTGGTTGCCCGGATAAAGGCACTGCCGGCGCTGAACGAGGCGGATCTTGATACTCTGCTGGCACGCACTGATACGCCCTTGTTGCTGGTGCTGGATGGCGTGACCGACCCACACAATCTGGGTGCCTGCCTGCGTACCGCCGATGCGGCCGGTGTGCATGGGGTAATCGTACCCAGAGATAAATCGGCTGGTCTGACCCCGGTGGCACGCAAAGTTGCCTGTGGGGCTGCTGAAGTCGTGCCGCTGTTTCAGGTGACTAATTTGTCTCGCACCCTCCGGGCCCTGCAAGACAAGGGCATCTGGGTGGTGGGTACCGCCGGCGAGGCGGATCATGGTATCTACCAAGCCAAGTTTAGCGGGCCACTGGCACTGGTCATGGGAGCCGAGGGCAAGGGCATGCGCCGGCTGACCCGGGAGCACTGTGATGAGCTGGTGAGCATACCCATGGCTGGCTCGGTTTCCAGTCTGAATGTCTCGGTGGCCACGGGCGTGTGCTTGTTTGAAATGGTGCGCCAGCGTGGAAGTGAATGCTGAATGCTGATCATTGGTCTGCAGCCTGGGAATGTGATGGTTCCGAGTGGAGTTATATACAATCCAGGCTGACGACCAGACAACTACTCCCCGGGGAAATTTTATGGCCCGTGGGGAGTTGTCCTGAGCAGTTGGTACTGGTTCGTTCGGGGTTACTTAAAAACGTGTTTCCTAGGGAAGATGGCCGGGAATACATCAAGGAGTTTTTCTGGCAAGGAGATGCTTTTTTTAACTATTACTGTCATTTAAATCAGATGCCCAGCCCCTATGTACTGACGGCGTTAGAGGCCTGTACGCTGTATCTGTTGCCGCTAGGCTGCTTGTTACAGGCCGAAAACGGTACCTCCGTTTACAGGCGGATATACCTTGAGCTACTCAAAACTCAGCTCAAGTTCAAGGAAGATAAGGAAGCGCTGTTGCTCACCCTGAGTCCAAGTGAGCGCTATCGTGAATTTCGTTCGCGTTTTCCACATTTGATTGGGCGAGTTGCCGAACACCAGATTGCCGCTTATTTAGGTATTACCCCTATCAGTCTTAGCCGAATAAAGCGCCGAATTAACATAGGTTAATGCTTCCTGGGTGACCCCCTTATATGCTGCTCTTCTATTCGGAGGAGAATAATTATGTATTGGCAGGTTTGTCCTTTTGAGCATCTAACTCGCGAACAGCTTTATCGACTGTTGGCCTTGCGCTGCCAAATTTTCGTGGTAGAGCAAGCCTGTGCCTATCAGGATCTTGATGGCCTGGATATGTTACCCGAGGTGCGTCATGTTATGGCCTGGGAAGAGGAACGTTTACAGGCGTCTGGACGCATTCTTGGTCCTGGAGTGCTGAAGGATGACCTGATCTGGATAGGTCGAGTGGCCGTGGCACCGAAAGTGCGGGGGAAGGGGGTGGCCCGGCAGCTGATGCAAAAGGCCATGAGCGTGGCCATGGCCGAGTGGCCTGGGTATTCGCTTCGCTTGAGTGCTCAGGTGTATGTTCGAGATTTTTACCGTTCGCTTGGCTTTGCTCCTATCGGCGATGAATACCTGGAAGACGGTATTCCACACCAGGACATGGAGTTTTCGTGCAACGAGTAAGAGCCCGGCTGGGGGCCGACAGCCAGCTGCTGGCGATATTTTTGCTGGTGCTCGGTAACCTGATGATTTCGTTTGGCGATGTACTGGTAAAACTGATGGGGCAAAGCCAGATCAGTCCTTACCAGTACGTGTTCCTGCGTTTTACCATAACATCCCTGATACTGCTGCCATTCTGGTGGCGGCTGTCGCCGGAGCGGCGGGGCTGGGGCCAGTGGAAAATTCATTTTCTTCGGGGTCACCTGCTGCTGATGGGCTCGGCCTGCGTGTTTATCAGCCTGATGTACCTACCTCTGGCGACTGCCAACGCCGTTTTCTATGCGGCTCCGTTACTGACCTTGCCACTGGCTGCACTGATAAGCCGGGAGCAGGTGCGTCCGGTTACCTATGGCGTGAGCCTGCTGGGCTTTGGCGGTATTCTTATGGTACTGAATCCTGCCGAATGGCACTGGGCGGGCTGGGTGGCGCTGCTGACGGCGTTGTCGATGGCGTCCACAAATGTGCTGGTACGCAGGTTGCCCAAAGGCCGCTCGGTGCTGGCAACTCTGTTTATGACCCAAGCGCTGGCCATTCCTGTCAGTCTGGTCCTGGCGCTGCCTGGGTGGCAACCTGTCCCTTCTGACATATGGTGGCTGCTGATTGGGGTCACCTTGATCGGTATTATTTACCAGGGCATCTGTATCATGGCTTACGCCATGGCTGATGCCAGCAAAATTGCTGCCAGTGAATACTCCGGGCTGATTTTCGTCACCTTGATGGGGATGGTGCTGTTTTCCGAGTACCCTGACTGGAATGTTTACCTCGGAGCACTGGTGGTGATCGCCGTCATCGGCCTGCAACGGCGGCTGCGCTAGCGCATAGCTGTAAGCGGTCAGCTATAAGCCAAGTGCTTGTTAGCCGATGCTTGGGTATGTGGCACCGCATTGCCGGATAATTTTTGCAGCCTCACGCCATCCCACAGGCACCAGAACAGCGCTGCAGGCCACTCGGGCGACTTACAGCCTATAGCTGACAGCTTAACGCTTTCTTTTTCCCCAGTTATCCCTTAAACTACGCGGCCTTGAAATCAGTCATAAAACCCAAGTTCCTTGCCTCCGCTGGTGTGACTGAGCCCGCGCAGAGGCTATAACCCGTAAGGAGCAATCCATGCGTCATTACGAAATCGTATTCATGGTTCACCCTGACCAGAGTGAACAGGTTCCCGGCATGATTGAGCGCTACACCGGTGCCATCACCACTGCCGGTGGTCAGATCCACCGTCTGGAAGACTGGGGCCGTCGTCAGCTGGCTTATCCGATCAACAAGCTGCACAAAGCTCACTACGTTCTGATGAACGTTGAAGCTGACCAGGCTGTGATCGACGAGCTGGAAACCAACTTCCGCTACAACGACGCCGTGCTGCGCAACATGATCATGCGCACCAAGCAGGCCGTTACCGAGCCTTCCGAAATGGCCAAGGCCAAGGAAGAGCGTCAGCCCCGTCGCGACGATGCTCGCGCCGAAGCCGCTGCCGAGTAATTCACGTTTTAGTAGAGGAAGAGAATCATGGCACGTTATTTCCGTCGTCGTAAGTTCTGCCGTTTCACCGCTGACGGTGTTACCGAGATCGATTACAAAGACATCGCTACCCTGAAGAACTACATCACCGAGTCCGGTAAAATCGTACCGAGCCGCATTACCGGCACCCGCGCTAAATATCAGCGCCAGCTGGCCCGTGCGATCAAACGCGCTCGTTACCTGGCCCTGCTGCCTTACACCGATCTGCACAAGTAAGCAGCGGCCTAACTCGTACCTGTAAAGAGGAAAGGTAATCATGCAAGTAATTCTGCTGGATAAAATTGCCAAGCTGGGCGGCCTGGGCGACCAGGTAACCGTTAAATCCGGTTACGCTCGTAACTACCTGCTGCCCCAGGGCAAAGCAGTACTGGCGACCAAAGACAACGTTGCGACCTTCGAAGCTCGCCGCGCCGAGCTGGAAGCCAAACTGGCTGACCAGCTGGCTGCTGCCCAGGCTCGTGCCGATCAGCTGTCTGCACTGGAAGCTGTTGTGATTGAATCCAAGTCCGGTGACGAAGGTAAGCTGTTCGGCTCCATCGGTGCCCGCGACGTGGCTGACGCCATCACCGCTGCCGGTGTTGAAGTGGCCAAGAGCGACGTTCGTCTGTACGACGGCGTTCTGCGCAACGTAGGTGAATACGAAGTAGGTGTTCAGCTGCACGCCGACGTTAAAGCTACTGTAACCATCAAGGTGGTTGCTGCCTGAGTCAGGCCGTAGCATAAAAAAACCCGCGCTAGTCGCGGGTTTTTTATTGCCCGTATTCCGGCTAAAGTGGAATAAACACGTCGGGAGGGAATAATATGGCAGACTGGATTACCGCAAGGGTCAAGGCCCGCAAAACCTGGTCCGATAATCTGTTTTCTCTGGTGCTGGATGCCGAGGTAGCCCCCTTTAAGGCGGGTCAGTTTACCAAGCTGGCGCGGCATACTGATGAGAAAAAAGTTGCCCGGGCTTATTCCTATGTGAATCCCCCCGATCAGAGCCCCGAGTTTTACGTTATTACCATTCCCGAAGGACAGCTTACTCCCTGGCTGGCCGGCCTGGATGTAGGCGACGAGCTGCTGGTACAGCGCACTGCCGCCGGTTTTCTTACCCTGGATGAAGTTCCCCCGGGGCGGGATCTGTGGATGATGGCTACGGGGACCGGTGTGGGGCCGTTCGTTTCCATGCTGGCAGAAGGCAGTTGCTGGGAGCAGTTCGATAACATTGTGCTGGTGCACGGGGTTCGCTTTGCCGACGAGCTTGGCTATCGTCGCCACATTGCAGATCTGACGTCAGGTTGTTGTCACTTTCAGTATATCCCTTTCGTCTCCCGCGAAACCGCCGATAATGCAGAAACCGGCCGTATTACGCATGCGATCGGCGACGGCAGCCTGGAGCAGAAAGCCGGTCTCAGCCTTACTCCTGAGCACAGCAGGGTAATGCTCTGTGGCAATCCGCAAATGGTGCGGGACACCCTGATTGAACTCAAAGCCAAAGGACTGCAAAAACATCTTCGCCGAAAGGCCGGCCAGATCCTGATGGAGAATTACTGGTAAGGTAGGGTTGTTACTGGGCTCGATGACACCGAGCCAATATCATTTTCAGGCGGATATTACCCAGTTAAAGAACTGGTGTTTCGTATCATGTTTTTATGAATAAGTTATGAATAGTGGGAGTATTCAGACCTGGTGATCCTTACTCAGGCGACAGAACTTTCGCCTCTTTCCCTGCCCAAATATCATCTGCTTTATGGGGGGGAGGCCAATAGTAAATATATTGATTGTCGGGGAAGAAATAGGGTTTAATAGGAATAACTTCTATCTTTAAGGACGAAAATTGTGAAACGTCTTTCTTTTTCCACGGCGCTGGCTGTGTTACTTGTTTCTTCACCTGTACTTGCACAAAGTGACCTGATACTCGAAGAGTATGAGGGGGGCACCCTCTATGACGAGGCCCACTACAGCTATATGCCGGCCAGAATATTGACTGATGGTAAACAATATGTCGATATGGTTGGTGACTATCGTGCCTATGCACTGAGCATCGATGCCAGTTTTAATCTTGGCTTCGTCCATTTCCTGGAAGATGTGAAAGATAAATTGTCCGCACAAGGGTTTCAGCTTGGTGTTTACTGTGTTGAGGAGTGCGGTAAGCGGGCATATATTGATATGATAGATGATACTTATCGTGATAATACTCTCTATCGTATTGGCTATATAAATGCTGGGAAGAACCAGTTTGGCTACCTTTCGGCATTTAAGCAAGCAGGAGATGGACAGCAGGCGGTTATGATCTTTGCTAGCCAGGAAAGAGATGGTGGCTTGAAATACGGTTATGAACAAGTTATTTCTTCTGCTATGCCGGATGCTGGAATTAGAGTGAAGCAGGATTTTGACATAAAGGCACTTGATTTCAGTCAGCTGAAGGCTGAAAAAAAGGATGCGGCAGGAACCTCGGATCACCCTTTGATAGAACGCTTTCCCGGAAGTTATATCAAAAGTGCCGGAGTGAGTGATTTTGAGCGTTACCCTCTGATTACCGGTCAGTATAACAAGCATATTCCGGTTCAGCAGGTAGAGGGCAGGGTGACTACGCTGAATTACCGTATTAATAGAAACGTGGGAACCTATGCGGTCCATAAGAACTATATGAACGCACTCACCAATGCTGGTTTTGAAGTCATTTATGAGTGTGAGGCAAAGAACTGTGGTAACTATATTCTGCGTGATAATTACAAGGATACCATCTTCAGCAAGCGTTATGACTCTGATATCTACAACATGACCAAGAAGAAAAATTTTTACTTGTTCACCGCCCAGAAAGAGATGCCCTCAGGAAAGGTATATACATCTATGTATAGCTATCAGGGCAGAGCGGAAGATGATGTAGAACTGGTAGTTGACATCATCGAAGAGAAGGATATTAGTCATACTCCCCTGAACATTGACAGTGACAGCCTAGGTAAGGAAATCAAGGCAACGGGCAGCGTTTCACTTTATGGCATTGAGTTTGACTTTGATGACCACACAATCAAGTCCAGCTCAAAACCGCAATTGGATGAAATTGCAGATTTCTTAACAAAGTCAGAGCAGGTGTCGCTGTATGTCGTGGGACATACTGATAATAAAGGAAGCTTCTCATATAATCAGGATTTGGCCACTAGACGTGCACGTGAAGTGGTGAATACATTAATACGTGACTACAGTATCGGAAAGGGGCGCTTACAAGCGGTAGGAGTAGGCCCGGTGGCTCCCATTGCTGCGAATGATAGTGAAGGGAATATGCAACGTAACCGGCGTGTTGAGCTGGTGCTTAAAGAGCCTATGTCCTTATAGTGAGATTAAACAAGCCCCATCAGACACTGAGTGGGGCTTGTTTTTTACGCGAGCTTTTTTTAAAGGAACGGCCTTACTTTACTCTTCAGCGGGTTAATATCATCATCAGACTGAGCAAGCCAGCCAGCCCCCAGCCAATTCCGATGATCCAGTAAAAGCCTTTGGCACCCTGTTTAATCGGAATACGGTGATAGATCAGAAAGAAAAACCAGAGCAACGCTGGAATGAGCGGCAGTAAAAATAATCGGGTCATGGCCATTCCTCAAGGGTTGTCGTCTATGCTTCATTGCACTGTAGCAAGAGCGGGGCAACAGGCCAACCGACTTTCAGACCTGAACAAAGCCGTGCTATGGTGCTGCTCGTATAAGCCTCTCATGGAAAAGGAATCCAACATGAAACAGCTGGTAATCAATGCCTTTGGCGGGCCCGAGCAATTGCAACTGGTTGAAACCGACCATACCCCTCTGGCCTCGAATCAGGTCAGGGTGAAAATGCGCTATGCCGGAGTTAATCCGATAGACGCCAAAACCCGGGCCGGCCTGGGCTGGGGAGCGGAGGCTATTAAAGACCGACTGCCCTGGTCACCGGGGTTTGAGGTGATGGGCGAGGTACTGGAAGTCGGCTCCGAGGTATGCCGGTTTATGCCGGGGGATCGGGTCTTTGGCCTTGTTGCCGGGGGGGCCTATGGTGAAGAGCTGGTGGCAAATTGTGATGATCTGATACCAGTGCCTGATGAGGTAACCGACAGCATGGCCGGTGGTCTCGCTCTGGCTGGAACCACTGCCTGGCAGGCGCTTGACCGGTACGGCTTGCTGCAACAAGGGGAGCGAGTATTAATCTCGGCGGCGGCCGGTGGGGTAGGACACCTGGCTGTGCAGCTTGCGAAAGCACAGGGGGCCACTGTGGTGGCACTGGCATCCAGTGATAATCATGACTTCGTTAAAGCTCTGGGGGCTGATGAGGTGGTGGATTATCACGACGAGGCCGCAGTTGCTGCTATTTCACCGGTGGATCTGTTTCTTGATTTGGTCGGGGGAACTTCCGGCGAATCACTTTTGTCTCAGGTGAAACCGAATGGCCGAGTGGTTACCGTACCGACCATTACCGCCGACAAGGTAATGACTGCCGCAGCGCAACGGGGCATTAAGGCCACGGGCATGCTGAAGGAAAATAACCAGGATCATCTGGTTCTACTGGCGGAAGCGGTGGCACAGGGCCGCCTGAAAGTGGAAATAAGCCGGGTATTTGAGCTGGCCGACGGAGCCGAAGCTCATCGTCAAATAGAAACCGGCCATACACGTGGCAAAATTTTGCTACGGGGTTGACCGGCATTGTTGCTGATATAAGGAAACTGCATGAAGTATTGGTCGTTGTTGCTGTTGTTGTGTCCGCTTGCTGGCCAGGCGGCACCTACCCTGGTAAAGCAGGCTGAGCCGGGACAGGATGAGCTGGTGATCCCCTATAAGTTGTATCGCCTCGACAACGGACTGACGGTGATCCTCAATCCTGACAAGTCAGATCCGCTGGCACATGTGGAAGTCACCTATCATGTGGGCTCCGCCCGTGAACAGCCGGATCAAACCGGTTTTGCCCACTTTTTTGAACATATGATGTTCCAAGGCTCAAAGCATGTGGGTGATCAGGAGCACTTTCGTCTGATCAACGAAGCTGGCGGCACCATGAACGGTACGACGAATCAGGACCGAACCAATTACTTTGAAACGGTACCTGCCAACCACCTGGAGAAGGTGCTCTGGCTGGAAGCTGACCGCATGGGCTTTTTGCTGGAAGCGGTCAGCCAGCACAAGTTTGAAATTCAGCGCGACACGGTGAAGAACGAACGGGCACAACGTATTGATAATCAGCCCTATGGCCTGGTGGGTGAGCGCATGGATGAGTTGCTTTATCCTCGTGATCACCCATATAGCTGGCCGACCATCGGTTATGTAGAGGATCTGGATCGGGTTGATGTCAACGATCTCAAGGCGTTTTTCTTGCGTTGGTATGGGCCTAATAACGCAACGCTGGTGATTTCCGGCGATTTTGATACCGAGCAGACCCTGCAATGGGTAGATAAGTATTTTAGCCCGATTCCGGCGGGCCCTGAGGTTAAGCGGGCCAAGCCGGCACCGGCAGCGCTTGAACAGAACCGTCACCAGACCCTGGAAGACTCGCGTATTCGCATGCCCATGCTGTATATGTCGTATCCCACGGTCTGGCTGGGCAATGAAGATGAAGCCGCTCTGGATGTATTAGCCAATGTGCTGGGAGGCGGTAAAAACTCGTTGCTTTACCAGGAATTGGTGGAAACCGGGAAGGCAGTATCTGCCGGAGCAGGGCATTATTGCGCCGAACTGGCATGTAACTTCAGCATCTGGGCCTATGCCAATCCGTCTAAAAACGGCGATCTGACACCGCTGAAGGAAGACGTTGAACGTATTATCAATAACATTACCGCACGTGGTATTGAAGCCGATGACGTGTCCAAGGCGGTAACTGAACTGCGTGCCGATCTCATTCTTGGTCTTGACAGTGCTCAGGGGAAGGCGCGCCAGCTTTCATTGGGGCAGGTGCTGCGAGATGATCCGCTCTATGCCATCAATGCCTGGCGTCAGCTGGCTGACACCTCGCCCGATGAAGTGACAGCGGCTTATCAGCGTTACCTTAAGAACAAACCGCATGCACTGCTGAGTGTGGTACCCACCGGAAAAACCGAATGGCAGGCGGCCGAACCCGACTACATTACACCGGAACGGGAATTGCTCGAGCATCAGCATATTGATGAGTTGCCCCTGCGCACGGTAACGGATGAATTCGACCGCAGCCGGATGCCAGCTCCCGGTAAGCCTGTGACTACTTCCGTGCCGCCGCTGTGGCAGGAAACCATTGGTGATAATGTTGAGCTCCTGGGCACGGTGAACAGTGAAATCCCCGCTGTCTCCATTATTTTTGCTTTGCCAGGAGGGCAGCACGCAGAAGCAGAAGACGAAGCCGGGCTGGCTGCCTTGACTGCGGCCATGATGAGTCAGGGCACTGAGAGGCTCAGTAATGGTGATTTCAGCGAAGCGCTGGAACGTCTAGGAGCCAGCATTAATGTGCGTAATGGCTTCTATACCAATTTGATTGAGGTCACTACGCTTACCGATACTCTTCCTGACACATTGAAACTGGTGGAAGAGTTGCTGTTCCATCCGGGATTCCGTTCGTCGGATTTTGAAAAGGTGAAATCCCGGATGCTGGAGTCCATGGCTCAAAGCCGCAATCAGCCGTCCTGGCTGGCGCGTCAGGGTTTTAATGAGTTGATGTACGGAAACAGCCGCCTGGGGTTGCCCGATGATGGGATGCCGGAAAATATAGAGCGTTTTACGCTTGAGCAGGTAAAGGCGTTCTATCAGCGTTACTACAATCCCAAGAACGGCCATGTCATTATTGCAGGCGATCTGACGCCGGAGCAGGCAAAGCGGGATGTAGCTTTTCTCACCCGTTGGCAGGGGGAAGCGCCGGTGTTACCTGCGGTTAAGGTACCCGAGCAGCCAGCCGAACCTGGTATCTATGTGATCGACATGCCTGGAGCTGTGCAGTCGGTAGTTCGGGTGGGACGCCGAGCCCTGCCGGTAGACGCCACCGGGCCGTATTTTTACGGTCAGCTGATGAACTATAACCTGGGTGGCAATTTTAACAGCCGCATTAACCTGAATCTGCGAGAGGATAAGGGCTATACCTATGGCGCTTATTCTTATTTCAGTGGTAACCGGGATGCAGGTGTTTTTGCGGTGGCAGGAGATGTGCGTGGCGACGCGACTGCCGGAGCCATTAAGGAAATACTTGAGGAAATGACGCTGTTTGCAGCCAAGGGGCCGACTGCCGAAGAGTTGGCTTACCTTAAGAGCAGTTATTCCCAGCAGGATGCCTTAAGTTATGAAACCCTGGGGAAAAAAGCAGGTTTTCTGCTTAATCTGGCGATGCTGGAGCTTTCTCCGGACTATCTGACCAAACAACAGCAAATTGTGGCAAATGTGGATGCAGCCACCCTGACGGAACAGGCGAAAAAGTGGCTGGATCCCACAAAAATGGTCATTGTGGTGGCTGGTGATAAGGCAAAGCTTGAAAAATCGCTGGCACAACTCAATCTTCCTATACACGACTTAACCATTGAATAATGAGGCAGTGCCTCCCGCGGTGCCTTTACGGCACCGCGTTAAAGAGCGAATGACCATGACCAAAACCACAGCTTCTCTGCAGCACAGGCTGCGGGTGTTCCAGCGTTCTGACAAACTGCCGGCCATCAAAGGTATCCGGCGTGGTATCGAACGTGAAAGCCTGCGTATTACGCCTGAAGGCCAGCTGGCTCATACCCCTCATCCGCATGTACTGGGATCGGCGCTTAGCCATGCGCACATCACGACGGATTTTTCCGAATCCCTGATGGAGTTCATTACGCCGGTATCCGACTCGGTGGAAACCCTGCTGGCCCAGCTGAGTGATATTCATCGCTACACGGTGCGTCATCTGGCGGGGGAACAGCTCTGGCCGCTGAGCATGCCCTGCTTGCTCAGGAACGATGAGCACATACCGCTGGCACAATATGGCAGCTCTAATGTCGGCAGGATGAAAACCCTTTACCGTCAGGGGCTGCACCATCGTTATGGCAGCAGTATGCAGGTGATTTCCGGCGTGCATTTTAATTTTTCCATGCCGGACAGCTTCTGGGTGGAATGGCATGAGCTGGAAGGTAATGGTCGTTACCTGCAGGACTTTGTTTCCGAAGCCTATCTGGGGCTCATTCGCAATTTTTATCGTTATGGCTGGCTGATCCCTTATCTGTTTGGTGCATCACCTGCCCTGTGCGGCTCTTTCCTTCAAGGCAGGGAACACAAGCTGCCCTTTGAGCGCCTTGGTAAGGGGACACTTTATCTGCCTTATGCCACCTCGCTGCGGATGTCTGATCTCGGCTATACCAACAATGCGCAGGCCGGGCTTAATATTTCCCTGAGCAGTCTGGACAAATATGTGGACAGCCTGCGCCGGGCGATTGGTACTCATGCCCCCGAATTTGCCCGTATCGGTGTAAAAGTGGACGGTGAATACCGTCAGCTCAACGACAATGTGCTGCAGATAGAAAATGAGCTGTATGCCCCGATTCGGCCCAAGCGAACCGCCGAAAGCGGGGAGAAACCCTCGGAAGCACTGGAAGCCCGGGGAGTTGAATATATCGAAGTGCGTTCGGTAGATGTGAATCCTTTTTCTGCAGTTGGCATTGAAGCGGAGCAAATCCGCTTTCTCGACACCTTTTTATTGTGGTGCCTGCTGACGCCGTCGGCACCGCTGGATGAGGAAGAGATTGCGCTTAACCGACGCAATTTTACCAAGGTGGTACTGGAAGGACGAAAACCCGGTCTGATGCTGGAACAGTCAGCAGGGGAGGCTATGCCACTGGCACTGCTTGGTGAACAGTACTTCGGTGAACTGGCCGAGGTGGCGGAGTTGCTTGATGCCTGTTGTGGCCGGGGTTGTTACGGTAAAGCGCACGCGCAGCAACTGGCTGCCATGCGTGATCCCGAGCTGACCTTGTCGGCAAAAGTGCTGCATGAACTGAAACAACGCAATACTGATATTTTGCCGTTCGGGCTGGAATTGTCCCGCCGGTATAATGCGCATTTTACCAGTATCATTCCTCGCTATTGGGACGATAACTATTTTGATGAAGAAGGTGCTCGCTCTCAGGCTCGTCAGCGCAAGCTTGAAGGGTCTGATACGGTGAGTTTTGATGATTTTCTCAAGGACTATTTCGCTCAATAGGCGCAGCGTAGAGATGAGTTCAACGGGATGCGGTATTGCCTGATGGTGAGTACGACACTCTCAATAAAAAAAACCCGCTGATGCGGGTTTTTTTTATTGAGAGTGTCGTCACTGTCGCTTAGCCAGCAGGGTAGTTGGCCTTGAGCACGGCTTCCGCGTGGTTGGCCATTTCAGTGAGGCCCAGCTTGCCATAGGCTTGCTGCATAATGCGCAAAGCGGGTTTCAGCTGCTTGGTGTCCGGGTAGGTTTCTACGACAAACTTGGCGCGGTTGGCTGCGGCCAGCCAGGCCTGGCGTTTGACGTAATACTGAGCCACGGCCAGATCATAACGGGCAAGGCGATTTTTCAGACTGATCATGCGGGCCCTGGCATCGGCAGCATAGACACTGTCAGGATGCTGGCGCAGCAGCTGGCGAAAGTCGGCAAAGGCCTGTCGGGCGTAGTTGGGATCGCGATCGGCCCGGTCGATGTTAAAAACTTCCTGAAAGAAGTTGTAGTCCGCCGACATATTGGTCAGGCCACGCATATAGCGGGCATAGTCTACGCTGGGGTGATTAGGATTCAGACGGATAAAGCGGTCGATATTGGCCAGCGCCCGTACGGTGTCATCCTGCTTGTAGTAGGCATAAATCAGATCGAGCTGTACCTGGTTGGAATAAGCTCCAAACGGATAACGGGCGTCCATGGCCTCCAGCAATTCGGCGGCACGAATATAATTTCCGGCCTGCAGGCGTTCCCGGGCATCCTGGTAGAGTACTTCCGGAGCGTCGTCCGGAACGTCATTCTTGCTGGTGCTGGAACAGCCGGTGGCGGCCAGCGCCAAAGTCAGTGTCAGGGTGAGCCAGAGGCTTCGTTGTTTCGCCATTGAAAAGTCCATTGTGATTGCAAAATTCGGAAACTGATTAAGCTCAGCGTCAAGAACCGCTAGAATAACCAATTAAATATCATTTGGTAACCAGTGGTCTTCATGAGCCAGCATATCGAACTGAACGGCGTGGTCGCCGATCATCAATACGGTCAACGTCTGGACCAGGCGTTGGCAGAAATGTTCCCCGATTATTCCCGTTCCCGCATAAAAACCTGGATCCAGCAGGAACTGGTGCAAATCGATGGTGCCGTGGTCAGTAAGCCCCGGGAAAAAGTGTTGCCCGGCCAGCAAGTGGTGGTCACTGCAGAGCTGGCCGATGAGGTCAGGTTCGAGCCTCAGGCCATAGAGCTTAATATTGTCTACGAAGACGATGACATTCTGGTGATCAATAAACTCGCCGGCTTGGTCGTGCACCCGGGAGCTGGTACTCCTGACGGTACTTTGCTTAATGCCTTGCTGCACCATTGTCCGGAGATCGCCGAAGTACCTCGGGCTGGTATCGTTCACCGGCTCGATAAAGATACCACCGGCCTGATGGTGGTGGCGAAAACCATACCGGCTCAGACACATTTGGTCACCGCCCTGCAGGCCCGGCATATTACCCGTGAATATGAAGCCGTGGCAATCGGGCACATGACCGCAGGTGGAACCGTGGATGCCAACATCGGGCGTCATCCGACCCAGCGTATTCAGATGGCTGTTGTGCCCAGTGGCAAGCCTGCGGTCACGCACTATCGGGTAATGGAAAAATTCCGTGCTCATACCCGCTTGCGGGTACGGCTGGAAACCGGTCGTACACACCAGATCCGTGTGCACATGGCATACCTTAAGCACCCGCTGGTGGGAGACCCGGTGTATGGTGGCCGGCTTAAGCCCCCCCGGGCTGCCGAACCTGAGCTGATGGATTTTTTGCGGAGCTTCAAACGTCAGGCTCTGCATGCGGTGATGCTGCGGCTTGAGCATCCCATCAGCGGGGAGTTAATGGAATGGCATGCTCCGATCCCTGATGACATGGTGAAGCTGGTAGAGGTACTGCGTGCCGACACCGAGGCTCACCCGGATGATCTGGTATGGATATAATCCTTCCCGACTGGCCGGCGCCGGCCGGCGTTTGCGCTGCGCAGAGTACCCGCACCGGGGGAAGCAGCCGGGCTCCCTGGCACAGTCTTAACCTGGGAACTCATGTCGGGGATCATATCGCCTCGGTACGTACCAACCGGGAGTTACTGGCCGCGTGCCTGAATTTGCCATCCGAGCCGGTCTGGCTGGAGCAGGTCCATGGTATTCGTGTCCTGACGCTGCCGGCAGAGAATGATGACGTTATCGCCGATGCGGTGGTCAGCCATTCACCGGGGCAGGTGTGCGCTGTGATGACAGCTGATTGTCTGCCGGTCCTGTTTTGTGATGAAGCAGGCACGGTTGTTGGCGCGGCTCATGCGGGCTGGCGCGGGTTGGCCGCTGGAGTGCTGGAAGCGACGTTGCAGGAAATGAACGTTGCCCCTGAGTCGGTGATGGTCTGGCTGGGGCCGGCTATTGGTCCGCATGCTTTTGAAGTGGGTGATGATGTGCGCGATATTTTTATCGCGCATTCTGCGCTGGCCAAAGATGCTTTTGTGGCAGCCGGAAATAAATGGCTTGCCGATATTTACCATCTGGCACGGTTACGGCTGGCGGCGGCGGGAGTGCATCATATTTATGGTGGTGAATATTGCACTTTGTCAGACGCTGAACGTTTTTTCTCCTACCGGCGTGATGGCCAGACCGGCCGCATGGCGACATTGGTCTGGCTTGATGAGTAAAAACTGATAAACACCGGTTGAAAACCGGCCATAAGACCCCATTCTTAGTATCAGAATTGAACCTTGCATGCCCGCCTGGCGGGCGTTTTCAGGAGAAAGCTGATGCGTCTTGATCGTCTTACCAGTAAATTCCAACTCGCCCTGCAAGATGCCCAGTCGATGGCGCTGGGGCGGGATCACGCTTATATTGAACCGGCCCATCTGCTGGTAGCCATGCTGAATCAGGAAGGCGGCACCATTCGCCCTCTACTGACCACCGCCGGCGTAGACGGCAATACCTTACGGGTTGAGCTTGATAAGTCCCTTGACCGTCTGCCCAGAGTGAGTGGCGGTGACATGGACGTGCAGGTGTCACCGGTACTGGGCCGGTTGCTGAATCAATGTGACAAGCTGGCTCAGCAGCGCAAGGACGCCTATATCTCTTCCGAGCTATTTTTACTGGCATCGCTGGACGACAAGGGTGAGCTGGGAGAGTTACTCAAACGGGCAGGTCTGACCAAAGAAAAACTGGCCAAAGCCATTGACGATATTCGTGGTGGCCAGAAGGTGGATGATCCCAACGCCGAAGAAAATCGTCAGGCGCTGGAAAAGTACACTGTCGACCTTACCGAGCGGGCCGAACAGGGCAAGCTGGATCCGGTGATAGGCCGGGATGATGAGATTCGCCGTACTATTCAGGTGCTGCAACGGCGTACCAAAAATAACCCTGTGCTGATCGGCGAACCCGGTGTAGGGAAAACCGCGATTGCTGAAGGACTGGCACAACGCATTATTAACGGTGAAGTGCCGGAAGGGCTCAAGAACAAGCGGGTACTGTCCCTCGACATGGGAGCCCTGATTGCCGGTGCCAAGTATCGCGGTGAGTTTGAAGAGCGGCTTAAAGCATTACTGAACGAGCTGGCGAAGGAAGAAGGCAGGGTGATCCTCTTTATTGACGAGCTGCATACCATGGTGGGTGCCGGCAAGGGAGAAGGGGCCATGGACGCCGGTAACATGCTCAAGCCGGCACTGGCACGGGGAGAGCTGCATTGTGTCGGGGCAACCACACTGGATGAATACCGTCAGTACGTGGAAAAAGATGCGGCGCTGGAGCGACGTTTTCAGAAGGTGCTTATCGATCAGCCCACGGTGGAAGATACCATTGCCATTCTGCGAGGTCTGAAAGAACGCTACGAGCTGCATCACCATGTACAGATTACGGATCCGGCAATTGTGGCGGCAGCGACCCTGTCTCACCGCTACATTGCCGATCGTCAGTTACCTGACAAGGCTATTGATCTTATCGACGAAGCGGCGTCCAGTATTCGCCTGCAGATAGACTCCAAGCCTGAACCTCTGGACCGACTGGACCGGCGGATCATTCAGCTCAAGCTGGAAGAGCAGGCCCTGCTCAAGGAAGATGATGAAGGCAGCCGCAAGCGTCTGCAGTTGATCCGTGACGAGCTGGATGAAAAAGAGCAGGAATACGCCGAACTGGAAGAGGTATGGACCTCTGAAAAAGCGGCGCTGGCCGGCACTCAGCATATCAAGGCGGAGCTGGAGCAGGTTCGTCAGGAACTGGAAGTGGCGCGGCGGGCCAGTGATCTGGCTCGGATGTCTGAGCTGCAGTATGGCCGCATTCCCGAGCTTGAAAAACAACTGGATCTGGCCGCCCAGGCCGAGATGCAGGAGCAGCACCTGTTAAAAAACCGTGTCACCGATGAAGAGATTGCCGATGTGCTGTCCCGCTGGACTGGCATTCCCGTGGCTAAAATGCTGGAAGGAGAAAAAGAAAAGCTGTTGCGCATGGAGGACACCTTGCACGAGCAGGTGATCGGCCAGAACGAGGCAGTGGACGCGGTGGCCAACGCCATTCGCCGCAGCCGGGCCGGATTGTCGGATCCCAACCGGCCGGTTGGCTCCTTCCTGTTTATGGGCCCCACTGGTGTCGGAAAAACCGAGCTGTGCAAGGCGCTGGCTGACTTCTTGTTCGACAGCCGCGACGCCATGGTGCGTATCGACATGTCGGAATTTATGGAAAAGCACTCAGTGTCACGTCTGGTGGGAGCTCCTCCCGGTTACGTGGGGTACGAGGAAGGCGGCTATCTGACCGAAGCGGTACGGCGCAAGCCTTACTCGGTGATCCTGCTGGATGAAGTAGAAAAGGCCCATCCGGATGTGTTTAACATTTTGCTGCAAGTGCTGGATGACGGCCGGCTGACAGATGGTCAGGGGCGCACCGTGGACTTTCGTAATACCGTGGTGATCATGACCTCCAATATCGGCTCAGATCTTATTCAGGAGCATAATGACTCTAAAGATTATGAGCAGATGAAAGCCATGCTGATGGAAGTGCTCGGACATCAGTTCCGTCCCGAGTTTATCAACCGGATTGATGAGATCGTGGTATTCCACCCTCTGGCTCAGGAGCAGATCAAGGCCATTGCCCGGATCCAGCTGCAGGGGCTGGTACAGCGGCTTGAGAGGATGGAGTATGAGGTCTCTGTCAGCGATGCCTTGCTGGAAAAACTGGCTCTGGCCGGTTTCGATCCCTTGTTTGGTGCGCGACCGCTCAAACGGGCGATTCAGCACAAGGTGGAAGATCCACTGGCGCAAGCCATGTTGTCCGGTCGAGTGGTGCCCGGCAAACCGCTAAAACTGGATGCCGACGACAATGGTCTGGTGCTGAATCAGTAAGAACAGCTCACCATATGTAAGGGGGAGAAGGCCTGGCCTTCTCCCTTTTTTATTGCTCATTATTCACGGAGGCGGCCACATTTAACCCGGGCGGCCATCTGCTCTGGGTTGAGTGAGAATGGGCCAGTAAATCCGGCAGAACAGGCCAAAAGCAGCAACCCATGCCAGCGCACTCAGGTCATAAACGAGGCTGGTCAGACCGGGAGCCAGCATGGGTAATAGAGTGCGAATCAGACCAGCCATAATCACCAGGATAAAAGCCGTTACCATGGGCTTTTTCAGCTCCAGGGGCCGGCCCGAGTGCCCCAGCGACACGCGGGCGATCATGCCGAGAATGACAGTGCCCATGGCACCGGCAGTCAGCCAATGACTAGCCAGCGATACGGTGATCCCCCAATTCAGCAGTGCCGCCGCCATGGCCAGTAAGCCTGCCGGAATAAACAGGTAGCCAAGGTGCAGCACCCATAACAGAGGAATGCCCTTGGTCAGTTTATTGTGCCAGCGGGAAAGGCGAACAAGGTGCGCCAGTGCGGCAACGGCCAGCCCCAAGGCCAGCAGGATATTGAACAGCGTGGTTCTCGGTAGTATCAGCCAGCCCAGTGTAGTTAGCCAGATGGAGCCGAGTGCCAGTTTTTCAAGCGCTCGGACAGGTTCAGGTTTGTCGGTACCGGTACCCCGGGCGGTGAAGAAAGGGATCACCCGGCCACCCATAACGGCAATCAGGGCGGCGATTGCCAGTGCTGCGGTAGTAAAAGTCCGCTCCGCCAGCAGCCAGTTATGTGTGAAAGCGGCGTAATAACTGAGGGCATTAAGCAGTGTCATGACCAGTAGCAGGGGAGCAAAAAACAGGTTACGCCATTGTCTCACCTGGATTACCGGCTGTGCCAAAAAGCCAGCGACCAGCGGTAACCAGAGCAAATCCAGCAACATCACCAGGGTGTTCAGCTCCCCCCGCAATGGCATCAGCAAGCGGGGCAGCAGCCAGAGGCCGGATATCAGAGCGAGAGGCCAGCCGCGGATGCCGGGAATACCGGTCCAGTTCTGCATGGCGGTGAGTACGAAGCCGGCAATGATGGCCATACCAAACCCGAAAATCATTTCATGAGCGTGCCACCAGACAGGATTGCTGACACCTGGAAGGAGAGGAGCACCTCTAAGTACCAGCAGCCACAGCGCCATGGCCGTGCAGGAAAACAGAGCCCCGCCCAGAAAAAACACGCGGAAGCCCAGCCGGAACAGGGGGACGATTTCATTTTCCCTTTGCGCATCCATAATTTGCATATGATTCACCATTAGTTGCATTTTATATATCTATTATAGGGTGCGATCACATGAAAACCTGAATCAGGATCAAAACTGGCGCATAAAAATACGGTTAGTGTGAATCTTGAGCAGTTGGTTGTTTTTATCAAAAAAGCCCTTGCGCAAAATCCGCGGCTCCCTATAATGCGCATCCACTGACACGGGGCAACACGCCAACGGTCACAAACGTTGAAAACGAACAAAACAAAGTTCAAATCAACGCTTGACGAACACCAAGAGTTGCGTAGAATGCGCAGCCCTGACCAGCGAAAGCGGTCACGCTCTTTAACAATTTATCAAGCAAACTGTGTGGGCACTCGCAGTCGATTGAGAAACAAAAAATATTGTTTTTCAATGATTTGTGAAGTGCACTAGAAATAGCAGCAATTCAGATATTCATTGAGCATCAAATCTTTAATTGAAGAGTTTGATCATGGCTCAGATTGAACGCTGGCGGCAGGC
>NZ_NQJF01000070.1 GCF_002245495.1 Oceanimonas baumannii
GAATCAGATGCTCGCCTCCCACTGCCGCAATCGCCTGCTCGCCGGCGAGCTTGCTTTGGCCATACACCCCCAACGGGTTCGGCGTATCGGCCTCGGTGTACGGCGCCGGTTTGCTGCCGTCGAACACGTAGTCGGTGGAGTAGTGGATCAGCGGCGCGCCCAGGGCCTTGGCCTCCTCAGCCAGAATGCCGGGGGCGATGGCATTGATGGCGAAGGCCACCTCCGGCTCGCTTTCGGCCTGGTCGACCGCCGTGTGGGCGGCGGCGTTGATGATCAGGCCGGGGCGGTGGGCACGGACCTGCTGGCGGATTTGGTCGACGTTGGTCAGGTCCAGTTGCTCGCGACCCAGCACGATCAGTTGGCCAAGCGGGGGCAGACGCTGTTGAAGAGCCTGGGAGACTTGGCCGTGTTGGCCGGTGATGAGGATTTTCATGGGAACAGGTCCGCTTCCACCAAGCGTTTGCCGGCCTGGTCCTTGACGGACAGTTGCGGCGTCTCGGTCAGTTGCCAATCAATTGCCAGCGTTGGGTCGTTCCATGCGATGCAGCGCTCAGCACTGGGCTGATAGTAATCAGTGGTCTTGTAGAGAAACTCTGCGTATTCACTCAACACCACGAACCCATGAGCAAAACCTTCGGGTACCCACAGTTGGCGGTGGTTCTGAGCCGACAGACGGACCCCCACCCATTGACCGAAGTTCGGAGAACTGCGGCGAATATCCACCGCCACGTCGAGCACCTCACCTGCGGTGACACGCACGAGTTTTCCCTGTGTGTCTGCCAACTGATAGTGCAAGCCCCGCAGCACACCCTTTTGCGAGCGCGAATGGTTGTCTTGTACGAAGTTGCGTTCGAGGCCCGTGGCCTGCTTGAACGTCCTGGCGTTGAAACTTTCGTAGAAAAAACCTCGGTCGTCGCCATAGACTTTGGGTTCGAGGATTACAACACCGGGAAGTGAGGTTTCAACCACGTTCACTGGCTATCTCCCGCCAGCGAGTACAGGTATTG
>NZ_NQJF01000007.1 GCF_002245495.1 Oceanimonas baumannii
GAGACCAGGACGTTGATAGGCAGGGTGTGGAAGCGCTGTGAGGCGTGCAGCTAACCTGTACTAATTACCCGTGCGGCTTAACCATACAACACCCAAGAAGTGTGAGGCCTTGCAGGTCGAGACTACACTCTATTCATCGAAACCGCTTTTTTCGAATTAAAGTTTTATGCCTGGCGGCCATAGCGTTGTGGAACCACCTGATTCCATGCCGAACTCAGTAGTGAAACGCGACCGCGCCGATGATAGTGTGGCAGCTGCCATGTGAAAGTAGGTCACTGCCAGGCACCCAATTTTGCTGATATAGCTCAGTCGGTAGAGCGCACCCTTGGTAAGGGTGAGGTCCCCAGTTCAAATCCGGGTATCAGCACCAAAATTTGTTTGACTGCCATAGCGTTGTGGAACCACCTGATCCCTTGCCGAACTCAGAAGTGAAACGCACCCGCGCCGATGATAGTGTGGCAGCTGCCATGTAAAAGTAGGTCACAGTCAAACACACTCTCCGGAAAGCCCGATACATGAGTATCGGGCTTTTTTCGATCTTCAATTTCTCCCCTCAAAAAACGGGCTTGACCTTACCTTAAGGGGAAGGGGTATGGTGAAGGGTGATACGTTTGTCTGGAGCCAGATATGAACATCAGCAAAGCAGCCTTAATGACAGGGCTGACTGCCAAAACGCTTCGTTATTATGAGTCTATCGGTCTTATTCCTGAGCCCGAGCGGGGAGAGAACGGTTACCGCCATTACAGTGAAACACTGATCCGCCGTATTCTTTTTATCAAAAATGCCAGACAGGCGGGGTTTAACCTGGATGAGTGCCATGAGTTGTTGGCGTTGCACGATAATGAATACCGTACCAGTGCTGAGGTAAAGGCGCTGACTCTGGCCAAAATAGCAGATATAGAGCAACGAGTGGCACATATGCAGGTCATGCTGGAAAGTTTACGTAGTTTGGCTGATCAATGTCATGGAGACAGCAAACCGGAATGCCCTATCATGGAGGCATTGGGTGGGCGCAATGATCCCCGTCCGGCAAGAAAGTGATCACTATCACCTTTTAGCTTTCATTTTTGACGCAAAATGAGCCATAAGTCGTATTTTATCTGCAAGTTAACAAGGGGTTACATCTTGTAGCAGATCCGGATAACAACCAGAGCAATGATGTGAGCAGCAATGACCGATAAAAAAAGCAGAATAGACGTTAAAGACGTCACTCCCAAAAAAACTTCCCATCGTCCCGCTGATGACGGACATATTTACGTCAGGGCACAAACCGGTAAATGGCAGCGCCTGCGTAATCAAATGGGCTGGCTGCTGATGCTGGTGTTTCTGGTCGGGCCCTGGATTCAGTGGAACGGTAACCAAGCGATTCTGCTGGATGTAGAGCAACAACGTTTTCATATTTTTGGTACGACCCTCTGGCCACAGGATCTTACTCTGCTGGCCATTCTGTTTATGATCGCCGCCTTTGCTCTGTTTTTTATGACGACCTTCCTTGGGCGGGTATGGTGTGGTTATCTGTGTCCTCAAACGGTGTGGACCTTTATCTTTATCTGGTTCGAGGAAAAGTTAGAAGGCAGTGCCAACAAGCGTCGTCAGCTCGACAAGGCACCCTGGGGATTCAACAAGATCTGGCGTAAAGCCGCCAAGCACACCGGTTGGCTGGCGGTGTCGCTGCTGACCGGCTTTACCTTTATTGCTTACTTTATCCCGGCGCATGAACTGGCCTGGGGCCTGGTAACTTTCTCAGTTAGTTTCTGGGTCGGCTTCTGGGTACTGTTCTTTGCCTTCTGTACCTATGGTAACGCTGGTTTTATGCGTACCATCATGTGCACTCATATGTGCCCATATGCCCGTTTCCAGTCAGCCATGTTCGATAAGGACACCTACATCGTCAGCTATGATGCCGAGCGAGGAGAAGCGCGTGGACCACGCTCCCGCAAGAAAGATCCCAAGGAGCTGGGCTTGGGCGACTGTATTGACTGCGATCTGTGTGTACAGGTCTGTCCGGCTGGCATCGATATTCGTGATGGTCTGCAGTATGAGTGCATTAACTGCGGTGCCTGTATAGACGCCTGTGATCAAACCATGGAGCGCATGGGCTATGAACCGGGCCTTATCAGCTACACCACCGAGCATAAACTGAAGCACAGAGAAACCCACGTGGCCCGGCCCAAACTGATTGGCTACGGCATTGTTATGGTGGTGATGCTGGCCGCCTTTGCCTTTATGGCTACCCGTATTATGCCCATGGGGATTGAAGTTATTCGCGACCGTAACCAGCTGTATCGTGAAACGTCTGAAGGGCTGATTGAAAATACGTATACCCTTAAGTTGCTTAATAAAACCCTTGAGCGGGCTACTTATCAGCTGAGTGTCGAAGGCGTGGATGACATTGAGTGGATTGGTCCGAACGAAGTCAGTATTGATGGTGGCGAGGTGATGAGTCTTCCGGTCAGCCTGTCTGTTGATCCTTATCTGCTGGATTCACCAGTGCGGGACATCACGTTTGTGATGAGCCGCAAGGGAGCGGATGCGGACGACAGCAGCTCTTCGGTAAGAACTGAGAGCAAGTTCTTTAACGAGTTCTGATATTACATGCATGTTAGAGTAAGCCGCAGCGAGTCTGCGGCTTTTTTTATTGGAGTGCTATGGATTACTATCAACTGACCCCGGATGCGATTGATGATGCGCTGGCCAGCATGGGGATTTATGTCGATCGCGGGCTGATGGCTCTGAACAGCTATGAAAACCGGGTCTACCGCTTTCAGTCGGAAAGTGACGGCACTCTGGTGGCCAAGTTTTACCGCCCTGAGCGCTGGAGCAGAGCCCAGATTGAACAGGAGCTGGCCTTTGTGGCAGCCGCTGCCGAGCAGGGAGTACGGGTAGCTGAGCCGCTAGCACGGGACGGCCACAGCCTGTTTGAATTTAATGACCTGTTGTTTTCGGTATGGCGCTCGGTTCCTGGCCGGGCCTTTGAGCCGGATAATCTGGAGCAGCTGGAAGCGCTGGGTGAGCAATTGGCCCGCCTGCATCGTGTTGGTGAAAGCGTGCCGCTGAAGCAACGCCCGGTGATGGAGCCTGGCACCGGACTGGCTCATTCCCGCAGGGTGCTGGAGCAACAGGCGGCTATCCCCAACACCTTGCGTGCCGCTTTTTTCAGTGCTCTGGATCAATTGATCGCTGGGATCACCGAGTATTACCGGCCCGGTAAGCTTATCGGTATTCACGGTGACTGCCATGGAGGCAACCTGTTGTGGGATGGTGGCCCCTGGTTGCTGGATTTTGACGATTGCCGGCGTGGCCCGGCGGTTCAGGATCTGTGGATGATGCTAAGCGGTGACCGTCAGGAGCAGTTGGTACAGCTGGATACCTTGCTTGCGGGTTATGAAACCGAGCGTGAATTCAACAATGCCGAGTTGGCACTTATCGAACCACTGAGGGCTATGCGTATGATCAACTACATGGCCTGGCTCGCCGCACGCTGGAATGATCCGGCCTTTCCGCTGGCGTTTCCCTGGTTTAACAGCGAAGATTACTGGCAGCAGCAGATAAAAGCACTGAATGAGCAAGTCCTGAGTCTGACTGTACCGCCATTATCCTTGACCTCATGGAGCTGATTCCTTAACTTGAATCAGTCTGACATAAACGGGATTATTCAATGAAAAAGCTGATTTTTGCCTTTATCACTATGCTGTTTGTACCTCTGGCCCATGCCGCTCCTGAATTCAAGGAAGGGGTGGAATATTCGGTGGTCAGTGAAATTGCCGGCAGCAAGCCGGAAGTGACTGAGTTTTTTTCTTATATCTGTCCCCATTGTTACAGCTTTCAACCGCTGATGGACAAGCTGGCTGAGCGTGTGCCTGAGGCCGAAATTAACAAGGTACCGGTAAGTTTTCTGGGCAAGGATCTGGGTCCGGTACTGCAGCGTGCCTATGGTGCTGCCAAGCTGCTTAAAGTGGAAGATAAGCTGACCCCTGTTATGTTTGATCGTATTCATCGCCAGAAGAAAGTGCCCGGCTCTATCGATGATGTGAAAGAGGTATTTGTCGCCAACGGGGTGGATGGCAAGGATTTTGATGGCGTGATTAACAGCTTTGCGCTGAATGGCATGATATCCAAATACGATAAGCTGACTGAAAAGTTCAATATTCGCGGAACCCCCACCGTGATCGTACGTAATAAATATCAGCTGAATATGGGTGAAATTGGCTCTGAAGAGCGTTTCTACCGGGTTGTGGAATATCTGCTCTCCGCAGACTGAAAATAGCGCTTGTGATGCATATGGCCGGTTCTGACCGGCCTTTTTATTGCTTGCTGATTTATTTGGGAGAGGAAAGGATCTCGATATCGTCATGGCCCAAATCCTGCCAGTGCCGGGTGGGCAGATGAAACAGGTAAAACTTTTCCCGGTGAGCATCGGTGACAAACCCCATACCCAGCAGGGTCAGTTCAAAATGGACGTCTGAAACAAACTGTTGATTGTAACGCTGCCGGCCCGACAGCTCGGCAATGTCATCCCGGGTCAGGTATATACCGTCCTGATGCGGGCCAAAATGTTGCTGTAGCCACTCTGCAAACTCCTTTGCACTTTTCATATACACTCCCTTATGTTTTTGCTTACTGGCGTAACCTGGCCAGTAGTCTGTCCATGGCGCGATAGCCCAGAGCCTCCATCAGGTGGGTCCGGCCAATATATTGCTCACCGGCCAAATCGGCAATGGTACGGGCTACCCGGATCAGTTTATGCCAGGCACGAATGGATAACTTCATGTGTTGCAGTGCCTGTTCCAGAAAAGCGGCATCTGTGGCGCTCAATGGGCACAGGGTATCCAGCTCGGCAGCACTCAGACGAGCGTTCGGTTTTCCGGCCCTGTGCTGCTGCCGTGCACGGGCAGCCAGTACCCGGGAGCGTACTGCTGCCGAGCTTTCTGATTTTTGCCGTGGCCGGCTCAGTTCGCCGGGGGGTAAAAGGGGAATTTCCACGGACAGATCAAATCGATCCACAAAGGGGCCGGATATTTTACCGAGATAGCGCAATATTTGCTCCGGCGAACTGCGGCTGAGGCCATCCTGATAGTGCCCGCAAGGGCTGGGGTTCATGGCACCAATCAGCTGAAAGCGGGCAGGGAAGGTCACACTATGGGCTGCGCGGGAAATGCAGATGGTGCCGGTTTCCAGCGGCTCACGCAGGGCGTCCAGCACTCTGCGTTCGAATTCGGTGAGTTCGTCAAGAAACAGGACGCCATGGTGAGCGAGGGATATCTCTCCTGGCCTGGGATGACTGCCTCCGCCCACGAGTGCGGCCGTTGAAGAAGAGTGATGAGGTTGACGAAATGCCCTTTGTCGCCAGTGTTCAGGGGCAAGAGCTTGACCACTGATAGATCGAACAGCGGCGGCTTCCAGTGCTTCCGCTTCCGTCATGGGGGGAAGCAGATCAGGCAGGCGACTGGCCAGCATGCTTTTTCCTGTTCCGGGAGGGCCCAGCAACAGCAGGTTGTGTTCGCCGGCCGCGGCAATCTCCAGTGCTCGTTTCCCCGTTTCCTGACCAATAACATCACTTAAGCAGGAGATGGCCTCATGTTCGATACCGGATACCGGTTCCGGGTGGATCAGTTCACCTTCCTGGTTTAACCAGGCGGTAATGTGCAGCAGGTGGGCGGCGAGCAAGGCCGGACTGGGGCTGAGCAAACCGGCTTCCATGCCGTTGGCGGCGGGAATAATCAGCCGGCGATCACTGTTGCGGGCGGCCAGGACTGCCGGCAGTACGCCCTTGATGCTGCGTAACTCGCCGGTCAGTGCCAGTTCACCGAGAAACTCGAGGCCGTCGAGGGAGGAGCCCGGAATTTGCTCCGAGGCAGCGAGAATGGCCATGGCGATAGGCAAGTCGAAACGACCGCCATCTTTGGGCAGATCCGCGGGGGCCAGGTTGACGGTAATACGTCGGGCTGGAAACTCAAAACCGGCGTTGATCAGGGCGCTGCGCACCCGGTCCCGGGCTTCCTTAACTGTGGTTTCCGGCAAGCCAACAATGTTAAATGCCGGCAGTCCATTGGCCAAATGAGCTTCAACCGTTACTAATGGGGCAGTAACTCCCAAACTGGCCCGGGCAAATACAACAGCAAGAGACATGGCTGTTCCTTTGGTTTTTTATTTTGCCATTTAAATTTTTAGTGGTTTTTTAAACTGGTTTGTGTGGGGCGATAACCGTGCTTTTTTGTGATATTTATATAATAAAGTCTTGAGTAGTGTAGAACACTATGCTAGTTCTATAGGCCTACGGCACCGAAAGCTTCGGTAAGCAGCAATTATTTTTGGTTGGTTTTATGAACTCTATCGTACGTTTCGTCAGCATTATTGTGGTCCTAGTGGTGATTATTAAATCTCCGCTCGGGGCACTGTGGTCTGCCGAAAGCCGATAACCGGCCAGCAGAAACAGCAAAAACCCCCGAGTCGACTCGGGGGTTTTTTTTTATAAAAACTTTGGCAGCAATACAGGACAGAAAATCACATGAATGGCTCACAGTACATTGTCCAGGCACTGAAACAACAAGGGGTAACCCAGATCTTCGGCTATCCCGGCGGTGCCATCATGCCGCTTTACGACGCCCTCTACGATGGCGGTGTAGAGCATTTGCTGTGCCGTCATGAGCAGGCTGCCGCCTTGGGTGCTGTAGGCTACGCCAGAGCCAGTGGTCAGGTGGGGGTGTGCATGGCTACCTCCGGCCCCGGTGCCACCAACCTGATCACCGGTCTGGCCGATGCCATGCTCGACTCCATTCCGGTGGTGGCCATCACCGGTCAGGTACCTATGTCGGCCATCGGCACCGATGCCTTCCAGGAAGTGGACGTACTGGGCATGTCGCTGTCCTGCACCAAGCACTCCTACCTGGTAGAGAGCGTGGAAGATCTTGGCGACATCATCACCGAAGCCTTTGAAGTGGCCCGCTCCGGCCGGCCTGGCCCGGTACTGATTGATGTGCCCAAAAATGTCCAGCTTGCGCTGGTGGAGCCTCGTCCTGCCGTGCCCTGTACTACAGCCTCCAATGCATTGGATAAGGCGGCACTGGCCGAAGCCAGGGCGCTGCTGGCCGCCGCACGTCAGCCGGTGCTCTATGTGGGTGGCGGTGTCGGCATGGGCAATGCCGAAGCAGAATTACGTGCTTTTGCCGAGCAAAGTGGTATTCCTGCGGTAACCACGTTGAAGGGAATCGGGACTTTGGATCCGGACCATGAGCTGTTCCTGGGTATGCTGGGTATGCATGGAACAAAAGCTGCCAACCTGGCTGTTCAGCAGAGTGATCTGCTGATTGTGGCCGGTGCCCGTTTTGATGACCGGGTGACCGGGAAACTGGACGCTTTTGCGGTCAATGCCAAGGTGATTCATCTGGATAAGGACGCCGCCGAATTTGGCAAGGTGCGCCATGCCCAGGTGGGCATCAATGCCGATCTGGCTGAGGTATTGCCCTTGCTGACCGGCGAACGGCTGGCTATCGATCCCTGGCGCGAGCTGTGCAAGACACTCAAGGCCGACCATGGCTGGCGCTACGATCATCCGGGTGAGGCCATTTATGCACCGCTGATGCTCAAGCAACTGAGTGACGCTCTGGCAGACACCGCCATGGTCAGCTGTGATGTAGGCCAGCATCAGATGTGGGTGGCCCAGCATATGCGCTTTACCAGCCCGCGCAATCATCTCAGCAGCGCCGGTCTGGGTACCATGGGCTTCGGCCTGCCCGCCGCCATCGGTGCCAAGCTGGCTCGTCCCGATCACGAGTCGGTGCTGGTGTCCGGTGACGGCTCCTTCATGATGAATGTGCAGGAGCTGGGTACCCTCAAGCGCGCACAACTGCCGGTGAAAATGGTGCTGCTTGATAACCAGCGCCTGGGCATGGTGCGCCAGTGGCAGGAGCTGTTCTTCGACGGCCGCTTCAGTGAAACCATTCTTACCGACAATCCGGACTTCGTGGCCATGGCCGCCGCTTTCGACATTCCGGGCGAAACCATTACTCGCAAGGAGCAGGTACAGCCTGCCATTGCACGCATGCTGCAGTCCGACACCGCCTATTTGCTGCATGTACGTATTTCAGAGGAAGAGAACGTCTGGCCCCTGGTACCGCCGGGTGTTGCCAACGACCAGATGATGGAGAGTAAATCATGAACCAGCATAATGTGCAGATCGAAGCTCAGTTTCGCCCGGAAGTACTTGAGCGGGTGTTACGTATGACCCGTCACCGAGGGTTTCGCGTGGATGACATGGAAATGTCCACTTCCTCTGATTGTCAAAACCTGAACATCAGGGTTACTGTCAGCAGTGAGCGTCCCATTCAGCTGCTGAGCAATCAGCTTGAAAAACTGATGAACGTGACCCGCGTTGAAGCGCAAATCATGGAGCAACCGCTGAAAAAATCGGCCTGAGGATAACGACAATGTCTACCGCCAAGTACATCTGGTTTAACGGAGATATGGTGCCCTGGGACAAGGCCCAGGTGCATGTGATGACCCACGCTCTGCATTATGGCTCTTCGGTGTTTGAAGGCATTCGCGCCTATAACACGCCCAAAGGTCCGGCGATCTTCCGGCTGGAAGAGCATGTGCAGCGGTTGTTTGATTCCGCCAAGATCTACCGCATGACCATTCCCTATACCAAGGCAGAGCTGATGAGTGCCTGCCGAACGGCGGTGGCCGACAACGACCTGGACAGTGCCTACCTGCGTCCGCTGGTGTTCGTGGGTAATGTGGGCATGGGCCTGAATGCTCCCAAAGATGTGCCTTGCGAGGTGATCATCGCCGCCATTCCCTGGGGGGCCTACCTGGGTGAGGAAGGGCTGGAAAACGGCGTCGACGTCTGTGTGACTTCCTGGAACCGGCTGGCACCGAATACCATGCCCACCGGTGCCAAGGCGGGGGGTAACTATCTGTCATCCCAGCTGATATCCGGTGAGGCCAAACGCCATGGTTACAGCGAGGGAATTTCTCTCGATGTGCACGGTCACCTCAGTGAAGGCGCCGGCGAGAACCTGTTCCTTATCAAGAATGGCGTGCTTTATACGCCGCCGGTTACCGCCTGCATACTGCCAGGCATCACCCGTGATACTCTGATGACCCTGGCGCGGGACGCCGGTTACGAGGTTCGGGAGGAAGCCATTGCCCGGGAAGCCCTGTATCTGGCCGACGAAATGTTTATGACCGGCACCGCTGCCGAGGTCACCCCGGTGCGCAGCGTGGATGGCATCACTCTGGGTGAAGGTAAACGAGGCCCGATCACCAAACAGCTGCAGCAGGCGTTTTTTGGCCTGTTTAATGGCAGCACCCAGGATAAATGGGGTTGGCTCACCCCGGTAAAAGACTAATTTAAATTATCGAGATGGGGCGCAGGCGTCCCGCCGTTCTCACGCAATATCAGGAGTAAAAGGAATGCCAAGGTATCGTTCAGCCACCACCACCCACGGCCGTAATATGGCCGGCGCCCGCGCCCTGTGGCGCGCCACCGGCATGACCGAAGATGATTTCGGCAAGCCGATTATCGCTGTGGTGAACTCCTTCACCCAGTTTGTGCCCGGCCACGTGCACCTCAAGGACATGGGGCAGCTGGTGGCCCGCGAAATTGAAGCGGCCGGCGGTGTGGCCAAGGAATTCAACACCATCGCGGTGGATGACGGTATCGCCATGGGTCATGGCGGCATGCTTTACTCACTGCCCAGTCGTGAACTGATCGCTGACTCCGTTGAATACATGGTTAACGCCCACTGTGCCGATGCCATGGTATGTATCTCCAACTGTGACAAAATCACTCCCGGCATGCTGATGGCCGCCCTGCGGGTTAACATTCCGGTGATCTTCGTGTCCGGTGGCCCGATGGAAGCAGGCAAGACCAAGCTGTCTGATCAGCTGATCAAGCTGGATCTGGTGGATGCCATGATCCAGGGCGCCGACCCCACCGTCTCCGACGCTCAGAGCGAACAGGTTGAGCGCAGTGCCTGTCCCACCTGTGGTTCCTGCTCCGGGATGTTTACCGCCAACTCCATGAACTGCCTGACCGAGGCTCTGGGTCTGTCCCAGCCCGGTAATGGCTCGCTGCTGGCCACTCATGCTGATCGTGAGCAGCTGTTCAAGACCGCCGGTCACCGCATTGTGGAGCTGACCAAACGTTACTACGAAGGTGACGACGCCGCCGTACTGCCGCGCAACATCGCCACTAAGGCCGCATTCGAAAACGCCATGGTGTTGGATATCGCCATGGGCGGCTCTACCAATACCGTGTTGCACCTGCTGGCCGCCGCTCAGGAAGCGGAAGTGGACTTCACCATGGACGACATCGACGGCTTGTCGCGCAAGGTACCCCAGCTGTGCAAGGTGGCTCCGTCCACCCAGAAATACCATATGGAAGATGTGCATCGTGCCGGTGGTGTGATGGGCATTCTGGCCGAGCTGGCCCGTGCCGGCCTGCTTAATACCGATGTGAATACCGTGTTGGGCATGAGCCTGGCCGAGCAGCTGGCCAGATTCGACATTATGGTGACTGAAGACGACGCGGTAAAAACCATGTTCCGTGCCGGCCCGGCGGGTATTCGCACCACCCGGGCGTTCAGCCAGGACTGCCGCTGGGACACCCTGGATGACGACCGTGCCGATGGCTGTATTCGCAGCATCGACAATGCCTACAGTCTGGAAGGCGGCCTCGCCGTGCTGGCCGGCAACCTGGCCATCGACGGCTGTATCGTCAAGACCGCCGGCGTGGCCGACGACAACCTGACCTTCCGTGGACCGGCCCGCGTTTTCGAGAGCCAGGACACCGCGGTGGCCGGCATTCTCGGCGGCGAGGTCAAGGCCGGTGAAGTGGTCGTGATCCGTTACGAAGGTCCCAAGGGCGGCCCGGGCATGCAGGAAATGCTGTACCCCACCACCTACCTTAAGTCCATGGGCCTGGGCACCAAATGCGCGCTGATCACCGACGGTCGTTTCTCCGGCGGTACCTCCGGTCTGTCTATCGGTCACGTTTCTCCCGAGGCGGCCAACGGCGGCACCATTGGTTTGGTGCAGACTGGTGACATCATCGACATCGATATTCCGGCCCGCAAGATTGCGCTGGACGTGTCCGAGCAGGAGCTGGCAGCTCGCCGTGAAGCCATGGATGCCAAGGGTGAACAGGCCTGGCGTCCGGTAGATCGCGAGCGCGAAGTGTCCTTTGCTCTGCGCGCCTATGCCTCATTGGCCACCAGCGCCGACAAGGGCGCGGTGCGTGACCGCAGCAAGCTGGGAGGTTGAGGCATGGCACAGGCTGCATTGAAGGAAAAAAAAGGCACACCCCGTTCGGCTACCGAGTACCTGCGTCACATTCTGTTGTCACCGGTGTACGAGGCGGCCCGGGTGACGCCACTGACCCCGCTCAAAAAGATTTCCGAGCGGTTGGGGCACCCGGTTTCCCTCAAGCGGGAAGATATGCAGCCGGTGCACTCTTTCAAGCTGCGTGGTGCCTACAACAAGATTGCCCAGCTCACCCCCGAGCAGCAGCAACGCGGCGTGATTGCCGCCTCGGCGGGCAACCATGCTCAGGGCGTGGCGCTGTCGGCGGCCAAGCTGGGCATCAATGCCACTATTGTGATGCCCACTGTCACTCCCGATATCAAGGTGGAGTCGGTACGTCGCTTTGGCGGTAATGTGGTTCTGCATGGCAACAACTTCGACGAAGCCTATGCCCGCTGTCTGGAACTAGTCAAGGAACTGGGCGCGACCCTGATCCCGCCCTTTGATGACGAGGACGTGATTTCCGGACAAGGCACGGTGGGTCGTGAGTTGCTGGAGCAGGATACCCGTCTGACTCATGTGTTCGTGCCGGTGGGTGGTGGCGGCTTGGCCGCCGGGGTGGCGGTATACATCAAGCAGCTGTTACCTCAGGTTAAGGTAATTGGGGTCGAGGCCGAGGGCTCCGCCTGTCTCAAGGCGGCGCTGAATGCCGGTGACATCGTTACTCTGGACCGGGTCAGTATGTTTGCCGACGGTGTGGCGGTGAAGCGTATCGGTACCGAGACGTTCCGTTTGTGTCGGGAATATCTGGACGGTGTGATTACCGTAACCTCCGACGAAATTTGCGCTGCACTTAAGGATATCTTTGAGGATACCCGAGCTATTGCCGAGCCCTCGGGCGCGCTGTCGCTGGCCGGGCTGAAAAAATACAGCCAGGCCGGGGATTATGCCCATGCCCGTATGGCAGCGGTGCTCAGTGGTGCCAATGTTAACTTCCATTCTCTGCGCTACGTGTCCGAGCGGTGTGAGCTGGGTGAAAAACGGGAAGGGGTACTGGCGGTCACTATTCCCGAATGCAAAGGAGCCTTTTTGCAGTTTTGCGAGTTGCTCGGCAACCGCATGGTGACTGAGTTTAACTATCGCTATGCGGCGGCAGACAAGGCGGCGCTGCTGGTGTCGGTGCGGCTGTCCGATGGCGATCGGGAGCTGGCGCAGATCATGGCGGAGCTGGAGCAGGCAGGGTATCCGGTGGCTAATATGACCGACAACGATCTGGCCAAGACCCATGTGCGTTATATGGTCGGTGGCCGGGCACCCAAGCCTCTGCAGGAACGCCTGTACAGCTTTCGTTTCCCGGAGCAGCCCGGTGCCCTGATGCGCTTTTTGCACACCTTGGGTGCCCGCTGGAACATCAGTCTGTTTCATTATCGCAACCATGGTGCCGAATTTGGCCGGGTGCTGTGTGGCTTTGAGTTGCCCGAGAGCGATATCGCTTCATTTGAGCGGCACTTGGCGGAGCTGGGTTACACTTGGTACGACGTGACTCAGGATCCGGCCTACCGGTTTTTCCTGGCACACTGACCAGAGTCTGGTCATTGACGAGCATGCCGGGCTTGCCCGGCTTTTTTGTGTTCGGTTTGCTGGTTTAATTTAACGTTTTCGTATCACTTGGGTTCTCTTATGAAACCTTCATAACCTTAATACAAAGTTGTTCACAATAATTTATTGACCAGTTTTCGCTCAGCTGTTTTAATCGCGCCGTCTCTGTTTTCTTCCCTTTGGTACAGGAGTGTCTTTCATGACGCTGTTGTCTTCCCTGCTGGCCGCTGTTGGCCAGATATATTTTATAAACAACCGCCTGGCCGGTGCTCTGATTGTTGCGGGTGTACTCTGGGTTTCTCCCTGGATGGCCGCCACCATGATGCTGGCAACCTTCGCCGCCACCTTGCTGGCGCTGGTTTGCAGGTGGGAGCCGGGCGCCTGGCGCGATGGTCTGTTTGGCTTTAATGCTGCCCTGGTAGGGCTGGCCTTTGGCTTGTTTGCCGAGCATACCCCGCAGTGGTTGTTGCTGTCGGTACTGGGCGGAGCGTTGTCGGCCTGGCTTTATTACCGGCTGCGCCGGCTGGCCGCCATTCCCTGGTATACCTTGCCATTCAATCTGGTGGTGTTGCCATGGCTGTATTTCATCGGTCAGCGGGTAGCCGATGAGGTTCCCCAAGGGTATAACTTTTCACTGTCGGCCATTGGTCAGGTCATTTTTCTTCCCGATACCGTACCGGCGGTACTGATCTGTATCGCTCTGCTGTTGGTAGGCATCGAAATGCTGGGTTGGGCCTTTGTCGGCGCCATGATATCGAGCGGCGCGGCGCTATTGCTGCTGGTCAACCCGGACTACATTAACTTTGGCCTGACCGGCTATAACGGTGTACTGGCGGCCATTGCCATGTTCTGGCACGGCAGCAGGCAAGCCTGGATACTGCTGGCTGCAGCCTTGGCCGGACTGATGACGGCCGTTATGCTCAAACTGGGCTTGCCCATGCTGACCATGCCTTTTGTGCTCAGCTGCTGGCTATGCCTGGTAATGCAGAAAGGCCTGAAGTATTACCAGGCGTCACACATTATCGACAGGGAGAGAGTATGAAACTGGGATTTATCGGCATCGGATTGATGGGTAAGCCGATGACCGAGCGGCTGCTGGCCGCCGGCTTTGACGTTACCGTATGGAACCGCAGTACTGACAAGCTGGCTGAGGTCGTCACTGCCGGCGCTCAGGTGGCCGGCAGCATCGGTGAACTGACTGAGCAGGTGGATCTGGTGCTGTTGTGCCTGGCCAATACCGCTGTGGTGGAAAATGTGGTCTTTGGCGAGGGCGGGGTGGCCAGCCATGGTCGGGCTGGTCAGCTGTTGGTGGATTTTTCCAGCTCTGATCCTGATGCCACCCGTGACTATGCCAAGCGGCTGAACAGCGCCTGCGGCATGGGTTGGATCGACTCGCCGGTCTCCGGCGGCGTTGCCGGGGCGGAAGACGGAACACTGGCCATTATGTGTGGCGGTGAAGAAGCCGATATTGAACGCATCCGGCCGGTGCTAGCGCCGCTGTCGCAGCGGGTTACCCGCATGGGTGGCGTGGGTGCCGGCCAGGTTACCAAGGTGTGTAACCAGATGATCGTAGGCTGCAACCTGATGGTGCTGGCGGAAATGATGGCGCTGGCCAAGTCCTGCGGCGTGGATGCGGAGCAGATCCCTGCCGCCCTGGCGGGCGGTTTTGCTGACTCGAGACCAATGCAGATCACCGGCCCGCTGATGGCGGAAGAGTCGGATCCTGATCCCAAGTGGCATGTGCGTACCCTGCTCAAGGACCTGGATATGGCGGTAGCTCAGAGCCTGCGTGCCGGCAGCGCCACTCCTATGTCGGGCCTGGCCGCCCAGCTGATGCGTCAGCATGGTAGCAAAGGTTTCCTGGAGCGGGACCCGGCGACCCTGATCAAGCTGTATAAGGACGCTTGAGTTCTAGCTCTATATGTGAAAAAGAGGAGCCGAAGCTCCTCTTTTTGCGTTTAAGGCAGCGGCTCAGATCGTTGCCAGGGCCAGACTGTGTTTGTAATAGTCATTGGCCTTGTCCAGGTCCTTGCGTCTTTCTGCCAGTTCAGCCAGCAGTACATAGTCCCGCGGCTCAGGCTTTTGCGCCACTGCCTGTTGCAGATGTTGCTCAGCCTGTTCGTCTTTGCCTTCTTTCAGATACAAGCGGCCCAGGGCGGAGTGCAGCTCGGGCAGGCTTTCTTTTTTCGCCTTTTTCTCCAGTGCGGCAAGCAGCGGGTGATAGTCGCTCAGTTGCAGCCGGGTGGCGCATAGCAGCAGTCCCGGATCGGCTTCTTTGTCGAGGCCTTCCAGTAGCAGCTGCTGGGCTTCCTTGTGAGCCTTGAGGCCGATCAGCCGGTCACACAGGGGCAACAACAGTGCAGGGTTGTATTTGTCCTTGCGCGGCAGTGCCTGCCATACCTTGATCAGGCCATCACTGCCTTCATCGTGGGCGGCCTGTTCAAAGCGGCCAAGCCAGGACTGATGACGCAGTTCATCCTTTTCTTCGGCACTGATCAGATTCTTGTTGGCCAGGCTGTCGAGAATACCGAGCAGGGCTTGCCACTGACCGGTAGCCACATACACATCTTTCTGCAGCTTGAGCAGGGCGGGCTGGTGGCCATAGGTGGTTTCCAGAGCCTGCACGCCGGCCAGCGCCTGTTCAAACTCACCCTGCTGATACTGCAGTCGGGCTTGAGTTATGCCCACAGCCAGACCGGCCGCAGGGTGTTGCTCCCGTGCCTGTTGCAGATAGCTGTCGCGCTTTTCGTCGTTACCCTGAGCCTGAGCGGCACTGGCAGCGTTCAGGTAGTTGAGCAGGGCTAACTCGTTGCCCTTGGTGCCCTTGAGCAGCATTTTCTCGGCATTAGCGTAATCTTCCGCGACCAGTGCCTGCATACCGCTTTGGGTGTAGTTCAGGGCCTTGCGCCGGCGGCGGCCCATAAACCAGCCCCGGGTGCGGTGACTGATGCCGAAAATGCGGCCCAGCAGCCATTCAATAAATAACAGCAGTACATAAAACAGCACGGCAGCCACCAGGAATACGGTGACCGTGGTTTCTATGGTGTAGCTGCCCGCAGACACCAGCACATAACCCTGCTTGCCCATAAACCCGGGGCCGACAATCAGGCCGGCAGCCAGAATGGCGACAATAATCGCAAGACGTATCATAAGTCCCCCTTACAGGCCGGTGAGCAGGCGTTGCAGCCGGTTATCCAGCAACTGCTGCAGCCGCTCCTGGGCAGTAAATTGCTCGGGATAATTCACGCTGATTTGCTGGCCTTTGAGTTGCTCAATCTGCTCCAGCATAAACTGGCGCACACTGTCATCGGCAAAGTAGTCCTGCAGCCACTGCTCAGACTGTGCCAGGGCACTATCGTAAATTTCCTGTTGCTCGCGATAGACGGCGAGCTGAGCCTGCAGCAGCTTACCCTTAAGGTTTTCGCTTAAATACCAGTGTTGCTGCGGAGACAGCAGGGCCTCTACATTGCCGTCGCGGCGACGTACAGTGACGAAGTCGTCGGTAAAGCTGGCCCAGCTCTTTTTCAGGTTTTCTTTCCAGTCACTGACGGACTCGGACAGGGTGAAGTCGGGCTCTTCGGCCCGGGACATGATGACTCCGTCCAGTTTCAGTTTATCAACCTGGTCGTTAATGCTGTTGAGCTTGATCACCATGCCTTCGCGATCGATTTTTTTCACCGATTTAATGCTGGCAATGTCGTCGGCAAGCGCCTTGCGCACCGGCACCAGGGTGGGATCGTTAAGGGCAGCCAGGCGCTCATCAGCGTTGGCCAGCATCATGGCGGCGGACACGGCATCATGCTCCAGCCACAGCTTGCGGCCAGCCATGCGAACCAGGTACTCGGCCTCTGCCAGCATCCAGTCGTTGGGGCGCTTGCTGTCCAGATCCAGTACCTTGCGAGACAAGCCGTCCACTTGCTCGGTAACGCTCTGTTGAGCGCTTTCCAGTTTACCCAGAGTGGCGCTCTGCTGACTCTTGAGTGCATTCAGGGCCGTCTGCTGCTCAGCCAGCCGGGTTTCCATCGCGGCAATCTGTGTCGCCTGGTTTTCACCCTGTTTATGGCCGTGCCAGTACAGGCCGCCGGCCAGCACGACTGCCAGCACAATAGCCACGGTGGCCAGCCCTTTGCCGGAAGACGGCTGCTTTTCCTGCACCGGTTTTTCCGGCGTGCTGACGGGCGGCTCGGTTTGTATTGCCTGAGTGCTTTCTTCGGTTTTGGCCTCGGCGGAGGAGGACGCCGGCGTGGTGTTGGTTACCAGCTTGTCTTCCTGTTGGTCTTGTTTATTGTCTGTCATTCCTTTTCCTCTCATCCAGAGCGCTGATCAACGCCGTGTTGGATGCACCTTTCGCATTGATGATATGAGTAAAGCCTAATGTCTCTGCCTGCTCTGCGACGCGAATGCTGGGCACAATCAATAAACGGCTCAGCAGCCAGTCCTTTGCGCTGTTGGCAGCAAGCTGAAACAGGTGCTGCAGCAAGCCGCCACTGGTGATGATAATACTGTCCACGCCCTGGTGCCGCCACTGTTTAACTAGTTCGCCGTTGTGGTCTTCACGATAACAACGGCGATAAACTTCACAATAGTTTACTTGTGCTCCCCGCTGTATCAGGGTCGGGGCCATCATATGACGGCCACCGTCGCCACGCAGAATGATGGCTTGGCACCCGGCCGGGTGTTGCAGCGCGGGCAGGGCAATCATGCCCTCGGAACGGGGATCGTCCGGCACCAGCGCGTTGGTTATCCCCACGGCGGCAAAGGCCTTTCCAGTGGCTTCGCCGACAGCCACATAAGTGCTGTCAGGCCAGCTCAAACCCTGGCTTTTCAGCGCATTATCGGCGAATTTCACCGCTTGTGCGCTGACCGCTATCACATAATCCCTGCTGCCAAGCTGGCTTAATAATGCCGGTGCCCGGGTCAGTTCGCCGCCCGGCGCAAAGGTCAGCAGGGGGGTGGCCACCGGCTGGTGGCCGGCCCGGCGTAATGCGTCGCACAGGCTGTGATTCTGAGGTTCGGGGCGAACCACCAGTGGTATCACGATGAGTAGACCTCGGTCAGAATTTTATCGGCACCGGCGGCCAGCAGGCGTTTGGCCAGTTCGCTACCGAGCTTTTTGCCCTGATCTGCCGGGCCGCGAATCTCATCATAAAGTACCTGGGTGCCATCGGGTCGACCCACCAGGCCACGCAGCCAGAGCTGATCGCCTTCCAACAGCGCATAAGAGCCGATAGGCACCTGACAACCGCCTTGCAGGCCATGGTTCATGGCCCGCTCCGCCTCTACCCGCAACCGTGTGTCGTGATCGTTCAGCGGGGCCAGCAGGCTCAGCAGTTCGGTGTCATCCAGCCGGCACTCAATGCCGACGGCACCCTGGCCGTTGGCAGGAAGACTGTCTTCCGGACTCAGCAGGCCGGCAATCCGCTCGTCGAGCTCCAGCCGCTTGAGACCGGCAGCAGCCAGAATAATGGCATCGTATTCGCCATCGTCCAGCTTGCGCAGCCGGGTCTGTACATTGCCGCGCAGTGTTTTGATGTTCAGTTCCGGGTAGCGGGCCCGGATCTGACACTCTCGACGCAGGCTGGCGGTACCCACCACTGCACCGGCGGGTAATTCTGCCAGGGTTTTATAGTGATTGGAGACAAAAGCGTCCCGCGGGTCTTCCCGTTCACAGATAACCGTCAGGCCCAGTCCTTCGGGGAACTCAACCGGCACATCTTTCATTGAGTGCACGGCAATATCGGCCCGGCCGTCGAGCATGGCCTGCTCAAGTTCCTTGATAAACAGACCCTTACCACCGATTTTGGACAGAGGGGTATCGAGCAGCACGTCCCCCTTGGTGGTCATGGGGACCAGTTCAACGGTTACATCCTGGTGCAGAGCTTCCAGACGTTCCTTCACATAATGGGCCTGCCACAGGGCCAGCAGGCTTTTACGGGTGGCAATACGAATGGTGCGATTAGCCATAAAACTCTCGTTGTCTGTCGGGTATTTGGTTCTGATGTTATCACTGTTGTCTGGGCGTTTCAGGCAAAGAAAGAGGTTCAGCGGCATACCATGGCCCAGCTTTGCCGGTTATTGTTCATTTACTGACTAATTGCTACCATGATCACACTTTTGCCCGTCCGGCCCTGTCCGGGCTATATGTCGGTCCAACGAAGGCCATAACGCTATTGCACGCTAATTTTCATCAGCTCGTTGAACGGTGTGAGCAATTTAATCAGCAGAAACTGACCCGCGCCCTGGCGGTCATGCATCGTTATGGCCAGCAGGTGTTTCAGTTGCTGCCGGTATTGTTGCATCACCACCACCCTCTGTTGCCGGGCTATGTTCCCGGCGATGTTCCGGCGGGCATCTGTCAGTTTGTGCCCAACGCCTGCCAGAGGGAATTTATTGACGAGTTGTGCCGGGCCGCCAATGGCCATCAGGGACTGGAACAGCACAGGGGCGAGATTCTGGGGCTTTATTCCATGGGCAGTACTTCGTCCATTGGTCAGGGCCATCGTTCTGATCTGGATATCTGGGTGTGTCATGCTCACACCATGGAGCCGGCCCGGGCTGCCTTGCTGCAGCAAAAATGCCTGCTGATCTCCAAGTGGGCCGAGCAACGCGGGGTGGAACTTAACTTCTTTCTTATTCCGGATAACAAATTTCGCACCGACAACCAGCAATGGGTGGAAGGGGAAAGCTGCGGCAGCGCCCAGCACCTGTTATTGCTGGATGAGTTCTACCGCAGTCATCTGCGCATTGCCGGCAAGCGGCTGGTGTGGATGTTTGCGCCGGGCAAGCTGGGGCCCAATTACGATCGCTTTGTGGCCGAGCAGTTTGCCAACGGTACCCTGAATCATGATGAATGGCTGGATCTGGGGGGCTTTGCCCGTATTCCGGCGGAAGAGTATTTCGGCTCGGCGCTGTGGCAGCTGTATAAAAGCATCGACTCGCCTTACAAGGCGGTGCTGAAGACCGTGCTGATGGAAGCTTATTCTCACGAGTACCCCGATACTCAGTTGCTGTGCCGGCAGCTGAAGGAGGAGTTCCAGAAAGCAGAAGAACTGAATGAAACCCAGGATCACTATGTAGTGATGCTGGAAAAAGTGACCGATTATCTGAAATCCATCGGAGATGAGAAACGCCTCGATCTGGTGCGGCGCTGTTTTTACCTTAAGGTGTCGGAAGCGCTGACAGCGGAGCAGGAAGGTGATGATTCTCTTGCCTGGCGGCGGCGGATCATCGACCGGTTGATCGATCTGTGGGGCTGGCCGGCGGAAAAGCTGGCCAAACTCGACGACCGGGAAAACTGGAAGGTAGAAGAAGTGAAGGCTGCCTACGGTGAATTGCTTGAGGCCCTGATGCAGAGCTACCGCAGCCTGATCCAGTTCGCCCGGCGCAATAACATCAGCGAATCCATTAACCCGGAAGATATCGGTATTCTGTCGCGCAAATTGTATGCCGCCTTTGAAAACCTGCCAGGCAAAGTGCAGCTGATTAACCTGCGCATTGCACCAGATCTGAGTGAGTCTGATATTAGTCTGGTGCAGGTGCCGGAAGGTCGGGTGAATCAGGCCGGGTGGTATCTTTATAAATACGGGCTGTCGCCGGCCGAGATTATCGGTCGCAGTGCCATTGAACACAGCGATTATGTCAGCAGGCTGGTGGCCTGGGCGCATTTTAACGGGCTGTTGACCGAACGGACCCAATGGCATTTGTTTAATCAGAGCACGGATCTGAATCTGCAGCAGTTGCAGGAGTTCAGCCAGGATCTGGCGGAACTGTTTCCGGTGCGGCTGCCATCCCCGAGCAACCTGGCGCTGAGCCGCCCCTGTGAAGTACGTCATCTCGCTATTTACCTTAACCTGGAAGAAGATCCCACAGCCCGCCGGCGGGACAGGGCCATTGAATTTGGTGCCAGCACCAGCGATCCCTTCAGTTTTGGCCGCCAGAGGGAAAACCTGGTGGGCTCGGTGGATATTATCTACCGCAACTCCTGGGATGAAGTTCGTACCCTCCACTTCGATGGTGAAACCGCGGTGGTGGACTCCCTGACGGCCATGCTGGGCAAAATGCACCAAGGAGCCAGCCCGCCTGAAACGCTTAATGTATATTGCTATAGCCGGCATCTGCGTAGCCTGTTGCGTACGCGTTTTGAGCAACTGGTGCGGGAATGCATTGAGCTGCGCTTGGGCCCGGTGAACGGCCATCGGGTCAAGCGGTTACAGCTGGGAACGGAGCAGTTTGGGATTTTCTTTGAACGTCGTGGTGTGAGTGTGAAACACATGGAGCCGGAGCGGGTAAGCACACCGGCAGGTGCCATGCCGGCGCAGGGGCGCAGTCATGGCGAAAGTCAGCGGAATTATTCCCTGCGGCTGGATCAGCATCAGCGTCAGCCGGTGCCTGAGGTAGTGGATGCTTATGCCAGCGAAGGGCTGGTACAGTTTTTCTTCGAAAGTAGCGGTGACGGGTACAACCTTTATATTCTGGATGAAGCCAACCGCACTGAGGTATATCACCAGGTGGCGGGCAGCAAAGACGATCTGGTGCTGAGCATTAACCGCCTGTATACCGCCAATCAGGAGCAGACCGCGGGCCAGAGCCACTTCAGCCACTTTAATCTGCCCCAGTATTACGAGATTGTGCGTACCGACGATGAGGTCCGGGTACTTACCTTTCGCACCTGCAAGGACGACCGGGATCCACAACAGGCCGATCCGGCCTGAAGTTCAGGCCCAACAGACCTTAAAGTGGCAGCTCGACGTCGCCCTGACGTTTGGCCTGCAGGCTGATCCAGCTCAGCAGTTCATGGCCCTGACGATTATCGATCCACTTGTCACCTTCCAGCGCAAAGTGGTGACCGTTTTCCCGGGTGGCCAGCCAAATCTGATGCAGCGGCTCCTGACGGTTAATCACAAACTGTACGCCGTTCTCAAAGGTCAGGTTCATGACGCCACCTACCGTTTCGCATTCAATGTCTTCGCCGCTTTCGTCGATACGTGCCTCAATATGCTCGTAAATGGCATCCGCCAGAGCATGAAATTCGCTGTCGTTCATTGCCCGCTTCCTATTGCTTTTGAGAATGTGAATGCGATTATAAGAGCCCTGAACCATATTCACAGTCATACGATGAACAAATTCAAGCTGACCGCACTGGTTGCGCTGGTTCTGGGCCTGTCGGCTTGCGGCCTCAAAGGTCCGCTGACCCTGCCCGAAACCGAACAGCAACCCACTCAGGTTGAGCAATCGTAAAGGAAACAACCTTGGATTATTTCAATTATCAGGATGATGGCCGCCTTTACGGTGAAGCCTGCGATCTCACCCGTCTGGCCGAGCAACACGGCACTCCGCTTTATGTTTATTCCCGTGCCACGCTGGAGCGTCACTGGAATGCCTTCGATCAGGCCGCCGGTGAGGTGGACCATTTGGTGTGCTATGCGGTGAAGGCCAATTCCAACCTGGCGGTGCTCAATGTGCTGGCCCGGCTGGGCTCGGGTTTCGATATCGTCTCCGGCGGTGAGCTGAGCCGGGTGATTGCCGCTGGCGGCGACCCGAAGAAAGTGGTGTTCTCCGGCGTGGGCAAGCGCGACGATGAAATTCGTTTTGGTCTGGAGCAGGGCATTTTCTGCTTTAACGTGGAATCGGTGGCGGAACTGGCACGCATTAACCGGGTTGCGGAAACCATGGGTGTAAAAGCTCCGGTATCTATCCGGGTGAACCCGGATATCGATGCCGGTACCCATCCTTACATCTCCACCGGCCTGAAGGAAAACAAGTTCGGTATTCCCATTGAGCAGGCCCGGGATATCTACCGCCAGGCGGCGGCCATGAGCCAGCTTGAGATCCACGGTGTGGACTGTCATATCGGCTCCCAGCTGACCGAGCTGTCCCCCTTCCTGGAAGCAGTAGACAAGCTGCTGGCGCTGATTGATGGCCTGGCCGAGGATGGTATTCATATCCGTCATCTGGATGTGGGTGGTGGCCTGGGTGTGCGCTACGACGATGAAACACCGCCGGAGCCACGGCACTATGCTGAGGAGCTGAAAAAGCGTCTGCAGGGCCGTAACCTGACCCTGGTATTTGAGCCGGGCCGGGCTATTGCTGCCAACGCCGGTGTGCTGTTGACCCGGGTTGAGCACCTGAAGCCGGGTGAAGCCAAGAACTTCGCCATTGTTGATGCCGCCATGAACGATCTGATCCGTCCGGCCCTGTACAGTGCCTGGCAGGCCATCATTCCGGTGGATTCCACCCTGCAGCGCGACGCAGCGGTATACGATATCGTTGGTCCCATCTGTGAAACCGGTGATTTTATTGGTAAGGACCGTACACTTTCTATTATCGAGGGCGATCTGCTGGCAGTGCGTTCCGCCGGTGCCTATGGCTTTGTGATGGCGTCTAATTACAACAGCCGCCCCCGAGCAGCCGAAGTGATGGTGGACGGTGACCAGCACTATGTGGTGCGTGAGCGGGAAGAGCTGGCGGATCTGTGGCGGGGTGAACACCTGCTGCCCGGAGCCTGAATCATGAGCACGCTTCATTTCTCCAAAATGCAGGGGCTGGGCAATGACTTTATGGTGGTGGATGGCGTTACCCAGAAAGTCTTTTTCAACCCCGAGGTGATCCGCCAGCTGGCGGATCGCAACTTTGGGGTGGGGTTTGATCAGCTGCTGTTGGTGGAGCCGCCCTATGATCCTGAGCTCGATTTCCACTACCGTATCTTCAATGCCGATGGCTCCGAGGTGGAGCAATGTGGCAACGGTGCTCGCTGCTTTGCGCGCTTTGTGCGGCTAAAAGGCCTGACCAACAAGGATCGTATTGCTGTCAGCACTCAGAAGGGCAACATTGTACTGCAGCTGGAGAAGGATAATCAGGTGACCGTTAACATGGGGATACCTGAGTTTGATCCGGCTAATATTCCGTTTAAGGCGCAGAAAGCGGAAAAAACGTATCTGGTACGCACCCAGGATCAAACCGTATTGTGCGGTGCTGTGTCCATGGGTAACCCGCACTGTGTGGTGGAAGTTGACGACATTAATACCGGCCAGGTAGCCGTACTGGGACCTGAGCTGGAAAACCATGAGCGCTTTCCGGCCCGGGTTAACGTAGGCTTTATGCAGATTGTAAATGCCCGGGAAGTGAACTTACGCGTGCATGAGCGCGGTGCCGGCGAAACTCTGGCCTGCGGTACAGGTGCCTGTGCTGCAGCGGTAATGGGCATGAGTTGGGGCAAGCTGGCCGAGCGGGTAAAAGTGCATCTGCCCGGCGGTAGTCTGACCATTGCCTGGCAGGGCCCGGGCAAACCGGTATTTATGACCGGCCCGGCCACTCATGTATTTGACGGACAGATCAGTTTATGACCGATAAAAGCGCCTTGGCTGAAGCCGGGCTTGATGAAAGTCAGATTGCAGATTATCTGGCCAGCCAGCCGGACTTTTTTGTCCGCCATCCCCAGTTGCTGGAGCAATTACGCCTGCCTCACGAGCAGCGGGGCAGTGTGTCGATGGTGGAAGCCCGCATGGAGCGTCAGCGCCAGCGTATTCATCAACTGGAAGAAGAGATCACCCAGCTGATGTCGGTGGCCGGCGAGAATGAGCGTATTTTTCGCGTGTATCTCGATCTCTATCCGCGGCTGTTTGAGTGTCGCTCTCCGGCCGAACTGGAGCTGCGTATTGCTCATGCTCTGCGGGAGCGGCTGCGGGTGACGGCGGTGCGGCTGGTACCAGACGCGCGCTGGTGTGACTTGCCTCAGGCCCAGTCCGGTGAACAGCTGGAAAAACTGTATCGTGAGCGTATGGCGGGCCAGGACGTGTATCTGGGCCGGCTTGGTCGGGAAGAAAAGCAGCGGCTGTTCGGTGATGCCCTGGTGAATTCCTGTGCGCTGATCCGTATTGGTCTGGAGGGAGAAATGGGGGTGCTGGCTTTTGGCAGCGCTGACAGCAGCCATTACCGCTCGGGCATGGATACCCTGATCATTCGCCAGCTTGCCGGCTTTCTTGCCCTGCTGCTGCCGCGCATGGTGGAACATGGCCACGCCTGATCTGGCTCCACCTCAACTGGCTGTGACCATTACCGACTTTCTCGACTACCTGCGGGTAGAGCGCCAGCTCAGCCCGCATACCCTGGACAATTACCGCCGCCATCTTGCGGCCATGAGCGAACAGCTGATCGAGTTGCAGCTGAGCGACTGGCGACAGCTGTCGGTCAGCCATGCCCGGGGGCTGGCGACTCGTATGCACAAACAGGGGCTGTCGCCGCGTTCCATTGCAGCCAGACTCAGTGCGTTGCGCAGTTTCTGTGACTGGCTGGTGCTGACCGGTATGCTTGCCGCCAACCCTGCCAAGGGCGTGAGTGCACCCAAACAGGGCCGGCCCCTGCCCAAAAACCTGGATGTGGACGAACTGCACCAGCTGATGAATCTGGACGAAGCCGATCCACTGGCAGTCCGGGACAGGGCCATTATGGAGCTGATGTATTCCTCTGGCCTGCGTCTGGCAGAGCTGGTAGCGCTTAACCTGGGCGATGTGCAGTTTGCCGAGCGCCAGGTACGGGTTATTGGTAAGGGTAACAAGGAGCGTATTCTGCCGGTGGGGCGTATGGCGCTGGACTGGCTGCAACAGTGGCTGAGCGTACGGGGCGAGCTGGCCGGGCCCGACGAGCCGGCCTTGTTCGTGAGCAAGCAGCGTCGGCGTATCACCCATCGCAGTGTACAGCTGCGCCTGGCCAAACGCGGCCAGCAGCAGGCGCTGTCCAGCCATGTACATCCCCATAAGTTGCGTCACTCCTTCGCCACCCATATGCTGGAATCCAGCGGTGATCTGCGTGCGGTGCAGGAGCTGCTGGGTCATGCCGACCTGGCCACTACTCAGATCTACACTCACCTCGACTTTCAGCACTTGGCTAATGCCTACGACCAGGCCCATCCCAGGGCCAGGCGCCGGGAGGATGAGGAGTAAAGTCGTCTGCCGTGTGAAGCATTAGTGCGGTTTGTCCGACGAAAGCGCATGACTCTGCAAACGATGAAAACTTGTGATCAGGAGACTGGGGTGCAGTGAAAGCAGGTTAGAATGCCCGCATTGACTTTGGAAACCGGAACCCATGCATGCGCTTTTACAAACGAATGGCGCCTATCAAGGTGCTCAGCTTTGATCTGGACGACACCCTTTACGATAACGTGCCGGTGATGGCGGCGGCCGAGGCCTGGTTGCTGAGGGCGCTGCGCGACGACTATCCCGAGTCCACCCTGCTGGGCGAAGCCAGCCTGGCGGCGATCAAGCGCCGGCTGATCGCCGAGCAGCCGGCACTGGCCCACGACGTTAGCGCCTGCCGCCGCCGCGTGCTGACCGAGGGCCTGCTGCAGCAGGGTGTAGCGCCGGAGCGGGCCGGGGAGCTGGCCGAACGTTTCTATCAGGGCTTTATCGACGAGCGCGGCAAAATCACCGTGCCCGAGGCCACCCACCGGGTGCTGACGGCGCTCAAGGACAAGTACCTGCTGGCGGTGATCACCAACGGTAATATGCCGCTGGAGCGCACCGAGCTGGCGTCCTATTTCGAGATTGTGCTCAAGGCGGGCCCCGACGGCCGCATGAAGCCGGCACCGGATCTGTTTCAGCGGCTGGCGGAGCAGGCCGGTGTGAGTCTGTCCGAGATCCTGCATATCGGTGATCACATTAACACCGACGTGGCCGGCGCCGTGCACAGCGGTTGTCAGGCGGTGTGGCTGAATGACAATGGCCGTACCGAAGCGGATCTGCAGTGTCTGCCCCAGGTTGCCCTGACGCGGTTGGAGCAGCTGACTGAACTGTTATAATCGCCGGCATACTGTAAATATTCCCAGGAGTTGTGATGGATGTATCCAGCCTGCTTGACGGCATGAACGACAAGCAACGAGAGGCGGTGGCCGCCCCTTCCCAGAACATGCTGGTGCTGGCGGGTGCCGGCAGTGGCAAGACCCGGGTGCTGGTGCATCGCATTGCCTGGCTGATGCAGGTGGAGCAGGTGCCGGCCTCGGGCATTCTGGCGGTGACCTTTACCAACAAGGCTGCCGCCGAAATGCGTAGCCGGGTGGAGCAACTGCTGGGCGGCCGCCTGTTCGGCCTCTGGCTGGGCACCTTTCACGGCCTGGCGCACCGTCTGCTGCGGGCCCACCACCTGGACGCCAACCTGCCCCAGGACTTTCAGATCCTCGACTCGGACGATCAGCTGCGTCTGCTCAAGCGTATTCTCAAGAGCATGAACCTGGATGAAAAGCAGTGGCTGCCACGTCAGGTGGCCGGTTATATCAATGGCCGCAAGGATGAAGGCCTGCGCCCGGGCGACATTCAGGTGCTTAACGATCCGTTGCAAAAGACTTACCGCCAGATCTATCAGGTCTATCAGGACACCTGCGACCGGGCCGGTCTGGTCGACTTTGCCGAGCTGTTGCTGCGTGCTCATGAGTTGTGGTTGCACAAGCCGCACATTCTGGCGCATTACCAGCAGCGGTTTCAGCATATTCTGGTGGACGAATTTCAGGATACCAACAGTATTCAGTATGCCTGGCTGCGTATGTTGGCCGGGGAGCGGTCCCGGGTGATGATCGTGGGGGACGACGATCAGTCCATTTATGGCTGGCGTGGTGCCCGGGTGGAAAATATTTCCCGCTTTCTGCAGGATTTCCCCGGTGCCGAAACCGTGCGTCTGGAGCAGAACTATCGTTCCACCGGCACCATTCTCAAGGCCGCCAACCAGCTGATTGCCAATAACGCCGAACGGATGGGCAAGGAGCTGTGGACCGAAGGTACCGAGGGTGAGCCCATTGCCGTGTACAGTGCTTTTAACGAGGTCGATGAAGCCCGCTTTGTGGTGGAGCGTATCAAGCAGTGGCGTCATCAGGATGGTGCCCTGAACGACAGCGCCATTCTCTATCGCAACAATGCCCAGTCCAGGGTGTTGGAAGAGGCACTGATCCAGGAACGCATTCCCTACCGCATTTACGGTGGTCTGCGCTTCTTCGAACGTCAGGAGATCAAGGATGCCCTCGGTTACCTTCGGCTGATAAATAACCGGGGTGATGAGGCTTCGTTTGAGCGTATCGTCAACACCCCCACCCGGGGTATTGGCGAGCGCACACTAGGGTTAATCCGCGAAGCGGCCCGGGATCGGGAAGTCACCCTGTGGCGGGCGGCCTGGGTACTGGTGGAGGATAAAGTGCTGACTGGCCGGGCGGCCTCGGCGGTGAGCCGCTTTATCAACCTGATCAACCAGCTGGAAGACGACACCCGCGAGCTGCCGCTGCATGTGCAGACCGACAGGGTGATTGAGCTGTCCGGGCTTAAGGCCATGTATCAGGCGGAAAAAGGCGAGAAGGCTCAGTCCCGGGTAGAAAACCTGGAAGAACTGGTGACGGCCACCCGCCAGTTTACGCCATCGGAAGAAGAAGACATGTCGCCGCTGTCGGCGTTTTTGTCTCACGCGGCTCTGGAGGCGGGTGAAGGCCAGGCGGATCAGTTCGACGATGCTGTGCAGCTGATGACGCTGCACTCTGCCAAGGGCCTGGAGTTTCCGCTGGTATTTATGGTGGGGGTGGAAGAGGGCATGTTCCCCAGCCAGTTGTCAGCAGAGGAAAGCAGCCGGCTGGAAGAAGAACGCCGGCTGGCTTATGTGGGCATGACCCGTGCCATGGAAAAGCTCTATATCAGTCATGCTGAAAGCCGCCGCCTCTACGGCCGGGAAATGTTTCACCGGCCCAGCCGCTTTATCAAGGAGCTGCCCTCCGAGTGTCTGGAAGAAATCCGGCTCAAGGCCAAGGTCACCCGTACCATTCCCAATGGACGCTTCAGCCAGGACCGGGTGCAGGATACTTTTAATCAGACCGGCTTTCGGCTGGGGCAGCGGGTACTACACTCCAAGTTTGGCGAGGGTGTGGTGCTCAACTACGAGGGTGCCGGTGCTCAGAGTCGGGTACAGGTTAACTTTGATGACGGAGGTGCCAAATGGCTGGTCACCGCTTATGCCCGGCTGGAAGCCCTGTGACAGGGCAAAGCTGAGCAGGTCAGACCGGTGCTGAGCTGACCAGCAGCCACAGAATGGAGCCGGCCACTGAGCAGAACAACAGACCACAAAGGCCGTTTACCGGCCGGCTCCAGGCCTGCAGTCTGAGTTGCGCTCGTGACGAAGACAGCCCCCAGGCCAGCAGCATAAACCAGGCCAGGCTCAGTACGAATAATTCCACCACCAGGGCTGTGCGGGTCAGCCAGTTGACTTCCGGTCCGACCATGGCTGCGAGAAGGCCAACAAAAAACACCAAGGCCTTGGGATTGAGCAGGTTGGTATGCAGACCGGTCCAGAATCCGTTATCGGGAGCACCGTTACCGGCGGCCTTAAGTTCCGTGACCGGTCCGAAGGCCGCCCGCAAGGCACCTAATCCGAGCCATCCCAGATAAATCGCCCCTGCCAGCCGTAGCAGAGTAAATAGTAACGGATGAGCCTGAATAAGCAGGCTGATGCCGGTGAGGCTCAGTATGCTGTGTACCAATATGCCGGTGGCGATCCCTACCGCTGCGCTTAGTGCAACGCGCCGGCGGGCCGAAAAACGCAGCATCAGGGCAACATCCGGGCCCGGGCTGGCCAGTGCGATGATATGAATAATGCCGATGGTAACCAGCAACGATAGGTTCATATTGTGCTCCGTTTGTGATGAAAGCACAGTATATAAAGCCCGGATTGTGGCCGGCTTGTAAGTTATTGCATCTGTGCGCGGAAGCGGGCAGGTGTGATGTGGTAGGCCAGTACAAAGGCGCGATGAAAGTGTGCCTGATCGAAAAAGCCTACCGCCAGTGCAGTGTCGAGTACCCCGTGACCGGCCGCCAGTTGCTTTTTGGCTGCTTCCAGCCGCAACCGTTTTAGATAGGCGTGGGGAGTCATGCCCAGCGCTGCCTTGAACCGGCGCAGAAACTGAAAGCGCGAAAGGCCCAGCTCGGCAGCCAGCGCATTCAGCGGATGGGGCTGATCCAGCCCGGCCAGCATGCGTTCCCTGATACGGAGCAACAGTGGTGTCTCCAGGGGGCGGGCGTTTTGTAATGCAAAACAGTCAGCCAGTAATGCCAGCAGGCTGCTTTCAGCATCAATAACAGGCGGAGCAGGTTGTTCCAGCCGGTGATGCAGGCTAAGCGCCTGCTGGTAAAGGTGCGGCTGATGCTGAAGGGGCTGAGCGAAAAAGGGCAGGGGGGCTTCCAGCTCTTCTGCCAGTCCGGCCACCAGCTCGGGTGACAGGGAAAAAACCCGAACGCGAAATCCTGCTTCGTCAAAACAGCCTCCGTCATGAGCTTCATCCGGATTGAGCAGTGACAGCTGGCCCGGTACCAGTGGTGCCGAGCTGCCCCGGTGTATAAATTTCTGCGCTCCGCTTTCCACCAGACCAAGGTGATAGTCCAGGTGTACGTGGCGACCATAACGAAAGCCGGCATGATCTGCACGGCACAATTCCAGGCCGCCAAGGGCTTTGTTTTTCCAGTACTTTACGCTGTTCATGGCGCCATTCTAGCGTATTAAGGGAGCCGGGTTTTGTAAAAGATTGCAATCTAGGTGGCCTGGCGTAATGAAAAAGGGCTGTATTCACACTGTCCGGGAGTGGCTATTCAGGTCATGCAAAATGAAGTTTTATTATGCAAAAAGGTTGCGCCTTATGAGTCTCATAGGACAAAATCTGCCGCTCTTATTACAAAGGAGCTGAAGGGATGAAAACCGGAATGAAAAAACTCGTTGGTATTAGCTTGTTGGCCTCAACGCTGGCTCTGAGTGGTTGTTCGGCCATGCATACTGCGATTAAAAAACGTGATCTGGAAGTGCAAACCCAGATGAGTGATACCATCTGGCTGGATCCGGTTTCCGGTAGTGCCAAAACGGTTTATCTGCAAATCCGTAATACCAGTGATAAGGACATGCAAATTGCAGAAAAGTTACGTCAGAACTTTGAACAAAAAGGCTACACCGTTACTAACAACGCTGATCATGCCCATTACTGGGTTCAGATGAACGTGCTTAAGGTCGATAAAATGGACCTGCGTGAAGCGAATAGTTACCTGACCAGCGGTTACGGTGCCGGTTTAACCGGAGCTACTGCCGGCGCACTGGCGGCAGGATACGGATATAACTCATCGGGTGCTGCTGTGGCCGGTGGTATTGTCGGCGGTATTATTGGTATTGCTGCCGACGCCATGATCGAAGATGTGAATTACACCATGATTACTGACCTGCAAATTTCTGAGAAAGTGAATGGCAAAGTCAGTGTTAACAGTCAGGGAGCACTGGCTCAGGGTAATGCCGGTAGCACTAATGTGTCTTACAGCAAAGAAAGTAACCGCATGCGCTATCAGACCCGCGTAGTGAGTACGGCAAATAAGGTTAACCTTGAATTTGAAGAAGCCAAGCTGGCACTTGAGGATAATCTGGCCCGATCCGTAGGCGGTATTCTGTAAATGATTCAAGGCCTCTTAACGAGGCCTTTTTTATTTGTTATGACTGCTTTATGGCATGTTTGATACGTCGTCGCTGGCGAATACCGTCCAGGCTATAAACAATCAGTGCGATCCAGATCAAGGCAAAGGTAATGGCTTTGTCGGTAGTAAAGGCTTCTTCATAAACCAGTACTCCCAGCAACAAGGCCAGGCTGGGGGCCAGGTACTGAAAAAAGCCCAGGGTTGACAGTTGCAGCCGGCGGGCGGCACCGGCAAACAGCAGCAGCGGTATTGTGGTAATCAGGCCGGCGGCCAGCAGCAGCAGGTTGAGGCTGGTTGAGTTGGCACTCAGGTTACCGGTGGCGGAGTTAAGCCCCCACAGCCATAGTACAGCAGGTATCAGCAGTACCGAGGTTTCCAGCAGCAGGCCGGTAAAAGGATCTACCGGCACCTGTTTACGGATCAGTCCGTAGGTGCCAAACGACAGGGCCAAGACCAGCGCTACCCAGGGCAGGCTGCCAAATACCAGCAGCTGTATCAGCACTCCCAGTGCAGCCAGCCCGACCGCCAGCCATTGCAGCGGCCGGTAGCGTTCCTGCAGAAACACCATACCCAGCACAATGTTGAGCAGCGGGTTGATGTAATACCCCAGGCTGGCATCAAGAATATGGTTATTGTTTACTGCCCAGATAAAAACCAGCCAGTTGGTGCCAATCACTACCGAAGAAATCAGCAACAGCAGTAACAGGCGTGGCTGGCGCAGTAGCGCCCGTACTCTGGTCCAGTAACCGAGTGCGGTTATCAGCCCCAGCAGTAGCAGGATGGACCATACTACCCGGTGTGCCAGAATTTCCGGTGCTGGCACATCGAGCAGCTGTTTGAAGTAAACCGGGGCCAGGCCCCACAGCAGGTAGGCACACAGGGCGAGCAGTGCGCCCCGTGCGGATTGATCCTGTTCCATTTTATTCATCACCAAAAAACCGTGAATAATGCAGTGTAATGCCAGCCACCGGCGGTAACCAGTAACAAATGCAACTTTAACCGCCGGACCGTCGGTTTATTGTTGCAGCCCGCTGTCTTACAATGCTTGTTCGTTTTTGCCCGGCTGACCGAGATGAATCCCGAGACCGACGACACCGCTTCCGTTCCCATCCCCGATACACCTCACGGCGTGCTGCAGCAGGTATTTGGTTACCAGGACTTTCGTAAAGGTCAGCTGGAGATCGTTGAAGCGGCTGTCGCCGGGCGTGATGCCATGGTGATTATGCCCACCGGTGGCGGCAAGTCACTGTGTTATCAGATCCCGGCATTACTGCGGCCGGGGCTGACGGTGGTGGTGTCACCACTGATTTCTCTGATGAAAGATCAGGTGGACACTTTGGTTGCCAATGGCGTGGCAGCGGCCTACATCAACAGTTCTCTCAGCCGGGAAACCATGCTGCGTCATGTTGCTGCATTGCGCCGGGGAGAGATCAAACTGCTGTATGTTTCGCCGGAGCGGTTGCTGCAGCAGGAGTTTATGGAACGTCTGGGTGAGCTGGAGCTGTCCATGTTCGCCATTGATGAGGCACACTGTATTTCTCAGTGGGGGCACGATTTCAGACCTGAATATGCCGAGCTGGGCCGGCTTAAGCAATGGTTTCCCCATATACCGGTCATCGCTCTGACCGCGACTGCCGATGAGGCTACCCGTCAGGATATGCTGAGTCGGCTTAGTCTGACCGAGCCACTGATCCATATCGCCAGTTTTGATCGTCCCAATATTCGTTACACGCTGGTGGAAAAGTTCAAGGGGCTGGATCAGCTGATACGTTATGTGTCGGACCAGAGTGGGCAGTGTGGCATTGTCTATTGCTCCAGCCGCAAGCGGGTGGAAGAAGTAGCCGAGCGGCTGCTGGCCCGGGGTCATAAGGCCGCCAGTTACCATGCCGGCCTGCCCCTTGAGCTGCGGCAGTCGGTGCAGGAGCGTTTTATTCGTGACGATCTCGACATTGTGGTGGCTACGGTGGCGTTCGGTATGGGTATCGATAAACCCAATGTGCGCTTTGTGGTTCATTACGACATTCCCAAGAACATTGAATCCTACTATCAGGAAACCGGTCGGGGGGGGCGTGATGGCCTGCCATCGGAAGCTTTGCTGCTTTATGACCCGGCCGATGTGGGGAGAGTGCGCCGGCTGCTGGAAAACAGTGATAACGAGCAGCAATTACAGGTTGAGCTGTACAAGCTCAATGTGATGGCGGCTTTTGCTGAGTCACTCACCTGTCGCCGGCAGGTGCTGCTTAATTATTTTGGCGAGTACCAGAGCGAGCCTTGTGGTAACTGCGATATCTGTCTGGATCCGCCTCGGCGTTACGATGGCACGGTAGATGCACAAAAGGCACTGTCCTGTGTGTATCGCACCGGACAACGCTTCGGTGTGCTCTATGTGGTGGAGGTGCTGCGCGGTGCCGACACCCAGCGGGTGCGGGAGCATGGTCACGATAAGCTGTCTACTTATGGGATTGGTAAGGACAAGAGCCAAGAGCACTGGGTGAGTGTCCTGCGTCAGTTGATTCATTCCGGCCTGCTGACCCAGAATATTACCCGTAATATGGTGCTGCAGCTTACTGAGGCATCCCGTCCGCTGCTGCGCGGAGAAATGGTGCTTGAACTGGCCGAACCACGGCTGGTTCGGGTGAAGCCAAAGGACAAGGGTGAAAGTGGCCTGACCCGGGCCGAAGACCGCGCTTTGTTCAAGGCGCTCAGGCATCTGCGCAAGCAACTGGCTGAAGAAGCGGATGTGCCTCCCTATGTGGTGTTTAATGATGCCACGCTGACCGATATGGCCCGCTACCGGCCAAAAACCGAGGCTGAGCTGCTTAATATTAACGGTGTCGGTGTGCGTAAACTGGAGCGTTTTGGGGACGCATTTCTTAATTTGCTCAGGCAGACAGACTGAGCCGGTCAATAAAGGCCCGCCAAAGCGGACCCAGATGCTTTACAGGCCGGCGTAGTAGGCAGCCAGATCTTCCATGTCCTGATCGGATAACGGCATCGCCATGGGGGCCATCATGGGATCATTACGTTCACCGCCTTTGAAGGCTTTGAGCTGTTTGACCAGGTAAGCTGCTTTCTGTCCGGCCAGGTTAGGATAGATGTCCATTTGGGAAATACCGTCGGCACCGTGGCAAGCAGCGCACACGGCGGACTTGGCTTTGCCGGCTTCGGCATTACCGGCGGCAAAGGCAGGGGCACTGAGCATTGCCATTACAGCGGCAGCTGTCATCAGTTTTTTCATCATTCAACTCCGTTATTATTTATTGACTAATTGCTTCCGGGCTCAGCTTTTGAGCAGTAGCAGTATACGTTAAGCTGAGGTTAACAATGAAACCCTTTGGCGAGTCTCAAGGTGATAATGTGATAATAGATAACCAGTATGCAAGTTTTAAATGGGCCGGCACCGAGGTTGAGCCAACGCCACTGGACTCAGCCAGGTTACTGCTCGTTAATTATGATCTTGCGGATGAACTGGGGATGTCATTACACGATCGCCAGTGGCTGGATCTCACCAGCGGTCGCCGGTTGCTGCCGGATATGATGCCTTTTGCCCAAGTGTATGCCGGGCACCAATTTGGTGGTTTCAGTCCGCGCCTGGGCGATGGACGGGCTTTGTTGCTGGGAGAAATAGTGGCACCGGATAATGGCCGCTGGGATCTGCACCTGAAGGGTGCGGGGAAAACGCCTTATTCCCGTTTTGGTGACGGCCGAGCTGTACTGCGTTCGTCACTCAGGGAATATCTGGCTTCGGAGGCCTTGTATCACCTGGGTATTCCTACCACCCGAGCACTGTGCCTGGTGAGCAGTGAGGAGCCGGTATACCGGGAGCAGGTAGAACCCGGTGCGGCGCTGCTGCGTGCCGCACCCAGCCACCTGCGTTTTGGTCATTTTGAATACTTTTATTACAGCGGCCAGTCTGAGCGGATCCCCGAATTGCTGGATTATCTTATTGATACGCAATGGCCGGACCTGAGCAAGAACCCGCAGGGCTATGCCGACCTGTTTGAGCGGGTGGTGCAGCGCACCGCCGAGCTGATTGCGTACTGGCAGGCAGTGGGGTTTTGCCATGGAGTAATGAACACGGACAATATGTCGATACTGGGGCTGACCCTGGACTATGGCCCTTATGGCTTTCTCGATGCCTATGATCCCGGCCATATCTGCAACCACTCCGATCACACCGGCCGTTACGCTTACGATCAGCAGCCGGCTGTGGGCTTGTGGAACCTGCAACGGCTTGCACAGGCGTTGTCGGGCCATATTAAGCTGGAAACATTGCAACAATCGCTGGGGCAATATGAGCATTTGTTGTTGACCCACTATTCCGAACGCATGCGGCAAAAGCTGGGGCTGGCTCAGTGGCAGGAAGACGATCCGGCCCTGTTCCGTGACATGTTCAGCCTGATGGCTGAACACAAGGTGGATTACAGCTGCTGGTTCCGTCGCCTGTCACAGCTTGAAGCCGGAGAGGAACTGCCAGCCGGCCTGACTGCACTGTTGCCTGAGCCTGCCGCCTGGAGTGGCTGGTTTGCCCGTTACCGTGCCCGCCTTGCTCAGGAAAGTAGTACCCAGAGCGGACGACGGACAGCCATGGATGCGGTCAATCCCAAATATGTACTGCGTAACCACCTGGCCCAGCGAGCGATAGAGCGGGCTGAGCAAGGGGACATGGCGGAGGCTGATACTCTGCTGCAATTGCTGGCTTCTCCTTTTGAGGAGCAGCCCGAGTTTGATGATTATGCCGAGCCGGCTCCGTCGTGGGCGGCATCTCTTTGTATTTCTTGTAGCTCTTGATCATGATTCCATTAAAAAGCGCAGTAAGCATCACCATTGAAACCTTCCCCGGCTGGGCCGAGGAAGTGGCCCGGCAGCTGGAACTGACGGTGCTGGAGCGGGAGTCCGGTGCCGACTATCACCAGTGGCTGGTGAATTTTGAAGGCAGCCGGCTGTTTTTATGCTTTCAGCATTATGCCGACTGTGCCTGGCTGGAAGCATTAAGTGCGGGGGATGAAGGAGTGGCCGTATGGCTGACCGGGCAGTGGAACCAAGGCTGAACGGGGAGTTTACTTCACATGAAGACAAGTGTCTAAAAAACGACTAGAATGACGGCACTTTGCATGCCGGACCTGGTTCCGTCTGCGCGATCCGTAACCCTGATGGGTTCCCTTACCCCATTCATCAAAAAGGTGATAGATGATTTCTTCACAGCAGTACCGTACGGCGTTGATCCGCCTGTCCCTGTTTCATATCGCGGTGATCACCGCCAGTAACTATCTGGTGCAGTTGCCCTTTACCCTGTTTGGATTTCATACCACATGGGGTGCACTGAGTTTTCCCTTTATCTATCTGGCCACCGATCTGACGGTTCGTGTTTTTGGTGCCGGACTGGCCCGGCGTATTATTTTTGCGGTGATGCTGCCAGCGTTGGTCAGCTCTTATGTGCTGTCGGTGCTGTTTTTTGAAGCCAGTTATCAGGGGCTGGGCGTGCTGTCGGAGTTTAACCTGTTTGTAGCCCGTATCGCGTTGGCCAGTTTTATGGCCTATGTGCTGGGCCAGATTATGGATGTGTCGGTGTTTAACCGGTTACGCCAGGTAAAGGCTTGGTGGGTGGCCCCGACCTGCTCCACCATTTTCGGCAACCTGGTTGATACTCTGGCATTTTTCAGCCTGGCGTTCTGGCGTTCGCCGGATCCCTTTATGGCCGAGCACTGGGTAGAAATTGCCTGGGTGGATTATGGCTTCAAGCTGGTGTTCAGCCTGGCGTTGTTTGTGCCTGCGTATGGCTTGCTGCTGAAATACCTGAGTGGCAAATTGCTGGGAGAAACCCAGGCCGAGCTGCAAACGAGTCGCTGAAGCAACGGCATCGGGCCCCTGAAACGAAGCCACGGCCTGTAACGTGCGCTGTGGCTTCGTTTCATGATATATCACTCTGTCACAATGCTGACAGCGCCTTGATATCCAGCGCACCCGCATAGGCTTCCAGATCTGCAGTGGTCATATCGCCACCCTCTCCGCTCAGCTGTATCAAGGTAGTATTGGCCACCAGCATCATCAGTTCTTTGCTGTCACCTTCTGCCTGCACCATGGCGGTCTGTCCGTTGATGCGTTTTACCTTATACCCACTCATCGCGGCCATGCTGGGGTTGGTAAACATCATGGCCATTGTCTGCAGCAGGGGAGAATTTTTCGTGATGGTCATCTCCAGTTCGGCATCGTCTTTATAATAATGACGTGAAGCATGAATGCCCCCGCCAAAGAGGGCGGCACCGGCAGCCTGAGTTTCAGCGTCGTCTGCTTGCCAGCCCGCCAGCGGTTCGGGAAACAGCTCACCCAGCTGACCGGCCTGTAACTGGCGTACCAGGGTTGCGGCATAGTCAAACTGAGAAGCGGCCTGAGACCATTCTCCAGCTTCATAGGCCCGGGTACCTTCTTCTATGGCGCTGCGGATTTCGGCATCATCTGCCAGCAGTAGACTTGGTAGTAATAATCCTGCCCATAACCAGTGTTTCTTCATTTTTGTGCTCCTGTTTGTGCCCCGTCTTGATGCTGTTCCAGTGTAGTCAAGGTGCCGGAAAAGTCGGTGGGGATAAAAAATATGCAGAAAATATCAAAAGGGGGTTGCAATGATAAATGATAACCATTATCGTTACATTGCTTTCCAAACACAGCCAACCAATTAGATACAGGGTGCGGCAGCTTGAGAAGGCACGACATTGCTCACATTGCTTCCAGAGTTTTTAGGCCGGCTATATGCCGGCCCTTTTTTATGCTTACAAACGAGCGCCATGCTTCGTTGAAAAGTGGCTCAAAATACTTATGTACTGCAAGTACACTCCGCTTTTTCACCACTATTCGCCTCGTTTCCACTCGCGATGCGCTTGGTTCACCGCGACAGTTTTTACATCTCCAGCAGACGTTTTACCAGCTTGCCAATACCGGTATCGGCCTCGGTAATACTCTGAGCCAGCATGTAGGCGGGAGTGGAGATCACCTTATAGTGCTCATCTTCGACCACGTCGGTCACTGCGCAGCCGATATGTTCTCCACCCATGGCGATAAAGGCCTCGGCAGTGGCGGCATCTGTGCCTATCGTACCCTTTACGCCGGCAGGGTAGACCTTAGGAATGAGTACCGGGGCAATGCAGCAATAACCGGCTGGTTTGCGGGCCTGGGCAAAGGCACCACAGGCGGCCAGTACCTGACTGTCTACTTCGCAGCCGGCGCCTTCAACGGCAAAATTACTCAGGTTTTTGGCCACACCAAAGCCGCCGGGCAACAGTAAGGCATCAAAGTTACCGGCGTCCAGTTCAGACAGGGGTTGAATATCACCCCGGGCAATGCGGGCGGCCTCGGTCAGCACATTGCGCTGTTCGCTACTTTCTGCGCCGGTACGGTGATCCAGTACGTGATGCTGCGGTTTGTCGGGAGCAAAGCACTGATAGTGAGCACCCTGGCGGGCAAGGTGTAGCAGGCATAGTACCGCTTCGTGAATTTCTGCGCCGTCATACACGCCACAGCCGCTCAGAATAACAGCAACTTTTTTCATATTGTGCTCCTTGGGAGGGAGTGAAATTTGTGATGCCGGCCGGGCTGAAGCGGCCGGCATGTGCTAGCATTATGTGCGATTAATATTTACGCAACATTTGGTTTCTGTCGATTTTCCACAATAAAAGATCGCTTATCAAGATCTAACTTGATTATGTAAGCTTTTGAAAAAAAAGACTTACCTTGTAACCCTCGGATCTTTTACGGATCATCCTTTCACAGAGTTATCCACAGGATCGTCCGGCGTTCTCATGGAGTCCGGCGGCCTGCTGTGGCATGCTAGCGGCCAACGCATTAACGAGAAGACACCATGGTTGCCATTCCTGCCAAACCCCTGATCCTGGTTGATGGATCCTCCTATCTTTATCGTGCCTATTTTGCCTCTCAGCAAGCGGATCTGCGCACCCGTGACGGCCGGCCCACCGGAGCCATCCGGGTGGTGACCAATATGCTGCGCAGCCTGTACAAGCAGTTTCCGGACTCCAGGGTCGCCGTGGTATTTGATGCCAAGGGTAAAACCTTCCGGGATGAGATCTATGCAGAATACAAGGCGCACCGGCCATCCATGCCGGATGATCTGAGGGAGCAGATAAAGCCCATTCACGACATTATTCGTGCCATGGGCTTGCCGTTGCTGATTGAGGAAGGGGTGGAAGCTGACGATGTGATTGGCACCCTAGCCCGGCAGGCGACCGAGCAGCAGCTGGATGTGGTGATCAGTACCGGCGATAAAGACATGGCCCAGTTGGTGTCTGATCATGTATTGCTGATGGACACCATGAAGAACAGCTTTCTCGATCGGAATGGCGTGGTGGAAAAATTCGGCGTGCCCCCGGAGCTGATCATCGATCTGCTGGCATTGGTGGGTGATAAGGTCGACAACATTCCCGGCATGCCGGGGGTGGGAGAGAAAACAGCGCTGGCATTGCTGCAGGGGCTGGGATCTATCGACGACATCGCTGCGAATACCGACAAAATAGCCGAGCTGGGCTTTCGTGGTTCCAAGTCGTTTGCCGGCAAGTTTGCCGAACACGAGGAGCAGGTCAGGTTGTCTTATACCCTGGCGACCATCAAGACCGATGTACAGCTGGATGTGGGCCCGGCGGATCTTAAGCAAAACGATCCCGACACCGAGGCGCTACGAGCCCTTTATCAGGAGTTTGAATTCCGCAACCTGCTGGCCGAGCTGGATCCCGACACCGAAACTGAGACGCCGGCTGCGCCGGCGCTTGAAACCGACTATCAACTGGTGACCGAACAGGCGCAGCTTGACGAGTGGATCAAAAAGCTTGAGGCCGCGCCCCTGCTTGCTTTTGATACCGAAACCACCAGCCTCAGCTACCGGGATGCCAGAGTGGTGGGGGTATCGTTTGCGGTAGAGGCAGGGCAGGCGGCCTATGTGCCCTTTGGCCATGACTATCTGGATGCGCCTGAGCAACTGAGCGAAGAGATCGTACTGGGAGCGCTTAAACCCCTGCTTGAAGATAATAAGCGGATCAAGCTGGGGCAAAACCTGAAATACGATATCAATGTGCTGAAGAACCATGGTATTGAGCTGAGCGGTGCGCTGCTGGATACCATGCTGGAGTCTTATGCGCTCAACTCGGTGCAGACCCGTCATGATATGGACAGCATGGCCTCCTTTTTTCTGAATCACAGTACTACGTCCTTTGAGTCCATTGCCGGCAAGGGGGCCAAACAGCTGACCTTTAACCAGATCCCGCTGGAGCAGGCCGGCCCTTATGCGGCGGAAGACGCCGATATTACGCTGCGGTTGCATCATCATCTGGCTGAAAAACTGGCCGGTGAGCCGGAGCTTGAACGAGTGTTTAACGATATTGAAATGCCGCTGGTGCCTATCCTGGCCAAGATGGAATACACGGGGGTGCGCATTGACGGAAAACGGCTGGCTGCGCAAAGTGATGAAATTGCCAAACGGCTCAAGGAACTGGAGCAGGAGGCGTTTGAGCTGGCCGGAGAGCCCTTTAATCTGAGCTCTACCAAGCAGCTGGGTGAAATCCTGTTTACCAAACTGGAACTGCCGGTGATCAAGAAAACACCCAAGGGAGCACCGTCTACCGCCGAAGAGGTATTGCAGGAGCTGGCGCTGGATTACCCTCTGCCCAAGTTGCTGATGGAGTACCGGGCCCTGAGCAAGCTCAAGTCCACTTATACCGACAAGCTGCCGCAAATGATGAATGAGCACAGCGGCCGTGTGCATACTTCTTATCATCAGGCCAACACGGCCACCGGGCGGCTCTCGTCGTCGGATCCCAATCTGCAGAATATTCCCATCCGTACCCCGGAAGGGCGTCGTATCCGCCAGGCCTTTGTGGCTGAACCCGGCTATAAGCTGGTGGCGGCAGACTACTCCCAGATCGAGTTGCGTATCATGGCGCACCTTTCTCAGGACAAGGGGTTGCTGACAGCGTTTGCCGAGGGCCAGGACATTCACAGGGCGACTGCTGCCGAGGTATTTGGTGTGGCGGTGGATGACGTGACCGGGGAGCAGCGACGCCGGGCCAAGGCCATTAACTTCGGGCTTATTTATGGTATGAGTGCCTTTGGGCTGGCGCGCCAGCTGGGTATTGGCCGTAACGAAGCTCAGAATTACATGAATATCTACTTTGAGCGCTATCCCGGAGTACTGCGTTATATGGAAGACACCCGGGAGCAGGCCAGCGAGCGGGGCTATGTGTCCACGCTGTTTGGTCGCCGGCTTTACCTGCCGGAAATCAAATCCAAAAACGGGGCCCGGCGTAAAGGTGCCGAGCGGGCTGCCATCAATGCCCCCATGCAGGGCACCGCTGCCGATATCATTAAAAAGGCCATGGTGCTGGTCAGTGATTGGATCAGTGAGCTGCCCGCAGGTGATGTGCGCATGCTGATGCAGGTGCACGATGAACTGGTATTTGAGATTCGGGAAGACAAGACAGAGGGATACCGGCAGAAAATTTGCGAGCTTATGCAGCAGGCTGCCAGTCTGGACGTTCCCTTGCTGGTGGAAGCCGGAGTGGGCGACAACTGGGATCAGGCTCACTAATCTGATAAATAAACAACGATAATGAAATAATACTACGTTATAGTGGCATCAGGTACAGAGGCAGTGACCCATGCTGCCGTGCTTTTTGCATTTATATATATGCTGCTCAGGCCGCCTTCAGCTATTCTGCTGAAGGCGTTTTTTTTGTCTGAATGCCGGTCTTATTTTGTATACAACATATAATTTTTGTTACTAAATTACAGTTTGGGCAGATCACTCCGTTGCTGGTATTTGAGGGGTGCGCTGGGTATTATCGTGTCATTGGTCGGGGAGCCGGAAGGCTGAGACGGCAATTTGCCGAACCCGTTGAACCTGACCCAGCTTACACTGGCGTAGGGAACCGGTGGCCGTGGCCTGATGGTTCCTGCGCTTAACAAGGACCATAAGGATATGCACAGCAGCAAAGCCATTATTCTTTCCATTGCCACCACCGATAGCGGCGGCGGTGCTGGTATTCAGGCTGATATCAAGGCCATCTCTGCCACCGGCGGCTACGCTTGTTCGGTGATTGCCGCCATTACCGCTCAGAACACCCAGCGGGTGACCGCTGTGCACCTGTTGCCGCAAGACATTATTCGCGCCCAGCTCGACGCCATATTCAGCGATCTGCCGGTGGCAGCAGTCAAGGTGGGTATGCTGGGGGGCGCCGATACCATCAATCTGGTGGCCGACGCCCTGGAGGCCTACCGGCCAAGACACCTGGTGGTGGACCCGGTAATGGTTAGCGCCAACGGCGACATACTACTGGCACCGGAGGCGGTAGACAGCCTGAAGCAGCGGTTGCTACCCCTGGCGGATGTGATCACCCCCAACCTGCCGGAAGCCGCCAGCCTGACGGGCCTGCCGGTACCGGCGTCATTGAGTGAGATTGAACCGCTGATCGGTGCACTGGAAGCTCTGGAGTGCCGGGCTGTGCTGCTTAAAGGCGGTTTTTTACAGCAGGAGCCGCGCAGCCCCGACTGGTTGCTGCACAACGGCGAAGTCCGCTGCTTCGATACTCCCCGGGTGATTACTCCCAACACCCACGGCACCGGCTGTACCCTGTCCAGCGCCCTGGCATCCTACCTGGGCCAGGGGCTGGAACTGGAGCTGGCCGTCGCTTCAGCCAAGCACTATATCGAAAAGGCCATAGAAGCCGGCACCCGTCTTAAAATTGGCCAGGGCCGGGGACCGGTAGAACATTTTTTTGCCCGCTGAATATGAGCTAATTGCCCCGGTCTGCTTGCGTATGGCCGGGGTGGCTTGTAGTATTCCTTCCGCTAATAACCAATAAAAAACAGATTAACTCACTGATAGTTAATCCAAATATTTCACTGCTATAGCCTGCACTCTGAGTCTCTCCTTTAATTTTCGCCGATCCTGACGCCCCTGCACGGGCCTGAAAAGGAGCCTTGCGTTATGCTTGTTGCCGTATTGGCAGGTTTTGTTCTGGCCGCTCTGGTGCCATCGTTGAGTTCCCGGCTGGGCCGGCACATCGGCTGGTATCTGGCAGTGCTGCCGGCGACCTTGTTTGGTTATTTTGCCGGTTTCTGGTCCCGGGTGACGGGGGGTGAAACAATACAGTTTCATTACGACTGGATTCCCAGCCTCGATATCAGCCTGAGCTTTATGCTTGATGGCCTCAGTCTGATGTTCGCCTTGCTGATCACCGGTATCGGCACTTTTATTCTTATCTATGGCGGCCGCTATCTGGAAGGGAATAAAGACCGGCACAAACTGCTGATGTATCTGCTGGCCTTTATGAGTGCCATGCTGGGTGTGGTGCTGTGCAGCAGTCTCATTGGCCTGTTCGTGTTCTGGGAACTTACCAGTATCACATCCTATTTGTTGATCGGCTTTAATCACGAGCAGGAAAAATCCCGCAAGGCGGCGTTGCAAGGCCTGTTTGTGACCATGGGGGGTGGCCTGGCGTTGATGACGGGGCTGATTATGCTGGGCTGGATGGCCGGCAGCTATGAGCTCTCTGAAGTGCTGGCGCAGGGGCCGGCACTGCAGCAGCATCCGCTGTTTATACCCATGATGACATTGATTTTGCTGGGCACTTTTACCAAGTCGGCCCAGACCCCGTTTCACTTTTGGCTACCCAATGCAATGGCGGCACCCACGCCGGTGAGTGCCTATCTGCATTCGGCAACCATGGTTAAGGCGGGCGTCTTTCTGATGGCACGGCTGCAACCGGTGATGGCCGGCAGCGATGCCTGGATGCTGACCCTGTCGGTGTTCGGTGGCGTGACCATGACGGTGGGCGCCATTATGTCGGTGTGCAGTACGGATCTTAAACGCATTCTGGCTTTCTCCACCATTATGGCACTGGGCACTCTGACCATGTTGATCGGCATCGGAACGCCGGTGGCACTGAAGGCGGCCATGATTTTCCTGCTGGCCCATGCGTTGTACAAGGGGGCCCTGTTTATGGCCGCCGGTACTCTGGATCATGCCACCGGCACCAAGGATGTGCGTGAGCTGGGGGGACTGCGCAGTGTGATGCCGCAGACGGCACTATTTCTGTGGGTGGCGGCGTTGTCACTGGCGGGCATTCCCCCCTTGTTTGGCTTTATCGCCAAGGAGCTGATGTTCGAGGCGGTAATCGGTGCCGGAGTCCTGTCGGCCATGCTGGTGCTGCTGGCTTTGATCACGGCGGTCAGCATTGTCGGGGCCAGTGCCCTGGTGGCCATCAAGCCCTTCTTTGGCACCCTGAAACCAACCCCGAAAACACCTCATGAGGCTCCGCTGGCCATGCGCCTGGGCTTCAGCATGCTGGCGCTGTTAAGTCTGCTGCTGGGCTTGTTGCCCGGCCTGGCTGAGCCATTGCTGGCGGCAGCGGTGACCGCCGTCAGTGGTACTCCTGCTGCCGATCTGGATCTGGCGCTGTGGCACGGTATTAATTTGCCGCTGCTGTTCAGTGCCGCCGCGCTGGTGGCCGGGGGATTGCTGTACCGCAGCTGGGACCGGGTTTATCAGCCTCTTGGCAAGGTCATTTATCCGCTGGCGTATGGTCCCGAGCGGGGATATGAACACATGATGGATGGCCTGGTGCGGCTGGCACGCTGGCAAACCAACTGGCTGCAGAATGGTTATATGACCAACTACATCATGACCATATTGCTGACCACCATCGGCCTGTTGGTATATGCCTTCTGGGCTCACGATGCCTTTATCTATTCCCTGTCATTTAAGGGCGTGTACCTTTACGAAATGGTGATCAGCCTGCTGATGCTGGTGGCCGTCATGTATGCCTGCTCCACCCACCTGCGGCTGGGTGCGGTGGCTGCCGTGGGGGTTCTGGGTTTCTCCATGGCGCTGATCTATGTGTTTTTCAGCGCGCCGGACCTGGCCATTACTCAGGTGCTGATAGAAACCCTGACGGTGATTCTGCTGGTGCTGGTGTTGTTCCGTCTGCCCGGTTTCCAGGACTTGTCCAGCACCCGTACCCGCTGGCGTGATGCCGGTGTGGCCGGGGTGTTTGGGATATTGGTCGCGATGATGGTGCTGACCGTCAATCAGTCTTCACTGGGAGAAGGGATCAGCAGCTACCTGGTGGCCAACAGCTATGAAATAGCTCATGGCCGTAACATTGTTAACGTGATTCTGGTGGATTACCGGGCGCTGGATACGCTGGGAGAAATCTTTGTGCTGGCGCTGGCCGCCATCGGGGTGAATGCCATGATCCGCTTTCGCTGGGAGGACCACCGCTAATGATTGGATCTTCACTGATATTGCAGACCGCCACCCGCTTTCTGGTGCCCTTGCTGTTGCTGTTCGCGGTGTTTTTGCTGTTGCGCGGACACAACGAGCCCGGTGGTGGCTTTATTGCCGGCCTGGTGGCGTCGGGTGCTTTTGCGCTGCATATGTTCGCCTTTGATGCCAGCAGCACCCGTAAGCTGATGGGGGTGGAAAGCCAGCTGTTAATGGGCAGTGGCCTGATGCTGGCACTGGTCAGCGGGGTTGTGGGCATGGTACTGAAAGGACAGCCATTTTTGTCCAGCCAGTGGTGGACCCTGAATATCCCCGGCATTGGTGAGCTTAAACTGAGTACGCCGCTGTTTTTCGATATCGGGGTATTTCTGGTGGTGATTGGTGTGGTGACCACCATCATGCTGTCGCTGGCCAAGGTGGAGGAATAAATGGAAAACCTGTTTGCCTTTGTGGTGGGCGGCCTTTATGCCGCGGCCCTGTATATGATGCTGCGGCGCAGCGTGGTGAAACTGGTGATCGGTCTGATTATTCTGTCGAATGCTGCCAACCTGCTCATTTTTACCAGCGGTGGTCTGGTACGCGGCGCTCCGCCGTTGATCCCGGAAGGCTTGAATGCACCGGCAGGTATTATTGCCGATCCGCTGCCTCAGGCGCTTATTCTGACCGCCATTGTGATCAGTTTCGGGGTGCTGGCCTTTGCGGTGGTACTGATTCACCGGGCCTATGAAGTGATTGGCGCCGACGACGTTAACGAAATGAAGAGCACCGACTCGTGAAACCAGAAGTGATTATACCCATTCTTATTCCCATGCTGGCCGGGGCCTTGTGTCTGACCTGCTGGCGCTGGCGCAATGTGCAACGCTGGATCTCGGTATTGTCGGGTGCCGGCCTGCTGGTATCCTCAGTGGTGCTGATGCAAAAGGTGCTGACCGACGGTATTCAGGTTGCCTATATGGGCAGCTGGCCCGCTCCGTACGGCATCAGTCTGGTCGCCGATCTGCTCAGCGCCATTATGGTGGTGGTGACTGGTATCATTGGTCTGGCGGTGGCGGTGTATTCACTGGCTACCATGTCCCGTAACCATGAAGCCTTTGGCTATTATCCGCTGCTGCACTTGATGCTGGCCGGTGTGGTCGGGGCTTTTCTGACCGGTGATATTTTTAACCTGTATGTATGGTTTGAAATACTGCTGATTGCCTCGTTCGGGCTGATGATCCTCGGAGGAGAGCGGGCGCAGATGGAGGGGGCGATAAAATACGTCACCCTTAACCTGATTTCCTCGGCCATGTTCCTCACCGCAGTGGGTCTGCTGTATGGCTATGCGGGCACGCTCAATATGGCAGATCTGGCGGTGAAGCTGAACGGGGCTGAACAGTCCGGGCTGGTGACCGTCATTGCCATGCTGTTTCTGGTGGCTTTTGGTATCAAGGCGGCGGCGTTTCCGCTGTTCTTCTGGTTGCCGGCGTCTTACCACACACCGCCGGTGGCAATTTCGGCGGTGTTTGCCGGCTTGCTGACCAAGGTGGGTGTTTACGCGCTTTACCGGGTATTCAGCCTGATTTTCGTGCAGGATACCGGTTTTACCCATGGCACCGTGCTGATGGCCATGGGTATTTTCACCATGGTCACCGGGGTGCTGGGAGCGGCGGCTCAGTTTGAGGTGAGACGCATTCTGTCCTTTCACATCATCAGTCAGATTGGCTACATGCTGGTGGGGCTGGCGCTGTTCACGCCACTGGCCATTGCCGGCGGCGTGTTTTACATCTTTCACCACATTATCGTGAAGACCAACCTGTTCCTGATCAGCGGGGTTATGTACCGCTATCACGGCAGTTACGATCTTGCGCACCTGGGCGGATTGTATCGTTCGGCTCCCTGGCTGGCTGCGTTATTTATGATTCCGGCCATGTCGCTGGCGGGCCTGCCGCCGTTGTCAGGCTTTTTTGCCAAGTTTACCGTGATCAAGGCGGGCGTGATCGAAGGGCACTGGCTGATGGTTGCCATGGCTCTGATCGTAGGCTTGCTGACGCTGTATTCGATGATCAAAATCTGGGCCGAGGCGTTCTGGAAAAAGCTGCCCGACGATGCCAAGCCCCTGCGTGGTGAAGGGGATCCGCATCTGTATGTGCTTTATGCCCCCATCGCAGTACTGGCTCTGATGACCCTGACCATCGGTTTTGGTGCCGAATGGTTTGTACAACTGGCCATGGCCACGGCAGAGCAACTGCTGTCGCCGGAGGGTTATATTGAAGCCGTGCTGGGAGGCAACCGATGAAAGCGTTTGGATGGAACATGCTACTGGCCATTGCCTGGGTGGCACTGTCGGGCACCTATACCATCAGTAATCTGGTGATCGGGGTACTGCTCAGCTACCTGGTGCTGGCCTATGTGGGACGCGACAAACCCACTTTTGCCCGCTATTTCGGCAAGGCACCGCGCATTATTAACTTTGTGCTGTTCTTTATCTGGGACCTGATAAAGTCCAACGCCCGGGTTGCTTACGATGTGCTGACCCCAACCCATTTAATGCGTCCCGGGGTGATCGCCATACCGCTGGATCTGAAAGACGAGGGCGGTATTACCATTCTGGCCAACCTGATCACTGCCACGCCGGGATCGCTGGCGCTGGACGTGTCGAGTGACCGCCGGGTGCTTTATGTGCATCTGATGTACCTGGAAGATGAGTCCCGCCAGCTGGCGGAGTTTAAGGCCCTTGAGGCCCGTGTGATTGATTTGCTGGGATAAGCCATGTTTGAACTTGCTCTTACCCTGTCGTTTATATTCTTGAGCCTGGGGCTGGTGCTGGCGACGGTACGGCTGCTGATGGGGCCGACCCTGCCGGATCGGGTGGTGGCGCTGGAAGTGATCGCCTCCATTACCATCGGTTTTATTCTGCTGTACAGCGTGGCCTTTGACGAGCCGGTGTTTATTGATGTGGTGATCGTACTGGCACTGACATCCTTTATGGCAGCAGTGGGCTTTGCCCGCTATCTGGAGCAGGGAGGTCAACGCGATGATGACTGAGATTATTACCGGTACCTTGTTGTTGCTGGGATCGTTTCTGATGCTGCTGGCCGGTATAGGAATTGTGCGCATGCCTGACCTGCTGACCCGCATGCATGCTACCAGTAAGGCAGGAGCGCTGGGAGCAGGTCTGATGGCCTGTGCCTTTGCGGTGTATTTTCCCGAGGCCAGTCTGGTGATACGGGCGCTGGCAGTGGTGGTGTTTGTGATCATGACGGCACCGGTGGCGGCTCATGTGCTGGCCCGGGCCGGCTATTTTGTGGGCATCAAGTTGTGGGAAGGCACGGTCAAAGACGTGATCAAGGAACGTTACGATCTCAAAACCCACAAGCTCGGCAGCTCAGCGCACAAGCGGGATGACTGATATTAACCCCTGAATTGCTGTCCGGCCGAGCTCTGTCGCTGGAGAGCAACCGCGCTGCTGATTCGCATGGCGGTTGCTCCCGGTGGCGGGTGACTGAAAAGTTGGCTGGCTATTGCTGGCTGTGGTGCCAGATATTCCGGATCTGCTCGGGCAGGGCCATGGGGTCAAAGGGCTTGGCAATCACCTCCACGGCTCCCATTTCCTTATAGGCGGCAATTTCCTGTGGTTGTATCTTGGCGGTCATAAAAGCCACCGGGGTGCTTTTCAGTGCCGGTTGCCGGCGCAGGGCGGCCAGGGTGGAGGGGCCATCGAGGCCCGGCATCATCACATCCAGCAAGATAATGTCGGGCGCAAAGCCGGGGGCAGCAGCCAGCGCCTCTTCACCGGAGGCACACAGCAGCACCTTAAAACCACCCACCATTTCCAGTGCCAGCCGGGCTATTTCACGAATGTCTTCGTCGTCTTCTACATACAAAATGCGTTCCGGCTTTAAAGCGTCTTCCATGTGCAACTCCTGATCCTGATTATGCATCCGGTGCGTTCAGCCACTTGTGTTGGTCCAGTCCGGCCCTGCGTAATAATCTTTCGGCTTCGGGGCCACGCAATCGCGATGCTACTCGTAAACTTGCCAGGTGCATGACCAGTAGTGCCTTGCGGGTGGCATGACTGGGTACCACATGCACTGCGCCAATCAGCTCCCGAAGTGGAATGGGCAGCTGCCACTGTATTTTCAGGCGGTTGCCATATCGTGGTCCCCATTGCTTCAATATGTTTTCAATCTCGTTTTCATCGGGGTGACCACCCTGATCAATATAATCCTGCAGAGTACGCAATAGCGCCAGCTCGCCGCAGCGGCATAACAGGCCGGCTGCATGGCAGCTGGCGCTGTCCAGGTTAATGCTGATGGCCATGGCCCGGGCGATGGCCGCCACCTGCTCGGCATGGGCCTGATACAGCACAGCCTGCTCTTTCAGCCGGGGGTGAGTTAATCCCCGGGCAATATTCAGTGCCATGGCCATGGCGCAGTTCAGTGACATCTCCACTCCCAGGATAGAAATGGCTTCTACCGGTCTGGAGATGGCGTTACCACTGCGTTTGAGGGAGATATTATTGGCCAGTTGCAACAATCGGGTGATCAGGGCAGTTTCATTTTTCCAGCGTGTTGCCAGATCGGAGGGGGTCAGGCTGTCGGCCTGGCCCAGCAATGGGGTTACCTGCTCGGCAGACAGCTCCCCGGGTAACTGCAGTTTTTCACTCAGTGCCTGCTCCAGCCAGTGATCCAGCGGAGGCAGAATGGCACCCTCGGCCGGTTTAACCGTATTAATGCGCTCAAAGACCGTCTGCAGCCGCTGATGCAGGGTGGCCATATCAAAAGGCTTGGCAATAAAATCGATAATGCCCAGGTGCAGAGCCTGCTTTACATGCTCTCGATCGGAGCTGGCACTGATGATAATGACAGGGGTGTGTTCGCTGGTCTGGCGAATAATTCGGACCAGATCCAGCCCGTAACCATCGGGCAGGTTCCAGTCACACAGCACCAGATCTGCCCCTTGTCGCCGCCAGATATTGCTGGCGGCGGCCAGGGTGGCGGCATGCTTTACATGTATATTGGAGGCCAGGCCAGTCAGCACGGCTTCTACCAGGCTGGCCACCAGCTCATCGTCTTCAAGCAGTAATATATTCAGATGAACACCTATTTATTCGATACTGATTAACACCGTTCAGCATAGTCGGTGGCCCTGCCTCGTTCGCGGTTCTTCTGTGCATACAGGGTAGGGTCTGCGGCCTCAGTGTCTGTTCTGCACAGCCAAATCCATTAAGGACAGCCTGGTCCACACGAACTCTAACTCTAAATATCTGTTTTGGCACGTGAAAATCAAGAGGTGCAACTGCTTCTCATCGCGGTTGCACCTCAGAACATTCGTGCTGCGCAGGCATTGTTTTAATGGGTGTTCCAGGGAGCGCCTGGCAAGATGGTTCAGTCTTTTTGTTTTTTTGCCGAGAAATGTCGGTGGGTCAGGGTAGTCAGCTTATCTCCTTCCACCGGCCGTTCGTCTCGGGTATTCCCGGATGCAGCATCACCGGATGGCATGAGGTCAGGAAGAGCTGACGGCAGCAGCAGTCCTGGCAGTTGTGACAGATGTTGACTCAGATCGGCCACCAGTCGCTCAGCCTGGTGGAAAGGCATGTCTTTTTTAGCCAGCTCCGTGTTCAGCCAGTGTTCCAGGCGGGCCGCTTCTTTGCCAAGTGCGTTAAACCCAAAGGTACCGGAGGAGCCTGCCAGCCGGTGCAGCAATTGTGCGCCAGTCTGCAACCTGGGGAGTGGAGCGCTGTTAAGTGGCCGGGTATCCAGTTCTGCCCGTATTTCTTGCAGTTCTTTTAGGGTGCGCTCGGTAAAGCGCTCCCGCAGCAAAGTAAGCTGCTTATCAAGCGGGGTTATTTCGGACATATTGGTTCCGGATATATTTCAGGTGGTTTCAGCCGGCATGGCGGGGAAATAGTCATGGTTGTTTTATGCTGATAAAGTTTTATTAAAACCTGTACTGTCACAGTATCGCCATGACAACAAGGAACCTGTTAAATGGCTTTTTCCCTGAAAGGGCGTATTGCGCTGATTATGTTTTCCGGTGCCCTGCTAACCGTGCTGGGAGTGCTGGCAACTGCTTACCACTCACTGGTTGATGATCTCGAACAGCTATACAGCCAGCGTCAGTTTAATGCAACTGTGCGCGCCGCCGAGCAGGTGGAACAGAGCCTGGCGTCTCGCCGGTTGGCGCTCGAGAGTATGGCACCACAACTGTCTGATGGGCTGCGGCTGCTTTCCCTCGCTAATCTGCAGGCCAGACTTGCCCGTCAGCCTAATGTGACCCGGTTGTTTTCCGGGGGCCTGGTAGTATTTGATGCCAATGCCACCGTGATTGCTGAAACGGATCCGGTGCCCGGCCGGCTGGGCACCAGTTATACCGACAGGGCTTACTTCAGGAAGGTGCAAGATACCCGCGAGACGGTCATCAGCCGTCCTCTTGTCGGACGTACCAGCGGTGATCCTGTAGTGGTATTTGTCAGCCCGATACTGTCTGATGAGGGAGATTTACTGGGCATGCTGGCCGGTGTGGTAAATTTAACTTCAGACTCTATTCTTCCTGAAAAAAGAATAATTGAAGCCCGGCGTGAAGGAGTCAGCTTCAGAATCATGGATACGGAAAACCAGATATATGTGTATAACGGCAAAACATTATCCCGGGAATTACAACCCCTGCCGGTACCGGGAGATGACCTGCTGGTGGATGCGGTATTATTTGGTGACCGTCTGGGGGTGATTGAGCGGGATGGAGAAAAACACTGGGTATATGCCAGTACTCATTTGCAGGAGCTGGGTTGGGTGTTTGTCAGGGCCTTGCCACATCAGCAGGTTGTGACGCCTGCAAAAGCCTTTTTCAAGCGCTTTGCCAGCATCAGTCTGCTGATTGGTGCAACGCTGTCACTGTTTGCGTTTTGGATTGCCTGGGGTGCGATGCGCCCGCTTGAGACGATGACCCGGCGCATCCATGCCATGGCCCAGGGCAAGAGTGATTCCCCTTTACCTGAAACCGGCGTGCCGGAGCTGGTGGGGTTGGCCCGGGCTTTCAACCGGCTGACCGCCGAGCGCCGGGCATTAAGCCAGGTCAAGGACGACTTTGTGGCTGTGGTCAGTCATGAATTGCGTACACCGCTCACTTCCGTTAACGGTGCGCTGCGACTGGTCAATTCGGGCGTGACCGGCACCTTACCGGACAAGGCCGCCGAGCTGACCGGGCTTGCACAACGCAACGGTGAGCGGTTGCAATATCTGATTAACGATCTGCTCGACTTCAGTAAACTCAGCAGCGGAAAAATGACCCTGACCCCGGTTGATTGCCGTCTGAACGACATTATTGATGATGCACTTAACGGCAACCGCCCCATGGCAGCAGAGAGAAATGTGAGCCTCCGGAGTGCCTGTGGTGATGATCTGACAGTGCTGATGGATCCGCTGCGCATGCGTCAGCTGCTGGATAACCTGATCAGCAATGCCATCAAATATTCACCGGAAGGCGGCCAGGTCAGGGTACTGGTAGAGCAGGATCAGCCCGACCAGCTTAAAGTGACGGTCAGCGACCAGGGCGAAGGTATACCAGAAGCCTTTGCCGGGCGGTTGTTTGAACGTTTTTCCCAGGCAGAATACGGCACCATGCGTGCCTGTGGCGGCACCGGGCTGGGGCTGGCTATCTGCAAGGAACTGGCAGAACTGATGGGCGGACGCATCGGTTTTTATAACCGTAATGGTGCCCATTTTTGGATTGAGCTGCCCAGCCGGTACGGTGAGCCGGAAGGAAAACAGCCATGAACATACCACCATGGCCGTTTAACGAGCGGTTAGTATCAGCCCTGACTGCCGTCAGCCGATGGATGCCACTTCTTCTGATGTCAGGTGACGCCATTCTCCTTCGGGCAGGGTGTGGTCGAGTACGATATCGCCGATCTGCTGGCGGTGCAGAGCGGTGACCCTGTTGCCGGCGGCGGCAAACATGCGTTTCACCTGATGATACTTTCCTTCCTGAATGGTCAGTAAAACCTGAATGGGGGTAATGACCTCCAGTGTGGCGGGCAGCGTGGCCTTGGGCTCGCCGTGCAGCAGCACGCCTTCGGCAAAGCGGGCGGCGGTGCCGGCAGCCAGAGGCTCTGCCAGTGTGACTCGGTAGGTCTTATGGCAGGCCCGCTTCGGCGAGCGCAGCCGGTGCGACCACTGGCCGTCGTCGGTGAGCAGCAGCAGGCCGGTGGTGTCCACATCGAGCCGGCCGGCACACTGCAGGCCTGACGTCAGCTCCGGCGGCAGCAAATGCAGCACGCAGGGGTGTCGCTCGTCCTGGCTGGCGCTGATATAGCCCTGTGGCTTGTGCAGCATCAGGTATCGCGGTGGCTGCAGATTCAGCAGCCGGCCATTAAGATGAACTTGCTGATCACCGATTTTGATATCGCCCTTTTTAGCCACTTCATCATTCACTGTGACTTCGCCCCGGAACAGGGCCTTTTTGGCCATGGAGCGGGTCAGGCCGGTGGCTTCACATAAAAAGCGATCCAGGCGCATCAGGCTGGCTCGTCACCGGCATCAGGCATATCATCCTGCAGCAGCCACTCGGTCAGTACTTCCTTGGCCTGCTCCACGCCCAGTCCTTTCAGCGAGCTGAACGCCTCGACCCGGATGCTGCCGCCAAAGATGGCCACCGCTTCACGCACCCGCAGCACCTCAGCTTTGCGGGCACCGGATTTGAGCTTGTCGCATTTGGTCAGCAGCGCCAGTACCGGCAGCTCGCAGTCACTGGCCCATTGCAGCAGTTGCTGATCGATGTCTTTCAGCGGATGACGAATGTCCATCAGCACCACCAGTCCCTTGAGGCTGTCGCGCTGCTGCAGGTATTCCGACAACGCCTGCTGCCACTTCAGTTTCATTTCTTCCGGCACCTTGGCATAGCCATAGCCGGGCAGGTCGATCAGGCGTTTGCCTTCACTCAGTTCAAACACGTTGATCAGCTGAGTCCGTCCCGGGGTCTTACTGGTGCGGGCCAGGGATTTATGCTGGGTGATCGTGTTCAATGCAGAGGATTTACCGGCATTGGAGCGGCCGGCAAAGGCGATCTCAACGCCAGTGTCGGCGGGCATCTGCCGTATGTTGGGCGCGCTGGTAATGAAGCGGGCGGCATTAAAGTTTATCTTGTTGTTGTTCAATGTGAATTCCCCGAGGTTATGAAGCCGCCCTGATTACTTTCCGGCAAAATTGTGTAGAATAGTGCGGTTTTTTAAATCGCATTGTAACATGCCCTTGCTGGTATGTGATCTGGAAGCTCTAACAACGAGAAGTCGGAACGTCATGAAAAAAATTGTTTTCACGCTAGCCTTAATGCTCGGAGTGGCCGGTACCGCACAGGCCCAGGGCGATGTCGAAGCCGGAAAGGCCAAATCCGCCACCTGTGTTGCCTGTCATGGCAGCGACGGTAACAGCCCGACCGACATGTACCCCAAAATTGCCGGACAGCATGCTTCCTACATGGAAAAGCAGCTGGCCGAATTCAAGGCTGCCGCCACCGGTGGTGCCGGTCGTGCCAACGCCATCATGGGCGGTATGGCGATGCCTCTGTCCGAGCAGGATATGGCTGATCTGGCCGCTTACTTTGCCAGCCAGGCCATTACTCCGGTGCCGGTAGCGGAAGACGTGATTGAGCGTGGTGCCGCGCTTTATCAGGGGGGGGATATCGAGCGTGGTGTGACCGCTTGTATCGCCTGTCATGGCCCCCGTGGTGAAGGTCTGGAATCTGCTAAGTTCCCCAGCCTGAGCGGCCAGTATCCGGCTTATATAAAGACCCAGCTGGAAATGTTCCGCAGTGGTGATCGTAACAATGATCCCAACGGCATGATGCGCGATATTGCCACCAAGCTGACCGACGATGATATTGCTGCGCTGTCTCAGTATGTGGCTGGCCTGCACTGATAGATGACGGGGGCCTGCAGGCCCCTCACTTTTCTGGTTTATTGATGTCCTCTTGCCCTCCTGTGTTTTGTTGCCCGCTCTGCGCCACTCCCGACCATACCTTGTTTTATCAGGATCACCGTGATTACCATCAATGCACTCGATGCCGGCTGATTTTTGTGGATCCTGCTCAGCGACTGACACAAAATGCGGAAAAAGCTGAGTATGATCTGCACCGCAACGATATTCAGGATGCGGGTTACCGGCGCTTTTTAAGCCGGCTGGCCAATCCGCTGATGGCACGGCTGGCGCCGGGCAGCGAGGGGCTGGATTTTGGCTGCGGGCCGGGTCCGGCACTGGCGGCGATGTTTAATGAGGCAGGCTTTGTGGTCAGTACCTATGACCCTTACTATGCGGATCATCCCGAACGGCTGCGGCGACAGTATGACTTTGTCACCTGTACCGAGGCAATTGAGCATTTTTACTATCCCGGGCGGGAATGGCAGCGTTTACTGACCATGCTCAAACCGGGTGGCTGGCTGGGGTTGATGACCAAGCTGGCCCGGGACCAGGCGGCTTTTGCCTCCTGGCACTATAAACAGGATCCCACCCATGTCTGCTTTTTCAGCCGTAACACCTTTATGTGGCTGGCAGAACGGGACGGGCTCGGCATTGAATTTATCGGTGCCGATGTCATTCTTCTGCACAAACCGGAGTCGTTATGACACGTATTAAGAAGGCCCGTACTCCGGGTCGTATCGGTGCCCGCAAGGAAAACCGCGAAACCGCCGAACAGAGCAGGGAACGCAAACGCAAAGCCAAGCGCAAGGGCCTGGCCCCGGGCTCCCGCCACAACGTGGAAGGTGGTACGCAGGGTGGCAAACCCCAGAAACCTTCCCAGGATCCCCGTCTGGGTTCACGCAAGCCCGTAGCCCTGGTGCAGGAAGACAACACCCGGGAGCAGGCCGTGGTGGCCCGCGCGCGTCCGGTGCCGACACCACAGCTCACGCCGGAGCAGGAGCTGGAGGCGCTGGAAAATAACGAGCGTCTGAACACCTTGCTGGACAGAGTGGAAGACGGTGACAAGCTGAGCAAGGAAGATAAAGTCTGGCTCGATCGTACCCTGGCCCGTCATCAACAGTTGCTGGAGCAGCTCGGTTTGCTGGACGAGGATGAGGAAGAAGGCGATGGCGAGCCCGGCGATGACCTCTGGGAGCGCTTTATGGACGCCGAGCTTGATCCTGCTCAATATCGGGAGGAGGAAGACAAGTCATGATCTCACCCTGGTTGATCGCTGCCCTGGCGGGTGGCGTCATCATTGTGGTGCTGGCCGTGTATGCGGGTATTTTGCTGGCCCGTCTGCGCCAGCAAACACAATTCCGGCAGCAGGCTATTACCAGACGCAATGAACGCATTCTTGAAAGCGTGCGGGTCATTGCCCTGGCGGTCAAGGAGGATCAGTGCAACCTGTCGGAGGGAGCCATTCGCCTGACTAATCTGCTGAATGCCCTACAGTTCGATCAGCCCAGAAACTTTGCCGAGGATTATCCCGGCCTCTACGATCTCTATGACAGAGTGAAAGAGCTGCCGACCCACGAGGCCCGCAAACAGCTGAAGCGCAACGAACGCATGAAACAGGATCTGCAGCGGGCTGGCCATGAGGGTGAGCTGGAAGCCACTATTAAAACTGAGGTCGAGCGACTGGTCAGTCTGGAACTGCCCGGTCTCTGACCGGGGAGGAGACAATGTCAGCGATTGAGTGGGATCAGACCCTCATCGAAAAATACAATTACTCGGGGCCGCGGTATACCTCGTATCCTACCGCCCTCGAGTTTACCGCCGACTTTGGCATGGATGAGTTCAGCGTTGCCGCCGCCCGCTACCCGGAGCGTCCGCTATCACTCTATGTACATATTCCGTTCTGTCACAAGCTTTGTTATTACTGCGGCTGCAACAAGGTCATTACCCGCCACCAGGGCAAGGCCGATATCTATCTGGACTATCTGGAACGGGAAATTAAGGCCATGGCACCGCGTTTTGCCGGCCGTACCGTGACCCAGCTGCACTGGGGGGGCGGAACACCCACCTTTTTGACTGCCCCGCAAATACAGCGATTAAGCGGCCTGTTGCGCCAGCATTTTAACTTTGCCGAGGTGGGTGAATTCAGCATCGAGATCGATCCCCGTCGTATTGAACTTGAGCTGCTTGATGTGCTGAAAGCGGAAGGGTTTAACCGTATCAGCCTGGGGGTGCAGGACTTTAACAAGGACGTGCAGAAAGTCGTGAACCGGGAGCAGGATAACGACTTTATCAAGGCGCTGGTGGCCCGGGCCACCGAACTGGGGTTTGTTTCCACCAATCTGGATTTAATTTATGGTCTGCCGTTGCAGACCCCGGAAAGCTTTCACCACACCCTGGAGCAGGTGGTGGCCATGAGCCCGGCGCGGCTGTCGGTGTTCAACTACGCTCACCTGCCCAGCCGGTTTTCTGCGCAGCGCAAGCTGAAGGACGAAGACATGCCGGCACCGGCCATGAAGCTGGCCATGCTGCAGGACAGTATTCGCTACCTTACCGGCCAGGGGTATCAGTTTATCGGCATGGATCACTTTGCCTTGCCTGACGACAGTCTGGCGGTGGCCCAGCGCAACGGCGAACTGCACCGTAACTTTCAGGGCTACACCACCCAGGGAGAATGTGATCTGTTAGGGCTTGGGGTGTCTTCGATCAGCATGATTGGCGACGCTTATTCCCAGAATCACAAGGATCTGAAACAGTATTACGCTCAGCTTGATGAGCTGGGCCATGCCCAGACCGTGGGTTACGCCCTGAACGAAGATGACTGTCTGCGTCGGGATCTGATCAAGACTCTGATCTGTAATTTCGAGCTGGAGTTTGCACCGCTGGCACAGCAATACGGCATCGATTTTGACGGCTATTTCGCCGAAGATCTGCGGTTGCTGCAAACCTTTGTGGACGATGGGCTGGTGATCCGGGAGGCAGGTCGCATCAGGGTAACGGCCAAGGGCCGGTTGCTGATCCGCAATATCTGCATGTGCTTTGATGTGCACTCCCGCAAGCAGGCGCGCCGGCAGCAGTTTTCCCGGGTGATCTGACAAACACAGGGCGGTCAGCGAGCAGTCAAACGAAATAAATCCGGGCCGCGCGCAAATATTGCGAGCGGCCCGGGCCGTTTATGGCGGTGCTGTCAGCATTTTCCTTTGCCGGCTTTGCCTGGCGGACAGTTGCCTCCACCACCGGTATCTCCACCACCACTATCGCCGGTATTGCCGCTGATACGCCCCCTGTCTTTGACCGTCAGGTCCATATTAATACTGGTGCTTTGCCCGATGTCATCGATGACGGTAAGGGTAACGGTATAGGTTGTTGCTTCATCGTAATTATGGCTCTGATTAACTCCGAAGCTATTACTGCCATCTCCAAACGCCCAGGCATAACTGTCGATACCCATATCGTCCTGGCTGGCCGAGGCATCAAAGCTGCAGGAGAGCTTGTTGCAGCTGTAGCTGAAGGCCGCTACAGGGGCGGTATCGGAACCGGGAGGGGGAGGTGTGCTGTTCAACGACAGGGCATTGGCCAGGTTAAGGCGGCCATGTTGCGTCCAGCTTTGCATATTCTGGCCCCTGGCCCCGATTTTGTCGGCGCCCTGTTCCAGCCGGTAGCGAACCCGCTCATGGCAGGGGGTATCGCCACACAGGGGGGCACCGTTGGTGTCGGTACCGGTCATACTCGTTTCCAGCGCGGCCCATACCATGGCCGCACCGGCCGCCACCAGGGGGGATGACATGGAGGTGCCGCTCCACCAGTCCACACAACTGTCGGTGCCGGGCGTATAGGTTCCACAGTGGGCATCGGGCAGAATACCGATAATATCTTTGCCCGGCGCACTCAGGCTGACCCAGTCATTGCCATAGGTGGAAAAGGAAGCCCTGTCGTCATTGTGATCCGTGGCCGCGACCGCAATCACGGTGGACTCACCGTTGTCAGACAAGCAGGCTGCGGGGTAGGTTTTGGCCTGGTCACCGTTGTTGCCGGCGCCGGCCACCAGCACCACACCCCGATTCCGGGCCAGTTGTACCGCCTCGCATTCGGCGGTGGAAGGGTCGGTGGCAAAAATATTACCACCGGCGTCTATCAGGTCGCTGCCATAGCTCATGTTGATGACCTTGTAGCCCAGCTCGGTAGCCCGGGTAATACCTTCTGCCGAAGCCGATACCGGACACAGACCAACAAAAAAGTAATTGAGTCCGTCGGTGATCAGCTCCTGGTAGCATACCTTGAAGACCCCGATACCGGCATTCCAGGCGGCCCCGGCAATACCCTTGCCGTTATTGGTGTTAGCGGCGATTTCGGATGCCACAAAGGTGCCGTGACCCAGGGTATCGCAGGCGGTACCGGTACACCCCCATAGCTCGGCGGCCTGGACAATGTCTTCCTGGTCCAGACATTTGTCCTTCAATTCCAGGGCGTTGCAGTCGGCCCCGCTATCCAGTACCGCCACGGCTGGCAGGCTGGCGGTGGAGACATTGAGCAGGCTGTTGCTTGCCAGCCAGTCCCAGGCCATGGGAGCTTCGATGTCGGCACCGGGGCTGCCGCTGGTCGTGCTCAGTTGTGCACCGAGCGGGGTCTGGCGCACATAAGTATGAGCCTGGCCGGTATTGTGCAGTGACCACTGTTCTTCAAAGAAATTGTTACTGCCAGCCGGGGTGGGGCCAGTTTCTTCGCTGGGCACGACCAGCAGCCGGTAATAGTCTGGCTCGGCATAAAGCACATTGGGGCTGTTGTTATAGGCTGCTACCATCTCTGGCACCGAGCCGGCGGGGACCTGTATGATTTTTGCGCCAATGCCGGGAATGGTTTTCAGCGACTTCCCCCCCAGTTTCCGGTGCAGTTTGCCCATCTCGGAGGCAGCCGTGCCGGGGATGAATTTCACCAGAATTTGGTTGTCCGCATAGGGCTTAAGAGGGCGGGGCTCCGGCGCAGCCAGGGCAGGCAGGGTAAGCAGCCCGGCCAGCACCAGTATAGTGAATCTGAACATGGTGACCTTCCTTAGCTTCCTTTATGAATGGTGGAAACATATTCAAGGATAGTCATCAGTGGGGTGATGAGATTGTCTTCTGTTACTCGCGCCCGGCGCAGGTCAGCAGTAACGCGGTTCTTTCTTCCGGGCTGATAAAGGCCATATTGAGCGCATTTTCCTGACATTGGCGCGTTTGCTGCGGGCTCAGGCCGGCACGCACGGCGGTCTCCATATACTCATGGCGCAGCTCAATGCCTTCTACCGCCGGATCGTCGGTATTGAGACATACCCGGATGCCCTGCTCCAGAAAGCGGTGAATGGGGTGATGAGCGAGATCAGACACGGTGCTGGTCTGCAGGTTGGAGGTAAGACAGGACTCGATGCCGATCTGGTGCTCTGCCAGATAGTTAAGCAGAGATTCGTCTTCCACTGCCCTTACACCGTGGCCAATACGCGTAGCCCCCAGGTCGTGCACAGCCTGCCAGACGCTGGCGCTGCCGGCGGCTTCACCGGCGTGTACGGTGGCCTGCAGGCCCGCTTCCCGTACCCGGCGGAAGTGTTCGGTGAAGAGCTCACCGGGAAAACCGGCTTCGTCCCCGGCCAGATCCATGGCAACCAGTTTACCGGCATGGGCCAGACAGGCATCCAGCTCGCGGGTGCAGGCGGCCTGGCCAAAGGTGCGGCTCATGATACCAATCAGCTTTACCGGTATACCGAAGTCCCGGCTGCCGGCGGTGATGCCGTCGATGACCGCTTCCACTACGCCTTCAGGCTCAAGCCGGTGGCTCATAGCCATGTAACCCGGGCTGAAACGCAGCTCGGCGTAGTCGATGCCGGCCCGTTGCAGGTCTTCCACGTTTTCATAGGCCACCCGGCGGCAGGCATCGTAATTGCCCAACACCCGTACCCCCCAGTCGAGTCTGGCCAGAAAAGACAGCAGATCGGGGGTATTGCCCTGTACCTGCACATGGGGCAGCAGCCCGTCCAGGTTGTCGGCTGGCAGGGGCAGATTAAAGTCCCGGCCCAGCGCCAGTATAGTGGAGGGGCGAATATTACCGTCCAGATGGCGGTGCAGGTCGAGCAGAGGCAGGTTGGTATCGATCATGACGGCTCCTGTTAAAGGGGGGCTGGACAGCTTAATCCTTTGCTGCCGACGCCTCCGGTTGCAGCTCTTTCAGCTTGCGGGTCAGGGTATTACGGCCCCAACCCAGCAGGCGGGCGGCTTCCTGTTTGTGCCCCCGGCTTTGCGTGAGCGCGCAGTCGAGCAGAATGCGTTCAAATTCGGGCATGGCCTCGGCCAGCAGATCCTTTCGGCCCCGGGCCAGTTCGCTGCTGGCCCAGTGCTTCAGCGCTTCACGCCAGTCCGTGGGCAGGTTGCCCGGGTGCAGTTCCGGTTCGCTCTCCCGCTTCAGCAGTTCGGGGGGCAGATCCGAGATAAGCACTTCCTGGCCGGAAGCCATCACCGTAAGCCAGCGACACACATTCTCCAGCTGACGCACGTTGCCGGGCCAGGGCTGTTGCTGCAGCAGCGCCTGTGTTTCCGGATGCAGGGTCTTGGCGTCTACCCCCAGTTCGGCAGCGGCCAGCCCCAGAAAGTGCCGGGCCAGTCTGGGAATATCCTCCCGCCGTTCCTTCAGGGCCGGCATATGCACGCGGATCACGTTAAGGCGATGAAACAGGTCTTCCCGGAAATCTCCCTTGGCGACCTTTTTTTCCAGATCCTGATGGGTTGCGGCGATAATGCGTACATCTACCTTGATGGGCTGATGGCCGCCGACCCGATAAAACTGGCCGTCGGCCAGCACACGCAGCAGCCGGGTCTGAATATCCAGTGGCATGTCGCCAATTTCGTCCAGAAACAGGGTGCCACCATCGGCCTGTTCAAAGCGGCCGCGCCGCACACTGTTGGCTCCGGTGAATGCCCCTTTCTCATGGCCGAATAACTCCGATTCGATCAGATCCTTGGGGATGGCAGCCATGTTCAGGGCAATAAAGGACTGCGCGGCCCGCGGGCTGTGTTTGTGCAGGGCGTGGGCCACCAGCTCTTTGCCGGTACCGCTCTGGCCGTTAATTAATACGGAAATGGAGGAGCGGGCCAGCCGGCCAATAGCACGAAACACTTCCTGCATGGCCGGTGCTTCGCCGATGATCTCGGGAGTGCGTACCGCCTCTGTCTGTTCGCTGGAGGCTTTGTGCCGGCTTTCTTTTATAAAGGCCACTGCGCGTTGTACCAGCGCCACGGCATCATCAATGTCGAAGGGTTTGGGCAGGTACTCAAAGGCTCCCCGCTGGTAAGCGTTAACTGCGCTATCCAGATCCGAGTGGGCCGTCATGATGATGACCGGCAGGCCGGGAACTCGCTGGTGAATGGCACCAAGCAAAGTGAGGCCGTCCATACCGCCCATACGAATGTCGGAGATCACCACATCCGGATGCGCATCCATCAGGGCGTCAAGCACGCTTTCTCCGTCTTCAAAGCTGCGACAGCGAAACCCGGCCTGGGCCAGAGCCCGTTCCAGTACCCATCGAATGGAGCTGTCGTCATCAACGACCCAAATCAGTTCAGCCATAGTGTGCTCCTATCGTCGTAACGGCAGATAAATAATAAACTCGGTATGGCCTGGCCGGCTCTGGCATTCAATGCGGCCACGATGCTGATGGATCAGCTCCTGTGCAATGGACAGTCCCAGTCCGGTGCCGCCCTCCCTGCCGGTGACCATGGGATAGAACAGGGTGTCATGCAGGGCGGCGGGAATGCCGGGGCCATCGTCGATAATACGCACCTCGGCGGCCAGCCGGTAGCGCTTGCCCTGTAACATCACCTGGAAGGCAGTGCGGGTGCGAATGGTGATATGACCGTGATTTCCCAGGGCCTCCACTGCATTGCGCACCATATTGAGAAAGGCCTGTTGCAGTTGTTCCGGATCGGCTTCCAGATCGGGAATACTGGGATCATAATCCCGGGAAAGACTAATACCCGGGGCTATGTCCATGCTGACGAGCCGGCGTACCTGCTCCAGTACCGAATGCAGATTAATTACTTCCTGTTTGCCCGGACGCTGGGGGCCGAGCAGACGATCGACCAGGTTACGCAGACGATCGGCCTGGGCAATGATCAGGTGAGTGAACTCCTTCAGTTCTTCTTTTTCCAGTTCCCGCTCCAGCAGCTGGGCTGCGCCGCGCAGGCCGCCAAGCGGGTTTTTAATCTCGTGGGCCAGGCCGCGAACCAGTTCCCGGGCTGCTTGCTGCTGTGCGCGTTGCTGCAGCTCCTGGCTGATTTTTTTTTGCTGATCAATCAGCCTCAGCTCCATCAGTGCCAGAGTGCGTTTGTTCAGGGTAAAAGCGGTGACACTCACATCAACCCAGCGGGGCAGACCGTCGATCACTATCTGGACTTCGCTATTGGTAAAGCTCTGTTCAAGTTCAATGCAACGCTGAATACGGCGCATATCAAGGGAAATGTCTTCCACCACCTGATCCAGCCGGGCGTCCTGCAGCCGGCGTTTGCTCAGGGTCAGCAATTGCTCGGCAGCGGTGTTGGCGAAGTGCACCACCAGCTCGCTGTCCACCACCAGCACCGCCGTGAGCTGGCTGTCGATAATGGTTTGAATATTAATCCGGTTATTCACGTTTTCGCCCTTACTCAAACAGTGTGCACCAATATAGTGCAATCAGTGTAGTTCATGAAGTGTGGTGCCACATAATGGTGCATCTGCAGAGAACTTCTCACTGACATGACGGGATATCATTCTTCGCTGCAAAAACCTTGCCTGTCTGCAGTTGATATTGTTGCATAGATAGATAGCCAGAATATAATTAGCTAGCTAATTAATTGGGGGTGTTCATGAAGACATTGGGTATGACGCTGGCAAGTCTGGTTCGCCAATGGCGGCTGATTAATGATGAGCGCCTCAGGCCGCTCGGACTGACGCAAAGCCGCTGGATCACCCTGACCCACTTGCAGCAGGAAAATGGTATACAGCAGCACCGGCTGGCCCGCAGTATCGGTGTTGAAAGTCCTTCTCTGGTCCGGACCCTGGATGGTCTGGAGCAGTTGGGGCTGGTGGAGCGGCGGCCCTGTGCCAATGATCGCCGGAGTAAAACCGTTCATCTTACTCCGGCGGTGACCCCGCTATTATCGGAAATGGATGCCGTGCTGGCGCATACGCGGCAGCAGGTACTGGATGGCCTGAGTGAGGCCGAGCTGGCCGAGCTGGAACGTATGGTGAACCATATTGGTGGCAACCTGCGCAGAATGAGCGAACAGTTAAGCGATAAAGAGAGGAACTAATGAACGCGGAGCAAAGTTTTAACCGCTGGGTACGTCTCGCTTTGGTCGCCTTTGGGACGCTGCTGGTATATTTCGTGTTGATCGACAACTATGTTCCCATGACGCCTCAGGCTCAGGCATACCGGTCGGTGCTGCCGGTGGCACCGCGGGTGGAAGGGCAGGTGGCCCGTGTGGCGGTGAGCAATAACCAGTCCGTGGTCGCCGGTGAGTTGCTGTTTGCGCTGGATGAGACCGACTACCAGCTGGCATTGGAACGGGCCAGTCTGCAACAACAACTTGCGACTGCCGATATGGAGCGTCAGCAGGCGGCCATGAATACCATTCAGGCTGAAATGGAGCAGGTCCGCCTGCGGGCGCAGGAGTTATCTCGTGAGGCCAGCCGAATGGAACGCCTGCATCGTCTGGGTCATATGTCGGTACAACAGGCTGAACAGGCCCGTAACCTGGCGCAACAGGCCGGCAGTGCCCTGAAAGCGGCTGAAGCCCGCCAGCAGGAGGCGCTGCAGGCGCTGGCGGCGGTAGAGCTGACTAATAAGCAGGCTGAAAACGCGTTTGAACAGGCAAAGTTATCGCTGGAACGTACGCAGGTAACGGCGGAGGTCGGAGGACGCATTGGTAACCTGCAACTGCAGGAAGGGGTGCAGGCCAGAGCCGGTCAGCCTTTAATGGCACTGATTTCCAATGAACTGACGGTCACTGCCGATCTGCGCGAGAAAAGCCTGCGCCATGTGCGCACAGGCACCCGGGTGGGCGTGGTGTTCGACGCCCTGCCCGGGCGTATTTTTAATGGCCATGTCAGCAGCATCGACAGCGGCGTACGCCAGGGCCAGCAGCAGGCCGACGGTCAGTTGGTGCAGCCTGAAAACTCCGATCGCTGGGTGCGGGATGCCCAGCGGCTGCGGGTGCATGTTGCCCTTGATGAGCCGGTACCGGCGCTGGCCACCGGCGCACGGGCCACGGTGCAGTTATTTCCTGAAGCCGGCAGCTGGCTGCACGGTCTGGGGTGGATCCAGCTGTGGCTGGTCAGTCAGTTCCGTTATCTCTATTAATGGGGTGCGGCTATGACCTTTACCGATGACAAACTGAGGGGCTGTCTGCGCATTGCGCTGGGCAGCACTCTGGGGATGCTGACCGCCAAGGTCATGGATTGGCAGATGGGGGTGTTTTTTACCGTTTATCCGATGCTGCTGCTGGGCATGGTGCCGGTGCTGAACCGCTTTGTGATATTACAGTTTATTGGTTCCTCGGTGCTGACCTCGCTGGAGGTAATGCTGCTGCCCGGCCTGCTGGGACACTGGCCACCGGCGTATGTGGTGGTGGTGTTTCTGCTGTTTTTATGGCGTTTCAGGCTGATGGCGCAGGGCCCCTTGATGCTGTTTGGTGCCAGCGGCTGCGTCAGCCTGAGCATTATGCTGCACTTTGCCAGCTATCCTCAGTATCATCTGGCCGACATGGCCGCCAGCAACATAGTGGCGTCCTGTCTGTCGGTAGCGGTGGCTGCGGTGCTTTATGTATGGCTTCCTGACCGTGAGTCCCCTGTGGTCCGGGCGCTGCCGGAGAAAAGCGATAATGTATTGCGCCATCAGACCCTGCTGGGGGCAATTGTGGCTACTCTCAGTTTTGTAGTGTTCCAAACCGTGAATCTGGTGGATTCACTGTCGGCTCAGGTGGCGACAGTACTGGTGCTGTTTCCCATGAGTTTTGCCGGTGCCGTGGTATCGGGACGGGCCCGTTGCATCGGCACTTTGCTGGGGTGCTCGGCGGGCCTGCTATTTCAGCTGATACTGTATGACCATTATCACAACCTGCTGTTACTGGGTCTGGCGTTCTGGATTTGTACCATGGTGTTTGCCCGCCTTCATGCCCGTGAGGCCATGCCCGGGGTGGGCTTTGCCGGACTTACCACGGTGGGCATACTGTTCGGTCAGTATGTGTCGCCGGAACATGATCTGGTGTTCAGCGCCCTTTATCGCATGAGTTCGATGACCGTGGCGATTCTTACCACCTTGTGCTGCGTGTATCTGGTACATAAGCTGCTCAATCTGTTTCCATCTACCCGGCATCAGATTTTATAAGCGGGAAGTCTCTGACCTGTCTGTTAGGCCGTGCAAACTCGTCGGCAAAAAAGCACTGCTTCTGCGGAACGCCGAGATGGTATACCACTCAATACTTCAACCCACTGCGAACATTCATTGGATGTTCGGTCGGGCTGAAACATCTCGTTACGGAGAGCAAGCTCGCCCCATGGGGGCTACGCTGCGTATCGGCGTAGCGCAACCACGCTGCTGCTTCGCATTACGCCGGGCCAGACGTTCTTGTTCCACAAGAACAGTACCTTATTGACTAATTATGTACTGACCGACAAAAACAAAAAAGCCCGGTTTCCCGGGCTTTTTTACTTCAAGTTTTCAGTTTACACGGAGTAGTACAGGTCAAACTCCAGCGGGTGAACCGCCATGTTGATGACCTCGGTTTCCTTGCGCTTATACTTGATGTAGGCATCAATGAACTCGTCGGAGAACACACCGCCACGGGTCAGGAATTCGCGGTCTTTGTCCAGATTATCCAGGGCATCGTCCAGCGAGGTGGCCACGGTCGGGATCTCGGCGGCCTCTTCGGCCGGCAGGTCGTACAGATCCTTGTCCATGGCATCGCCCGGGTGGATCTTGTTCTGAATACCGTCCAGGCCGGCCATCAGCAGTGCGGCAAAGCACAGGTAGGGGTTGGCGGCCGGATCCGGGAAGCGGGTCTCGATGCGACGGGCTTTGGGTGAACCTACCAGCGGGATCCGGATGGAGGCTGAGCGGTTACGGGCAGAATAGGCCAGCATGACCGGGGCTTCAAATCCGGGCACCAGACGACGGTAAGAGTTGGTCGCCGGGTTGGTGATGGCGTTCAGGGCACGGGCGTGCTTGATGATACCGCCGATGTAGTACAGTGCCATTTCAGACAGGCCGCCGTACAGGTCGCCGGAGAACAGGTTTTCACCGTTCTTGCCCAGAGACTGGTGCACGTGCATACCGGAGCCGTTGTCGCCTACCAGCGGCTTGGGCATAAAGGTCGCGGTCTTGTTAAAGGCGTGGGCCACGTTGTGTACCACGTACTTGTAGATTTGGATCTCGTCGGCCTTTTTGGTCAGGGTGTTGAATTTGCAGGCAATCTCGTTCTGACCGGCGGTGGCCACTTCGTGGTGGTGAGCTTCTACCACCAGGCCCATCTCTTCCATTACCAGACACATGGCGGAACGGATGTCGTGAGAAGAGTCGATAGGAGCTACCGGGAAGTAGCCGCCCTTCACGCCCGGACGGTGACCCTTGTTGCCTTCTTCATAGTCGCGGCCAGAGTTCCATTTGGCTTCCTGGTCATCAATTTTGAAGAAGCTGCCAGACATGTCGGTCTGGAAGCGTACGTCGTCGAACATGAAGAATTCCGGCTCGGGACCGATCAGTACGGTATCGGCGATGCCGGTGGACACCAGGTATTCCTCGGCGCGGCGGGCGATGGAGCGCGGATCCCGGTCGTAGCCTTGCATGGTGGCAGGTTCCAGCACATCGCAACGGATGTTGAGGGTAGCGTCTTCGGTGAACGGATCCATCACAGCGGTGGACGGATCGGGCATCAGCACCATGTCGGATTCGTGAATGGTCTTCCATGCAGTCATGGATGAACCGTCAAACATTTTGCCTTCTTCAAAGAAGTCATCGTTTACCTGGCCTACTGGCAGGCTGATGTGCTGCTCCTTACCCTTGATATCGGTAAAGCGCATATCGATGAATTTGACATCGTGTTCCTTGATCATGTCCATTACGGTTTCAATTGACATGGGTTTCGACCTCCAAAAATTAACATCCAGGGTCTGATGAACAAATTCATCAGTTGCCATCTACTAAGCTAAAACTGTGCCATCTTTGTAAAGCTTTGTTATTTAAGAGCTTTGTGCTGTGATACTGCATGGCACGCGAATCGTCATGCACCAGTTTAGTGCATGCGCGGATCTTTTTAGTGCGCCATCATTGATGTGCGTCATTCTGGTGCATACCGGACCAGCCCGTGTTATCGATGCATAATATCATTCATAGATGACGGTAAGGATCTTTTCGGGTCCGTTTTAATCTCATTCAAGCGCACGTCATTATGTGGAGCTACCCTCATATTCAGCCTGACGTTACGGGCGCCAGCTGTACCGGCCATCGTCGGCATGAAAAAACAAGAAAATAATATGTTGGGGCGGCTAAAGCATGTACAATTTGCAGCCCCTTTTATTCGGGTCCGCTGCAATTGTTGGCGCCGGACATCCTCTGAGAGCGGTCGCACCGCCTGTGCCTGCCTCAAAAATATGCGAGCGAAAGAAATTAATGTCATCTGAAATCAGTAACTTGAGAAACATTGCCATTATCGCGCACGTTGACCACGGTAAGACTACCCTGGTTGACAAGCTGCTGCAGCAGTCCGGCACTCTGGAAAGCCGCGGTGAAGCCGAAGAGCGGGTTATGGATTCAAACGATATCGAGCGCGAGCGCGGTATTACCATCCTGGCCAAGAACACTGCCATTCGCTGGACCTCTCCCGAGGGACAGGAATACCGCATTAACATCGTGGACACTCCCGGGCACGCCGACTTTGGCGGCGAAGTAGAGCGGGTTATGTCCATGGTTGACTCGGTACTGCTGCTGGTGGATGCTCAGGAAGGTCCCATGCCACAGACCCGCTTTGTGACCCAGAAGGCATTTGCTCAGGGCCTGAAGCCTATCGTGATCATCAACAAGGTGGACAAACCCGGTGCCCGCCCTGACTGGGTAATGGATCAGGTGTTTGACCTGTTCGACAACCTGGGTGCCACCGACGACCAGCTCGACTTCCAGGTAGTGTACGCCTCCGGCCTGAACGGCTGGGCCTCTCTCGACGCCGATGAGCCGGCCGAAGATATGACTGCCCTGTTCCAGACCATCATCGACCAGGTACCGACCCCCGATGCAGATCCGGAAGGCACCCTGCAGATGCAGATCTCCCAGCTCGACTACTCCTCCTACGTGGGTGTTATCGGTGTGGGCCGCATCAAGCGCGGTACCGTCAAGGTGAACCAGCAGGTCACCGTGATCGGCGCCGACGGCAAGACCCGCAACGGCAAGGTCGGCCAGGTTATGGGTTACCTGGGCCTGCAGCGTCACGACGTGACCGAAGCCAGCGCCGGCGACATCGTGGCCATTACCGGCCTGGGCGAGCTGAAGATCTCCGACACCGTGTGTGCCGCCGGTGCCGTTGAAGCGCTGCCGCCGCTGTCCGTGGACGAGCCCACTGTGACCATGACCTTCCAGGTCAACACTTCCCCCTTCGCCGGCAAGGACGGCAAGTTTGTGACCTCGCGTAACATTCTCGAGCGTCTGACCCAGGAGCTGGTGCACAACGTGGCTCTGCGGGTGGAAGAAACCGGTGACCCCGACAAGTTCCGCGTATCCGGCCGGGGTGAACTGCACCTGGGCATCCTGATCGAGAACATGCGTCGCGAAGGCTTCGAACTGGCGGTTTCCCGCCCTGAGGTAATCCTGCGCGAAGAGAATGGCGAGCTGCAAGAGCCTTTCGAAACCCTGACCGTGGACGTGGAAGAAGACAGCCAGGGCTCCGTGATGGAGAAGCTGGGTGAGCGCAAGGCCGAGATGACCAACATGGTACCGGACGGCAAGGGTCGCGTGCGCATCGACTTCATGGTGCCGGCTCGGGGCCTGATCGGCTTCCAGACCGAGTTCATGACCCTGACCTCCGGCTCCGGTTTGATGTACCACACCTTTGACCACTACGGTCCGCACAAGGGTGGCAACATCGGCCAGCGCAACAACGGCGTGCTGATCTCCAACGCCACCGGCAAGGCCCTGGCCTACGCCCTGTTCAACCTGCAGGAGCGCGGCCGCCTGTTCATCGAACACGCCACCGAAGTGTACGAAGGCATGGTGATCGGTATTCACAACCGCTCCAACGACCTGACCGTAAACTGCCTCAAGGGCAAGCAGCTGACCAACATTCGTGCCGCCGGCACCGATGAGGCGCTGACCCTGGTGCCGCCGATCAAAATGAGCCTGGAGCGCGCACTCGAGTTCATCGATGACGATGAGCTGGTGGAAGTGACCCCGAACAACATTCGTATTCGCAAGAAACTGCTGACCGAAAACGATCGCAAGCGTGCCAGCCGCGCCTGATCGCATTCGTGAACAACACTAAAGGGCGCTTCGGCGTCCTTTTTTGTGCCCGCCTTCAAGTCCTTCTCTTATTCAAATTATTTGAATCTCAGAACCAGTAAAGGTTGCTTTGATTTGTGGTAAAAGACATTAGACTTGCGATTAATTATCATGCACAGTTGAGAATGCCTCTTTTATAAGGGGTTATAAGAGGGTCAAGCTATGCAGAAATATTCAATTACAATGCGCCTTTTACACTGGATGACGGCCCTGCTGGTGTTCGGTCTGTTCGGTGTTGGATTATGGATGCGTAATCTGGGCTATTACGATCCGCTTTATCAGGTACTGCCTTACTGGCATAAAAGTGTCGGTTTTCTGCTTGCCGGACTTATTCTGCTGCGCTTGCTGAATCGCTGGTTCACCGCTTCACCAACGCCGCTTGCCAGCCATCGGGCCTGGGAGCAGCGCCTGGCCCATCTGATGCACTGGATGCTTTATTTGCTGCTGTTCGGACTGTTTATCAGCGGATATCTGGTGGCTACTTCCGATAACAGACCAGCATCCTTTTTTGACTGGTTCGATATTCCTGCCTTATTTACTGCTTTTGAAAACCAGGAAGATGTGGCTGGCCTGATTCATGAAGTGTGTGCCTGGTCGCTGATTGGCCTGGCGGGTCTGCACGCACTGGCTGCATTCAAGCATCACTGGCTTGATCGGGACCAGACCTTGCGGCGTATGCTGTAAAACTATTCTGAACCAAGGAGAAAAACATGAAAAAAACAGTTATTGCTACCGCCTTGCTGGCTGTTTCTGCTTCACCGGTCTTTGCCGCCGCCGAGAATTACTCCATTGATACCCCGGGCATGCATGCCTCGGTCAACTTTAAAATTAATCATCTGGGATACAGCTGGATTGTGGGTCGTTTTAATGATTTCAGCGGTAACTTTGTTTTTGATGAGGACAACGCAGCCAATAACAGCGTGGACATCACGGTGAAAACCGCCAGCATCGATACTAACCATGGTGAGCGTGACCGTCATATTCGCAGTGATGACTTTCTGGATGTCAGCAAGTTTCCGGAAGCGACCTTCAAAAGTACCAGTGTGACCAAAGACGATGATGAGGGTGAATATGTGGTGAAGGGTGATCTTACCCTGCACGGTGTGACCAAGCCGGTAGAGTTTGAAATTGAGCAGGTGGGCGCCGGTGACGATCCCTGGGGTGGTTTTCGTCGTGGCTTTGAAGGGGAGATGGAAGTAAAGCTGGCCGACTTCGGGATTGATTATGACCTTGGACCGGCTGCCGCGACGGTTTATCTGGAAGTACATCTGGAAGGCGTACGCAAGTAATTAAATAACAGGCATTCTGTGATCGCCGCTCAGCCGAAAGGCCGGGCGGTTTTTCATTTGGGGCTCAAATTTGTCACAATAAACATTCACTTGCCGTAAACAGGATGCATCATGACCCAGGTTGTCGCCCGAATTGGGCATCGCTTACGTTTTATGCGTGCTCATGGAGTGGACTTCACTCTGTTTGTGCTGAAGCGTATGCAGCAGGACCGGCTGAAAATTACCGCCGGTTATCTTACTTATATCAGCCTGCTGTCGCTGGTGCCCATGCTGGCGGTGGTGTTTGCCATGATGTCGGCTTTCCCCATGTTTGCCGAGCTGCGTGAAACCATTCAGAACTTTGTGTTCAGTAACTTTGTGCCGGCGGCTGGTGATGTGGTGCAAAAGAACATTCAGGGCTTTATCGATAACGCATCCAAAACCACCGCCATTGGGGTGGCGGCACTGGCAGTGACCGCCATGCTGCTGATTTCGGCCATTGACGAGAATTTCAATCACATCTGGCGAGTCAGCCAGAAACGGCGCTGGTCGGTGGCTTTTTCCACGTACTGGATGATACTGACGCTGGGGCCTATTCTGGCGGGAGCCAGCCTGGCAGTGACGTCTTATATTACGTCCATGCAGTTATTCCAGGGGGACAGTTTTTTTGGTGTGGGCGCCTGGTTGCTGGGTATGCTGCCATTTTTGCTTTCTACACTGATGTTTGTGGTGTTCTACATGGTGGTACCCAATAAACGGGTACGTTTCAGCCATGCGATTGTGGGCGGGCTGGTAGCGGCGGTGCTGTTTGAAATTGCCAAGCGCGCCTTTGCCTTTTATATCACTCAGTTCCCGTCTTACCAGGCTATTTATGGTGCTTTGGCGACCATTCCCATTTTGTTTGTATGGGTATACTTCAGTTGGATGATTGCCCTGTTTGGTGCTGAACTGACCGCCAGTCTGGGAGATTATGAGCACAGCCGCGGACTAAGCTTTGAAGATGATAACGACAATGAGGGCCCAGACTGATGCGCACTCTTTATCCCGCCATCGCGAGCAATGCCGGGCAGTGGCTGCAGGTATCTGACCTGCATCAGCTGTATGTAGAAGAAAGTGGAAATCCACTGGGTATTCCGGTGGTAGTGGTACACGGCGGCCCGGGTGCCGGGGTCAGCCCTGAACACCGGCGTTTTTTTGACCCTGAGTGCTATCGCATTATTTTGTTTGATCAGCGCGGTACCGGTCAGTCCAGGCCCCATGCCGAGCTTGCTGACAACAATACCCAGGCGCTGATTGCCGATATGGAGCAAATTCGTATCACCTTGGGTATTGAGCGCTGGCTTGTCTTCGGGGGTTCCTGGGGTTCGACCTTGGGGCTGTGTTATGCCATTGAGCACCCTGAGAGTGTGCTGGGCCTGGTGTTGCGAGGATTATTTCTGGGGCGGCAGCAGGATCTGCACTGGTTGTATCAGCCTGAAGGCGGTGCCGCTCAGCTGTTCCCCGATTATTACCGGGACTTTCTGGTGCCCCTTGAAGGGAATACCGATGACTTGCTGAATCGTTATTATCGGCTGCTGACCAGCGACAACGAGCTGGCTCGTCTTAATGCCGCCCGGGCCTGGGCCATCTGGGAAGGGCGTATTTCCACGTTATTGCCCCGTAACGATGCCGACAGTTATTATGGTGAAGCTCACAGTGCACTGGCGCTGTCCCGCCTGGAATGCCACTACTTTGTAAATGACTGCTTTTTAAAAGAAAACCACATTGTTGAGGGTATAGAACGGGTACGCTCGCTGCCTGCTATTCTGGTACATGGCCGCTATGATGCTATTTGTAAACCCGCCGCTGCCGCCACTCTGGCGTCCTGCTGGCCTGAGCTCCGCTTGCAAATTGTGCCCGGTGCCGGGCATTCGGCCTTTGAACCGGGTATCATTGATGCCCTGATCAAAGCCACCGATCACATGGCAAAGGAGCTGGCTGTACAATGATAGCCCTGATACAAAGAGTGAGTGAGGCCAGTGTCACCATCGCTGGCGAACGGGTGGGGGCCATTGGCCCCGGTTTGCTGGTGTTGCTGGGCGTGGAGCGCGACGATGACAAGAGCAAAGCCGACAAGCTGCTGTCCAAAGTGCTTGGCTATCGCGTGTTCCCCGATGAGAATGGTAAAATGAACCTCAATGTTCGCCAGGCTGGTGGCAGTCTGCTGGTGGTGTCTCAGTTCACGTTGGCCGCCGACACCAACAGTGGTCTTCGACCCAGCTTTTCCCGTGGTGCGGCACCGGCAGATGCCGAATACTGGTACGATTATTTTCTGATGGCGGCCAGGGATCAGGGCGTACCGGTGGAATCGGGCCGTTTTGCTGCCGACATGCAGGTTGGCCTGATCAACGACGGCCCGGTGACCTTTTGGCTGCAGGCGTAAGCCTGCAATTCTTCAGGGCCTGTGTCCGCCCGGCATTCCTCTATTCACTGAAACCATAACAGGAGCAGACCATGTATCGTGTGGTCACCCCGCAAACGGAAGCGGAACTGGAAGCCTATTATCAGCTGCGCTGGCAATTGTTGCGCAAACCCTGGCAGCAGCCCAAGGGCTCGGAAAGAGACGAGTTTGACGAATATGCCCATCACCGCATGATGGTGGACGACGCCGGAAAACTGATCGCGGTGGGTCGTTTGTATGTTAGCGGTGATGAAGCCCAGATCCGCTTTATGTCGGTTATCCCCGAGTGCCGGGACCGTGGTCTTGGTTCACGCATGGTGCTGGCACTGGAGCAGGTTGCCCGGCAACAGGGGGTACATCGTCTGGTGATGAACGCGCGGGAGGAAGCGGTGGCTTTCTATACTCACTGCGGCTTTACCGTGGTAGGGGAAGGTCCGATCAGCTTTGGCAAAATCCCACACCGGCAGATGATCAAGGCGCTGACTCCTATTCATCAGATCAGCCACCGGCCTGAATTGTGCGACGAACTGCAGCGGCATTGGCACCGGCGCATTCCCATCAGTGAAAAGATGGGGGTGAAAATTATTCAGTACACGGGCAGCAAGCTCAGAACCCAGGCCAATCTCACCGCCAACCTCAACCTGCACGAATCCATGTTTGCCGGCAGTATCTACAGTCAGTGTGTGCTGACCGGCTGGGGGCTGATCTGGCTGCAGATGCAGGAATATGGTCTGAGTGGCGATATTGTGCAGAGCAGCGGTGACATCAAGTATCTGACCCCGGTGTGGGACGAACCGGTCGCGGAAGTGTCGGGCCGGCTGCGTGACCAGCTGCAGCCTCTGGCCCGGGGCGAGCGGGTCAAGGTGGAGCTTAGTGTGACCCTCTACAGCGGGAGTAACCGTGCCGCCCTGTTTACCGGCCGCTATGTGATCCTGACTCACTGATTGTGGACATAAAGCGGATATAAAAAAGAAGGGCGGCAGCCCTTCTTTTTTTGTTTGATGGCGTGGGACAGGACGCCAGCCCGATCAGTGCTCGCTCAGTGCCGATTTTACGTGCTTGTGCTCGCCCTTGACCTGGTCGACGATATGCTCAGCCAACAACTGGGAGGCATCGTATACCGGAATATCCGACACCAGCTTGTCGGCAATCACCGACAGCTCGGTGCAGGCCAGGATCAGGCACTCGGCTCCCTGGGTCTTCAGTGCCGTGGCCGCCGTGTTGTAGCGGGTCAGGGAGTCGAAGTTATAGTTCTTGGCCTTGACCTCTCGGATCAGGGCCATGACGTCATGCTGCAGGTCTGCCTCCGGAAACAGCACCCGCACGCCTTTCTGGGCAAACTTTTCATGGTACAGCCGGGTCATTTCCACCGCGGTCGATGCCAGCAGGCCTACCTTCTTGATGTTGGGGTGGCGTTCCAGTACCTGGCGCACCGTCACATCCAGAATGTTTATCACCGGAATGCGCACCGCCTCGGCCACCTCGGCATGGTACATGTGGGCGGTGTTGCAGGGGATCACCAGGAAATCCACACCCGCTCGTTCCAGCCCTCGCGCCATCTCCGCCATAAAGGGGCCCGGGCTTTCACCAGTGCCCTCAATCAGTGCCTTGATACGGGACGGTACCTTTGGGTTGTTGTCGACCAGCATATGAATGTGGTCAGCATCATCCGCCGCTGGGGTCAGGGCAATCACGCGGTGCATCAGATCAACGGTGGCTTCCGGTCCCATACCGCCAATCACGCCTACAGATTTTTCTTTTTCCATGTTTTTTTCCATTCAACAATCGGTTAAGCAGCTACGACCGCATCAGTAGCCAAACAGGTTGGGCAGCCACAGGGTCAGATCCGGGAAGAAGGCCAGCAGCATGACCACCAGGATTTCCACCAGCACAAAGGGCAGGGCCTTGACCGAAATTTCCTCAATGGACACTTTGGCAATACTGGAGCCGATAAACATATTTTCACCCAGGGGCGGCGTGGAGAAGCCGATTTCACAGCAGCACACCAGCACCACACCAAAATGAATGGGATCGACGCCCAGGCTGACCATTACCGGCAGCAATACCGGGGTGACGATCATGATGGTGGCCAGGGTCTCCAGAAACATGCCGACAAAGATCAGGAAGGCAATGACGATCACCCAGATCAGCGGTAGGCTGTTGGTCATGTCCAGCAGACCGGCGGCAATCATGCCCGGAATGTCGTTCTCCACCAGAATACGGCCAAAAGCGGTGGCGGTGAACATGATGATCAGCACGCGGCCGGTGAGCCAGGTAGTGGAGTTCAGGGACTCCTTGAAACCATCCAGTTTCAGCTCCTTGTGAATGAAGATACCCACAAACAGGGTGTAGAACACCGACACCACTGCTGCCTCGGTGGGGGTAAACAGCCCTGAGTAGATACCGCCCAGGATGACCACCGGTGCCAGTATGGCCCAGATGCCTTCACGGCAGGCCTTGCGCAGTTCACCGGGCTGACGCTCGGGGCTACCGGTATAGCCTTTTTTCTTGCTGATGGTGTAGTTGGCGATCATCAGGCCACCGGCCAGCATGATGCCCGGCAGTATGCCGGCCAGAAACAGCTTGGTGATGGATTCGCTGGCGGTCACGCCGTAAATCACCATGGGAATGGACGGCGGGATCACCACACCCAGCCCACCGGAGGAGGCAGTCAGTGCCGCCGAGTAGCTGCGGCTGTAACCCCGATCCACCATGGCGGGGATCATCAGCATGCCCACGGCGGCGGTGGTGGCCGGGCCGGAGCCGGAGATGGCGCCAAAGAACATGCTGGCCAGAATGGCGGAAAATCCCAGACCACCCGCCATGGGGCCGGCCATCAGCTCGGCAATATGTACCAACCGGCGGGAAATGCCGGCGCTTTGCATCAGGGCGCCCGACAGAATAAAGGCGGGCAGGGCCATGATGGGAAAGGAGTCCACGGCGTTCCAGGCGGTTTGCACCAGGGACACGAAATCGTCTCCTGCCGCCAGATACACGCTCAGGGCCGATGCACCCAGGGCCACGACGATGGGGGCACCGATCAGCAGCAGAAAGAAAAACATGCCAAACAAGATAATGGGAGCTGTCATTTTTTAATCCTCTCACCCCGCTCAAGCCAGGGTGTTTCTGCCTTTTGTGGTCTTGCCGGACTGGTTGCCGGATGACTCGTTTTTGTTCGGCCTGGTGACCGAATCCGCTTTCTGCTCGATCTCTTCCAGCTTGGGCTCATCCACATCGTCAAAGGTGGTGCCGGTCAGCTTCAGGTAGTTGACCTGAATGATGCGAATGGTGGTCAGGGTGAACGAAATGGGAAAGATCATGTAGAGATAGGCCATGGACCAGTCCAGCGCCGGCGAGTAGAAGGTAAACTCCATCATCGACTCGATCACTTCGATGCTCTTCAGGGTCATCAGGGTGTTGAAGGCAATCCAGAATAGATCCCCCACCAGCTCGACCCCTTTTCGCAGCCCGGGCGGCATCATTCGAAGGTGAAAGGTGACCCGGTTGTGGGCCGACAGCCGGGCGGCATAGGAGGCCCCCAGGAACACGAACCAGACAAAGGAAAACCGGGACAGCTCTTCACTCCAGGGTATTCCGTAGTTGAATACCACGCGCAGGATCACCTGTGCAAACAGCAGCACTACGAACAGGCAGAGCAGAAGCTGACATAGGTAATTTTCCAGCTTGTCCAACTGCAGAATCAGCTTACGCATCGCAAGACTCCAACAAAGAAGGCGGGGCAGGTGACTCTGCCAGCCGCCCTTTTGTGTATTTGTGGGTCCGGTATCAGACCCGTCTGCTTACATTCAACAACAGCGTTACTTCAGCTGTTCCAGTACGGCGTCGAAGTTTTCCTTGCCACCGATGGTGTCGTAGAACTCGGGCCAGACCTTTTCCTTGGCCAGCTGGATCCACTGGTCTTCGTCTGCCAGGGTTGAGACTTCCATGCCATTGTCGATCATATTCTGCTTGGCCTTGTCGGCTTCGGAGATCTGGAAGATCAGGGCGTGTTGCTGGGCTTCCAGGCCGGCGCGGGTCAGCACGCTTTTATCTTCGTCGCTGAGCTTGTCAAAGGTGCGCTTGCCGATCAGCAGCGGCTGCAGCGAGTACTGGTGGTGCACCTCGGTAACGTAGTCCTGTACCTCGTAGAACTTCATGGTGTTGTTTACGATGTAGGGGTTATCCTGGCCATCCACCACCTGCTGTTGCAGGGCGGTAAAGGTTTCGGTCCAGGCCATGGCGATGGGGTTGGCGCCCCAGGCCTTCCAGGTGGCCAGCATGATGGGGTTTTGCGGTACCCGTATCTTCAGGCCCTGCACGTCTTCCAGGCTTTTGACCGGACGCTTGGAGTTGGTCAGGTGGCGGAAGTTGGAGTAGGTCCACCCCAGAATGTTAACGCCGACCTGCTTCTGCGCCAGCTGGTTCCAGTGATCCCCCAGCTGACCGGTGGTGATTTTTACCGCGTCGGCGGAGTTTTTGATCACGTAGGGCATGGTCAGAATGCCCAGCTCCTTGGAGAAGGGGGTGACGTTGCCGATGCCGACCAGGGCCAGGTCGAGGGAGCCAAGGCGGGCGTTCTGTACCATTTCGGTTTCCGAGCCGATGGCGCCGTTGGGGTACAGGGTGATCTTGATATCGCCGTTGGAGTAATACTCCACCAGATCCTTGAAGCGGCTGGCGTAGGCGCCCTGATCCGAGTCGATGGGGTCACCCATGCCCAGGCGCATGGTCTTGGCGCTGGCCAGCATGGGCATGGCGGTGGCCGCGCAGGCCAGGGACAGGGTCAGGTACTTGGCAACTTTCTTCATGGAGAACATATTCTTTACCTCACTGTAGGTTTCGGGTTTGACTTCCATGCAACAGGAACCTGTTCAGCTCGAATGAGCGCCGGGTTCGGCAGATAAAAAGAGTTCGTCACAGACTTCGGCAATAATCCGCACAATCAGCCGGCAGTCTGCTTCGTCAAAGGTCAGGGGCAGGCGCATGTCGCACATGGTGGCCAGCACCCGCTCGGTTTGCGGCAATGATGGCGCCTCACCCAGGTAGCGCCAGCTGTCGAAACGGCTGGTATAGCCTTTGGGATCCGCATCGCCGAACCACTTCAGCGGCACGCCGCGCGTGTCGCAGCGCTTAAGAAAGCGCTGAATGTCGGCTTCGTTCTGATTCGGCAGGGCAAACTGAATCGAGCTGGCGACAAACTCTTCGGCTTCGGGACGTTCCGGCAAGCGAATGCAGGGGATTTGTTTCAGGCCTGCTTCGGTTATCCGGTACAGCTCATTCCAGCGCCGGCACTGCTTATCCAGATTGGCCAGCTGCGGGCGCAGAATGGCGGCGCGCAGGTTGTCCATGCGACCACTGTAGTTGGGTGTTTCAAAGCGAATACGTGCAAAGGTTTCCTTTGGCGGCGCCGCCAGATGCCGCTCATACAGCATGTAGGAGCCGGAATAGATGATGGCCCGGGCCATGACCTCGTCGTCGTCGGTGGTCAGAAAACCGCCTTCGCCGGAGTTCATGTGCTTGTAGGTCTGGGTACTGAAACAGCCCACCTGGCCAAAGCTGCCGCTCTTTTTTCCGTTCCAGCTGGCGCCCATGGTGTGAGCGCAGTCTTCGATCACAACCACGTCATGACGATTGCAGATGGCCATCAGTCGGTCCATGTCGGCCAGGTGGCCGCGCATGTGGGACAGCAGCAAATAATGCACGTCAGCGGCGGTGGCCTTGCTCTCGAGGTCGTCCAGATCGATGGTGAAATCGTCGGTGGTTTCCACAAACACCGGTACGCCGCCGGCGTTGTGAATAGCACCGGGCACCGGCGCCAGGGTAAAGGCATTACACAATACCTTGTCGCCCGGGTTAACGCCCACTGCGCGCATGGCCACATGCAGGGCATAACCGCCCGAGGCGCAGGCCAGACAGTAGCGGCTGCCCTGATAGTCGGCAAATTCCTTTTCCAGTAGCTCGGTTTCCGTGGGCTCGCAGGCGGCGGAATTGTAGCGGTGTAGACGCCCGCTGCGCATCACTTCCAAGGCCCGCTCAATGCCCGCATCGGGAATGGCTTCCTGCTGGGTGAAAGACTTGTTGAAGGTGGTCATAACTTCTCCCAAAGGCAGGTGAGCGCACCTGCCTGTGTCATTCAGCAATAACGTTTCTGATCGTAAACGTGGAAATCCCACTCGGTTTCGGGGAAGTACTTGCGCAGGCGCCAGTCACAGGCGCGGGCGTGGCCTTCCATGCCTTCGGTGCGGGAAATGCGGGAGCCGGCGGCGCTGAACACCAGGTTGGCGTCTTCGCTCAGCTCCTGATAGGTCAGCACCTTCATGAACTTCTGCACGTTCAGGCCACCGCTGTAGCGGGCCGCCTTCTTGGTGGGCAGAATGTGGTTGGTGCCGGAGCACTTGTCGCCGTGAGAGACGGTGCTGCCTTCGCCCAGGAACAGGGAACCGTAGTTGTTGAGGTTGGCTTTCCACCATTCCAGATCCTCTGCGAGTACCTGCAGGTGCTCGCAGGCCCACTCGTCACTGACTTTGGCCACTTCTTCCCGGCTGTCGCCGAGGATTACCACACCGTGATCGCGCCAGGCCGCCTCGCACACATCGGCATTGGGCATGTCGGCAATCACATGAGGCATGATTTCCAGCACTTTCTCGCCCAGCTCACGGCTGTCGGTAAACAGCCATACCGGGGAGTTGGGGCCGTGCTCGGCCTGGGACACCAGATCCACGGCAATGGTCATGGGATCGGCGTTGTGGTCGGCAATAATGGCCGACTCGGTTGGGCCGGCAAAGACGTCGATACCCACTTCGCCAAACAGCATACGCTTGGCTTCCGCCACATAAGCATTGCCTGGACCGACCAGAATGTCGGCAGTGCGGTTGGTAAACAGGCCATAGGCCATGGTGGCGATGGCGTGCACGCCGCCCATTTCCAGGATTACATCGGCACCGGCCACGTGCATGGCGTAGGCCACAGCGGGGTTGATGCTGTCGCCCCGCGGCGGTGAACAAGCCACGATAAAGGGCACGCCGGCGGCCTTAGCTGTGGCCACGCTCATCAGTGCCGAGGCGGCGTGGGCGTAGCGGCCACCGGGTACGTAACAGCCGGCACACTGCACAGGCAGTACCTGCTGACCCAGGCGCACGCCTTCTTCGGTTTCGATTTCAAAGGAAGTCAGGCTGTCGCGCTGGGCCTCGGCGAAGCGCTTGATTTGGCGATGGGCAAAGTCAATATCGTCCTTGACCTGCTGGGGCACCTGCTCGATCAGAGCCAGCTTTTTCTGCTCCGACAGCACGAAGTCACCCTGCCAGTTATCAAACTGTCTGGCGTATTCACGGACGGCGGTTTCACCGTTGCGACGAATATTGGCCAGCATTTCCTTGACCACGCCCTGAATGCGCTCATCTTCCTGTGCGACTTCGTTTTCCGCCGCCGCTCTCTTGAGATATTCCATGGTATGTCACCTGTAAAATTAAACGCGCCAACTGGCTGACAACAGCATCTGTTGGGGAACGGCCGTTTCCGGCCGTTCGGGTAAATCAGTCGTACTTGGTGAAACCAAAGGCATCACGGTAGCCGAACAGCGCCTGGGCGCCACCGGTGTGCAGGAACACCACGTTTTCATCCTTTTTAAAGTGACCCTTTCGGATCAGATCGATCAGACCGGCTCCGCCTTTGCCGGAGTAAACCGGGTCCAGCAGGATTCCTTCGTGGCGGGCAAATAGTTCGATGGCCTCCAGGGTGCTGGGAGCGGGAATGCCGTAGCCTTCACCCACGTAGTCGCAGTTGGCCACCACGTCTTCGCGTTTGACCGCACCGGGAATGCCCAGCTTTTCGGCGGTGCGTTCGGCCAGACGGAACACGTTGGCTTCCTGTTGCTCCCGGGGAACACGAACGCCGATGCCCAGCACCGGAATACCGCTGTTGCTGCCGGACAGGCCGGTCACCAAGCCGGCCTGGGTGCCGGCGGAGCCGGTGGCGTGAACTACGTGATCAATGCGCAGACCGGTGTCGTTGGCCTGGCCCAGCAGTTCCAGAGCACAGTTCACATAGCCCAGGGCTCCGATTTCGTTGGAACCGCCACCGGGTACGATGTAGGGCTTTTTGCCGGCGGCCTTCAGCTCGCTGGCCAGCTCTTCCATGGCTGCGTTCATGTCGGTGCCGCCCGGATACTTGCGCAGCATGCCGCCGAACAGCTGGTCGAGCATGACGTTGCCGTTGTAGTTGTAGTCAACGTCGGCGGAGCCGGTGCGGTCTTCCAGCAGAATGTGGCACTCCATACCCAGTTTGGTGGCTATGGCCACGGTCTGGCGGGCATGATTGGATTGGGTGGCACCCTGAGTGATGATGGTATCGGCGCCCTGTTCAAGAGCATCAGCCATCAGAAATTCCAGTTTGCGGGTCTTGTTGCCGCCGCCGGCGAGGCCGGTGCAATCATCACGCTTGATCCACAGGTTCGGACCATCCAGCAGCTTGGTCAGTTGATGCATCGGCTCCAGCGGAGTGGCCAGGTGAGCAAAATGCAGACGGGGATAACGAGCTAGATGCATTTTAACATTCCTCTTCGTTTTGAACATGTGAAGTACATTTGGTTAACAACTGCATAATGAAAGAAGCGCCGTTGCACGACCAATGCTATATTGGCTTCGCCCTTGGTTACTTTTGGGCATAGGGCCAAAGAGAGATTGTAAGGAATTGTTTTTAATGGAATTAAAGTGGTTGAAGGACTTTGTGGCTCTGAATGAACACGGCAGCTTTTCCAAAGCAGCCGAGGCTCGTTTTGTTACCCAGCCCGCATTCAGCCGGCGTATTCGCTCGCTGGAAAACTGGCTGGGAGTGGCATTGGTGGATCGGGACAAACACCCGACTTCCCTGACCGCCAGCGGACTGGCGTTTGTGGAGGAAGCCAAGCGCATGATCAATGATACCTATCGGGTACGTAAGCGGTTGCAAGGTCAGGAAACCCAGAAAAGCCTGGTGTTTTTTGCTCAGCATTCACCGGCAGTGTCGTTTTTCCCTCACTGGATCCGCACCCTGGAACCCTTGGTGGGCAACACTCTGGTCAAGCTCAGCACGGGTAATCTGCATGATCTTACCGAGTCCTTTATGGCAGGTATGGGTGACTTTCTGCTCAGCTTTTCTTCCGCCGGTGACATGGGACAGCTATCACGTAATGACACCACCTGTATTCAGGTCGGCACCGACCGGCTGGTACCGGTATCGGCGCTGACGCCGGAAGGCACTCCGGTATTTTCGGTGAACGGCCGAACCCCGCTTAAATTACTGGCTTATCCAGACGACTCCTACCTGGGAGGGCTGGTGAAAGAACTCTGCCTGAACAAGCTGCCGCCGGATTTTCAATACACCATAGTGTGTGAAAACGCCCTGGCGGAAGGACTCAAGGCTATGGCGCTACAGGGATATGGTGTGGCATGGCTACCTTGTGGGTTGATTCAGAATGAGCTGGCCCAGGGCCAGCTCACCGTGTTACATGAAGACTTTCATACTGTGGACTTGCGTATTTTGTTGTATCGTTTCCGGCACACGGTAAAGCCGGAGGTGGATATGTTCTGGCAGTACTTGCTGGAGCTGTACAACCTTAGTTATACCGAGCAGTTTCCACCGTTGCGCTCAGTATTCTGAAAATTTTCAGGGAGCGGGTAAGGCCCGCACCGCTTCGATCAGGTTACCGGGCAGGCCGGCGGCAGGATACGGCACCGGGCCGGTATACCAGGGTTTGCAGGGGGTGTTCAGAGGCGGCTGGTGAAGCCGGAGGGTCGGTGCATGCCAGTCGCCCCGCAGGAGAATGGCCAGCTCTCTGCAGCCTTTATCGTTAATCACCCCCAGGTTGAGGTTCATTGTTCCGTCAGCGCCCGCGCTGCCCCGCAGTGCGATCAGGTGACGTACGCTTTGCACTGCGCTGTTATTTAGCAGCCACTGTCCGTGTTGTACCGGTCCCTGTAACTCCAGCCGGTAGAAGAAGCCATCCTGTTGCATTAAATCCCATGCTGCCAGTGCGCTATCCACCTGTCTTGGCTCGGTATAGTCTTCACCCAGACGGTTGCGCAGCCAGGGATCCAGCCCTGCCTGTTCGACAAAAATATCCTGTCCTTGCAGCTTGAGGTCGCCCTGCCAGCTGGCGGAGTCGGAGGGCTCGCCGGTGAGGCGGGCGGTGACATTCAGCTCGCCGGCAAAGCCCTGGCCGGCCCGCAGCCAGTTGCTGAGGTGGCGTAATTGCCAGCGTTCACCACTGAGCTCAAGCCGGGTATGGTGAGGAGCATAAAGATTCATGCTGCCGCTGAGTGTGGCTTTACCGTCTAGCCAGTCGCCGTCGAGGCGGTCGATCAGCAGTTGCTCGTCGGTAAGACGGGCGTTGAGATGGGCAGAACGTGCTATCAGGCTGTTCCAGACCAGCTCGCTGACGCTGCCCTCCAGCCGGGCCTGCTCGCTTAAGGGGCGCCACAGGCCTGCCGACCAGGCCATATCGGTGATAAACAGGGCTCCGTCAAAGATGGACAATGGCAGCGCATCATCCATCGACAATAACTCGGTGCGGCTCAGGTTCAGTTTGTGAATGCGCACTTCTGGCACCGTCCAGCGGATATCCGGTTGCCACACCAGTTTGTTGCCGCTCATCTGCAGTTCGTTAATATCCAGCCGGCCCTGATCGGGGTACCATTCCAGCTCTGCCTCTATACTGCCTTCCCATGCCTGGCCGCTAAGGTTGATGCCCTGGCGCTCGCTGTCGCCCAGCCATTGCAGCCGGTGGCGATCCAGCCGCAGCCAGTCGAGGGTGGCTTCGTCCGCCTGCCAGCTACCCCGGCCATCGGGCAAACCTGAGCCGCTCCACTCAAGGTCACGCAACTCGCCTTTTATTCCGTTGATATTGAGCCGGGAAGTGCTCAGGCTGACGTTATCAAGGCTGGCCCGGTTCAGCAGCAGTCGCCAGCCTTCGGGCAGAACGGGGGCATCGGCCAGTTGCAGTTTTATCTGGCTGAACTGTGGCTGTTCAAGCTGCACTTCACGGCGGGACGGATCCAGCACCAGGCTGCCGCTGAACAGGCCGCCAAACAGCCGGCTGCGTACGTCATTCAGTTCCAGCCGGTTTTGCCGCAGCTGACCACTAAAGTCCAGTCCCGAGAGCTCCAGTGCAGGATGAGACAGCTGTCGGGCCCGGCCGTTCAGGCTGGCCCCGGCCCACCATTGCCACTGTCCATTCCGGCGGGGCTGCCAATCCGTGATGGCCAGTGTGATGCCGCCGGCTTCCCAGCCTGTTCCGGTCAGGCTGAGATTTTGAATGTTCAGCTCAGCAATGCGGATATCGGCCAGGTTTGCCGGCAGTGCAGGCGCCTGCGCATGTTCAAGGTCGAGTTTGCCGTCAATCACATCGAGAATGGCGACCTGAGTGCGGCCGGCCAGCGGGGCGAGTTGCTCCAGTTCAAGGTAGACTTGCCGGGCGCTGAACCAGTCACCCAGGCGTACGTCTTCTGCCAGCAGCTTGTAAGGCGAAAGCGGGTTGAATTCGAGCCGGCCCACGCTGAGGTCCAGCTCAGTGTTTTCATTCAGCCAGCTCAGCACCGGCTTTTTCAGCTGATTGATATCCAGCAAATTCAGCAGCAACCAGCCGCCGAGCAATACTATCAGCAGCCCCGTCAACCCTCTTCTGGCCAGCTTTTTCATGAAACTATCCTTCGCCCTGCGGGCAGCTGTAAGCTTTCAGCCGTAAGCGCTCAGCCTAAAAAGGCCCATTCGGAAAATGCGTTCTGCTGTTAGCCTGGTTGTTCTTGTCGCCGACAGCTTACCGCTTAAGGCGTTGTTTTCTCAAACTTTACCGTAATGATTCCGGGTGCCGAGCCAGCGGCGGATCAGCGGGTCAATGCAGGCAGGGTGGCGGTCGGCGAGGTAGCGAGCCAGCCTTTGTACCTCGGGCAGCAGTGACTGATCCCGCACCAGGTCTGCAATTTTCAGGTCTGCCAGGCCGGTTTGGCGAGTACCCAGCAGCTCGCCCGGGCCGCGAATCTCCAGATCTTTCTGGGCGATCACAAAGCCATCGTTGGTGTCACGTAGTACACCCAGCCGCTGGGTTGCGGTTTTTGACAGCGGGGCGTGATAGAGCAGTACACAGTGCGAGGCGGTGGCACCCCGGCCTACCCGGCCGCGCAGCTGATGCAGCTGGGCCAGGCCCAGGCGCTCCGGGTTTTCAATGATCATCAGCGAGGCATTGGGGACGTCTACGCCCACTTCAATCACGGTGGTGGCCACCAGCAGGTCCAGTTTGCCGTCCTTGAAGTCGGCCATCACCGCCTGTTTCTCTGCCGCTTTCATACGACCGTGCACCAGCCCGGTTCCCAGCTCCGGCAACCGGGCCGAGAGGGCGGCGGCAGTCTCTTCTGCCGCCTGGCACTCCAGCACGTCCGACTCATCGATCAGAGTACACACCCAGTAGGCCTGACGGCCCTGTTCTCGGCATACCTGGCGTACCCGTTCAATGACTTCGTCACGGCGGGTGTCGGGAATGGCGACCGTTGTGACCGGGGTCCGTCCCGGAGGCAGTTCATCGATAACTGAGGTGTCGAGATCGGCATAGGCGGTCATCGCGAGGGTGCGGGGAATGGGCGTGGCCGTCATGATCAGCTGGTGCGGATAGTATTCTCCCTGAGCGCCTTTTTCTCTCAGGGCCAGGCGCTGGTGTACACCAAACCGGTGTTGTTCATCGATGATAACCAGCTCCAGGGCGTTGAACTGTACCTGCTCCTGAAACAGGGCATGGGTGCCGACGATCATCGCCAGCTCGCCGCTGGCAAGCCGCTCCAGCTGCTCGGCCCGGGCTTTACCCTTGACCTTGCCAGCCAGCCAGCCGACCTGAATGCCCAGTGGTGCCAGCCAGGCGGCAAAGTTGGCGGCGTGTTGCTCCGCCAGTAGTTCGGTGGGGGCCATCAGTGCCACCTGGCCCTGGTTTCCGATTACCTGCAGCGCCGCCAGCGCCGCCACCAGGGTTTTGCCCGAACCCACATCTCCTTGCACAAGCCGCATCATGGGCACGTTTTTTTGCAAATCGGCACCGATCTCCGCCACCACCCGTTGCTGGGCACCGGTGGGGGAAAACGGCAGCCGGGCCAGGAAGTCGTGTATCAGCACATCGGCTGTGGGCAGGGCTCTTGCCCGGTGTGACTGGCCCTGTTCGCGTACCTGCAGTACCGACAGGTTGTGGGCCAGCAGCTCTTCCATCACCAGCCTTTGCTGGGCCGGATGGTGGCCGCGCTCGAGCTGATCCAGGGCGACATCGGCAGGGGGGCGGTGAAGCAGGTGCACGGCGTCGTTCAGTGACAGCTGCTGCTGATAAAGACCAGCAGGAAGCAGTTCGGCTAATGGTGTCTGTTCCAGCAAAGCCAGCGCCTGCTCGGTAAGCTGGCGCAGGCTGATCTGACGCAGGCCTTCGGTGGTGCCGTACACCGGGGTCAGGCTGGCCTCGGTGCTGATAGGATTGTCACCCTGCAGCAGGGTGTATTCCGGATGAATAATCTCGAGACCGTGATGGCCGGGGCGGATCTCGCCAAAGGCCCGCACCCGGGTACCGGCAGTCAGGCTGTTTTTCTGGGCGGCGGCAAAGTTGAAGAAACGCAGGGTCAGCGTGCCGCTGTTATCCCGCAGCCGGCACAACAGCATGCGCTTGCGGCCATAGCTGATATGGCTGTCGACCACTTCACCGACCACGGAAACATGCATGCCCGGCCGGAGTTCGGCCACGTTGCAGATCTGGGTGCGGTCTTCGTAACGTAACGGCAGATGAAACAGCAGATCCTGCACCGTTTCCAGCCCCAGCCGGTGCAGCTTTTCCTGCATTTTTTCACCCACACCCTTGAGCAGGTTAAGGGGCATTTTATCCGGTTTCATGGTGGCCCTTTACTGTAAATACATACAGAGAATAGCAACAAGAGCGGGAAGCTGAAAGTGCAAAGGCGGACCTTGACCAAAGCGGCTTCTAGCTTCAGAGCAGTCGCTTCAGTAGCACATTGGCCTGGGTGCGCTGTACCCGTTTCAGCAGCCGTTGCACCGGCTCCGGGTAGTCGCTGAGCTGCTCGATTTCGGTAAAGTGAGTCAGCCGCCGGCAGTGTTGCAGAATATTGGCTTTTTCGTCGTTAAAGGTGGTTTGCAGTTGGCGCTCGGGATCCTGCAGCAACAGGCCGTTCTCCAGATCCAGCCCCCAGGCTCTGGGGTTGAGGTTATTGCCGGTGATCATAGCCAGGTCGTCATCCACAAACAGCCCCTTAAGGTGATAGGAGTTATGGTCGTGGCACCAGAGCATGATGTTGAGCTTGTCCTGATAGATGAAGGTCTGGTTGGTCCGGGCAAAGCGGCGAAGATTGGCTTCATACAGGTAGGGTAGTCCGCCTATGGTACGAAAGGGCTGGTCGGGCGGAATATAAAAATCGTTGGCGGTCTTGTCACCGATCACCAAGGTGACCTCCCGGCCTTTTTTGAGCTGGGCGCGGATATCCCGGGCCAGGGACTTGGGCAGGTTAAAGTAGGGTGTGCAGATAAACAGCCGTTCCTGGGTGCCGCGTACCATGGTACGAATGGCCTGGTTGAGCTTGTTGCCGCGTTTACCCAGGCCCGCCAGTGGTGTGACAGAGACCTCGCCGGCCTGACGAGGTTGCTGTTCAAACTGATACTGCCCCCGGCGCAGCTGCTGACGAAACTGGCGAATGGCCTGGCGTAACCGGCGGGCGGTGGGAATATCGGGCTGATTCAGTGCCGGCACCGCCGGGTTGTGGGCAAACAACCGGTCAATATAGTCGAGCATGGCACCGGCAAGGCCGGCATGAGTAATTTCATGGTAGCGATCAAAGCGGTAGCGGCCGTTCTGATGCAGATAGATGTCGTTGATGCTGGCACCGGAATAAAGCAGGGTGTCATCAAATATAAACCCTTTCAGGTGCAGCACACCCAGCAGCTCCCGGCCTTTGACCGGAACACCATAAATGGTAACAGGGTGCTCGTACCGTTCAGCAAATTCCTGATACATGCAGTGATTGCCACCCTGGCCCTTCTGGCCGATAAGCCCCCGCTGAGCCCGGTGAAAGTCGACATAGAGGCGTACATCCAGCGCCGGATTGGCCTGTTTGGCTTCGTACAGGGCGGTCAGAATTTCCCGACCGGCATCATCGTCCTGAAGATAGAGTGCTACCAGGCAGATGCGTTGTTGTGCTGTGGCAATCAGTTCCAGCAGACGTGATTTAAAATCGGCTGCGGAGTGCAGCACGCGCACGTGATCGGCATTCACCGACAGGGCGGGCAAACGCTGCAGCAGATTTCGGTAATAGTTGGCTAGTCGCATAATGAACCTGATTAATGACATTGCCGTTTAAGACCATACTCAAACGACAAGATTCGGTGCAGTTTACCGAATTAGGGCAAAGAGCAGCAAACTCCGTGAAAGCTGAATACGCGCAATGCGAAACGACAGCAATGGCTGCGCTACACCGGCACACGCTGTGCGAGCCGGTTGCGGTACCTCTGCTGTCGTTTCGTTTATTCCAGCCTGCAGGTTTCTGCCGGCCTTAAAGCGGCCGGGTTGCCTGCTCCAGCCAGGTGAGATCGTCGCCGCTCAGCAGTGGGCTGATTTTTTCCCAGACATTGGCGTGGTAGCTGTTCAGCCAGTCTATGTGTCTGTGCTCAAGCCAGCTGGTATCGATCAGGCGGTGATCAAAGGGCACCCAGGTCAGGTTTTCAAACCCGAAGACCGGAATGTCGCCGTCGGTTTCAGCAGGCTGTACCACCTCCAGATTTTCACAGCGGATGCCAAAGGCGTTTTCCCGGTAATAACCGGGCTCGTTGGAGACAATCATGCCGGTGGCCAGCGCTACTGCACTGCCCTTGGGGGAAATGCGTTGAGGCCCCTCGTGCACGCTCAGGTAGTGGCCCACCCCGTGGCCGGTGCCGTGATCAAAGTTGTAGCCTTGTTGCCACAGTGGCAGGCGAGCCAGCACATCCAGCTGCACACCGCCGGTGCCGGCAGGAAAACGGGCACAGGCCAGATCGATATGGCCACGCAGTACCAGGGTGAACAGCTTGCGCATTTCGTTATCCGGTTCGCCCACTGCCACGGTTCGGGTGATATCGGTGGTGCCGTCCAGATACTGGCCACCGGAGTCCACCAGATAGATGGCATCCTGGCCCAGTGTACGCGGGGTGCCGTTGCCGTGGTGGTAGTGGCACATGGCGGCGTTGGGGCCCAAGGCCGAAATGGTGGCGAAGCTGGGTTCTACAAACTCGGGGTTTTCTGCCCGCAGCGCCTGTAATTTATCTGCCAGAGTTCCTTCATCTTCCAGTTGCGGCTCCGGCTGGCTGAGGCGGCGATCCAGCCAGGCCAGGAATCGGCTGACGGCGACACCGTCGCGCAGATGGGCGGCCCGGCTGCCCTGCACTTCCACCGGGTTTTTGCAGGCCTTGGGCAGCATGCAGGGGTCGTCGGCAAACACCAGCCTGGCCCCGGCCTGCTCCAGTATCAGGCTGCTCCAGGCGTTGGCTGTGGCCGGATCCAGCTGCACTCTGGCACCGTTCTGGCCCAGCTCCCGCAGGGCGCTTTCCAGAGCGTCAAAGGGGGACAGACTGACGTTGTGACCACTGTGAGCCGCCAGGTCCAGTCCTTCAAATTTAGCGGGGTCGGCAAACAGCTGAACGCTGCCGTCGTTATGCAGCAGGGCAAAGCTCAGCACAACCGGCAGGCAGGGAATATCACGACCCCGGATATTCAGCAGCCAGTTGATGGGCTCGGCCTGAGTCAGCAACTGCGCATCAATATGATCGGCGGCAAGCTGTCCGGCAATGCGGTTGCGTTTGGCTTCGCTGTGCTGGCCACTGTATTCCTGACTGAGCAGCAGTGCCGGGTGAGCTTCCGGGGCGGGTCTGTGGTGCCAGTGCCGGTCGATGGGGTTGGTAGTGACCGGAACCAGCTCCAGCCCTTTGGCCGCCAGTTTCTTCTGGGCGGCATCAAACCACCCGCGGCTGTGCAGACGCGGGTCAAAACCGACCCGAGCTCCGCTGCTCAGTTCATCCAGCACATAGTTGAGTGCCGGCTGTTCAATCAGGTGGCGATACTCAAACAGTGCGGCCTCGCACTGATGGCGCACCTGCACCGTGTAGCGGCCATCCACAAAGACTGCCGCCTTGCCGGCCAGAACCACGGCCGCACCGGCGGAACCGGAAAAACCGGTGAGCCAGTGCAGTCGTTCGGCATAGGGCGGAATATATTCGCCCAGGTGCTCGTCGTCATGGGGCACGACAAAGGCGTCCAGTTGCTGGTGCTGCATGTCATCGCGAACATTCGCAAGGCGTTGGGCATGGGTCATGATGATTCCTTAACGGGTGTTGAGCAGGTGCTTAATGGAATGGCCTGCCGATTCGATATGCTGGCGCAGCAGGGCGGCGGCCTCAAACTTGCGTCGCTGACGGCACAGCTGCAGCAGTTGCATGTGTTCCCGCTCGGCGGTAATGATGCCCTGTTGTGAGTGCAGTAGCTCTACCTGAATATAGCGGTCACAACTCAGGTTTATCTGATCGACCAGTGCCAGCGTGCGCGGGCGGTTGGCCGGACCATAAAGCGTGGTGTGAAAGCGGCGGTTCAGCTCGCTCCAGCGCTCGATCTGATCGCCGCTTTCGAGGATCTGGTCGAACTCCGCGAGAATGGCTTCGGCTTCACTGAGGTGCTGTTCGGTCAGGTGCTCAAATGCCTGAAACAGCAGCTCGCTTTCCAGCATGGCGCGCAGATAAAACAGCTCGTCAATGGCTGCGGCATCCAGTTCGGTTACCACGGCCCCACGATGGGCTTCAAACTTGACCAGTCCCTGGGCTTCCAGTTGCATCAGGGCTTCGCGTACCGGCACTCGGCTGACATTCAGCTCCTGGGCCAGGGTGTCCTGACGCAAGGGAGCTCCGGCCTTGAACTCGCCTTTAAGAATGCGCGCCCGAAGTGTTTCTACCACCGACTGGGTCAGGGTTTTATAGGGGGCTCGGCTCATTAAAAATCGTATACGTTTTTGGTTTTACTCACTCTACTCCGCCTCTGTATTGTTGGCAAACCGGCGGCGGGGCTGCCATTGCTGGATCAGCAAAGCCGTGACAATCATCACCAGTCCGGCCAGGGTTGCGGGGTAAATCTGTTCACCCACCAACAGGCGCAGCAGCAGCAGTGATGCGAATGGCGAAATAAAAATCAGATTGGAGATGCGGGCAGTGTTTTCAGCGTAACGCAGGGCCAGCAGCCACATCACAAAGGCAAAGCCCATTTCAAACAGGCCGACATAAATCGCACCGACCCAGCCTTGCCAGGCATCAAGCGCAAAGTCCGACAACCAGGCGGTAGCCAGCACAATGACCGGCAGCCCGAGCAAAAAGCTCAGGGTCAGGGTTACCAGTGGATCGGCCTGGTTGCGGGCATTGAGAATCCAGTAGCCGGCCCAGAGCAGGGTGGACGCCAGTGCCAGAGTCACACCCAGCGGGCTGTCAAAGTTCAGGCTGAAGATGTCACCCTTGGTGGCAATGACCATGGCACCCAGATAGCCAAGTGCTATGGCAATCCAGTCCTGACGGCGAATGCTCTGGCCGAGAAAGGGGACGGCCAGCAGGGTGAGGGTAATGGCCCAGGTATAATTCAGGGTTTGGGCCTGCTGCGCCGGCAACAGATCATAGGCCTGAAACAGTACCAGATAGTAGAGCGCCGGGTTGAGCAGCCCCAGCAGGGTGTAGTAGCCTGGGCGTTGCTTAAAGGTGGGCAGCAGCAGGTGCAGTTTACCCTGGCGAGCCAGCAGGCCCAGTAACAGTAGCAGCGAGCTGAAGGTGGCCACCAGCAGCAGTTGGGCCGGCTCAAAATAATTGAGGGAAAGTTTGAAAGCACTGGCCACGGTAGACCAGCAGGCCACTGCTCCCAACCCATAAAGATAGGCTTTTTTCTGATTCTTCATATGGTTACCCTGTGCGTTAAGAGAGGCAGTGTAGGCAGACGACTGGCCATGGGCAAGGCGTGTAGTCACAGCTCGTCAAAAGGGCGTCGTTTTTCTTTTTCCAGTATCAGTTCCTCCAGGGTCATAATGCGCTGCTGCATCCGGCGCTGTTCGGTTTCCAGTTCTGCGATCCGGTTTTCCAGTACGGTCTGGGCCCGGTTGTGGCTGAGTAGCAGCACCAGGCCGATGCCCAGTGCCAGTAATATCCATAACAGCATCTCGTTCCCTCCGTTGATGGCACCGCCCTTACAGCATGGCTCAAAAACCGGAAAGTCAGAGCCTGCTGAGGTGTCGGTGGCATGGCATACATAGGTTGATATGTAGGCAGGATGGCGTGTGCCAACGAAATAAAAAGGGCTGCGTTATGCAGCCCTCGGTTTATCAGAAATGAGCTTATTGCTCGGGTAACGCCTTGGGGGCCTGACTTTCGTCAAACTCCGGCAGCGGACGATGGCGTGATGCCAGGAAGGTGTAGATAACCGGCAGCACGAACAGGGTGAACAGGGTACCGATACTCAGGCCTGACACAATCACGATGCCCATACCAAAGCGCGAGAAGGCACCGGCACCCGTGGCAAACAGCAGCGGGATAAGGCCGGCCACCATGGCGGCAGTGGTCATCAGAATGGCGCGCAGACGAATGCGGGCCGCCACTCTAATGGCCTCGGTACGATCCCGGCCCCGGTGCAACTGCTCTTCTTTGGCCACCTCACACATCAGAATACCGTGTTTGGTGATGATGCCCACCAGGGTGATCAGTCCCACCTGGGTATAGATGTTCATGGTGGCCAGCCCCCATGCCAGTGCCACCAGTGCACCGGAAATGGCCAGCGGCACCGACACCATGATCACCAGCGGGTCCCGCACACTTTCAAACTGGGATGCCAGCACCAGGAAGATAATGAACAGCGCCAGCAGGAAGGTCATGTACAGCGCATTACCTTCGGTCACGAACTGGCGGGCGGCCCCCAGATAATCGTGGTTATAGCCGCCGGGCAACTGGGCCGTGACATCCTGCTCAAGGAAGCTGATGGCATCACCCATGGATACACCCGGCGTGAGTACGGCACCAATGGTGGCCGAGTTCAGCTGATTGTAGTGGGGCAGAGCGCGGGGCTTGGCTTCCATAGTAATGGAGACCAGGTTGGCCAGAGGCACCATGTCGCCGTTGTGGGCACGAACATAGTAGTCCTTGATGGAATCAGGGTTGAGCCGGTCGGCCCGGGCCACCTGAGGAATTACCTCGTAGCTGCGGCCATCCAGATCCACCCGGTTAACGTAGCCATCACTCATCATGGTGGACAGCGTCATGGCAATGTCCTGCATGGTCACGCCATAGGCACCGGCCTTGTCCCGGTTCACCTTGATGTTCATGGTGCCCGAGTCAAAGGCCAGATCCAGCTCGCTGTATACGAACAATGGGCTCTGGCTAACTTTTTTCAGTACTTCGGCGGCCACTTCATACAGGCTTTCAAAGTTGTTGGGGGTGGTCAGTACATATTGCACCGGCAGGCCACTGGATGCACCGGGCAGCTCGGGGAATTCAAAGGCACTGATGGCCATCGCTGGAATGGCCTGCAAGGGCGGGGTCAGCCGCTCTATCACTGCTTTCTGGGCGTCACGCTCACTCCAGGGCTTGAGCACGGCAACCGCCAGACCCTGGTTGGCGTTGGGCACACCGGCAATGGTCAGGGAGGTGGACAGGGCATCGTCTCCGTTAAGCACCTTTACCGCGGAGTGCATATTGTTCTCGATGTAGTCGAGGTTGGCGGTGCTGGGTGCCTTGGCCATCATCAGAAAGGCGCCTTTATCCTCACTCGGTGCCAGTTCACTGGGAATAAAGCCGAACAACACCGGCATCGAGCCGAACACCAGCACTGCGAAGGCGATGACCACCGGGCGCTTGGCCAGCACGGCATCCAGCATGCGGGCATAGCTGTTGGTGAGGCGATTCAGGGTGTTTTCTACCCCCTGCTCAAAGCGGTTGGGGCTATCGTGAGGCTTGAGCAGCTTGGAGCACATCATGGGCGACAGAGTCAGCGCCACTATGCCGGAGATAAATACGGCACCGGCCAGGGTGAGGGCGAACTCCTTGAACAGGGAGCCGGTAATTCCACTCATCAGTGCGATGGGAGCGTATACCGCCGCCAGCGTGATGGTCATGGTGATAACCGGCACGGCAATTTCCCGGGTCCCGAGAATGGCGGCACGGTAAGGTGGCTCACCGGCCTTGATATGCCGGTCCACGTTTTCTACTACCACGATGGCGTCATCCACCACCAGGCCAATGGCCAGTACCATGGCCAGCAGTGTCATCAGGTTGATACTGAAGCCAAAGGCACTCATCAGCATGGCCACGCCGATCAGTGACAACGGAATGGTGATAATAGGGATCACTACTGCCCGCAGTGAGCCCAGGAACAGGGTGATTACCACCACTACGATCAACGACGCCTCAAGGATGGTTTTTACCACCTCAAAAATAGACTCGTTGATGGCATCGGTGGAGTCATACAACAGTTCCATCTTGATGGTGTCGGGCATGTTGCGCTCGAGGTCAGGCAACATATTGCGCACATTCTCGGCCACGGTCAGCGGGTTGGCCGAGGGGGTAGGGTCGACACCGATGATCACCGCCGGCTGACCATCGGCCAGGGCGCGGACTACATCGTGGCTTTTCTCCAGTGATACATTGGCCACATCACGCAGACGCACTACGGCATCGTTCCGGGTCGCGACGACCAGAGACTCCAGCTCTTCAGCGGTTTCCACCTGAGTGTTGATATTACTGTTGTAGAGCATGTAATAGCCGGTGGACTGACCGGCAGCAGCCTGGTAGTTGTTGGACTGCAGTACTGACAGCACTTCGGCTGCCGTCAGTTGCTGAGCCGCCAGGCGCAGCGGATCAATCCAGATACGCAGGGCAAATTTGGCACCGCCGAACAGGTTGATTTTGGCTACCCCGTCTACCGAGTAGAACTGAGGCCGTACCACCCGCTCCAGATAGTCGTTAATCTGAGGCGAGTTCAGCTGCTCACTGCTGAAGGAGATATACATGATGGAGGTGGAAGCCCCCGTGGTCATCTCCAGGCTGGGATCTTCTGCTTCCCGGGGCAACTGTGAGCGCACCGAGTTAACCCGTGCCAGTATGTCTGACAGAGCCGCATTGGGGTCGGTGTTCAGCTTCATCTGCACTGTAATGGTGGAATTACCGGTGCTGCTCGATGATGTCATGAAATCGATGTTGTCGGCCTGAGCGATGGCCTGTTCCAGCGGCTGAGTAATAAAGCCCTGGATCAGGTCAGCACTGGCTCCGTAATAGCCTGTGCTGACGGTAATGACGGTGTTGGTCATTTCCGGGTATTCACGCACTTGCATTTTCTGCAGGGCCTGAAGGCCCAGCAGCACGATCAGCAGGCTGATCGAGACGGCCAGCACTGGCCGCTTTATGAAGATATCGGTAAAACGCATGGAATTCTCCGCTTACAGCAGGGGGGCCGATTCGGGAGTGTCGAGCGCGTTGCTCTCCACCGGCTTGACCCGACTGCCGTTAGACAGACGCACCTGGCCCGAGGTTACGATGGTTTCACCGGCTTCCAGGCCCTTTATCACCCGGGCGTAGTCGGCTTCACGTTCGGCTATTTCCACGACCCGCTGGCTGGCTACCTGCACGGTCTCGCCATCATCTGTCTGCTCTTCCTTCACGACATAGACGGTCTGGCCGTACAGGGTGAAGTTAATGGCATGCTGGGGTACCAGGATCTGAGCAGGTTTAACCGGCAACTGAACGTCCAATTTGGCAAACATGCCTGAGCGCAGCTTGCCGTCCTGATTAGGGATGCTGGCCTGTACCTGTACCACGCCCGATTCCGGATTAATTTGCGGTTCAATGGCGGTGATTTCACCTTCAAAGGGCGTATCCGGATAAGCATCCACCAGGATGTTCAGAGCCTGGCCTACCTTGATGTCGGCAAGACGGGTCTGGGGAATGGTAAAACGAATACGGAACTGGCTGATATCTTCCAGCCGGGCAATATCGGTGCCGGCATTCAGGTACTGGCCCAGGAAGGCATTTCGAATACCCATGACACCTTCAAAAGGCGCACGGATGGTCCGCCGCTCGATGGTGGCTCTGAGCGAGTCAATCTGACCCTGCAGCTCCCGGTAGTTGGCATTGGCTTCATCCAGCTGGCCCTGTGAGACTGAGCCACGTTTGAACAGCTGACGCATACGCTCCAGGTTAGCCCGCACCGCCGGCAACCGACCTTCGGCACTGCGCAGATTAGCCTTTTCTACATCGGCATCCAGCTCCAGCAGCACTTCCCCGGCCTTGACCGGCTGGCCGGATTCAAAGTGAATGGTGCGAACAATACCGGCAGATTCATTGCTGACATTGATCCCCTGGATGGGCTCGATAAAGCCGATGGCGGCAATGCGCGGCGTCCAGTCAACCGGTGTTATCTCGGACACGGTGACCGGGAAACTGGGTACTGGCTGATTGGCAAAATACTGGGCCATCATGTTTTGTTTAAACAGGTTAAAGCCAATGACGCTGCCGAAGATAAGAATCACCAGCAGCAGCATGGACAGGGTCCATTTTTTCATCGAAGTCACTCCCGCGACATGGTTGTTAGCGTTTTAAAATAGAATTCCAGGCGGCATCCATAAGTTCATCAAGAATGGCATCATTCAGCTGAATGCAGCCCCGGGTGTGTCTTTGGGTCAGCAGCATCAGACTTTCCATGGCCAGAAAGCCCAGCAGGTCCGATGGCAAATCCCGGAACAGGCCGGTCTCGCGCCCGCGTTCAAAAAATTCGAATACGGGTTTGAAGTAGCGCTCATCCATGCACTTTTCCTCTTCCCGGGTGAACAGGGGAGAGGCTTCATACTGTACCCGGTAAAGCAGACAATCGGCATTACTTAACAGGTAGTGCAGGCAGTTTTGCCATAACACACGAAACTGCTCAAAGCAGGGGTTTTGCGTGTCGACGCCTTCCAGCAGAGCCAGAGACACCTCCTGCAACCGCTCTTCGTGCACACAACGCAGCAAGCTTTCTTTATCTTTGAAGTAGCGATAAATGGTGCCGGCGGCGACTTCGGCCTCTTTCGCTACCTGCTGCATTGACATGCCCTGAAAGCCTTTGTGGGCGATCAAGTGTTCCGCCGCATTCAGGATGCGTTCGCGTTTGTTTGTCATGTCTTGCTCATCTTTATCTGAATCCAGAGTGAATGAACGTTCATTCCTCGGTGGTGATTCTAGGGATTTGTCGGCTCAAGTCAATTGCCGGCAGCAACTCCTTTGTTTACTTTAGTTAAAAAAACCACCGTTTTGATGACAAAAGCGTCAGGTGAGTGTGATTGGTAAAAAAGTGCTGGACAGGGGCAGGGCGGACGCTTAGTATTCGCTGCGTCCAAATGTAGAGCGCCCGTAGCTCAGCTGGATAGAGCGCTGCCCTCCGGAGGCAGAGGTCACAGGTTCGAATCCTGTCGGGCGCGCCATTCGGTATTGGACAACGTAATATTGGTGACCGTAGCTCAGTTGGTAGAGTCCCGGATTGTGATTCCGGTTGTCGCGGGTTCGAGCCCCGTCGGTCACCCCAGTTTCAGGCTGAGGCCTGGAAGCAGTAAACATGCGAGGGTGGCGGAATTGGTAGACGCGCTAGCTTCAGGTGTTAGTGTCCTTCGGACGTGGGGGTTCAAGTCCCCCCCTTCGCACCACTGCTTCGAATAGTTTCCGGCGTTTAGCGCAGCCTGGTAGCGCATCTGGTTTGGGACCAGAGGGTCGCAGGTTCGAATCCTGCAACGCCGACCAAAATTAACCGACACGAATGTGTCGGTTTTTTTATGCTCGAAATTCGTGACTGGCCGGACAGAAGTATTCTGATGGCTTTTAGTCAGGCTGCTATGTCTTCTCAGATCTAACCCTGTCGAGCCGACCCCAGCGTCGGGTTTCTTTGTCACCGGATCTCTGTGACCAAGGTCTTTTGTTGTTCTCTTATGCTGTGATTCTGACCCTGTCTGGCTTTATCACTGTGGTTTTTATTTGTTTTTAAGATATTAGGAGCAGGTTTCTCTTTAAGAATGAAGGGGAATTGAAGCTACGTATTAAAAATAAAAAATATGATTTTTAGTTGAAATGTGAGGTCACGTGCTTTTATTCGGTAAACTAGTTTATTGTACCGGTGACAACAGGAATGCGCGATTATTTTTAGATAGGGGGCTTCTCGGTAAAATTTTTATTCCAACAAATAAAATAACCATGGGCTAATTGGGTGGTGAGGTTTCTCATGAGTATTTCAGTTGTTATAAATCTCGATATTTAAAATTTTCATGTGAAGGTTTATGTGTTTTTCTTAATGGTATATTGAACTTAAAAATCAAACAAATAGTAATCAATTCATTTCACATTTAAGTATGTTTTTGTATACAAATGTTTATTATTTTGTGTTTTATTTTTTAAGTTCAGCATTTACAGTAACTTATTTCTTATCTGGTTGATTGCAGTTGCTGGATGAGTCACATCGTTTTACATAGGGTTTTCCATCAGGTGGAATTGATTTCTAAAAAAATGTTGAGTGTTGGTTAACTAATGGTTGATAATGATGATGAGGCCGGCCAAGCCAGTTCATATGAGTCTTCGTTGGAAAGTGCTACTGCTGGCCTTGAAGAAAACGCCCTTGGCGTAAATGGACTTAATCAGTTGTTGTAAAAAGGGAAGAGGCCATGAATCCCATGTCTAAAACCAATGAATGTTCTTCTGCCACCACAGTAGAAAAGAAAAAAGCATTCGAGATGCCACATATTTATGTCATCTTGTTTATATTCAGCGCCATTGCGGCTGTTCTGACTTATATTGTACCTGCCGGACAGTATGATCGTATTCCCGGTCCAAATGGTCGTACTACTATTGATCCCAACTCTTATCAGGTAGTTGAATCCACACCGGTAGGGCCGGTCGACTTTATGCTCGCCATTCCCAAAGGACTGATGGATGCGGGTACCGTTGTGTTCTTCACCTTTATTATCGGTGGCATGTTCATGGTGCTGCGGCGGACCGGCATCATCGAAATTGGCGTAGACAAGCTGACACGGCGGTTTGCCAATAATACGATTGTTATCGTCCCGGTGTTGATGACCACCTTTGCGGTGATTGCCACCCTGATCGGTACGCAGGAACTGGCATTGGTTTATGTCCCGGTTATCCTGCCCCTGATGCTGGCCCTTCGCTTTGACTCTATGACGGCAGCAGCGGTGGCGTTGTGTGCGACCACCGCCGGTTTTACGGCTGGTGTACTTAATCCTATAAATACCGGACTGGGCCAGCAGCTGGCCGATCTGCCGGTGTATTCAGGCATGGGACTACGTGTACTGGCATTTGCTGCCATTCTGCTGACCGGCATTTTTTACGTCACTCGCTATGCCCTTAAAGTTAAAAACAATCCTGCCCTGAGCCTGATGGAAGGGGATGCCAAGGAGCAGGAAAAGCGCAAGCGCTATCAACACGCTGATGATGAAGGTGCCCTGGCCGCCACAAGTCGTCAGAAGTGGGCATCTCTTGCTGCCTTTGGCTTCTTTGCCACTCTGGTCTGGGGCGTGATGACGCAAGGGTGGTTCATGATGGAAATGGCGGGCCTGTTTATCATCATGGGGGTCGTAGTCGGTTTGATTGCGGGTTTGAAGACGTCAGACATTTGCGACGGGTTCAACGAAGGTTTTCGTGACGTTCTGGTCGGAGCCATGATCTGCGGTATTGCCCGTGCAGTGGCAGTTGTACTGGAAGAAGGCCAGATCATGGATACGCTGGTGTACGGGTTGGGTAACCTGGTGGGTGAATTCCCGGCCATTCTGTCTGCCATCGGTATGTACCTGGCCCAGCTTGGCTTTAACTTTGTGGTTCCATCGGGCAGTGGCCAGGCACTGGTAACCATGCCGATTATGGCCCCACTGGCGGATCTGGTGGGTGTGACGCGTCAGACTGCGGTACTGGCCTATCAGCTGGGTGACGGTATCGGCAACATTCTGTATCCGACGTCCGGTTACTTTATGGCGACGCTGGCCCTGGCGGGGGTAAGCTGGAACAAGTGGGTGAAGTTCTTCCTGCCGCTGTTCAGCACCTGGGTGGCCATCTCTATGGGTTTCCTGATCTTTGCCCAGTTCACTCAATGGAACGGCTAACTGACAGAAAATAATATGAAGTTTGTAAAGAGCCTCCTTGGGAGGCTCTTTTTTTGGTAGTAGGGTGGCGAGCAAGACAGCCCTGCTTACCAGGCAGCGGCGGTTCCATCGGCACGGGGTTCGGTGCCAGCCAGCAGGGTTCCGTGAGTGGTGTCGCGCAGAATGATCTGACCACGGCCAAAGGTCAGCGAATCGGCATTGATCGTGACTTTGTGCCCTTGCTGTTGCAACGACTCGAGTAGCTGCGGCGGAAAACCGGCTTCGACCTCGACATGCCGTGCCGAAGTCCATTTCCACCTCGGCGCATCCAGCACAGCCTGCGGATTGAGCCCGTCGTCCAGCATGCCTGTGATTAGTTGTACATGCCCTTGTGGCTGCATATAACCGCCCATCATGCCGAAGGGGCCGACGGCGTGCCCCTGGTGAGTGATAAAGCCTGGAATAATGGTGTGATAGGGGCGTTTGCCCGGCTGCAGGCAATTGACGTGGCCGGGGTTGAGGGAAAAGCCGCTGCCCCGATTCTGCAGGCTGATACCGGTGCCCGGCACCACGATGCCCGAGCCAAATCCGTGAAAGTTGCTTTGAATAAAGGACACCATGTTGCCTTCCTCGTCCGCCGTGGCCAGGTAGACGGTCCCTCCCTGAGCCGGTTGGCCCGGTGCGGGAAGTATGGCCCGAGTGCCGATTTGGTGACTGCGGGCACGGGCGTATTCTGGGGAGAGTAACTGTTCGGGGCTGACTCGCATGTTGCCGGGTTCGGTCAGGTAGTGCAGCCCATCCGCATAGGCCAGTTTGGTTGCTTCTATGCGTTGGTGCAGCCGGGCTGCTGCATCCTTGGCCGGCTCCAGCTCCTTCAGTATGTTCAGGGCCATGAGGGCTATCATCCCGGAGCCGTTGGGGGGCAACTCCCAGATGTCGTATCCCCGGTAATTGACGTGAATGGGATCTACCCATTCCGGCTGGAAGGAGGCCAGATCGGAACGGCGCAGCAGGCCGCCCTGATCCAGGGCGTGTTGTTCCATACGTGCGGCCAGATCCCCCTCATAAAAATCCCGGGCATCGCTGTCGGCAATCGCTTGCAGAGTGTGCGCATGGCCCTTCGATCTCCACAGGGCACCCACATCGGGGGGGGAGCCAGCGGGACAAAAGGTATCGAACCAGGGGCGAAATAGCCCGCCTTTATCCTTCCGGTAGCGGCTGGCGGCGGCCTGCCACAGTTGCTGCACCGTCGGAGTGACGGCAAATCCATCTCGGGCAATGTCGATGGCGGGGATGAGTAGTTGCTTAAACGGCAGTCGACCAAAGCGCCGGGACAGCGCTGCCCAAGCTGCAGGGGCACCGGGCACGGTAACAGGAAGCCAACCGTGCAACGGTATCTCTTGATGCCCTCGGGAGCGAATGGCCTCCATGGTCATTGCCTGGGGTGAGGGGCCGCTGGCGTTCAGTCCGTACAGGTGGCTCTTGGTCCAGATCAGGGCAAAAGCGTCACCGCCGATGCCGTTGGAAGTCGGCTCGACCACGGTAAGGGTGGCAGCGGTGGCGATGGCCGCATCGATGGCATTGCCTCCCTGCTTGAGTATATCGAGTCCCACTTGCGCCGCTAACGTCTGAGAGGTGGCGATCATCCCTCGGCGGCCACAGGTAATGGTGCGCCGTGAGGAGTGAGGGTAGTGCAGCAGATCGTGATGCATCGGTTTATTCCCATGCCGGAAAGTACATGCATGATACGTCCACTGTTGAATTGTTCGCCACCGGCAGGGGATGTAAGTGGGGCTGTGGTCAGGTTTTTGGGTTGTATGGATCTCTCTGCGCGAGTGAAGGAAGAGTGCATATGCTACGGGGTGGGGCAATTCGGGCATATCGTGCATACCGGGAAAGACCATAAGGCCACTTTTTACCCGGATTCGGCGGGACTTAACCGGCGACAAACAATACAATGAGCCTTTGTCTTCAAGTATTGCTCAGGTTTTTCATGATCGAGCCAAGCACAAACCAAAAAACAAAAACCGGTAAGTCGGCCGGTGCTACTCAGGTACAGTCACTGTCCCGTGCTTTGCTGCTGTTGGAGCGGCTGGCCGCTTCCGATATGGGCATGTCGCTCACCGATGTTGCCGGCAGCCTGGGGCTGGCACCGTCCACCACCCATCGCCTGCTTAACAGTCTGCGCAGCCATGACTTTGTCGATCTGGATGAAACCCAGGGGCTGTGGAGTATCGGGGTTAATGCCTTTTCCATCGGCAATGCCTATCTGAAAAAACGTGACTTTATTGCTCAGGCCCGGCCGCATATGAAACGCTTGGTGGCTGAAACCGGTGAAACCTCCAATCTGGCCATTCTGGAGCAGGGCAGCGTGGTCTACGTGGGCCAGGTGGAATCCCCCCAGACCATGCGTATGGTGGTCTCCCTGGGCAGTCGCTCACCGGTGCATGCATCCGGTGTGGGCAAGGCGCTGCTGTCGGCGATGCCTATGAAGGACACGCTGGAGCTGGTGCGCAAGGGGGGGATGAAGTCCTATACCGAACACACCATCATTAATCCCAGCCAGTTTGAACAGGAGCTGGTAAAAATTGCCCGGCAGGGCTATTCCCTTGATGACGAAGAGCAGTTTGAGGGCCTGCGCTGCATTGCCGCCAATATTTATAACGAATACGGCGAGGCGGTGGCTGCTATCTCCATTTCCGGTCCGGCGGTACGGGTGAAGTGGGAGCGTATTCCCCAGCTCAGCGCCCTGGTGATGGACGCCGCAAAGGAAGTTACCCAGGCTATCGGCGGGAAAGCGCCCAGAGCCTGAGGCTGAGGTGTGGGAGGTTTCGTCACTCCTGCGAAGGCGAGAGTCCATGCCTGCAGAATCGACGTTGTCTGCTCTGGGTTCCCGCCTTCGCGGGAATGACGGAAAAGCGCGGGAATGACGGGAAAACAGGAATGATCGCAAAGAGCGAAAATGGCTGAAAGAAGCGAGGATGACGAGCGAGCGCATTTCCCGGCCATGACGTATACCCACAAAAAAGGCCAGTCTTTCGACTGGCCTTTTACATGAGCGGATTAAGCTCAGAAGCTCAGCGGGCGGTCGCCCTGCTCGTCCTTGATGCGGGTCGGCAGACCCATCTCGTTGAGCAGGTTGATGAAGGGCTTGGGATCCAGCTCTTCAATGTTGGCCATTTTCTTCACGTCCCACTCGCCGGTGGCGATCAGCATGGCGGCGGCCACCGGCGGTACACCGGCGGTATAGGAAATGCCCTGGCTGCCCACCTCGGCATAGGCATCGGCGTGGTCGGCCACGTTGTAGATGAACACTTCCTTGTCCTTGCCGTCCTTCTTGCCTTTCACCTGATCACCGATGCAGGTCTTGCCGGTGTAGTCCGGGGCCAGGGAAGACGGATCGGGCAGTACGGCCTTGACCACTTTCAGCGGTACCACTTCCAGGCCTTCGGCGGTTTTTACCGGCTGCTCGGACAGCAGACCCAGGTTTTTCAGCACGGTGAACACATTGATGTAGTGCTCGCCAAAGCCCATCCAGAAACGTACGTTGGGTACGCCCAGGTTCTGGGACAGAGAGTGCACCTCATCGTGACCGGTCATGTAGCTGGTCTGCATGCCCACTACCGGCAGGTCGTCGGTACGCTTGTGCTCGAACATCTGGTTCTGCACCCACTCGCTGTTCTGCCAGGACCAGACGCGGCCGGTGAACTCACGGAAGTTGATTTCCGGATCGAAGTTGGTGGCAAAGTAACGACCGTGGCTGCCGGCGTTGATGTCGATGATGTCGATGGAATCGACGGTATCGAAGTACTCGTTCACGGCCACGGCCGCGTAGGCGTTTACCACGCCCGGATCAAAGCCGGCACCGAGAATGGCGGTGATGCCTTTCTCTTCACAGATGGCCTTGCGCTTCCACTCGTAGTTGGCGTACCAGGGCGGGTTTTCGCAGATTTTGGTCGGATCTTCGTGAATGGCAGTATCGAGATAGGCGGCACCGCTCTCGATACAGGCCTGCAGCACCGACATATTGATGAAAGCCGATCCGACATTGATCACCAGTTGCGACTGTGTTTTGTCAATCAACGCCTTGGTGGCTTCGATATCGAGCGCATCCAGGGCATGGGCTTGCAATTCACCGGCAACCTTAAGGCTGCCCTTTTCCCGCACGCTGTCGACGATTTGCTGGCACTTGGCGACAGTGCGTGAGGCGATGTGAATGTTACCCAGAACATCATTATGTTGCGCACATTTGTGGGCAACAACCTGGGCGACACCACCGGCACCAATAATCAGAACGTTTTTCTTCATTTTTTTCCTCTAGAGCCTCCTTGAAAGGCTGCGTTGTGGTTACTCCATGCCTCAGGAGAGGCTGTTTACAAAGTCGTCAAAGGTAAATTCCCTGACCGGATTAATACTGCCGTCGAGCTCGCGCACGACAATGGCGGGCATTTGCACACCGTTGAACCAGTTTTTCTTTACCATGGTGTAGCCGGCAGCGTCGATAAAGGATAGACGATCCCCGACCTGCAGCGGGCGCTCGAACCTGAATTCGCCGAAAATGTCGCCGGCCAGACAGGACTTGCCGCATACCATGTATTCGTGGTCACCGTTATTGGGGGCCATTTTGGCCGTTTCCCGGTAGATCAGCAGATCGAGCATATGGGCTTCGATGGAGCTGTCGACGATGGCCAGCTGTTTGCCGTTAAACAAGGTATCGAGCACGGTCACTTCCAGCGAGGTGCTCATGGTAATGGAGGCTTCGCCGGGCTCCAGGTATACCTGTACGCCATAGTGCTCGGAGAAGGCTTTGAGCCGGGTGCAGAAGCGGTCCACCGGATAGTCGTCACCGGTAAAGTGAATACCACCGCCCAGGCTCACCCAGGTAATCTGCGGCTGGCTCAGCAGGCTGCCAAACTTGTCTTCAATCTCGCCCAGCATACGGTCAAACAGTTCGAAGTCGCTGTTTTCGCAGTTGTTATGGATCATGAAGCCGGAGATCTTGTCCATCACCCGCAACACCTTATCAGCGTCCCACTCGCCCAGGCGGCTGAAGGGCCGGGACGGATCGGCGATGATGAACTCGGAGCTGGATACGCCCGGGTTCAGGCGCAGGCCGCGCACATGATGCGCGGAGTCGGCTTCGTAGCGCTCGAGCTGGCCGATGGTGTTGAAAATAATTTTGTCGGAGTGGGCCAGCACTTCTGCAATTTCGCCGTCGGCATAAGCCACGCTGTAGGCATGGGTTTCACCGCCGAACTTCTGCTTGCCGAGCTTCACTTCGTTGAGGGAGGAAGAGGTGGTGCCGTCCATGTACTGGCTCATCAGGTCGAACACCGACCAGGTGGCAAAGCATTTCAGGGCCAGCAGCGCCTTGGCGCCGGAGTGCTCGCGTACGTAGGCGATTTTCTCCATATTGCGCAGCAGTTTGGCTTTGTCGATGAGATAGTAAGGCGTCTTGATCACTCGGGTTATACCTCCAGGCTGTGAACACCACCCGCATCCGGGAATTTTAAAGCGCGTGATTATAGAGGAAAGGTGGTCATGCTTCGAGCAAAAAGTGCGTAATTGCTGCTGCTGATAGTGCAAAAAAAGGCCGGCGCTCAGGCCGGCCTTGCGAAGAAAGGGGATGGCCGCCCTTGAGCGGCTTAATATATTGTTGTTGTTCGAATGCTGAGGTTACTTGGGCAGCACCAGAATGGCGCGGAAGTCATTGACGTTGGTGCGGGTCGGGCCGGTTTCCACCAGCGTACCCAGCTGGGAGAAGAAACCGTAGCTGTCATTGTTGGCCAGGTAGTCTTCAGCCTTGAGACCGGCGTCTTCCGCCTGAGCGAACAGCTCAGGGCTAATCATGGCGCCGGCGTTATCTTCTACACCGTCGATGCCGTCGGTGTCGGCCGCCAGGGCATACACGCCGGCCTGTCCCTTAAGCTCGTTAAACAGGCTAAGCATAAATTCACTGTTACGACCGCCACGACCATTGCCCTTGATGGTCACGGTGGTTTCACCGCCAGACAGGATCACACAGGGGGCCTGAACGGGCTGGCCGCACTTGAGGATCTGTTTGGCGATGGCGGCGTGGACCTTGGCGACCTCGCGGGATTCCCCCTCGATGCAGTCACCCAGCACCAGCGGTGCCAGCCCTTTGGAGCGGGCCAGGTGGGCGGCGGCGTCCAGGGCATCCTGGGGAGTGGCGATCATGTGGAACTCGGCCTTGCTCAGACGCTCATCACCGGGCTTGACGGTTTCGGACTCGGGGCTTTCCAGCCAGGCGCGCACATGGGCACCGATCTCGATGCCGTAACTGTCGAGGATGGACAGGGCCTGAGCGGACGTGGTCGGATCCGCCACGGTCGGGCCGGAGGCGATCACGGTGGGCTCGTCGCCGGGTACGTCGGAGATGCCGAGGGCGATCAGACGAGCCGGGTAGGCGGCGGCAGCCAAACGGCCGCCCTTGATGCCGGACAGGTGCTTGCGTACGCAGTTCATTTCATCGATGGCGGCACCGGACTTCAGCAGCGCCTTGTTGATGGCTTGCTTATCGGACAGGGTCAGACCCGGAGCCGGCAGACTCAGCAGGGAAGAGCCGCCACCGGACAGCAGGCAGATCACCAGATCGTCTTCGCCCAGGCCAGAAACCAGTTCCAGAATGCGACGGCCCACTCGCTCACCGGCATCGTCCGGCACCGGGTGGGCCGCTTCGATGATTTCGATGCGCTCGCAGGGGGCGCCGTGATCGTAGCGGGTGACCACCACACCGGACAGCTCACCTTCCCAGATGGCATCCAGCTCGGCGGCCATGGAAGCGGCGGCCTTGCCGGCACCGATGACAACGGCTTTTTGACGAGTATCCTGCGGCAGGTATTCGGCCAGGTTACCCTTGGGCAGGGCGGCGGCCACGGCGCTGTCGAATAACTGCTGTAACAACTCCTTGGGTTGGATATCCATTGCAAATACTCCTGAAAAAACGGCTGTTGTAGTGCTGTTGTTGCGTCAATAACGGGGTGGGGCAGAACGAGCGGTGACCAGTGTCTAACACAAAGCCCCCTGAGTGAAAGTCAGCTTGTCGCCACCGCCTGCCCCGAGGTGTACCGGAAAGCGGAGGAAGCCTCACACCGCTTTCCGGTTCAGGACTTATTCGCCCCGAATGTTGTGGTTGGCCAGGTGCTCCAGGGCTTTCACCATGCCGGAGTGATCCCAGCCGGCACCGCCCAGGGCACTACAGGTGTTGAACAGTTCCTGAGCACTGGCGGTATTGGGCAGGGCAACACCCAGCTCGCGGGCACCGCTCAGGGCCAGATTCAGGTCCTTCTGGTGCAGGGCGATACGGAAGCCCGGGTTGAAGGTGCCTTTCACCATGCGCTCGCCGTGTACTTCCAGGATCTTGGAAGAGGCGAAACCACCCATCAGGGCTTCACGTACCTTGGCCGGATCGGCACCCGCTTTGGAAGCGAATACCAGGGCTTCGGAAACGGCTTCAATGTTCAGCGCAACAATGATCTGGTTAGCCACTTTGGTGGTCTGGCCGTCACCGTTACCACCAACCAGGGTGATGTTCTGACCCATGATGTCGAACAGCGGCTTGATCTTGTCGAACACCGCCTGTTCACCGCCTACCATGATGGTCAGGGTGGCGTTGATGGCACCGACTTCACCGCCGGATACCGGCGCGTCCAGGAAGTCGGCACCGGTTTCGTTGACGCGTTTGGCAATCACTTTGGTGGCGATGGGGGAGATGGAAGACATGTCTACCACGACCTTGCCGGCAGACAGGCCTTCGGCTACACCGTTGTCACCGAACAGTACTTCCTCAACCTGAGGAGTATCGGGCACCATGGTGATGATGACTTCGGCGGCTTCGGCAACGGCCTTGGGGCTGGCCAGGGCGATACCGTTGTCACCCAGCAGATCGGCCGGGGCCTTGTTGTAGTGCTCGGAGAAATACAGGGTGTGACCGGCTTTTTGCAGGTTCTGAGCCATGGGCTTGCCCATGATGCCGGTACCAATGAAACCAATTTTCATGTTCGTCATCCTTTTGTCTTGAGACGCCGGTGACCCGGCGTCGAGAGAAACCGAAGTAAGTAAAAAATCTCAGACCACACCGTGGGTCTTCAGCCAGCCCAAACCGGCTTCGGTGGTGGTGGCCGGCTTGTACTCGGCACCGATCCAGCCGTCGTAACCTGCCTTGTCCAGGAAGGCGAAGATATTGTGGTAGTTCAGTTCGCCGGTGCCCGGCTCGTGACGACCCGGGTTATCGGCCAGCTGAATGTGGTTGATGATGCTCAGGTTTTTCTCCATGGTCGGGATGATGTCCCCTTCCATGATCTGCATGTGGTAGATGTCATACTGGAAAGCCAGGTTATCGGATCCCACCTTCTCGATGATCTCCAGCGCCTGCTTGGTGTTGTTCAGGAAGAAACCGGGAATATCACGGGTGTTGATCGCTTCAGCGATCAGCTTGATACCGGCTTCTTTCAGTTTCTCGGCAGCGTACTTCAGGTTGGCCACGAAGGTTGCTTCCGCTTCTTCGTAGGCTACACCGGCAGGCTGAATACCGGCCAGACAGTTCACCTGGGTGTTGCCCAGTACCTTGGCGTAGGCGATGGCCTGGTCGACACCAGCCTTGAACTCTTCAACCCGATCCGGGTGACAGGCGATACCGCGCTCGCCACCATTCCAGTTACCGGCGGGAAGGTTGAACAGCACCTGGGTCAGGCCGTTGGCATCCAGTCTGGCCTTGATTTCTTCAGCGGAGAAATCATAGGGAAACAGGTATTCAACACCCTTGAAACCGGCCTTGGCGGCGGCGTCGAAACGATCCAGGAAGTCGACTTCGGTAAACAGCATCGACAGATTGGCAGCTAATTTCGGCATTGCGATGTCCTTTATTCAGTTGGGGGCAACATCAGTATGGGGCCTGCTTGCCCCATACACTATCAGTCCAGCAGAGAGATGGCGGTGGGGGCATCTTCACCCTTTTCGGCCAGCTCTTCGAACTCGTTGACGGCGTCAATTTCCACACCCATGGAGATGTTGGTCACGCGCTCCAGAATCACTTCAACCACAACCGGCACGGAGTGCTCGGCCATCAGTTTCTTGGCTTCTTCAAAGGCAGGTGCGATGTCTTCCGGCTTGAATACGCGGATGGCCTTACAACCCAGGCCTTCAACCACGGCTTTGTGGTCTACACCGTACTCGCCCAGTTCCGGCGCGTTGATGTTCTCGAAGGACAGCTGTACGCAGTAGTCCATGTCGAAGCCACGCTGTGACTGACGGATCAGACCCAGGTAGGAGTTGTTCACCAGTACGTGGATGTAGGGCAGTTTGAACTGAGCACCTACCGCCAGTTCTTCGATCATGAACTGGAAGTCGTAGTCACCGGACAGGGCAACCACGTTGCGACCTGGATCGGCGGCACATACGCCCAGGGCGGCCGGAATGGTCCAGCCCAGAGGGCCGGCCTGACCACAGTTGATCCAGTTACGCTCTTTATACACGTGCAGGAACTGAGCGGCAGCGATCTGGGACAGACCGATGGTGGACACATAGGTGGTGTCGCGGCCGAAGGCCTTGTTCATTTCTTCGTATACCCGCTGCGGCTTGACCGGGGTGTTGTCGAAGTGAGTTTTGCGCTGCAGGGTACGCTTGCGTTCCTGACACTCGGCAACCCAGGCGCTGCGGTCTTTCAGTTTACCGGCCGCTTTCCACTCTTTGGCTACTTCAACGAACAGTTCCAGCGCGGCTTTGGCGTCGGACACGATGCCCAGATCCGGACCGAATACGCGGCCGATCTGAGTCGGCTCGATGTCAACGTGAACGAACTTGCGCCCCTTGGTGTAAACCTCTACCGAACCGGTGTGACGGTTGGCCCAGCGGTTACCTACACCCAGTACGAAGTCGGAAGCCAGCAGGTTGGCGTTACCGTAGCGGTGAGAGGTCTGCAGACCACACATGCCGGCCATCAGGCCGTGGTCGTCCGGAATGGTGCCCCAGCCCATCAGAGTCGGAATTACCGGTACGTTCAGCACCTCGGCGAACTCGGTCAGCAGGGCAGCAGCGTCGGCGTTGATTACACCACCACCGGACACCAGCAACGGCTTGTCGGCGCTGTTCAGCATGGTCAGGGCTTTTTCAACCTGAATACGGGTCGCGGCCGGCTTGTAGGGAGTCATCGGCTGGTAGGTTTCGGGATCGAATTCGATCTCGGCCATTTGCACGTCGAACGGCAGGTCGATCAGCACGGGACCGGGACGGCCGGAGCGCATGATGTGGAACGCCTGCTGGAATACGCCGGGAACCTGACCCGGTTCCAGCACGGTGGTGGCCCACTTGGCAACCGGCTTGGCGATAGACTCGATGTCTACGGCCTGGAAGTCTTCCTTGTGCATACGAGCACGAGGCGCCTGGCCGGTGATGCACAGGATCGGAATGGAGTCGGCAGAAGCAGAGTACAGACCGGTGATCATATCGGTGCCGGCAGGGCCGGAAGTACCGATACATACACCGATGTTACCCGGGTTGGCACGGGTGTAGCCTTCGGCCATGTGAGACGCGCCCTCAACGTGGCGGGCCAGCACGTGGCTGATGGAGCCGAGACCCTTCAGTGCGGCATAGAAGGGGTTGATGGCAGCGCCGGGAACGCCAAAGGCTTTGGTGACACCTTCCAGCTCCAGGATTTTAGCGGCCGCTTCGATTGCTTTCATTTTAGCCATGATGTGTATCCATTCATCAGAGGTGCTCTCGGCACCGTATTGTTGTATGTCATAAATTTGGTAGTACACAGACAGGCTTGGTGAGGGACCTTAACATCTGCGCAACCCATACCCTGATGATACGAAAAAAAATGTGACGATCAACAAATTTTGGAAATGATTTTTATAATGTGGAAATGGGGGTTGGTTGGGGGGCTTGGTGAGGCATCATTAAATTATTATCAAGTGTCTGTTTATAAAGATTAAATTTATTTTTATAAGCCGCGGTTGGCTGATGCTGTCAGTGTTTCCTTTGGTTTTGGAAACAGATTTCCATCGTTGAAGGACAGACAGCCGAAGAGGATTAAAAGTGGCATCCTCTACCCTGCATGCCATGGTAAATATTAGTACATGTTAACGTCTTAATTGTGTACATGTGGTGTCGGTGGTGTTTATGCGCATATTGCGTTGCAGCGTAATGGTCGCCAGCAGGTGTCACAGGCCTCCGTATCTAGTGAAGAGCGTGGTGTCATGATGTTGATATAATGTATTGTGCGCTGCACAAAAAAGATCTTGAAAATTATTTTGTGCGGTGCAATATTGACGGTGCGCGCCAAATCCGGTCAGAGGTCAAGGGGGTTGCTGGCGTGCCGGGCCACAGAAGCCCTCACTCATTCATCAGGAGACGCCAACTATGTCATGGTTTGATTTTGCAAAACTGCAGAAAGCGCAACAGGATAATCTTGCTCTGATTCAGGAGCTCAGCACCAGCCTGCTGACTAATGCGGAAAAGCTGGGCCAGCTGCAGCTGAAAGCCATTACCGAATTCAGTGCTGCACAGTTTGACTACGCCGGCAAGCTGCTGGCCGTACGCGATGCCAAAAGCCTGGCCGAACTGAACCATGCCGTGCTCAGCCCCTGCGCTGTGCTGGAGCGCCAGCTTGAAGTTAACCGCGAAGTGTTTGGTTTGCTGACCACCGCCCAGCAGCAACTGGGCAACTATGGTGAGACACAGTGGGCTGCGGGCAGCAAGCAGGTAGACGAGTGGGTTGAGCAGTTTGCCGCCCATGCCCCGGCCGGTTCCGAAAGCACAGTATCCGCCATCAAGCAGGCTGTCAGTCAGGCCAATGAGGCCCGTGAAGGGGCTCAGAAAGCTGCCAAAGATGCCGCCGAAATTGCTGATAAAGTGATTAAGCAGGCTGCCGAGCAGTCAGAAAAAGCCGCTCGCCAGGTTGCCGAAGCCACTGAAAAAGGCATCAGTGCTGTGACTGCAGCCGCTGCCAATAACACGGCTGCCAAGAGCACCAACAGCCGTGGCGCCGCCGCCAAGGCAAACTAAGACGTATTCCAATAAACAGAGCTGTTATCTCGTTTGGGCGGCAGGGTTACCCTGCCGTCTTTTTGTGTTTGTGGGCCACCGGTCTGCATCTGGTATGATGCGTGCGTTTCTAGTCACGAATAACAGGACAACCAATGCAAATCGCAAACGACAACGTGGTGCAGTTCAATTACACCCTGAAAGATGAGCAGGGTGAAGTGATGGACACCAATCAGGGCAAGGCTCCGCTGGCCTACCTGCACGGCCACGACAACATGCTGGAAGGGCTGGAAAAGGCGTTGCACGGCAAGAGTGAAGGTGACAGCTTCAGTGTAACCCTGGCACCGGCCGATGCTTACGGCGAGCGAGATGAAAGTCTGACTCAGCGGGTTTCCATCCGTCACCTGCAGGGTGCCAAGCGCTGGGAGCCGGGCATGGTGGCCATGGTGCACACCGAAAATGGTCCGCGCCAGGTGGTGGTGGTCAAGGTGGGGCGTTTTATGGCCGATGTGGATCTCAACCACCTGCTGGCTGGCCGCACCCTGACGTTCGATATCGACGTTGTTGCGGTTCGTGCTGCCACCGCCGAAGAGCTGGAACACGGTCATGCCCATGGTGAAGGTGGCCATCAGCACTGATTAAGCATGCCATGCGAAGCAGCGGCTACGGCAATCCCCACCGTTGCTTCGATAAACGGCTGTGTTGGCTGTGGTTGTAAATGTTCGTCACTCCGGTACTGAATCAAGTTCAGTATGACGGACCCGGAGTCCTGGGCGAGTTGCACCTTTGTCTGCAGAATGGATTCCGGCTCAAGTCCGGAATGACAGCCTGGAGAAATACCAGGGCGGCGGGGAATTATTCCTCGCCGTCTTTTTTATTTTTGTCGTTCTGCTCCGGGCTGCCGCCCAGGCCGCCGAACAGGCCGAACATGTTCTGGGTATTGAGGTAAAGCTGACGGGACTGCTCCACATACTGACGCATCATATCCTGCATCATGGGCACCTGGCCCTGCATAAAATCGCTCCATGCCTTGGTGGACTGCATGCCGGCCTGGGTCTGTACTTCAATCATGGACTGAATACTTTCATCCAGGTAGCTGCCCAGCACCCCCTGAAAGGGGCCGTAGAAACGAATGATGTTCTTCAGCATGTCGCTGGAAAAAATGGGATCGCCGTCACTTTCCGCTTCCTGAATAATTTGCAGCAAGATGCTGCGGGTAATGTCTTCACCGGTCTTGGCATCCACCACCTGAAAGGGCTCTTCTTCCTGTACCAGACGGCGAATGTCGGCCAGGGTCACATGGCTGCTGGTGTGGCTGTCATACAGGCGACGGTTGGGGTATTTCTTGATGGTGCGAATACTGTCCTGAGATTTTGACATGCGACACGGGCCCTGAAAAAAGAATAACGGCCAGTGTATCCCAATCGGGCAGACCGCTCAATTTGGCCCGCGGGGCAGCCGCACCCGGGCTTCCAGTCCGCCCTCCGGGACGTTGTGCAGGCGTACTTCGGCCCGGTGCAGGCCTGCGGCCCGGCGTACGATGGCCAGCCCCAGACCTGCACCGTCGCCCTGTTGCGGATTGCCCCGGAAAAAGCGCTCCCACAGCCGGGGTAAGTGCTCGGGAGCAATACCGGGGCCGTTGTCACGAATGCGGACCAGATAGTGCTCATGCTCGGCAGTCAGGCTGATATTGATGGTGCCCTCTGGCGGGGTATAACGAATGGCGTTGTCGATCAGGTTGCCAAACAGCAGGCCGAGCAAGACCGGCTGACCCTCGAAAGGGGCTTCCAGATCGGCATTGAGACTCAGGTTCTGGCCTTTTTCCAGTGCCAGTGGTGCCAGTCCGGCAACGGTGTCGCGCAGCAGGCGCCCCAGTTGCAGGGGGGTGCGCTCAATGTCTTGCTGGTTATCCAGCCGGGCCTGGGTGAGCAACTGCTGGATCAGGCGGTCACTGCGGGTCAGCGCCAGCAGCGCCTTGTGTAGTGACTGTTCGCGATGGCCGGTATCGGTGGCATGGAGAGCGTTTTCCACATGAATACGCAGTACTGCCAGCGGCGTTTTCAGCTCATGGGCGGCCTCGTTGGTGAATTGTTGTTCCCGCTCCAGGGCGTCGCCCAGGGCCTGCATCAGCCGGTTCAGTTCCTGTGTCAGCGGTGTCAGCTCATCCACCTCCAAGCCAGGTAACGGGCTCAGGTTGGCTGGATGACGACGACCGATATCCTGTGTCAGCAGGCGCAGTGGACGCAAGCCGTGGCGTACCAGCCACCACAGCAACAGCAACAGCAAGGGCAGGGCTACCAATGGTGGCAGCAGGCCGCGCAGTGCCAGCTTACTGGCCAGCTCGCCGCGTACATCATCGCGTTCAGCCACCACCAGCCAGCGGGAGGTTCGTGAGTCCTGCAGGGTAAAGGTACGCCAGTCGTGATCCTCGACCCGGCCGACGGCAAAGCCGGGTTGCAGTGGCACCAGCCGATTGAGCGGGGCTTCCGGTGAGCGCAGCAGCAGCCGGCCATTGTCGTCAAACAGCTGAAAATAAAGTTTGCTTTCGTACTCGTGACCGAGCGGTGTGGCCTCATCATCTGCGGTGTCAGAGTGATCGGCGGGTAAATTAACATGCCAGTCCGGATACACGGCGTCACCGGCCGGCAGCGTTTTGTCCTGCTGCAGATAGTCTCCCAGCAGCCGCTGGGTAATGCGGGCGGACTGGGCCAGACGGGCGTCAAACAGTTCTTCCAGCTCGTGGCTGGCGTCGAGGTAGCCGACCAGCGTGCCGGCGGCAAGCACGGTACTGACCACCAGCAGTACCCCGGCGAGCAGAAAGCGGCGGATGGAGCGCATCAGTTGCTGGCTCGTTCAACGATATAGCCGACACCGCGAATATTACGGATAAGTGCCGAGTCTATTTTTTTGCGCAAATGGTGAATGTGCACCTCTACCGCATTGCTGGCGGCACCCGGCTCCCAGCCATACAGGCGCTGCTCCAGCTGTTCCTTGCTGAACACTCTGCCGGCACCGAGCACCAGTTCCTGTAACAGCTTGTACTCGTGGGGAGTAAGTCTGACCGGCTCTCCCCGCCAGTGGGCTTCCCGGGCGTCGGGGAACAGTTCCAGCTCACCGTGGCGAACCACGGTATGGGCCAGGCCCTGGCTGCGCCGGGTAAGGGCCCGCAGCCGGGCGTTCAGCTCCTGTAATGCAAACGGTTTGACCAGATAGTCGTCGGCACCGCCGTCCAGCCCGCGCACCCGGTCGTCGAGAGCATCGCGGGCGGTCAGGATAAGCACCGGCAGGTGATGACCGGCCCGGCGCAGCCGTTTCAGTAACTGCTGGCCGTCGATATCGGGCAGGTTCAGATCCAGTACCAGGGCGGCGAATTCCTCGCTGCGCAATGCCTCCAGGGCCGGCAGGCCGGTGGTCAGCCAGTCTACCGTGTAACCTGCGGTGCGCAGGGCATCCACCAGACCGTCACCCAGCATCAGATCGTCTTCCACCAGCAGTATGCGCATGTCTCCGGCCTCTTTGTTCGGTGATCACCCTAAGTTAAAGCTTGCCGAGCCGTGCTTCAATCTCTTTGCGCCGGCCCGCATCTGCCAGTTCGCGACCCGGGCGGGGCGGTGCCTGCAGTGCCTTTTCCAGGTAGCGGCGGGCCTCGGCCTTGTGGCCCTGATCGAGCATAAAGTCACCGTAGAAGAAATTGGGATCCATGCCATCGGGGTTGATGGTCAGCGCCTGGCGCAGCAACTCGCCGGCCTTGTCGTCGTCGCCAAAGCCCACCGGCCAGCCCGGTACCTGGTAGTAAAGCGAGCCCAGGCTGGTATAGGCGGAGCCGTCGAGGGCGCGGTCGTCCATGGTCAACGCTTTTTCCAGCCGGCGGCGGGCATCCTTGACCAGCTTGAGTGCTCCCAACCCTCCCTTGGCCCCTGCCCAGGTACTTTTGACGATGGCCGACCAGATCAGCAGATCGGTGCGGGTGGGATTGGCTCCACTTGCCAGATCCGCCTTGATGCTGAGGGAGTTCAGGCATGCTTCACGTTCGGCATCGGCCATCCGGTACTGGCATTCGGCCCACTGGTGCTGAATGGGCTCCAGCCGATCGTCGGCGTGAGCGAGGGGTACGGTGAGCAGGGTAATCAACAGCATGGCTTTATTCATGACGGCATCTCCTTGTCATGGGAATGCCCGGCAAAACGGGCGATGGTGGCGTGCTGACGGGCCAGAGCGTGGTCCAGCAAACCGGGGAACAGGGCATTAAGACGAACCAGCAGGCATTCGGGCCAGCCCAGCCAGCGGCGCTTTTGCCGGCGTTGCAGGGCGATGAGTGCCTGCCCGGCGACCCATTCCGGGCTGTCGGTATGGTTGCCGAGGGCGGCGTTCAGTTCTACGGTGGCCGGGCTGTTGAACTCGGTGCGGGTAGCCCGGGGAGCGAAATAAAGTACCTTCAGGCCGCTGCCGGCCAGCTCCCGGCCCAGGGCTTCGCTGAAGCCCCGCAGACCGGCTTTGCCGGCGCAGTACACGCTGTAGCCCGGGTAGCCGATGGCACCAAAGGCCGAGCCCATGTTCATGATCAGTCCCGGCCGGCGCAGTAATGGCAGTAGCTCACGAGTGAGCAGTACCGGCACCGTCAGATTAAGCATCAGCTGCTCGGACACGGCGGCCGGTGTCTGGTCGCTCAGCCAGGCGAAGCTGCTGGTACCGGCATTGTTAATCAGCACATCCAGGCCGCCCAGTTGCTGCACCTGTTGCACCAGCGCCCGACGATCATCCGGGCTGAGCAGATCCGCCACCAGTACCCGATGGCGCTCGATGTGCGGCAAACCGGACAGCAGCCGGTCGAGCCGGTGGCGATCCCGGCCCTGCAGCAGCAAGCGGGTACCGGCCAATGCCAGCCGGTGCGCCAGGGCCGAGCCGATACCACCGCTGGCACCGGTGAGCAGCACGGTTTTGTTATTCAGCTCCATTATGGCCCTCCAGGCCGCGCAGCATGTCGCCGTAGAGGCGATACACCACCCTGGCCGCGTGCAGAATGGCATTCTGATCTGTCGGCTCGGTGACCTTGTCCATCAGCCCCGCAAAAAAGCGCAGGTGTTCCTGATCCAAAGCGCCGTGGGAGCTCAGGTAGCTCATGGCCTGTTCAGGCAGCTGTAATCCCTGCTGCAGTTGCTCGGCCACGGTCAGGGCGATGGCCACGCTGGTACCTTCCAGCACCTGCACCATGCCAAACAGCGCCATGGGATTGTGACGGTCAATCTGGTGGTAAAGAAAGGCCACCATCAGCTCGATATTCCGGCATGGCCGGCCATGGCGTACCGCCTCGGCATCACCGTCACAGGCGCGAATGTCGTTCAGAATCCACTCCTGATGGCCGTACTCCTCGTCGATGTATTCGGCCAGGGCGCCGCGTACCCATTCATGGCTGTCGGGCAGGCGGGCACCGGCGGCCATCAGCAGCGGCACGGTATGGCGAACATGGTGATAGGCCTGGGTGAGAAAGGCGATGTACTGATCCAGAGAAATGTCGCCGCGCTGACAGGCGGCAATGATGGGGGCACTCAGCAAATACTCCCGCTCGGTGGCGGTGTTCTGTTGCAGGCGTTGGTAAAAGCTCATGGGTGTACTCCGGTAAGGTGTTGGATTTGGTCGGCATAGGCCCGGCGAATAGCATCGCGACGGGGCCGGCCGTTGGCGGTGAGCAGACCGGCCTCGGCCAGGCCGGGGCTGGGCACCAGCCAGTGATGAATACGAGCGTAATCGGGCAGCTGGGCATTGAGGGCGGCGATTTGTTCGGGCAGGGCGCTTTCCTGGCCCGGCAGCGGCTGCACCAATGCCAGGTTGGCGGGCAGGCCGTCGCCGATAATCACCAGACGGGCGATGGCCGGGCACCCCTGGGCTTCAGCTTCCACCCACTCGGGGGAGAAGTTGCGGCCAAAAGCGGTGATCTGCACGTTTTTGCGGCGCCCGGTGATATACAGAAAACCGTCGGCATCAAGCCGGCCCAGATCGCCGGTAGCGATCTCCGCCGGTGCTGCCGGCTCGCCCAGGTAGCCGAGCATGGCACCGCCGCGCACATGAATTTCCCCATTTTCGTCAATGCGCACGGAAAGGTGATCGAGCGGCCGGCCCACGCTGCCGGGGCGATGGTATTCGGGGCTGTTCAGTGCCACCACGGATCCGCATTCCGACAGGCCGTAGCCTTCCACGGCCGGAATGCCTGCCGCCCGGGCCTGGCGCAGCAGCCCCGGAGCCACCCGGCCGCCGCCCACTGCCACCAGCCGCAGCGAGTTGGCCAGGGTGGGTCGGCGCAGGCATAAGCCGGTGAGCAGGCGCAGCAACTCGGGCACCAGCACCAGGCTGTGGGGCTGACAGTGGGTCAGGGCGGTGGCGAGCCGGCTTGCGTCGAGTTGGCTGGAGCCGGTAAAGCCCACTTCTTCCAGACCTGGCAGGGTGGCGGTGGCCCCCAGCCACAATGGCAGGTACAGCCCGGCCAGGTTTTCCAGCAGGGTACTCAGTGGCAGCAGGGTCAAGTGGTGCTCCACCCGGGTGCCGGCCAGCCGTTCGGCCAGGGCGTGCACCGTGGTGAGTTCCTGCTTCAGGCTCAGGCACACCCCCTTGGGCTGGCCGGTGGTGCCCGAGGTATAGGTGATCTTGGCAGTGCCGGCAGGAAGGGGCACTGGCGAGTCAACCTGACGGCGCCAGCCGCTGAGACCGGGGGCCAGCGCCAGTGGCTGCCAGCCATCGGCCGGCGGGCCTATCAGGGTGTCGGCACCGCTGCTGTCGAGCAGCCACTGGCGTTGTTCGGCGCTGAAAAAGCCGGGCACCGGCACCACCACCAGGCCGGCATGGGCACAGGCCAGATCACACAGGGCCCAGTCGATACCGTTGTCCAGTTGCAACGCCAGCCTGCGGGTGCCGGCACGCACCAAAGTGTTGGCCAGAGCGCGGATGCGCGGCAGCAGCTCCCGGTAGCAAACCCTGGTAGTGGCATCCTGCAGGGCGATGGCATTCCCCTGTTGCTGTGCGTGTTGATCCAGACGGTTCCAGAGACTGGTCATAGGCGCACCTCCCGGGCATGGGGGAACAGGGCCGGGCCAGGTGTGAGCAGCGACAGCAGCAGGCTGTTGCCGGCCAGAATGCGGTGGCCTTCGGCCAGCTCACCGGCCATGACGCGTGGCTGGTGCTGGTAATAACGTCCCCAGTGTGCGGCATCACCCCCCACCCGGCTCGGATCCGCCGTCGCCAGCTCGAGGGGGGACAGGTGCAGCCGGTGAAAGCTGTTGAGCAGGGGCTGAGTTGCGGTGAACACTACCCATTGCTGCCCTTGCCGGTACAGCTGCCGGCACACAGCGGCAAACATCAGCCGGCCATTGCCCGGGGCGCTGGTGGCCAGATTACCGATTTCCACCAGGCCGGCGCGGGGGACAGAGATGCCTCGCTGGCGGGCCAGTATCTGTTCCGCCGGCTGATCCAGGTACTGCTCCAGGTAGAGCGGAGCAGGCCCGGCCAGTTGCAGCCCGCAGGCAGCCACCAGCTCGCCGTCGGCCCGGTACAGACCAGCGAGCAGCGGCAGAAAATGGGGAATACGGGCATCAAAGGCGCGTTGGTAGGCAGCCTGAATAAAGTCCTGCAGCCGTCGTTGTTCCTGGGCACCGGTGGCGGGCCGCAGCTGATAGGGAGGGTGAAGAATCTTGTTCATCATGATCTCCGTTGGACATGATGAGCAAGCCTAAAGGGCGAAACTTAAGGCTGGCTTAAGAGGACAGAGATTGTTGTTGAGGGACCTTATCTGTACCGAAAGGCGCTATCTTCAAAAGAGCAGGATGACTATTCCGCTTAGGTGGTGGCTGGCACGATACCGGGCACAGTGGCCTGCCGATTTTTACTGCTGTATGACCCCTTTCAACCTGGAGGAAACGCACATGGCCAGTTACAAAGTCGGCTATTTTGTCGGCAGCCTGTCCTCAACCTCGATCAATCGCCGGCTGGCAAAAGCTCTGGCTCGGTTGGCACCGTCTGAGCTACAGCTGGTAGAGATCCCCATCAAGGATCTGCCGCTTTACAGCCAGGACTATGATGCTCGGTTCCCGCCGGTGGCGCTGGCTTTCAAGCAGGCCATTGCCGACTGTGACGGCCTGCTGTTTGTGACGCCTGAATTTAACCGTTCGATTCCCGGCGGGCTGAAAAATGCCATCGACTGGGCCAGCCGCCCCTGGGGGCAGAACTCCTTTGCGCGCAAGCCATCGGGTGTGATTGGCGCTTCACCGGGTTCTATTGGAACCGCTGTGGCCCAGAGTCAATTGCGCAGCGTGCTGTGTTTCTGCAATTCGCCCCTGATGAACAATGTGGAGGCTTACATTCAGTTTACCGACGGGCTGATCACGGAAGACGGTGAGGTGACGGAAGCAAGAACCCGGGAGTTTCTGAGCAACTACATGCAGGAACTGCATGCCTTTATTGTGCGGGTGCTTACCGTGCTGCCCCGCGGCAGTTAAGTTGGTGCTATACAGGCGGGTGAGCGGTAGGCATAAAAAAGCCGGGGTAACCCCGGCTTCTGGTCGACGATATGGCTTAGCGCATGGTCACAAATTCTTCCGCCGCAGTGGGGTGGATGGCTACGCAGGCGTCGAAGTCGGCCTTGGTGGCACCCATTTTCACCGCTACCGCGAAGCCTTGCAGGATCTCGTCCATGCCAAAGCCGATGCCGTGAATGCCCACCACTTTTTCCTCTTCACCGGCGCACACCAGCTTCATTTTGCAGGGTTGGCGGTGCCGGGTGACGGCGGTGTACATGGCGGTAAAGGAAGAGGTATATACCTTGACGTTGTCGTCGCCGAAGCGTTCTTTGGCCTGGGGCTCGGTCAGGCCCATGGTGCCGATGGGCGGATGGCTGAACACCACAGTGGGCACCAGCTCGTAGTCCATTTTAGCGTCGGGCTTGTTGTTAAACAGCCGCTCCGACAGCTGACGACCGGCTTTTACCGCCACCGGAGTCAGTTCCACATAGCCGATGTTGTCGCCCACGGCGTACACGCCCTCAGCCGAGGTGTTCTGGTACTCGTCGACCTTGATGTAGCCCTTGTGATCCAGCTCGACGCCGGCGGCTTCCAGGTTGAGGTTGTGGGTGAGCGGGCGGCGACCGATGGCCCAGATCAGGCAGTCCACGGTCAGTGACTCGCCGTTTTCCAGGGTCAGGGTCAGGCTTCCGTCGGCGTGTTTTTCCACGCTTTGCGGAATGGAGTGAGTGTGCAGGGTCGGGCCGTCTTCTGCCATCACTTCCACCAGGGTGTCGGTGAGCAGGGGATCGAAGTTGCGCAGCGGCGCGTGTTTGCGTACCAGCAGGTGAGTTTCGCTGCCCAGACCGTGCAGCACGCCGGCCAGCTCAACGGCAATATAACCGGCACCGACCACGGCCACCCGCCTGGGCTGCTCGGTCAGCTCGAAGAAACCGTTGGAGTCGATGCCGTGCTCGGCACCGGGAATGTGCGGAATAATAGGTTCACCGCCGGTGGCGATCAGAATATGGTCGGCGGTGTACTCCTCGCCGTTTACTTCCACCGTGTTGGCATCCTTGAAGCGGGCAAAGCCCTTGATCACGTTAACCTTATTGTTGCCCAGTACCCGGTCGTAAGACTGGTGAATGCGGCCAATATAGGCCTGGCGGCTTTCTACCAGGGTGCTCCAGCTGTGGCCCTTGAGTGCCACATCAAAGCCGTAGTCGGCAGCGTAAAGCTTGATGGCTTCGGCAACCTGTGCACCGTGCCACATGACCTTTTTGGGCACGCACCCCACATTGACGCAGGTGCCGCCCAGATCTTTTGCTTCGATCAAGGCTACGTTCTTGCCGTACATGGCCGCCCGGTTGGCGGAAGCAATGCCGCCGCTGCCGCCGCCGATGGCGATATAGTCAAAATGCTGTGCCATAAGTTTGCTCCGTGGATGCAGGTTCATTCAAAGCCGTTTGCCGATTGTACCTCAAGTCACCGGCGCTGGTGTGGTCAATAAACCACCACTTCGACGTTCAAGTATCCGCCTCATGCAGTAAAGGCTTGAACATTATCGTTATTGTCACCATGTTAGAGGGTATTCCCTCGGCTGCTGCGGCAGCGCGATGGCCATAACTACAAGAGGTACAGGACATGACGAACCCGCTTCTCACCATGGACGGTCTGCCGCCGTTCAGCCAAATCAGGCCGGAACATGTGAAGCCGGCTGTGGAGCACGCCATTGCCGATTGCAAAAAGCGGGTAGAGGCGGTGCTGGCCCGGCATGAAGCTTTCACCTGGGACAACCTGGTGGCCCCTCTGGAGGAGGTGAACGATCACCTCAGCCGCATCTGGTCTCCGGTAAGTCACCTTAACAGCGTGATGAACAGTGAAGAACTGCGTCAGGCCTATGAGTCGTGCCTGCCACTGCTGTCGGAATATCACACCTGGATGGGCCAGCATCAGGGGCTTTTTGAGGCCTATCAGAGTCTGGCCGGCCGGGATAATTTCAAAAAGCTGAGCCTGGCTCAGCAAAAGGAAGTGAACAACACCCTGCGCGACTTCCGGCTGTCGGGCATCGCCCTGGAAACCGAGCAAAAAAGCCGGTTCGGGGAAATTCAGGCCCGGTTGTCGGAATTGTCGTCTACGTTTGCCAACCGGGTACTGGATGCGACTCAGGCCTGGCACAAGCACATTACCGATCAGAACGAACTGGCCGGGCTGCCCGAGTCGGCACTGGCTGCAGCCCAGGCTCAGGCTCAGGCCCGGGAGCTGGATGGCTGGGTGTTCACCCTCGACATACCGTCCTATTTGCCGGTGATGATGTATGCCGACAATGCCGCTTTGCGTGAGGAAATGTATTACGCCTTTACCACCCGCGCTTCGGATCAGGGCCCTAATGCCGGTGAATTCGATAACACCGCTATTATCGAGGAAACACTGGCGCTGAAGCAGGAGTTGGCCGGGCTGCTGGGCTTTGAGAACTATGCCCAGATGTCGCTGGCCACCAAAATGGCGGAAAGCGAGCAGCAGGTACTGGAATTTCTTGAGCAGCTGGCGGATCGCAGCCACCCACAGGGAAAGGCTGAGCTGGCCGAGCTGCGTGATTTTGCCGAAGCGGAATATGGTGTCAGCGAGCTGAATGCCTGGGATCTCAGCTATTACGGTGAAAAGCTAAAACAGCATAAATACACTATCTCTGATGAAGAGCTGCGCCCTTATTTCCCGGAAAACCGGGTGATTCACGGTTTGTTTGAAACCGTCAAGCGGCTGTTCGGCATCAAGGTCACCGAGCGCTTCGGTGTTGAAGTGTGGCATCCGGATGTTCGTTTCTTCGATATTTTTGATGAAACCGGCGAACTTCGCGGCAGCTTTTATCTGGATCTTTACGCCCGTGCCAAGAAGCGCGGCGGTGCCTGGATGGATGACTGTATTGGCCGGCGTTACCGGGAAGATGGCACCTTGCAGAAGCCGGTGGCTTACCTTACCTGTAACTTCAATGGTCCGGTGGGAGACAAGCCAGCCCTGTTTACCCATAACGAAGTGCTGACCCTGTTCCATGAGTTTGGTCATGGCATTCACCATATGCTGACCAAGGTGGATGTGGCCGGCGTGGCCGGCATCAACGGTGTGGCCTGGGATGCGGTGGAACTGCCGAGCCAGTTTCTGGAAAACTGGTGCTGGCAGCCTGAGGCACTGGCGTTTATCTCCGGTCACTATGAGAGCGGTGAGCCCTTGCCTGCAGACTTGCTGGAACGCATGCTGGCGGCGCGTAACTATCACTCGGCGCTGATGATGCTGCGTCAGCTGGAGTTTGCTTTGTTCGACTTCCGTCTGCATATGGATAACCAGGCTGCCAAGCCAGGCCGGGTGCAGCAGGTGCTGAACGAGGTACGCAGCCAGGTGGCGGTGATGACGCCACCGGCGTTTAACCGTTTTCAGCATGGTTTTTCTCATATTTTTGCCGGTGGTTATGCGGCTGGCTACTACAGTTACAAGTGGGCAGAAGTGTTGTCGAGCGATGCCTTCTCGCGGTTTGAGGAAGAAGGCGTGTTTTCCGCCAAAACCGGCCGTGACTTCCTGCATGCTGTGCTGGAACAGGGAGGATCTAAAGAGCCAATGGAGCTGTTTAAGCAGTTCCGTGGCCGGGAGCCGAATATCGACGCCTTGCTGCGTCACTCAGGTATTGCTGCCTGATTCTTGTTTTGGCAGAAGGTGGCTCCGGCCACCTTTTTTATTTCGTTATGCGGGGTAGAGCGAGCAAGAGTAAAAGGTCAGAATAGACCAAGCAGTATTTTCACATGAGATAACGTAATGGAACATGGGATAACCTCCTGGTTCAGCCTGTGGTGTATCAGCCAGCTGGTAGAGCAGCGCCTGGCCGATGGTGTGCTGTTGTGTCACCGTCAGGGACAGCAATGGCAGCCCGTTCTGGCTGCGGGTATGCCGCTGCCCGATACGCCCTTGTATGCTGCGGGGAAGCGGCAGTTCCGGCGTCTGGGTTATCCCCTTTGCCGCAACCTGAAGATGGGTTCCGGACAATTTTTGTCGCTGTCTGCTCAATATCCTGAATATGCGTTGTTTCTGTTGCACCACCGGCGCCATGCCCGGCTGCCCAAGGCCGCCTGGCTGGGTTTTTTTGCATCCATGTTCACGTATCCCGACCGAGCACGGCAGGCCGTTTCGATATTGCCTCTGTTTGAGTATTTCCCGCTGCCGCTGGTACGGGCCACTCCCGACGGCGTGGTGGAGTGGACCAACCGGGCGTTGCAGCACATTACCGGTGAAAGTGCCGGCAACATGGTGGGTCGCTCATTGCGCGAGTTCACTCTGGGTGCAGACTGGCCGGAAACAAGGCGTTTGTATCAGCGGCTGGCAAATGAGCCTGAACTCGGCATTGCGGTGGTGGACAAACATTATCTCCATCCCAACGGGCACTTGCTGCAAGCGGAAACCCAGCTTGCTCTGGTGCGCGATATTGATCATAACCCCCTGTGTCTGATGGGTACGCTGGCCAGTTTGCGCCCGCGGGCCGTTGCCCCCCCGGGTATGAGCCTGCGTTTTATTCCGGCACCGGAGCAGCCGGAAGGCGTGATGATCTGCGATGCCAACAGCCGTCTTGAACAGGTCAGCCCGGGCTTTGAACAGGTCACCGGTTATACTGAAGGGGAAGTGCGGGGCAGTCATCCATCCTTGTTGCGTTCGGGATTGCACAGCTGGGGATTTTACCGGCAGATGAACCGTGCTCTGAACGAGCAGGGGCGCTGGCAGGGAGAGGTGTGGAACCGGCGTCGCAACGGGCAGGTTTATCCGGAACGGCTCAGTATCAGCTCCCTTTACGGACCCGGCAACGAAGTGCGTTTTGTGGCGGTGTTCAGTGAAATGAAGCAGCCCGACGCCGAGGAGCAGAATGCACCGCCGGAAGAAAAGGACGCCCTGACCGGCCTTGCCAACCGCACCAGTTTTCAGCAGCGGCTGGTTCGTCATTGCCGGCTGAATGAACCTTTTGCGTTGATGATTCTCGATATCAACAACTTTCGCCTGTTTAACAATGCTATCAACCACAGGGTGGGAGACCGAGTGCTGCAAGAGGTGGCCGCGCGGCTGCGGGGCCGGCTGCGTAGTGGTGATGCACTGGCACGTATTGGCAGCGATGAATTTGCTCTGCTGGTTCCGGGTATCGTACATCACCGTCAGGCGCGTATTTTTGGCCGGCACTTGCTCAGAGCACTGGCCCGGCCCCTGCTGATGGCCGAGCAGCAATTGTATGTGGATGCCACTCTGGGCGGCGCTCTCTGGCCCGGACCGAATGAAAAGGATGCTGAAAGCTTACTGCAGCATGCGGAGCAGGCGCTGTTTGGAGCCAAGCAAAAACATGAACCGCTGGCACTGTATGACGATGAACTGAACCGCAACCAGAGCCGGCGAATAAGGCTGCAGCACGATCTGACCGACGCCATTCAGCAGGGCGGGCTACGGCTTCATTATCAGCCTATCGTGGATACTGCCAGTGGCAGGGTTACCAAGCTGGAGGCACTGGTGCGCTGGCAGCATGCTGAGCTGGGTGCCATTTCACCGATGGAGTTTGTGCCGGTGGCGGAGGAGTGCGGCATGGTACAGGCGCTGGGAGACTGGGTGCTTAACCGGGCTTGTGCCGATCTGCGCCGGCTGGAACTGGCCGGTCATTCATTGCTGATGGCCATTAACCGTTCCAGTCTGGAGTTTCAGAGCCTGGGGCTGGACGGCAACGAATGGCTGTCGATTATTGAGCACCATGGCCTTTCCCCCCGGCAGATTATTTTCGAGATCACCGAGTCGTTGTTTATGCAAGGGAATGAACACCACCTGGAGCGGATTACTGCTCTGCGCAAGGCGGGTTGCCACATTGCCATCGACGATTTCGGCACCGGCTTTTCGGCACTGAATTATTTACGGACCTTTCCCATCGATCTGGTTAAAATTGATAAAAGCTTTATTGATCACCTGCCGGGCAATCAAAAAGATGGCTTGCTGCTGGAAGGTATTTTGCGCATTATCGGCGACCTTGGCATGCAGGTGGTGATAGAAGGCATGGAAACGCCGGCCCAGGCAGCCTATTTGTCGACCCGGCCCTGTCATTTTTTACAAGGGTACCTGATTGCCAGACCCATGCCCCTTCGTGAATTACTGATTTTTCTGGAAACCTATGCCGGACACACTGTACCCGCTGCAGATTGAGCTGCAGGATCCCGCCCTGGCTGCTGAGGCCGATGTATTACGTACTGCCTTGAGTGGCGTGACCGCCGCCGCTCCCTTTGCCCTGATCTTCACTGAAGGCCGGCTGGAATTGCATAAACTGGATGAGCCCAGGCTGGGCGGTGTGTATGTTGATTTTGTAGCGGGGGCGGTCGCGCACCGGCGCAAGTTTGGTGGCGGACGGGGCCAGACTATTGCCAAGGCCGTGGGGCTCAAGCATGGCCATAATCCCAGTGTGGTAGACGGCACTGCCGGTCTGGGCCGGGATGCCTTTGTACTGGCCTCGCTGGGCTGCACCGTTACCCTGTGCGAGCGTCATCCAGTGGTGCATGCGCTGCTGCAAGATGGCCTGCGCCGGGCTGCCGCCGATACAGAAATCGGCCCCTGGGTGCGAGAGCGGCTGCAGCTGCTGCCTTTTGGCCACACGCTGGGCGACATTGCCCGGCAACCGGATGTGGTTTATCTGGATCCCATGTTTCCTCACAAAAAGAAAACGGCACTGGTCAAAAAGGAAATGCGGGTGTTTCACTCTCTGGTGGGGGCCGACGAAGATGCCGATGCCCTGCTGGCACCGGCGTTGGAACTGGCCCGGGCAAGAGTAGTGGTAAAGCGGCCCGACTACGCCGGATTCCTCGATGAGGTACCCCCCTCGGCGCAAATCACCAGCAAGAACAACCGCTTCGACCTTTATGTAAAGAAAGCCTTGTAGGCATAACGGGGCTGGTCTGGATCAAAATATCATCAGGCCGGCCAGACCCCACAGTAACCAGGGCAGAGGCGGATAAAACAGCCAGCGTTCAATCTTCCCCCGACACTGCCAGCCGACCGCATGTACCACACACAGAGCCATGGCGATCAGCTGCAGCGATAACCAGCCATGGGGCGGCACTTGCCCTGCCACTACCCGGCTCCATATCAGTGCGACCCCTGCCAGCGCCAGCAGCGCTGACACTGGGCGCAGCCAGGACTTAATGTTCATCATCCTGTTCCCGGCCGAACTCCACAAATTCCAGCCACAGGGCATTGATGATCCCAAAGCTGCAGGCCAGCAATACACCCAGAACCCAAGCGAAATACCACATAGTTTTCTCCTTAATAGCTGCCAACGGAATTTTGCTTGATGTGCTCTTCCGTCACCCGGCCCCATAGCTTGCGGTAGCACCACAGGGTATAGCCCAGCACAATTGGGACAAAAATAATGGCGACGACCAGCATGATGCCGAGCGTTTTTTCACTTGAAACAGCGTCCCACAGGGTCAGACTGTGGTTGGGGCTCAGGCTTGAGGTCAACACAAAGGGGAACAGGGAGCCGCCCGCGGTGAAGATAACGCCGGCACAGGCCAGAGCCGAGCTGGTGAATGCCCAGCCTGGCCGACGAGCATGGCTCAGCAGCACCGACAGCGCCATGCCTCCCAGTCCCAGCGCCGGGGCAAGCCACAGCAGCGGAAATTTACTGTAGTTTTCCAGCCAGGCACCGGGGGCCAGAGTGACCTGTTTGGCGGTGGGTATCAGTACTGCACCGGGTTTGCCCATGCTTGCTATCACGTAACCATCCATACCCAGCTTCAGCCACAGGCCGGCCAGCACAAAACCAGCCAATGCCACCAGCCCTGCCAGCCGGCTTAAGCGGCGTGCCCTCTCTGCAACGGCACCTTCGGTGCGCAATTGCAGATAGTTGCCTCCGTGGAGCATCAACAAGCTCAGGCTGACCAGGCCACACAGCAGTGAAAAGGGGTTGAGCAGCCCAAACAGGCCACCGTCGTAGCGGGAACGCATCAGGTTGTCGAGTTCAAAAGGTACACCCAAAAACAGGTTGCCGATGGCAACTCCAAACACCAGCGCCGGAATGGCTGAGCCGGCGAAAATGCCCCAGTCCCAGCTCCTGCGCCAGCGATCATCCTTTACCTTGGAGCGATATTCAAAGCCTACCGGGCGAAAGAACAGCGCGAACAGGACCAGCATCATGGCCCAGTAAAAGCCGGAGAAAGCCACCGCATAAACCATGGGCCAGGCCGCGAACAGAGCGCCGCCAGCGGTAATAAACCAGACCTGGTTTCCGTCCCAGTGCGGGCCCAGAGCGTTAATGGCGACCCGGCGCTCGCTGTCGGTGCGGCCTACAAAGGGGAGCATTGCACCGGCTCCCATATCAAAGCCGTCGGTAATGGCAAAGCCAACCAGCAATACGCCAATCAGTGCCCACCAGATGAGTTTCAGCAGTTCGTAGTCCATGTTCAGGCCTCCCGGGGCTGAAGTTCAAAGTGATAACGGCCGGTTTCAAGCACGCTGGGACCGCGACGGGCATAGCGTACCATCAGGTACATTTCGGCAATCAGCAAGAGGGTATAAAAGGCGATAAAGCCGGCCAGGCTGCCGAGTACATCGCCCCGCGACAGGCTCGACACCGACATGGCGGTGGGCAGTACCTCGGCAATGGACCAGGGTTGACGGCCGAACTCGGCCACAAACCAGCCCATTTCACAGGCCAGCCAGGGGGCAGGCAGGGAGAACAGGGCCAGTTTCAGCAGCCAGCGTTTTTCTCCGATGCGGTGGCGACTGCTTTCGTAAAAGGCCATGGCAAAGATAAACAGCATCAGCACGCCCAGTCCAACCATGATGCGAAAAGTCCAGAACATGGGAGCCACCCGGGGAATGGAGCTGTCGACGGCTTGCTGGATGTGCTCGTCGGTAGCGTTAACCACATCGGGAGCAAAGCGCTTCACCAGAAGGCCGTAGCCCAGGTCTTCCTTGAGTTCATCAAAGCGCGATCGGTTAAGAGGAGTATCTTCGCCGTTTTTCAGCTGTTGCAGTACCGAGTAGGCTTCAATCCCGTTGCGAATGCGTACTTCGTGCTCTTTCTTGAGATCCTTGATACCAATCACCGGCTCGTCCAGAGAACGGGTCGCGATAATTCCGAGGGCATAGGGAATACGAATGGCATAGTCGGTACGCATTTCTTCTTCATTGGGCAGGCCCAAAAGAGTAAAAGCTGCCGGCGGTGCATGGGTTTCCCACTCGGCTTCAATGGCAGCCAGCTTGGTTTTCTGAACATCGCCCAGTTCATAACCGGACTCGTCCCCCAGCAGGATGACCGACAGAATAGAGGCCAGTCCAAAAGAAGCAGCGATGGCGAAGGAGCGTTTGGCAAAGGCGATGTCACGGCCCTTGAGCAGAAAGTAACTGGAAATCGCAAGTACAAACATGGCTCCGGTGACATAACCCGCTGATACCGTATGCACGAACTTCACCTGCGCCACCGGGTTAAAAATCAGCTCGCTGAACGAAGTCATCTCCATGCGCATGGTTTCAAAGTTGAATTCGGCACCTACCGGGTTTTGCATCCAGCCGTTGGCAATCAGAATCCATAATGCCGACAGGTTGGAGCCGAGCGCCACTAACCAGGTGACGACCAGATGCTGCACCTTGGTAAGCCTGCCCCAGCCAAAGAAAAACAAACCGATGAAGGTAGATTCAAGAAAAAACGCCATCAGACCTTCAATGGCCAAAGGCGCGCCAAAAATATCGCCGACATAATGAGAGTAATAAGCCCAGTTGGTCCCAAACTGGAATTCCAGGGTGATGCCGGTGGTGACGCCTAACGCGAAGTTAATACCGAACAGCTTGCCCCAGAACTTGGTCATGTCCTTATATATTTGTTTGCCGGTCAGGACATAGACCGACTCCATAATGGCCAGCATAAATGCCAGCCCCAGTGTCAGCGGAACAAACAGAAAGTGATAAAAGGCGGTGATGGCAAACTGCAACCGCGACAGGTCAACGATATCTTCACCGATCATTATCGGCCTCCGTTGCTTTTTGGGACTCGAACCAGCGCTGCTCTATAGCGGTGTTGCCTTGCTTCACATCGACCGGAGCACTGAACCAGGCCCACTTGATGATGAAGATGACCAGCAATTTGAGCAGCAGTATGGTGACGATTTCCCGGGACAGGGTAATGTGGGGGATGTTCATGGTCAGCTCTCTCGTTAAGCTAATTCTAAAGTAGCGACCCCTTTCAACTATGGGCTTGATCCAGGTCAAGTTGGATAAGGAAAGACAAGAATAAAAGTTGATTTTTATCAGGCTGTTACAACCACGTTTAAAAGTGGTGACAAAGGCTTGCCAGCGCAGCCTTTTTAAATTAGCTTTAACTAATTAATAGATGCGCTCGCAGGAGACACCATGTCACAGCCTTATGTTCGTGCCTTTCTGGATCAGGACAGTGAAACCTTCAGCTATGTGATTTATGACAAGTCTGGTGGCCATGCCGCGATTATCGATCCTGTACTGGACTTCAATTATCACTCCGGACGTACCGGCACCACTACTGCCCAGCAACTGGTGGACTTTGTACGTGAGCAGCAGCTGACTCTGGACTGGATACTGGAAACTCATGCCCATGCAGACCATCTATCGGCGGCACCCTTTATCAAACAACAGCTGGGAGGATGCATCGCTATAGGTGAGCATATTCGTGAGGTACAGGGCATCTTTCAGCGTGTGTTCGGGCTGGAAAAGGAGTTACTGCCTGATGGCAGTCAGTTCGATCATCTGTTCGCCGATGGTGAGCAGTTTGCGGTAGGTGAACTGAGCGTGCGGGTGATGCATGTGCCCGGTCACACACCGGCGGATATTGCCTATCTGGTCAACGATAAAATGGTTTTTGTGGGCGATACCCTGTTTATGCCTGATGTGGGCACCGCCCGTTGTGATTTTCCCGGTGGCAGTGCCCGGCGCTTGTTTGATTCTGTGCAGCGGCTGCTGGCGCTGCCGGAACACACCGATATTTATGTGTGCCACGATTATCCGCCCCAGGAGCGGGAGCACGAGTGCCGCACCACGGTCGGCGCTCAGAAACGGCGCAATATTCATGTGCATAGCGGGGTTGAGCGGGCCGCTTTTGTCACCATGCGTAACGAGCGCGATGCCACCCTGGCTGTGCCCCGGCTGATTCTGCCGTCTATTCAGGTCAATATTTGTGCCGGCCAGTTACCGCCGGCAGACGAGCAGGGCCGCCGTTACCTCAGGGTGCCTCTGGATCAGCTCTGAGCCGGCCCCAGCAAACGGGTAATGGCGGCTGCCTGGTGGCGAATATGGCCGGTAACCTGCTCGGCCCGGCCAGACACTTCCGCCGAACGGGATTTCAGTTCATTCATCAACGCCATAAACTGGTTCAGCTCACCGGCCTGGGTGTCGGCATGACCTGCCCCCTGCTCTGCCACCGAGGTGGTGGCACGGGAGGTGTCGCTGACCTGGCCGGTTACCGTCAGCAGGGTATGTGTTTGCTGATGCTGATCTTCCGCCGTATGCATCATGCGGTCGATGGTGTCGCCAAGTTCTTCACTCGATAATTTAAGCCGCTCCATAATGCCGGCAATTTCTGTCAGTGATCCTTGAGTGTGGCCCGACAGCTTGCGTACTTCGTCGGCTACTACGGCAAAACCACGGCCCTGTTCACCGGCCCGGGCTGCTTCAATGGCGGCATTCAGTGCCAGCAGATTCGTCTGCTCGGCTATTTGCCTTATTACACCAATAATGGCGGCGGCATCATCTACCGAACGGCCCAGGCTGGTCAGGGCGTTACGGCCGGTAAGGGCTGCCTGGCGGCTGTCGTCGGCGCTGTGGGCCAGCTGTTCCACCTGCTTGCGACTGAGATCCATGGCTTGCAGATTATCCCGGGCGGTATGGGCAATCTCATCACTGGCCCGGCGCATTTGGGTGGCCAGCTGGTTTAGCTCATCCACCATCGTCAGGCTGTGCTGGAGCGTGCCGTCGTTGTGCTGAGTCTGCCGCTGAATGTCCTGTACTTCTTCAACCATACCTTCAAGCGCGACTGAGACCTGCTGCAGATGTTCGGCCCGTTCCTGTTGCTGGCGCTGAAGCCGTTCAAGCAGGCCGTTAAAGCTGGTGGCTATCTGGCCAAGTTCACTGCCGGGATGGCTGACCGGCAGCGGCGTCAGCTCACCATTATGCAGCAACTGGACAAAGGCATTGCGCAACTGATTCAGGCGGTATACCACCAGGCCGCGCTGAAACAAATAGCTGAGCAGGGCAAACAGCAGCAGGGCGGCGCACAGGCCAAGTAAAACCAGGCTCAGCCGGTGGTAGGTTTGCTGGCGGGTTGCTTCCTGCCCGGCCACCAGCTGGTCGAGCCGTGTTTCTATTTCGGTGAGACCGGCACTCAAAGCGGCCGCGGCGGCGGCACGTTGCTGTTGCCCTTGCTGGGTGGTAGCCAGTTCGCCGGCATAACGGCGCAACAGGCTGTTCAGCTCCCGCTTGGGAGTTTCTCCGACTTCTTCCGGCTTGGGGGCGCGCAGGGCAAATTCATCGGCTTGCGGAGTGTAATAAATTCCCAGTAAAGGCAGGGCCTGTAATTGTTCGTTCAGTTTTTTTAATTCGCCGATCTGGAAGTCGAGACTTTGCCGCAGATTATCGTCGCTTTCACTGATGTAACTCTGGCGCAAATGGATCAGACGGGGCAGGGAGGCCAGCATTTCAGCTGCCAGCGTCTGATACCGGGAGGCCTGGCTGTGTGATGAGTCTGCATAGCGGGCCAGGGCTCTGAGCTGGTCAGCCATTTCCTGTTCGGCATGCTGCAATAGTTGCTGGCTGTTACCCGAGAGCTTGCCCGCCTCACGGAAGTCGTGGGTTAACTGCCGGTGCAGGGTTTCAGTGGCGGTGAGTGCCAAGTCGCTGCCTTCAATGCGGGACAGGGTATCGGCCATGGCATCGAGCTGTTGTTCGGCCTGGGTAAGCAGGCTGGCGTTGCCCGAGGTGAGATAGGCAGAAATGGTACGATAGAGCTCAATATTGGCATTGCGCCGCAGTTGTTCCAGTTCGTTCCGGCTGTGCTCGCCCTGTTTGAGTTGCCGGTCCCCCGCATAAAATGAGCCGGCAAGCAGCAAGGCCAGCACCATCAGCCCTAATGATGATAGTAATGAAAACAGTGATATTTTCATGCGGCCCATCCCTCGCTCAGTCAAGGCCGGCAGATTAAGACACTGGGATGACAGTTTTATGAAGCGGGCAGGTGAATCACGGTTTTCATCAGCTGTTTATGCACATCGTGCAGGGCCAGAGGCGCGGTATCGATTATTTCCAGCCGGCTTTCCTTCTGAGGGGCCAGGCGATACATGCTGAGCTGATCGGTCTGGTTGCAGGCCCACCAGCCGTCCCGGGTATGCAGCACCGCCTTGAGCCTGACCACGTGCTGTGCTTCACAAAAGGCACGAACGGCGTCGGGATCAAATAACACCTCATGATGAAAGCGCCAGCCCACGGAAAAATGATCGTCGCCCTGATTGGCATAACGTCGCCAGGGCTGACCTCGGGTGAGTTTAGGTTCGTGTGCCGCCACCAGTGGCTGCCCGGCCTTGCCGGCATGGGCCTGAGGGTGAGCTGCCCGGCGCGCCGTTGCATGGGGGTGAGCCAGCCAGCCGATGTCCAGCCGGCCCTGTTCGGTTTCTACCAGCGTTTGCCCGGGCTCGGGGCTCTCGGAAATATGGCGGCGCAGCGGTGCAAGGTCGGCTTCAGTACACAGGTCGGTTTTGTTGGCCACCACAACATCGGCCAGCGCCAGCTGATCCTGATAGGTCTCGTGCTCCCGGTAACGGCTATCGCCCCATTGGCGCGGATCGATGACACAAAACGCCGCCCCCAGATTAAGCACCTTGCGATAATGCTCATTGGTCAGAATGTCCATGATCCGGCTGGGGTGGCCAAGGCCGGTGGGTTCAATCAGCAGCCGGTCGGGCTTTGCCTTGTGAAGCAGTGCATTCAGCCCAATCTGAAAGGGGAGCCCGGCGACACAGCACAGGCAGCCGCCGGGAATTTCCTTGATCATGGCACCTTGCTCGGTTAGCAGGGCCCCGTCTATACCCACTTCACCAAACTCATTAACCAGAATGCCCCAGCGCTCGTGTCCCGGCTTGTTAGCCAGCAGGTGGCGCAGAAGCGTGGTTTTGCCAGTGCCAAGAAAACCCATAATCAGGTGGGTAGGAACAGAAATGGTCATTACATCATTCACAGTAAACATCTTTGTTATATTGTAACGATTTCCGGTTGAGGTTGGTATGGCAGCAGGCAGATATAAAAAAGAGCCCCGCAGGGCTCTTGGCAGTGACAGGGCTGATGCTCAGGGCTGAATCACCACCCGGCCTACCGGCTTGCCGGCCACCATATCGTGCGCCGCCTCGATGGCCTGATCCAGGGTCAGTACATTGACGTCGTTTTCGTAAGTGAGTGGCAGGCTTTTGTGTACCCGTTGCCAGGCTTCCATGCGCTTTGCGTTGGGAATGTGCACTGAGTTGATACCCAGCAGCTGTACACCGCGCAGAATAAAGGGCATGACGGTGGTGTTCAGCGCCACGCCGCCGGTCAGGCCGCAGGCCGCGACGGCACCGTACATTTTGGTCTGGCTGAGAATGCGGGCCAGGGTACGGCCACCCACGGCATCAATGGCACCAGCCCAATGCTGGGATTCGAGAGCTGCTGGCTCCTGATCAAGCTGAATACGATCGATAATAGTATGAGCTCCCAGGCTTTTCAGCCAGTCGCTGTGTTCGGGACGGCCGGTGGAAGCATGTACTTCGTAGCCGGCTCTGGCCAGCAGCTGCACGGCAACAGAGCCCACGCCACCGGTGGCACCGGTCACCAGCACGGACCCCTGATCCGGTGTGACAGCGGCCTGCTCCAGTGCCATCACACCCAGCATGGCAGTAAAACCGGCGGTTCCGATGGCCATGGCCCGCTTGGCGGTCATGCCTGGCGGCAGGGGGATAAGCCAGTCGGCGTTGACGCTGGCTTTCTCCGCTAACCCGCCCCAGGTCTGTTCGCCCACGCCCCAGCCGGTGAGCAGCACTTCGTCACCAATGCGGTAGGCGGAGTTATCCGATGACAGCACGGTACCGGCAAAATCGATGCCGGGCACCATGGGCCAGTTACGTACGATTTTACCCTTGCCGGTAATGGCCAGGGCATCTTTGTAGTTGAGGGTGGAGTAATCCACCTTGATCAGTACATCGCCGGTAGTCAGCTGTTGCTCATTCAGGCGCTGCAGGCTGGCGTGAGTCTGCTTGCCGGATTCTTCCAGTAAAATGCCCTTGAACATGATGCTCTCCTCGCACGTTTTTATGCAGCTCAGTGTAAAGAGCCTGTTGCTAAAAGCCATGTTCTGACGGGCGGTAAATGTTGATTTTGTGACCGGACGCCTTACTCGCTCTGTGCAGGTTTTGAAACCTTGATCCAAGCCTCGTTCAGCCAGAGTGATGCAAGAATAATGCTGCCACCCAGTGCCAGCCGGAGCAGATCGGCTTCCCGGTTCCAGATCAGCAGATTAACCAGCAGACCGGCGGGTACCAGCGCATTGTTCATAATGGCCAGGGCACCGGCATTGACCAGGGTCGCACCCTTGTTCCACAGAAAATAGCCGAGTCCCGACGCCCCCAGCCCCAGCCACAGTAAAATGCTCCACTGTAACGAGGTGGCAGGATAGTTATCGCCCCCCAGTCCGAGCCAGGCTGGTGTGACCACCAGCAGTGCTCCCAGGTAGAAATAACCGAAGCGCTTATGCTGAGGGTCTGCAGACGGATAGCGTTCCTGCAGGACTTTGTAGCCGACCTGCCCCAAGGCAAAACACAAATTGGCACCCTGTACCACCGCAAAGCCCAGCAGGTAGTCGTTGGTCAGACCGTCAAAGCGAATCACCAGTGCGCCCATCACCGCCAGCACGGCGGTAAACAGATAACCCGGGCGAAAACGCCAGTGCAGCAGATCGTAGACAAGCGTGACGTATACTGGCGTCAGCACGGTGAAGATCAGCACTTCCGGCACCGTCAGCAGCAAAAACGACTGATAATAGAACAGATACATAATACCCAGCTGCAGCGCGCCGCAGACCATCAGTCCGGCGGCCAGCCGGGGCGGCTGGCGCCAGCGTAGCAGCGGCGCAAACAGCAGAGCAGCCAGGACAATGCGGGTGAAAACCGAGAAGTAACTGTCGACGCTGCCGGCCAGATATACGCCAATCAGGCTGAATGAAAAGGCCCACAGCAGGGTAACAAAAACCAGATAAGGCATGGGTAAATAATGACCATAGGTAAACGAGTGGGCGCCATGATGGCGTAAACAGGCAGGACTATCTAGCGGTGGCTGGCAAAAACGGCCATAAAAAAAGCCGGCGCAATGCGCCGGCCCGGGACCAATAGCAGGTTTGTCATAAAGGAGAGAATGACGTCCCCAAACAAAAGTGGTTCAACACCACACGCAGAAACTGCAGGGCATATCATGTAGCCAGATAGCCCGAAAAGGTTGTCAGCGTGGCAAACAGAAATGCCCGACTATGAACCGTTCGTTTTTCGTGTTGTTTACACAACCCGAGACAGGCAGTACCCCCCATGATGCCACCATGCCCAAACATTGTTCGGTCGAGCCTGTCATTAAGACATTTATCACCACGCCGACGATAAACTCGATGGGCGGCATTCTATGACCGCTTTGCTTATGGTAAAAATGAATTGTCATCATAAAGGTATGGGTAATATCGATGGACAACTTGTTTCAAAGACTGGATCTGAATTTACTCCGGGTATTTGATGTGCTGATGCAAAGCCGCAATGTTACCCGGGCTGCGGAGCGGCTGAATCTGTCTCAGTCTACGGTCAGCCATGCCCTGGCGCGGTTGCGTCAGGCTCTGGATGACCCCTTGTTCGTGATGACCCGCAAGGAAATGCGTCCTACTCAGCGGGCTCTGGTGCTGGCGGCTCCGGTACGTCAGGCGCTGATCCTGCTGGAGCAAGGAGTGCGGCAGTCGGCCGGATTTGATCCGGCCAGCTCGCAGCGTACCTTTCGGCTGGCCGTGCCGTCATCCATTGAACACGGCGTGGTGCCGCAGCTGGTCGAGCTGTTACACCGTAAGGCGCCGGGCTGCCGGCTGGCGGTGAGTGAGCTGATCAATTCCGATTATGAAGACGCCCTGGCGCGGGCCGAGCTGGATCTGGTGGTCAGCTTTGCCGGGGCGGATCATTTGTCGGAACGGCTGCTGACCGATACCTGGTTCCGCAATCCCATGGTGTGTCTGTCGGGCAAAGACAGCGGTCTGCCCGGGATCATCGAGCCGGCGCAGCTGGTGAGCTGGAGTCATGTATCTACCTCGAACTGGGGCCATAATCAGACGCTGGTAGAAAGTTGGCTAAGTGAAAAGGGGCTGGCGCGGCATATTGGTGTCTGGGTGCCCAGTTTTGAGGCACTGCCCCGGCTGCTGGCTACCGGCCGTTATCTGGCCATGGTGCCGGAGCTGATCGGGAGGGATCTCTGTTATTACTATCCGCTTCAGGCACATAGCCTGAATGAACCATTACATAGCACCTATGTGCTGGCGCAACATCCGTTAACGGAGTTTGATCCGGCTCTGGTTTGGTTCAAGGGCTTATTAAAAGAAGCGGGCGGTCAGTTACCGCCCGGGAGTATTAATTTTTAGGCAGAGGAACAACCAGCAGATCGCAGGGTACGGTATTCATCAGCTGGCGGGCAGAAGATGTCAGCAGGCTCCAGAAGCTTTGCTCATGGCCGCAAATCAGCAAGTCGACCCCGTGTTGCTCTACGGCTTCATTCACCTTCAGTGTGAGATCGCCGCAGATAACCAGTTTCTTCTCGATGGGATAGTCAATGGCACCCAGGTAGTCTTCCAGGCGTTGTTTGGCATCGGCCACCACCTGATCCTGAATATTGTCGATATCGATGTCGATCATTTCGGTGTAGAGATCTTTGAGGTCGACGTCTACATGGATAACCGACAGTTTGGCATTGTTGGCCCGGGCCCGATCCACAGCCTTGGAAATCACCTTGCGGTTGCTTTCGGTCATGTCGACCGCAGCAAGAATATGTTTGTACTGATAGGGCTCTGTCATGACAAATCTCCTTTTTTATCAACTCTATCAACCTGTTAGTCAACAAACCGTGAGCTATTCGAAAGTTTTGCAACCCCGCCAGCATAGGTCAGATAACCACATTGGTACAAGTATTATAAAGTCTGTCATCCTCAGGTTTTGGGACGGTTTTCACTCAGCAGGTTTTTAAGAGAGTGAATTTCTTCCCGCAACGACGCTACTTCTGTTTGCAGTGCACCCAGTTGCCGGTTCATTTTTTCTTCTTCATGCTCCAGTGCCTGTTCGGTGGCCTCCTGCTGCTCATCGGATTTGGGTGACAGCACGGTTGAGGCTACCAGTCCCGATACCCCGGCAAACAGGGTCACGCCGGCGAAGATGACGATTGACGAAATAATGCGTCCGGCGGTGGTAACCGGGTAGTGATCGCCATAGCCGACGGTAGAAATGGTAACCAGCGCCCACCAGATGGCATCTTCTGCCGTTTCAATATTAGAGTCGGGGTGCCCTGCTTCGGTCATCAGGATGGCGATGGCGCTGCCGCTGATCACGACCACCAGGATCAGCAGCATGGAGGCCATCATGGTGCTGCCGCTGTGTTTCAGCAGGTGGCGGATGACCTGATTGGCCACCCGCAACATACGCAGTACCCGCAACACCTGGAAAATCCGTCCGTAACGGAGGACATCAATGGCGGGAATGGAGGAAATAAAATCAATCCAGTGCACTTTTAAAAAGCGCTTTTTGTTGGGTGCCCGAAATAAGCCGTAGAAAAAGTGGCTGAGCAGAATCATGCAGATACTGGTGTCGAGGTACAGCAGCAGCTGTTTTTCATCGGCGTTAAAGGGGCCGAACTGGTGCAGAACGATGGCTACCAGCGACACGATGGAAAGCACCATCATTAATAATTCAAACGCACTGGGGGGGATAAAACGTACCGGGGATTGCATGGGGGTCTCCTGTCCTTGGTGTCAGTGGCGGTGAGCCTGAATAAGATAACGGCGGGGCGTGTTGTTTAAATCGGTAAACGTGCCCAGGGTGACCCGGTAACCCTGCTCCTTCAGAAACAGGACCCGATCCAGCAGCAGCCACAGTTCCAGCGGGTAACGATAAAGGTGGCGTACCAGCTCAATGCGTTTGATAAGTAAACGGCGTTGTCCGGCCTGCATCAGCCAGCGGTCACTGTCTATCATGGCGGGGACGGTTAGTTCCTTGCGCTCACAGGCCCAGTGCGCGAACGCTGAAAAATCACCGCTCAGCAGCTGTTTGGGAAAGGCTGGCAGTGGCAGGTAGCGGTCACACCCTGTCAGCTCGCGTTGCAGTTCATCAAAGGCCAGTCGCCAGGTCAGCTCGGTATGGCGCAGCCGGCGTACCCGTTCGCCGCCGGTCACCTGCTGCTGCAGCGGCAGGCGTAAGTCATGGCGGCTGAGCTGCAGATCCTGTTGCTGGCCAGCCGCCGACAGCGGTGAATAATGCTGGCCGTCGATAAGGTGATAGCAGCAGGGAGACAACGCCAGCGCCTGCGTGCCGGCTGCGGCACCGTGTTTGAGGAAGCGCATATGCAACTCGCCGCAGGCGTGCAAGGCCACAGCCTGTTGTTGCCGGGTAAACAGGGCGGCCGCGTCGGCCGCCAGGGCATCGCCGCAGTGAAAGTCATGTTCAAGACTCAGCTTGCCAGCCAGTGCTTCGCCCTGATGACACAGACCCGGGTCCCATTCCAGGCTGGTTACCGGTTGCTGTTGTTCCATGGCCAGCAACCGGCCCAGATGTCCTTTACCGGCACACCATTCCAGAATGGGGTAAACGGCGCTGATATTGGCAGCAAAATCACGTATCTGTGCCCATTTCCGGCCGGGTATACCACTGCTCCAGCGGGGGGTGGCATAGTCCGGGGCCCGGTTCAGATCCGGTACCGGCATGGCTTGCAGGAACATCAGGTCCGGCCGGTATGGTGCCAGTAGGGAAAGGGACTGCTCCGGACTGGCTTCCAGTGCGTCCAGCTCGGCTTCTGCGAGGTGCTCCAGCACCGGGGCAAGCTCCGGCCAGGGCAGGGCGCGGCAGGTAAAAGGAAGCCGCTGCCAGTCGCTCTTGTGGCGGGCAAGCATAGTGGTGAGCTGATTGAAGTGAATAACGAAGTCGCTCATAACGCAATTATACCCACAGCTCATCGGGCCGGCATAGCAGGACGACAGCACGGCGGGTAAAATACAACTTTATGCAATCATTGAGGAAACGCCATGCAGGCCTGGGATGTAATAGTGATCGGTGCCGGTGCCGCCGGTCTGATGTGTGCCGCCGAGGCCGGCAAACGGGGTCGGCGGGTGCTGGTGCTGGATCATGGCAAGCGTATCGGGCGCAAGATACTGATGTCGGGCGGCGGACGCTGCAATTTCACCAATTACCATGTGGAGCCCGGTGCCTACCTGTGCAGCAACCCCCATTTCGTCAAGTCGGCCCTGGCCCGCTACACCCAGTGGGACTTTATCGCCCTGGTCGACAAGCACGGCATTCCTTACCACGAAAAGACCCTGGGCCAGCTGTTTTGCGATGATTCGGCCCAGGACATCGTCGACCTGCTGGTGGCGGAGTGCGAGACCGCTGGTGTGACCATACGGCTCAGGGCCGAGATCCTGGATGTGGACCGGCTGGGCGATGGTTTTCGGGTTGCTACCGCCGGTGACGAACTCAGCTGTCAGTCGCTGGTAGTGGCCACCGGTGGTCTGTCTATGCCCAAGATTGGCGCCACACCATTCGGTTACCGGCTGGCCGAGCAGTTTGGCCTCAAGGTATTGCCGACCCGAGCCGGGCTGGTGCCTTTTACCCTGCAGCCGGAAGACAAGCAGACCCTTGAGCCGCTGTCCGGCGTCAGTCTGCCGGTGGTGGCGGAAAGCGAGGACGGCACCCGCTTTGCGGAAAGCCTGCTGTTTACCCACAGAGGCGTTTCCGGTCCGGCGGTACTGCAGGTCTCGTCTTACTGGCAGGCGGGTGAGCGGGTGTGTTTTGAGCTGCTGCCGGCGGGCAGCCTGACCCAGGCAGTGGCCGAGAGCCCCAACCAGGAGCTGAAAACCTGGCTGTCCCGGCAGTTGCCCAAGCGGCTGGTGGAGGCTTTGCTGGCGCGGGGGGAGCTGACCAGCAAGCCGCTGAAGCAATACACGGCCAAAGAGCTGGCTGCGGCCGAGCGGCTGCTGGCGGCCTGGCCGCTGCAACCCGGTGGCACCGAAGGCTACCGCACCGCCGAGGTGACCCTGGGCGGGGTGGACACCGATGAGTTGTCGTCCAAAACCATGGCGGCAAAAAAGGTGCCCAACCTCTATTTTATCGGTGAGGTGATGGACGTGACCGGCTGGCTGGGGGGATATAACTTTCAGTGGGCCTGGAGTTCCGGCTGGGTAGCCGGTCAGGTGGTGTAAAAATGGTGTGTCTGTCAGCCCGCTGCAAATCGGCTAAAGGGGCCGCTCCCGGCACAGCGGGTGTGGGGAGCGGTTCCCTTTGACCTTCCTGAGCGGAAGGGACAGCGGGCGTTATTACAGCCCCAGTTTGCGGCAGACGAAGTCCAGATCCTTATCGCCCCGGCCGCTGAGGTTGACCAGAATGACTTTGTCCTGACCCAGTGTCGGTGCCAGTTTGATGGCCTGAGCTACGGCGTGGGCGCTTTCCAGTGCCGGAATAATGCCCTCGGTACGGGACAGGGTCATAAAGGCGTCGAGGCATTCCTGATCGGTGATGCTTTCGTATTCCACCCGGCCCATTTCCTTCAGATAGCTGTGCTGGGGACCCACGCCCGGATAATCCAGACCGGAGGCGATGGAGTGCACCGGCAGTGGTTCGCCGTTTTCATCCTGCAGCACGTGGCAGCGGAAACCGTGGATCACGCCGGGGGTGCCCAGGCTCATGGTAGCGGCATGATCCGGGGTATCGAGGCCCTTGCCACCGGGCTCTACGCCCACGATACGTACCGACTGATCATTGAGGAAGGCATCGAACAGTCCCATGGCATTGGAGCCACCGCCCACGCAGGCCATAATGATGTCCGGCAGCTCGCCAGTCAGCGCCTGTATCTGCTCCCGGGCTTCCTTACCGATGACTTTCTGAAAATCCCGCACCATCATGGGGAAGGGATGAGGACCCACGACCGAGCCGATGGCGTAGATATAGTCAGTAGGGTTTTTCAGGTATTCCTCAAAGGCACTGTCAACGGCGTCCTTCAGGGTCGCAGTGCCCCGGGTGACCGGGACCAGGGTGCAGCCCAGAATCTTCATGCGCATCACATTGGGATGCTCTTTTTCGATATCTACCTGACCCATGTGAATTTCACAGGGAATACCTACCAGGGCGCAGGCGGTGGCCAGGGCCACACCATGCTGGCCGGCACCGGTCTCGGCGATCACCTTTTTTTTGCCCATAAAGCGGGCCAGCAGGGCTTCGCCCAGGCAGTGGTTGATCTTGTGGGCACCGGTATGGTTGAGATCTTCCCGCTTCAGGTAAATTTGTGCGCCGCCCAGTTGTTCGCTCAGGCGCTCGCAGTGATACACCGGGCTGGGCCGGCCCACGAAGTGGGTCAGCAGCCGCTGCAGTTCTTGCTGAAAATCTTCGCGCTGGCAGATTTCCTGATAGGCCAGGGTAATGTCGTCCATGGCGCGCTTCAGCTCTGGGGGAATTTCGGAGCCGCCAAATTCGCCGAAATAGCCCTCGGCATTGGGCATGTTTTGCTGGTAGTCCACACTGCTTCCTTATGCGGTCAACGGGCCGGAATGGCCACCGGAAAAGAAAGAGCAGCATAACAGTGGCCAAAGGACGAATCCATTGGCCCGTGATGAGGGGAAGGCTGCCCCGGCCGAGGCCGAGCCGGGTTGAAAGGATCAGACGATATCCAGCGGGGTTTTGCGGGCGGGGGCCGGAAAAGCGGCGTCCAGCCGGTGCAGGATGTCGTCGCTCAGCTGAAGCCGGATCGCTTCGGCGTTTTGCTGCACGTGTTCGGGTTGTACCGCTTTGGGGATGGCGATGATATCGCGCCGGCCGTTCACCGGACGAATGCTCCAGGCCAGCAGCAGCTGGGCCACGGTAACGCCGAGATCTCCGGCGATGGCCTGCAGTTCGGGGTTCCCGAACATCTCCCGGCGCAGCCGGCCGCCCTGGGCTAGCGGACAATAAGCCATGGTGGGCAGGCCCTGCTCCCGCTGCCAGGGCAGCAGGGAGTATTCTATGCCCCGGGAACCCAGGTGGTACAGTACCTGGTTGATGGCACACTGATCGCCGCCGTTGGTGTAAGCCAGCTCCTGCATCTCGTCCAGATCACAGTTGGATACACCAAAGCGCTTAATCTTGCCGTCGGCCTGCAGTTGTTCAAAGGCTTCCAGGGTTTCGTCCAGTGGAATGCTGCCGGGCCAGTGCAGCAGGTAGAGATCGAGATAATCGGTACCCAGGCGTTTCAGGCTGGCTTCGCAGGCGGCGATGGCGCTGTGGCGGCCGGCATTCCAGGGGTAAACTTTGGACACCAGAAACGCTTCATCGCGGCGGCCTTTCAGGGCTGCGCCCACCACTTCTTCGGCACCGCCATCGGCGTACATTTCGGCGGTATCAATCAGGCTGAGGCCCAGATCCAGCCCCTGTTGCAGCGCTTTTATTTCGGCATGACGGGGGTTGAGCCCTTCCCCCATATACCAGGTTCCCTGACCGATGGCCGGCAGGGTGACGGCGGGCAGGCCGGCAGTGGCCCTGAGTGTGACAGTGGTGTCCATGCTTGCCTCTCATTTTAATGGAAACAGTTTCCATAATATGGTGGAGCAGCTGGCGTCGCATTGCAATATGCTCAGGCTTGCCTTTGCGTGCACTTTACTCTTAACTCGGTCTGAGCCATGAACCATCATGCAAGGAGCGGCATATGTCGTTTAATGCACATATTGACGAGCGGGCCCTGGTACGGCGTCACCTTAAACTGGATCATCTTAACCAATTGCAAATAGAGAAAATGGCCCGGGCGTTTGATGCCGAGCCTGGTGTGGCCAAAGTGGTGGTACGAAAACAGTGGCTGGATATTGACTACGACGCCGGCCTGCTGACCCTGGACAGGGTCATTGAATTGCTGGAAGCGTATGGTGGTGAGTTGTCTGATGATTGGTGGACAGCCTTCAAAGCACACTGGTATCGCAAACGGGAAGAAAAGTTACGTGCTCGCCTGGCCCGGGAAGAAGAGAAAAAATAATTCACTGCACCGGACAGTAAACCCCAACCTGTATCAAGATCTGCTGCCGCTTTTTTGGTTAGTCTGGCCGAAATACTGTAATAAAGGCGTGTTAATGGAATATAACCCCTCATTTTTTAGATGTGCCAGCATGGCGATATTACTGCTGTTATTGTTTTTACCGGCTGCCGGCCTGGCACAGGTGCCGGTGTTACGTATTTCTGCCGAAAATACTGATGACCATGTACAGACCCGGGCCATTGCCCGTTTTGCCGATCAAGTGCAACGCACTGGCAAGGGGAGGATTGAAGTACGTTTTTACCACAGTGCGCGGTTATTTCGTGATCGGGATGTGATTGCTGCCCTGACCAGCGGCAAGGTGGAAATGGCGGTGCCGGGCATGTGGCAGCTGGATCGGTATGTGCCTGATACCGGCCTGTACATGCTGCCGCTGTTTTATGGGTTGCCGGCCGCAACACACTACCGGGTGCGTGACGGAGGCATAGGCCTTGAGGTGAACCGCCGCATTGAGCAGAACCTGAATGTCAAAGTGCCCGGGCGTTGGCTGGATCTGGGGCATGCTCATCTCTATTTCACCGGTACGCAGGTCACCAGCCATAAGCAGCTGACCGGTCTGCGTATCCGTATTCCCGGCGGTGCGGCCAACCGGGGCCGGCTTGATGCATTCAGGGCCGATCCCGTGGTCATCCCCTGGCCTGATTTGCCCAACGCCCTGGACAAAGGAAAGATACAGGGAGTGCTGACGACTCACGAAACCGTCCGTAGCGCCGCCTTATGGACCAAAGGAATTCGTTACGGCTTTGAAGACCGGGAATATTTTGCCCAGTATGTGCCCATGATCAATGCTCGTTTCTGGCAGTCTCTGTCTGTCGAGCTGCAGCAATTGCTCATCAGTGCCTGGGAGCAGGTGGTCAGCCGCCAGCGCGAGGAAGCGGCCGCGGCGCAGCAACAGGCCCGGGAAATACTGCAGGAGAATGGCATTGAAATCATTACCCCTGATGAGGCCACCCTGGCTGAATGGCGGCGTGTAGCCCGCCGGCTGGAGCCCGCCATTATCAGGGAGCTGAATATTGATACCAGGCTGGTTCGGCAGGCAGAAAGCGTGGTCACCGATTGATGCTGAGTCGTCCTTTTCATTTTCCTGTTTCCAGCCGGTCGCTGAACAGCCGTTTAATCCGCACCATCGTGCTGGGGGCGGTGTTGCTGCTGGCTCTGATGACGATCATTCTGGGGCAGGGGATTTATCTGGATTACCGTCATACCCTGAACAGTGCCGGCGAACGTCTGCAAACCCAGTTGCGTGCCTTTGGCAGTGCGGCAGATATTGCTCTGCTCTCGGCAGAGCATGCCGTTAATAATACCCGGCACGAACTGGAAACAGACCTCAATTCCCGCTTGTCTCCCCTTGAGCTGCACCGGCTGTTGCTGCGTACCCTGGCGCAGGCACCGTCACTGAGCCAGCTGGCATTCTATGATGCCAGCGGGCAACTGGTGGCCGCTGCAGGCGAAGGGGGGCACCAGCAGCAGGCGGCTCCGGCCTGGGTAAACAAGGGATTGCTGGCCGGAAGCCGGTCTTTTACCGGGATTGAAAACGGACAGCTGGGCGTGGCAGGGCGGGTGGATGCTCAGACTACAGGTGCAGGTGGGGTGTTGCTGGCGGTACTGGATAAGGAGCGGATTGCGACCGAGCTGGAAAGCGGGGATGGCTTTGGTGAACAGCAGCTGATGTTGCTGGATAACAGTCATCATCCTGTGCTGATCTCGGGGGAGGAGCGGCACCAGCAGGCCTTGCTGCATAAGCTGAGACCGCAGCAGGCATCCGGAGAGTTTGCTGCTTTTGGTACCCGGCTGGTGCTGGGGCAAGACTATTTGTTTGCGGTGCGTCAGCTGAGTCAGCAGCCCATCCGGGTCTTTGCCGCCATTGAACGCCGCCTGGTGCTGCAGAGCTGGCGGATGCGCGGGGCGATCAGCGTGGTGTGTCTGCTGGTGGTATTGGTGTTGTCAGCGGTGTTTTTACGGCAATGGCGTAGCAGCAGCTTACGGGAACGTCAGGCGGTCAATGATCTGGCCCACTTGCATCAGGCTATCGAGCAAATGCCTTCATCGATTGTGATCACCGATCTTGAGCGGCGCATTATTTACGTTAATCCGGCGTTTATTGAGCATACCGGCTACACCCGGGACGACGTGCTGGGGATGAAGCCGAAAATGCTGTCATCGGGGCGGACGCCGGCAGCCACGTACCGCGCCCTGTGGCGGAAGTTGAAGCGGGAGCAGCCCTGGCAGGGTGAATTTATCAATCGCATGCGTGATGGCAGCGAGCGCATTGAAAACGTGATGATTACGCCGGTACGTGATGTGGATGGCAGCATTGCCAGTTATTTTGCGATCAGTCAGGACATCACCGAGCAGCATGAGGCTGAAGTCAGGCTGTTGCGCTACCGGGAAATTGTGAATGCCGCCGATGAGCTGATGGCGCTGGTGGGCACCGACTATCGCTATTTACAGGTGAATAATCGCTATGTTGAATATCACCACAGAGCCCATGCTCAGATAGAGGGGCATGCCCTGTGGGAACTGTATGGTGACACCGTATTTCAGGAGCGTATGAAACCCTGGTTCGATGGTGCCATGCGCGGGAGTGCGTTTTCGGCGGAAGAATGGCTGGAATTCGGTGGTAGAGGCTGGCGTTTTTGCCGGATAAGCGGGCACCCGGTTAATGACAGCAAGGGTGAAGTGGAAAGTGTGGCCATGAATATTGCCGATCTCACCGAGCGCAAGCAGATGGAAGAAGCATTGCGGACCAGTGAACAGCGTTTCCGGATATTGACAGAGTTCTCTCCCTTTGGGGTCTTTGAAGCCGATGCGGATGGCAAACATATTTATTTCAATCGTTATTACAGTGACTTGCTGGGGCAAAGCACGGAAAGCCTGATGGGAGATGGCTGGACGAATGCATTGCATGCGGATGACAAAGACAGGGTATTAGCCAGCTGGCACAAGGCGGTATCCGGCAAACAGCAGCAATGGCAATGCGAAGGGCGTTTTTTAAGTGCCGACGGCAAGCCACGCTGGTTCCGCCTTGCCGCCCGGCGGTTTGATGGTGCCGCCGCCGGCGACATTCGTTATATCGGCATGGCCGTCGACATTACCGAGCAGATGGAACATCGCAGTATTCTTGAACAAAAAAACCGTGAGCTGGAACGGGTATCCACCACGGATGCGTTGACCGGGCTTGCCAACCGGGGACGCATTGAACAGTCACTGGCGCAGGAAATTCACCGTTATCAGCGTTACGGAACCGGTTTTGGTCTGGTGATGCTGGATGTGGATCATTTCAAAGAGGTGAATGATACCTGCGGCCATGCGGTTGGAGATCAGGTATTGCGCCGGCTTGCCGGGCTGATGCGTGAACACACCCGGTTAAGCGACTGTCCCGGGCGCTGGGGCGGTGAGGAGTTTCTGATTATCTGCCCCAATACCGACCTGCAGGGCGTACACGCGCTGGCAGAAATGCTGCGTCAGCGTATTGAACAGGAGCCGTTCCCGGTGATCGGCCGGCGCACCTGCAGTTTTGGCGTGACCGTGATCGGCCCTGGCGATCAGGCCAAAGAAATGCTGGTGCGTGCCGATGAGGCCCTGTACCGGGCCAAGCGCAACGGCCGCAACCGGGTGGAAGTGGCCTGAGCGTTGTTACAGTGCCTGGCGCAGCACGTCCTGGTGCTGCTGCAACCGCGCGCGGGCTTCCGTAGCATTCAGGCCCGCCAGTAACATCAGGATGGCTGGTTTTACCTCGTTATTGGCAGCGGCCAGGGCCCGCGCCGCGGTGCTTTCATTCTCGCCGGTGGCCTGCATCACAATGCGAATGGCGCGAGCTTCAAGCTTGTGGTTGCTGGCATGCAAATCCACCATCAGGTTCTGATAGACCTTGCCGAGGCGGATCATGGCCGCCGTGCTCAGCATGTTCAGTACCAGTTTCTGGGCCGTGCCTGCTTTAAGCCGGGTAGAGCCGGTAATGACCTCCGGGCCCACCTCCGGCTCAATGGCTATGTCTGCTTCCTGACCAATGACCGAGCCGGCATTGCAGGCCAGAGCAACGGTGCCGGCACCCAGCCGGCGTGCATAGCGCAGCCCTCCAACCACATAGGGGGTGCGGCCTGAGGCGGCAATGCCGACCACCACATCCTTGTTGGTCAGGTTAATCTGGTGCAGATCCTGCTCGCCCTGCTGCGTATTGTCTTCCGCCCCTTCCTGTGCAGTAAACATGGCGGCCTCACCACCGGCGATCAGACCCAGCACCATACCGTGAGGCACGCTGAAAGTGGGTGGGCATTCGGATGCATCCAGTACTCCCAGCCGGCCACTGGTACCGGCACCGGTATAAATCAGCCGGCCGCCACGGCGCAGCGCAGCTTCAATCAGTTCCACGGCGGCGGCAATGGCCGGCAGTACCTTCTCCACGGCGTCCGGAACGGCTTTATCCTGCTGGTTAATCAGCGTGACAATGTCCAACGCGCTTTTAGTATCGATATCCAGGGTGTCCGGATTGCGGCCTTCCGAGGCCAGACGGGCCAGATCCTGCAGTAGGGGATTTTTCGGCATAAGAGTCTCTTCAATCAGGAAAGTGAACCGCACCCAGCACCGCCGGGCGGGTGGCCCCGGTGGTCTCGGGCAGATTGCCCGGCAGCCGGTGCAAAGTCTGGTGCGCGAGCCAGGCAAAGGCCATGGCCTCCATGGCATCCATATCCACCCCGGCCTGGGTGGTAGTGGCGACTTGCCAGCCGGGCAGCAAGGCTGCAAGGCGATCCATTAGCAGCGGATTATGCCCGCCGCCGCCGCATACCAGCAGCTCGCCGGCAGTCAGGGGGGGCACCTGCTGCGCAATGGCGGCTGCAGTAAACTCTGCCAGCGTGGCCTGCACATCGGCCACGGCTTCGTGCCCGGCAAGGTGAGCCTGCAGCCAGGCTTCGTTAAATAGTTCCCGGCCGGTACTTTTGGGAGCGGGCAGGGCCAGCCAGGGCTCATTCATCAGCCGGGCCAGCAGGTCGGGCAGCACACGACCTGTTTGTGCCAGTGCGGCGTCTTTGTCGAACCGGGCACCGGTATGTTGCCGGCACCAGAGATCCATCAGCATATTGCCCGGCCCTACGTCGTAGCCCTGTACCGGCCGGCCCGGGGCTAGTACGGTAATATTGGCAATGCCGCCGATATTGACCACCACCCGCAGCCGTTCGGGGTGACCCAGCACCTGCTGGTGAAAAGCGGGTACCAGAGGGGCCCCCTGACCGCCCAGCGCCATGTCCTTACGGCGAAAATCGGTGACGGTGGTAATGCCGGTGAGAGCGGCAATCCGGTTGCCGTCTCCCAGTTGCAGAGAAAACGGCAGCCCGGCATCGGGCTGGTGCCACACCGTCTGGCCATGGCAGCCAATGGCGAGAATATCACTGGCCTGCATGCTTGTGTTGGCCAGTAATTGCATGGTGGCATCGGCATAGGCCTGACCCAGAGCAATATCCAGCTCTCCCCAGGCTTGTGCGGTAATGGCCGCGCCGCTGGCGAGCGCCAGCAGTCGCTCACGCAGAAGGGGTTCTATTGGGGCACTGGCGCTGCCCTTCAGCTCGATACGACGTCCGTCGGTGGCCACCAGAACGGCATCGATGCCATCCAGGCTGGTACCGGACATGATACCGATATAATGCTCTGTGTCGCGCATTGCGAATTTCTCCGGAGCGGGTCAGTATGACAACCGTTGAAGGTTGCCACAGGGTAACGCCGGCCGCCAGCGGCGGCATCATAAATAAGGGGGAAACCATGGCCTGCTGGCTGTTTAAAACCGAGCCCGACACTTTTTCCATTGATGATCTGGCTCGCGCCGACACCTTGTGGGAAGGAGTGCGTAATTATCAGGCCCGTAATTTTTTGCGGGATGAGGTGAAAGAAGGAGATGAGGTATTTATCTATCATTCCAGCTGCAGCCGGGTGGGGATTGCCGGGTTGGCGCGGGTGGTACGGGCCGGTTTTCCCGATCCCTTTGCTTTTGACCCCGACAGCCCCTATTTCGACCCCAAGTCCGATCCGGACAAGCCGCGCTGGTACGCGGTGGAGCTGACCTTTGAGCGCAGGCTGCCGCTGCTGCCGCTGGCGGCACTCAAGGCCAATCCGGCCCTGAGTGACATGCCACTGGTGAAAAAGGGCAGCCGGCTGTCTGTGATGCCGGTGACCGGTGCCGAACGGCAGGCTATTCTGGAGATGGTGCCGGGTTAGAGTTCAAACACCCGGGCCAGGTAGCGGGCCACGCCGTCGTCGTCGGCGCTGTGGGCTCGATCATGATGAGGCAGGGCGTCTTGCAGCCGGGTATGGGCGTTGGCCATGACAACGCCCTTGCCGGCCTGGCGCAGCATTTCATAGTCGTTCATGCCGTCGCCAAAGGCGATCACCCGCTCCAGCGGTGTGTTTCTCTGTCTGGCCAGCGAGGTCATGGCCGACCCCTTGTTCACCTCGCCATGCATCACTTCCAGACAAATGGGCAGCGAGAAGGTGATATTGAGTTTGTCGCCGAAATGGGCCAGCAACATGTCTTCCACTTTGACCAGTTGTTCGTGATCCCCGGCGTAAAAGACTTTGTCTACCCCATCGCCGGGCAGAAGCGTCAGGTCGGTGACCCGGTAGCGGAACGGGCTGTCGGGACAGAAGTCGAGCAGGGCGGGCAGGGGCTCTTCCACCAGCCAGTCATCGCCCTGATAAAGATTAAGATGCACACCGGGCAGACGAAAACGAAACAGCAGGTCTTCTACCATGCCGGCAGGAATGCTCTGATTATGGAGCAGCTGGTCGCCGGCATCATGAATACGGGCTCCATTGCTGGTGATCAGGCTGACATTCAGGCCGAGTTGTTCGCGAATAGCCCGCACATCCACATGATGGCGGCCGGTGGCTACGATGAACTCGACGCCGCGGCCGGTCAGTTCGTGCAGCACTTCCCGGGTATAGCCGGAAATACGATGCTGGCTGTTCAGCAGGGTCCCGTCCAGATCCGAGACGATAACGTCATACATGCAGAATATCCGTGGTTATGGCTGGCGTTCAAAAAAGTCGAGAGTGGCAATCAGGGCCTGCTGCCGGTAGCTGTCCTGCTCGATGAACAGCTCGTGAGCCGCATTGTCTATTTTCAGCGGGGCACCGCCGGCACAATGTGCCAGTGCCTGGCAGAAACGGTTCTGGGCGTCGTTATCCACCACCACATCCTTGCCCGCCTGCAGCACCAGTACCGGCGTGGTAATCCGATCCGCACCGGCAATGGCGCTGTCACCGGCAGTCAGGCTCTGCGCCAGCCATTGCAGACTGACGCCGCCTAGTTGCAGTTCAGGTCGCTCGCGATAAAGCTCCCTGAACAGCTGGTAGCGTATCTGGCTGTGGGTCAGGTCGTTTTCAGTAAATGGTATTTCCTCGTACCCGCCCTGTCCGGGGGCATAACAGGTTTTGTGTCCCAGCCAGTGGCAGCCGGTACTCAGCACGTTCACCAGGCCATCGGCCAGCCAGCGGGGCAGCGGACCAAGATAAATGCCCATCATGGGAGAGGACAACACCGCCGCCTGTACACGTACGCTGGTTTGTTCCAGCCACAGTGCCGAGATGGTGCCGCCCATGGAGTGGGATAGCAGATAAAGCGGCTGTGGTCCGGCAGGCAGTACCACCTGCTGGATAAACAGCTCCAGATCCTGCACATAGTCATTAAAGTCGTCTACATGACCCATTATGGGATTGCCGGTGAGGCGTGGAGCCAGTCCCTGACCACGATGATCATAGAGGTAGACGTTATAACCGCCGGCAAACAGATCCCGTGCCAGTTCCTGATATTTGAGGTAGGACTCGGTGCGCCCGTTCACCACCACCAGGGTGCGTTTGTGCTCCGGCGAGGTCAGCGCGCCCCAGGGTAATAAAGTGTCCTGACGGCCGGTAAAGTGGCCTTCCTGAGCGTGATCTTGCCAGAACTGCTGCAAACCCCCGAGTCCCATTTCTGCCAGTTCGGCTTCGGTGGTCAAGTGTTGGGTCTGAGCGACGGCGGTGTTCATGGCAAGGCAAATCCCCAGCAACAACAGGCGGGTGAGCATGGACGGGCTCCGATCGGTTCTTGAGCGATAACGATGCCTTTAGTGTAGCGTGAAAGACCGTGGCAATGCACCACAGAGAGGCAAGGGCCAAGGCCCTCACCGGATTTATTTACGCTGACGGTAGACTTTGAGCACGTTGGGTGTCACCCGGATTTTACGCATGATATTGGCCAGGTGAATTCGGCTTTTGGTGGTGATCAGCAGGTCAACCACGTAGACCCGACCGTCTTTTTCTTCGGTGGCAATGCTGTGAATATTGGCGCCGGTGGCGGCAATAACATTGGCCAGCTCGGCGAGTGCGCCCTGGTGATTGATGATTTCAATCCCGATTTCGGTTTTAAACTCGTAATCGAAATCTTGTTCCATGTCCCACTGCACTGCCAGGTACTTGTCCGGCTCCTTGTTGTAGCCACGAATGTTCTTGCACGACTCCAGATGTACGACCAGACCTCGGCCCGGGCTGATGTGGGCCACGATGGGATCGCCGGGAATCGGGCGACAACAGTTGGCAAAGTTGAGCAGCATATCGTCGGCACCGCGAATCGGCATTTTTTTCATGGCCTTCGGGCGCTCATCGGGCGTGTCGTCCAGCAACCGGCGGGCAACCACCACGCTCATGGCATTGCCAAGACCGATATCCGCCAGCAGGTTGTGAATGGAGCCGTGCTTGGTGTCCTGCAGTACCCGTTCTACCCGCTCTACCGGAATATCCTCCAGGTTCCTGGTACCGAGCGCGTGGTTCAGTAACCGTTTGCCCAGCAATACCGACTCTTCGGTACGCAGGTTTTTCAGGAACTGGCGAATTTTGGTACGGGCCCGTGAGGTCACCACAAAGTTAAGCCAGGCGGCATTGGGCCGGGCGCTGGGGGCCGTGATCACTTCGATGGTCTGGCCGGAGTGCAGCGGCTGGCTGAGCGGGTAGGGCTGACGATCCACCCGTGCCCCGACACAGGCGTGGCCAATGTCGGTGTGCACTGCATAGGCAAAGTCGACGGCAGTGGCACCGCTGGGCAGTTCAAGGATGCGCCCTTCGGGGGTGAACACATAGATTTCGTCGGGGAACAAATCGGTTTTGACCCCTTCGATAAATTCAAACGAGGAGCCGGCGCTTTGCTGCAATTCCAGCAGGCTTTGCATCCAGCGCTGAGCCCGCACCTGAGCTGTGGTGCCCGAGACTTCGCTGTTCTGTTTGTAAGCCCAGTGTGCAGCTACCCCTTTGTCTGCCATCTGGTCCATGTATTCGGTACGGATCTGTACCTCTACCGGTACACCGTGGGGGCCAACCAGTGAGGTGTGCAACGACTGATAGCCGTTGGTTTTGGGTATGGCGATATAATCCTTGAAGCGGCCCGGACGGGGTTTGAACAGGGTGTGCATCTGCCCCAGCACCCGATAGCAGGTGTCTATGTCTTTCACGATCACGCGAAAGGCGTAGATGTCCATGACTTCGTGGAACTGCAGCTCTTTCTTTACCATCTTGTTATAGATGGAGAACAGGTTTTTTTCCCGACCCTTTACCTGGGCCTCTATATGCGCGTCTTCCAGCCTGCCGGTGATTTCGGCCAGAATGGATTCAATGATCTCGCGCCGGTTACCCCGGGCTCGCCGGACCGACTCCCGCAGTACCCGGGTGCGCATCGGATAGAGGGCTTCCAGCCCCAGTTCTTCCAGCTCGTTCTTGATGCTGTGAATACCCAGGCGGTTGGCAATGGGTGCGTAAATTTCCAGGGTTTCCCGGGCAATGCGGCGGCGCTTGTCCGGACGCAGGGCGCCCAGCGTACGCATATTGTGAGTACGGTCGGCCAGTTTGATCAGAATGACCCGGATATCCTGGGTCATGGCCAGCACCATCTTGCGGAAATTCTCGGTCTGAGCCTCTTTGCGATCCCGGAACTTGAGCTTGTCGAGTTTGGAGACGCCTTCCACCAGTTCGGCCACATCGGCACCGAAGTTCTGCTCAAGAATTTCCCAGGTGACCGGGGTATCTTCGATGGTGTCGTGCAGCAGGGCGGCCATCAGGGTTTCCTGATCCAGGTGCATTTCACACAAAATGCGGGCCACGGCAACGGGATGGGTGATATAGGGTTCACCGCTGGAGCGGGTTTGTCCCTGATGCGCATCGCGGGCAACGATGTAGGCGGCTTTGAGCTGTTCTATCTGCTCGGGCGGCAGGTAGGTGACGGCGATTTCTTTCAGCGGTTCAAACAGATACAAGAGGATACCCCGACATGCAAGGCCGTTAACACGCGATGCAAGAACAAAGGGCCCGTACTGCACGGGCCCGCCGGCAGGATAAAAGGTGTGCTATCAGCCGCGACCTTCGGTAATGGCAGCCACGGCAGCCAGTTCGGCGGCTTCCATTTCCTGCTGTTCCTGACGATCCTGAGCGTCCATCACGGCGTGGTTTACCAGGCCTTCTTCGATTTCGCGCAGGGCAATAACGGTCGGCTTGTCGTTTTCTTCTTCTACCAGGGGATCCTTGCCCTGAGTAGCCAGCTGACGGGCACGACGGGCTGCAACCAGCACCAGATCAAAGCGGTTGCCAACCTGTTCTACGGCATCTTCAACAGTAACGCGGGCCATAACAGACTCCAATGATTAAAAAAGGTGCAAAATTCTAATGGATATTAGCTTATTCCGCCAGTAGCCGGGAAAGCAAGCCTTCGTAGCGGGCAGCCTGCTTACCGGTATTGGCGCGCTCGGCCTCAATCACGGCGCTGAGCTGATTGAGCGCATGCTCAAAATCATCGTTGACCAGCAGGTAATCATACTCATGGTAATGAGACATTTCTGATACCGCCTTGGCCATGCGGCCTTTAATGACGTCGGCGCTGTCCTGCTGGCGGGCATTCAGCCGGCGTTCCAGCTCTTCCCTGCTGGGTGGCAGAATAAAGATGGACTTGGCTCCGGGCGACTGCTCGCGGATCTGGCGGGCACCCTGCCAGTCGATATCGAGCAGAATATCAATGCCCTCTGCCAGCTGCTGATCAATCCATTCCCGGGAGGTGCCATAATAGTTACCGAACACTTCAGCCCATTCGTAAAAGGTACCCCGATCGATCAGGGTTTTAAAATCAGACTTCTCAACAAAGTGATAGTGCACACCGTCTTCTTCGCCCGGGCGAGGGTCGCGGGTCGTGTGTGACACGGATACCTGCAGCCGGCCATCGGTGCTGGGGCGGTCGAGCAGAGCGCGAATCAGGCTGGATTTGCCCGCACCGCTGGGAGAGGAAATAATAAATAGGGTACCGATGTGCGCCATAGTGTTTGCCCGTTCGTGATACGTATCCAGCCACCGGCTGGGATCAGGGGCGGCCAATCCTACCAGAAAGACCCGGATAAAAAAATGGCCGCTGCAAATGCAACGGCCAATCAAAAGTAACTATAGCTTGCTGCGGAAGTGCCCTCCACGCAAATTTCATTATGATCAGCACCTCGCTTCGGCTCTATCAGTTTTTTCCTGCATAAAACTTCGTAATTTCCGAATTATTTTTTCCGCCAAAATGATCGGTAAGCGGTTGATGCCTGTATCGGGTTGATTGAAAATTAATCGTTATTGCACCGGTAAGGACCCGTTACCTGGCCGGTTATGGTGTGCTGAGCGAGCAAATCAGTCGTTGGCCTGCTGATCTTTTTCAGGCGGATCCCGGCGCACCACATCGACCTTGTGCTGCTCTTTGGTCCACTTGCCCTGGGGTTTGTCGATGTACTGGAAATATTCATTGGTAAAACTGCCCTGGCTGCAGGTGTGGCGATACCAGGTGGTGGGTACCTTCTGGTAATCGAGCACCGTGTTGAACACGCCGGGGCCGGTCATGTTATAGACGCCCTGAATGGTGTTTTCCCGTATGTTGGTCAGGATCTGTTCAATCAGCCTGTCCATGTTGGGATTGCCGGGCTTGCTGGCAATAAAGTAGTTGGTCAGCTCGTTGTTCTTGCGAATGATGTACAGCTCTTCGTGCTCCGGGCGGATGGTGTAACCCAGCGGCCACACGGCGTGAGCGTCGATATCGAGATAGACGCCGCCGTATTTTTGCAGCACCAGGACCCGCCAGAAATCTGCCTGGGCGGCACCGATCTGCAGACGGGAATAAGCCTCGAAAATCTCCGGTGAGTAGTTGGCCTGAATAAACTCGGCCCGGGCCTCAGTGATCATGAAGCGGTACTCAAAGGTGGGCGACATGATACGGTTGAACAGGTAGTTCAGGTAGACCGGCAGGGTGGCCTTGTCGGTGTAGTTGGTCTGCCAGATGATGCGCGGTATGGCTCTGTCTGCTCCCTTGATCAGGGCACCGGAACGGGCGGGCAGAGTAAAACGCTTGTTGGGGAAAAAGTAATGAAAAGCGTAGCTCAGTACTTTAGTGATGTTGGCAACGAGCTTGATCAACCGGCTGGCAATAACGATATGTGCCTTCACGGGAACTCCTGACGAATGGAAGAGTGAGAATCTTCGCATGTTAACACGGTGAGGGAGCGGCGTCAGAGGGGGCCTGGGTGGAAATACCCACCGGCAGGAGTACCGGCGGGTGAAGAAGGCTTGCTTACTCTATGTTCTGGATCTGTTCTCTCATCTGCTCGATGAGTACCTTCAGTTCTACTGCGCTGGCGGTGATGTCGGCATTGATGGACTTGGAGCCAAGTGTGTTCGACTCCCGGTTGAATTCCTGCATCATAAAGTCGAGTCGCCGGCCACAGGGGCCGCCTTTCTTGAGGATCTTGCGGGTTTCAGCAATGTGAGCGGTGAGCCGGTCCAGTTCTTCTGCCACATCCACTTTCTGGGCCAGCATGACCATTTCCTGCTCCACCCGTTGGGCGTCCAGTTCAATTTTGGCTTCTTCAAACCGATCCCGCAGGCGCTGACGTTGCCATTCCATGATGGCGGGCATTTGCGCCGAGACCTTGGCAACTTCCTGTTCGATGCCGGTCAGACGCTGTTCGATCAGGGCCTTGAGCTTGTCGCCTTCGCTGGCCCGGGCAGCGAGAAAGTCGTTAATGACCTCCTCCAGGCCCTGCAGCAGGGCCTGACCAATGGCATCCATATCCTGGGCCTGGGTTTCCATCACGCCGGGCCAGCGCAGAATATCCACCGGGTTAAGACGGCCCTTGCCGGCCTTCTCCATCACCCAGGTTGCCCCTTCAATCAATTGTTCGGCCAGTGCCTTGTTAATGTGCAGCTCACCCTGATTTGCCTGGTTGCTTTCAAAGCGCAGGGCGCATTCCACCTTGCCTCGCTGCAGACGGGCGCGCAGTTTTTCTCGCACCATGGGCTCCAGGCCACGAAATTGCTCGGGCAGCCGGGTGTAGGTTTCCAGATAGCGCTGATTAACTGAGCGCAGTTCCCATACGGCGGTGCCCCAGTCCCGTTTGAATTCCTGTCGGGCAAAGGCGGTCATGCTGTGGATCATGTGGTTTCCATGTTGCGTAGAAAGACAATCACAAAGTGTGACACAGCCGGGCTCGGTCGCCAACGATCGGCCGCATGCATTGGGCCAGCGCTTTCTTTATAATGCCACGGTTTGCCCGCCGGGCAGCGCCACTTTGACCTACAGGAGAATACCATGACCGAACGAGCTTCAGGACGAGCGGCGGACGAAATTCGCCCCGTAACCATTACCCCGAACTATACCTGTCATGCGGAAGGCTCCGTACTGGTGGAATTTGGCCATACCAAGGTACTGTGCACCGCCTCGGTCGAGAAGGGTGTGCCCCGCTTTTTGCGTGGTCAGGGCCAGGGCTGGGTGACGGCAGAATATGGCATGCTGCCGCGCTCCACCCACAGCCGCATGGCCCGTGAAGCATCCCGGGGAAAGCAGGGGGGGCGTACCATGGAAATTCAGCGGCTGATCGGCCGCTCGCTGCGGGCAGCCATGGATCTGGAAAAATTGGGTGAATACACCATTACCGTGGACTGTGATGTGATCCAGGCCGATGGTGGCACCCGCACCGCGGCCATTACCGGTGCCTGTGTGGCGCTGGCTCATGCTCTGAACTGGATGAAGGCCGAAGGCATGATAGTGCACAATCCGCTTAAAACCCTGGTGGCGGCTATTTCCGTGGGCATGGTAGAGGGTCAGGCCGTGGCCGATCTGGAATACACCGAAGATTCAAAGGCGGAAACCGACATGAATGTGGTGATGACTGCCGAAGGCAACATGATTGAGGTGCAGGGCACCGCGGAAGGTGCGCCTTTCAGCCACGATGAGCTGCTGGCCATGCTGGCTCTTGCGCGCAAGGCGGTAAATGAGCTGGTGGAACATCAGCGCCGGGTTATTGCCGGCTGAACACGGGACATCCCGTTAACTTATTGAATATATGATATTGCGGAGAGCAGCATGAAAGCGTATCAGCGAGAGTTTATTGAATTTGCCATGAGCAAACAGGTGCTGAAGTTTGGGGAATTCACCCTGAAATCCGGACGCAAGAGCCCTTATTTCTTTAATGCCGGCCTGTTTAACAGCGGTCGCGATCTGGCCCGTCTGGGCCGTTTTTATGCTGCTGCTCTGGTGGATGCAGCGGTGCAGTATGACGTGCTGTTCGGCCCGGCCTACAAGGGAATTCCCATTGCCAGTGCGACAGCAGTGCAGCTGGCTGAAGTGCATGATCAGGATGTACCTTACTGTTTTAACCGTAAGGAAGCCAAGGATCACGGTGAGGGCGGTAACCTGGTGGGCAGCCCGCTGGCCGGCCGCATTATGCTGGTGGACGATGTGATCACCGCCGGCACCGCTATTCGTGAATCCATGGATATTATTCAGGCCAACGGTGCCGAGCTGGCTGGTGTGCTGATTGCCCTGGATCGTCAGGAAAAAGGCAAGGGCGAGTTGTCTGCTATCCAGGAAGTGGAGCGTGACTACCATGCCGAGGTGACGGCCATCATTACCCTGGCGGATTTGATCGAGTATCTGAGCGAGCAGCCGGACATGGGTGAGCATCTGGAGCGGGTGCAGGCTTACCGGGAGCAGTACGGTATTTAATGCAATTGCTGCTGTGAGCGGACGTCACTCTCACGAACACGAAGGCTGGAGTCCAGTGATACTGTCCTGGCCCCGCCTTTTCCGATGACGTGCCTTTGCAGAGATGGCGAGGGTCAGTTTGTGGAGATGGCCTTCGCATCCAATAAAAAAGCCGCTGAAAGCGGCTTTTTTGTAGGGAATGATCGTGCTCAGGCCTGATCTTGCTTGATCAGATGCACGTCCATCTGGGGGAACGGAATGCCGATATTGTTAGCATCCAGTTCATTTTTGATTTTTTCCAGCAGATCGAATTTCAGGGTCCAGTAGTCTTCAGACTTTACCCAGGGGCGCACGATAAAGTCGACAGAAGAGGCACCCAGCTCGTTGACCGCTACGCGGTAGGCAGGATCTTTCAGTACCCGTGGGTCTTCATCAAGAATGCGTGAAAGTACTTCTTTGGTGAGCTTGAGATCGGCGTTGTAGGAAACGCCAATCACCAGATCAAGGCGACGTGTGCTTTCTTTGGAATAATTGACGATTCTGTCGTTCAGTACCTTGGAGTTGGGCACCACAATCATGCGGTTATCGGCGGTCATCAGAATGGTGGTGAAGATCTGCACTGAGTGTACGGTACCGGCGGTGCCGCCAGCTTCAATGTAATCACCGGCCTTAAAGAAGCGAAAGCCAATCAGCAGTACGCCGGCGGCGAAGTTGGACAGTGAACCCTGCAGCGCCAGACCAATCGCCAGACCGGCAGCACCCACCACGGCGACAAAAGAAGCGGTCTGTACCCCTACCCGGCCAAGGGCAGCGATAATGACAAAGGCCAGCAGGCCGTACTTGAGCAGGCTGGTAACGAACTCGGAAATGGTGCTGTCGACTTTACGTGCCTTAAGCACTTTATTTATTCCACCGGTGAGCATGCCCACGGCAATAAAACCGATGATCAGGGTGAGCAAGGCAGCAGCCATATTAACGGTATAGCGAATAATCAGCTCCTGATTGTTCACTACCCAGCTTTGCGCATTGTGCAGCAAGTCGGTATTAAGGAGTTCTGTTTCCATTATCTCGTGCCTCTATTGTTATTAAAGTAAGGTTCATCAGTGAATTATGCGGCTGCCAGCTGCCGGTGAAGCAGCTGCCAGTGACTGTCGAAGTTTTCGGTAGGCTTTTTGCGGAACTGGCTGCGTACATACTGGTTGATACGGCCTTCGACATAGGCCAGTAGCAGATTGGCCAGTACGCCTTCGTTCTCGGCAAACCCCTCACCTTCGTACAGACGGCGTTCGCGCATTACCTGCTTGAGCTGGGTTTCCAGTCGTTCAAACAGTTGATTAATGCGGGCCAGCAGTCGTTCGTGCTCTCCCTGCAGAGCATCGCCGTTCAGCAGCCGGGTAATCCCCGGGTTGCGTTCGCAAAAGCCCAGCACCAGCTGCAGTATGTGGCACAGGCGCAGACTACTGTCTTTTTCATCCTGCAGGATCAGGTTAATACGGGAGAACAGCGCTTCTTCGATAAAATCGATCAGCCCCTCAAACATGCGTGCCTTGCTGGGAAAATGCCGGTAAAGGGCGGCTTCCGACACGCCTACTTCCGCTGCCAGCTTGGCGGTGGTAATGCGCTGTCCCGGGCTGGTTTCCAGCATATGGGCCAGCGCCTGCAGAATTTGTTCTCGTCGGTTCTTTCTGTTTGCAGTGGTATTGGCCATGAATGTATCCGGTTAGTGGCGACCGGAAGAGCCGAAACCGCCTTCTCCCCGCTCGCTTTGATCAAAGTCGTTCACCAGGGTGAACTGTGCCTGTACCACCGGCAGAATGACCAGCTGGGCAATGCGCTCACCGGGCTGGATGGTGAAACTGTCGTTGCCCCGGTTCCAGCAGGAGACCATTAGCTGGCCTTGATAATCAGAGTCGATAAGCCCCACCAGGTTACCCAGCACAATACCGTGTTTATGGCCCAGGCCGGAGCGGGGCAGTATGGTGGCGCACAGGCCCGGATCCTGAATATGAATGGCCAGGCCAGTGGGCAGTAACTGAGTGTCGCCCGGGTTCAGCGTGAGAGGCTCATCCAGACAAGCACGCAGATCCAGGCCGGCAGAGCCGGGAGTAGCATAAGCAGGCAGCGGAAAGTCGGTGCCTACTCTGGGATCGAGAATTTTAAGTTCAATGGGTGTCATGATATCGCTTCGCAATTAATGTCAGTAGTTGTTCCGCCAGGCCGGTTTTATCGGCCAGAGGCAAGTGCTGCAGGCCGCCCTGCCAGAACACGCTCAGTGCATTCTGGTCACTGTTAAAACCACGATCGCTGCCGGATACATCGTTGGCAGCGATCATATCGAGATTTTTGCGCTTGAGTTTATCCAGGGCATATTTTTCCACATCCCGGGTTTCGGCGGCAAACCCCACGGTAAAAGGTTTTTGTTGCAGGGCGGCGACCGCAGCGACGATGTCGGGATTTTTGGTTAACTCCACCACCATATTATCGGCTGATGTCTTCTTGATCTTGTGTGATGCCACGATTTTTGGCGCATAGTCAGCAACGGCGGCGCATGCGATGAAAATGTGCTGCACGTCAATGCCGGCCATGACGGCGTCATACATGTTTTGTGCACTTTCCACATTAATACGTTGCACGCCGGCGGGAGTGGCCAGGCTGACCGGGCCGCTCACCAGGGTTACGTCGGCACCCAGCGCACGGGCCGCAGCGGCCAGCGCAAAGCCCATTTTTCCCGAACTGTGGTTGGAGATGTAGCGTACCGGATCCAGTGCTTCACGGGTGGGGCCGGCAGTCAGCATCAGCTTCAGTCCGGCCAGGGGCTGCACAGCGGGAGCAAAATATTGTTCTATCTTGGCGACCAGAGCCATAGGCTCGAGCATGCGGCCCGGGCCCACATCGCCACAAGCCTGTTCCCCTTTTGCCGGACCCCAGATACAGGCACTCCGGGCTTGCAGGGTGGCCAGGTTGGCCTGGGTGGCCGGGTGGCGGTACATTTGCTGGTTCATGGCTGGTGCCACTGCCAGCGGGGCCGGTGTGGCCAGTGCCACTGTCGTGAGCAGATCATCCGCCAGGCCGGCGGCGACCCGGGCCAGGGTGTTGGCACTGGCTGGTGCAATCAGCAACAAATCGGCCCATTTGGCCAGCTCAATATGGCCCATGCCGGCTTCGGCCGCGGGATCGAGCAGCGTATCGGATACCGGTTCACCGGATACTGCCTGCAGGGTGAGCGGAGTGATAAACTCCTGAGCGGAGGCGGTCATGATGACCCGCACTTCGGCTCCCCGTTCTTTCAGCCGTCGTACCAGCTCGGGCACCTTATAGGCGGCAATGCCCCCGGTAATGCCGATAACAATGCGTTTTCCTGCAACAGACATGGCGGTATCTCCTCGTGTTTCGCCGGCAAGATTATCACAATCATTTCATGCTGTGGTCCTTGGACTAGGCTTAAGCTTTCGGATTCAGATGTGTTGGTTTGGCAGGGAGAAACGGCATGAGCATCAGGGACTGGCCGGAAGATGAGCGTCCGCGGGAAAAACTGCTGAGCCGGGGAGCCGCCAGTCTGTCGGATGCCGAGCTGTTGGCCATTTTTCTGCGAGTGGGTACCAACGGTATGGACGCGGTCACCCTGGCGCGGGTGCTGCTGGAGCAGTTTGGCTCGCTGCGGGAGTTGCTGCAGGCGGATATTCATCAGTTCTGCGCAGGGCCGGGCCTGGGGCCGGCCAAGTTTGTCCAGTTGCAGGCCTGCATGGAGTTGATGCGTCGCTTTCTGGATGAGCGCTTAAAACGCGGACATGCCCTGACCAGCCCGGATCTGACCCGTGAGTTTTTACAGCTCAGGCTCAGGGATCAGCCCCGTGAAGTGTTTGCGCTGTTGTTGCTGGATAATCAGCACCGGGTAATCGAATTTAACGAATTATTTTACGGTACCCTGGATGCGGCGGCGGTGTATCCGAGAGAAATCGTTGCTCTGGCGCTGAAACGAGGTGCCGCCGCCGTCATTTTGGTGCATAATCATCCGTCCGGAGTGGCCGAGCCCAGCCGGGCGGATCGCATGATCACCGAGCGTATACAGGCCGCCCTGGGGCTGCTGGATATTCGCGTGCTGGACCATCTGGTCGTCGGCGATGGCGAAACCGTATCTTTTGCCGAACGTGGCTGGCTTTAAGTCGCCGGGCGTTCGGCTTGTTGTTGATCTCGAGCTGAATTTGCTGTATAAATTGCCGCCTTATTTTGCCCCGACAGACGGCCAATCGGGGTATCATTGCTCGAGCAAAAGTAAGTTTTGGAGAAGACTGACATGTCTAAAGTATGCCAAGTAACTGGTAAGCGGCCAGCTGTTGGTAACAACCGCTCTCACGCGAATAACGCCACCAAGCGTCGCTTCCTGCCCAACCTGCAAACTCACCGTTTCTGGGTTGAGAGCGAAAAGCGTTTTGTAAAACTGCGCATCACCACCAAAGGTATGCGTATTATTGACAAGAAAGGTATCGACAGTGTCCTGGCTGACCTGCGTGCCCGTGGCGAAAAGGTCTAAGGAGATAACCCATGGCTGCTAAAGGTATTCGCGAGAAAATCCGCCTGAACTCCAGCGCCGGTACTGGTCACTTCTACACCACTACCAAGAACAAGCGCAACATGCCCGAAAAAATGGAAATCAAAAAGTTTGATCCCGTTGTTCGCCAGCATGTGATCTACAAAGAAGGCAAAATCAAGTAAGATTTTAACTTCTGTAAAAACCCGGCTCCGGCCGGGTTTTTTTATGCCTGAAGCCCGGGCTATACTGCCGCCGCATTGAGTAAAGAAGGAGATCGTGATGCCGGAACTGCCGGAAGTGGAAGTAAGCAGGTTGGGTATTACGCCTCATCTGCTGGGAGAGTCAGTGATGCGGGTGGTGGTGCGCAATGCCAGCTTGCGCTGGCCGGTGCCGGCAGAGATTCAGGAACTGACCGGGCTGACCGTTACCGGTATTCGACGCCGGGCCAAATATCTGCTGCTGGAAACCGACTGGGGCACGGCCATTCTGCATCTGGGCATGTCCGGTAATCTTAAAGTACTGCCTCACGGCACGCCGGCAGGCAAGCACGATCACGTAGACATCGAGTTTGCCAACGGCAAGTTGCTGCGGTTAAACGATCCCCGCCGCTTTGGCTGTCTGCTGTGGACCCGTGACGCGGTGGAGGAACACCCCCTGCTGGCCAAGCTGGGGCCGGAGCCGCTTACGGATGATTTTGACGGTGACTACCTGTTCCAGCGCAGCCGGGGCCGCAAGAGTGCCGTTAAGCAGTTTATTATGGATAACCATACCGTGGTGGGGGTGGGCAATATCTACGCCAATGAGTCACTGTTTGCGGCGGGTATTCACCCTCAGCGGGAAGCGGGCAGCATCAGCCGGGCGCGTTACCTGAAACTGGCCGAAGACATTAAAACCGTGCTGGCGCGCGCCATCGGCCAGGGCGGCACCACGTTAAAAGACTTTACCGGCAGTGATGGCAAGCCCGGCTATTTTGTGCAGGAACTGCAGGTCTACGGCCGGGCGGAGCAGCCCTGCGTGCATTGCGGCAGCCTGCTCAAAGAAATCCGCATGAATGGCCGCAGCACTGTGTTTTGCGGGCGCTGCCAGCGGTGAAACCCCGTTACTGCCTGTTAAAGCGTGCACACTCGTCGGTCAAAGTGCACTACTTCGCCGGCACGCTGTAAACCCATCCGTGGGGGCTCCGTTGCGCCATCCCTGGCGCAAAGGGCGCGGCGAAGCAGACACCCTTTGCCCTCCTCAGGTGAGCAAGGCGTTGACTGTAAGTCTTCTACAGTTGGCGCAGGAGTTCCTCAAAGCGGCAGCGGGGATTGCCGGAGCCGACCGTCAAATGCCACGGATGGCATTTGCCGAGCGTCCCAAGGATGGGCTTGAAGCGTGTCGGCGGAGTGCAACCGCGCTGCCGCTTTGCGTTGCGGGTCGTTCAAAAGCGAGCGCTTACACCAGCTTCTGTGCGATGGCCTTGCGCACGGCGTCGGGTACGAACTGGCTGATATCGCCGCCATGAATGGCCACTTCCTTCACCAGGGTGGAGGAGATAAAGGAATTTTCTTCCGCCGGCGTTAAAAATACGCTTTCCAGTGTGGGCATCAGCCGGCGGTTCATATTGGCCAGCTGGAACTCATACTCAAAGTCCGATACTGCACGCAGACCCCGCACCAGCACGCTGGCCTGGTATTCCCTGGCAAAGTCCACCAGCAGGCCGGAGAAGCCGACAACGGTGACGTTGCCAAGTTGTTCATGCTCAATCACTTCCTGTACCAAAGCGACCCGCTCTTCCAGCTCGAACATGGGACGCTTGCTGGGGCTGAAGGCAACACCCACAATCACTTCGTCAAACAGCTGGGAAGCGCGCCCGATCAGGTCCAGATGACCGTTGGTGATGGGATCAAAGGTGCCGGGGTAGATGACCCTGATGCTCATGGCGATTCCTTATAAACAAAAGACAGAGAAAAACTTTAAGGTAGAATACCGTAGCATGTGAGCAAGCGGGAGAGTGAAATGATGCGGGTACTGGTGGTTCGTAACGACAAGATCGGCGATTTTATGCTGGCCTGGCCGGCTTTTGCCATGCTGAAAGCCTCTTTCGACTGCCATGTTACCGCTCTGGTGCCAGGCTATACTCGGCCGCTGGCCGAGCTTTGTCCGAGCGTTGATGCCGTGCTGACGGATCCGGGGAAAAGCGGGGATGCCGCCGCGCAGACGGCATTACTCAAGCAACTCAAAGCCGGTCACTTCGATGCTGTGATCTGTCTTTTCTCCAATTTCCGTAATGCCAAGCTGATGTGGCAGGCGGGCATGCCTCAGCGCTGGGCTCCGGCCACCAAGCTGGCTCAGGTACTCTACAACCATAGAGTAAAACAACGCCGCTCCGAGTCCGCCAAGCCGGAATACCAATACAACCTGGATCTGGTGCGGGCGTTTCTTGCCAGCAATGATATAACCCCGGTCGAGCCATCGACACCCTATCTGAGTTTCAACGCTGGTGAACTGGAGGTATTTCGCCGCCAGCAGGCTGAGCAGCTTGGTATTGATGCCGGACGCTCCTGGTTACTGGTGCATGCTGGCAGCGGCGGCTCCGCCAATAACCTGAGTGCGGCGCAGTATGCGGCATTGATCACCCGGTTAAAGGGGCAATACCCGGCCGCACAGCCGGTACTGACTGCAGGACCGGGCGAAGAAGCCCTGGCTGAGGAAGTGGCTGGAATGGCTGGTCAGGAAGCTGTGGTGGCTGGCGGTTTGCCGTTGCCGGACTTTTGCCGGCTGCTGGCCTGTGGCCAGTTGTTTGTGGCCGGCAGCACAGGGCCGCTGCATATTGCCGCAGCCCTGGATGTGCCTACGGTGGGCTTTTTTCCGTTGCGCCGTTCGGCCACACCACTGCGCTGGCGACCATTAAACAGCGAAGGCCGTCATCTGGCGTTTCACCCGCCGGAAGGAGCCGATGCCGAGGACATGCGCAGTGTGGATGTGAACACTGTGGCTGAACGGGTCAGCTCTTGGGCGGTGCCGTTTCTGTCCTGATCCAGAGGTCTGCGTATTTTACAAAGGTGGAGTGGGCTGACAGCAAACTGAGCAGCAGGCCCTGTTTGCCGTCGAGAAAACCGGCTTTCACGATATACATCTTCACAAAGCAGCCGACCCCGTGCAGCAACCCCTGGAGCAGCGAGCTTTTTTTGCCCCGCCGTTGTCGCTGCTCGGCCCAGGCGGAGGCGTATCCCGCGGACTTCACCAGATAATGCTGCAGATCCCGGTAGGTGTAATGGAGCAAATCGCCCCTGAGCGGGACAGTACGGATCCCGGGACCGGTTTCCACTTTTTCATGCACCAGTGCATCGTTATAACCGGTAAGTGCTTTGGGGTAGAGCCGTAACACCCGATCCGGATACCAGCCACAATGACGGATAAAACGGCCGAATACCCATGATAAACGGGCCATGGAATAGACAGTGTTCTCGGCGGGAGCAGCCAGTACTTCCTCTATGCTTGCGCGCAGCTCGGGCGTTACCCGTTCATCAGCATCGACCCACAGTACCCAGTCTGAGTTGACCTTGCTTTGTGCCAGACGGCGCTGAGGACCAAAGCCTGGCCACTGAGCGTTGACAAAGAAGCGGGCACCGGCGGCCTCGGCCACTGCCTGGGTAGCGTCTGTGCTGCCCGAATCCATCACGACAATTTCATCAACCCAGTCCAGGGTGGCAAGACAATCGGCCAGGTTTTCTGCTTCGTTTTTAACAATCAGTACGGCGGCAAGGGTGGGGCGGCTCATGAAGGCTCCTGTAACAAATGAAAGTCCCGGCAGAGACGGTCGAACTGGGTGATTACCTGCTCAATGGTAATGCGTTTCATGGCGTTTGCATCCTTTACCCGGGTGCGCCAGGGTAATTGCGCCGGGGTTTGACCGGTTTCTGCCAGCAGCGCTTCTTCATAGGCGCTGACGACGTAATCCCGGCAATAATAGGGGCCGGTGCGGGCCGGGTTATGATGGGCATACAGTCCCAGCACAGGCGTGCCGGTAAGGGTTGCCATGTGTGCAGGACCTGTATCCGGGGCAACGACCAGGCTGGCTGTGCTAATCAGTGCCATCAGCTCGGAGAGGCTGGTCCGGCCTACCAGGTTTTCATCAATATGAGGGGTAAGCTGCTGAATGCTGGCGGCAAGCTCTTGTTCTGGTTTTGCCGGGCTGCCGATCAGCATGACTTTCATGCCTTGTGCATGAGCATGTTCGGCCAGCGCGGCATAGCCCTCGGCGGTCCAGTTTTTGTAGGCCTTGCTGGCGGCGGGGCAAATCAGCAGCAGCGGGCGGCTGTCTTTGTGCCGGGCGGCCTGGTCCAGGGTGTGAGGAGGCAGGGGCCAGCGCCATTGCGGAGTGAGATCCTGCAGCCCCAGCGCTTTGCCAAAGCTCATAAAGCCATCGGCCACGTGCTCTCCCTCGGCGATGACCTTGAGGTTGGTAAACAGCCACTGGCCGTCTTTGGCGCGTTCCCGCTCAAAGCCCAGGCGATAGTCTGCTCGAATACCCAGGCTGGCAATACTGGCCCGCAGCGCCGCCTGCATATGCAATAAAGCGTCGAACCGGCGACCGCGTAGCTGCTGCCATAAGTGGAGGTAGGCCCGCCAGCCACCGCTTTTATTGAAAGTAATAATCTCAACATCGGGTAACTGATCCAGCAACTGTGCTTCCAGCTTGCCGGTAATCCAGGTGATGCGCGTCTGTGGCCATTGGCGCTGAATGGCTTGCACCAGCGCCACGGCATGGCAGCAGTCGCCAATGGCGGATAAGCGCAGCAAACACAGGGATGCGGGGGCTGATGTAAACACGGCCATAAAGAAACTCTTGTGGATTCCGGACCGAGCATTATGCAAAGCCTTTTCAGCCATGTAAAATTCAGCTTTTCGCTGGGGGGTTGGGAATGGAACGCATTGAGCACGGCTCCGAAATTATCTGGTACGATCCGGAATGTTTCGGCAATTTTCATCGTGATTTCTTTGAAATTGACTACTGGCGCGAGCAGGACGCCATACGCGGCAAGTCGGTAGGGCGCAACACGACCTGGTTTGTGGAAGATGAAGTGGGTCAAAAGGTGCTGCGTCATTACTACCGGGGCGGCATGATTGGCCGGGTGATGGAAGATACCTTCCTGCATGTGGCCGAGTCTAAAAGCCGGGCCATGGCCGAGTTTACCGTGCTGACCAAGCTGTATCGCAAGGGACTACCGGTACCACGCCCTTGTGCTGCACGGATGATTCGCTCCAACTTTGTTTACCGCGCCGATATTATCCTTACCCGCGTTGAAGGTGCACAAGATCTGGTGGCTATCCTGAAAGAGCGTGAGCTGGATACGGAGCAATGGCGCAGCATTGGCCAGACCATTCGCCGTTTCCACAGTGCCGGCCTTTATCACGCCGATCTCAACAGCCATAACGTGCTGCTGGATAATAACGGCAGAAGCTGGCTGATCGATTTCGACAAATGCCACTTTCGCCAGCCCGGCAGCTGGGCCAAAGAAAATATGGAGCGTTTGCTGCGCTCATTCCGCAAAGAGCAGGGCCTGCACCAGGAGTTTCACTGGGAGGAGCAGGACTGGAAAGCACTGTTGCAAGGATATTACAAGGGCAGCTGAGTCCGGATAGCGGACAGGGTGCGCATCAGTGCGCCCTGGTTGGCCTTCACCACAGTCAGGGCGGCGTCACCCATCGTCTGGCGCTGATCTTCATGTTCAAACAGCTGTATCAGCTGTTGCGCCAGCATGTTGCTGTCGGTCACTATTTTTGCGCCACCGGCTTGCCGTAACTCTCGTGTTATATCACTGAAGTTAAAAGTCGAAGGCCCGCTTAATACCGGTTTTCCCAGCGCGGCCGGCTCCAGCAGGTTGTGGCCACCACGTGCAATTAAGCTGCCGCCTACAAAGGCCAGATCTGCCGCCGCCAGCATGACGGGCAATTCACCCATGGTATCGCCCAGGTATACCTGAACGTTTTCCAGAGGTTCTGCCTGAGTGCGGCGAGAGAGCGTGAGGCCCTGGTTCTGCACCAGTGACGCAACCTGGGCGAAACGCTGAGGGTGGCGGGGAACCAGCATCAGCAGGGCATCGGGCAGATGCCACAGCAGGTGCCGGTGCGCCTCAAGCAGTTGCTCGTCTTCACCTTCATGAGTCGAGGCTGCAATCCATACCGGGCGCGCGCGCCCCAGCTGTGCTCTCAGCATGCTGCCCTGTTCGCGTATCGTATGGTCGTAGTCGATATCAAACTTGATCGAGCCCGTGGTGCTCAGGCAATGTTGCGGTACGCCAAGGCTGGCAAAGCGATCTGCGTCATCCTGGTACTGGCAGGCAATATGGCGGATATTTTTTGATAGCAGCCTGAATACACCGTGAAAACGCCGGTACCTTGCGGCCGAACGGGCAGAAAGCCGGGCATTGAGTACCATCACCGGCAGCTTGCGTCTTCCGCAACCAGCCAGCCAGTTGGGCCAGAGTTCGGTTTCCATGATTAACAGGGCTTGCGGCCGAATGCGGTGCAGAAACAGCCCGACTGCCCACGGGAAGTCCAGCGGAGCATAACGATGTTCAACCAGCTCACCCAGCCTTGCTGCCTGATCGGCACCGGTGCGCGTGGTGGTGGTGACCAGTATCGGTAAATCGGGGTATTCAGCCTTGAGCGCTTTAATCAGCGGTGTGGCTGCCACTACTTCACCAACACTGACCGCATGCAGCCACACCGGCCGCTTGCTCTTGGTTGCGGCGGCCCATCCCAGATGCTCCGGCCAGCGCCGGCCAAAACCGGGCTTGCCTTTCTTGGGCCAGTACAGCAGTGCCAGCAACACGGGGCTGAAAATGTGGATGAGCAGGTTGTACATCAGTCGGTAGAACATGAGCATCAGTCAGCAAGCCGGATGAGGGCATCAATTACCCGCTGCGAAGGCAGATCTTTCAGGCATTTGAGATGGCCGAGCGGGCACTCTCGTTTAAAGCAGGGGCGGCATTCAATGTCGGTGTGCACCACCGCCACTTTTTCTGCCAGAGGCGGTGTATATTGAGGCGAAGTCGAGCCATATACACCTACTAACGGCCGCTGCAAGGCGGCGGCTATGTGCATCAGCCCGGAATCATTGGAGACCACGGCCGTACTCAATGCCATCAGATCAATAGCCTGATGTAACGAGGTCTTGCCCGCCAGCACATGGCAGTGTTGCTGCTGGTGGCCCGGCAAATAATGTTTAATGGCTTCTGCCACCGGTATATCCTTGGCAGAGCCAAAAATCCATACCTGCCTGCCCTGTGTGATCTGTTGTTGTGCCACCTCGGCGTAATACTGCTCGGGCCAGCGCTTGGCCGGACCGAATTCGGCACCGGGACACAGGCTCAGCACTGGTCTTGCTGTGCTCAGATTCAGCATGCTCAATGCGTTTTGCTGATTATGTTCATCCACACTGAAGGCTGGCCAGGGTAACGCTGGAATGTCCTGATGGCTGTGCATTTGCTCGCGGGGGTAGGCGAGGGCGTTGTAGCGCTCAACCATCAGCGGAAAGTCCTGCTTGTTGCTGCGGAGGTCGTTGAGCAGGCCGTAACGGGACTCACCCTTCCAGCCTGTGCGTCTTTTGATACCGGCAAACAGCGGGATCAGTGCCGACTTGAGCGAATTGGGCTGAATGATGGCCCAGTGGTAACCTTCCCGGGCCAGCTCCTTGCCCAGGCGATAACGCTCGGCCAGCTTGAAATCACCGTGGCCCAAGGGCATGACAATGGCTTTATCTACTTCGGGCATGCGTTCCAGCAGAGCACAGCACCATACCGGAGCCATGACATGCAGTTCGGCTTCAGGGTTCTGTTGCTTCAGAGTGATGTAGAGGCTCTGGGACATCACCATATCGCCCACCCAGGAAGGGCCTATAACCAGAATTTTCATTGCTCTGACACTTTGTCTTTAATTGTATGAGATTATACAATCATCAGTTGGTTCTCTCCATGGTCATACATAGTGTTTAGACGGCTCACCTCCAAAATACAGCTATTCAGAGATAAATTTCGGCGTCACTTAGGTAAGTTATTGTTTGACAAGGTTTCTGGCGGAGGGGAACTCGTTAACACAAAGCGTGTTCTTGTTATTCGCTGGGATGCGAAAATTGGTGATTCTATTGTTTCTTCCTTTTTCTTTCGTGAGTTAAAGAAACACCATAAAAATATTAAGGTTGATGTCATTACTGCTCCGCATATGGCTGCCATGTATCAGGAATATTTCGGGGTTGATCATGTTTACTGTTGTAAAAAACGGCCGAACTACGGTGAACTTAAAGCGCTGGCACATGAGGTCGGTGCAGTGGATCTGGTGATACATCTTGGTAAACAGCTTAAAATGAAAGATATTTACTTTCTTCGCTGTCTCGGTGCCGGTAACGTAATGGGGATGGATGATGAGCTTGATCTGGTGAATATCAAGCTTGGTCATGCCACCAAGGGACTTCATTTCTCTGAAAAATTTGCTTATGCGCTAAAGTTGCTGGGCGTACCCTATCCTGAACGGAACTATATTATTCCTGAAGATATAGAGCGACAGAAGGTGATAAATAAAGAATGGCCTGATCAACCCGTGGTTTCAATTAATCCTTATGGTAGTGGTAGTGCCAGAAGGCTTAATTTCGACAATGTGTCTATGCTGGTAGGACTGGTCACTAAATATAAACCCGGCTGGAAAGTGTGCCTGATGTCAACACCGGATACAAAAGCAGAAACAGAGCAATGGTGTGATAAACTGGACACAGATAGTGTTTTCACTGTTAAATCCAGTGAGACAATTCAGGATGCCATCGAAATTATTCGCCTTTCCGCTGCGGTCATATCTGTTGATACGGCTATCATCCATATATCCAGTGGTCTTAATAAGCCATTGATTGGGGTTTATAATCCTGATGAAGAAAATTTTTCAGAGTGGCACCCCAATTATGAAAAAGCAAAAGTTATATTTTCCATTAAGAAGGAAGACGGGTGTGAAAATATAAACTGCATCGACCCTAAAGATGTATCATGTATTCTTGATGATGGTTTTTTGTGAATCGATCTAACATGGGAATACCATGTTAGATCTTGGTGTTATAGATTTTTAATAGGGAAAGAATCCAGCAGGGCTTCTTTTGACAGGTTGAAGTCTTTTATACTAGTGTAACTTTCAATGTTTTCCATCAGCTCAGAAAAATGTTTGCTATTTGATATAGCAAAACCTTTTTCATCGGGATTTTTTGTCGTCGAATAATAGTCATTAAATTTAAAGTCGCCGCCGACCAAGCGATCTGAAAGAACAATCCACTTGTTGGGTATGCCATAAGTATCGGCAAGGATTAATCCGTGTAATGAAGATGAAACTATGTGAGAGCACTCCATGAGGTCATCGACAAAGCTCTCGGGGTCTTGCTGGACATCAATTAACTTTATCCCCGGATTTGAGTGTATTGATTCAGGGATCTTATCCTTATCTACATAATGAGCCACTATGCCTACTTTATATTTTTTGTTTGTTTCTGGTTTGTAAACCAGGGGCATAAGAATGGCAGGATCTCCGAGAGGAAGATCACCTAAGTTGATGCCATATTTTTCATTGAGTAACTCGACAGAAAGAGCTCCTCTTAGTGCTTTTATTTTTTTGGGATCTAATTTTTTTGGTAAGTCTTTTCTGCTTATGAATCCAGAGCCCCAGATGTAGCTGGATAATGTGGCTTCATGCATCACACTACCAATGGCTAAAAGGTTGGGTGATCTTCCTTTTTGTCGTTGAATACAGGTGATGTTAAATAACCGGCTTACTAAATATGGATTTAAAATATCACCTACATTTTTTTCTTTACTGAAAAAATAGAGGGATATAGTTCCCCCTTTTTTATAAGCATAATAATCAATTACGCAGCCTAATGTCTTTTTTGTTTTTCTGGAAAGGTACTGTAAATTATATTTTTTGATGTTCATCATGTGCTCTTATTGGTTGAGAGGTTCTATATGAACGCCATAGTCCCTTCCTGGGATGGTGGTTTCAAGGTGGCCAGTATCAATGCAGTTAGGTTCGATGCCATAAGTTCTTAATCTGTGCCATTGGAGATAACCGGTAAGGTAGTCGGCAGGCATTCTGACTGGATGGGCCATTCCTAAAAGTCTCTTTGCACCACTCTGTGATAAAACGTAACCAACTGCACCAATAATGCAGCGTTTGGAATTTTTACTGGGATAGCGGTATCTGGCTAGTTTATATCCTTCTGGCAACTTCTTCTTAATAGGCCAACTTTTTGCTTTTCCATGGAACAGGTACAGCAGCTCAAAGTCTGGGCTCTTTTGGATTGCCGAAGTTAATACCTTTGGTAGGCAGGATAAAAGAAATGCGTCATCTTCCAAAATGATTGCGCTACTCAGACCATTGTCTACTATTTTTTTGTAAACTTTAATATGACTTAATGCACAGGCAATTTCTGAATGATTCATGGTGTGCCCAAACTTTTTTTTGCAAAAGTCCAGGTCAACATTGTTCAATATATTATCTTCCAGCTTGGTGCCATCAACACCTTCAACAAACTCAAATTTAAAGCCAAGGCGGTTCAGCTGTTGAGAAATGAGAGCTCTTCTTTCGTGATGGCGTGGCAGGCTGATAACATAAACATGAGGAAAATCATCTTTTTTCGACATAGTTATTTCTCAATTTTTTCTGAATACATAGTTGCCTTTAATTTTCCGCCACAGACCGAAGACATCGGTGCGGGGAAAGATGGCGATGCGGCGGATCTGATAGCGATCTTCGTGCATGGCCAGGGGGCCGCTGTTGGTAGCCACGGCAAAGGGATAACCCAGCTCTTTGGCCAGCTGTTTACTGTCTTCATTGTGAATGCCGAAGGGGTAGGCAAATGACGTCAGCTTGTGTCCCAGCAGTTGTTCCAGCTGTGTCTTATTTTCCGCTATTTCAATGCGCTGCTGTTCGCGCCCGAGCTGGTCCAGTTTCGGATGGGTCAGGGTATGTCCGCCAAATTCCACCAGACCGGAATTGGCCATTTCTTTTATCTGGGCGGGCGTCATGAGCTCAACGGTTTTTTCGGGATTTTCGGGGTTTTCTACATCCCAGCGGTTAAATGTTTCGCCGGTCACAGCATAGATCACCGCCTTGAAGCCGTACTTTTTCAGCAACGGAAACAGCAGCTCAAAGTTGTCCTTGTAGCCATCGTCCACCGTGATGATGATGTACTTTTTGCCGGCTTCCAGCCGGCTGGCCATGCCTCTGTCTGCAAGCTCGGCAAAGGTGAGGGTTTCATACCCCAGACGCTTCAGCAGCTTAAAGTGCTTCTCCAGCATGTTGACGTGCAGATAGGTGCCATGAACCCCTTTTTCACTGTCATCCCGGATAAAGCGGTGATACATGATGATGGGTATTTCCCGCCGTAGCCGGTGCACGATTACGCTCTGATAGTGGTGTTCCAGCTCATCAGTCACTGCCTGCAGATCATAGGCGGCCCTGACAGTTCCGGCCAGGGTGGCGTTGTTAAAGCAAGTATTCAGCGCGTCGGTGATTCGAACGGGCAGGGCAGCAAAGTCAATATCCAGATCGTTCGGGCCTATATCGCCGAAGTTGCTTGCCATGGCGGCGTCAATGTTCTCGGTTGTCACCAACCCAACGGCCTCGGCCTCGCCCACGGCAAATACCGGGCGCTGCATCAGGATAGCTTCCATGGCTACCCGGCCGGCACCGATCACCAGATCGGAGTGGGCCATCAGCTCGGGCACGTCCTGTACATACCCAAGAAATTCCACCTTATCCTGAAAACGCTGAAAGCGCTCGGGCACCTGCGAGCCAGAGGCGATTTTTACCCGGTAACATTCCAGGTCCAGGCACTGATCCAGCAAGCGATAACACAGCTCGCCCTTGGGCCCGGTGAGTCGGCCGATAATGCTTATCACCGGTTTATGATTGTCTGGTGCCGGCATCGGCTGGTAGTGCTCGGTGTCGATACCGTTACGGCCAATGGCAATCAACTCGGGAGAGACACGGAGTCCGGTCACCAGCTGCTCCCGAACTGCTTCGCATACCGCCAGGGCGCGGTCACCCAGAGCGTGAAAGTTCTTGCGGGAGGCATGCACAGGCTGACGACCATGCACCGTGGTGAGCATGGGGGTGCCGGTGAGCTTGCAGGCAATATAACAGCTCCAGCTTGAGGCGCGGCTATGGGCATGCACCAGCTGAATACGGTGTTTCTTAATCAGGTAAACCAGGTAGCATACATGCCAGAAGCGGCGGGGAATGCTGCGTTTGTTAAAACGCAGCATGAAAAACTCCCCTTGGTGCGGCTTGGTCAGGGTGTCGGAAACATAAAACACCCGGTGACCGCGAGCGGTAAGCGCGTCGCCCACCGTGGTGGCGTATACCTCTGCGCCGGTTACCTCGAGCTGAGACAACGCCATCAGAATGTTCATGGCGTGCCTTATTTGTTCAGCCAGCTCATGTATTCGGCCACACCCTCGGCCACGGTTTTGAACGTGTGGGGGCAACCTGCGGCACGCAACTTGGTGAGATCAGCTTCGGTAAAGCTCTGGTAGCGGCCCTTCAGGTGGTCGGGGAAGGGGATGTACTCGATTTCACCCTTGCCGTGATGCTTGATCACCGCTTCGGCCACATTCTGGAAGGGCTCGGCGCGACCGGTGCCGCAGTTGAAGATGCCGGACACTTCCGGGTTCTGCCAGAACCAGAGATTGACAGCGCACACATCGCCCACATAAATGAAGTCGCGCATCTGGCCGCCGTCGCCGTAGCCGTCGCAGCCGGCAAACAGCTTGGGGTTTTCGCCTTTGTGTAATTGGGTGTTGAGGTGGAAAGCCACGCTCGACATGCTGCCCTTGTGCTGCTCGCGGGGGCCGTACACGTTGAAGTATTTGAGGCCCACTACCTGCGAAGATATTTCCGGCATCAGGCGGCGCACATACTGATCGAACAGTTGTTTGGAGTAACCGTATACGTTAAGCGGCTGTTCATATTGCGGCTCTTCGATAAAGTTGTCGTTGCGGCCGCCGTAGGTGGCGGCGGAAGAGGCGTAGATAAACGGAATTTCCCGCTCCAGGCAGTAGTGCAGCAGATCCTTGGAGTACTCGTAGTTGTTCTCCATCATGAACTTGCCATCCCACTCGGTGGTGGCAGAGCAGGCACCCTCGTGGAAAATGACCTCGATGCCGCCCCATTCTTCAAACTCGTCGCCGGACACGATACGGTGCAGAAACTCATCTTTATCCAGGTAATCGGCAATGGTCAGATCGACCAGGTTGACGAATTTGGTACCGTCGGTCAGATCGTCGATCACCACCACGTCAGTGCGGCCTTGTTCATTCAGGTTTTTTACCAGGTTGCTGCCAATAAAGCCGGCACCGCCAGTTACAATGATCATCGCTGTCTGCCTCTTTCTGGCCGGCACGGATGTCCGGCAATTCGAAGAAATTTTTCGCAAGTTTATCACGCCCGAAGCGCAGAAAACTAACCCTGAGTACTGTGTTACTATTCAGTTACCACTTCGTGAACAGCCATTGTGGCCGGGGCAACCCGATGAAAACCAGGGATCGCATTGTGGCTGCCGCGCTCGCTCTGTTCAACGAGCAGGGGGAAGCCAGGGTGACAACCAATCATATCGCCGCTCATCTAGGGATCAGCCCAGGTAATCTGTATTACCATTTTCGCAACAAAAATGACATCATTCACTGCATTTTTGCCGATTATAGCGCTCATCTACGCAAAAGCTTTGTGCCTGTTGAAGGGACAGTGAATACCAGCCCGGCACTTTGGCTGCACTATCTGGATGCTGTTTTCTATGTCATGTGGGAGTTCCGTTTTCTGTATGCCAACCTTAATGACATTCTGCAGCGGGATGCGCTATTGCACCGGCAATATTTGGAGCTGCAGCGAGAGCTTGAAGGTAACCTGCAGGCATTGTTACAGGAGCTGAACACGCAACAGGCATTAATGATACCGGATGAAGATATCGTCATTCTGGCGCAAAACCTGAAAATGCTGGTGTCCTGCTGGGTGAGTTATCAGCAGGTGCAGCTACCTCACGTTCGGATCAGCCAGGCGATGTTGTATGAGGGGGTGGTCAGAGTACTTTTTCTGCTTAAACCTTATTTTCATTCGAATAAAGGACTCGAATTGGGCCAGCTGCTGGAACATTACCGTGTGCTGTCGGCTGCCTCCGGTGATCCCTTTCACAAATAGTGCTTTTTAACGGAATAATTTATGAGGATTAGGATGTGAAATAGTAAAATGGTCTAAATTTGACCCAGATGACCACATGGAAAACGGGAGTTTGTTATGTCGTCGGCATTTTATGCTTACTTATCCGAACAACTGGAAAACACCAAAGCGGAAGGGCTCTACAAAAAGGAACGGGTGATTACTTCGCCGCAGAGTGCCGCTATTCAGGTGGGTGAACAGGAGGTGATTAACTTCTGTGCCAACAACTACCTGGGGTTGGCTAATCACCCCTCCCTGGTGGAGGCGGCAAAGCAGGGGCTGCAAAGTCATGGTTTTGGCATGGCCTCGGTGCGTTTTATCTGTGGTACTCAGGATCTGCACAAGCAGCTGGAAACAGAGCTGTCGTCCTTTCTCGGTATGGAAGATACCATTCTTTATACCTCCTGCTTTGATGCCAACGCCGGTCTGTTTGAGACCCTTCTGGGTCCGGAAGACGCGATTATTTCCGATGCGCTGAACCATGCATCCATTATTGACGGTGTGCGTCTGTGTAAAGCCAAACGTTACCGCTATGCCAATAACAACATGGCCGAGCTGGAAAGCCGTTTGCAGCAGGCCGAGGAAGACGGTGCCCGCTTTAAGCTGATCGCCACCGACGGCGTTTTTTCCATGGATGGCGTTATTGCCAATCTGAGCGCTATTTGCGATCTGGCCGACAAATACAATGCGCTGGTGATGGTGGACGACTCTCATGCCGTCGGCTTTGTGGGTGAGCAGGGCCGGGGTACTCATGAATACTGTGAGGTCATGAACCGGGTCGATATTATTACCGGAACCCTGGGCAAGGCGCTGGGTGGTGCCTCCGGCGGCTATACTTCGGGCAAAAAAGAGGTGATCGACTGGCTGCGCCAGCGCTCCCGGCCCTACCTGTTCTCCAACTCGGTGGCCCCTGCCATCGTTGCCGCTTCGATCAGGGTGCTGGAGATGCTGAAAAACGGCGATGACCTGCGACACAAGGTGCGGGAAAACAGTGATTACTTCAGAGCGGAAATGACCGCTGCCGGCTTTACTCTAGCGGGCAAGGATCACGCCATTATTCCGGTGATGCTGGGTGATGCTGCTCTGGCTTCACAAATGGCTGACAAGTTGCTGGAAAAAGGGATTTACGTGATCGGCTTTTCCTTCCCGGTGGTGCCCAAGGGACAGGCCCGTATTCGCACCCAGATGTCGGCGGCGCACAGTCGCGAGCAGCTGGACCGGGCTATTGCAGCCTTTACCGAAGTGGGTCGTGAGCTGGGCGTGATCTGAGGGAAACACCATGAAAGCATTAGCAAAACTGAAAGCCGAACCCGGGATCTGGATGACTGATGTGCCCGAGCCGGAGTTGGGCCACAACGATCTGCTGATTAAAATTCGTAAAACGGCCATCTGCGGTACCGATATCCATATTTATAACTGGGATGACTGGTCGCAAAAGACCATTCCGGTGCCCATGGTGGTCGGTCATGAATACGTGGGTGAAGTGGTGGCCATCGGCCAGGAAGTACGTGGCTTCTCCATTGGTGACCGGGTGTCCGGTGAAGGCCATATCACCTGTGGCCATTGCCGTAACTGCCGGGCCGGACGTACTCATTTGTGCCGTAATACCGTCGGTGTGGGTGTGAACCGGGAAGGTGCCTTTGCCGAGTATCTGGTGATCCCGGCTTTTAACGCCTTTAAGCTGCCTGATGAAATCTCTGACGATCTGGCATCCATCTTCGACCCGTTTGGTAACGCGGTACATACTGCGCTGTCGTTCGATCTGGTGGGAGAAGATGTGCTAATCACCGGTGCCGGCCCTATCGGTATTATGGCCGCTGCCGTGGCCCGCCATGTGGGTGCGCGTCATGTGGTGATTACCGATGTTAACGACTACCGTCTTGCCCTGGCCCGTGACATGGGTGTCACCCGGGCAGTGAATGTGGCGACCGAAAAGCTGGACGATGTGATGGCCGAGCTGGGCATGACCGAGGGCTTTGATGTCGGCCTGGAGATGTCCGGGGTGCCGGCGGCGTTTCAGGACATGCTGGCCAAAATGAACCATGGTGGCAAGGTAGCCATGCTGGGGATTCCGCCGTCTGATATGGCGATCGACTGGAATCAGGTAATCTTTAAAGGGCTGGTGCTCAAGGGTATTTACGGCCGGGAAATGTTTGAAACCTGGTACAAAATGGCCAGCCTTATTCAGTCGGGTCTGGATCTGAGCCCGATTATCACGCATCACTTTAAGGTGGACGATTTCCAGCAGGGCTTCGACATTATGCGTTCCGGTCAGTCCGGCAAGGTGATCCTCGACTGGCAATAAGCGTCCGTTGTGCAGTGACAGCATTTTGCGTTCTGCAACAGCGGTGATCAGAAAAGCAAAGGGAGCAGTGTTACAGCCGCTCCCTTTCGTTTCCTTGTTTGCACATGCGTTGCCTGCTCCGGCAGTTCCCCGTCAATACCACTTCCCTTGCACTCTGCCAACACTCCCGGGTTTTCTACGCCAGATGATCCAGCGGCAGGGCGGTATCGTGCTTGATGCGCCGTAGTACAAAACTGGAGCGAACTCCGGTCACTCCCTCCAGCCGGGTCAGTTTGCCCAGCAAAAACTGCTGATAATGCTCCATGTCGCGTACGATCACTTTGAGCTGGTAGTCGGCTTCGGTGCCGGTGATTAGATCACATTCCAACACTTCGGAAAAGCTCAGCACGGCGGCGTCAAAGGCTTCAAACCGCTCCGGCGTGTGCCGGTCGAGGGAAATATGAATATAGGCCTGCAGGGTCAGCCCCAATCTGGCGGCATCGAGCAGGGTGACGTGATCGGCGATCAGGCCGGCGTCTTCCAGTGCTTTTACCCGCCGCGAGCAGGGTGACGGAGACAGTCCCACCCGCTCGGCCAGCTCCAGATTGCTGATGCGGCCGTGGCGCTGCATCAGGTCAAGTATGCGCCTGTCGGTACGATCCAGTTGTATCAGTTTGCTCATACTCACACCCCAAAACAATAATTAACCCTTTATAAGTTTACATGGGGTGATTGATTGCTTAAAGGGTGTTTTATAAGGGGTACTTTGCAACCACTCCCCCCGGCTTTGGGGGTACTATGATTTCACCTTAACGGGAACAGCAGACCGGTATCACCGGACCCTGCCGCCAGCCGGAATATCCTTTCGGTACGCACCACAAGCGCAGTACTTCAAACAGGAGTGCAACAGCGTAGAAAAACGGGCCACAAGCCCGCCAAGGGCACAAAAAGCCAGCCACTCGGGCTGGCTTTGGTGTTTCTGGTGGTCAGATAATTCGTTGATTTTCCTGTTTTCGGATCAGAACCGCGATGGACTTGGAGGTGGGAGTGTGGCTGTCGTCACCGGTGCTGTGCAAGGGTACCAGAGGGTTGGTCTCCGGATAATAGGCGGCCACGTTGCCGGCAGGAATGTCGTAGGCCACCACACGGAAACCACTTACACTGCGCGTCACACCATCATGCCAGAGTGAAATCATTTCCACCTCGTCTCCTTCATGCAGTGCACGGCGGCGTATTTCATCCGGGTGCATAAACAGTACCATACGTTGGCCATACACGCCCCGGTAGCGGTCATCCATACCGTAGATGGTGGTGTTGTATTGATCGTGTGAACGCAGTGTCTGCAGGATAGACGCTGTTTCGCCATCGGCCTCGGCGGGCAGCAGGTGTGCGGGTAAAGGGCCGCCGGCAAAATTGGCCTTGCCAGTGGTGGTTTGCCAGATATATTCGGCGGCGGAGTTGCCAAGGTAAAAGCCGCCCGGCTGCTGTAATCGTTCGTTGAATTGTTCAAAGCCGGGAAGAGTGGCGGCCATGTGATCGCGGATGCGGTTGTAGTCGTCGGCCAGTGCGATCCAGTCTACAGTCTGTCTGCCTAAGACGGCCTGGGCGATTCCTGCGATAATGGCGGTTTCCGAGCGCTGATGGGGACTGTTAGGCTTGCCCACTCCCTGGGAGGCATGGACCATGCTGAAGGAGTCCTCCACCGTAATAAACTGCGGCCCGGATGCCCGGATATCGGTCTCTGTGCGTCCCAGGCAAGGCAGGATCAGCGCTTCCTTGCCGGTCATCAGGTGGCTGCGGTTGAGCTTGGTACTGATCTGTACGGTCAGGTCACAGTTGGCAAGCGCCTCGGCGGTAACATGGGTGTCGGGGGCGGCGGCAGCAATATTGCCACCCAGTGCAATAAACACTTTTGAATGGCCGTCGAGCATGGCCTGAATGGCCGCCACGGCGTTATGACCGGGCTGGCGCGGCATGGGGGTGCCAAAATGGTGCTCCAGACGGTCGAGAAAAGCGGTGTCGGGCTGTTCGTTAATGCCCACGGTGCGGTTGCCTTGTACATTGCTGTGACCGCGTACCGGGCACAGGCCGGCGCCGGGTTTGCCAATCTGGCCGCGTAGCAGCTGCAGGTTAACGATTTCCCGTATGGTAGCCACCGAGTGCTTGTGTTGGGTAATACCCATGGCCCAGGTACAGATCGCCCGTCTGGCGCCGGCATAGATTTCGGCTGCTTTGTGAATATCCGTCCGACTCAGGCCCGACTGGTTTTCTATCTGTTGCCAGGAGGTGGCCGCCACATCTGCCATGTAGTCGTCCAGGCCTTGTGTATGTCTGGTAATAAAATCCCGGTCCAGCAGTCCCTGTTCACCCCGCTCCAGCGCTGCTGCGTCCCACTCCAGTATCAGCTTGGCGATGCCCCGTACCGCCGCCATATCCCCCCCTAGACGGGGACAAAGGTACAGGCTGGAAATGGACGAGTCTTTGGAGGTCAGCATTTCAGCCGGGCTTTGTGGATCGGCAAACCGTTCCAGCCCTCTTTCCTTGAGGTTATTAAAGCTGACAATGGCTGTGCCCTGGCGTGATGCATTGCGCAGGCTGTGAAGCATGCGCGGATGATTGGTGCCCGGGTTCTGACCAAACACAAAAATGGCATCGGACTGCTCAAAGTCCTGTAAAGTTACCGTTCCCTTGCCTACGCCAATGGCCCGGCTGAGGGCCACGCCGCTGGCTTCGTGACACAGGTTGGAGCAGTCGGGAAAGTTATTGGTACCAAAGAGCCGGCCAAATAACTGGTAAAGATAAGCCGCTTCATTGCTGGCCCGGCCCGAAGTATAAAGTTCCAGCTGATCCGGGTGTGCCAGCCGGCTCAGGTGACGACCAATCAGGGCAAACGCCTCGTCCCAGGAGATGGGCTCATAGTGGTCGGTTTCCCGGTTCAGGTACATGGGTTGCTCAATACGTCCCTGATACTCCAGAAAATAATCACTTTGCTGGCGCAGCCGGCTGACCGGGTGCTGTCTGAAAAAGGCCGGGGTTACTTTGCTGGCTGTGGCTTCCCAACTGATGGCCTTGGCCCCGTTTTCACAAAAGGAAAAGTGTTTTCCCTGCTCGTCGCCCCAGGCACAGCCCGGGCAGTCAAAGCCTTTGACCTGGTTGGCGCGCAGCAGATTACGCAGGTTGGCGGCGGGCTTTTTGCTGCCGAGCACGAAGCGGGTGGTGGAGGCCAGCGCACCCCAGCCCCCGGCGGCACCCTGATAGGGTTTTATTTTTTTACTCATACGGGAATCCGACTGACGGTTTTATCCCAGTGTAAAGAGGCGGGATGTGCCTTTCTAATTGAAAGGTTCGATGCTCATATAGATATAATTTATCACATATAAGCTTATTAATTTTTGGTGTTGATGGAAGGAACGCCGGGATGGATATCAAACAACTTCATTACCTGTGCGCATTGGCGGAACACCGGCATTTTGGCCGGGCGGCTCAGGCTTGCTGTGTGACTCAACCCACGCTGTCGATGCGGTTACGTCAGCTGGAGCAGGAGCTGGGCGTGGCACTGGTGCGCAGGGGCAAGCAGTTTGAAGGCTTCACCCCGGAAGGAGAGCGGGTGCTGGCCCGGGCTCAGGGGTTGTTGGGCCAATACAACAACCTGCGGCTGGAAGTGGATGCCATGAAAGGCCGGCTTACCGGCACGGTGCGACTGGGGCTGGTGCCGCTTAGTTGCATGGATCTAAGCCCGGTGCTGGCCGGGCTGCGCCACCGGCACCAAGGGGTGGCCTTCGAAATCAATGATATGACGGCGGACGCGATTCTTGACGGCCTTAACCAGAATACCCTGGACATTGGCGGCGGCTTTTTCGAGCCTGAAGTGCTGAACCGGTTTGACAGCCTGGCGTTACCTGAGCAGGGGGTGGTGGTGGCCTGCAGCCCGGACTGGAGCAGGCGTTTGCCGGCACAACCGGAACCTCAGGATCTGCAAGGACTGCCTTTGTGTCTGCCCAAGGCCGGAATGTATTTTCGTCAGTATCTGGATACCCAGTTTACCAGGCAGGGAATGGTGCTTGAGCCGGTGTTAACCTCTGACTCGGTGTACCGGTTGATGCATTGGGTGCAGGCTGGCCTGGGATGCGCCCTGGTGCCGGCAGGCAGTGTGTTGTTTCACGGGCTGCCCGGTGTGCACTGCCGGCCTCTGGCTCTGCCTGCAATGGCCCGTATTGGTGCACTGGTGATGCGGAATGACGGTCGGGCCAGCCTGCTGGCCAGAGGGTTTTTCGCGATGGCCAAAGAAGTGTGGCAGTACCGATAAGTTGCGCGGACTCATGCAGGATACTGTATGCTTGAATTTTAGCCAGTGCTGAAGAATGCTTGGACAGTTTTGGGGCATCGGTGAGCGCATCGTGTGGCGTTGTGTTCGTCAAAGGTAAATCATATTCAGGGTAGTCAGGAATATGCGAACGCAGAAAAAAAAAGAAGAGATATCCGGCGAGATGAACGGAGCGTACAACAGCGATACTGACGAATGGCGCCGTTTATGTACACGCTCGGCAGCAATAACTGGTGCCAGCCGGGTCTGTTTTGTGTTTTTTTTTCACCATGCCAGTGTTGTCGCCGCTGTTTTGGGACCGCGCTTCAAAGGCTGGCAGGATAAACACTTCCTTGCCCTGTGGCGACAGCAACGGTTTTACTGCCCTCTGACCAGCCATGAATTGCAGCTCGATGGCCGTTGTGGGTATCTGGCCGTGCCTGTTATACGCAAACATATTCGCGGCCTGCTGTTGCTGGAGTTTGATGTGCCAGAGCCATCATTGACTGCGATGGCCAGAGAGCAGCTGGATCTGCTTGCGGAACATGCTGCCCTGCTTTGGCAGGAGCAGGAACTGGAAGCGCAGTTGCAGGATGAGGATATTTCATCCGGTCGCTTTATGAACAGGTTAAAGTCGCTGTTTCTGCGGGTTCCGGTGCTTATCAACGGTTTTGATACCGCAGGGCGCTGCATTTTATGGAATAACGAGTGTGAGCGGGTGTTTGGCTGGAGTTTCGAGGAGCTGGAGCACCAGGCGGCCCCCATTGAAATATTTTATCCCGATGCGGAAGAGCGACAGCGGGTAATTGGTACCTTCAGGGAAGTGCATGGTACCGAATTCAGAGAGTGGCACCCTGTAGACAGAAACGGGCATCGGCTGACAACACTGTGGGCCAATATTATGTTACCCAATGGCGACATGATTTGTGTGGGCCACGATATTACCGAGCAGAGAACGCTGGAAGTGCAGCAGCAGCTGGCAGCCAGTGTATTTGAAGCCAGCTATGACGGCATCATGCTGACCGATGCTGCTAACCGGGTGCTGAAAGTTAATCCTTCATTTACCCGGATAACCGGTTATACCCCGGAAGACGTTGCCGGGCATATCTCCACGCTGTTCCGGCATAAAACCGAGGCAGGGCCGCACTTGCCTGCCGATGCTCAAAGCCCCGATCACTGGCAGGGTGAATGTGTCATACGGCGCCGTAATAATACAGAGTGTCATTTACTGTTATCGGTATCGGTGATTCGTGACCAACAAGCCAGTGTGCAACATCATGTGCTTATCCTTACTGACATCAGTCATATTAAACAGCATGAGGCCGAACTGCGTCAGCGCGCACTGTACGATTCCCTGACCGGCATTCCTAACCGTCAGTTGTTCAGTGAGCTGCTGGAAAGGGCTCTGGCAGCGGCTACACGCAACGGTACCATGGTCGCGGTATGTTACCTGGATCTGGATGGCTTCAAGCAAATCAATGACACCCTGGGTCATGCTGCCGGAGACAAGCTGCTGGTTGAAGTGGCCGGCCGAATGGCGTTACTGCTGCGCAGTTCTGATGCCGTAGCCCGCTTAGGAGGCGATGAGTTTGCCCTGATGATCACCGGGTTGCATCATGCGCTGGAGTGTAGCGATATTCTAGAGCGTATGCTGAGCGCGATTAATGCTCCCTTTAATCCGGGAAGTCATCAGGTCCGGGTATCGGCCAGTATCGGAGTAGCCGTTTATCCGGAAGACAGCAGAGAGGGAGAAAGTCTGCTGTGTTATGCTGACAAAGCCATGTATGACGCCAAAAAGCAGGGAAAGTCCCGGTATGTATTTTTTGAACCTGCTTTGCACTCGGAAGATCAGGCTCGACATCGTCTCTACGCTGAACTGCTGGACGCACTGATAAACGATGAATTCGTACTGCACTATCAGCCTAAAATTGATTTGTTCAGCCGCAGTATGACAGGGCTGGAAGCCTTACTGCGCTGGCAGCACCCGGAGCGCGGACTGCTGACTCCTGTCGAGTTTTTGCCTGCGGTACTTGACAGTGATATTGAGTTTGAACTGGGGCAGTGGGTGATTCGGTGCTTATTGCAGCAGATGACCGAATGGAGCGAAGTCGGTCACGATTATCACGCCAGTTTTAATGTCAGCGCAGGCCAGCTGCTGCACCCGGAGTTTTGCCACAATCTGGAATATTTACTGGCACGTTATGCCGGTGTGCAGCCCGGTCGGCTGGAACTGGAGTTTCAGGAAAATGCGGTGCAGAATGACCTGCCTAAGCTGTCCGCAGTGCTGGAACACTGCCGGCGACTGGGGCTGAAAATATCGCTTGATAATTTTGGTGCTGAGCACGCCTCCTTGATAAGTTTGAAAAGCCTTCCTGTTGATATTCTCAAGATAGATCGTAGCTTCATTACTGATTTACTGACCAATCCGGCCGATGCCTGCATGGTGGAAGGGGTCGTGCAGCTGGCAACGGCGTTGCAGATGCTGGTGGTGGCGGAAGGCATGGAAGTGCCTGAGCTGGGAAAACGGCTGCAACAGCTGGGGTGCCATTATGTTCAGGGTTATGGCATTTCCCACCCTATGCCGGCCAGCGCGATCAATGACTGGCTGGTGGAATGGAACCGGAACCGGCCGTTTCAGTAATGACCAAACGAAAAACCCCGGCCTGAGCCGGGGTTTTTTGCACTGACAGCTGATTTACAGCTGCGGACCGGCGGCGACCAGGGCCTTGCCTTCGTCGGTATCGGTGAACTTCTCAAAGTTGTCCACAAAACGTTTGGCCAGATCCTGTGCCTTGGTTTCCCACTCGGCAGCATCAGCATAGGTATTGCGTGGATCCAGAATGGATTCGTCTTCCACGCCCTGCAGGTTGGTGGGAATGGCTACTTTAAAGTAGGGCAGTTCCACAAACTCGCTGTTCTCGATGGAGCCGTCGAGAATGGCATTGATGATGGCACGGGTTGCCTTGATGGAAATCCGCTTGCCGGTGCCGTTCCAGCCGGTATTGACCAGATAAGCTTCGGCACCCACGGCGTCCATCCGCTTGGCCAGCACTTCGGCGTACTGGGTTGGGTGCAGGCTCAGGAAGGCGGCACCAAAGCAGCTGGAGAAGGTGGGGGTCGGTTCGGTAATGCCACGCTCGGTACCGGCCAGTTTGGCGGTAAAGCCGGACAGGAAGTGATACTGCGCCTGGCTGCGGCTCAGCTTGGCAACCGGCGGCAACACGCCAAAAGCATCTGCGGTCAGGAAAATCACCTTCTTGGCGTGACCTGCCTTGGATACTGGCTTGACGATGTTATCAATGTGATAGATGGGGTAGGAGACACGGGTGTTTTCGGTCTTGGAACCATCGTCAAAGTCAACGCTGCCATCTTCCCGTACGGTCACGTTTTCAAGCAGGGCATCACGACGAATGGCAGCGTAGATTTCCGGCTCGTTTTCCTTGCTCAGCTTGATGGTTTTGGCGTAGCAGCCACCTTCAAAGTTGAATACGCCGTCGTCATCCCAGCCGTGCTCGTCATCACCAATCAGCTCGCGGTTGGGATCGGTAGACAGGGTGGTTTTACCGGTGCCGGACAGGCCAAAGAAGATGGCTACATCGCCCTCTTTGCCCACGTTGGCGGAACAGTGCATGGAAGCAATGCCTTTAAGCGGCAGCAGGTAGTTCATCATGGAGAACATACCTTTTTTCATTTCACCGCCATACCAGGTGCCACCGATCAGCTGTACTCGTTCGGTCAGGTTAAAGGCCACGAAATTTTCGCTGTTCAGACCTTGCTCTTTCCAGTTCGGGTTGGTGCATTTGGCACCGTTCATCACCACAAAGTCCGGCTCAAAACTTTCCAGTTCGGCGTCGCTCGGGCGAATGAACATGTTTTTAACAAAGTGAGCCTGCCAGGCGACCTCGGTAATAAAGCGAACGGCCAGACGGGTATCGGCGTTGGCACCACAGAACGTGTCAACCACAAACAGGCGCTTGCCGGACAGCTGAGTGGTTACCAGGCCTTTCAGCTGTTCCCAGGTTTCCTGGGTCATGGGTTTATTGTCATTCTTGCCCTGATCGGCCCACCACACGGTATCGCGGGTAACATCGTCACGAACAATGTATTTATCTTTGGGAGAGCGGCCGGTAAAGATACCGGTATCCACCGCCACGGCACCCAGGCTGGTTTCCACGCCTTTTTCAAAGCCTTCCAGGTCGGCACGGGTTTCTTCTGCAAACAGCTGCTCGTAGGAAGGGTTGTACAGTACATCGGTAACGCTGGTAATACCGTAGCGGGACAAGCCGAGTTGTTGCGCCTTGGGCGTCATTAGTCACTCCTAGATTTGGTACAGAGGGGGTTGCTTGGTTATTTGAATTTTTTGGAACCTGAGTTTATCAAGATTTTTATGTCAATTAGGGGATCTGCTTCAAAATTTATAATTTTTCGGCACGAATTAAGAATGTGATGGTGAAACTTAAATATTCTGTGCTGCCACTATGTTGATTTTTTGTGATTTTGTTTTGTTTATTAATAAATAGGGCCGGCAATGCCGGCCCTGCTGTGGGGGGCGGTTCAGTGCAGTGTCTGATTGAACAGGTTTTGCACGTCGCTGCCGTCAAACCGGTAATGGTGTCCGCAATAGTCACAGTGCATTTCGATTTTTCCCTGCTCCTGAATCAGCGCCATGGCTTCTTCCTGGCCTACCTGCAGCAGTGCCTGTTCGCATTTTTCCTGTGAGCAGGTGCACTGAAAACTGACCGGCTGTGGATCGAATATCCGTACCGCTTCCTGATGATACAAACGGTACAGCACTTCCTGAGCATCCAGCTGCAGCAGCTCTTCAGCTTTCACTGTGCCAGTCAGGGCTTCCAGATGGTTAAAATCATCCTGTTGGTCGTCCTGATCACTGGGCAGGGCCTGCAGCAGCATACCTGCCGCCGCCTGATGATCGCCTTGCAGGCCAGTGAACAGCCAGATGCGAGTGGCCAGCTGCTCTGACTGGGCAAAATAATTTTCCAGGCTGGCAGCCAGCGACTGTTCATCCAGTTCCACAATGCCCTGATAGCGTTCGCCGTTATCAGGCGTAATGGTAATGGCGATATAACCCTTACCGACCAGATCTGCGAGCCGGTCACTGTCGGGCACATCTCCTTGCCAGCGGGCCACACCACGTAACTGCTGATTGTGATCACCGTTGATCACCGCCAGACTGACCGGGCCATCGCCCTGCAGCTGAACCGTAATATGGCCTTCAAACTTAAGGGTGGCGGTCAGCAGGCTGGTCGCGGTCAGCAGCTCACCCAGCAGCCGCTGCACCGGTACCGGGTAGGCCTGGGCCGACAGTATGTGCTGAAAACTTTGCTGCAGCTGTACCAGCTCGCCACGCACCTGATAGTGGTCGAACAGATAACGATGAAGTTGGTCGGGTTTGTTCATAATGGATCCTGTTTAGGCTCAGTTGCCCTGCTTGATTTTGAGCAGGGTACGTCTTTCTTTTTTATCGGGCCGGCGCTCGGGGCTGGGGGCAAACTGGCTGTTGAGCTTGCGCGCCTGCGCGTTGCGCTCCCGCTGTTCAATGCTGTCCGGTGTTTCCCGATAGAGTTGCTGTGCCACCTCGGCCTTGCCGCGTTTATCCGACAGCGTCAGCACAACCACTTCCCGTTCATCGTGGCCTTGGCGCAGTTTAATGATGGCGCCGGTTTCTACCGGTTTGCCGGGTTTGGTGCGCTGACCGTTATAGTGCACCTTGCCGCCGTCAATCATGTCTCTGGCCAGGCTGCGGGTTTTATAAAAGCGGGCGGCCCACAGCCATTTATCCAGCCGCACGGTCTCCGTTGTTCCGTTCATGGTTGTCGCTCTCGTCAAAACCGGATGTTCAATTATACCAGATGGCCCCCTTTGGCATACAAGTCACCGGACAATTCACACTTTGTGATCAATCTGCGGCAGACGTTAGCGGCCAGTTGCGATAACCTCATATAAGGGCGATTTAAAATGGGGCGGGCCATGACCGACGATAAAAAAAAGCCAATCATCTTGCATTCCGAACTGGTGGCCGAAAGCCGCCTGTTCCGGGTGGAATCGGTACACCTGCGTTTCAGTAACGGTGTTGAGCGGATCTATGAAAGAATGCGGGGAGGCGGGCGTGGTGCCGTGATGCTGGTGCCGATGCTCGATGACAACACCATTTTGCTGATCCGGGAATATTCCGCTGGCACCCATAGTTATGAGCTCGGCTTTCCCAAGGGGCTGATCGACCCCGGTGAAACCGCCCTGGAAGCCGGTAATCGGGAACTGATGGAAGAGGTGGGTTACGGTGCCCGTGAGCTGACGTCACTCAAGCAGGTTAGTCTGGCACCTGGTTACTTCGGCAGTCGTATGGACATTTTACTGGCCCGGGGTCTGTATCCCGAACGGCGCGAGGGAGATGAGCCGGAACCACTGGAAGTTGTGCCTTGGCCGCTGGATCGGCTGAGCGAGCTGATGGCCCGGCCCGATTTTTCCGAAGCCCGCAGCATTTGTGGTCTGTTTTTATTACAGGACTGGCTTAACAAAGAGGAATAAGCATGGATACCTGTGCCCTGCTACCGGGCGTAAAGGCGGCAGCCCGAGAATCCGGCAGGTTAATTCTGTCGATGTATAACAGCGGTGATTATAAGGCCGCACATAAAGGCGATGACAGCCCGGTGACCAGCGCCGATCTGGCGGCACACGAGTACCTGACCCGGGCACTGCGCCAACTGGAGAATATTCCGGTCTTGTCTGAAGAGGGCGGGGATATCCCGCTGGCAGAACGGCATGCCTGGCCCCGTTACTGGCTGGTGGATCCACTTGACGGCACACAGGAATTTATTGCCGGCAGCGGCGATTTTTCCACCATGATTGCCCTGATTGAAAACGGCAGGCCGGTGCTTGGGGTAGTGTATGGCCCGGTACACGATCTGTTGTATTACGCGGTGCGCGGGCAGGGGGCCTATAAGGAAGCCAATGGTGAAATAACACAAATCCATGCCCGTCATTACCGCAAGCCGGTGACCAGTCTGTGTATTACCATCAGCCGCCGGCAAAACGTAGACTGGGTTCGCTCCCGTCTGACCGACAAGCTGGATTATCAGCTCGTTCCGCTGGGTTCAAGTTCACTGAAATCCTGTCTGGTCGCGGAAGGTGAAGCTGATCTTTATATGCGTATTGGTCCCACCGGTGAATGGGATACCGGCGCGACCCAGTGTATTGTGGAAGAAGCCGGCGGCCGTATTCTGGATCTCGGCCTGGAGCGGCTCAGCTATAACGAGCGAGACAGCCTGATCAACCCCAACTTCATTACTCTTGGCGATGAAAATCTGCCCTGGCAGGAAATCTTGCGAGGGGGAGCCTGAGCCCGAACGCTGTCAGCTATATGTTTTAAGCTATAAGTCGTGTTGATGGTAAGCCTGCAGATAACACATTGTCTGCACAATGGGCTCCGGCCTTCGCCGGAGCGACTTCAGAACTGGATAATCAAGCACTATTCGTGAACTGCAGCCAGCTCTGGAAGGCTTAAAACTGACAGCCTACCGCTTATGGCTGTATTTTAGTCGTCCTGCCCGAAATCTTCGATTTCCAGGCCAAGCTCGATCATGATCTCTCTGGCGCGGGCCGGGATCTGGTCGGGCACATCTTTGCGCAGGTCTTCGTCCTGAGGCAGAGGTTGTCCGGTGTAGGCATGCAGAAAGGCTTCACAGAGCAACTCGCTGTTGGTGGCGTGGCGCAGGTTATTTACCTGGCGGCGGGTACGTTCATCGGTAAGTACCTTAAGCACCTTGAGCGGGATGGAAACGGTGATCTTCTTGACCTGTTCGCTTTTCTTGCCATGCTCGGCGTAAGGGCTGATATAGTCGCCGTTCCATTCAGTTTTCATCGTCCACCTGCATTCGGGAATTATTTCCGGCAAATTGTAACCCCTGCTTTTTGTATTGGCAATCCAACAGCAAAGCCTTATGGACGTCTGGGTGGCTTGACGTCTCATATTGTTCGAGTTACTGTGCTTTTCCTCAAAATTGTGTTTCAGGCTGCCGTGTGCAAAGGAGAAGGACATGCCAAATTACAAGACTCAGACTCACGCCGTGCGTACCGGCCTTGAGAGCGACACACAGCACGGTGCCGTGGTGCCGCCCATTTACCTGACCAGCACTTTTTCCTTTGCCGATTTTAATGAAAAGCGTCAGTTTGACTATGCCCGTTCCGGTAACCCTACCCGTCAGACTTTAATCGATGCCCTGACTCATCTGGAGGCCGGTGCCGGTGCCGCCGTGACGGCCAGCGGCCTGGGTGCCATTAACCTGATTGTGACGTCCCAGCTGCAGCCGGGTGATCTGCTGGTGGTCCCTCATGACAGCTATGGAGGCAGCCAGCGGCTGTTTAACTCTCTGGCCGCCAAAGGATTGTTTGAACTGGCTTATGTGGATCAGACCGATGCCGCGGCATTGGCGGAAGTGATGGCCCGCAAGCCGCGCATGTTGTGGATTGAAACGCCGTCAAACCCGTTACTGCGGGTGGTGGATATTGAAGCCCTGTGTACGGCTGCCAAACAGGTGGGTGCCATCACGGTGGTGGATAACACCTTTTTGTCACCGGTACTGCAGCAACCGCTGAAGCTGGGGGCCGATTTGGTGCTGCATTCCACCACCAAATACATTAACGGTCACTCCGATGCCGTCGGGGGAGCTGTGGTGGCAGCGGATGCCGAACTGGCTGAACAACTGCGCTGGTGGGCCAATTGCCTGGGATTAACCGGCTCGGCCTTTGATAACTATCTCACCCTGCGTGGCCTGAGAACCCTCGGTGTGCGCATGCGTCAGCATTGTGAAAACGCCGATGCGCTGGTGGCGTTTCTGCAGCAGCAGCCGAAAGTGAAGGCGGTATATCATCCCAGCTTGCCGGGCAACCCGGGTCATGAAGCCGCCGCCCGCCAGCAACGCGGTTTCGGTGCCATGCTCAGCTTCGAGCTGGACACCGACGAAGCCGGCCTGAAGGCGTTTCTGCATGAGTTGCAATTATTCTCTCTGGCCGAGTCTCTGGGCGGGGTAGAAAGTCTGATCGCGCATCCGGCGACCATGACTCATGCCGCCATGAGCCCGGAGGCGTTGAGCGAAGCGGGCATCAGCCAGCAGTTGCTGAGAGTGTCGGTAGGTATTGAGGACAGCACCGATCTGATCAAGGATCTGGAAAACGCATTTAAGGTACTTGGCAAATAAATGACTATTCTCGAGCCCGAGCCCGGCGCACAGCGGCCGGTACATAAGTTTGGCGGCAGCAGCCTGGCCGATGCTGCCTGTTTTCACCGGGTGGCCGGTATCATTCACAAGCTGCAGCAGCCTGAAGCCCTGATTGTGGTGTCGGCCCCGGGTAAAACCACCAACCGGCTGATTGAGTTGCTTAGCCTGTTTGCCAGCGGTGATTCTGCAGCTCCCGAAGCATTGGCCGGCTTGCATGTTTTTCAGCGCAACCTGATCGCGTCCTCGTTGTCTGCAGATGATGCGGCCCCCTTGCTGGCAGCCCTGGAAGACGACATTATCACCATTGCGAAAGTGCTGGAACATGACCGGCTTGATGACTATCAGCGTGCCCTTATTCAGTCTTACGGTGAAGTCTGGTCATCCCGTCTGCTGGCGCGGGTGCTATGCAGCCAGGGGATGTCTGCCCATAGTCTGGATGCGCGCAGTTTCCTGCGGGTATCCGGCACGCCGGTACAGGTGCAGGAAGATGAATCCCGTCGCCGGCTGGCCGGTATTCTGGCAGAGCATCCGCAGCAAATTCTGGTCGTCACGGGGTTTATTGCCGCCGATGACCAGGGACGTACCCGACTGCTGGGCCGTAATGGTTCCGATTTCAGTGCTACCTTGCTGGGCGCGTTGGCCGACAGTTCGCATACCACCATCTGGAGCGATGTCCCCGGAGTGTTCAGCGCCGACCCGCGGCGTATTCCGGAGGCGCATTTGCTGAAACGTCTGGCATTGCCGGAGGCTGCCGAGCTGGCTCGTCTGGGCTCTCCGGTCCTGCATAGCCGTACTCTTGGGCCCGTGGCGGCCAGTCGTCAGCAGCTGATGCTGCGTTGCAGCTATCACCCTGATGACGGTCATACCCGTATCGAGCGTCGCCCCCGCCGCGAGCAGGGCGCGCGTATTGTCACCGCGGTAGATGACACCGTGCTGGTAGAGATGACCATTTCCGATCGCTATCAGGAGCGGGTGGACGCACTGACCGGCTGGCTGGACAAGCGGGGGCTGCCTCCGCTTGCCTGCAAACGCCTCCCCGAACGCAAGTTGTGGCAGATTGCCTACACCCGGGAGCAGGCCGAACAGGCTTTTCTGGTGCTGCGGGATCATCAGCCCGCGGGTGGCTTTGAAGGGCTGCAGCAGCGCGAGGGGTTTTCTCTGGTGGCATTGGTAGGCAAAAACGTCACCAGTCAGGCCGAGCAGTGTCTGCAGTTTTACCATGCCCTGAATGAGTTGCCACTGGAGTTTATTCAGCCCGCGAAAAATGGTCTCAGCCTGGTGGGCGTGGTACGTAAAACGGCCCTGGATCCCTTGTTGTTACGGCTGCACCAAAGTCTGTTCAGCCGGCCCCGCCGGGTAGGGGTGTTGCTGTTTGGCCGGGGCAATATCGGCAAGGCCTGGTTGCGTCTCTATAAAGAGCAAAAAGCGCGGCTGGAGCAGGAACTGAATCTGCGCCTGACCCTGTATGGCGTGTTCGACTCCAGAGGGGCCATGCTCGCCAGCCAGGGACTGGAAGCAGATATGGTGTTGAACGACTTTCAGCCCCACAGCGTGGTCTGGCCCGACTGGCTGGAAGATCTGGAAGAACATGGTTTTGATGCCATGGTCGCGCTGGACTGCACCGCCTCTGCCAGCCTGGTGCAGTATTATCCGGCCATGGTGCAGCAGCGCATTCATCTGATTGCTGCCAATAAGCAGGCGGGAGCGGCGAACCTTGAATACTACAGGGCGCTGCAGCAGATACTGGCCGAGCACAGGGTCAGGTTTCTCAGTAATGCAACCGTGGGGGCGGGGTTGCCGGTGCAAAGCAGCCTGCATCAGTTACGTCAGTCCGGTGAACAGATCCGTGCCGTCAGCGGTGTTTTTTCCGGTACCCTGAGCTGGCTGTTCCAGTATTTTGACGGCAGTCAGCCATTCTCCGAGCTGTTGCTGCAGGCATGGCAGCAGGGGCTGACCGAGCCTGATCCCCGGGATGACCTCAATGGTCAGGATGTAAAGCGCAAGCTGGTGATCCTGGCCCGGGAAGCCGGCTTTGATCTGGACCCGTCCCAAGTCAAGGTGGCGAGCCTGGTGCCTGATGATCTGGCTACTCTCAGCAAGGAAGATGCGCTCGATAACCTGCATCTGCTGGATGAGGTGCTGGCCGGGCGGCTGGCCGAGGCTCAGCAACAGGGCGGTGTGCTGCGCCATGTGGCCCGCTTTAATGCCGAAACCAATGCGGCCAGTGTGGGGCTGGAGGTGGTACCTGCCAATCATCCCTTTGTGCCTTTGCGCCCCGGAGATAACGTGTTCGCCATTGAAACCCGTCATTACCGCCAGAACCCCATGGTGATTCAGGGGCCGGGAGCCGGCAGGGAAGTGACCGCGGCCGCCATGCAGGCAGACTTATGGCAGCTGCTGGCGGGGCTGTAACCGCCTTCCAGTCACAAAAATGCCGGGCAGGGCCCGGCATTATCTCAGTCGGTTCAGTGGGGTCTGCTCAGCCTTGCTGCCGCACCATGTTCTGCGGCGAGAGGATCCCGGAAAGCTGATCGTCACTGAGCAGCTTTTCTTCCTGCACCAGTTCGGCGACCCCTTTGCCAGTGAGCAGCGCCTTGCCGGCAATGCGGCTGGCGTTGTCGTAGCCGATATGGGGTACCAGTGCGGTCACAATACCGATGCTCTGTGCTACGTGGCGGTCACACTGCTCGCGGTTAGCGGCAATGCCGCGGATACATAACTGATCCAGCATGCGAATCGACTTGCTCAGAATACGGCAGTTATTCAGCAGGTTATAGACGATCAGTGGCTCCATGGCATTGAGCTGCAGCTGACCGGCCTCAGCGGCCAGGGTGATGGTGGTATCGGTACCTATCACCTGAAAGGCGGTCTGGGTCATGGCTTCGGGAATGACCGGGTTGACCTTGCCGGGCATAATGGAGGAGCCGGGCTGCATAGCCGGCAGATCTATTTCATTAAAACCAGTGCGTGGGCCGCTGGACAGCAGGCGCAGATCATTGCTGAGCTTGGACAGCTTCACTGCCAGCCGCTTCAGGGTGCTGGAGAAGGTAACAAAGGCTCCCATATCATAGCTGGCTTCGATCAGGTTACCGGCCTGAGTGACGGGTAAGTTACTGATATCGGCCAGTTCGGTAACGGCAATCTCACCATAACCGGCGGGGGCATTGATGCCGGTGCCGATGGCGGTGCCACCCAGGTTTACCTCGCACAGCAGCGTGCAGGCGGCATTGATGCGGGCTTCTTCTTCACCCAGGTTGTAGGCAAAGGCTTCAAATTCCTGGCCCAGGGTCATGGGCACGGCGTCTTGCATCTGGGTGCGGCCCATCTTGAGCACATCGGCAAATTCCACGCCTTTGGCGGCCAGGCTGTGCTGCAATTCCTTCACTGCTACTTTCAGACCCTGGGCGGCCTCGACGATAGCCAGGCGGGAAGCGGTGGGATAGACATCGTTGGTAGACTGGGAACGGTTCACGTCATTATTGGGGTGCAGGTGCTGGTACTGGCCTTTATCAAACCCCAGCCGGGCCAGGCCCAGATTGGCGATCACCTCGTTGGCGTTCATGTTGCTAGAGGTACCGGCGCCTCCCTGAATCAGGTCGACAATAAATGCTTCGTGATGTTCGCCTCTCAGCAATTGGGCACAGGCCCCCTGAATTGCGTCGGCTTTCTCGTCGGTAAGCAGGCCCAGGCGGTGGTTGGCTCGGGCTGCGGCCGCCTTGACCATGGCCAGCGCGCGGATAAGCTCGGGAAAGTGGCTGATGGGGACGCCGGTAATATCAAAGTTCTGTTTGGCACGTTGGGTCTGAGCACCATACCAGGCGTTTAGTGGCACCCGTTGTTCTCCGAGAGAGTCTTTTTCAAGGCGTATTCCTTCGGTGTCGTTTTCCTGCTGCAGGTTTGTATTCTTGTTCATTATTTCCTCTGTACTTGATAGGTTTTGCTACTGAACGTCACGACCCTGCCTGGTTAAGGGAGAGCCTGGCACTGCTTTCGCCAAAGCACGAAAGCAAATCGTATACCGGCCGTTGCCGGCACAACCGGACTGTTGGTCTGGCAGCTCCGGCCGGTCATATTCGGGAGGAGACCTGGTTGGTCCAAAACGGAAGTAAGCGCACAATCATAGAGCAGCAACGAGGGTTGTTAAAGACGAGGCTCCTGATTAATTGAGTGGCTGTCGTCAGCTTATTTTTGCCGTGAGCGCTCGATAATCTCAGTGAGATCCGGGCACAGGGGAGCAGGCAGGGCGTCGGGACTGAACCAGGCGACGGCGTCGGCATCGTCGTCGGCGACCGGCGTGCCGCCCTGGTAGTGCCCGCGCACCGCGATCATGACATAGTGATGGGCCAGCTGACCGGCCTCTTCGGCGAGTACGTCGTAGCAGGCAAAGGGAGCCTCCATACTGGCGCTGATGCCGGTTTCTTCCAGCAGCTCCCGGGCTGCACCTGCGCTCATGGTTTCGCCCCACTCCAGTTTGCCACCGGGAAAACCCCAGTGTCCGGCATGGGGGGCGTATTTGCGTTTTACCAGCAGCACCTGTTGCTGATGCCAGACCACGGCGATGACGCCGATTTTGGGTGCCTTCATGGGTATTCTCTGGCTGGATGAATGAACAAGTATTGTGCCAAAGCCCGGATGGTTCTGGCGAATTTAATGTTGAAGCATCAGGAGCGGCTGATAAGCCGGTAAACAAACAGTAGAAATAAGGCACCGATGACGGCGGTCACCAGACTGCCAAAATTAAAGCCGGTGATGCTGCCAAAGCCCAGTCTGACGCCGACCCAGCCACCGACGAAGGCACCGGCAACCCCAAGCAGTGTGGTGAGAATAAAACCGCCACCGTCACGGCCGGGCATAATCCACTTTGCCAGAACACCGGCAATCAGCCCGAAAATGATCCAGCTTATGATGCCCATGATTCGCTCCCTTGATTGTGTTGACCTTTACAAGCATAGCCCAGCGGACGTCGTCACCGAAGCCTGACATGCGACAGCGGCGTCGGTTTTCACTAGTCAATCAGTGACCAGTGGTTATCCCATTGCCAGGGGGAATAAAAACGGCGTTCCCGGCCCTGTTGATCGAGCTGACAGATACCGCCCTGACCGCTGCCCAGCCAGATTTCTCCCTGCTTTGCTGCCGCGCCTGAGGCATCAGGCAGAGGAGCTATCCGGATCAATTCGCCACTGTGCCGCTGCCACAGGCCATAGCAGTTGCCCGGCGGTGAGGTGGCGGCGATATAGTCATCGGTCACGGCAATGCTGGCAATATAATGATTGAAGCGGGCCCAGTCGAGGGGGCTGCCCCCCAGAGGCTGCAGTGCCTGACCACGGTGGTGGCGCACAATCAGAGGCGGAAAAGCGTCAGGGTTGCCACGATATTGCTGACCGGTAAACACCTCACCGTCACTGGTGACCGCCAGATGCCGGATGGACAAATGTTTATCAACCAGGCTGCGCTGTTCCATGATGTGTCCGCTGGTGGCGTGCAGGTAGCACAGGCTGGGATGCATGGTGTCCAGGTTCAGTGGTTTGCGGCCCAGAGTATGTACGCCTCCTACACCTATTACCAGGTTGCCATCAGGCAGCCGGCAGATTTCATGGGGCCCCAGCCCAATGCCGGAAAACTCATGCACCTTGGTGAGCTGTTCATGATGCAATGCATAGACGCCGATGATGCCTTCGCTGGTGCTGCGTACACCTTCGGTGGTGTAGAGCAACTTACCGTCTGTGCTGAAGACGCCATGGCCGTAATAGTGGCGTTCCGGGTCGGCCTCACGCACCTGCAGCAAGTTGCCTTGCTGGTGGTGGAACAGCGCCAGGTAGCTGCCGGGGCGACGGGCATGGCACACTGCCAGCGGCCGGCTGGGGTGGGTCGCGATGCCGTGGCCCCGGGCCGGCAGCGGCAGCTCATAACGCAGGCTGCCATCCATATTCAGGGCTTGCGCCACGTAGCGGCCGCCGTCACGACGGCCGCCGCCTATCAGGTAATGGTGCCGGCCGGCTGGCAGGGCACAGCCCGCCAGCCCCAGGCTGCATAGCACGCCGGCGGCGGACAGTCCCTGCAGGAATTGTCGCCGGTGCATCAGTCACCGTCCGTGGCGTTAAAGCCCAGGCTGATCCCCAGGGCTTCGGGCAGGCGCAGTTTTAGTGTGCTGCCAAGATGGTCAAAAGACACCTTGAAACGCAGCAGGGCGGCATAGTTGTCCCCCCGCAGCCAGTGCGCCAGGCTATCGCCTGCAGGCAGGTGATCGAGGGTGTCGGCAAAGGCATCGTCCAGTTCGGTCATGAGCACGCTTTCATTGTTCTGCTCAAGGTAAGTACGAATGCCGCCGGTGCGATATTCCTGTTCCAGGCTGGTCAGACTGGTGCGTAAAAAGTGCAGCGACTGTTCGCTGCGCCAGGCCTCGGCAAACAGCGGGCGAGGGTGCGCGGCGGTGTTGAGCGGTAAATCCAGCTTCTTTTCAATGCGATCGAAGCGATGGGCGAGCTGGCCGAGGATCTGCACTAGAACGGTCTTGGCACCGCCTTGCGCTGTCATTTGCTCAAGTTGTTGTTCATAGTGAGACGGGGTGTCCCAGACCTGGTGCAGCTTGTTACTGTTTTGCACCAGTTGCTTGTTCACCGCGGGCAGCAGGGAACAGCGCTGCACCTGTGACAGATTTTCATACAGCAGATATTCCACTGCACCCAGGGTAATGCTGGCACCCTTGAGCGGTCCGGGCTGATTCAGCTGGCGAGTCAGCTGACGGCCGGTGGTGTCTTTCTTGTCTGGCCACAGCTGAAAGGCATAGGTCAGACCGGCTGCATCCAGTGGGCCGCCGCTCTGGCCCTGATGAGCAGTCCAGGCGGTAAAGGCGGTACGCCACTGCTGCTGTACCGTGGCAAGTGGCTGCTCACCGGCACAATAGGCATGGCTGGTATCATCCAGACGGGCCAGCGCTTCAGCCAGTTCAGCAGCCTGCTGGCGCATCAGTGCAAGATGGGCTCCAGTCAGCTGAGTCAGGGCCGGATCAACCGGCGGCTGGTGCTGGCAGGCAGTCAGTAGTCCCAGAGCGGCAAGAGAAAAAAGGCGGAAGGTCATAGCGACTCCAGAAAGGCGATGAGTTGTTCACGTTCGCCGGCGCTGGCAGACAGTACCCGGTTGCGTGCGGCGGCGGCTTCGCCCCCGTGCCAGAGTACCGCTTCGAGCAGGGTGCGGGCCCGGCCGTCGTGCAGGTAACGGGCAGACTCGCCGGCCACTTCACCGGTATAGCCCAGTCCCCACAGGGGAGGGGTTCGCCACTCGCGGCCGCTGGCGCTGAACTCGGGCCGGTTATCGGCGAGATCTTCACCCATGTCGTGCAGCAGCAAATCGGTATAAGGGTAAATTCTCTGACCACTCAGGGCCGGACTCTCATGTTCGCCGGTAGTGTAAGACGGCGTATGGCAACCGGCACAGCCCAGGGCCAGGAACAGCTGTTTACCGGCCTGCACATTTGGATCGTCCAGGTGACGCCGGGCGGGCACCGCCAGATGCTGGCTGTAGAACGTGACCGAGTCGAGAATGTCATCGCTCACTTCCGGTTTCCCGCCATCGGGATAGTGTTCGCAGCGCTGAGCCGAAGTACAGTCATCGGCGGGAGCCAGGCCAGAGGTCAGGCCCATGTCGCCGGCAAAAGCGCCGGCATTTTGCTGGCGCAGGTTGGGTTGACCGGCCTTCCAGCCAAAACGGCCAATGACGGTTGCTTCCTGAGCGTTATCCCACACCCGGTTGGCATGGCCGCGAATGCCGTCATTATTTTCATCATCCGGGTCTTCCCGGACCAGCAGATCGGACTCACGAATGGCTTCCAGCAGGCCGAGGCCAATCATCGGCGGAGCGATACGGGCCGAGGTCATCAGCTGCGCGCCGGGCTCGCCGTAGCCTGGATTATCGATAAGAAGGTGGGGCCGGCGCAGCTCCACGGTGCTGCCATCATCAAAGCGCACCGTTTCCGTGGTGTAGTGAATATTCACCCGGCCTTCGGGAACGGCACCGGGAATGGACATATCCTGTAACTGGCCACCATAGACAGGATGAGGGACAACCCCAAGGGTGCGAAGATAAGCCCGGTGTTGCTCGGTTTCTGCGGCGGGCACGGATAACCGCACCAGCATGCTGACCGCATTGTCGCCTGCAAACGCGGGCGGATGGCCTCGGCCGTCTTTGATATGGCAGCTCTGGCAGGCATTGGTGTTAAACAGAGGTCCCAGGCCGTCGCGGGCGTCGGTAGTGGCCGGCGCGGCGATCCAGGGGTTGCGGAAAAAGCTGTTGCCCACCGAGAAGTCGAGGCGTTTGTCAAAACTCAGGTTGGCAGAGGGCATGGAAAAGGCGTTGGCACCGGTTTTGGTGGTGGTGGTATCGCCACCGGGTCTGGCTGGGTTGGCCTGAACAGGCAGGGTCAAAAGGGCGCCTAGCACTAAAACGGTGAGTCGGAAAGGCATAAGGACTCCAGAGTAAAGGGCCGGACAACGGCCCTTTTGATTTTATTGTTATGTGCCGCCAGCTCAGAATTCGTGATCGGCAGTATCCGGATTCAGGTTATTGATCCCAAGGGTATTGGCTGCCAGCTCAATGGCGCGGGTCTGCTCCACCAGGGCATTGATGGCGTTTTGCACCAGCTGGTTACCTTCCGGATTATCGGCAGCGATCAGCTGATCGAAGTACACCTTGTTGAGTTCGGCTGATTGCACCAGCTGATAAACTTCCTGTTCACTGGTGCGGAACTGCTCGCTGATGTTTGCAGCGGCCTGGTCATCCTGCTGAGCGACCAGCTGCAGTAGTGACGGGCCCTGCAGGGTGCTGCCGTCGATGCGCTGATAGGTACCGAACATCAGGTTGCTGATGCCCTTTTCGTTATAGTAATGGGAGTGGTGGGTATTGTCGGAGAAACAGTCGTGCTCGTCTTCCACCGAGTTGGCTACCAGCGCCACCTTCATGCGCTCACCAGCCAGCTCACCCAGCGACAGGGAACCCATGCCAAACAGCATGCGGCGCAGGCCTTCTTCTGCCGGCAGGGCGGTGAGTTCGGCGCGGTAGTTGTCTTGTCCCGCTTGCCATTGTGCCGTCATGTATTGCAGATCCTGAATTAACAGTGTGCTGGCGGCCTGCAGGTAATCGCGACGGCGGTCACAGTTGCCGTGGGTGCAGTCCTTGCCCGTGGCATAATCGGTCCAGGGGCGCTCGCCGGCACCGGCATTGGTGCCGTTCAGATCTTGCCCCCACAGCAGAAACTCAATGGCGTGATAGCCTGACGCCACGTTTGCCTCGGAGCCGGCCAGTTCGTTCAGGCTGGCCAGCAGATCGGGGGTAATGTCGGTTACGTCGAGCCGTTCGCCACCGACCTGCAGATGGGTGCTGGCAATGATATTGGCGGTTGCACCCGGGTTGCCCAGCTCGTGCTGATAGCCCGGTGTTACATAGTCAATCAGGCCTTCATCCAATGGCCAGGCATTCAGCTGTCCTTCCCAGTCGTCGACCACCGGGTTGCTGAAACGAAATACTTCCGACTGCTGGTAAGGGACCCGGGCGGCCAGCCAGGCAGAACGGGCGTTGGTCAGCGTCTGTTCGCCGGGGTTGGCCAGCAGGGCTGCAATGGCCTGATCCAGGTTTTGTGCGGCAGTCAGTGAATCACGGTAAACGGCAAGGGCGATATCGGCATAGTGCTCTACTACCTGATCCTTGGTAACGGCGGGAGTGCTGGTCTGAGCGCAGGCGCTGAGCAGGCCACCCAGAGTGACGGCCAGCACAAGTCTATTAAACTGCATTTGTGTATCCTTATGCATCTGAGAATCGTTTCTGTTTGTTAGTCGATTCTAGCGCCAAGCCGGAAAGTGACGCAAGGCCGGATTACATAAAGTCCACGGTAAAAGTATGGGGATGTCAGGCCCGGCCTGTACTCAGGCAGTCTGCTCGGCGATGGGGGCCACCACAGCCTTGAGCAGACGCTCTATTTCCTGCGCGGAGAGGCCTACCGACAATCCGCGCTTTCCGCCGGATACCAGCACGGTATCGTGGTTACAGGCTGAAGTATCAATCACGGTGGTAAGGCGTTTCTTCTGGGCGAAGGGACTGATGCCCCCTACCTTGAAACCGGTCAGCCGTTCGGCTTTTTGTGGCGGCATCATCTCCAGCTTTTTTACCCCGGCGGCCTTGGCCAGCTGTTTGAGGTTCACCTTGCCCGATGACGGCACCAGAGCCACTACGGCTCCCTGGTCGCCTTCGGTCAGCAGGGTTTTGAATACCCGTGTCAGCGGTACGCCCAGTTGCGCAGCGGCATGAGCACCAAAGTCGTCCTGCGCTGTGCAGTCATATTGAAAAAGGGTAAAAGCGGCTTTTTGTTTTTCCAGAAACAGAATGGCTGGGGTCATGGAGTGGTCCGGTGGTTGGGAAGAAAGAGAAAATTATGCAGATAAAAGCAGCGGTGCGCCATAAGCTGGAAAAAGGGGAGCAGGGTATGTGCATCCGGTTTGGCTGTCTGGCATCGGCCCAGACGGGGCAGTGAGCGATATCATGTAGCAGAACAGTACATGCAGGCTCGGTATCGCTGTTCATTGTTGATAGCACATGATACTTAATGATTTTCGGCCACATGAGGTGGCCGTTTGCTTTTTAAAAGGAGAGTCAAGCCATGTTGGCGTTGTTAACCCAGTTGTTTCCGTTGTGGGCGTTATTGTTGTCTGTTCTGGCTTTTATGCAGCCTCAGTTGTTTGTCGGTATCAAGGGGCAGATAGTGCCCCTGCTGACCGTGATCATGCTGTGTATGGGGCTGACACTTAATCTGAGTGATTTTCGCCGTGTGATCCAGAACAGAAAAGCAGTGCTGGTGGGCGTGCTGCTGCAGTTTTCGCTGATGCCGCTGATTGCGCTGCTGGTTAGCCGTGTGCTGAGTTTTGGACCTGAACTGATAGTCGGCATGTTATTGGTGGGCAGCGTGGCCGGCGGTACCTCGTCAAATGTGATGTGCTATCTGGCGAAGGGAGATACCGCGTTGTCCATTTCAATGACGGCCATCTCTACGTTGCTGGGTGTGGTGATGACGCCCGTGCTGGTGGACTTGCTGGTAGGCCAGGCGGTGGATGTACCGGTGCAGTCCATGCTGATTAGCCTGCTGCAGGTGGTAGTCGCCCCGGTGGTGCTGGGAGTGGTATTAAATGCGTTGGCCGGAAGCCTGGTACGCAAGGTGGAACCGGTGCTGCCGGTGCTTTCCATGTTGGCCATTGTATTGATTATCGCCATCGTGGTTGCGCTTAATGCGGAAAAAATGGCACAGATTGGCCCCGTGGTGGCGCTGGCGGTTGTATTGCACAACAGCTGTGGTCTGGTGCTGGGCTATTGGGTGACCGCCTTGTTCGGCTTTGACAAACGTACCTGCCGTACCATTGCCTTTGAAGTGGGTCTGCAGAATTCCGGACTGGCGACTGCGCTGGCGATGAAGTTCTTTACTCCTGCGGCCGCCCTGCCGGGGACACTGTTCAGCGTTTGGCACAACATCTCCGGTTCTCTGCTGGCAGGTTACTGGAGCAAGAAGCCGGTGGAGGATACCGACCATCACCCTGCTCGTACCACGCCAGAGAACGTCTGATTTTACCGTACGCCTCGGGTGCTACCGATTACAGGATGCAAAGATAGCATACCGGGGTGTCAGTAACCGCAATGCAGGACGGATAATAAAAAAAGCAGGCACGATTTCGTGCCTGCTTTTTTAACCGGGTGTTTTCCCGCTGCCTGCAGGTTTATCCGGTGTTGCGCATTCCGGCGGCAATGCCGGCGATGGTGACCATCAGCGCCTGATCCAGCACCGGGTGAATATCACCCTGCTCCCGGGAGCGCTTGAGCAGCTCGGCCTGCAGTACGTTAAGCGGATCCGTATAGGGATTACGCAGCTTGATGGACTCCTGAATCCAGGGCTCGCTGGCCAGCAGCTCGGACTTTTCCTTCAGGCGCAGCACCAGCTCGGTGCTGGCGCGCAGCTCGTCCCGCAGCTTATGGCCAAGGGGCTTGAGCTCTTCGGGAACCAGCACGCTGTCATAATAGGCAGCGAGGCCCAGATCGGCCTTGAGGAACACCATTTCCAGCATATCGAGGCGGGCACGAAAGAAGGGCCAGCCCTGGTTCATGGCATGCAGAGTGGCTTCGTGACCATCTTCCATCACTTTTTCCAGCCCCTTGTGGGCTCCCAGCCAGGCGGGCAGCATCAGCCGGTTCTGAGTCCAGGCAAAAATCCAGGGAATGGCACGCAGGCTCTCCACGCCGCCGTTGGGCTTGCGTTTGGCCGGGCGGGAGCCCAGCGGCAGTTTGCCCAGCTCCAGCTCGGGAGTGGCGGCACGGAAATAGGGCACAAAGTCGGGCTCGTCCCGGATCAGTGAACGATAATGGGCACACGACACTTCGGTCATGGTATTCATCAGCTCACGCCACTCAGGCTCGGGCTCGGGAGGAGGCAGCAGGTTGGCTTCCAGCACGGCGCTGGCATAAAGTGCCAGGCTGTCGATGGCCACCTGAGGCAAGCCGAATTTGAAGCGAATCATCTCGCCCTGTTCAGTCACTCGCAGGCCACCGATGGTGGATCCCGGTGGCTGGGCCAGAATGGCCTGACGGGCCGGACCGCCGCCCCGGCCCAAGCTGCCGCCGCGGCCATGGAACAGGGTGAGCGTGACGTTTTCCCGCTCGCTGATGGCCACCAGCTTTTCCATGGCGCTGTATTGGGCCCAGCCTGCGGCCAGCATGCCGGCGTCTTTGGCTGAGTCGGAATAACCGATCATCACGTACTGGCGGCCCTGCATATAGCCCCGGTACCAGGGCTGCTGGTACAGCCGTTCAATCACGGCAGCACCCTGATTCAGATCTTCCAGGGTTTCAAACAACGGTGCTATGGGCATGGCAAAGTCGACACCACATTCTTTCAGCAGCAGCTGTACTGCCAGCACGTCTGAGGGTTCACCGGCCATGGAGATGATGTAGATACCAAAGGCATCCTGCGGATGGCGGGAGATCACCCGGCAGGTGTCGAGTGTTTCCTGAGTGTCGGGCGAAGGCTGCCACTGGCGGGGCAGCAGCGGCCGGCGGGAGTTGAGCTCGTTAAGCAAAAATGCCTGCTTGTCGGCCTCGCTCCATTCGCTGTAATCGCCCAGACCCAGATAGCGAGTGAGCTCCGCCAGCGCCTGAGCATGGCGCTCACCGTCCTGACGAATATCGAGTTTAAGCAGATGAATGCCAAAACAGGCCACCTTGCGAATCACATCCAGCAGCTGGCCATCGGCAATCTTGGCCAGGCCACATTGCTGCAGTGACTGGTAGCACAGCTCCAGCGGCTGGCGCAGCTGCTCGGTGGTTGTGATCAGATCCCGGGCGTCGGTTTTCTGGCCCTGCACACGAGCGTTGAGGTGCAGCAGGGTCTCACGCAGATCTTCGCGCAGGCGGCGCAGCACCGCCCGGTAGGGTTCGTTGCTGTCGCCGCTGGCGGCACGCAGTTCGGTGCTGGCCTCGGACATCGACAGCTCTGACACCAGCTCCTGTATATCGTTGAGGAACAGAGAGCTGGCCATCCAGCGGCCGAGCAGTAACACTTCTTCGGTGACCTTTGCGGTGACAAAGGGGTTGCCATCCCGATCGCCACCCATCCAGGAGGTAAAGCGTACCGGTGCGGCGTTCAGCGGCAGGCGCTCACCCAGCTCGCGTTCCATACGCTGATCCAGCTGGCGCAAAAAGCGGGGCAGGGCAGGCCAGAGGCTGTTTTCAATAACCGCAAAGCCCCATTTGGCTTCATCTACCGGGGTAGGGCGCTGAGAGCGAATTTCATTACTGTGCCAGGCCTGGGTGATCAGCTGATCGATACGGGCCAGCAGCTCGGATTTTTCTGCCTCCGGCAGATCCAGCTCGATGGCAGCCAGACAGTCGTTCAGCTGTACATGCTTGTGAATAAAGGTGCGGCGGGTCACCTCGGTGGGATGAGCGGTGAGCACCAGGTCGATATCGAGTGAGGCCACGGCATTGCGAATGTCTGCATCGCTGATATTGGCACCTTTCAGTCGCTCAAACACCTCATCCAGGGGGTTGGGGCCGGCGTCCTGACGATAGCCCCGGGAAATGGTATGAAACTGTTCGGCCACATTGGCCAGGTTCAGAAATTGACTGAAGGCCCGGGCCACGGGCAGTAGTTCGTCGTCGCTCAGTTGTTTCAGGGTGGTAAGCAGCCGTTGCTGATCGCCATCATTGCCTTTGCGGGCCGATTTGGCCAGTTGACGAATGGTTTCTATTTTGTCGAGGAAGGCCTGTCCGTGATGATCCCGAATGGCATCGCCTAGCAACTGCCCCAGCAGGCCAACATTGGCCCTGAGTGCCGCATGATTATCCATATTCGCCTCTTTGTTTGTTTATTACAAAATAGTCACGTTTCCTCGTTACATTCAGCCAGCTTTCCGCGATCCGGTCAATCCTTCCACCCGTTTGACTTCACATTTTGTAATTTAGTTACTTAAGCAGAAGCGGCTGACCAGGCGTTGCAGTACTTCTACTGTGGGTTTGACAAAGGACAGATCCAGATATTCGTCGGGCTGGTGGGCCTGAGCAATATGACCCGGACCCAGAACGATGGTCTGGCAGCCCAGTTCGTTGATAAACGGGGCTTCGGTGCAGTAGTTCACCGCTTCCGCCGGGTTACCAGTCATCTCAGCTGCCGCGCGTACCAGTTCGGCGTCCGGATCGGTGCCGTAGGCCGGTATGGGTTCGTGCAGGTGGGTCAGCTCCAGCGCATCCGGGTACTGCTCCTTGATGGGTTGCAGGGCATGGTGCAGCAGACCGAGCAGCTCATCGGGGCCGACGCCGGGAATGGGGCGCATGTCGAAGTGCAGCTCGCAGCAGGCGCAAATACGGTTGGGGCTGTCGCCACCGTGAATATGGCCTAGGTTCAGAGTGGGTTGAGGCACTTTGAAGTGGGGGTTGGCGTATTTCTCTTTCAGCTGACGCTGCAGCTCGAGCAAGCGGCCCATCACCTGGTTCATGATTTCGAGCGCATTAACACCGTTGGCGGGATCCGAGCTGTGGCCACTTTTGCCGGTGACCCGAATGGCTTCCGACATATGGCCCTTGTGCATCATGACCGGTACCAGTCCGGTGGGCTCACCAATCACCGCATAGTCGGGTTTGATCGCCATGGCGCTGGCAATGGCGCGGGCACCGGCCATGGTGGTTTCCTCGTCGGCGGTGGCGAGAATGCGGATGGGCTTGTCGAGCTTGCTTAAATCGAGGCCTTTTAATGCTTCCACAATAAAGGCAAAGAAGCCTTTCATGTCGATGGTGCCCAGACCATAGATGCGATCACCATCTTCGGTAAGTTTGAAAGGATCCTTGCTCCAGCGGCCCGGGTCAAAGGGCACGGTATCGGTATGGCCGGCCAGCAGCAGGCCGCCGTCGCCTTCGCCCTTGGTGGCCAGCAGGTTGAACTTGCCCGGTAAGTCCGGCAGTTCGGTAATGTCCACTTCAAAACCCAGCTGGCTGAACCAGTCACCCAGCAGTCGGATCACTTGCTCGTTACTCTGATCCCAGCTGCTGTCGGTGCTGCTGATAGACGGCAGCGCGATGATATTGCGGTACATATCCATAAAATTAAGGGATGACATGAGTTCTCCATTGCGTGTTATCAAATTTAAATTCAATACAATTGCATAAATATGTTTTTGTTGCTAGTCTGCCATTCTGTTATTTCGGTTAGCCGGCGGCCAGCCTGCGGCATCTGTCAGTCAGGTTTGCCCGGAGTGGTATACGGCTTTGCCTCAGGGTGACACAGGCCCTGAAAACACGCCAGGCTGATGCCTGCTTTATATAACAAGCTGAATGAGACGACGGACGCGACCATGTTAAAAGCTGCAATCATAGGTGCCAGTGGTTATACCGGTGCCGAGCTGGCCGGATTGATTCTGGGCCATCCTCACCTGGAATTAGCCGGACTTTATGTGTCTGCGGGCAGTCAGGATGCCCACAAGCCATTTGCCAGCCTGCATCCACGCTGGCGGGGCGAAATCGACGCACCTTTACTGCCGCTGGACGACGAAGCCCTCAGCCGTATTCACACCGAGGCCGACCTGGTATTGCTGGCTACCGCTCATGAAGTGAGCCACGATCTGGCCCCGGGATTTCTGGCCAAGGGACTGCCGGTATTTGATTTGTCCGGTGCCTTTCGTGTGCCCGGCGAAGGCTTTTACGACAAATTTTATGGTTTCGCGCACCAGCATGGCGACTGGCTGGCAGATGCTGCTTATGGCCTGGCGGAGTGGAATCAGGAAGCGATTAAGGCGGCCCGGTTGATCGCCGTGCCCGGTTGCTATCCGACCGCGTCACTCACCGGACTCAAGCCGCTGCAGCAGGCCGGGTTGATTGCCGATGGCAGCCGCCCTGTGATCAGCGCCGTATCTGGCGTAAGTGGTGCCGGCCGTAAAGCTGGCATGAACAACAGTTTCTGCGAAGTGAGTTACAAGCCTTACGGTGTATTCACTCACCGTCATCAGCCTGAAATCAGCCATCATCTGGGCAACCAGGTGGTATTTCAGCCCCATCTGGGTAACTTTATTCGCGGCATTCTGGCCACCATTTATGTACAACTGAAAGATGGCGTCACCGACGAGCAGATTGCCGCCGCCTATCAGCAGGCTTACGCCGGGCAGAAGATTGTGCGCCTGGCGGGGCAGTGGCCCCAGATCAACGATGTGGCCGGTACCCCTTATTGCGATCTGCACTGGGGCCGGGACGGTAATCAGTTGATCGTGGTGTCGGCCATCGACAACCTGCTGAAAGGCGCTGCCAGTCAGGCCATTCAGTGCATTAACATTCATCAGGGATTCTCGCCGTTGGCGGGACTGGTCAAGGAGTAATAACCCATGTCTGAGCAACAACCTCTGGTCGTCAAGTTGGGTGGAACCCTGCTGGAAAGCGACAAGGCGCTGGAAGCGCTGTTTTCTACTCTCAAAGCGTTTGTGAATGACTCCAGCCGTCCGCTGGTGCTGGTGCACGGGGGGGGGGTGCTGGTGGACAATCAACTCAAGGCCATGGGCTTGACCTCCACCAAGAAAAATGGTCTGCGGGTGACGCCCTTTGAGCAAATCCCGGTGATTGCCGGTGCCCTGGCCGGTACGGCCAATAAACTGCTGCTGGCTCAGGCCATTGCTCATAACATTCCGTCGGTGGGTCTGTGCCTGGCCGATGGCGGCCTGTGCCGGGTCAGTCAGCTGGATCCCGAGCTGGGTGCGGTGGGGCAGATCGAAGGCGGTGACAGTGCACTGGTGAGCTCGTTACTGAGTGGTGGTTTCATGCCTATCGTCAGCTCTATTGGAGTGACCTTTGATGGCAACCTGATGAACGTGAACGCTGATCAGGCCGCGACCGCCATTGCCGAGATTCTGGATGCCGAGCTGGTGATGCTGTCTGACGTGAGCGGCATTCTCGACGGCAAGGGTCAGCGCATCGCTCTGCTGACTGAGGCCGAAGCGGAGGAGCTGATGGATAAAAACATCATCAAGGACGGCATGGCGGTGAAGGTGAAGGCTGCGCTTAAGGCCACCAAAACCCTGGGACGGCCTGTGGCCGTAGGCAGCTGGCGCTATCCGGAGCAGTTGCTGTCGCTGCTGGCCGGCGAGTCCGAGCACGGTACCCGTATTTCTCATTAAGGATGACCCATGCAGCATTTACTGAGCCTGAAAGACTACAGCAAGGAACAAATCGAGCAGATGCTCGAGCTGGCAAAAGACGTTAAGGCCAACCCGGCCAAGTATGCCGATGCCCTCAAGGGCAAGAGTGTGGTGACCCTGTTTGAAAAGCCGTCACTGCGCACCCGGGTGACCTTTGATATTGGCGTCAGCAAACTGGGTGGTCACCCCGTGTACCTGGACAGCCAGAATGGTGCCATGGGCAAGCGGGAAACCGTGCAGGATTTTGCCGCCAACCTCTCGCGCTGGTGCGATGCCATTGTGGCCCGGGTGTATGACCATCAGACGCTGGTGGAGATGACCGAGCACGCCACCGTGCCGGTGATCAACTCCCTGTGCAATCTCTACCACCCGTGCCAGGCACTGGCGGATTTTATGACCATCTCCGAACATTTCAATGACCTGAGCAAGGTGCATCTGGCTTACGTCGGTGATGGTAACAATGTAACCCACTCGTTGCTGCTGTGTGGTGCCATTCTGGGTTCCACCGTGACTGCAGTCAGCCCGCGTGGCCACAATGTGGACGCACAAATCCTGAAGGAAGCTGAGGCCCTGGCCGCCGTCAGCGGTGCCACCATCCGGGTGACCGACAGCCTGGATGATATTGAAGGTGTGGATGTGATCTATACAGACACTTGGGTCTCCATGGGTGATAATACCCCGCTGGAGCAGGTCAAGGAGATCTACATGCCGTATCAGATCAACCAGGCCCTGCTCGACAAAACCGGAGCCAAAAAGGTGCTGCATTGTCAGCCCGCCCACAGGGAGTGGGAAATTACTTCCGAGGTCATGGACGGCCCTGCCTCCCTGATCCTCGACCAAGCTGAAAACCGCATGCACGCTCAGAACGCCGTGCTGCTGACATTGATGAAGGGATAATTGTTAATGAGCCAATTCAAAAAGATCGTACTGGCCTATTCCGGCGGCCTGGATACCTCTGCCATCATTCCGTGGCTGAAGGAAAACTACGATGGTTGTGAGGTTGTCGCATTCGTGGCCGATGTCGGCCAGGGCGCGGAAGATCTGGAAGGCGTGGAAGAAAAAGCCATCGCTTCCGGTGCTTCCAAATGTATCGTGGCTGATCTGAAAGACGAATTCGTACGCGATTATGTGTATCCGACCCTGACCACCGGTGCCATCTACGAAGGTACTTATCTGCTGGGTACCTCCATGGCTCGTCCGGTGATCGCCAAGGCGATGGTGGAAGTGGCCCTGGCCGAAGGCGCCGATGCCATCTCTCACGGTTGTACCGGCAAGGGCAACGACCAGGTGCGCTTTGAAGGTGCCGTGGCTGCCCTGGCTCCGCAACTGGCAGTGATTGCTCCCTGGCGGATCTGGGACATGCGCAGCCGTGAAGATCTGCTGGATTACCTGGCCGAGCGCAACATCAAGACCACTGCTAGTGCCACCAAGATCTATTCCCGTGATGCCAACGCCTGGCACATTTCCACCGAAGGTGGTGAGCTGGAAAGCACCTGGAACGAGCCGTCCGAGCACGCCTGGACCTGGACCGTGTCTCCTGAGCAGGCTCCCGACAAGGCCGAGACCGTGTCTCTGACCGTGGAAAAGGGTCATATCGTGGCTGTGGACGGCAAGGCCATGACGCCTTATGAAGTCCTGACTCACCTGAACGATCGTGCCGCCAAGCACGGTGTGGGCCGGGTAGACATAGTGGAAAACCGTCTGGTGGGCATGAAGTCTCGCGGTTGCTATGAAACTCCCGGTGGTACCGTGATGATGGCTGCCTTGCGCGCCATTGAAGAACTGGTACTGGACAAGCCGACCCGCGCCTGGCGCGAGAAGGTGGGGGCCGAGTTCTCTCATCTGGTATACGACGGCCGCTGGTTTACTCAGCTGTGCAAGGGCCTGCTGGCGTCCGCCACCGCCATTGCCGAAGACGTATCCGGTGAAGTAGTACTGAAAATGTACAAGGGCCAGGTGACCGCCATTCAGAAGCAGTCTCCCAACAGCCTGTACTCTGAAGAGTTCGCTACTTTTGGTGCAGACGAGGTGTACGATCAGAGCCACGCTGAAGGCTTTATCCGTCTTTACTCTCTGGCCAGCCGCATCAAGGCGCTGAAAGACCAGCAGAAGTAAACACCGATAAAAAGGGGGGCTTCGGCCCCCTTTTTATCGAGCTGTAAGCTATAAGCTGTCAGCTGTAAGAAAAAACGCGTTATATTCACTATCTTACAGATGTCGCTGGCCTGACAGGTGATAAAAGAAACCACCGGCAACTCGGGCAGCTGATAGCTTACAGCTTAAAGCTTACGGCTTTGTTTTTAGAAAGGAGTAACAGAATTATGGCACTTTGGGGTGGACGTTTTACTCAGGCTGCGGATACCCGCTTCAAGCAGTTCAACGACTCGTTGCGGTTTGACTACCGGCTGGCGGAACAGGATATCGTCGGCTCTGTGGCCTGGTCCCGTGCCTTGGCCAAGGTAGGCGTACTGACCGCCGAGGAACAGCAAAAGCTGGAAAACGCGCTGAACGAGCTGAAAGAGCGGGTAGTGGCCGATCCGGAGCAAATCCTGAAATCCGATGCCGAAGATATTCACTCCTGGGTGGAAGGCGAGCTGATTGCTGCCGTGGGTGATTTGGGCAAGAAGCTGCACACCGGCCGTAGCCGTAATGATCAGGTAGCTACCGATCTCAAGCTGTGGTGCAAGGCCCAGGTGCCGCAACTGCTGGAAAAAGTCGACGTTCTGCAAAAGCAGCTGGTGACCGTAGCCCGGGAGCAGCAGGGTACCGTGCTGCCCGGTTACACTCACTTGCAGCGTGCTCAACCGGTTACCTTTTCTCATTGGTGTCTGGCTTATGTGGAAATGCTGGAGCGGGATTACACCCGCCTGCAGGATGCCGCTGCCCGTCTGGATACCTGCCCGCTGGGCTCTGGCGCCCTGGCCGGCACCGGTTTTCCGGTAGACCGCCATGAGCTGGCCAAATCTCTCGGCTTTGCCGGCCCGACCCGCAACAGCCTGGACTCGGTTTCCGACCGGGATCATGTGCTGGAGCTGATCAACTGTGCCGTGAACTCCATGATGCACCTGTCCCGCTTTGCTGAAGATCTGATCTTCTACAACTCCGGGGAAGCCGGCTTCCTGGAGCTGTCCGATGCCGTGACCTCCGGCTCTTCCTTGATGCCGCAGAAAAAGAACCCGGACGCCCTGGAACTGATCCGCGGCAAGACCGGCCGAGTATTCGGTGCCTATGCCGGCATGATGATGACCCTGAAAGCGCTGCCATTGGCCTACAACAAGGATATGCAGGAAGACAAGGAAGGTCTGTTCGACGCCCTCGACACCTGGTACGACTGTCTGGAAATGGCCGAGATGGTGCTGCACGACCTTAAGGTAAACGAAGACAAGACCCGTGAAGCAGCTCAGGGCGGCTACTCCAACGCCACCGAAATGGCCGACTATCTGGTGTCCAAAGGCATTCCGTTCCGGGAAGCACACCACATTGTGGGGGCCATCGTGGTGCACGCCATCGGCAAGAAACTGCCGATGGAAGAGCTGCCGTTGAAAGACTTCCAACAGTTCAGTGATGTGATTGGCGATGACGTCTACCCTCGTCTGACACTGGAATCTAGCCTGGCCAGCCGCTGTGCCCTGGGTGGCGTTGCGCCGGAGCAGGTGGAAACTGCCCTCGCTAACGCCGAACAGCACCTGCAGGCCCGTAAGTAAGACTGTAACCGGCTGACTCTATTGTCATCTCTGTGAAAAATGCCACCCCCGCGAAGGCGGGGCCACGGCATATCGCACTGGCCTTCCGCCTTCGCGGGGGTGACAACAAAGAAAGAGTAATGCCTGTGCAATCTCAAAGAGCCCGTTAGGGCTCTTTTTGCTCCTGTCTCTTCCCTTCTGACACGCCTCACCCTTTACGCTATCGCTGGTTAAAAAATAACAAAGCAGGCTTGCAAGCGAGAGCCGTTTCCGTATAATACCGCTCGCTTGGTTAACTTTATCAAGCAGGCCGAAAGGCTTTCGTCAGGTAGCTCCTGACGCTACAGGCCCCCGATATGGTGGGCACCGTTGTTAAATCACACCCCCTCTTTATATAAAAGAGCAGGCGGTGTTGATTTTATGTTCTTTATCCAATTGGAGCTCTGGTAATGCAGAACCAAAGAATTCGTATCCGCCTGAAGGCGTTCGATCATCGTCTGATCGACCAGTCTACTGCGGAAATCGTAGAAACTGCCAAGCGCACTGGCGCCCAGGTTCGCGGTCCTATCCCGCTGCCGACTCGCAAAGAGCGCTACACCGTACTGGTATCTCCACACGTGAACAAAGATGCACGTGATCAGTACGAAATTCGTACTCACAAGCGTCTGGTCGACATCGTTGAGCCCACCGACAAAACTGTCGATGCGCTGATGCGTCTGGATCTGGCTGCTGGCGTAGATGTCCAGATCAGCCTGGGCTAATAACGGAAAGAGGTTTTATCAATGGCAATCGGTCTAGTAGGTCGTAAGCTGGGTATGACCCGTGTCTTCACCGAAGACGGCGTGTCCATCCCGGTCACCGTTATCGAAGTAGATGCCAACCGTGTTACCCAGGTGAAAACACTGGAACAGGATGGCTATGCTGCCATCCAGGTGACCGCTGGCACCAAGAAAGCGAATCGCATCACCAAGCCGGAAGCTGGCCACTTCGCCAAAGCCGGTGTTGAAGCGGGTCGCGGTCTGTGGGAATTCCGCCTGGGTGAAGGCGAAGGCGAAAGCATCGAAGTTGGTGCCGAGCTGAAAGTCGACATCTTTGCTGATGTCAAGAAAGTAGACGTTACCGGTACTTCCAAGGGTAAGGGTTTCGCTGGTGCTGTTAAGCGCTGGAACTTCCGCACTCAGGACATGACTCACGGCAACTCTTTGTCTCACCGTGCTCCGGGTTCTATTGGTCAGAACCAGACTCCGGGTCGCGTGTTCAAGGGCAAGAAAATGGCCGGTCACATGGGTGCTGAGCGGGTAACCACTCAGAACCTGGAAGTGGTTCGCGTTGATGTTGATCGTAACCTGCTGCTCATCAAAGGTGCAGTCCCGGGTGCGACTAACGGCAACGTCATCGTTAAACCTGCCGTTAAAGCGTAACGTCTGAGGAGATAGTAATGGAATTGGTAATGAAAGACGCGCAAGGCGCTCTTGAAGTTTCCGAAACTACCTTCGGGCGTGAGTTCAACGAAGCTCTGGTGCATCAGGTTGTTGTGGCCTATGCCGCCGGTGCTCGTCAAGGTACTCGTGCTCAGAAGACCCGTTCTGAAGTGTCCGGCGGCGGCAAAAAGCCGTGGCGTCAAAAGGGCACCGGCCGGGCCCGTGCTGGTACCATCCGCTCTCCGATTTGGCGTTCCGGTGGTGTGACCTTTGCTGCTAAGCCGCAGGATCACAGCCAGAAGGTTAACAAGAAGATGTACCGTGGTGCCATCAAGAGCATCCTCTCTGAGCTGGTACGTCAAGAGCGTCTGATCGTGGTAGAGAAGTTCGGTGTGGAAGCGCCGAAGACCAAAGAACTGGTTGCCAAGCTGAAGCAGTGGGATCTGAACGACGTTCTGATCGTGACTGGCGAAGTGGACGAGAACCTGTTCCTGGCCGCCCGCAACCTGTACAAGGTTGACGTGCGTGACGTGGCCGGTATCGACCCGGTTTCTCTGATCGCGTTCGACAAGGTACTGGTAACTGCCGACGCAGTTAAGCAAATCGAGGAGATGCTGGCATGATCCGTGAAGAGCGTATTCTGAAAGTTCTGAAGGCGCCGCATATCTCTGAAAAAAGCACCATGGTTGCCGAGAAGACCAACACCATCGTGTTCAAGGTTGCCAAGGACGCTACCAAAGCCGAAGTAAAGGCTGCGGTCGAGAAGCTGTTCGAAGTTGAAGTTAAAGATGTTCGCACTCTGCTGGTAAAGGGTAAAACCAAGCGTACCGGTATGCGTGTTGGCCAACGTTCCGATTGGAAAAAGGCCTACGTGACCCTGAAAGAAGGTCAGGACATCGACTTCATCGGCGGTGCCGAGTAAGAGAGGAGTAATTCAAAATGGCAATTGTAAAATGTAAGCCTACTTCTCCGGGTCGCCGTCATGTAGTCAAGATCAGCAACCCGGAACTGTACAAAGGCAAGCCGTTTGCAGCCCTGCTGGACAAAAAGTCCAAGTCTGGTGGCCGCAACAACGCTGGCCGTATCACCACCCGTCATATCGGTGGTGGTCACAAGCAGCACTACCGTATCATTGACCTGAAGCGCAACAAGGACGGTATCCCGGCCAAAGTTGAGCGTCTTGAGTATGATCCGAACCGCTCTGCCAACATCGCTCTGGTGCTGTATGCAGACGGTGAGCGTCGTTACATCCTGGCCCCGAAAGGCGTTCAGGCTGGCGACCAGCTGCTGTCCGGTGACGCTGCTCCGATCAAGGCCGGTAACTGCCTGCCGATGCGCAACATTCCCGTGGGCTCTACCGTTCACGCGATTGAAATGAAGCCTGGTAAAGGCGCGCAGATCGCCCGTTCTGCCGGTACTTACGCCCAGATCCTGGCTCGCGAAGGCAACTACGTGACCCTGCGTCTGCGTTCCGGTGAAGTTCGCAAGGTGCTGGCCGAGTGCCGTGCCACCCTGGGTGAAGTTGGCAATGCTGAGCACATGCTGCGTCAGCTGGGTAAAGCCGGTGCACAGCGCTGGCGTGGTGTTCGTCCTACCGTTCGTGGTGTGGCGATGAACCCGGTAGACCACCCGCACGGTGGTGGTGAAGGTCGTACCTCTGGTGGCCGTCACCCGGTTACTCCTTGGGGTAAACCGACCAAGGGCGCCAAGACCCGTAAAAACAAGCGTACCGACAAGTTCGTCGTACGTCACCGTAACAAGTAATAGTTTTTTAGAGGTATCACCATGCCACGTTCTCTCAAGAAAGGTCCGTTTATCGACCTGCACTTGCTGAAGAAGGTAGAGAAAGCGGTGGAAAGCGGGGATAAAAAGCCAATTAAAACCTGGTCCCGTCGTTCAATGATCATTCCGAACATGATCGGTTTGACCATCGCTGTCCATAATGGTCGTCAGCACGTACCTGTCTACGTTTCCGATGAAATGATCGGTCACAAGCTGGGTGAATTTGCACCGACTCGTACTTATCGCGGCCATGTCGCTGATAAGAAGGCCAAGAAGCGTTAAGGGGTAAAAGATGGAAGCTATAGCTAAACACCGCTTTGCTCGTACTTCTGCCCAGAAGGCGCGCCTGGTAGCCGATCAAGTTCGCGGTTTGTCCGTAGACAAGGCACTGGATGTCCTGGCGTTCAGCCCCAAAAAGGCTGCCGTTCTGGTCAAGAAGGTACTGGAATCTGCCATTGCTAATGCCGAGCACAACGAAGGTGCGGATATCGATGAGCTGAAGGTGACCAAGATCTTCGTTGATGAAGGTCCCACCATGAAGCGTATTCGTCCTCGTGCCAAGGGCCGCGCGGACCGTATCATGAAGCGTACCAGCCACATCACTGTGGTTGTGTCCGACCGCTAAGAGGCTAGGAGACAAGCAATGGGCCAGAAAGTACACCCGAATGGTATTCGCTTAGGTATCACCAAGCCTTTTAATTCGACCTGGTTTGCGAATACCAAGGACTTCGCTGACAACCTGCACAGCGATTTTGAGGTACGTCAGTTCCTGAACAAGGAACTGAAAAACGCCTCCGTTTCTCGCGTCGTGATTGAGCGTCCGGCCAAGAGCATCCGTGTGACCATTCACACTGCTCGTCCCGGCGTCGTGATCGGCAAGAAAGGCGAAGACGTTGAAAAACTGCGCAAGCACGTAGCCAAACTGGCTGGCGTTCCTGCTCAGATCAACATTTCCGAAGTGCGTAAGCCTGAGCTCGACGGTCAGCTGGTTGCCGATTCTATCGCTTCCCAGCTGGAGCGTCGCGTTATGTTCCGTCGTGCCATGAAGCGCGCGGTTCAGAACGCCATGCGCATTGGCGCCAAGGGCATCAAGGTAGAAGTGAGCGGTCGTCTGGGCGGCGCTGAAATCGCGCGTACCGAATGGTACCGTGAAGGTCGTGTGCCTCTGCACACCCTGCGTGCCGACATCGACTACGCAACTTCTGAAGCATCTACCACTTACGGCATCATCGGCGTGAAGGTTTGGATCTTCAAGGGTGAGGTACTGGGCGGCCTGCAGGCCGTGGCTCAGGAACCCGCTCCGTCCAAGCCCAAGCGCAAAGGCCGCGGTAAGTAAGGAGACTCGGACATGTTGCAACCAAAACGTACGAAATTCCGTAAAGTCCACAAAGGCCGTAACCGCGGTGTGGCGACCTCAGGCAACCTGGTATCCTTTGGTTCCTTTGGTCTGAAAGCGACCACTCGTGGACGTATCACTGCTCGTCAGATCGAAGCAGCTCGTCGTGCCATGACTCGTCACGTTAAGCGTCAGGGCAAGATCTGGATCCGTATCTTCCCGGACAAGCCGATTACCGAAAAGCCCCTGGAAGTACGTATGGGTAAAGGTAAGGGTAACGTGGAGTACTGGGTAGCACAGATCCAGCCGGGTCGTGTTCTGTACGAAATGGATGGTGTACCGGAAGCGCTGGCTCGCGAAGCCTTCGCCCTGGCTGCTGCCAAACTGCCCGTAAGAACCACTTTTGTAACTCGGACGGTGATGTGATGAAAGCACAAGATCTGCGTGAAAAGAGTGTTGAAGAGCTGAACCAGGAGCTGCTGAACCTGCTGCGTGAGCAGTTCAACCTGCGCATGCAAGCAAGCACTGGCCAGCTGGCTCAGACTCACAACCTCAAAACGGTACGTCGCGACATCGCGCGTGTTAAGACTGTTCTGAATGAAAAGGCAGGTGCCTAAGATGAGCGAACAAACCATTCGTACTCTGCAGGGCCGTGTAGTCAGCGACAAGATGGACAAGTCCATCACTGTGGCTATCAACCGCTTCGTGAAACACCCGATCTACGGGAAGTACATCAAGCGTACTACCAAACTGCACGTTCATGATGAGAACAACGAGTGCAAGGCCGGCGACGTCGTGACCATTCGCGAATGCCGTCCTCTGTCCAAGACCAAGTCCTGGACCCTGGTAAAAATCATTGAGCGTCCGGTTAAGGCCTAACGTTCTCTGATATAATACTCAGGTCAAACGGCCCATTGTTGGGCCGTTTGTTTTTTACGCTACCCTTTCACATTTGGCAGTGCTATAATGCCGCGCCTTCTTTGGCAGCCAACATGCCCTGAAAGGGGTTTTAACGTAGTAAATTTAGCGGAGCACTAACATGATCCAAATGCAAAGTATGCTGGACGTGGCCGACAACTCCGGCGCGCGCAGCGTAATGTGTATTAAGGTCCTGGGTGGCTCGCACCGTCGCTATGCCGGCATCGGCGACATCATCAAAATTACCGTTAAGGAAGCAATTCCGCGCGGTAAGGTTAAAAAAGGTGATGTAATGAACGCGGTGGTCGTACGCACCCGTAAAGGCGTTCGTCGTCCGGACGGCTCTGTCATCCGTTTCGACCGTAATGCGGCCGTGATTCTTAATAGCAATCACCAGCCGATCGGTACTCGTATTTTTGGCCCGGTGACTCGTGAACTTCGTACCGAGAAGTTCATGAAGATTGTTTCACTGGCACCGGAAGTACTGTAAGGAGTCAACGATGGCAGCAAAAATCCGTCGCGATGACGAAGTCATCATTCTTACCGGCAAGGACAAGGGCAAGCGTGGCACTGTCACCAAAGTCCTGACCGAGGAAGGTAAGGTAATCGTCTCTGGTATTAACATGGTCAAGAAGCACCAGAAGCCCGTACCCCAACTGGGTCAGGCTGGCGGCATCATCGACCTGGAAGCACCAGTTGACGTTTCTAACGTAGCGCTGTTCAACTCTGCCTCTGGCAAGGCTGACCGCGTAGGTTTCCGGATTGAAGACGGCAAAAAAGTCCGTTTCTTCAAATCCACCGGCGAACTTGTGAAGTAATTGGAGTAATACGATGGCGAAACTGCATGATTACTACAACGAAACTGTAGTAAATGAACTGAAGAACCAGTTCGGGTACAAGTCTATCATGCAAGTCCCTCGGATTGAGAAAATCACCCTGAACATGGGTGTGGGTGAAGCCCTGGCTGATAAAAAGATCCTGGATAATGCTGCTGCCGATCTGGCCGCCATTTCCGGTCAAAAGCCACTGGTCACCAAAGCTCGTAAATCCGTTGCTGGCTTCAAAATCCGTGAAGGCTACCCCATTGGTTGTAAAGTAACTCTGCGCGGCGAGCGTATGTGGGAGTTCCTGGAGCGTTTGATTTGTATCTCTATCCCCCGGATCCGTGACTTCCGTGGCCTGAACCCTAAGTCGTTCGATGGTCGTGGTAACTACTCCATGGGTGTGCGTGAGCAAATCATCTTCCCTGAAATCGATTATGACAAAGTAGATCGTGTACGTGGTCTGGATATCACTATCACTACTTCTGCTCAGTCAGACGAAGAAGGTCGTGCTCTGCTGGCTGCCTTTGACTTCCCATTCCGTAAGTAAGGTGTAGGGTTATGGCAAAACAATCAATGAAAGCTCGCGAAGTCAAGCGCGCAAAGCTGGCTGACAAATATGCAGCCAAGCGTCAGGAACTGAAAGCTATCATTTCTGACGTTAAGACTTCTGATGAAGACCGTTGGGACGCAGTGCTCAAGCTGCAGCAACTGCCCCGTGACGCAAGCCCGTCTCGTCAGCGTAACCGCTGCAACATCACCGGTCGTCCGCATGGTTTCCTGCGGAAGTTCGGCCTGAGCCGCATCAAGGTGCGTGAGCTCATGATGAAGGGTGAAATTCCAGGCCTGAAGAAGGCTTCTTGGTAAGCGAACACGGGAGTAATACACAATGAGCATGCAAGATCCGATCGCGGATATGCTGACCCGCATCCGCAACGGTCAGGCAGCCAACAAAGTTGCTGTCTCCATGCCTTCCTCCAAGGTCAAGGTAGCGATTGCCAAGGTCCTGAAAGAAGAAGGTTATATCACTGACTACGCCGTTGCCGGTGACACCAAGGCCGAGCTGGAAGTTACTCTGAAGTACTTCCAGGGAAATCCTGTGGTAGAACTGCTGCAGCGTGTGAGCCGCCCCGGTCTGCGCATCTATAAGAAGCGCGACGAACTGCCGAAAGTTATGGCCGGCATGGGTGTGGCCATCGTTTCCACGTCTCAAGGTGTGATGACCGACCGTGCCGCGCGTAAAGCCGGTATGGGTGGTGAGATCATCTGCTACGTAGCTTAAGGAGTAGATATGTCTCGCGTTGCTAAGGCACCTATCGAAATTCCTGCCGGCGTAGAAGTGACGTTGAACGGTCAGGAAATCACCATCAAGGGTGGCAATGGTACACTGAACCGTACCATCAATGCCGCTGTTGAAATCAGCCAGAACGACAACCAGTTGACCTTCGCCCCGCGTGAAAGCGTGGACGGTGCCAACGCCCAGGCCGGCACTGCCCGCTCTCTGGTCAACAACATGGTTATCGGTGTTACCCAAGGCTTCGAACGCAAGCTGCAACTGGTTGGTGTGGGTTATCGTGCTCAGATGAAAGGCAATGCAATTGCCCTGTCACTGGGTTTCTCTCATCCGGTTGAGCATGCGCTGCCTGAAGGCGTATCCGCTGAATGTCCTTCCCAGACTGAGATCGTTCTCAAGTCTGCTGACAAACAGCTGATTGGTCAGGTTGCTGCCAACATCCGTGCGTACCGTAAGCCAGAGCCCTACAAGGGCAAGGGTGTTCGCTACTTTGGCGAGCAGGTTCGCAGCAAAGAGGCTAAGAAGAAGTAAGGTAACACTATGGACAAAAAAGCAGCTCGTATCCGCCGTGCTACTAAGGCACGCAAAAAGATGCTGGAACTGGGTGCTACTCGCCTGGTGGTTCACCGTACTCCGCGCCACATCTATGCCCAGGTTATTTCACCGGACAGCTCTGCTGTTCTGGCTTCCGCGTCTACCGTTGAGAAGTCTGTTCGCGAACAGGTGAAATCTACCGGTAACATCGATGCCGCCGCGTTGATCGGTAAAATCATCGCTGAGCGTGCGCTCGAGAAAGGTGTTAAAGAGGTCGCTTTTGACCGTTCCGGTTTCCAATATCACGGTCGTGTAGCCGCTCTGGCTGCTGCTGCCCGTGAAGCTGGTCTTCAGTTCTAAAGGTGGAGTCGAAAATGGCAAAAATCGAAGCTCAAGCCGGTGAACTGCAAGAGAAGCTCATTGCAGTAAACCGTGTATCAAAAGTTGTAAAAGGTGGTCGTATCTTCTCCTTCACAGCTCTGACTGTGGTAGGTGACGGTAACGGTCGCGTTGGTTTTGGTTACGGCAAGGCCCGTGAAGTACCCGCCGCCATTCAAAAGGCGATGGAACAGGCTCGTCGCAACATGCGTACCGTTGGCCTGAACAACGGCACCCTGTTCCACCCGGTCAAGGGTCGTCACTCCGGTTCCAACGTGTACATGCAGCCCGCTTCCGAAGGTACCGGTATCATCGCCGGTGGTGCAATGCGCGCCGTTCTGGAAGTAGCTGGCGTACACAACGTACTGGCCAAGACCTACGGTTCCACCAACCCGAACAACGTCGTTCGCGCTACCATCGACGCTCTGGCTCATATGAAGTCGCCCGAGCAAGTCGCTGCCAAGCGTGGTCTGAGCGTTGACGAAATTCTGGGGTAATGCGCCATGGCTAACAAAACTGTAAAAGTTACTCAGACCCGCAGCTCTATCGCCCGTTTGCCTAAGCACAAGGCAACGCTGCGAGGCCTCGGTCTGCGTCGCATTGGTCACACCGTAGAGCTGGAAGACACAGCTTGTGTACGCGGTATGATCAACCAGGTTTACTACATGGTTAAGGTAGAGGAGTAATCGCATGCGTTTGAATACTCTGTCTCCTGCCGCCGGCTCTAAGCCTTCCGCCAAGCGCGTAGGCCGTGGTATCGGCTCCGGTCTGGGTAAGACTGGCGGTCGTGGCCACAAGGGTCAGAAGTCCCGTTCCGGTGGTAAGGTTCGCAACGGTTTTGAAGGCGGTCAGATGCCGCTGAAACAGCGTCTGCCGAAGTTTGGTTTTACTTCGCGCAAGTCTCTGGTCAGTGCTGAAGTTCGTCTGAGTGAACTGGCGAAAGTTGAAGGCGACGTGGTGGATCTGAACACCCTGAAGCAGGCTGGCGTTCTGACCAAGAACATCCAGTTTGCCAAGGTTGTACTGTCCGGTACCATTGACCGTCAAGTGACTGTGGTTGGTCTGGGTGTCACCAAAGGTGCCCGTGCTGCCATCGAAGCCGCCGGCGGTAAAATCGAGGAATAATAAGTACTATGGCCAAGAAACCAGGATTAGAAGCTAAAAACGCACAGGGCGGGCTGAGTGAACTGAAAAGCCGTCTGCTTTTCGTTCTGATCGCGATTGTCGTGTTCCGTACCGGCTCCTATGTGCCTATTCCTGGTATTGACGCCGCCGTACTTGCCGACTTGTTCCAGCAACAACAGGGCACCATCATTGAAATGTTTAACATGTTCAGTGGTGGCGCTCTGGAACGAGCGTCCATACTGGCGCTGGGGATAATGCCGTATATTTCTGCGTCCATTATCATTCAGCTGCTGACTGTCGTTCACCCTCCCTTGGCTGAGCTTAAGAAGGAAGGTGAAGCGGGTCGCCGCAAGATCAGTCAGTACACCCGGTATGGCACGCTCTTTCTGGGCACCATTCAGGCCATCGGTATTGCTACCGGTCTGCCGAATATGATGCCTGGCCTGGTGATAAATCCCGGGCTGGCATTCTACTTTACGGCAGTGGTGAGCCTGGTCACCGGTACCATGTTTTTGATGTGGTTGGGTGAACAGATTACCGAAAGAGGCATTGGTAATGGTATCTCGTTGATTATTTTCACGGGTATTGTTGCCGGTCTGCCTTCGGCCATTGGTGCCACGGCAGAGCAGGCGCGTCAGGGGGAATTGCACATTCTGTTGCTGTTGCTGCTGGCCGTAATCGTGTTTGCTGTGACCTTCTTTGTGGTCTTTGTTGAGCGTGGTCAGCGCCGCATTGTGGTGAACTATGCCAAGCGTCAACAAGGTCGCCAGGTGTTCGCAGCACAGAGTACACACCTGCCCCTGAAAGTGAACATGGCGGGGGTTATTCCAGCGATTTTTGCATCCAGCATTATACTTTTCCCAGGTACCGTAGCCTCATGGTTCGGTCAGGGTGAAGGGATGGTTGCCAACGTACTGCAAGAGATCTCTTTGACTCTGCAGCCCGGTCAACCGCTGTATGTAATGTTGTATGCCGCTGCCATCATCTTCTTCTGTTTCTTCTATACCGCGCTGGTGTTTAATCCGCGCGAGACGGCAGATAACCTGAAGAAGAGTGGTGCTTTTATCCCGGGGATTCGTCCGGGTGAGCAAACAGCGCGCTATATAGATAAGATAATGACTCGCCTGACCTTGGTCGGTGCGCTGTACATTACCTTTATCTGTCTGGTTCCACAGTTCCTGATGACAGCATGGAACGTCCAATTTTACTTTGGCGGAACCTCGCTGTTAATTATTGTGGTCGTCATCATGGATTTCATGGCTCAGGTGCAAACCCACATGATGTCTCATCAGTATGGCGATGTCCTGAGAAAAGCGAACCTGAAGGGCTACAACCGTTAAGGTTCGGTTATTTACGGAGTTAAGCAATGAAAGTCCGTGCTTCCGTTAAGGCTATTTGCCGTAACTGCAAGATCATCAAGCGTCACGGCGTGATTCGCGTGATCTGCACCTCTGACCCCAAGCACAAGCAGCGTCAGGGTTAAAGGCTAAAAAAGTTACGGTTTAGCTTGAAAATTGAAGGCAGGCTGGCTAAAGTAGCCAGCCACCTTCGTTAGGTGAAAAGTTCAGCCATTACGTATCCTCGACGGGCTTTGTAATGGCTTTTTATTCGTTAATATGTAGGAGTGCATAGTGGCCCGTATCGCTGGCATTAACATTCCTGACCATAAACATGCCGTCATTGCTTTGACCGCTATTTATGGCGTCGGTCGTACCCGCTCCAAGGCCATTTGTGCCGCAGCCGGTATCGCTGAGAATGTGAAAATTAAAGAATTGGATGAAGCTCAGGTAGAATCTCTGCGTGAGCAAGTGGCTAAGTTCACCGTTGAAGGTGACCTGCGCCGCGAAGTTTCCATGAACATCAAGCGTCTGATGGACCTGGGTTGTTACCGTGGCCTGCGTCATCGTCGCAGCCTACCCCTTCGTGGTCAGCGCACCAAGACCAATGCGCGTACGCGCAAAGGTCCTCGTAAACCGATCAAGAAATAACGGGAAGGTAGATCATGGCTAAAACTCCGGCTCGTAGCGCTCGTAAGCGCGTTAAAAAGCAGGTGAGCGACGGTATCGCCCACGTACATGCTTCTTTCAACAACACCATCGTAACCATCACCGACCGTCAGGGTAACGCTCTGTCCTGGGCAACTGCTGGTGGTTCAGGTTTCCGTGGTTCCCGCAAGTCCACCCCGTTTGCTGCTCAGGTAGCTGCCGAACGTGCTGGTGACGTTGCCAAGGAATACGGTGTTAAGAACCTGGAAGTAATGGTGAAAGGTCCGGGTCCGGGTCGTGAGTCATCCATCCGTGCGTTGAATGCTGCGGGTTTCCGCATCACCAACATCACCGATGTGACTCCCATCCCGCACAACGGTTGTCGTCCTCCCAAGAAGCGTCGCGTATAACGTTTCTTGTAGGATAGTTGGAGAAAGAACATGGCAAGATATCTGGGTCCCAAGCTCAAACTGAGCCGTCGCGAGGGCACTGACCTCTTCCTGAAGTCAGGTGTTCGCGCGATCGATTCAAAGTGTAAAATTGATACCGCACCCGGTCAGCACGGCGCTCGTAAGCCGCGTCTGTCTGACTACGGTGTACAGCTGCGTGAAAAGCAAAAAGTTCGTCGTATCTACGGCGTACTGGAAAAGCAATTCCGCAACTACTATAAAGAAGCTGCGCGCCTGAAAGGCAACACTGGTGAGAACCTGCTGCAGCTGCTGGAAGGTCGTCTGGACAACGTTGTATACCGCATGGGCTTTGGTGCTACCCGCGCTGAGTCTCGCCAGCTGGTGAGCCACAAGGCCATCCTGGTAAACGGTCAGGTTGTTAACATTCCTTCCTTCCAAGTTTCTCCCGAAGACGTTGTCAGCGTTCGCGAGAAGGCTAAGAAACAAGCCCGGATCAAAGCTTCCCTGGAGCTGTCCGGTCAACGTGAAAAGCCGACTTGGGTAGAAATTGACGCTACCAACATGCAAGGCACTTACAAGCGCCTGCCTGAGCGTAGCGACCTGTCTGCCGAAATTAATGAACAGCTGATCGTCGAGCTTTACTCCAAGTAAAGCCAGCTTCTAAGAGAGGACACAATGCAGGGTTCTGTAACAGATTTTCTTAAGCCGCGTCTGGTTGATATTGAACAAATCAGTCAGACACATGCCAAAGTGACTCTCGAGCCGCTGGAGCGTGGCTTTGGTCATACATTGGGTAATACGCTGCGTCGTATTCTGCTTTCTTCCATGCCGGGTTGTGCTATCACCGAAGTTGAATTCGACGGTGTGCTGCACGAGTACAGCAGTAAGGAAGGTGTCCAGGAAGATATTCTGGAAATCCTGCTCAACCTCAAAGAGGTTGCTATCAAGCTGGAAGGCAAGGACGAAGTTACCCTGTCACTGACCAAAACTGGTGCAGGTCCCGTAACTGCAGGCGACATCACTCATGGTGATGACGTCGAGATCGTAAACCCAGAGCACGTCATCTGTCATCTGACCGGGGACGACGCCGATATCAGCATGCGTCTGAAAATTCAGCGCGGTCGTGGCTATGTTCCTGCTGCTGCCCGCGCTCATACCGAAGACGACGAGCGTCCGATTGGTCGCTTGTTGCTGGATGCGGCTTACAGCCCCGTGGTTCGTATCGCCTATAATGTAGAGGCGGCCCGTGTTGAACAGCGTACCGACCTGGACAAGCTGGTTATCGACATGGAGACCAATGGCACCCTGGATCCGGAAGAAGCCATCCGTCGCGCGGCCACTATCATGGCCGAGCAATTGGAAGCCTTCGTGGACCTGCGTGATGTCAGCGAGCCGGAAGAGAAAGAAGACAAGCCTGAGTTCGATCCTATCCTGCTGCGTCCTGTCGACGATCTGGAACTGACAGTTCGTTCCGCGAACTGTCTGAAGGCAGAAGCGATCCATTACATTGGTGATCTGGTACAGCGTACCGAGGTGGAGCTGCTGAAGACTCCCAACCTGGGTAAAAAATCTCTTACCGAGATTAAAGACGTGTTGGCGTCTCGTGGTTTGTCTCTGGGCATGCGCCTGGAGAACTGGCCGCCTGCCAGCATCGCTGATGAATAAACCGGATCACGGGTTTTACCGATTTAGTTAGGAAGGATTAGGTCATGCGCCATCGTAAGAGTGGTCGTCAACTGAACCGGAACAGCAGCCACCGTCAGGCGATGTTCCGCAACATGGCCAGCTCCTTGGTTCGTCATGAAGTTATCAAGACGACTCTGCCCAAGGCAAAAGAGCTGCGTCGTGTGGTTGAACCTCTGATCACACTGGCCAAGAGCGACAGCGTTGCTAACCGTCGCCTGGCATTTGCCCGTACTCGCGACAGCGAAGTAGTTGGCAAACTGTTCAACGAACTGGGACCTCGCTATCAGGAGCGTCCGGGTGGTTACACCCGCATCCTGAAGTGCGGTTTCCGCGCTGGCGACAACGCCCCTATGGCTTACATTGAGCTGGTAGGTCGCGACGTTGAAGCGCAAGAAGCAGCTGCTTCTGAAGAGTAAAAATAAAAGCCGGGTTCGCCCGGCTTTTTCTTTCCTGTAATTCCCTCCTGAGTTTTACCCCTCTGTTATACCTTTAAGTCATCATTGTTCTGGCCGCACAAACACCTCACACTGTTTTTTGCTAGGTAAATATGATGCGAGCTTTGGTGATGAGAGGTCTTTGTATCTTTGGTCTTATTACCTGGTACGGGCATTGTTGAGTTACCTGCTATGTGGTTTGTTGTGTTCTTGAGGCAGGCCAGCGCTGTTTGTCAGTATGCGTATATATGGCATGTTGCCGCTGTTCTGGTCTGGTAAGGGTGCTATTCAACTCGGGGCACGATAGGCACTGGCCATTGAACAAGAATATAAATGTGGGCCGTGAGAGAGAGCTGGGCCTGAAGCTAGGCAGTTTTACTGCTCGAGAAGTGACTGATGCCTTTATTGGCTACGTATGGCAGCGAGGATCAGGTTCTCGAAACGGGCTCTATAAGCTCAATGAATGTGTTCACGCACTCAGAAATGTGTATAACTCTGTGGTTAACGTGTGGTTTTGCTGGGTTGTTGAGCGGTTGGCGATAAAGGGCGTGTTTTTATCAAAAAAGCCCTTGCGCAAAATCCGCGGCTCCCTATAATGCGCATCCACTGACTCGGGGCAACACGCCAACGGTCACAAACGTTGAAAACGAACAAAATAAAGTTCAAATCAACGCTTGACGAACACCAAGAGTTGCGTAGAATGCGCAGCCCTGATCAGCGAAAGCGGTCACGCTCTTTAACAATTTATCAAGCAAACTGTGTGGGCACTCGCAGTCGATTGAGAAGCAAAAAATATTGTTTTTCAATGATTTGTGAAGTGCACTAGAAATAGCAGCAATTCAGATATTCATTGAGCATCAAATCTTTAATTGAAGAGTTTGATCATGGCTCAGATTGAACGCTGGCGGCAGGC
>NZ_NQJF01000008.1 GCF_002245495.1 Oceanimonas baumannii
CCATTCATAGTGATAAGCTGCTGTTCAAAAGACAGCATATGATCACAGTGAGATCTGATCGTCAAAGCGATCCTCGAAAATCGACATTTTTCTTCAGAAAACGCGCGTTCCGGTGTAAAAAGTGGCTACTAATGTTTTCATTTTTACCCCGCTGAAAGCCTTGCCACGCAAGGGTTTTTCATGATCTTGCCCTGGTGGGATACGCCCGGTGATCAGTGGTGTTACGTCTATCTTCCCTTGAGCGATAAGATCAATGACCTCGGCGAATTCGCCGCTGTAGGCCAAAGCGCCGACCAACTTCTTCTCAGTGGCGACGATGTTGAAGAAGTTAAACTCACTCGGTTCTTCGAAGATGCCGACCAGCACACAACAGCCAGCCTTGCGCAGCACGTCGATGGCGAGTTTGGCAGTTTGTTTGTGACCGATGCACTCGATGGACAGATCTGCGCCGTCACCGCCGGTCAGCGCCCTCACCTCAGCCACGGCGTCGCAGTTAGCGGGATCCAGTACCAGGCAGGCGCCCACGTCCAGTGCCTTCTGCTTGCGCGCCGTCGACATTTCCAGGGCGATGATGCGGCCGGCGCCTGCAGCTCGGGCACACATGATGGTGCACAGCCCTATGGTCCCGGCGCCCACCACCACCAGAGTCTTGCCAGTGATGTCGCCGGCCTGGCGGACCGCGTGCATGCCCACCGCCAGTGGCTCTATCAGGGCGCCCGCCTCGAGCGGAAAGCCCGCGGGCAATCGGTACAGCAGGCTGGCGGGCACGTTGACGTATTCGGCGAAAGCACCGTCGCTCATCAGGCCGGTGAAGGCCAGCCGCTCGCACAGGTTGATCTTTCCTTCCAGGCAGTAGCGACATTCGCCACAGTGCTGACAGGCATCGGCGGTGACCCGGTCGCCGGCGGCAAAACCCGAGACGCCCTCGCCCAAGGCCACTATTTCGCCGCAGAATTCGTGGCCAAGGATGCACTGTCCCTTAAGGCCTGTAAGCGGATGAGGCTGGTCAACGGGAATAAATACGGGGCCGGCCAAATATTCGTGTAAATCGGAGCCGCAGATGCCGCACCAGTGCACCTTGATCTGGGCCCAGCCCGCTGCCGGTGCTGGCGGATGCGGGACCCGCTCCAGGCGGATATCCTGGCGTCCGTGCCAGACGGCGGCGCTCATGGTGATGGCTTGAGTCATGGTGAGATCCTCGTTCATTAGACAAATACCTTTTCCAGGGCAGCTTCAGGTATGGGATAAGCACTTTCCCGAGCGAAGCATATGGCAGCATCTACCTGCTCGCGGGCGGCCTGTATCATGCGCAGATCTTCCGGCTCGGTCAGGGTGCCGTCGTCAAGCAGCAAAGAACGAAACGCGGGAATGGGATCCCTGGCCTGCAACGCTTCCTTTTCGCCCTTGGGCCGATAACCCTCGGCGTCGCCCATGAAGTGGCCGGCCAGGCGGTAGGTTTCGATTTCGATAAGGCTGGGCCCCTCGCCCCGGCGGGCTCGGTCGATGGCCTCGCCCGCTGCCGCGAAAATAGCGAGGGGGTCATTGTCGGGCACGAAGATACCGGGCATGCCGTAGGCGGCGGCGCGATCGTTGTTACGGTCTACTGCCGTGGACTGGCGTTTGGCCACCGAGATGCCCCAGGCGTTGTCTTCGATCACGAATACCACCGGCAGCTTCCATACTGCAGCCAGGTTCAGAGTCTCATGGAAAGCTCCCTGATTGGCTGCGCCTTCACCAAGGAAGGCCACTGCCACACCGGCTTTACCCTGCAACTTGCGCGACAAGGCAGCGCCTACCGCAGGGCCCATGCCCTGGGCGATAATACCGGAGCAGGAAAAGTTCACCCGGCTATCGAATAGATGCATATGACCGCCACGACCGCCGCTCAGTCCCGTTTCTTTGCCAAAAATCTCTGCCGTCATTTCATTCAGATTTACCCCTTTGGCGATGGCAATATGGTGAGGTCTGTGAGTGGCGGTGACGATATCAATGGCCGACAGGTGAGCACACACACCCACGGCACAAGGCTCCTGCCCATTGGACAAGTGCATTTCGCCAGGAATGGGGCCCTTGGCCATATTGAAGGCAGGACTCTTTCCCTCCATGTAGATTGTCTCGATTGCTTCCTCAAAGAAACGACTGATCAGCATCTGTTGATACATCCAGTGCAATTGGGTGCGTTCGGGCTTCATATTCCCTCCTTCGCTACGGTGATGATGAAGGAAGACTCGCAAAGACCGTGCCAAAGATGATAAAAAGATGTTAACACTGTGTTTACAGGCGATACCGTAGATCCAGCCGACAGGGCCCGGCGGTCACTGTCGCAGTAGTGCTACAACTGTCGCAGCACGGGTGTGACAGCTGTATCAGGCTGGCCATACTGGAACAAAGGAAATGAGCAAGGAGAGATGCCAATGTCGTTATCGGATGATACCGTTGCCCGGTTGCTGGGCGAGCGTCTGGGGCCGGGCAACCGGGTAGCTGATCCGCAAATTCTTGGCTCCTGGCGCCGTTGCCTGGAACAGTACCGGCTTGACCCCAGTCATGCCCATCCCCGTCCCCGTCTCAGCACTGCCGAACTGAACGCCCTGCGCGAACCCCTGGACATGTTGCTGAACCAGCCGTTCCATGGCCTTAGCCGGTTGCGCCGCAGCGCCGTTGAAGCCGGCTACAACTTACTGTTGACCGACGCCCAAGGGGTGGTGGTGGCCAGCTACCAAGATGCGGACGCCAGCCCCGAGTTGGCTCGTAAGGGGATGGCTTCAGGTTCGGTATGGACCGAAGCCCTGGTAGGTACCAATGGCCTGGGCACCTGCCTGACTACCAGACAACCGATCACCGTCCATGCCGGGGAACATTTCGATGCCGGCCTTTACCCCTTCAGTTGTACCACCGCCCCCTGTTTGCCGGGGACAGCAGACCGCCGACGAGCTGGAAGCCCTGTTGTTCCGCCGCCACCACGCCGATGCCTTGATCGTGGCAGTGACCCGAGAGCAAAAAATAGAGCCCATTGCCCTGCTGGCCCTGGACGAGAAAGGCCGGGTACGGGGGCTTACCACTGCCCTGCTGCGTATCTTGTCCTTCCATCAGCGGGATACCTTGATGGGCCAGCCGGTAAGTGAATTGCTCGGCGTCGGGCTCGATGCCCTGCTGGCCAGCCGGCCCGACTCACCTCTCCCTCTCGGCCTGTGCCACTGGCAGGCCTGGCAGCTGGCACCGGTCACCACCTCTACTCCGTCTGTCAAAACGTCCCGGGCAGCGGATCCGCTGGAGCAGGCCGCCGGCGAGGACCCAGGCCTATTGCACCAGGCCACTGTCTGCCGGCGAATGGTTGACAGAGGCATCAGCATCCTGATCCAGGGAGAAACCGGTACCGGCAAGGAAGTCTGGGCCCGTGCACTGCATAACAGCAGTGCACGCCATGACAAGGCCTTTATTACCCTCAATTGTGCTGCCATTCCCGAAAGCCTGATCGAGAGCGAGCTATTCGGTTACGGCGCCGGCAGTTTTACCGGGGCGCTCAAGGGCGGTAAGCAGGGCAAGATCGCTGCCAGCTCCGGTGGTACTCTGTTCCTTGACGAAATAGGCGACATGCCGTTGGCACTGCAGACCCGGCTGCTGCGAGTGCTGGCGGAGCAGGAAGTTACCCCGGTAGGCGAACTCAGGGCGGTGCCGGTCGAGCTCAATGTGATCTGTGCCACCCACCGGGAGCTCACTGGACTGGTGGCCGAAGGGCGATTCCGGGAAGATCTCTACTACCGGATAAGCTCACTCAAAGTCGCCTTGCCACCGCTGCGGGAGCGGCAGGACCGCCGTATCCTGATCCGGCTGCTACTGGCGGAGCTGGCGAACGGGACGGTCCCGTCGTTCGACGCCGAAGTAGAACAACGGCTGCTCGGTTATGCCTGGCCCGGTAATATCCGTCAGCTCAAGAGCGTGCTGCAGTATGCCCTGGCCATGACCGATGAAGGAATCATCAGGCCCGAACACCTGCCAGACGAAGTGCTTGGTGACGATTCCAAGCCATTACGGGAAGATAAAATGCGTCCGTCCCTGACGGTGGTCCGGGAGCAGCAGGAACGGCAGCTGCTACTGGAAACCCTGGAGCACTATCAGTGGACCATCACCCGGGCAGCCGCTGCGCTCGGCGTAAGCCGGGCCACCCTGCACCGCAAGATTAACCGCTACGGCTTGGTGTCGCCCAACAAGGGCTGCCGTTGAGATTCAGCGACGCACCTCGAACAGAAATTTCAGCCGATGGGTTTCTTCTCCCTGTCTGACATCCAGCACCCAGGCCCACAGCATGCGTTCTTCTGAACAGCTGCCCACCAGCGCGCTGCCTCGCCAGACTCCCTCTCCGGTATGCTCAATCAGCGCCGGTAAGGTTCCCATATACATACTCTCCCCTTCCAGTACGCTACGTGTAATGACGGCGTCAGGATCAGATAACACCACCTGCAGTGAAAACGGAGTTTCAGCCTGCAGATCGTCACTCAGCAGTTGTGCACTTACTGTCAGCTCCTGCTGTTGCTGAACGCAAGTAGCGTGAGACAAGTCACAATAGTCAGATATTTTCTGAACGGTTTCTGTCACCTCCTCCTCATTACTGCAGGTACGCAGGAAGAAAGCGGCCGCTAAAATGACCAGCACAATCAGAATTTGTGCCAGTTTGGGGCCGGTAAGACGTTCTCTCATACTGTTTTGGTTCCGGTTGCGAGGTTGTTTTGATAGTCCCGTTGATCTTGATCAACACGTTCGGTTATGCCTTGTGGAGCGGCTAAAGAGGTAATCATATTACTGTTTATACTGTTATTTTGGCACCCACTCCATTATCATCTGTGCCGAGTTTCGGGGGCTGCTTTGCTTTGTTAACAAAGAGTTAATGAAACTAAGCGAATACCGAAACCTATGCTAGAAACCGGTAACTTTATCCTTCCGATGTGAGCACCCTGGCGTGAGCACTAAATCTGAATAACAGCAGTGGAAGCGGAACTATAACGATGAGTCAAACTAATAATCAACCAAACTACAACTACGCCGTAGTTCGTCAGTTTACGGTCGCTACCGTATTCTGGGGTATCGTAGGTATGTCGTTGGGTGTGCTGATTGCAGCACAGCTGATCTGGCCTGCCCTTAACTTCGAGACACCCTGGCTGACCTACAGTCGGCTTCGCCCGTTACACACCAATGCGGTAATTTTTGCATTTGGCTGTAACGCCCTGATGGCCACCTCCTTTTATGTGGTACAACGTACCTGTCAGACCCGCCTGTTCGGTGGTGGCCTGGCGTCGTTTGTATTCTGGGGCTGGCAGGCAATTCTTGTTGCTGCCGTTATCTCTTTACCACAGGGTTACACCACCACTAAGGAATACGCAGAGCTGGAATGGCCGATCGACATCGCCATTGCCGTGGTCTGGGTGGCTTATGCCATTGTGTTCTTCGGCACGGTTGTCCGCCGCACCACTTCCCACATTTATGTAGCCAACTGGTTCTACGGCGCGTTTATTCTGACCGTTGCCGTGCTGCATATTGTGAACAGTATGGCTGTCCCGGTCAGCGGCATGAAGTCTTACTCCATGTATTCCGGTGCTGCGGATGCCATGATCCAGTGGTGGTATGGCCATAACGCCGTAGGTTTCCTGCTCACCGCCGGTTTCCTGGGCATGATGTATTATTTCGTTCCCAAGCAAGCTGGTCGCCCGGTTTACTCTTACCGTCTGTCCATCGTGCACTTCTGGGCACTGATCACCCTGTACATCTGGGCCGGTCCGCACCACCTGCACTATACAGCCCTGCCCGACTGGGCCCAGTCTCTGGGTATGGTCATGTCTCTGATCCTGTTCGTCCCCTCCTGGGGTGGCATGATCAACGGCATCATGACCCTGTCCGGTGCCTGGCACAAACTGCGTTATGACCCCATTCTGCGCTTCCTGATCGTGTCTCTGTCATTCTATGGCATGTCCACGTTCGAAGGCCCCATGATGGCGATCAAAACCGTTAACGCCCTCTCCCACTACACCGACTGGACCGTAGGTCACGTTCACTCCGGTGCTCTGGGCTGGGTTGCCATGGTTTCCATCGGTGCCGTATATCACCTGATCCCCAACCTGTTCGGTCAGCAACGCATGTACAGCCTGGGCCTGATCAACACCCACTTCTGGCTGGCGACCATCGGTACCGTTCTGTACATCGTGGCCATGTGGATCAGCGGTGTGATGCAGGGTCTGATGTGGCGTGCTGTAAACGAAGACGGCACCCTGACCTACAGCTTTGTTGAAAGCCTGCAGGCCTCCTATCCGTTCTATTTCGTACGTTTCCTGGGCGGTGTTTTCTTTGTCACCGGTATGCTGCTGATGGCGTATAACGCTTATCGCACCATCAAGGCGCCGAAAGGCTCCCTGCAAGCTATCCCCCAACCGGCCTGATTAAAGGAGACACGTGAATGAAAAATCGTCATGAACTGGTCGAAAAGAACACGTTTTGGCTGATCGTGCTCACTGTAACGGCAATCAGCTTCGGTGGTCTGGTAGAAATCGTACCGCTGTTTTTCCAGCAGCAGACCAACGAACCGGTTGAGGGACTGCGCCCCTACACCGCGCTGGAAATGGAAGGCCGCGATATTTATATCCGCGAAGGTTGTCATGTGTGTCACAGCCAGATGATCCGTCCGTTCCGAGCTGAAACCGAGCGTTACGGTCACTATTCCGTTGCCGGTGAAAGTGTGTGGGAGCACCCCTTCCTGTGGGGCTCCAAGCGTACCGGTCCGGATCTGGCCCGTGTCGGTGGTCGTTACTCTGATGAATGGCACCGTGTGCACCTGATTGATCCGCGCGCTGTGGTTCCCGAGTCCAACATGCCTGCTTTCCCCTGGCTGGAAACCAACACGCTGGACGGCAAGGACACTGCCAAAAAGCTGAGCGTATTCCGGGACAGCTTTGGTGTTCCGTACACCGATGCCGACATTGAAGGTGCCCAGGCGGCCGTTCAGGGTAAAACCGAAATGGAAGCCATCATCGCCTATCTGCAATCCTTGGGTCACGCCCTTAAATAACCGGAGTCGATATGGATTTCAGTACCTTGGAAGCCCTGAAGCCAACCCTGATCAGTTTTCAGACCCTGGCCTTGCTGGTGTTGTTCGCAGGCATTGTCTGGTGGGCCTTCGGCAAGCGCAGAAAGGGCAAGTTTGATGATGCCGCCCACTCCATCTTTAACGATGAAGACGAGCAGCAGAAAACGCGTCAGGGTACTGAGCAGGATCGCGCAGGAGCTAATAAAAAATGAATACTTTTTTGAGCATTTTTGTAACCGTGATCAGCCTGGGCACCATTTTTGGCTGTCTGGCGCTGCTCATCTGGTGCACCAAAGACAAGATGGGAATGGAAGAAGGTGCGCCCACCGGGCACACTTTTGACGGCATCTCCGAACTGAACAACCCGCTGCCCAAGTGGTGGAGCTACATGTTCCTGTTCATGGTTGTCTTCTCACTTGTCTATCTGGTGCTTTACCCCGGTCTGGGCAACTTCAAGGGCGTACTGGGCTGGGAAAGCTCCAACCAGAATATTCGTTCTCTGGAAGAGTCCCATGCTGCCTCTGCCGCTGCCCGTGATGAAGGTCGTCTGGTGCAGTATGAGCGTGAGATGGTGAAAGCTGATGACGTCTTTGGTGCCAAGTTCCGTGAACTGGTATACGAGTCCGATGCTGCCGGTGAGTTTGTTAAAGATGAAAACGGTAACCGCGTTTTCCGTGCCATTGCTGACATCGCTCAGGATGAAGAAGCCACCAAGGTGGGGCAGCGTCTGTATCTGCAGAACTGTGCCCAGTGCCATGGCTCCGATGCTCGTGGTGCCCGCGGCTTCCCCAACCTGACCGACGGTGACTGGCTGTGGGGCGGCTCGCCTGAAGCCATCAAACATACCATTATGGCGGGCCGCAAGTCTGCCGGTATGGCTGCCTGGGAACCCATGCTGGGTGCAGATGGCGTGGAAGAAGTGGCCAGCTATGTACTCAGCCTGTCCGGCCGTAAGGTGGATCCGGTTGAAGCACAGAAAGGCCAGGCTCGTTTCGCCGTGTGTGCCGGTTGTCACGGTGCCGATGGTAAAGGTAACCCTGCCCTGGGCGCGCCTAACCTGACCGACAACATCTGGCTGTATGGCGGCTCTCGTGCTGCCGTCGAAGACTCCATCCGTAACGGCCGCGCCGGTGTGATGCCTGCCTGGAAAGATATTCTGGGTGAAGACAAGGCACACCTGCTGGCGTCTTACGTGTACAGCTTGAGTGGCAAGCAATAAAGCCTCTGGGCTTTGAATGGAAAGCCCCGTTCGCGGGGCTTTTTTGTTATATTGGCAACCGACCTTTTTCGTAGTAGGAATCCCTGTTATGCAACGTCCCTGGTATCAACAATTCTGGCCCTGGTTCTTGATCATTCTGCCCGCCTGTGTGGTCGTGGCCAGTCTGTATACCCTGTATCTTGCCAGCTCCCATGCTGATGCCATGGTGGTGGATAACTATTACAAAAAAGGCCGTGCGATTAATCAGGACCTGAGTGAGCTGAAAGAAGCCGAGCGTCTTGGTCTTGTCGCTGAGCTAAGCCTTGATAAAGGTGAGATACGGGTCAAAATGCAGGGAGAGCATGAAGCCGGCGAAGCCATTTATCTGCTGCTGAGCCACCCTACCCTGGCAGAGCAGGACGTAAAGGCACTGCTGACCAGTGACGGCAACGGAGTTTACCGTCTGCGTCCGGATCACGAGTTGCTGAAAGGCAAGTGGCATCTGCAACTGGAGGCCTTTGACAAACGCTGGCGTATGCAGGACACGATTTATCTTCCCACTTCCGGCTGGCTTCAGATCCACAGCGGGAGCTAAGCCATGAGCGGCTGTTTTCATTGCGGTGAGCCCCTGCCGGCAGGGGCCGAATTTTCTGCGTTGCTGGAAGGTGAGCCCCGCCATTTCTGCTGCCCTGGCTGCCAAGCGGTGGCGGAAACCATTATCGACTGCGGTCTGGGCAGCTATTATCAGCACAGAACCAGCACCGCCCCCAAGGCAGACGCCCTGCCCGACGAACTGCGCCGGCTACAGCACTATGATCTGGATGAGATTCAGCAGGATTTCGTGCTGGAGCGGGACCATCTGCGCGAGGTGCAGCTCTCTATCAGCGGACTCACCTGTGCCGCCTGTGCCTGGCTGATTGAGCGGCACCTGAGCCAGGAGCCGGGGGTCTCGCTGATCCAGGTGAACACTACCACAGAGCGGGCCCGGCTGCGCTGGGATCAGCGTCAGACCCGGCTCAGTACCTTGCTCGCGGCCTTTGCCCATATCGGTTATCAGGCGCGCCCGTTTTTGCCCCATCAGCAGGAACAGGACTATAACCGCGAAGTGAGATCCTACCTGCTTCGCCTGGGGGTGGCCGGCATTGCCAGCATGCAGGTTATGATGGTGGGCTTTGCGCTGTATGAAGATTTATTTCCCGATATCGATCCCGGCCTGGTGCAATTGTTCCGCTGGGTCAGCCTGTGGTTGTCGATTCCGGTCATGGGCTACTCTGCCCTGCCCTTTTACCGCAATGCCTGGCGTGGCCTGAAAAACGGCGCGCTGAACATGGATCTGCCGGTATCACTGGCCATGCTGTTTGCCTTTATCGCGTCCATGTATGCCACCGTCACGGCAACCGGTGAGGTGTATTACGAGTGCGTGTCCATGTTTGCCTTCCTGCTGCTCACCGGCCGTTTCCTTGAGATGCGGGCCAAACGGCGGGCATCGGAAACCACCGCCAACCTCACCCACCATATACCCATGCTGGCCCGCCTTGAAACCGGTCATGACGAACAGGAAGTGGCGGCACGTACGCTGCAACCGGGTCAGATTGTCCGGGTATCACCCGGCGCGGTGATACCGGCGGACGGCGATATTCTGGAAGGCAGAACCAGCGTGGACGAGTCCATGCTGACCGGTGAGCACCTGCCGGTTTCCCGCAAGGTCGGTGATCCGGTATTTGCCGGCACCACCAACGTGGAATCACCGTTGCGTATTCGTGTCAGCCGACGCCTGGCCGATGCCCGGGTGTCGGAAATTCTGCGCGCGCAGGATGATGCCCTGCTCGACAAGCCCAAAGTGGCCCTGCTGGCAGATCAGCTGTCCCGTTATTTTGTGGCGGCATTGCTGCTCGCCACGCTGGGAACCTACCTGGTATGGCTGCAACTGGACGCTGACCGTGCCTTCTGGGTGATGTTGTCGGTACTGGTGGCCACCTGCCCCTGCGCTCTGTCTCTGGCTACCCCAACGGCGTTGACCGTGGCGACGTCCCGGCTGACGCAAGGCGGCGTGCTGGTGCGCCGGGCTCATGTGCTGGATACCTTGCCCAAGGCCACCCGCATCGTGTTTGATAAAACCGGCACGCTCACTCAAGGCAAGGTGGCACTGGCCAGCGTAACGCTGCTGGGTGAACTGCCGGAAAGTCAGGCTCTGACCATCGCGGCGGCGCTGGAAACCGGCTCCGAGCACCCGATTGCCCGCGCTTTTCTGCCCTATGCCGATGGCAACAGGCCGGTACAGCAACGGCAAAACCACGTCGGCCGGGGCGTCAGTGGTATGGTCGATAATCATGAGTGGCGTCTGGGCAGTGCTGCCTGGCTTAACCCCGGCGTCACCGATGCCGGCTTGTGCGTGTATCTTGCCAACGAACAGGGGCTGCAGGCCCGTTTTGAACTGACCGATCCACTGCGGGCAGAAGCCGCCGAACTGGTGCGCCGTTGCCATGAGCAGGGGCTCAAGACCACCATTCTGACCGGTGACGGTTCGGGCCAGGCTGATAAGGTGGCAGCAACCCTTGGCATCACCGAGCTGCGCAAAAACGTCGCCCCCGATGACAAACTGGCCTATCTGCATGAACGGGCCAACGCCGGTGACATTTGCCTGATGGTCGGAGATGGCATTAACGATGCTCCGGTACTGGCCGGTGCCCATGCTTCCTTTGCCATGGCCGGCGGCACCGATATCGCCAAAAACAGCGCTGATGCCATTTTGCTGGGCGACGATCTGCAACGGCTGCTGATGGCCCGCCATATTGCCGCCGCTGCCCGGCGTATTATCAAGCAAAACTTTTCCTGGGCACTGGGCTATAACCTGGTGGTACTGCCGCTGGCCGCCATGGGCCATGTGTCGCCCTGGTTTGCCATGCTGGGCATGTCGGCCAGCTCATTGATTGTCATGTCCAATTCCCTGAGGTTATCGCGCTTATGAATGGTGACACTATCTGGTATCTGATCCTGCCCATTGCCCTGATTTTGCTGGTAGTGGCCATTGCCGTGTTCTTCTGGTCGGTAAAAAGCAATCAGTTTGAAGACCTTGACCGCCACGGCAATAACATTCTGTTTGATGATGACCAGGACGCTCATCACCAGGCCCAGAGCAGGAAAGGTCATGATGACCAGTCAGCTTGACCCTTTTGCCGCCGTGCTGATTGGTCTGCTCGGTGCCGGGCACTGCATTGCCATGTGTGGCGGGGTCGCGGCTGCTTTCTCGATGGCCATTCCGCCATCTCAGCGTCGCTGGCAATGGCTTTATCTGCTCAGTTATAACACCGGCCGTATCGTCAGCTATGCCGTGGCCGGTGCTCTGGTAGGCGGTGTCTTTGCCGGGCTGGCCGATATCAGCATGGGCAAACAGGGCCTGCTCTGGCTGCGCTTGCTGGCGGGTATCATGATGATCTTGCTGGGGCTGTATCTGGCCCGCTGGTGGAGTGGCCTGCTGGCACTGGAGCGACTGGGTGGCGGCCTGTGGCGGTATCTCAAGCCTTTGGCCGGTCGCTTTGTTCCCTTTCGCAGCCCGCTGGCAGCCCTGCCTTTTGGCATGATCTGGGGCTGGCTGCCCTGTGGCCTGGTGTATTCGGCACTCACCTGGAGTGCCGTATCGGGCGGTGCCGTACAGGGAGCCACGGTCATGGCATTGTTCGGGCTGGGCACCTTACCCACCCTATTGGCACTGGGCGGACTGGCCGGCTCACTCAGGCACTGGCTGAATCACCCGCAGTTCCGTCAATTTTCCGGCATCATCTTGATTTTATACGGAATATTTACTCTATATCAGGCAATGATGCTGCTGCGCTAAACTATTAACCGCTTTTTTTTGGTGCTATGATTGACGCAGAATAGCAAACAGGCGACGGAGCACATGGGAAATATAATCAAAGCCGGTAAACAAACCACGGGGCGCGCCATTCACTGTCAGGACTGCAGTATCAGTCAGCTGTGTATTCCCCTGGGCCTGAATTCCGACGAGCTTGATGAGCTGGATAATATCATTGAGCGTAAAAAGCCCATTCAAAAAGGCCAGGAGTTATTCAAGGCGGGTGAGACACTGAGATCCCTCTATGCCATTCGTGCCGGCACCGTCAAGTCTTACACCATTACCGAGCAGGGTGATGAGCAGATCACCGCCTTCCATCTTGCTGGCGATCTGGTGGGCTTTGATGCCATTAACACAGGTGCTCACCCTTCTTTTGCCCAGGCGCTGGAAACGGCCATGGTATGCGAAATTCCCTATGAAGTGCTGGATGAGTTGTCAGGAAAAATGCCACGACTTCGCCAGCAGATCATGCGTTTGATGAGCAATGAAATTAACGGTGATCAGCAAATGATTCTGCTGCTTTCCAAAAAAACGGCGGAAGAGCGGCTGGCTGCATTTCTTCACGGGCTTTCCAGCCGTTTTGCCAAGCGAGGCTTTTCTGCCAGAGAGTTTCGTTTAAGCATGACCCGGGGCGATATCGGTAACTACCTGGGATTAACCGTAGAAACCGTTAGCCGCCTGCTCGGTCGTTTTCAGAAAAATGATTTAATTACCGTGGACGGAAAATACATTCGTATTTTGGATCAAAGCGAGCTGGCTCGTCTGGCCGGTGCGCCCGAGGCTGAATAACTGACGCCACAAGGAGGTGTTATGATCAAGTACCAACATATTCTGGTGGTGGTCGACCCGGTAGCCGAAGCACAGCCGGCCTTGCACCGGGCTGTTTCTGTGGCATCTCTGCAGGAAAATGCCACCATTACCCTGTTTCTTGCCATTTATGACTTTTCTTATGAAATGACGTCCATGCTCTCCAGCAGTGAGCGTGACGAAATGCGCGAAGGAGTGCTGCAGGGGCGTGAAGAGTGGCTGAAGAGTTTGCTCGTGCCTTATGCCGACAGCAAAGTTGAGTTTCATCTGAAGGTGGTGTGGCACAGCCGTCCCTTTGAAGCCATCATCCAGCAGGTCCAGGAACATCATCATGATCTGGTGGTGAAAAGCACCCATAAACACGCCATGATCCAGTCATTTATTTTCACTCCCACCGACTGGCACTTGTTGCGTAAATGCCCCTGCCCCGTTTTGCTGGTAAAAGAGCGGGACTGGCCAATGGGCGGAACGGTTCTGGCCGCCGTCAATTGCTGCAGTGACGATGACGCTCAGGAAACACTGAACGAAAAAGTGATCAGTGAAAGTGCCGAAGTCGCACGGCTGCTCTCAGCGACCCTGCACCTGGTTAACGCCTACCCCATTACTCCGGTAAACATGGCACTGGAGCTGCCCGATTTTGATCCCCATGCCTATAATGCGGCAGTCAAAAAACATCACGAGCGGGCACTTTATGAATATGCCGTGCGCTTCAGTCTGGAGTCCGAAAGCCTGCATCTGCTGGAAGGCTTGGCGGAAGAGGTGATCCCGGGCTGCGCCGACAGTATTGATGCCAGCCTGGTGATCCTTGGTTCAGTGGGCCGCACCGGCCTGTCAGCAGCCTTATTGGGCAATACCGCCGAGCATGTGATCGACAAGCTCAGCTGTGATGTACTGGTGCTGCGCCCCGACGCCGACTGATCCGTTTCCTTTCTTGCCCTCAGGGCCGCAGTCACTATAATGGCCCCTGTTTTTTTCGCCGGGGGCATTATGTCTGTTCAAACCGCCAAACAAGTCTATAACTTCAACAAGCTGCAAAAACGGCTGCGCCGCAACGTGGGCGAAGCCATCGCCGATTTCAATATGATTGAAGACGGTGACAGGGTCATGGTGTGCCTCTCGGGCGGAAAAGACAGCTATGCCCTGCTCGATATATTACGCAATCTGCAAGCCCACGCCCCCATTCGTTTTGACATTGTGGCGGTAAACCTGGATCAGAAACAGCCCGGTTTTCCCGAACACGTACTTCCCGCTTATCTGGACAATCTGGGTGTGGAGTACAAAATTGTTGAAGAAGATACCTATTCCATCGTTAAAGACAAAATTCCTGAAGGTAAAACTACCTGCTCGTTATGCTCGCGGCTGCGCCGTGGCATTTTGTACCGCACCGCCACCGAGCTGGGAGCTACCAAAATTGCCCTTGGTCACCACAGAGATGACATTCTCGAGACCCTGCTGCTGAACATGTTTTACGGCGGTACCATGAAATCCATGCCGCCCAAGCTGGTCAGCGATGATGGCAAACACGTGGTGATCCGCCCGCTGGCTTATGCCAAGGAAAAAGATCTGGTGCAATTTGCCGAAGCCCGGGAGTTTCCTATTATTCCCTGTAATCTCTGCGGCTCTCAGGAAAACCTGCAGCGCCAGGCCATCAAAGCCATGCTGCAAGACTGGGACAAGCGTTTCCCCGGCCGCATTGAAAGCATGTTCCGTTCGGTACAGAACCTGGTGCCGTCGCATTTGATGGATCATCAGCAGTTTGACTTCAAGAGTATTAACCGTGAGTCCGGTGTTATCGATGGTGGGGATATCGGTTTTGACAAGCCCGACGTCGCCCCCCGCTTTCAGCAGGATGACGACGAGGCTCCGGAGCCGGGCGAACGCCTGCAGATAGTTGAAGTGAAATAATAAAAAGGCGCGATGCGCCTTTTTATTTATAACCAGGGCGTTACCCGGACAGCAGGCAGCTGCCACTGTCTGTTGCCGGTCAGTGCGGCATCATCCAGTGCCAGTTTAGGCAGGCCTTCAATGCTCTCCCCCTGTTGCAGCGGCTGCAGTTGCACACCTTTTACCTCCGGCACAAAGTAACGGCCCGGCCAGCCAGCCATTTCTTCCAGCAGGGTTTTCATTTCGTCACGAATACTGCTTAACTGAGCCGCATCGGTCGCACCGGCAGGTAAAACAGCCTGGATCTGAATGGAAATGTCACACTGTACCGGGTTGTCCACCTCAAGCTTCACCACTGCCTTGTCAGAATCCAGCTGTTTATCATAGGGCAGGATAAACTCGCCATGAGGCAACACCTCTACTTCTCCCTTTTGCTGCCCTTCCATTTCAATGATGCCCGAATGAAGGGTGCACAGACCGTTACCATCACTGCGGCTGAGATAAAAGCCAAGGGTTGCCTGCTCGGTACCGGCATCGTCTACCGTGTCCAGGTGTTTATAGAATCCGCTATAGCCCAGCGACAGGGTATCGGCCTGCGCCGACACCGCCAGCAGGGACAGCGCCCCTGCAATCAGAGAATATTTCATCAGGCCTCAAAATGATTTGCTGAAGGTGAAGGAGAACGGCTGGCGCTGTGTTCGTCTTTGTGATGCCCGCCCACGCCACAGGCTTCCCGGTAAATAATGCCTTTTACCGTCATGTAAAGCGGTGCCACCCAGATAAGACCGATGCCAAAACTGAGAATGGCGGCCATAAACAGCACCACCAGCAGCAGGTGAATTACAATCAGATTCAGCCACTGACGGGCAAACAGTCTCAATGACACCAGAATGGCCTGTACCGGGCTCATCCCTTTTTCAAGGATCAACGGAAATACAAACATTAAGGCCATGCTCAGTACCAGGGTGGGCAACATGGCCACTGCCGCCGGTAAGCCCAGCGACGCCCCCAGCGGCAAAAACAGACTGGTCATAAAGCCCATTAGCAGACTGGCCACCGCCAGAGGGAGGATATAACGAAAGTAATCAAAAATCTGGCTGGGACGAATAGCACGGTCGACCGAGCGGTGAATGCCCATCATGTCCAGACCGCCACTCATGGGAGCAACAACCATGGAAATAATCAGACCCAGCAGGCTGCCGCTCCACGGCTCCTCGTCGCTGCCGGACAAGGGAAGCAGCAACTGGTTCAGTACCAGCCAGCAGCCTGCCACGCCAATGGCCGCCAGTACCATGGTCAGCTTGGCACCATAAATCCGTTGCCAGCCTTCTTGCAGCACAGCCTTGGGATCAAGTGCAAACCCACGTTCGAGAGACTGCTGCAGACGGGTAAAATCGGGTGTGTTCATTGATTCGGTTTCTGATTCAGGGAATGGCGTCATTATAGCGGTATCGGCCAGTTGCCGTAACCCTATGGCAACGCATTGAAATTTCAAAGTGAAAGCGGACATTAACGAACAACAAATCCGTTTGTTGCGGCAATTTTTATTTGCTTTGCTTCATTTGGGGCGGGACCTAGAATGCGCGATTCTTTCAGCATACCGAACGCGTGCGTTCCTATCGAGGTGCATTCAGGCAAATGGCCGAACACAAGACTCCCATTGTTACCCTTGCCGGGATCAGCAAATCCTTTGGTGACAAAACCATTATTGAACAGCTGGATTTGTCCATTTATGACGGTGAGTTTCTGACCCTGCTGGGTCCTTCCGGTTGTGGCAAAACCACGGTATTACGGCTGCTGGCCGGCCTGGAAAATCCCGATGCCGGCATCATTACGCTTGGCGGTGAAGATATTACCCGGGTGCCGGCCGAACAACGCCATGTCAACACCGTATTTCAAAGCTATGCGCTGTTTCCCCATATGACCATCTTTGAAAATGTGGCCTTTGGCTTGCGCATGCAAAAAGTACCGGACGCCGACATAATACAGCGCGTACAGGAAGCGCTGCAAATGGTGCAGCTGGAGCCACTGGCCGGCCGCTATCCGCACCAGCTTTCCGGCGGTCAGCAGCAACGTATTGCCATTGCCCGGGCGGTGGTGAACCGGCCTCGTGTGCTGTTACTGGATGAGTCACTCAGTGCCCTCGACTACAAACTGCGGCGACAAATGCAGGTAGAGCTGAAAGCACTGCAGCGCCGTCTGGGCATCACCTTTGTGTTTGTCACCCATGATCAGGAAGAAGCCCTGTCCATGTCCGATCGCATTCTGGTCATGCAGGGCGGGCGTATTGTGCAGGATGGCAGTCCCCGGGATATTTATGAGTCTCCGGCAAATCTGTTCGTGGCCCGTTTTATCGGTGAAATCAACATTCTCGACGGTGAGCTGATCGCACCGGCGGAACAGCCCGGCCACTGGCAGGCAAACGTTGAAGGCCGCCGTTGCGTGGTACATACACAGCAGCAATTTACTGCCGGTGACAAGGTGTGTGTATTGCTGCGCCCGGAAGATTTGCGCATGGGTGCAGCAGACAGTCAGGCTGCTCTGCAGGGTGTCAGTGGCCGGATTCTCGACCGCCAGTATAAGGGCGCAACCCTGGAGTCCCGGGTTATCCTGCCTTCCGGGCGAGAGCTGCTGGTGTCGGAATTCTTTGATGAAGATGATCCAGATTTTGATTATGCCGTTGATCAACCGGTGGAAATTGGCTGGGTAGACAGCTGGGAGGTGGTACTGCCTTATGAACAGCACTAATCGCTTCCGTAATGTGACGGTAGGCCTGATCGTGGGCTGGTTGCTGCTGTTTGTATTTTTGCCCAACCTGATGATCATCACGACCAGCTTTCTTACCCGGGATCACGGCAGCCTGATCAGCCTTGTGTTCACCATGGAAAATTACAGCAGGCTGTTTGATCCCATGTATTTCAGTGTGTTGTGGCATTCACTGGTGATGGCCGGCACCGCCACCCTGCTCTGTTTACTGGTGGGCTACCCCTTTGCTTATATCGTGGCCGGCATGCCGGCACGCTGGCGGCCCATTTTGCTGTTTCTGATCATAGTGCCATTCTGGACCAACTCACTGATCCGCACCTACGCACTGAAGGCCGTGCTGGGTACCAAGGGGTTGCTGAACCAAAGCCTGCTGTCGCTGGGTATTATTGAGCAGCCATTGCGTATCATGTTTACCGAAACTGCGGTGGTTATCGGCATGGTCTATATTCTGTTGCCCTTTATGATACTGCCGCTGTATGCCGCCATCGAAAAGCTTGATGGTCGCCTGCTAGAAGCCGCACGGGATCTGGGCGCCGGTGCCCTGCCCCGTTTTTTACGTGTGGTATTACCGCTGACCATGCCCGGCATAGTGGCCGGTTGCCTGCTGGTATTTCTGCCGGCACTGGGCATGTTTTATATTTCGGACCTGCTCGGAGGCGCAAAGAACCTGCTGGTCGGCAATATTATCAAGTCGCAGTTTCTTACCATTCGGGACTGGCCTTTTGGTGCCGCCACCAGTGTCTCGCTGACGCTGATAATGGCGCTGTTGATCCTGGTCTATTACCACACCGGCAAGTTACTTAACCGGCGGAAGGTGAATGATGAAATGGCTTAAAGCAAGCTGGCTGCTGCTGGTGTTTGCCTGGCTGTATATTCCTATTGTGGTGCTGGTGATGAACTCCTTTAACAGCAATCGCTTTGGTATTCGCTGGGACGGCTTCAGTCTTGGCTGGTACGAACGGCTGGCCAATAACTCCGCGCTGATGGAAGCCGCCAGGCATTCGGTACTGATTGCCCTGCTGGCCGCCACCCTGGCCACGCTTATCGGCACGCTGGTTGCGGTGGCGCTGTACCGTTATCGCTTTCATGGCAAACGCTTCGTCGGGGGTATGCTGTTTGTCGTGATGATGTCGCCGGATATCGTGATGGCCATTTCATTGCTGGCGCTGTTTGTGATCCTTGGGGTATCCCTGGGCTTCTGGTCATTACTGCTGGCCCACATTACTTTCTGCCTGCCGTTTGTGGTGGTCACCGTCTATTCAAGGCTTAAGGGCTTTGATCTGCGCATGCTTGAGGCAGCCCGGGATCTGGGGGCCGGTGAAGGGGTGATTTTCCGGCGCATTCTGTTTCCGCTGGCATTGCCGGCCATTGCCGCCGGCTGGCTGCTGAGTTTCACCCTGTCACTGGATGATGTGATTGTCAGCTCCTTTGTTACCGGTCCGGGATATGAAGTGCTGCCGTTACGTATTTACTCCATGGTGAAAGTGGGTATTTCTCCAGAAGTGAATGCGCTGGCTACCCTGATGCTGGCGGTTTCTCTGGTTCTGGTAATGATCTCTCAATGGTTGTTAAGGAAAAAACACGGATGAACATTAAAATGAGTTCTCTGGCTGCCGTACTTGGCGCTGCCCTGCCCCTGCTGGCGCACGCCGAAGAGCGTCTGTCTGTCTATGCCTGGGCCGAATATCTGCCCGAAACGGTGCTGCAGGCATTTACCAAAGAAAGCGGCATCGCCGTGGATTATGCCAGTTTCGACTCTAACGAAGCCCTTTATGCCAAGCTGAAGCTGCTGCAAAGCAGCGGTGCCAAAGAAAGCTACGATGTGATTTTTCCATCCAGCTATATGCTCAGCAAAATGGCCCGGGAAGACATGCTGCTACCGCTGGATAAAAGCAAGCTGCCCCACTTCAGCTCCCTGGAGCCGGCATTGCTGAACCGGGATTTTGACAAGGACAATACCTACAGCATGCCTTATGCCTTTGGCAGTACCGCCATTGCCGTTAACCGGGATGAACTGCCTGAGGCAATTGTGCGTGGCTGGGGTGATTTATGGCGCAACGACTTTGCCGGCCAGCTGATGCTGACCGACGATATTCGTGAAAATTTCCAGATGGCACTACTGTCACAGGGGCTGGATGCCAACAGTGAGAAGCCGGAAGACATTGCCGCTGCCTATGAGAAATTACAGACATTGCAGCCCAATGTGTTGCTGTACAATTCTGACAACCCGCGGATGCCGTATATCACCGGCGAGACCAATATCGGGTTATTGTGGAGCGATCAGGCCTATAAAACGCAACAGGATGGCCTGAACCTGGATTACGTTTACCCGCAGGAAGGGGCTATTTTCTGGGTAGACAGTGCCGCCATTCCTGCCAATGCCAAGGCACCGGACGCAGCACACCGGTTTCTGGACTATCTGATGCGCCCGGAAGTAGCTGCGCAGATCATCACCGAGCTTGGCCTGGCGGTGCCCAACCAGCAGGCCAAGGCCTTGCTGCCCAAAGACATTGCGGAGCATCCCGTGCTGTTTCCGGCAGCCAGCGAGGTCGAAAACGGGCACTTTCAGCATGATCTGAGCGACGAGGTACTCGCCGTGTATGAAGGTTACTGGATAAAACTGCGTACACAGTAATACAGCAGGGCCCGCATAAGCGGGCCCTTTGATTATCAGCGGTAGCGATACGCTGCTTTCTGCTGCCGGCTCTGCAGTAGCTCATCCACCCAGCCGGTCACCATTTGCGTAGCCGGACCATAACGATGCTCATCAAAGTGACTCTGCACTTCGCTCGGCTCCAGGTTAATTTCCAGGGTATGGGCATTGTGCATCGCCGCTTCGTGCACGAACCCGGCAGCCGGATAGACATTGCCCGACGTACCGATGGCCACGAAGATACTGGCCTCACTCAATGCCTGGTAGATACGATCAAGCAACAGCGGCATTTCACCAAACCACACCACATGGGGGCGCAGCGGCTCGGGAAACTGACAGCAATGACACAAGTCAGTAGTATGCAACGGCCCTGTCCAGGTGATGGTCTGATTACTGTGAGGGCAGCGGGCTTTGAGCAGTTCACCGTGCATGTGCAACACATTCTTGCTGCCAGCCCGTTCGTGCAGATCATCAATATTCTGCGTCACTATGGTGACTTGCTCAGGCCATTCGGCCTCGAGGCGGGCCAGCGCAATATGGGCAGCATTGGGAGCAACCAGTTGAAGCAGTTCACGGCGTTCACTATAAAAACGTTGCACCAGTTCAGGATCGCGCTTGTATCCTTCCGGTGTGGCCACGTCTTCAATGTGGTGCTCATCCCACAAGCCATCGGCGGCCCGGAAGGTGCGAATGCCCGACTCGGCAGAAATACCTGCGCCGGTAAGTATTACGATGTTTCCTTTCTGCACGCTATGCATGCCTCTGCTAATTCCATCTTGTCCATAGGCTAACAGCCAGCGGCCTTATGGGCCAATAATGCCTTAGTCTAGGCATAACAAAAAGCCAGGCTATGCCTGGCTTTTCAGCGTTATTCCTGTTCGGGTGTCATCGCATTTTCAACCCGGGCCTTGAGCTTTTGCCCCGGGCGGAAGGTAACAACCCGCCTGGCCGAGATCGGAATATCTTCCCCGGTTTTGGGGTTGCGCCCCGGGCGCTCCCCCTTGTTACGCAGTTCAAAATTACCGAAACCGGAAATCTTGACCTGTTCCCCCTCCTCAAGAGAAGCGCGGATCTCTTCAAAAAACGCTTCCACCATCTCCTTGGCATCCCGTTTGCTGATGCCAAGCTGGGTAAACAAGTGTTCTGCTATATCGGCCTTGGTTAACGCCATAAGCTCAATCCCTCAAGGAAGCATTAAACTCGTCGGAAACCGCCGTTACAATACGGGCCACGGTGTCGGCGATTTCCTTTTCTTCCAACGTCCGTTGGGTGTCCTGCAATACCAGGCTGAGAGCCAGACTTTTCTTGCCGTCGGCAATGCCCTGTCCTTGGTATACGTCAAACAAGTTTAATCCAACCAGCTGATTTCCGCCAACTTTTCTAACCAAATCAAGGATATCGGCGGCAGCCAGGTTCTGATCGACAACCAGAGCCAAATCACGGCGGTTAGCCGGGAAACGGGACACTCCGGCCACATCAGGCACCCGTCGCTCAGTCAGGGCGGACAGCTCAATTTCAAACAGGTATGCCTGTGACTTGAGACCCAGCTTTTTCAGCAGATTCGGATGCAGTGCACCAAAGTGACCCACGGCCTCACCGTTACGCTGCAGGCGTGCCGACTGACCCGGGTGAAGAACCGGCAACTGGGCCCGCTCCACGCTAAACGCCAGCTCATCGGCAGACAAGCTCAGCAGTGCTTCCACATCACCTTTCAGATCGAAGAAGTCGGCATTCTGGCTGTTCATGCTCCAGTGCTCGTCCACCACCGGACCCAATACCAGGCCGGCCAGTACCGGGGTCTGACGGACGCCGTTTTCGGCTGTGTTATCCGGTACAAAGGTCAGCCCCTGCTCAAATAAACGCAGGCGGGTCTGCTGACGGTTCTGGTTATAAACAGCAGCCTGAACAAGACCCGGCCACAGAGATACCCGCATGGCAGACATATCGGCAGCGATAGGGTTAGGCAGCACCATCTGTTCGGCGTCAGGGAACATCAGCTGCTGCTGCGTCGGATCCACAAAGCTGTAAGTAATGGCTTCCTGGTAACCCAGATCCACCAGCGCGTCCTTCAGCCGGCTCGGCGGTAAGTGCGCCTCGCGGTAGGAAGACATGGTCAGAGCAGCCTTAGGCGCCACATCGGGAATATTGTTGTAGCCGTAAATACGGGCAACTTCTTCCACCAGATCTTCTTCAATGGCGATGTCGAAACGGTAGCTCGGCACCACCACACTCCATCCGTCGGCAGTGCTGGTCACGTCCAGTCCCAGGCGGCTCAGCATCTCGGTTACCTTGCCAGCCTCAATATTAACCCCGATCAGCCGGTTCAGTTTGTCGTGACGCAACACCACGGTGGCGGCGTCAGGCAATTTGTCTTCCGCCACGGCTTCAATGACCGGACCGGCATCGCCGCCACAGATGTCCAGCAACAGTGCGGTGGCCCGCTCCATTACCTTGTGCTGCAGCTGATAGTCAACGCCGCGCTCGAAACGATGGGAAGAATCGGTGTGCAGGCCGTAGCTGCGCGCGCGCCCGGTGATCGCCAGCGGGCTGAAGAAGGCACATTCCAGCAGCACATCACGGGTTTCCTCGTTCACACCGGTGGCTTCACCGCCGAAGATGCCGGCCATGGCTACGGGACGCTCGCTGTCGGCGATCACCAGGGTGTCGGCATTCAGGGTTACTTCATTGCCGTCCAGCAGGGTCAGCTGTTCACCCTGCTCCGCCATCCGGACCTGGATGCCGCCGTTCAGCGTATTCAGATCAAAGGCGTGCATGGGCTGACCCCATTCCAGCAGAACAAAGTTGGTAATATCCACTACCGGATCAATGCTGCGGATACCGCTGCGACGCAGTTTTTCCTGCATCCACAGCGGCGTTTCTGCCTTGACGTTGATGTTCCTGACCACCCGGCCCAGATAGCGGGGACAGGCATCGGGGGCATGCAGCTGAATATCGAAACGGTCATTGATGGTGGCGGCAACCGGAGTTATTTCGGGCCAGGATACATCTTTGCTGTTAAGCACACCCACTTCCCGGGCCAGACCGGCCAGGCTCAGGCAGTCGGCACGGTTCGGGGTCAGATCCACTTCAATGATGACATCGTTCAGGGACAGGTATTCACGGACGTCTGTACCCACAGGAGCATCGGCAGGCAGCTCGATGATGCCATCCGATTCCACGTCGATGCCCAGCTCGCTGTAAGAGCACAGCATGCCGTGTGACGGTTGGCCACGCAGCTTGGCTTTCTTGATTTTAAAATCGCCGGGCAGCACAGCCCCGACCACTGCCACTGCAACTTTTAAGCCCTGGCGACAGTTGGGCGCACCACAGACGATATCGAGCAGCTCATCGCCACCTACGTTGATTTTGGTCACCCGCAGCTTGTCAGCATCCGGGTGCTGGCCACACTCCACCACTTCGCCCACAACGACCTGAGAAAAGTCGCCGGCAACAGGCTCAATGCCGTCTACTTCCAGCCCAGCCATGGTAATTTGTTCGGCAAGGGCCTCGGCATTAAGACCGGTGTGGATCCATTCATCCAGCCATGATTTTGAAAACTTCATTATTGCTCCTGCCGCTTACCGGAATTGCTTGAGAAAACGCAGATCATTTTCGAAGAAGGCCCGCAGATCATTCACGCCATAGCGCAGCATGGTCAGGCGTTCTACCCCCATACCAAAGGCAAAACCACTGTAACGCTCGGGGTCAATGCCTACGGAGCGCAGTACGTTGGGATGCACCATGCCGCAGCCCAGCACTTCCAGCCATTTTCCGTTTTTGCCCATCACATCCACTTCGGCACTGGGCTCGGTGAACGGAAAATAAGAGGGGCGGAAACGGATCTGCAGATCTTCTTCAAAGAAATTATGCAGAAAGTCGTGCAGCACACCCTTGAGCTGGGTAAAACTGACGTTTTCATCCACCAGCAGGCCTTCCACTTGATGGAACATGGGCGTGTGGGTCTGATCGTAGTCGTTACGATACACCCGGCCCGGCGAGATGATGCGAATGGGCGGCTTTTGATGTTCCATAGTACGGATCTGCACCCCGGAGGTCTGGGTGCGCAGCATCAGCTTGGGGTTGAAATAGAAAGTATCGTGATCAGCCCGGGCCGGGTGATGGGCCGGAATGTTAAGAGCGTCAAAGTTGTGGAAATCGTCTTCGATTTCCGGACCTTCGGCCACCTGAAAGCCCAGCTCACCGAAAAAGGACTCGATACGCTTGATGGTGCGGCTGACCGGGTGCAGACCACCACTGACCTGGCGGCGACCTGGCAGGGTAATGTCCAGGGTTTCACTCGCCAGTTTGGCATTGAGTTCGGCCAGTTGCAGTGCTTCACGCTTGGCGTTAAGGGCATCATTGACGGCCTGTTTGGCCTGGTTGATGGCCTGACCCGCAGCAGGGCGTTCTTCCGGAGACAGCTTGCCGAGTGCCTTTGACTGCTCGGTGAAGGTGCCCTTCTTGCCCATGTAGCGAACCCGGATTTCATCCAGTTCGGCGGCAGTGGCGGCAGCCTGGATCTCCGCCTGCGCCTTGACGATCACGTCTTCCAGCTGATCCATGTATTCCTCGTTGATTTGCCCGTATACACGGACGCTTGATAATTAGAAAGGTCTTGATAATAAAGGAAATGCCCGTTTGCTTCCAGCCTGCAGCCGGTGTAAGGGCAATAAAAAAGGAGGCCGGAGCCTCCTTTGAAAACTGTCGTAAACCGACTTAAGCCAGGGCTTCTTTTGCTTTGGCAACCAAAGCAGTGAAGGTGGTTTTGTCGTGTACGGCAATATCAGCCAGGATCTTGCGATCGATTTCAACAGAGGCCTTTTTCAGACCATTGATGAAGCGGCTGTAAGACAGACCGTTCTGACGGGAAGCCGCGTTGATACGGGCAATCCACAGCTGACGGAACTGACGCTTCTTCTGACGACGGTCACGATAGGCATACTGACCGGCTTTGGTTACAGCCTGTACCGCTACGCGATAAACGCGTGAACGGGCACCGTAATAACCTTTGGCCTGTTTCAGAATTTTCTTGTGACGAGCGCGTGCAGTTACACCACGTTTAACTCTTGGCATTGTTCACTCTCCTCTTAAGCGGTGGGCAGCATGGATTTGATCTGGGCAACGTCAGACGCCGCTACCAGACACTTACCGCGCAGCTGACGCTTACGCTTGGTGCTTTTCTTGGTGAGGATGTGACGCAGGTGGGACTGCTTGCGCTTGAAGCCACCAGAGCCGGTCTTTTTAAAGCGCTTGGCAGCGCCTTTGTTGGATTTCATCTTAGGCATGAAATACTCCGCATTGTTAATAACATCAAACAGACAAGGCGAGCCGGACGCAATGCCCGGCTACTTGCAAAACCTTACTGTTTCTTTTTAGGGGCAAGCACCATCACTGCCTGGCGGCCTTCCAGCTTGGGAAAGGACTCAACCACAGCAAGCTCTTCGAGTTCGGTTTTGATGCGGTTAAGCAGGTCAAAACCCAGCTCCTGGTGCGCCATTTCACGACCACGGAACCGCAGCGTGACTTTGGCTTTGTTGCCTTCTTCCAAAAAGCGAATCAGGTTGCGTAGCTTTACCTGATAGTCGCCTTCATCAGTACCGGGCCGGAATTTAATTTCCTTGACCTGGATTTGTTTCTGCTTTTTCTTCTGTTCCTTTGTCGCTTTACTTTTTTCGTAAAGGAACTTGCCGTAATCCATGATACGGCAAACGGGAGGCTCGGCATTGGGACTGATTTCTACCAGATCGACGCCCGCCTCGCTGGCAGCGCTCAGTGCCTCATTGATGGACACGACCCCCAATGCTTCACCTTCCAGGCCGACCAGACGAACTTCTTTCAGTCGGATTTCTTCATTCAGTCGATTACGGGGAGCGGGCTTGCCCCCTTTTTTGGCGCCTTTTATAACCTATCCTCCACTGTTTTCTTTCCGCGGGTCTGAACCTCTTCCTTGATGAGGGCAATCAGTGCCTCAACATCAAAGGTTCCCAGATCCTGGCCTTTTCGGGTACGAACCGCTACCTTGCCGGCTTCGACTTCTTTGTCGCCGCAGACCAGCATGAAAGGTACCCGCTTAAGAGTATGCTCCCGGATTTTAAAGCCAATTTTCTCATTTCTCAAGTCTGCCTTGGCCCGAATTCCAATATTATTCAGGGACTCAACCAGATTTTTGGCATAATCGGCCTGGTTATCGGTAATATTCAGTACCACAGCCTGAGTCGGAGCCAGCCAGGTCGGGAACAAACCGGCGTATTCCTCGATCAGAATACCGATGAAGCGCTCGAGAGAGCCCAGGATGGCACGGTGGATCATCACCGGCACGTGGCGCTCGTTATCTTCACCGACATAGCTGGCACCCAAACGGCCCGGCAGAGCAAAATCAAGTTGTACCGTACCACATTGCCAGGCACGATTCAGGCAGTCATGCAGAGTAAATTCGATTTTCGGGCCATAAAACGCCCCCTCGCCCGGCTGCAGCTCATATTCAATGCCATAGGCCTTGAGCGCTTCTTCCAGGGCCAGCTCGGCCTTGTCCCAGATTTCATCACTGCCGATGCGCTGCTCCGGACGGGTGGACAGCTTGACCGCAATGTTGGTGAAACCAAAGGTTTCATAAGTGTCATACACCATCTTGATGCAGGCAGACACTTCACTCTGAATTTGGTCTTCGGTACAGAAGATGTGGGCATCATCCTGGGTAAAGCCACGCACCCGCATCAGACCATGCAACGCACCGCTGGGCTCGTTACGATGACAGCAACCAAACTCAGCCATCCGCAGCGGCAAATCCCGGTAGGACTTGAGGCCCTGATTGAAGATCTGTACATGGCCCGGACAGTTCATCGGCTTGATGGCGTAGTCCCGGCTTTCGGAGTGGGTGGTGAACATGTTTTCGGCATACTTGTCCCAGTGACCGGACTTCTCCCACAATACCCGGTCCATCATGAAGGGACCTTTCACCTCTTCATATTTGTATTCGCGAAGTTTGTCACGCACAAAGCCTTCCAGCTCACGGAAGATGGTCCAGCCATCATTGTGCCAGAACACCATGCCCGGAGCTTCTTCCTGCATATGATACAGGTCGAGCTGTTTGCCTATTTTGCGGTGATCACGCTTGGCGGCTTCTTCGAGCTGCACCAGATAAGACTTGAGCGCTTTTTTGTCAGCCCAGGCGGTACCATAAATGCGTTGCAGCATCTTGTTTTTGGAATCACCACGCCAGTATGCTCCGGATACCTTCTGCAGTTTGAAATGCTGACAGAAGCGCATGTTGGGCACGTGCGGGCCACGACACATGTCGACATATTCTTCGTGGTGATACAGACCGGGCTTATCGTTCTGGCTCACGTTTTGATCGAGGATCTCGATTTTGTATGACTCATGCCGACGGGCAAAAGTATCCCGCGCTTCCTGCCAGCTGACCTTTTTCTTGATCACCGCGTATTCGGTTTTGGCCAGCTCCAGCATACGGGCTTCAAGCTTCTGAATGTCTTCTTCGGTCAGCGTATGCTCGAGGTCAACATCATAATAAAAGCCGTTTTCGATCACCGGGCCAATGGCCATACGGGTGTCGGGCCACAGCTGCTTGATGGCGTGTCCCAGCAGGTGAGCACAGGAGTGACGGATGATCTCCAGACCATCCTGATCCCTGGCGGTAATGATCGAAAGGCTGGCATCGTTGCTGATCAGCTCACAGGCATCCGCCAGCTCACCGTCAATGCGACCGGCGATGCAGGCCTTGGCCAGACCCGGACCAATGTCCTGGGCAACATCCATAATGGTGACGGGGTTGTCGAAATGGCGTTGACTGCCATCAGGAAGAGTAATTGTCGGCATGAAATGTCCTTAACAGTGGTGCACCCTACCAAAGCGCACATGTATGTGATGAAAAGAATAATGATTCATGATATTCCCGACCATCTGGCGTTACCCGGCCAGCCTGGCACGCAATGGGTGTTATCCGGCGGCACAGGTCGGGAGCAAAAGAGTATCAGAATTCATCTGACATCGCCATGACGGGACGGTTATCCGGACGGGTTTTCAACGGCCAGTTTGAGCTGAATAAAGCGATTGTGGGGAATATAAAGCAGCTCGGCGACCTGGCGTATGATGCCTTCCTCCTGAGGATCCAGCTCACCATCGGCGAGCGCCATTTGCCACAGGGCCTGTAATATTGACTCACGACGCACTATGGGCAGCGCTTTCAGGTGGCGGGTAAATTCGTATAAGGAGATGGCCTCATCCTGATATGCCCTGCCCTGCTGCAACCACTGATGAACCTCATCCGGGGGCCGGCCGGAAATGCGACATAATAACGACTCCAGACACCCTTGCTCATCGCCGGTGGCGACACCATCAGCGAGCATCACTTCACTCAACAGGGCTGCTATCGCCACTTCTTCCTGCATCGCGACAGGATCCTCTGCGGGTGAGTGGTTCAGCCATTGCTTGATACGTTCAATCATGCAGATTCCTCGTTGGTTAAGTCACTGACGGCAACTGCTTTTAGCCTATACTGGTGGCAAAACATGAGTCAGTGGAGTGAAAGTGTATGTGGCCAGCGATAGCCAGTCAGATCGGTGAGGCAATGCACACCGACTTCAATATCACCGAGCGTTCACAGATCAGTGGTGGTGAAATCAACCAGGCATTTCGTATCAGCGATGGCCGGCATACGTTCTTCGTTAAATTAAATGACCGTGCCGGTGTGGATATGTTCCGTGCGGAATGGACCGCCCTCGAGCATTTGCTTAATACTCAGACACTCAAGGTTCCCCGCCCCGTGTGTTGTGGCACCACGGTCAGCAGCAGCTTTCTGGTACTGGAATATATACCGCTTGGCCACGCCGGAGATCAGGACTGGCATATGCTGGGCCGGCAGCTGGCTCACCTGCACATGGGTTCGGCACAGCCCATGTATGGCTGGGACGAAGACAACTTTATCGGTACCACAGTACAACCCAATATCTGGCATAAAAAATGGGCGACCTTTTTTGCCGAGCAGCGCATTGGCTGGCAATTGCAGTTGCTGAATGAAAAAGGCATTCACTTTGGTGATATTGAAGAGATCACCGGGGCAATCAAAAACCGGCTGGCCGGTCATCAGCCCAGGGCAAGTTTGTTGCACGGCGATTTGTGGCGTGGCAATCTTGGGTTTGATGATCAACAGGGCGTTCTGTTTGACCCTGCCAGTTACTTCGGCGACCGGGAAACCGATATTGCCATGACCGAACTTTTCGGCCAGTTTCCCAGCTCTTTTTATCAGGGTTACGATGCGGTCTGGCCCCGGGGTGAAGGCTATCGGGAACGACGGGATATTTATAATCTCTATCACCTGCTGAACCACGTGAACCTGTTTGGTGAGGCCTATATAAAGCAGGCCAAAACCAGTTTATTCAACATTATTGCCTATCAGGAGAAGCCATAATGCCTCCCGTGGTCTTGTTAACCGGTGCTGCACGACGGATTGGTGCCGAAATCAGCCGCTGCCTGCACGCGAGGGGATTCAACCTTGTGCTGCATTATCACAACAGTGAAGCACAGGCAGGTATGCTTGCCAATGAGCTGAACACGGTCCGCCCCAACAGTGTTCAATTGCTGCAGCAGGATCTCACCCAGCTCGATGCCATCAATGCTATGGCCGATCGAGCATTAGGCTGCTTTGGTCGTATCAGTGCTCTGATTAATAACGCATCCGCTTTTTACCCCACCCGCTTCGGAGAGATTACCCCAACCCAATGGCTGGAGCTCTCGGCGACCAACGCGGTGGCTCCCTTGCTATTGAGTCAGGCACTGCTGCCTTCACTGCAACAGGAGAAAGGCAACATAGTGAATATGGTGGATATCCACGCTGCCAACGGGTTACGAGATCACCTGCCCTACAGCATGGCCAAAAATGCCCTGATGACCTTGACCCGGGCTTTGGCCGCAGAGCTGGCTCCTCTGGTACGGGTCAATGGTATCGCACCCGGCCCCATTCTCTGGCCTGAGCATGAACTGAATGATGTCCAGAAACAGCGGGTGCTGGCGTCTGTCCCCATGGGCCGGCTGGGAACCCCTGGTGAAATCGCCGACACCGTTGCCTTTTTATTGGAAGGACCGGCCTATCTGACCGGTCAGATCATTGCGCTTGACGGAGGCCGTTCATGCCAGAGTCTGCCCGATGCCTGATGATCAGGAGGACCACATGCGTGAGTATTTTGAGACTAATGTTGTCTGCCCTCATTGCGGCCATCATACCCGTATTGAGGTTGATGCCACTGCCGGGGATCAGGACTATTACGAAGATTGTCAGGCCTGCTGTAACGCCATGCATATTCATGTGTTAAGAAATGAGCTGACCGATAATGTTGAGATCAGCGTTGATGCTGATGATGAGCAATATTTCTGATGCTGGTATATTTCGGTAACAACTGAAGGTAGGTATAACCAAGAGGCCCCCTTTATGAATAAGGGGGCTGGGCATGACTACTGCAGGTTCTCGCCGTAAAGCTTGATACCTTCATCAATGACCTGCTGCAGCACAACCCGGGCTTGCTCTTCGTCTATAGGCGCATCCCGTTTGGCAACATCAGCCAGAATAAATGACGTACGGTTATTTTTATTATCCTGCACTCCCCGAGCCACAATGCTCAGATCCGGATAAGCGCTATCCAGCACACAGGCTCCGACGGCAGCGGTTCCGGCCGGCAGTTCCTGCTCTGACACTTTTTTCGCTGCGGCAGCAGTTCCTTCCGGTACTTCCAGCTCTTTGGCCTGCACGGTTGCTTTCCAGCCATTAATCTGTTTCAGCGCGGCCGGATGAGAAGCAAGCAGAGTGATGGGCTGTTCACTTGCCACATCTTTGCTGTTCATCAACACACACATTTCAATCGGTGTCGTGATGAATCCTTTCAGCTCAGTCACCTGGTACTGCTCCATTGCATCCACGGTTGCCTGCACCAGTTTTCCATCAATGGTTGAATTTGCCACGGCAACAAATGCCAGCGCATTTTGCTCATCTGCCCGCTGGAATGCATTAGTGGGAGTACCGGAAAATTCGAGCTCTGACTGCAGGTGCGGAGATTGGCTGAATAATTTATGAATCGCCGCATCGTTAAAGCTTCCTCGGGAAGCCTGAACATAAATAGTATCAGTGGCGGCCATGGCGCTGGCAGAGCAAATCAGGGCCGGTATTATCCACAGTCGGTTAGTCATCCTGTTTCCTTGGAGTGTCGAAATTTATTGGCCGTTCAGTATGTTAGAAAAAGTACGTGTTGCCTACTGCCAGAGCCATGAAATGTGGCGTAATTGTGTGAACTGACTTTAATTTACCTCTTTTAACGTTACTTTGGTGATACTTTGGCCGAAATGAGTACTGAGTTTGACACCGACGGTGAGCTGGAACTCCGGCTAATTGTTGTTTGGTAGCATTTGTATGTTGGCATAACCAGATAATAAAACCACAGCTGCAGCTGTGGTACCGGTCAATTCAGCGGCTGGACATTACCCTCTCCACTGTTTCTACAATGGCCTGTGTCTGTGGATCAACTTCAATATTAGCCCTGTATCCGGGTTGAACCGTGCCCAGGTTAGTCCTCGCCAGGGTTTCCGGAATAAGGTGTACTGAAAAACATGCTGGGGTAACGGCTCCCAATGTCAGACTAATACCATCAATACCGATATAACCTTTGGTAAACAGGAACTTTCCCAGCCCCTCAGGCACGGAAAAACGCAGCGTGGTATTGGTCTCGGTTTCAACACGCTCCAGCAATTCGCTCATGGCCATAATGTGGCCCGACATGGCATGACCGCCAATATCGTCTCCGAAACGAGCCGCTCGCTCCAGATTAACCAAATCGCCTGCTTTCAGATCGCCAAGATTGGTGATCTTCAGGGTTTCCTGCATCAGATCAAAACTCACTCGCTCACCATCAATCGCGGTCACGGTAAGGCAGCAGCCATTGTGCGCCACAGAAGCGCCCAGCGTCAGGCCCGGCAACATGGCCGCCGGCATGGCTATCACATGGGTCTGAAAGTCATTTTTTATTTTCAAATCCAGCAGGATTCCCTGCCCCTGAACAATTCCAGTAAACATAACGTAACCCCCTAACAAACAGTTAAAAATAATGGGAATAAACGACATTAGCGGTTATATTTCCGGCGTAGGGGAAATTAAAAGTCACCCTGTTCCACGTTTATTAACTCTGCAATGCCCGGTACATTTCTCCGTGCCGCTTGCCGCTTTCAAGTGAGAAAACCATGTCGCTCTCTTCTTTCCTGCCAGAAACGCGTCATTTGCTGCGTTTGTGCGGCCCCATTCTGGTGGCTCAAGTAGCACAGACCACCATGAGCTTTGTTGATACGGTAATGGCCGGGCAGATCAGTGCCACCGACATGGCAGCAGTGGCAGTGGCTACCAGTTTCTGGTTGCCGATTATTCTGTTGGTTCAGGGCGTAGTGATGGCACTGACGCCCATTATCTCGCAACTGAACGGTGCCCGCCGGCAAAACGAGGTAGCCGGGGCCGTACATCAGGGCTTCTGGCTGACCCTGATGGTCATGATCCCCGCCTCTCTGGCCCTGTACTTTTCCCCCATGATACTGCACTGGATGGACATTGAGCCACTCCTGGCAGAAAAAACCACCGGCTATTTACACGGAATTCTCTGGGGTATGCCGGCCTATGCCCTGTATCAGGTGCTGCGTAATTTCAGCGAAGGACTGTCACACACCAAGCCCACCATGATGATCGGATTTATCGGCCTTGGCATCAATGTGCCCGCCAATTATGTGCTGATCCATGGCAAATTCGGGTTACCTCAGTTGGGTGGTGTGGGCTGTGGCTACGCCTCGGCGCTGGTGTTCTGGGCCATGCTCATTGCCATGATTATTTATACACACCGTTCTGCCCTGCTGAGTCGGTTTGCCGTGTTTGCCACCCTCACCGCACCGGATATGGCCCGCATCGGCCGCATCTTCAGGCTGGGCTTTCCCATTGCCATGGCCATTTTCTGTGAAGTGACCCTGTTTACCGTGGTGGCATTGCTGCTGGCCCCGCTGGGCGCTGATGTCGTCGCCGGGCATCAGATAGCGATTAACTTTTCGAGCATTATTTTTATGCTGCCCCTCAGTCTGGGAATGGCGCTGACGATCCGGGTAGGCCACAGCCTGGGAGAAGGCCGGGCCGAACAGGCCAAAGTGGCCAGTATTGTCGGTATTGGTTTTGGCACCCTCACCGCCGTTCTGACTGCGGTGGGAACCGCCCTCGCCCGCGACTGGATCAGCGGTATCTATACCGATGATACCTTTGTACTGGAGCTGGCAGCCAGCCTGTTGCTGCTCGCCTCACTGTATCAAATATCCGACTCGGTACAGGTCATCACTGCCGCAGCTCTACGGGGCTACAAAGACACTCAGGTGATTTTTTATATCACCCTGTTTGCTTACTGGTGCTGTGGTTTACCGATAGGAATGGTGCTGGGCCTTACCGACTGGCTGGTGCCGGCCATGGGCCCCCACGGCTTCTGGATCGGTTTTCTGGTAGGCTTAACCATAGCGGCATTTTTACTGATCCGGCGGTTATACAGGATTTATGAACAGGTCCATCATCGCGATTGTGCTGGTCTGCCTCTGGTTGACGGGCTGTAACGACCGGCAAACCTTAAAAACCTCCTTCACAACGTATCTCGCCAGGGTGGCCAGTGTGCTCGACACGGCTCCCCCTGAGCTGAGCCAGCCACCGCCCCTGCCCCCTCTGCCGGCACAACGGACTCTGCAACTGTCGCAACCCCGTGTCAGCGCCGGCCTGCTGGACACCCTGAAACTGGGTGAGTGCCGGCTGCTGACGCTGGTTGGTGAGCACAACAGTCCGGTCGGGAAGAGTCAGCAGGCCGGTGCCGTGTTCATGTATCATCTGCAGTTTCAGCAAGGTCTGAACGATTGCCTTTCCCGCAGTAACGATAAGGCCCTGCGCAGCTGGCTGACAGACTTGCAGCAGCAAAAGGCACCGCTGTTGCCCGGGTTTTACTGGAACATGATGGTCGCCGAGCCGGAGATACGCGCGGCGCTCACTCCCCGTCAGCGTCCGGCCATGCCCGACTTTCAGGCCACCTATAATGCCTTTTCCCTGTTTGCGGCTCTGCAGTTATTGTCTCAGGCCCCAGCTTCAACCCCGGATGTAAACAGCGATGAGTTCACCGAACGGCTCAGCGGCTTGTATAACAACGACTATCTGGGCGAGCTGTATTATTCCCTGCACAGCGCCAGTCATTATCTGCACCAAAGCCTGCTATTCCTTTCCCGGCTTGAGCAATTCAACTGTGGCCCTGCCGGGAAAGAAGACGCCAGACGGTTGCGCAATGCCATGGAGCACTACTATATCAAGGATATTCAGGCACAACTGACTGAACTCGACCGTCATTTTGTACGTCTTGCTCCGCTACTCGAGCAAAGTCTGATACCACCGCCGGCACGACAAGCCGAGGTCGCAGAATATCGCCACTGGTATGCTTCAGGCCTGAACAGCCACATCTATCGCCGCTATCGTCAGCTTACGCTTGATCATGCAAAAGCCTGGCAACGCTTTCTGCACCGCTGTGATTTGCCCCCAGGTTGAGCAATTGTTCTCCATCCGGTTGTTATGGAACAAAAAATGCTTGCCCCCCCTGTCCCCCTTGGCTAGTATACGCAGCGCCTGAAGGCATTGTGCGTTCTTAGCTCAGTTGGTTAGAGCACCACCTTGACATGGTGGGGGTCGGTGGTTCGAATCCACTAGAACGCACCAGATTTTATGTTTTGCGTCCTTAGCTCAGTTGGTTAGAGCACTACCTTGACATGGTAGGGGTCGGTGGTTCGAATCCACTAGGACGCACCAATTATTCCGCGTTCTTAGCTCAGTTGGTTAGAGCACCACCTTGACATGGTGGGGGTCGGTGGTTCGAATCCACTAGAACGCACCAGATTGCAAAGCCCGCTCAAATGAGCGGGCTTTTTTATTTCACCTATTCTGCTGTACTCCCCGCAAGGCTGGCGAACGTGTCGCGGCCTATTTCACTCAGGTTTACTCCCCCTGAAGCCGCTGCATTTGCCAGTTGCTCAGCCACCATATGCCCGTATCGCCAGCCAGGAGAAAAATCAAGCCGGGCTTCAGGCGGCCCGGCAGCAAGTAAGCATCAACAGCAGAACACCGTCGATTCGGTGCAGTAACTTACCACATCAGGAAATATAGCTTCATTCCGGATCATTTTTACAGCTCATACCCGCGATCCCTGAGAGGCTGATGCCCGTCATTTCTGTTCCTGATTGACATTAAAGAGCGGCACCACAAGCCTGGTCAGGTGATAATTAGTTTCACTCACATGAATGTTGGCATAACAAGGTATTATTACCGCCTGCCGATCCAGGTTTATCGTCTGCAAACGGCCATAAAAAACACGGTATCGTATTGCCGGGTTGAGCCGGACCAAACTGAACATTGAAAGGTTGTCATTTTATCCTTATTACATTTTATTCACACTGGCAGTCACTTAGCGATAAGCGCCAATAACAAAAGTCTGAGAGAGTGCTGCAATGAACCATCAATCACTGAATGCTCACTGGATGCCCTTTACGCCCAACAAGGGCTTTAAAGCCAGCCCCCGCATGTTAACCGGGGCCAAAGGCATGTACTGGACCACAGATGATAATCGTCAGGTTCTCGACATGACTGCAGGCCTGTGGTGCAGCAACGCCGGTCATGGCCATCCGCACATTGCCGAAGCCATCGGCCGTCAGGCACGGGAGCTGGACTACGCCCCCTGCTTTGGCTTTGGTCATCCGCTGTCCTTTGAACTTTCCGAGCGCCTTGCCTCCCTGGCTCCGGGTAACCTGAACCGGGTGTTCTACACCAACTCAGGCTCAGAGTCGGTAGAAACCGCCCTGAAAATGGCCCTGGCCTATCACCATGCCAAAGGAGATACCGGCCGGCAGCTGTTTATCGGCCGGGAACGCGGTTATCACGGCGTGAACTTCGGGGGCATCTCGGTAGGTGGCATTACCGGCAACTACAAGGCCTTTGGACAGTGGCTGCCCACTGATCACCTGTCCCATACTCAGGACTTGTCCCGAAACGCCTTTTCCCGCGGTCTGCCTCTCCATGGCGGTGTGGAAATGGCCAACGAGCTTGAAAAGCTGATCAATCTGCACGACGCCAGCCGCATTGCTGCCGTGATCATCGAGCCCATTACCGGAGCAGGAGGCGTACTTCCGCCGCCGGTAGGTTATCTGAAACGCATTCGCGAAATCTGCGATAAGCACGGCATTGTGCTTATCTTTGACGAGGTGATCTGTGGTTTTGGCCGTACCGGCAACGTGTTTGCCAGCCAGACCTTTGATGTGCTGCCAGATATCATGACCACGGCCAAGGGACTGACCAACGGGGCTGCCCCCATGGGTGCCGTACTGGCCGGTGATCATATTCACGATGCCGTTGTGGAAGCCAGCGCCAGCGGCGTAGAGTTTTACCATGGCTATACCTATTCAGCGCATCCGCTAGCCTGTGCTGCTGCCATGGCAACCCTCGATGTCTATGAACAGGAAGGTCTGTATCAGCGCGGCGCCGCTGACGGTGAAATAAGTCAGTACTTTGAACGGGGTCTGCACAGTCTGAAAGGCTTGCCTGGCGTCATCGATATTCGTAACTATTCACTGATTGCCGCAGTCGAGTTTGAAGCACCGGCTGGCAAGGCTGGCAGTACCGGTCCTGGTGTTCAGAGCAATGCCTGGGAACAGGGACTGATGTTACGCTCGCTGGGTGATGCCATTGCCATGTCTCCTCCCCTGATCCTGGAGAAAGAACATGTGGATCAGACCATCGGCATTCTGGAACGTTGCATTCGCCAGCAGTTCAGCTGACCGGTCCAAATAAAAGAGGCTGCCACAGGCAGCCTCTTTCTATTGCGGTTAATGTGCAGCCAGCCGGCTCAGATGGGCCTTGGCATTATTAAGCTCCTGCTCCCGCAGGCTTCCGCCCATGCCCATGCCTTCTGCATAGACAAACTCCACCTCAGTGATACCCAGAAAGCCCAGAATGGTTCTCATATAAGGAGTGATGAAATCCTGTGGCGTATCTTTGTGCAAACCGCCCCGGGTGGTGATGACCACGACCTTCTTGTTTGTTAACAGGCCTTCAGACCCCTTGTCGGTATAACGGAAAGTCACCCCGGCCCGGCACACCAGGTCAATCCAGGCTTTCAACTGTGCCGGTACATGAAAATTATACATGGGGGCAGCAATAACAATGTGCTCGGCGGCTTTCAGCTCATCAATCAACTGATCCGACAGCGCCAGCAGATGACGCTGTTGCTCATCCAGGTTCTCTCCTCCGCGCAATGCCTGAGCCCCCCTGCCATCAAGCACAGGAAGCGGAATGGCAGCCAAATCACGAACGTTCAGGTTCGGCTCATCCAGCTGTGCAATATAATGATCCGTCAGCATTCCCGATGCGGAATCTTCTCCGAGAATACTGGATTTGAGGATCAATGTTTTACTCATGAAATACGCTCCTTGGCACAGAATATCGTCAAAAAGAAAGTGCAGAAATACTGAACAAACATTCTTATGTCTGAATGAATGCATATAAGAGTAAGAAAAGAGGAGCCAAATTTAAACGATAAATTGAAGGTCAAGTCATTCAAAATAATCGAACAAGAGATTATACGTAACGTTTACGTCAAGGTAAGATTATGTGACAGATAAAAGAAAACCCTCGGCTGGCGAGGGTCAAACAAACGGAAACGTGCTTAAACAGAGCTATGCACCTCACCTGAAAACTTGCTCTAATTGGCTACAACAAATGTTCAGACCATGATGCTCGTTCAATGTAACCGGAGCAAAATGTGAAGTCAACGTAAAAAAAACAGAAAGAACGCCAGATATCACACCCCGGAAGCACCTTTACGTTAACGTTACAGTAAGGAAGCTCATTCTCTCTGTTCATTTCCCGGTGCCATCCCTGGCAGCCCGCTTGCAGCTCACTCCGAAACTGCTTCTCAATTAAACAAATGTCAGTTTTTTCCGTGTCTTACACGAGCACAATGACAAAACCATGACTAACCTTATCAACAAGGAAATGAAATGTGTGTGCGCACGGCTCTGTCATTTAAATGAGCCAAAGGTAAATCAGGGGGAATGACCATGGGTATTTTCGAGCACTATCAATCGCGCTATGAAAAAGCCAAGGAAGAAGAATACGGCCTGCAGGAATTCCTTGACCTCTGCCGCGAAGACAAAAGCTGTTATGCCTCCGCCTCCGAGCGGTTGCTGATGGCCATCGGTGAGCCGGAAATGATCGACACCGCACAGGTACCGAGATACAGCCGGCTGTTTTCCAACCGGGTAATCGCCCGCTACCCTGCTTTCGCCGACTTTTACGGCATGGAAGAAAGCATTGAACAGATTGTTTCCTACCTTAAACATGCCGCTCAGGGGCTGGAAGAAAAGAAACAGATTCTCTATCTGCTGGGTCCGGTCGGCGGCGGTAAGTCGTCTCTGGCCGAGTGTCTCAAGGCATTAATGCAGAAAGTGCCCATATACCGCATCAAAGGCTCACCGGTAAATGACCATCCTTTCTGTTTGTTTGACATGACCGAAGACGGTCCCATCCTGGAGCAGGAATACGGCATTCCGCGCCGCTACCTGCGCCCCATCATGTCACCCTGGGCCGTCAAGCGTCTGCACGAGTATGGCGGTGATATCACCCGTTTTCGGGTGGAAAAAGTCTATCCGTCGGTGCTGGACCAGATTGCCGTAGCCAAAACCGAACCCGGTGATGACAATAACCAGGACATCTCTTCCCTGGTAGGTAAAGTCGATATCCGTAAACTGGAACACTATGCCCAGGATGACGCCGATGCCTACTCCTATTCCGGTGCCCTCTGTAAGGCCAATCAGGGCATGATGGAATTCGTGGAAATGTTCAAAGCGCCTATCAAGGTACTGCACCCGTTACTGACGGCCACTCAGGAAGGCAACTACAACGGTACCGAAGGCCTCTCTGCCCTGCCCTTTGACGGTATCATTCTGGCCCACTCCAACGAGTCCGAATGGCAGCACTTTAAACACAACAAAAACAATGAAGCCTTCCTCGATCGGGTTTACATCGTCAAGGTACCTTATTGCCTGCGTGTGACCGAAGAAGTGGAAATCTATCAGAAACTGCTGACCAACAGCGAATTGTCCACTGCCAAGTGTGCCCCCGGCACTCTGGAAACCCTGGCTCAGTTTACGGTTCTGTCACGACTTAAAGAGCCTGATAACTCCAGTATTTACTCCAAAATGCGGGTTTATGACGGTGAAACCCTGAAAGACACGGATCCTAAGGCCAAGTCCTATCAGGAATACCGTGATTATGCCGGTGTGGATGAAGGCATGAACGGGCTATCCACCCGCTTTGCGTTCAAAATTCTGTCCCGGGTATTCAACTTCGATCACGCCGAAGTGGCCGCCAACCCGGTACACCTGTTCTATGTACTTGAGCAGCAGATTGAACGGGAGCAGTTTCCCCAGGACGTGCACGACCGCTACCTGGAGTTCATCAAGGGCTATCTGATCCCCAAATATGTCGAGTTTATCGGCAAGGAAATTCAGACCGCCTATCTTGAGTCCTACTCCGAGTACGGTCAGAACATCTTTGACCGTTATGTTACCTACGCAGACTTCTGGATTCAGGATCAGGAATACCGGGATCCGGATACCGGCCAGCTGTTTGACCGGGCCGCCCTTAATGCTGAACTGGAGAAAATTGAAAAACCGGCCGGCATCAGCAACCCGAAAGACTTCCGTAACGAAATCGTTAACTTCGTGCTGCGGGCCCGGGCCAATAACGCCGGTAAAAATCCCAACTGGACCAGCTACGAGAAGCTCAGAACCGTTATCGAGAAGAAAATGTTCTCCAATACCGAAGAGCTGTTGCCGGTTATTTCCTTCAATGCGAAAACCAGTGCCGACGAGCAGAAAAAGCACGACGACTTCGTGGATCGCATGATGGAAAAAGGTTACACCCGCAAGCAGGTCCGGCTGCTGTCCGAATGGTACCTGCGGGTACGAAAATCAAGCTGATAGTCATCAGTTGGGGGAATCATGGCGCATTTTATCGACAGACGACTGAATGGCCGCAACAAAAGCGCTGTTAACCGGCAGCGCTTTATCCGCCGCTACAAACAACAGCTTAAAAAGGCGGTGTCAGACGCGGTGCTCAAACGAAGCATTCAGGACATTGACCAGGGTGAGAGTGTCTCCATTCCGACCCGGGACATTTCCGAGCCCTTTTTCCACCACGGTAAAGGGGGACACCGGGATCAGGTGCACCCCGGCAACGATCAGTTTGTCACCGGCGACAAAGTAGACCGCCCATCCGGGGGTGGCGGTGGAGGCAGCGGTCAGGGAGAAGCCAGCAATCAGGGAGAAGGTCAGGACGATTTCGTGTTTCAGATCTCCAAAGACGAGTACCTGGATCTGCTGTTTGACGGCCTGGAGCTGCCGAACCTGGAGAAAAACAAGCTTAACAAAATCAGTGAAATGAAAACCTTCCGGGCCGGCTATACCGCCGACGGTGTGCCGGCCAACATTAATGTGGTGCGTTCACTGCGCCAGTCTCTGGCCCGGCGTATCGCCCTGCAGGCCGGAAAGAAACGTTCTCTCACCGAGCTTGAGCAGGAGCTGGCCGAACTGAGCAAACGGCCGGCAGAAAACTATGCCCGGATTCAGGAGCTGGAAGACGAGATTTCCGAGATGAAACGGCGCATTGCAGCGGTGCCTTTTATCGACACCTTTGATCTGCGCTACAACAACTTTGTGAAACGGCCGGTCCCTTCTACTCAGGCGGTCATGTTCTGCCTGATGGACGTATCTGGCTCCATGGATCAGGCCACCAAAGACATGGCCAAACGCTTTTATCTGCTGCTGTACCTGTTTCTTACCCGCAGCTATAAAAACGTCGATGTGGTGTTTATCCGGCATCATACTCAGGCAAAGGAAGTGGATGAACAGGAGTTTTTCTACTCTCAGGAAACCGGCGGCACCATCGTTTCCAGTGCGCTTCAGCTGATGAAGGAAGTCATGAACGAACGTTATCCGGCAGATCAGTGGAATATCTATGCCGCTCAGGCGTCCGATGGTGACAACTGGGCGGATGATTCCCCCCTCTGCCGGCAACTACTGCAAAAAGACATTATGCCGCTGGTGCGTTACTACACTTACATAGAAATCACCAACCGGGCTCACCAGAGCCTGTGGCACGAATATGAAACCATTGCCAGCGCGTTTTCCTCCTTTGCCATGGAGCATATCCGCTCGGTGGAAGATATTTATCCCGTATTCAGAGAGCTGTTCAGAAAGCAGGCTGCGTGAGGTGACCCATGGCCCAAGCACTAAAAAAAAGCCGGCCGCTCAGTGACGGCCCCGACTGGACCTTCGAGCTGCTCGAAGCCTATCACACAGAAATTATCCGTATTGCCGAACACTACGGACTGAGCACCTACCCCAATCAGATAGAGATTATTACCGGTGAGCAGATGATGGACGCCTATTCCAGTATCGGTATGCCCATTGGCTACCATCACTGGTCTTATGGCAAAAAGTTTATCCAGACCGAACAGAATTACAAACGTGGCCAGATGGGGCTGGCCTATGAAATCGTGATCAATTCCAACCCCTGCATCGCCTATCTGATGGAAGAAAACACCATGCCCATGCAGGCGCTGGTGATGGCCCATGCCTGCTACGGGCACAATTCCTTTTTTAAAAATAACTACCTGTTTAAAACCTGGACAGATGCCGAGTCCATTATCGACTATCTGCTGTTCGCTAAACATTACATCAATGAATGCGAAGAAAAATACGGTGTAGCTGAAGTAGAAGGCCTGCTGGACAGCTGCCATGCCCTGATGAATTACGGAGTTGATCGTTACAAACGACCACAAAAGCTGTCATTGGCAGAAGAGCGCCGGCGGCAGAAGGCCCGGGAAGCCTATCTGCAGACCCAGGTGAACGAGCTGTGGCGTACCCTTCCTCGCATGGAAGATGAAAAAGAGCAGAAGAAAATCCGTTATCCCCGGGAGCCAGAAGAAAACCTGCTGTATTTCATTGAGAAACACGCTCCTTTGCTCGAGCCCTGGCAACGGGAAGTGGTCCGTATCGTACGCAAGATAAGCCAGTATTTTTATCCGCAAAAACAGACTCAGGTCATGAACGAGGGCTGGGCGACCTTCTGGCACTATACCATTTGTCAGCATATGTATGACGAAGGGCTGGTAACCGACCGGTTTATGCTGGAAATCCTGCACAGCCACACCAATGTGGTGTTTCAGCCCCCCTACAACAGTAAATATTACTCCGGCATCAACCCCTATGCCCTGGGCTTTACCATGTTTCAGGACATTCGCCGTATTTGTGAAGCTCCCACCGACGAAGACAAGGCCTGGTTTCCGGATATTGCCGGTTCGGACTGGGTGAAAACACTGCACTTTGCCATGGAAAACTTTAAAGACGAAAGTTTTATCAGTCAGTTCCTTTCACCCAAGGTCATGCGTGATATGCATCTGTTTGCGGTGGCAGATGACGATACCCATAACTACCTTGAAATTTCCGCCATTCACGATGAGTCCGGCTACCGGCTGTTGCGCCAGACCCTGTCAAATCAGTACAACCTGTCCAACCTGGAGCCCAACATTCAGGTATATAACGTGGAAGTAAAAGGCGACCGGTCACTGACCCTGCGGCACGTGCCCCACAACCGCATTCCCCTGTCAGACTCCTGCCATGAAGTCATCAAACATGTACACCGTTTATGGGGCTTTGATGTACTGCTCGAACAGGAAGAAGCCGATGGCAGCGGCACCCTGCTGGGCCGCTGCCCCCCAAAACATCAGGAAAGCTGACCCCTCTGACAGCCCGGTTACCATGCCGGGCTTGCCTTGTATGGCGGTATCAGAGCGACAACGGTGACGCTCCCGGCTCGCCGGACAGTTGCTCCTGTATTTGCTGCCATAACAAGCCGGAGGCCTTGCCATATTCCCGTACCCGTTCCGCGACGCCATCGGCATCGCCCTGACGTGCAAACTCCGCCAGATCACGGTAATACGCCATCGCCAGGGCCCGGGTTTGCTCACGGGAGAAATAATAACGCCCCACCCGGCAATAAAGGCCCTTGAAGCCATTCAGGATCAGGCCATAAATCGGATTGCCCGAGGCAAAAGCAAGACGATGATGAACCTCATAATCAAACACCGAGTAGGCCTCGGCGTCATCGGCAACCTGTCCGATGCCGTCCACCGCCTCCTCCACTGCCGTGGGCTGATGGCGAATGGCACTACGAATAAAAATGGAGCTGATATGAGTGCGTGCCGACAGCAAGTGTTCGATCAGCTCAGGGGTTTTATTGGCATCCAAACGTGCCAGGGTTTCCAGGATATTCAGACCGGATGTTTCCCACACATTATTTACCCGTGTGGGCTTGCCGTGGCGAATCGTCAGCCAGCCATCCCGGGCCAGCCGGTGCAACACTTCACGCAAGGTGGTGCGGGTAACACCAATCAGCTCCGACAGCTCCCGCTCGGCAGGCAAAATGGAGCCCGGTGGGAACCGGCTGTTCCAGATAGACTCTATGATATATTCTTCCGCGAAACCGGCAGGGCTTTGAGCCTTGATGATCATGAAAGCACTCTGTAATAAGGCAAGGTTAAACAATGATAAATAGCGCAAAAAATAATAACAGAGCGAACCAGCCAGCCACAAGCCACCCGCTTGTCCGGTTTTCCCGTACCCGTACCGCCTGGGCCTTGCTGACTATCGGCAGCCTGGCATTACTGCTGATTGCACTTTACTACCAATACGTACAGGGTTACGCCCCTTGTGTCATGTGTGTATATCAGCGGGCGGCCCTGGGCGGGATCATTCTGGCCGGTATACTGGGCTGGCTGGCCCCAGGCAATATGGTAACAAGCAATGTGGCATTGGCGGGCTGGCTTGGAGCATCGGCAAAGGGTTTTTTACTGGCCAGGGAACATGTGGGTTACCAGCTTAACCCATCCCCCTTTCACCAGTGCTCCACCGTGGCGGAATTTCCGGCCTGGTTTCAGCTGGATATCTGGTGGCCGGCGGTATTTTATCCCAGTGGTGACTGCTCATCCATCGACTGGCAGTGGCTGGGGCTGACCATGCCTCAGTGGCTGATGGGTGTCTTTGCTGTGCTCACTGCCCTGGCGGCAGTATTTATCGTGGCAAGGCTGACAGGAATGAAGCGCTAGACTGCTGCCATTCCGGCACCGGGCCGGAATGCATGCTTCAGAAAGAAAGCCCGCCACCTTAAATCAGGAGGCGGGCCGAGCATAGTGTGCCGAGCTTAGCTGGCCCAGGTAATAATATGATCTTCCCAGTCGCCGGCTTTTGATTCGGGAACCACCTTGCCCCGCACCGACTGTCCGGCACGATGCATGGCACTTTTCGAGCCGGTACGCAGCGGATGCCAGGACGGCAACGACTTGCCTTCCGCCAGTACCCGGTAGGCACAGGTGGAGGGTAGCCAGTAGAACTCGCTCAGTTGTTCACGGGTGATTTTCAGACAATCCGGTACCCGTTCAAACCGGTTTGCATAGTCGCTGCAGGCGCAGCTGTGGGTATTCAGCAACTCGCAGGCCACATTGGTGTGCACAAGCTCTTCGGTTTCCTCGTCGATCAGCTTGTTCAGACAACACTTTCCACAGCCATCACACAGGGCTTCCCATTCCTCATCGGTCATCTCCTCAAGAGACTTGGTCTGCCAGAAATTAACCTGCATTTACTTCGCTACCTTTGCCTCAAAGGCAAACTTGTTATCCAGTGTTAACGTCAGTGCATCACCGGGATTCAGCTCACCCACCCCTTTAGGAGTGCCGGTCAGGACAATATCACCGGGCATCAGGGTAAAACTATGGCTGATATCTGCCAGCAACTCGCCCATTGACCACATCATCAGCCCGGTGTTGCCGGACTGACGGAGCTCACCATTAACCATCAGCGAAAAGTCGAGCTGCTGTAGTGGTGACAGCAATTCCGGAGCCAAAAACGGCCCCATGGGACAGCTGCCATCGAACGCCTTGGCCCGCTCCCAGGGATGTCCCTTGGCTTTCAACTCGTCCTGCAGTGCCCGCAGGGTCAGATCAAGCGCCAGCCCCACGCCCGCCACCCCGGCAAGCGCAGTACCGGCATCGGCTTTGCACAGCCTGCGTCCGATAAGCAGTGCCACTTCCGCCTCATGATGAACCGGGCCGGCCTCCGCCGGCAGTACCAGCGGTTCACTTAACGGGGTCAGGCTGGTAGCCGGCTTGATAAACAACAAGGGGGATTCGGGTACCGGGTTATTCAGCTCCTCGGCATGATCCCGGTAGCTGCGCCCTACACAGACCACCTTGCCATTGGCATAAGGCAGCACAAAACCTTCCTGATCAAGATGCTGATACATGCTCTTTCCTTATTTATTACTGCCGCGTTCAGCCGCCTGGCGTGCCAGATGCTCTTTCAGCAGGTTTTCCGGGGGCGGCGGCAACTGCAGAAAATAGCCCTGAGTTTTCAGCGCCGCACGCACCTTATCGATGTCAGAGATACCCAAACGGGTTTTACCGGCAAGATTAAACATCATCGCCAGCTGTGGCGTGCCAAAGGTATCCATTAACGGAGCGGGAACGCGCGAAAAATCGTCGCGACGTTCAACAAACAAATAGGTTTCTGCCTTTTTGGGGCTTTTATACACTGCACACAACATGGAAATTGCTATAATCCGTCGGGTTTATTGCCAGTTAAGACGGCAAACTATACCATCAGCACGACCAATAACAAAAAGGATCACTTCCTTGGGGGACAGCCGCTTATGGCGGAGCGTGGCATTGAATTAAAAGGCAGCAGCTTTACCCTGTCGGTATTACATCTCAACTCAGCCGACATTGCACAGGCGAAACAGCAACTACAGGAAAAAATCGCACAGGCACCGGGTTTTTTCCGCGCTGCACCACTGGTTATCAATATCGAAAAGTTACCGCAGATTCCTGACTTTTCAGCACTGTCGGCCGCCGTACGCGAACTGGAGCTGGTCCCGGTGGGTGTCAGCGGTATTCTCGATGATAGTGGCCGGGCCGCCGCCAGAGCCGCCGGTCTTGCGGTCATGACCACCGGTAAAGTCCCCGCCCCTGCTGCCGAGCCTTCCCCTTCATCTGCCTTGCTGAATCAGCCAGGAACCCGGGTTCATCGCGGTCCGGTTCGCTCAGGCCAGCAAATTTACGCTCAGAATGGATCCTTAGTGGTGCTCGGTGCCGTCAGTAACGGGGCCGAGGTGATCGCCGATGACAGCATTCATGTTTATGGTGCCCTGCGCGGCCGCGCCGTAGCAGGTGCCAAAGGCAATGAAAACGCACGTATTTACTGCCAGCAACTGATGCCGGAACTGGTGTCGGTAGCCGGCCATTATCAGCTCAGCGATGGCTTGCAGGGTGAGCACTGGGAACAACCGGTCAGTATTTCTCTGTCCGGTGAACAGCTCAAACTCGACAAGCTCTGATTTTTTTTCGACTTAGGAACCCTCTTTATGGCACGGATTATCGTCGTCACCTCTGGTAAGGGAGGCGTGGGTAAAACCACCTCCAGCGCAGCCATCAGTACCGGTCTGGCCAAACTGGGCCATAAAACGGTGGTCATTGATTTCGATATCGGTTTACGCAACCTGGATCTGATTATGGGTTGTGAGCGCCGCGTGGTTTATGATTTTGTTAATGTCATCAATGGCGACGCCAATCTCACTCAGGCCCTGATCCGCGACAAGCGGGTTGAGCAGCTTTATATTCTGCCGGCCTCACAAACCCGTGACAAAGATGCACTCACCCGCGAAGGGGTAGAAAAGATCATCAAAGACCTCGGCGATATGGGCTTTGACTACATCATCTGTGATTCCCCCGCCGGCATTGAAAGCGGTGCCCTGATGGCATTGTATTTTGCCGACGAAGCCATTGTGACCACTAACCCGGAAGTATCATCGGTGCGTGACTCCGACCGGATTCTGGGCATTCTTTCTTCCAAATCACGCCGGGCCGAGCAAGGCAAAGAGCCGATTAAAGAGCATTTACTGCTGACCCGTTACTCCCCCGAGCGGGTAAGTCGTGGCGAGATGCTGAGCGTGGAAGATGTTCAGGAAATTCTGGCCATTCCGCTGCTGGGGGTAATCCCGGAGTCTCAGGCGGTGCTGAAAGCATCAAACGCCGGTGAGCCCGTCATTCTCGACAGCGACTCCGATGCCGGTCAGTGTTATGCCGATACTGTGGCACGCCTGCTGGGTGAAGACCGGGAGTTTCGTTTCCTCGAAGAAGGGAAGAAAGGATTTTTCAGCCGACTTTTTGGGAGTTAATTCATGTCTCTACTGGACTATTTCCGTTCAAGAAAGAACCAGAGCAGCGCTAAACTGGCCAAAGAACGACTGCAAATTATTGTGGCACACGAACGCAGTCAGCGGGATACCCCCGATTACCTGCCACAAATGAAACAGGACATTCTGGAAGTTATTCGCAAATACGTGAACATTGAGCTTGAGCAGATTTCCGTTCAGCTCGACCAGAAAGGTGAAAATCTCTCGGTGCTGGAGCTGAACATCATGCTTCCCGAGCAGGAAGACAAATCAGCCTCCTGATGTCAGCCTGTGCCTGAGCTAAACAAAGCCCCGTAAAACGGGGCTTTTACTATAAACCGGATTGACGGTAGTCCTGCTTACAGGCACTGCTCAAGCAATTCGCCACGCCACCCCTGCAACAACAGCGGTCTGGCCTCTGCACTTTCTTCCAGCCGCCATTTCCAGCTGAGATACTGATGAATAAGGCGTTTTGACGCAATCAGTTCGGCAGGCACGCCACTGGCCTCGCCAGCCTGCTCCACCAACCCGCGAATACGCTTCAGCTCCGCCTTGTAACCAGGAAAATCGACAAGCCTGGTCACTCGCTCCGGCCAGCTGTCCGGCGTTTCCAGTGCCTGCTGCACCAGTGTCAGCAATGTATGACCGTGGCGTTTGATTTCCATGGGTTCCAGGCCCAGCCGGTTCAGATCACTCAGATTTTGCGGCGCTCGTTCTGCCACTCGCAACAAATGGGCTTCACGTACCACAAAATTTACCGCCAGATCCCGCTTGCGCGCCTCATTCAGCCGCCACTCGCACAACCGCTGTAAAATACCCAGTGCCTGCCGGTCCAGTGTCCAGGCATTTTTGGCTTCCAGATAGGCCAGCCCAGGAGCCACACTGACCGCACGACGCTTGACCGCCCATTCACATTCCTGCTCGAACCAGTCCAGAAACCCTTTCTGGCTCAGTTGTTCATGGAGTGTCTGGTAAAGCGGATAAAGATAAATCACATCATCAGCGGCGTAACTCAGCTGTGCGTCCGACAAGGGACGTGCCAGCCAGTCGGTACGGGCATGGGCCTTATCCAGACTGACCCCCAGCAGTTGTTCAACCAGCGGTGCAAACCCCAGCTGAGCTCCCAGCCCCAGAAACGCTGCCGCCAGTTGGGTATCATGCACCCGGGCCGGCAGAGCACCACTCTGATGCTGAAACAGCTCCAGATCCTCTCCTCCGGCATGAAGCAGACACAAACGGGCGGGATCATGCAGCAAACGCCATAAAGGGGTGCAGTCAGTCACGGCAAGCGGGTCAATCAGTGCGGTGCGTTCACCGTCATTCAGCTGATAAAGCCCAGGGCGGGCGTAATAGGTGCGAGTCCGTACAAATTCGGTATCGATGGCCAGCACAGTAGCATCGGTTTCACAAAATTCGGCAAGCTGTTGGTTATCGTCAATGTATATATAAGTCATGCAGGCTCTGTCAGAAATTGAAAAAACTCAGCGGAGGCGTTGTCGGTGCCACTGACGCAACAGCCGCCGGCGCTGCCGTTTTCGGCGCAGTGAACAGTGGCGGGTGCGATGGTAAGGCCGCTGCGGAAATATCAGCGGCGTTTCATCCCGGGTAAACGAATAGAATACAGCCACCCCGACTCCTCAGCGACCCGGCAGTTTCTGCCAGGTAACCTTGTCACGCAAATAAACCGGTCTGGCCTCAGCGGCACTGATACCACGACCGGCGGCCAGATCCTGCAGTGCCTGAGGCAGCATGTCGCCCGCCTGGGGAAACGGTACCGCCTCGCACAGGGCACCGGCATGAGCTTTCAGTTCAGGATAGGTGACAAATCCGCTGCCGGCCGCCTGCTGCCAGAGCTCGGTAGCCGGTTTTTCCAGTGCCTCGGGGGGCAACACGGCTTCTTCCAGTACCTGAGTCATCACCCCGTCTTGCAGGGAGAATCCCCCCACATAAATTTCCCCCATGCGGGCGTCAATGGCACTCAGCACCGTATTACAGCCGGTTTCCCTGTGAGCTCCCTGGGCCAGGGCCTGCAGATTCGACACACCCAACAGTGGCAGGTCAGCCCCGAATGCCAGCCCCTGTGCCACTCCCAGAGTAATACGCACCCCGGTAAACGAGCCTGGACCGCGGCCAAACGCCAGCCCGTCCAGCTGGTTCAGGGAAATGCCGGCTTCATCAAGCAGTTCCTGCACCATCGGCAGAATAAGATCGGTATGGCCGCGGGGGGCAACCTGATAGCGGGCAAGAATGTCACCCTGGTACCAAAGCGCCGCAGAGCAGGCTTCGGTGGCGGTGTCGATGGCCATTAACAGGCTCATGGTATTACTCCAGATTCAACAAAAATTCATTCAGCGCCCGCAGGCTGCGAGTTCGTGGCATGGCCGGAAGGCTGGCAATAAAATCGGCGCCGTAGGCACGGTTAACCAGGCGAGCATCGGTAATCACCAGCACACCCTTGTCTTCCACATCACGGATAAGCCGCCCCACCCCCTGTTTAAGGGTAATAATCGCCTTGGGTAATTGCACCCGGGCAAAGCCGTCTTCGCCCTTGCGACGACAGTCTTCCAGCCGGGCACTGAGCAAGGGGTCGTCCGGTGCAGCAAAGGGCAGTTTGTCAATCACCACACACTGCAGCGCCCGTCCCCGCACGTCTATGCCTTCCCAGAAACTGCCGGTAGCCACCAGCACCGCCCGGCCGTCCTGACTGAACTGCTCAAGCAAGCGTACCTTATTATCTTCCCCCTGCATCAGCACGCTGCGATCCAGCTGTGCCCGCAATACTTCGGCCACTTCCCGCATCACCTGATAACTGGTGCACAGAAAAAAGGTACCACCCGGTACTTTCTCAAGGGTCTCCAGCAGACTGTGGGCCAGCATGCGGCCTCTGCCGGCCCCGCTGGTTTCGGGCAAATAGCGGGGCACGCACAACCGCGACTGGCGAGGGTAATCAAAAGGGCTGTCCAATTGCAAGGTACGGCATTCACTGAGACCGAGATCGTTGCAAAAGTGCTCAAAACTGTCCCCTACGGCCAGCGTCGCGGAAGTAAATATCCAGCTCACCTCCTCCCGCGCCAGCTCCGCAGAGAAGCGTTCGGCAACCGACAAGGGCGTTTTATGCAGGGTCACATGCAACCGGCTGCAGTCATACCAGAAAGAATACCCGTTCTCTTCCACCCGGGTCAGGGCCTCAAGCTGGGTACGCAGACCAATCAAACGCTCAAAACACTGATCAAGCTGCTCACCCCGGCCTAGTGCCAGCTTAAGCACTTCGTGGGTAAAACTCAGGCTGTCATTCAGACGAGACAGTGCCTGGGCAATCACACTGCGGCCCAGTGCCGGCCTGAGCTGGCCGCGACCGCTATCCAGCCCGAATGCCAGCCGGAAATCCTGAGCACAGCGTTCCAGCTGATCCGCCGCCTTGGTAATCTGCGCCATGTCCTTGGCTTCGGTTTTTTGTGCCAGTCGCATGTCCCGTGACAGCTCACTGAACTGCCGCCCCGACTGGCTCTGTCCGAAATACTGGCCGGCAATCTCCGGTAGCTGATGGGCCTCATCCAGAATACAGACTTCGGCATCAGGGATAAGCTGGCCGAAACCGGTATCACGCACGGCCATGTCGGCAAAAAACAAATGGTGATTCACCACCACCACCTGTGCTTCCATGGCCTTGTTGCGAGCCTTGACCAGATAACACTCCTGATAATGAGCACAGTCACGGCCGGCACAATTATCGTTGGTGCTGGTGATCAAGGGCAGCAGCTCGCTGCGCTCGGAAAGGCCGGGAATATCTCCCACATCACCGGAGGTAGTCAGTGGCGCAAAGCGCTTTACCGTCTGCAAATCTGCCAGTGCAGCCGACGACATGCCAGGCACGGCATCATTCAGCCGACCCAGCCGTTCAATGCACAAATAATTGGAACGGCCTTTCAGCAGGGCCACCGGATGAGCATAACCCAGCGCCTGCACCAGCGTGGGCAGATCGCGGTGATACAGCTGTTCCTGCAAATTACGCGAACCGGTGCTCACTACCACTTTTTTACCCGCAGCCAGGGCCGGGGCCAGATAAGCAAAGGTTTTGCCGGTGCCGGTACCCGCTTCTACTACCAGCGGAATGCGATCCTGCATGGCCCGGCTCACCGCCGCCGACATCTCCAGCTGTGCTGCACGGGGACTGAACCCCTCAATGGCCTTTGCCAGCGGGCCTTCAGGATCAAAAAGAACATGGCTATGGCTGTCGGTGGCGTCCACGGGCGGCGATTCCGTTGCTAAAAAGGAGATCATATCAAAACCGGCTTCGGGGCGGCAGGCACTATTCCGTTTTATTCAGTGCCGTGCGAAACTGAAAGCACTTCCCTCACAATTATCCTTTCTGCTCAGGAGCTCCCATGGCCGATGCCGGTAGCCTGTTGCAGGCCAGCGTGATCTTTTTGCTGACTGCGGTTGTAATGGTCCCTCTCGCTAAACACCTCAAGCTCGGGGCCGTGCTCGGCTACCTGCTCGGTGGTGTCATTATCGGCCCGGCTGTCACTGGTTTAATCAGTGCCCCGCACAGTGTGGCCCAGCTATCAGAACTAGGCGTGGTGATGCTGATGTTTCTGATTGGCCTGGAGTTGTCCCCCAAGCGGCTGTGGGTGATGCGCCGGGCCGTATTCGGAGCAGGAATGGCTCAGGTAATGTTCACCGGTATCGTACTGGCATCGGGGGCCTGGCTGGTGTTCTCCCTGTCACCCGAGAGCGCACTGGTGCTGGGGTTCGGGCTGGCCTTGTCGTCTACCGCCATGGGCCTGCAGTTACTGGCCGAACGCAAAGCACTCAATAGCCCCCATGGCCGGCAAGCCTTCGCCATTTTACTGTTCCAGGATATTGCCGCCATTCCCCTGATTGCACTGGTTCCGGTGCTGGGCTCAGCACAAAATACCAGTGACAATGGCCTTTGGCATTTATTGCAGGTTGTGCTGAGCATCGGCATTGTATTTGTGGGAGGACGTTATCTGCTCCGGCCGGTGTTTCGCGTGGTCGCCAAAACCGGCCTGCAGGAAGTATCGACTGCCACCGCCCTGCTGGTAGTAATGGGGACCGCCTGGCTGATGGAATGGGCCGGTGTATCTATGGCGCTGGGAGCTTTTCTGGCTGGGGTGTTGCTGGCCGACTCGGAATACCGCCACGAGCTGGAGTCCCAGATTGCTCCCTTTGAGGGACTTCTGCTGGGGCTGTTTTTTATCGGCGTGGGGATGACAGCCGATTTAAGCCTGCTGTTCAGTCATCCCTGGCAGGTGCTGGGTCTGGCTGGGCTGCTGCTGACAGTCAAATGTCCCTTGCTGGTACTGGTAGGCCGCCAGATCGGACGGCTCAGCACTCAGGAGGCCCTGCGCCTGGGTCTGTTACTGGCCGCCGGTGGTGAGTTTGCCTTTGTCCTGTTCAAGCTGGCGCTGCAGCATGAACTGATGACGGCCTCCCTGCACGATCTGCTGGTACTCACCATTACCGTATCCATGGCCCTCACACCGCTGCTGCTGATGCTCGCAGCCCGCTGGCTCAGGCAAGTCTCGTCACACAAAGAGGTACCACCGGAATATCATCAGCCCGAAGATCACAGCCCTCGGGCCGTGATTGTGGGCATGGGTCGCATGGGGCAGATTGTGGCGCGCATGCTGCGTGCCCAGCGCGTGCCCTTTGTTGCCTTTGATAACGAAGTGGATACCATCAGCTTTACCCGTAGTATTGATAATATTCCCATCTATTACGGCGACCCGCTGCGTGCCGGTGTATTACGTACGGCCGGGGCAGAGCAGGCTGAATTTTTTATTGTGGCCACCGATGATCCGGAAACCAACCTGCACATTACCAGCCAGATCCGCCGGCGCTATCCGAATATGAAAGTAATCGCCAGAGCCCGTAACCGCCAGCACGTGCACAAATTATGGGATCTGGGAGCCTATCCGGTACGGGAAACTTTTCATTCCAGCCTGGAAATGAGCCGTCAGGTACTGCTGGGATTAGGACTGACCGAAGAGCAGACCGATGCCCGCCTGCGCCGTTTCCGCCAGCACGATGAAAGTGTACTGATAGAGCAGCACAAGGTTTATAACGATGAAACAGCAGTAATCCAGACCGCGCGGCAGGCACGGGCCGAGCTGGAAAACCTGTTTGAGTCGGACCGGCTGGAAAGCCGGCCCGGTGCATTGCAGTCGCCGGAGCAGTAACTCAGGTTCCGTGGGTGGTAATCATGTGGCCGAGAATGCCCAGCAAGAAGCCCATCACCGCCCCCATGGGCGGTGCCCAGTGGCGTTCCAGTACAGCCTGCGGAGCAATGTCCTGAAATACCGAGTATAAAATGCCCCCGGCGGCAAACAGCATAATGCCAGACACCAGCGGGGGATTACCGGCAAACCAGAAAAAACCCGCCAGCGCAGCCGCGGGCCCCAACAACGACATCACCACAAACGACGTTATTGCCCTCTTGCCCCGCTCTTTGCCGGGGCGGGCACTTCCAGAGAGCTCCCGGTAAGCATTAAAGCCTTCCGGCAAATTCTGCAGTGCCATCAGCCCTGCCAGCAGCATGGCTCCGCTTTTACTGCCATAGGCAAACGCCGCCCCCAGCGCCAGTGATTCCGGAATAAAGTCCGTCAGCATAGCGGCCAGCTGCCCGGCCCGGGTTCGAAAATGCGCCAGCAGCACATCCAGCAGCATAAAAGCCAGCCCGCCGCCGGCAAAACATAACGCCGCCATGCCGGTGTCCAGCCTGGCACTGCCTTCCGGCACCAGCACCAGCGCCACTGCCGATAACAAGGCTCCGCCGCCAAACGCCACCACCGAATGCCGGAATTCGTTTTCCAACCAGCCGGGATGAATACGCTCTACCCGTGCCAGCATGGCACCTGCCGGCATGGCCAGCCCCGCCAGCAACGTGACCATTACCATCAACAATACATCCAGCATACTGCGCTCCTGTTTGCAGATAATTTATACATCACCCAACTCATACTCCAGCTGGCTTTGTTGCAGATCAGCAAAGCGCTGCCAGCGGTTTTTCCCCTCCTGCTTGGCCGCGTACATGGCCAGATCGGCACGGCGCATCAGCTGATCGGCATCAACCCCGTCCCGGGGATAGACTGCCATCCCCAGGCTTGCCGACACCTGTACTACACCACCATCAAGCTGCACCGGCTCACCGGCGGCAACCAACAAACGTTGCAATACCTCGGTACCATCATCAGGGCTGTTCATACCGGCCAGCACCGCCACAAATTCATCGCCTCCCTGGCGGGCCAGAGTATCGTTCTCCCGCAAACAGCCCTGCATGCGCTGAGCCAGCTGTCTCAGCAACTCGTCTCCGGCATCGTGGCCGTGAACATCATTGACCGCCTTAAAGCCATCGAGATCCAGAAACACCAATCCCACGGCCCCGCCCCGGCGACGGCAGTTTGCCATCGCCTGCTGCAGGCGATCAGCCAGCAACAAACGATTGGGTAGTCCGGTGAGCACATCGTAATGCGCTATGCGTTCCAGCTTTTCCTGTTGATCCAGCAGGGGGGTTATATCGGAAAACATGGATACAAAATGCTGAGAACGGCCACCTTCATCCTGCACCCTGCTCACGCTCAGCATTTGGGCATAGCGTTCACCATTCTTGCGGCGACTCCACACTTCCCCCTGCCAGTAGCCGTGGCCGGCCAGCGCCCGCCACAATTCACTGTAAAAAGACTCGGAGTGCCGATCAGAAATCAACTTTCCGGCGCTTTGACCCAGCACTTCATCCCGTGCATAACCGGTAATTCGGGTAAAAGCCTCATTCACATCCAGAATAAGCTCATCTTCATTGGTGATCATGATCGCCTCCCGGGAATATCCGAACACACTGGCCGCCAGCCGCAGCTCAAGATCCGCACGGCGCTCGGCGGTGATATCAGTAAAGGACACCACCAGGCTGTAGTTGACATGCCCAAGCGGGGTCGCACTCACATTCAGCCAGCGGATCCCGGTATCCGTGCTCAGCTCCATCACCACATTGTGAACGGGACGGCGTTCCTTCAGAGCCCGGTGGCTGGCAAACTCTTCCTTCGGCATGTCAGAGCCATCAGGGCGCTGCACCCGCCAGCCCCTGCGCTCATATACTTCATCCAGCTGATGGCCAGGAGCGGTATTCAGCAGATGTTCAACGGCACTGTTGCATTGCACCACCCGTCCTTTGTGATCGGTCAGCACAATACCCATGGGCAAAAACGATACGATGGTACGTAACCGCTCTTCATTACCGGCGATGGTTTCCTGCTGAGCCCTGCGCTGGGTAATATCCTGCAACGTACCCGACATACGCAACACCCGGCCCGCAGCCGAGCGTGACGCCACCCGCCCTTTGAGCAGGATCCAGGCATACCCGCCCCGGCCATGCCGCATGCGCAATTCCAGCTCAATCTGCTCGTACTCTGCATTCAGAACGCGCTGGGTGGCCTGTTGCAGCCTGCGCAAATCACCGGGATAAAACACCGCCCGCAACCGGCTGGTAGCCATACCGTCCGGCCAGCCATGCTGATAGCCTGCCGGATAGGCACACTGATCACTGCAGGCAATGATGTCGCCGGTTACCTGCCACTCCCACACACCAATACCGGTCCCCCAGATCACTTCTTCCAGCTTGCGGCTCTGATCCCGGTAGGCCTGCCGGCTCTGACGTACCTGCAGGTGCTTACCCACCAGCGCCACCAGACTCAGGCTTAACAGCAGCAGCAATACACATACGAACACCAGCCAGGGTCCGTAAAACCGCCACATTGCCAGCAAACTGGGGGCCGGCTCCCTGTCATAAGGAGGCTGTAGCAGATGACGGGCAAGGTTTTCTACCGGCAAATAATCACCGGGTGGTGCAAACCCTTCTATTTTCGCCGCCCGGGCCGCCGGATGGGCATGCTCCAGCGCCATCAGGGCACTGGCAATACGACGAATATGCAGCGGCGACACTTTGGGCAACGCCAGAAACGGCCATTCGGGGTAAAGCCGGGTAGACACCGCAAAGGGAAAACCAGGCAAGTGCTGCGCATTAATCACTTTTAACCGGGTGCGATCTTCAACAGGCAACCCTTCGAGAATACCGGTACGCACAAAACCGGCATCAGCCTGTCCGCTAATCACTGCATCAATCACGCTGTCGTGGCCGCCCACCACGCTAAGCCTCAAATCTCGCAGAGCAATTCCCGCTTCCTGTAACTCAAACACCTGCGTCTGAAAACCACCAAGAAAGCGATAGCCGGGAATCGCTACCGTGTGTGCCCGCAGATTATCCAGTGTTTGCACGTCATCACGCTCCCGGCGTGCCACAATCACGCCACCGAGGGCACTGGTTGCGATATCCCGTTCACGGCTGATTTTGGTAGCCAGTACTCCCGTCAGCGCATTCTGGCTGCGCAGCAACAGATAATGGCTGGGATTGGTGAACACCAGGTCCAGGTTATTACGGTTGAGTTGCTGCTCCATTTCATCCTGGCTAAGCACCAGCAGTTGCACCCGGGTATCGGTGAGCTGCTCGCTCAGGTAATCTGCCAGCGGCTGATACATTTGCTGCATCAGAGGCTTTTCCCGATAGGAAAACACCCCCATGGTCAATACCTGCTCGGCCCGGGATGGCAGCGTCAACAGCAACAGGCCCAACAGGATGAACCATCGTTTCATACCATATCCTCGGGAAGCCATCGGGATGTCAGCAAGGTACCCTGCTGTTTGGGATGTGGTAAAAGACCGTGATCCAGCATAATGCTCTGCAGTTGGCGGCCCGCATCGGCAAGCCGGCTGTCGGCATGGTCCAAATAACGATGGTTGGCCGCCAGCCCCGGCAGCATCACCCCGGCCAGTGCCTGCTTTACCTGCAACGGACTCACCTGCTGACGGGCAGCTACCCGATAAAGGGCATCCTGGCGATTAGTACGCAGATGCTCCAGTGCCTGAAAGTGGCTGACAATCAAAGCCTTAAGCGGCTTGAACAACAGGCTGTCGGTACGCACCGCCAGTACATCAAAAATGGTATCGGGCAATGCCCGGCTGTCGAACAGGCGCACCCCGCCATTTTCCAGCAACCGGCTGGCGGTAGGTTCATAGGTAATCACGGCATCTACCTGTTGTTGCTGCCAGGCCGCCAGTTGTCCGGAAGGAGCCAGCTCCACCCTCTGCACCGCATTTTGTGCCAGCCCGGCCTGGTGCAACACCCGATTCAGCATCAGGGCACCCAATGCCGTCGACTCTACCCCCAGGCGTTTCCCCTTCAGTTGCTGCAGCGTTTCAATTTCCGGCCTGGCCACCAGCATGTCGGCACCGGCAGATACATTGAAGACCAGCGCAATTTGTAGCGGCAACCCCAGGCTACGCGCCAGCAGGGTTTCATCCAGGGTCAGACAGGCAGCATCCAGTTCGCCGTTGCGCAGCCCGGTCAGTGAATCGGTGGCACTGCTCCCCGATACCAGCTCCACCCCGGACGGCAGCCACCGCAGGTTTTGTGCCAGATAGAGCGTTTCATAACCAATCCAGGTATGAATGCCCACTCTCAAGCTTCCCTGCAAACCGCAACCAGCCAGAGGCAACAAAGCCATGCCGGCCAAAAATTGACGACGATCCATTGATGTATTTCTCTCCGAGCGCGGCTTGTTAACGCTGTTTTATCTGCCATTGTACACAGATTCATTCGGGTAAAAACCGTTCAGCGTCCGGTTTCGCAGACGGGTCACACCGCCCTCACAGGGTCAGGCGCTTTTTCCCCTGCTTTTATCGTGATGCGATAACGCCGGGCGACATCTAATTCCATTGTGGAATGTATTCACGAGCAATCACCGTTTGTCATACTGATTGAAGGGGTATTAAGGTTTGGCAGATTCTCTGTTTTACTGGTCAAAGGACATTGCCACCATGGTGCACGTTGCCTACGTTTCTTCGGATAGTATCCGTACCCTGTTTTCCGATGCCATGTCGCGCATGTACCAGCAGGAGGTGCCACAATACGGCACCCTGGTACAACTGGTAGCCGACATCAATAAGCAAGTGCTGGCCCGCGAGCCTGGCTTGCATCAACAACTGCAACACCAGGGCGAGCTGGAGCGACTGAGCCTTGAACGCCATGGTGCCATTCGGGTTGGCACCGCAGCCGAGTTGAATATGCTGCGGCGTATTTTCGCCATTATGGGTATGCAACCGGTCAGCTACTACGATCTGTCCGAAGCCGGCGTACCGGTTCATTCCACCGCATTTCGCCCCGTTGATCAGGCCTCCTTGCAGCACAATCCGTTTCGTATTTTTACCTCGCTGCTGCGGCTGGAGTTGATCGAAGATGCCGTCCTGCGCCAGCAGGCCGAGGCCATTCTCGCACAACGGGACATCTTTACTGCCCAGGCCAGAAAACTGGTGGACGTTGCCGAAGCGCAGGGCGGCCTGACCGATGCTCAGGCACAGGAATTCGTGGCCGAAGTACTGGAAACCTTTCGCTGGCACCAGCATGCCACCGTTGACCACGCCAGTTACCAGGCACTGCAGAACTCACACCGGCTTATTGCCGACGTGGTCTGCTTTCACGGCCCCCATATCAATCACCTGACACCACGCTCCCTGGACATTGACGCCGTGCAGCAGCAAATGCCAGCTGCGGGCATCAGTCCCAAGGCGGTCATTGAAGGCCCGCCCCGTCGTCGCTGCCCCATATTGCTTCGCCAGACCAGCTTTACCGCCCTGGAAGAAGTCGTGATGTTTGACGGTAAGCAGGCCGGCACACACACCGCCCGCTTTGGCGAAATCGAGCAGCGCGGCATGGCCCTCACACCAAAAGGACGCGACCTTTACGATCAGCTGCTCAGCCGCTCACGCCAGGCCCCGGCTCAGCCCGACAACGACCGTCATCAGCGCCAGCTGGCCGATATTTTTGCCGACTTTCCCGACGATGAGACCAGTCTTCGCCAGCAGCAACTGGGGTATTTCCGCTATGAGCTTACCGATGCCGGTCGTAAGCAAGCAGCCCAGGGGGGCATTGCCAATAGCGATGACATGGAAGCACTTATTGAGGCCGGACTGGTGCAGGCCAGCCCCATCACTTATGAAGACTTCCTGCCGGTCAGTGCTGCAGGCATTTTTCAGTCCAACCTGGGGAACGCCGGTCACGAGGCCTATGGCCAGAATGCCAGCAAGGTCGCCTTTGAGCAGGCCCTGGGCAGCGCGGTCATTGACGAATTTGGCCTCTACGCCGACATGCAGGCTGACTCCATTCAAGCAGTGCGCCAGGCCCTCGGCGCCTGATAACACGCTGTGATATTTCCCTGGTTGCGAGTCAGCGCGCGACCAGGGCTTCTTCGTATTCGCGGCTTTCCCCTTATTTTTTCACTTGTTCACCACCTTTGAATCACTATCGGTGCTCTTATTGACACCGTCGAACAATGCACATGGACTCAAATTGCAATGTTCACTCACACATCCCCCAGCAATGCAATATAAAAACCTGAATTTTTATGCTTAACCTGTTGCAACTTTCAAAAAAATACAAGCAAATGAAATAAAAGACTGCTTAACCACGAAAAAATGGAATGAAACCACAACTATTTTTCGTTTTAACTCAATATAAAAATAATGGAACCTCCGTGCACTCTTAGCTCTCAGCAAGGCCGGAGCACGCCAGTCATCAACCCTGACGATGCAATGGAAACGTTCCGGCTGATAAGGATATTGAACCCATGAAAAAGACAATACTGGCCACTTCCCTGCTTTCTCTGACCGCCGTACTGAGCGGTTGTGATACGGCCGCCAGCAAAGCCAACATCGCCATTGGTCCCGCCGCCAGCACCACCCAGAAAGTATCCAAGATGGTCCTGAGCGCCTACGGTGTTGAAGAAGGTGACTTCAATGCCTACCAGGAACGCTTCGGCGATGCCCTTGATGGAGTTCAGGATGGCAACATCGATATTTCCATGGGGATTATGGGCCTGCCCGCCGGCAGCATCGAAAGCCTGCAGGCCGCCTCCGGTGACGTGGTGATGCTGGGCCTGTCTGACGAAGTCGTCGAAAAAATTGAGGGCAGCAGCGACTACCGTCGTTTCATCATCGACAAGGCAAGCTACAAGTTCCTGGATGAAGACGTACAGACCATCGCCGCTTTCGCCATTTTGATGGCCAACACCAGCACCATCAGCGAAGAAATGGGATATCAGCTGGCCAAAGTTATGTACGACCATGCCGATCAGGTGACCCATTCTCAGGCCAAATTCCTGACCCTGGAGCACGCCCTGAACGGCGGTGACGCCCTCAAGATCCATCCGGGTGCCAAGCGCTTCTATGAAGAAAAAGGCCTGACCGTGACTCTGCCCGTAGCCGAACTTGGCGAACAGTCGGAAAAGACCGAGTTCATCCTTGGCACCGGCAGCCAGGGTGGCACCTACTATCCGCTGGGCGGCGAGATCGCCACCAACTGGAACAACAATATTCCCGGTGCCAACTTCACCAACGTGGAGACCAGCGCCTCCATAGAAAACCTGGTCGGCATTCGTGATGGCAAAATTGACCTGGGCATGTCTGTGCATGTTCCCGCTCGCAACGCACTCGAAGGCCTGGCCGAGTTTGAAGGTTCACCCGTAGATAATGCGGCCTTTATCGGCCAGATCTATCCGGAAGTGGTACAAATCGTCAGCCGTGCCGGCAACAAGGTTTCTTCCTTCGATAACATCAAAGTGAAGTAACCGATCCCGACTCGGTGAGAGGTGGGCATTGTTTGCCCGCCTCTTTTTATTTGGTTCATGGATAGTTGCAATGAATAACACTCATACACAGGACACCCTGCTCGAAAAGTACGACAAAGAGTCGGCTTTCAGAAAAAACATCGGCCGCTGGAGCTGGGTTGTGACCCTGTTTGCGGTCACCCTGACCGGCTTTCACCTCTACACCGGTTATTTTGGTACCCTGCCCACCCAAAAGCAGGGTGCCGTTCATCTGGGCCTGGCCCTGGGCATGATATTTCTGCTGTATCCGGCCAGCCGCAAGGGCATAAATCGCCCCAGTGTCGCCTGGTACGACGTCATACTCGCCTTTGTCGCCACCTTTGTGGCTTATTATAAAATCCTGTTCTTCGACGAAATTTTGCGTGCTCGCGTCACCGGCTACTCCACCGTCGACCTGATCATAGCGGTACTGGGTGTGTTGTTTGTACTGGAAGCCACCCGCCGTACCGTGGGCATGCCTATTGTCATCGTTGCTGGACTGGCCATTGCCTACGCCCTGTTTGGAAACTTCATTCCCACTCGTATCTTGTCTCACCCCGGCTTTGAAATGACCGATGTGTCAGTCAGCCTGTGGTTTAGAGAAAGCGGCATTTTCGGCACCCCGATTCAGATTTCTGCCAAATTTATCTTTTTGTTCCTGTTTTTCGGTGTCGTGCTCACCCGCACCGGCGTTGGCCAGTTCTTTAACGATCTGGCCTTTGCCTGCACCGGCCGTTATACCGGCGGCAGCGCCAAGGCAGCCGTTATTGCCAGTGCCTTTCAGGGCATGATCTCGGGCAGCTCGGTCGGCAACACTGTGGCCTCCGGCTCCTTTACCATTCCCATGATGAAAAAGGCCGGCTTTAAACCGGAATTTGCCGCCGCCAGCGAGGCCGCCGCCTCCACCGGCGGACAAATCATGCCTCCGCTGATGGGCGCCGCCGCCTTTATCATGGTGGAGTACATCGGCGTGTCCTACGCCGAGATCATGATGGCCGCCGTCATTCCTGCCGTGCTCTACTTCAGTGGCATCTTTATCGGTGCCCACTTTGAGGCGAAGAAGCAAGGCATCCTCGGGATCCCGAAAGAGCAACTGCCCAGCAAACTTGATCTGCTCAAGCGCCAGGGTTATATGCTGCTACCACTGGTAGTGGTAGTGGGCACCATCCTCGCCGGCTTTACCGCCCAGCGCGCCGCCCTGCTCGGCATTGGTGCCGCCCTGCTGGTCAGCATGGTAAGAAAAGAGTCCCGGCTGACACCAAAGTCGCTGCTGTCCCTGCTGGAGCAGGGTGCCCGCGTGGCTCTGCCGGTCATCGCCGCCGTGGCCACTGCCGGCATTATTGCCGGTGTGGTCGGTATGACCGGACTGGGTGCCAAGTTTGCCGCCGGCATCATTAACCTGGCCGACGGCACCCTGATCCTGGCGCTTATCTTTACCATGATCGCCTGTATCGTGCTTGGCATGGGCCTGCCCACTACCGCCAACTACGTCGTGACCGCCACCATAGCGGCACCGGCACTGATCAACGAATTTGGCCTGGCCCCCATCGCCGTGCACCTGTTCGTGTTCTATTTCGGTATCGTCGCCGACATCACCCCGCCGGTGTGTCTGGCCGCCTATGCCGGTGCCGGTATCGCCCGGGCAAACCCGATGAAAACCGGTGTCACCGCGGTCAAGCTGGCTATTGGTGCCTTTATCATTCCTTATGTGTTTATCTACCATCCCATACTGGTGCTGGTCGACGTGAACCTGCCGGAGCTGGTTATGGCCCTGGTGTTCGCCCTGCTCGGTATGATGGCCATCAGCAGTGCATTGATTGGCTATTTCATTCGCCCGTCTTCACTGCCTGAAAGAGCCCTGTTGCTGGCGGCCGGTCTTGCCATGATCATGCCCGGTGTGGTCAGTTCCGGTTCGGGTCTGCTGTTGATTGCCGTTTGTTACTTGCTGCAGCGCCAGCGCCCTGCACTGGTAGCCACTTCGTAACAGCACCATACCAAAGGGAAATCACACTCCCTTACCGGCGTCAGCCGGTACTCAGGCCGCCAGACAGGTTATACTGGCGGCCTGCTTCCACAGCCATATACGAATTCATGCGTTACCTACCTTCCATTACGGCCATGCAATGTTTTGAGGCCTCAGCCAGGCACCTGAGCTTTACCCGTGCAGCGGACGAACTCAGCCTGACCCAGAGCGCGGTAAGCAAGCAGGTGGCCCAGCTTGAGTCGTTTCTTAACCGTAAGCTGTTTCGCCGCGTGCGACGCTCTCTGTGCCTGACCCCGGAGGGGGCCATTTATATCGGTGAAGTACGCAAGATCCTGGCCCAGCTGGAAATGTCGTCCCAGTACATCATGTCCTACAACAACCAGCGGGATGTACTCAGGGTCGCCACTCTACCCACCTTTGGCAGCCGCTGGCTGGCACCTCGGCTCAGTGCCTTTCTCGATCGCTACCCGCATATCAGCCTGGACTGCAGTGAAAAGGTTGAATCCTTTGACCTGGAGCAGGAAGGCATTGATATCGCTTTTTTCTACGGTCATGGCAGTTGGCCCGGCCTGGAATGTCATCGGCTGTTCGGTGAAGAAGTGATGCCCGTGTGCGCTCCAGAGCTTTTGAATAATCATTCACCGGCCTCCCCCCTGGAGCTGACGCGCTATCGCCTTCTGCACCTGTCTACCCGCCCTCGCTGCTGGCATGACTGGTTTGCAGCACAGGATCTGACCACGGAGCATAGCTACCAGGGCAACCGCTTTGAAACCTTTCACATGCTGCTTCGTGCCACCATGGCCGGCTGCGGCATCGCTCTGCTACCCCGCTTTCTGATTGAAGACGAACTGGCCTCGGGTCAGCTGGTGGTACCCTGGTCTCACAGCCTGACCAGCGCCAACAGTTATTACCTGGTCTATCCGGAGCGTCTGGGTGAAGGGGAAAAAGTGCGTCTGTTTGCAGATTACCTGCTCAACCTTGCCGCCGCCGGCATGACCAAACCCACACCCTCATAAAGAATGACTATTCACTTAATATGAAAAAATAAAGAAATGGACACAGTCTCAGCCCCGGCGTAATAGATTTTGTGACCCCGACATGAACTTTCTTGTTGTACAGGGTTGGCAAAGCCGGCCCGACTTGCTATGGTGAATCCGTTTTCAACGAATTGAATCAGCCGAATACCATATTATGAATATCCTGCACACTGCCAAGCACCACCATCATCATCGACATTAGTCTTTCAGAATGCTTTTTCTGGAAGACTTCGCGCTTGGCGGCTTCCAGCAGGACAGAATTTATGACCCCCGGAAGCATCGCTTCCGGGGGTTTTTCGTTTCAGGACACAGATTACCAACAAGGAACACAGCTTATGACTTTGGATAACACCCGTCTTCGTATCGCCATTCAGAAATCCGGCCGTCTCAGCACAGAGTGCCAGAAGCTACTGAAGGGCTGTGGCGTCAAGCTCAACATCCGTGAGCAACGACTGATTGCCCACGCCGAAAACATGCCCATTGATCTGCTGCTGGTACGTGACGACGATATTCCCGGTCTGGTCATGGATGGCGTGGTGGATCTCGGCGTGGTAGGTGAAAATGTGCTGGAAGAAACCCTGATGGAACGCCGGGCCACCAACGAGCCGGCCGACTATTCCGAACTCAAACGCCTGGATTTTGGCGGCTGCCGGCTGTCACTGGCCGTGGCCGACGATTTCGATTACCAGGGCCCGCAAAGCCTGGAAGGCAAGCGCATTGCCACCTCTTACCCCTGGCTGCTGAAGCGCTTTATGGACAATCAGGGCGTGAAGTTCAAAAGCGTCATGCTGAACGGCTCGGTAGAAGTTGCTCCCCGTGCCGGTGTGGCCGACGCCATCTGTGATCTGGTCTCTACCGGCGCCACCCTGGAAGCCAACGGCCTGGTAGAAGCCGATGTTATTTTCCGCTCCAAGGCGGTGCTTATCCAGAGCGGCACCGCGCTGCCAGCCGGCAAGCAACAGATAGTCGACAAACTGCTGCCCCGCATTCAGGGCCTGCAGCAGGCACGGGAAAGCAAATACATCATGCTGCACGCCCCCAAAGACAAACTGGAAGACGTGATTGACCTGCTGCCCGGTGCCGAACGCCCCACCATTATGCAACTGGCCGGCGACACCAATCAGGTGGCCATTCACATGGTCAGCAGTGAAGACATGTTCTGGGAAACCATGGAAGGACTGAAAGCCCTGGGGGCCTCTTCCATTCTGGTGCTGCCCATTGAGAAAATGATGGAGTAACCATGAAAACCCTGGACTGGAATCAACTGAGTGGGGCCGAGCAGGCCGCTGCACTGCGCCGGCCTGCCCTGGAACAACGTGGCCGTGAAGCTCAGGTAACCGACATTATCAATAAGGTACGTGAGGGGGGCGATGCCGCCCTGCTCGAGCTCACCCGCACCCTGGACCGGGCTGAGCGTGATTGCCTTGAACTGACCGAAGCAGAGATCAGCGCCGCCGGCGAGCGGATCAGCGATGAGCTGAAAGCTGCCATTGAGCTTGCCATTAATAACATTGAAACCTTTCACCATGCGCAGCTGCCCGTGCCGGTCATCCAGGACACCGCTCCCGGCGTTCGCTGCGAGCTGCACTTTCAGCCCATCACCAAGGTGGGCCTGTATGTGCCCGGCGGCAGTGCACCTTTGGTCTCTACCGTGATGATGCTGGCGGTACCGGCCCGCCTGGCCGGTTGTGAACGGGTGGTATTATGCTCACCTCCCCCCATTAACGATGCCATTGTCTATACCGCTGCCCGCTGCGGCGTGGACGCCATCTACACCCTGGGTGGTGCACAGGCGGTGGCGGCCATGGCCTATGGCAGCGAGACCGTCACCAAGGTCGACAAGATCTTCGGTCCGGGCAACGCCTGGGTCACCGAAGCCAAACAACAGGTATCCGGTGACGTGGACGGCGCCGCCATCGACATGCCCGCCGGTCCGTCGGAAGTGCTGGTGATTGCCGATGAATTTGCCGATGCCGATTTTATCGCGTCCGATCTGCTGTCACAGGCCGAGCACGGCCCCGACTCACAGGTGATTCTGGTGACCCCGAGCCGGGACTTCGCGGTCAAGGTCGATGAAGCCCTGGAGCGCCAGCTTGCCAGTCTGTCCCGGGCCGACATCGCCCGTCAGGCACTGGCAGAGAGCCGTACTTTCATCTGTAGCAACCTGGAACAGGCGGCACGCATTTCCAATGCCTACGCCCCCGAACACCTGATTGTGCAGACCGAGAATCCGCGCGCCCTGCTGCCACGGCTTAAAAATGCCGGTTCCATCTTTTTGGGTGCCTGGACCCCGGAGTCGGTCGGCGATTACGCCAGCGGTACCAACCACACCCTGCCTACCTACGGTTATGCGCGCACCTGTTCCAGCCTGGGGCTGGCCGACTATCAGCGCCGCTACACCGTGCAGGAGCTAAGCCCGCAAGGCTTGCGCACTATCGGCCCGGCGGTAGAGCTGCTGGCGGCCACTGAAACCCTGGATGCTCACAAAAACGCGGTTACCCTGCGACTGGCAAAACTGGAGAAACAAGCATGAGCCCTACGTTACTGGCCCGCGCCAAAGTACAGCAACTGACCCCCTACCAGTCGGCCCGCCGTATTGGTGGTCAGGGGCACATCTGGCTGAACGCCAACGAGGCCGCCGACAGCGGAAAGTTTAACCTCGACTGCGAGCGGCTGAACCGCTATCCCGAGTGCCAGCCACCTCAGGTTATTCAGGCCTATGCCGCCTATGCCGGTGTCAGTCCGGAGCAGGTTCTGGTCAGCCGTGGCGGTGATGAAGGCATTGAACTGCTGATCCGCACCTTCTGCGAACCCGGTGAAGATCGGATCCTGATCAGCTCCCCCACCTATGGCATGTATGCCATCAGTGCCGAAACCAACGGTGTTCATGTGGTAGATGTACCGCTCACCGCCGAGCGCCAGCCCGACTTCGACGGTATTATTGAACGCCTTGATGAGGTCAAGCTGGTGTTTCTGTGTTCGCCCAATAACCCTACCGGCGATCTGGTCAACCGGGACGGACTGCTGCGCCTGCTGAACGCCGCCCGGGGCCGGGCCCTGGTGGTCGTGGACGAAGCTTACATCGAGTTTTGCCCAGAGCACAGCCAGGCCGCTCTGTTAGCCGACTACGACAACCTGGTCATCATCCGCACCCTGTCCAAAGCCTTTGGCCTGGCCGGCATTCGTTGCGGTTTTACCCTGGCCAGCCCGGAGGTCATTGGTCTGCTGCTCAAGGTCATTGCCCCCTACCCGGTGGCCGAGCCGGTAGCGCAGATTGCTGCTCAGGCCCTGAGCGAGCAGGGCCTGGTACTGATGCGCAACCGGGTAGATGAGATTAACCGTCTTAAAGATGAACTGGCCCGCAGTCTGCTGCAACACCAGCAGGTACGCGAAGTCTTTGCCCCCAACGGCAACTATTTACTGGTTCGTTTCAGTCCGGGCAGTGAAATGTTTGCCCGAATGAGTCGCGCCGGTATCATATTGCGCGATTTTGCCAGCAGACCGGGTCTGTCGGACTGCATTCGCATCACCATCGGCAACCGTGCCGAAATGGACGCGGTACTCAACGTACTGCAAAAGGAGCAATAAGTGTCTAAGGAACGCATTCTTTTTATCGATCGTGACGGCACCATGGTGGAAGAGCCGCCGGTTGACAAGCAGCTGGACAGGCTCGACAAGCTGGCGTTTTTGCCTAATGTCATCCCCGCCCTGCTGGCCCTGCAAAACGCCGGCTACCGGCTGGTGATGGTCACCAACCAGGACGGTCTGGGCACCGACAGCTTCCCTCAGGAAGACTTCGACGCCCCCCACAACCTGATGATGCAGATCCTCACCTCTCAGGGGGTACGCTTTGACGACGTACTGATCTGCCCGCATTTTCAGCACGATGACTGTGCCTGCCGTAAACCCCGGCTCGGCCTGGTGAAAGACTATCTGCAGCAGGGCAAAATCGACTTTACCGACTCCTGGGTCATTGGCGACCGCCACACCGACATGCAGCTGGCCGAAAACATGGGCCTGCCCGGTCTGCACTACGGCCACAACGATCTGGGCTGGAACCAGATCGTGGCCCGGCTCACCAGTCGCGGCCGCACCGCCGAGGTGACCCGCACCACCAAGGAAACCGATATTCACGTGGAGCTGGATCTGGATCAGACCGGCGGCAGCCAGATCAGCACCGGCCTGCACTTTTTTGACCACATGCTGGATCAAATTGCCACCCATGGCGGTTTCCGTCTGAACGTAAAAGTGGACGGCGATCTGCACATTGACGATCACCACACCGTGGAAGACACCGCCCTGGCCCTGGGTGAAGCGCTGCGCAAGGCCCTGGGTAACAAACGAGGCATCGGCCGCTTTGGCTTTGTACTGCCGATGGACGAGTGCGAAGCGGCGGTCACCCTGGATCTCTCCGGTCGCCCCTACATGAAGTTTGAAGGCGAGTTCAAGCAGCCCAAGGCCGGTGATCTCACCGTGGAAATGGTGCCGCATTTCTTCCGCAGCTTAAGCGACAGCCTGGCTGCCAACATTCACCTCAAGGTGACCGGCGACAACACCCATCACATGGTGGAAAGCGTGTTCAAGAGCTTTGGCCGCGCCCTGCGCCAGGCCATTCGGGTAGAAGGCTTTGATCTGCCATCGAGCAAGGGGGTTCTGTGAAGGTCGTCATTATCGATACCGGCTGCGCCAACCTGTCTTCGGTGCGCTACGCCGTCGAGCGCCTGGGCTATGAAGTAACCGTGAGCCGTGACCCCGGGGTAGTGCTGGCCGCCGACAAGCTGCTGCTGCCCGGCGTGGGCACCGCCAGGGAAGCGATGAAAAACCTGCACGATCGCGGCCTGGTGGAGCTGATTGATCAGCTTCATCAGCCGGTGCTGGGCATTTGCCTGGGCATGCAGATGCTGGTAAACCACTCCGGTGAAGGCGACGTGGACTGCCTGGGCAAGGTGGACGCCGACTGTGTGCACCTGGAAGGCGGCGATGGCATCCGCCTGCCCCACATGGGCTGGAACCAGATCACGCCCATGCCCGGCCACCCGCTGTTCAAGGACATTCCCGAAGGCAGCTTTTTCTACTTCGTGCACTCCTACGCGGTGCCGGTGGGCGAATATACCCTGGCCACCAGCCAGCACGGCCAGACCTTCAGTGCCGCCATTGGCCAGGAAAACTTCTTTGGCGTGCAATTTCACCCGGAGCGCTCCGGTGCCGCCGGTGCTCAACTGCTGAAAAACTTTCTGGAGCTGTAATGATGATTCCCGCCATAGACCGGATGGGTCGTAAGAGGAAAAGTGCCCAGCAGCAGACATTTTCTTGGAGCCGTAACACATGATTATCCCTGCAATAGACCTGATCGGTGGAAAAGTGGTGCGTCTGTATCAGGGCGATTACCAGCAAAAAACCGAATATACCGTTTCCCCTCAGGAGCGTTTTGATTTGTACGTGGCCGAGGGAGCCACCCAGCTGCACCTGGTAGATCTGGACGGAGCCAAGAACAGCGAGCAGCGCCAGCTGAGCGTGATCAAAACACTGATTGAAAACACCCCGGTGCCGGTGCAAATCGGCGGCGGTATCCGTACCGAACAGGACGTAAAAGACCTGCTCGACATCGGCGCCCAGCGGGTGGTGATTGGCTCCACCGCGGTGAAAAACCCGGAAATGGTGGCCGGCTGGATCAAGCAGTATGGCCCCGATCGCATTGTGCTGGCGCTCGATATCAACATTACTGCCGGCGGCGAAAAGAAAATCGCCATTGCCGGCTGGCAGGAAGACAGCGGCATCACCATTGAGGCCCTGCTCGAGCATTACCTGCCCGCCGGCCTGTGCCATGTGCTGTGTACCGATATTTCCAAAGACGGCACCCTGTCTGGATCCAACGTGGCGCTCTACCGTGAGCTGGCCGCACGCTATCCCACCATTTTGTGGCAGGCCTCCGGCGGCATCGGCAACATCGACGACATTGAGGCACTCAAGGGCACTGGCGTGGCCGGCGTGATCCTGGGTCGCTCACTGCTGGAAGGCAAATTCACCGTCAAGGAGGCCATCGCATGCTGGCAAGACGCATAATCCCCTGCCTGGACGTGAAAGACGGCCAGGTAGTCAAGGGCGTGAAATTCCGCAATCATGAAATTATCGGTGACATCGTTCCACTGGCGCAGCGTTATGCTGCCGAAGGCGCCGACGAGCTGGTATTTTACGATATTACCGCTTCCAGCCAGGATCGCGTGGTCGACAAAAGCTGGGTAAGCCGGGTGGCGGAAGTGATCGACATTCCGTTCTGCGTGGCCGGCGGTATCAAGTCGGTGGAAGACGCCGCCCGTATTCTGGAGTTTGGTGCCGACAAGATTTCCATCAACTCCCCTGCCCTCAGCAATCCGGAGCTTATTACTCAGCTGGCTGACACCTTTGGCGTGCAATGCATCGTAGTGGGCATCGACTCCTACTATGACGCCACCACCGGCCAATATCAGGTGCACCAGTTTACCGGTGACGAAAGCCGCACCCAGGTGACCCGCTGGAACACCTTCGACTGGGTGGAAGAAGTGCAGAAGCGCGGTGCCGGCGAGATTGTGCTCAACGTTATGAACCAGGACGGCGTGCGCCAGGGTTATGACATTGAGCAGCTGCTTAAAGTACGTGCCATCTGTGATGTGCCGCTGATTGCCTCGGGCGGTGCCGGCGAAATGGTGCATTTCCGCGATGCGTTTCAGGACGCAGACGTGGACGGGGCCCTGGCCGCCTCGGTGTTTCACAAGGGCATCATCAATATCGGTGAGCTCAAGCAGTATCTCAAGCAGGAAGGAGTGGTGATCCGTGATTGATGCAAGCAAGCTGGACTGGGACAAGGTAGATGGCCTGATGCCGGTGATTGTGCAGGACTGCCACAGTGGCCGGGTGCTGATGCTGGGCTATATGAACGGTGACGCCCTCGCCAAAACCCGGGAGACCGGCCATGTGACCTTTTTCAGCCGCACCAAAAACCGGCTGTGGACCAAGGGCGAAAGCTCGGGTCATGTACTGCAACTCAAAGACATCAGTACCGACTGCGATAGCGACACCCTGCTGGTGATGGCTGAGCCCGTAGGCCCTACCTGTCACCTGGGCAATGTGTCCTGCTTTAATGAGCAACAGACACCGGCACTCACCTTTCTGGCCGAGCTGGAGCAGGTTATCGCCAGCCGCAAGGGTGCCGATCCCGAGTCCAGCTACACCGCCAGCCTGTATGCCAGGGGTACCAAGCGCATTGCCCAGAAAGTGGGTGAAGAAGGCGTGGAGACCGCACTGGCCGCCACCGTGCACGACAAGGACGAGCTGGTGAATGAATCCGCCGACCTGCTCTACCACCTCACCGTGTTGCTGCAGCAGGAAGGACTGGAGTTAACCGACGTGATTAACAAGCTTAAAGAGCGCCACAGCAAATAAACACAAAGGCGGGCCTGCAGCCCGCCTTTGTTCCATTCTGTCACCGCCACCTTCAGGGCATCACTTTTTGCTTCCCGAGTACCTGCAGCAACCGGTACTGATAAAGGCTGGCATCGGCCGGCGCATTGTCCGGCGTAAAACGCTGCCGCCGCTCTATCTGCAATGTCTGCTGATAACCCGGCTCAAACTCAAAGCCGCTGATCCGGTCATAGAACAGCTGGCCGTCCACCACTAGGCACTTCATCGGGCCCACCCCAACACAGTCGGCCTGTTGCGGCCCTACCGTCACCGTCATCACTTCCGTTCCTGCAGACATGCTGTCTTGCTGCTCTCCCGCAGAACACCCGGCCAGCAACACGGTCAATAACACAGCAAACGATTTTTTCATTAACAGACTCCCGGAAACATTCGTCATCTTATGACGAGCCCTATTTTATGAATACCTATTTCCCGTTTAGCATAACATCAAACCCGGAGCAGGAACGACCCGGGCAATACAAGCCACCCAATAGTTCGCACCGAGGAATTTTATGTAAAATAAAACCATCAACCAGGCCGCACTTGCCCCACAGGCAGGCCGTCAGTCGTCGCTCGTACCCAGCCATTTATACATCACAAAGGTATCAACAAAGCCGAGCCGGGCATGCCGGTAAGCCTTGGGCACTCTGCCCACAATCTCAAAACCCAGTTTCTGCCACAGCTTCACCGCCACCTCATTGACAGATACCACGCTGTTATACTGCATGGCCTTGAAACCAAACTCGGTCGCCTGTTGCTGGGAGTGCTCACACAGGGCCCGGGCAATGCCCTTGCCTCTCGCCTGCTCTGCAACCATATAACCACAATTACACACATGGTTACCCGGACCGGCCGCATTAGGCTTAATATAATACGAGCCCAGCACCTCACCGTTATCGATATACACATAGCTTTTCAGCGGTAACTCGCACCAAAGATGATAGGCCTGTTCCAGTGTTATCTCCGGCTCAAACGCATAGGTTTCCCGGGCCGAAACCACCCGGGAAAATACCGGCCAGAATGATTTAAAATCTTCACGATTCATCACACGGATCATATCATTACCTTTTTAACGGTATCATTCAGGCCGGAAATCATGATCTCTTTCTGGCAATAAGGTGACAGGCCTCACCGGCCTGCCCCGAGATGGTTGAAGCATCCGTAACACGGGAAAGCATGATATCAAAACCATCCAGCATATCGTGAAGCTCTTGCTCCCGGCTATGCCACATGGCAATACCGAAGCCAGAGGTGAACCGGATGCTTTGCTCAGAGCAAAACTCTGCCAGATAAAGAGTCCCGCCGGGCTGTAGTACCCGCCAGAGTTCTTTTATGGTTTTTTCCCGGGAAGGCGTGTCAGTAATGCAGGTGAATACGGCACAGGCAACCACAGCGTCAAACTCATTATTCTGAAAGGGAAGTACCTGCCCGGTGTAATGCCGAAGGTCAAGATATGGAAAGTCTTCCCTCCCCCGGGCAATCATTTGCTCTGATGAGTCCACTCCTACAATATTTTCAAATCCGGAATGATAAAGTTGCTCCGTAATACGCCCATATCCGCACCCGAAATCAAGCACTCTGGCTTGACCGGACACCACGGCAGCATATTCCCCGACAAGAATATCAAGGTTAAAGTTCACCGATGCCGCTACCCCGTTCCATTCATTCAACAACATAGCCCCTCTCTTTCTTTGCCAGCTGATCAATATGAACATCAGAAAACTCAGCAAGGCTGCCGACTTTCAGGTGTGACAGAGAAAATTTGTCATGCTCAAATTCTGCCGCCGCCGGTACCGCGACAACCCTGAGGTTTGCCTTTCTGGCGGCCATCACACCGGAAAAGGAATCCTCAAATGCAATACAACGGGAAGGCGGAACCTGTAGCTTGCGCAGTGTGGAGAGGTACACGGCAGGATGTGGTTTTCCTTCAGGCTCATGCTCTGCAGAAGAAACCGCATGAAAGTAACCGGATATACCCAGTTTATCCAGCACCACAGGAATCAAACACTGCGGCGCATTCGTGGCCAGGCCAATTTTGAACTGCCGGTGTTTAAAAAATTCCAGTATCTCTTTGACACCGTCCATGGCAGTGCCCTTTTTGGCAATCAGGCTGCTGACACGGTCAATTACTTCTTGTTCCACTTGCTGCAATGTTTTTCCGGACCAGGGGAAACGCGCATACCAGAACCGGGTCACCTCTGCGGTGGTCATCATCGCCGTCCGGGCAGACAGTGATTCGCAGACATCCACCCCCACAGAGGTAAAAACCTGTTTCTCCGCTTCCTTCCACATAGGCTCTGAGTCAATCAGGGTCCCATCCATATCAAAAATAACTGCTTGCATCGGTGGCTCTGCTTACCTCGCGTTATTACCTGCATCTGCCCGCTGAAATGCCATACAAAAGCCCGGGTTTCCGGCAGTGGGCCTCATCATGATGGCATCATACGGCACTAATTTACTTAATGTTCCAGTTTGCCGCACCTGAGCCGGCTTCACGAAAGTTCATTTCAACCGGAAATTCCTTGCCACATCCTTTCACTACCCACAGTTCACGCCAGTGCCGTGAACCGACACTGCCCTCGGGCATGGCCATCACATAGGGTATAAAATCCTCCGGGCTCCCGCAGCCTCTGGTGGCAACCTCCGCCGCGACCCCGGTCATGGCATCCTGAATCAGTTGCTGGTTCGACAGCGTGCCTTCTTTGATCGCTCCCTCTGGCAGGGTGGCAGCCACCGCAACCGGCAGGATAAACAGTGTTAATAAGCCCGCTATCACATAGTGCTTCATCAGAATTCCATTCTATAGATGGTAAATAAAAACCCAATACCGGGCCATTATGCCTGATATTGGGCATGGTTATTAAACAAGAGTTATTCCTTACACTACCTATAAATCAACAATAATGTCAAAGCCACCGTAAATTAATCGTTTACCATCAAAAGGCATGGGATTATTTTCCGGAGACATACGGGGATCAGCCATGATTTTTTCCCAGCCCGCATCCCGCACCGCTTTTGACGGCCACCATATCCACGAAAAAACTACCGTTTCATCCGGCCTCGCTTTCACTGCCATGGAAAATGACGTCATTTTTCCTTCAGGCACATCATTGCCCCAGGTTTCCACAACCCGTAAGGCTCCATATTCCTTAAATACCTCGGCTGCCCGCCTGGCATGCTCTGTATACGCAATCTTGTTCTCTGCCGGTACTGCCGCAACAAAACCATCTGCATAAGACATCACTGCTCTCCTGTTCCGGATCGAGCCATAAAGATAGTTCAATAACGGTAATACGCCTCTCTCAAGGCCAGCGCGTGCATCATGCGGCATCACACGCGACAGAATGGATCGTTTATTTACCCTCCCTGACCGGAACTAAGAAAGTAATCGGCATAAAAATGGACACTACCGAGCACAAAAAGAATAAGCATAGTAAAACCCGGCATCCACCTTAACCACCCGGCAGTCTTCCCCCCGGAGAGAAAGCGTAAATACAGTGAAAGCAGCGTTCCTCCCATTAACCCATACTGACAGAAACTGAATATCTGAAACATCCTTCGGGCATATGCGGTCATATGCCCATCAGGGAAGCCAGCATTGTAAATCCAGGAAAAATACCCGACGACCAAAACAGGAAAGGTAATGGTAAAAATCAGTATCAGATATACATTCTCACTTTTTATTCTCGGCACTCACATTATCTCCGTATGGAGTCAGCCTGCCGAAAGTGCGCCATCTGATCCGCCAGTGCCTGATGAAATGCCGGGCGCTGGGTTACCCGCGTAACGTAGGCTTCCGTAGCTGCCCGCTGGCCAAATGCACGGATATCCGGCACGCGGAGTACATCCGCCATCAGCAAGTCTGCTACCGTAAACCGGTTCGCCACAAGCCAGTCCCGCCGGGCAAAAACCTGCTCCAGCTGCTCAAGACGTTTGTCCAGCCAACCCGTGAGATCATTGTCTCGGTGGCCAGAGAGCGTCAGAAACCACCAGGGAACACTGACCATTTCCACCGAATTAAGGGCCGCAATGACCCATTGCAGGGTATGCGCCTTTCCAGCGGCATCATCCGGCATCAGGCAACCGGTTTTACCGGCAAGGTGCAATAAACCGGCACCGCTTTCAAACAACTGCAGTTCTCCGTCAGTCAGACACGGAACCTGCCCGAAAGGCTGCAGTTCAAGATGGTTGGTCTCACGTTCGGCAAACGGAATGGTCTGCACCACATACGGGAACCCGGCCTCCTCGCAAGCCCACCTTAGCCTCAGATCACGCACAAATCCACGAGGTCCCTCCGGCACCCAGTCGTACGTCCATATCGTCAATTCACTCATGCTCTTCTCCTCACGCAAGCTCAGGAAAAACCGCGTGCCACCCCATTTTCCTTTATGTCTGCCTCCGTGCTCAGTGCATTGATGCCGCCGCCACAACGCAGACTCCCTCCTACAGTGTAATAACCAGCCCCTTTGCGCAGCGATACAGTCCATTTTGTACATAATTAAGTAGTGTCAAATGGATAAGCCATCTCTGGAAAGCAGCCCATGTCCGTTCTCTGGCGAAACTGGTTAAGCATGACGGCAATACTGGGACTGGTACTCGCCATTCTCAGTTCGCTGGCGCTTTTGCAGCACAACAGCATACTGGCCATGCTCCTTAAGCAGCGGCTGTCGGTCGTGGCGCAATCCACCGCAGGCGACTTTCGTCCCGTGGCCACCATGGGGCTGCCCCTGTCCATGCTGCGCAATGCACAGGCCGTGCTCCGTGAAGCCCGCGCCAACGATGCCAATATCCGCGCCATATACATTACCGAACACGACGGCTCCGTCATTCATACTGACGGAGCCTTGGGGCAAGCCGGTCTTGCACCGGCAGTGCTGCACACCCTGCAACAGCATCAACACCAGCAGGTGTGGTCATCGGAAACGGACACGGCGCTGACCAGTGCCGCGGCCATTGTCCGGGGAGATCACAGCGTGGCCGGCTGGGTGCTGGTGTTTTACACCAAAGACGCCTTTAACAAGACAACCCGCCAGCTTGAACGGAAGATTATCCAAAGCGGCCTGGGGATCTGGGGGCTGGTGTCACTGCTTGCCTGGGGGGTGTTAAGACGTCAGCTGGGCGGTGCAGTAAAAGGATTTGCACAGGTGCAGCGGCTGCTTGCGCAATTTGCGCAGCACCGGCCCGGCCAGCCACTTCCCGACGCGCCCGACACCAACGGCTGCGGCCTGTTTATTCACGAGCTGCCCAGGCTGCACCGCAAACTGTCGCTGGCTGCCACCCGTTATGCACGGGCATTACACCAGCAGACCGGCACCTCCGGGCCCGCTGATCCGCAGCCAGGCAACACCACGCTCACAACAGAGCTGATTAAGCAGGCCCCGGACACCTCAATGGCCCGCGCGCTCAGCCGCAGACTGGCCCCCGCCCTGGTGATGCTGGTCGTGGCAGTGGTACTGCTTCAGGGCTGGCAGATATACCGGCAGGTGCTTGATTCCTTTGAACCGGAGCAAAGTGTTCGTCTGGAGCTTATCGGCTCGCTGGCCAACCGCACCATTCAGCGCGCGGTAAGCGCCGGCGTACCACTCAACAGCCTGGTGGGGGCCAGCCGCTATTTTGAGGAACTGTTACACGACTTTCCGGAAGTCTCCTATCTCGCCATGACCGCTCACCGGCTGGAAGTGGAAGCAGGGCAACACGTACAGCCCCGTCCGGATAACTGGTGGAGCGGCAGGGACGAAACCTCGGTTTTTCCGATTACCGATAACGCCGGGGAAACTGGCCGTATTATTGTGGAAGCCAACCCTCACTACTTTGCCCAGCAGCTGCAGAATCTCACCCTGGATCTGGCCATGGTGATGGTGGTGGCCATGCTGCTGGCATATCAGGTGGTTGTCGTGACCCTGAGCCTGTCGATGACCGGCCCGCTGAACCGGCTTAACCATTTGCTGATCCGGCAATCCCGTGGCGATTTCAGCTGCCGGCTCGGCCACCACAGGCACAGCGCCCTGGATCGTGCCGCCGCGTTTTTATCGGCCCGGGCCGATACCCTCTGCCAGCGGCAGCAAAGTGCCGGTAACACCTGTGCCACTCCCCGGTTGCTGCGGTTTGCCTACCTGAATGATATCCGCCTGCCGGTATTTTTATTCGGGGTCGCAGACGCCCTGTCCATTTCCTTTCTGCCTGTTTATACCCGCCTGCTTGATAATCCGCTGCACTGGCTGAATGCCGGTGTGGTACTCAGCCTGCCACTGGCCGGTTACCTGCTTGCCATCACGCTGGGTGCCCCGCTGGTTCGCGCACTGAATGCCCGCTGGGGAGTACGCAGGCTGCTGCTGCTGGCTGCCCTGCTTATGCTGGCAGCCAATGCCGGCATGGCTGCCGCCGTCACCACCGTTGACCTGATAATTTTCCGCACCCTGGCGGGGCTGGGTTATGCCGCAGCAACCCTCGCCGGCCAGGACTATTTACTGGATGTGGTCCCCCGGGAGATGCGCGGGCGGGCACTGGGGCTGTTTACCTCCGCCCTGTTCAGCGGCATTTTCTCCGGTGCAGCCGTCGGCGGTCTGATTGCCGATCGCAGCGGCCCGCCGGCTGTGTTCCTCACCGGTGCGCTGATTGCGCTGGTAGCAGCAGTGCTGGTCTGGTGTTTCATCCCTCCCGATCCACGCCAGACAGCCGGCTCCACATTCCGGCTTGCTGACCTGCTGCAACCATTGCGAAACACACGCTTTATTGTACTGATCACGGGCCTTGCCATTCCGGCCAATGTGATGATTCAGGGATTTATCGCCTTTCTGGTGGCATTGCAGATGAATGCCCTCGGTGCCACCGCCGCCGACGTGGCCCGCATGGTGATGCTCTATTTTCTGCTGCTGTTACTGATAGCACCGGTAGCACCGCGACTGGACAAGCACCTGCACATCAGCACCAGAGCCATATTGGGCGCACTGCTCGCCGCCACCGCTTTGGGTGTGGCGGCCATCTGGCCCGGTTACTGGTCCATGCTGTATGCAGTTGCCGGTGCAGGGGCAGGACAGGGGCTGATGCGTGATGCCGCCGTTGCCATTGCCATAACACTGGCAGAGTCGGATCTGGCACATCTGGGCCAGGATACCGTGCTCGGCAGCCTGCGCATGGTGGAACGTGCCGGCAGTATTATCGGATTGCTGGCTACCGCCTGGCTGGCCAGCCAGCTGGGATATTCGGCCGGTATTGCTGCCATCGCCCTCTGGTTATTAACCGGTATGCTGGTGCTGCTGATGGCAAAACTGACAGGCACACTCAGTTATTAACCGTTTCGGCAAAGCGCAGAATGTCTACCGACGGAAACAGCCTCAGCTTGCGTGCTACGGCCATGTTCACCACATAGGCAAACTCGGTCATTCTGGCCACCGGCAGGGCACCGGGCACCTTGCCCTCCTTCAGGATTTGTCCGGTCAGTTGCCCGGCCAGCCACCCCACCTGATAGTAACGCGCAGACACCGACATTAATGCATCGGCCTCACTCACCAGGCTCTCGTACGGACTGAGCACCGGCAACCCGTGTTCAACGGCAGATGAGGTAAACAAGGTACTTTGCGCATTCAGAAACGAGCTGGAGCCCAGATAAACAAAATCTGCCGACTGCTGCTTAAGCTGCGCCATTTTTACCGGTATGTCAGACGCCTTGGGCATGCCCTGCCCGTCCAGCTCCAGTGCCAGCGCAATCAGCTCAATGTCCATTTGCGGAGCCAGCCGCTCCAGCTCATCCCGCTTCAGCACCGAGTTGGGCTCATTACTGTTATAAATCAGCCCAAGCCGCCTGAACGACGGCAGATAAGTGCGCATGGCATTGATATTAACGGATTCCGGTACCCGGTTAGTGGTGCCGGTAAGGTTTCTGCGCCCGGTATGCTCAAGGCTCTGAATGATGCCCGCCCCTACCGGGTCGGCCACAATGGTGAAAATCTGCGGAATATCCTGGTTATAGCGCGGATCATGCCGCTCAGAAAAAGGGCCCGCCAGCCCCAGGGTAACCGTGGTTCCCCAGGAGAGAATGAGATCCACCCCAAGCGAGCGCGCTTCGGCCAGAAAGCCCGGTAGCCGTTCCTTGTTACGGTCGGCATTACGGATAATCAGTTCGGCCCCCGGCAAGTTCGCCGCCAGGTAGTCCTGATAGCCCAGGCAGGATTCTTCACACCCCCGCCAGTACACCGCATAAATCCGTTTTACCGGTGCCTCTGCCGCCATCGCCTGACCGGACATCACAACCAGATACACCAGCAAGCCAGCACAGCAGAGCCGTGCAGGCCCCCACCTTCTTTTGACCCTCTGCGCTATGCTAGCCGTCCATGCTGTGGCCATCTTTCACCTCCTTGTCAGAACCCTATCTAACTATAGAAAGTGTGCGGCGCTAATGAGCTGTTCCGGCTGGCTTTCACTGACTTCTGAACAGGCTCTTACTGAAAATGTACACCGGTAATATCATATTCACCGACGTAACGGCCGCCAAAGGTATCGACAAACGTAAATTCCATTTCTATTTTCTTGCCCTGCTCTGTATGGTTTAGCAGCTCTACAATAATATACGTATGTGGAGTCTTGATATATGACGGGCTTTCTTCCTGTCTGACAACATCAAACTCCGCAGGATTACCCAGCGCATCAAAATAACGATAGAGCACATCCAACCCTCTGGTATAAATGCCACTTCCTCGCTCAGACGAACTAGGTAACTGTTGCGCTAACAACCAGGCTTCATCTTTATCATTGACTGCCTTGATAAAACGGCTGATAAGTTGTTCAGGGGACGATGGCTCCGGCATTTCAACCGCTTGCAAGGCGGCATTAATCTTGTCACTTGCGGCCCCGGTTCTCTTTATATAACCTTCGAAGTCAGCATTGATCTCCATATAATCAAGATAGTCTGACAGACTTTTTTCATACTCCCCCTTGAACACCTTATATTCTTGAGGAAGTATGTCGTGCAGGTTCCTGTAAAAATCATAAGCATGCTTTTCATCAAGATGATCCAGGTCAGTCGTATTTAAGAACTGGCCAAACAACAGGGCATCCAGGCCAATGACGTTATCAACCCCTGAAAAAACAATTATCTGCTTTGACCACTCTTCACCATCCTTCTCGATCTCCAGTAGGTAACGGTAAAAAGGAACATTACTGTCATTGTCCACCTTTACGGCTCTGGTGTTAAAATCATGCACTTCGGAGTCAGTATGTATACCCTTAACGCTGATATTATATCCCTTTGACAGCTCGAAAAACTCTTCTGACTTTTCTAATGAAAAGGTCTGTGACGCATAGGCACTGCTGAACGTGCTTAGTAATACAGCCGCAACGGATGCCTTAACCGATAACTTCATACTTTACTCCTTTTAAAGGCACATCTCTCGCAGCTCTGCCGAGCAGGTAATATTGATCGCCGGGCTTAGCATAAGACATACATGACAGTGCTTTGCTACAGCCTCTTGCGCCGCTGATAAAACATCGTTCGAGGTGAAACCATTCCCCTCAGCCACAAAGTGAAGATTCGCCGACTGGTACAAACGTGGCTCACTGTCCGTTAACACGAATGTGATACTGTTCTCCAGGCTTTCAACCTGGAAACCCTGCTCCTGCAGCATTAGAACCACATCGGTTGCACTGCATGAACCCAGTGCGGACAGTAATACTTCCGTGGGGCACGGTGCTTGTGTGCCGGTAGAATCAACATTGAAACTGAACCCGCCTGCTGTGGTCACGTTAAACCGGCAGTCACCATCCCATTTTACTTTAATACTCATATACGCTCACTCGGCTCTTAAAAAATCCGGCATGGCTCAATTACGCCGGCGGTATGGGCAATACGCTCTTGGTCAGCAATGGTGGGGTAAATAATACGATCAGCATGGCAATCAACGCAAAAAACAGCCCGACCAGCAGTGGCGATACCAGAGAGAATCCGGCATCCAGGCCCAAGGCGGCAATAAAACTGCCGAACATAATACCGAGGGTGATCACCGAAGAATGCACGGTGTGAGTAAAGGTCCGCTGCCCTTGCGGAAGCTGCATAATACGGGCAACAAGCGCCGGATTTAAACTGACTCCGCACAGACCTATGGTTAAGGTCGCCGCCCCGGCAATATAAGGGTTGGATCCAAACAGATAAAATACAGCAAGAGCGGCCCCCACCAAAGAAAGCCCTGCCATGATCACCGTTTTAGCGTGGTGCACGGCGAGTTTGGCGACAATCTGGTTGCCCGCCAGCATCACAATTCCATATGCCAGCAATAGCAGGGTGATCGTATTCTGCGGCAGCGCAGCATGCGCCGACAAAATGGGGACTATGTAGCTGAAGGGCGCATAGGCTGCACTGATCACAAAAAAGCTGGTCGCGTACAGCCACCCTAATCGTGCATTGTTCAGGGCCGCAATTTCATCTTTCACCGCTTTGGCTGGCTCGGGCTGAATACGTGGCAACGAGATCGCCGACAGCAGAGCAAAGACAAGCGCAAGCAACGCCAGCAGGTAGAAACTCGCTGACCATGTAAACCACTCTGCCATCACCTTGGCCACAGGCAGGCCAATAATGGTGCCCAGCATAATGCCCGACAGCACCAGAGCCACGGCGTCGAGTTGCCGCGACTTGTCGGTTAGCTGCTGGCACATGCTGATGGCCACACCAAAAAAAGCGCCGGCAACGGCACCAGTGATCAAACGCGACAGCATCAGTAACCAATATTGGTGCGTGACCGCACCCAACACTTCGCCAAAGACAAACACAACGTACAAACGAATAACAAACGTTTTGGGAGGCAGCCTGTTAAACATTAATGTCAGCACAGGCCCGCCAAGCGCCATGGCCGCAGCAAAGGCAGAGACCAGATAGCCTACCTTGGCCACGGAAATGTCGAAGTCGCGAGTTAATTGCTGTGTCATACCAAGAACTTGCAACTCACAGCAGACCATCAGGAAGATACCAATACTCAATAAATAAATACTACCGGGAAGTCGGGACTTCATATCCATTACTCATGAAACTGAACGGTTGTAGCAGTATCATTCATAAACTAAGATGGGATAAATAAACCAAAGTTAGAGTTTCAATAACTTAAGTTATGGATCTGGATTTAAACGCAGCGCGTTGTTTTGTAAAAGTGGCAGAGCTGGGCAGCTTTACTCAGGCCGCTCACCTGCTGGGTTTGACCCAACCAGGCATTTCCAAAGCGGTGAACCGGCTGGAGTCTCAGCTGGGGGCAAAGCTGATCCACCGCAGCACCCGGCACATTCGGTTGACCGAAGACGGACAGCTGCTGTTGAAGCGTATTCAGCCACTTGTTTACGGCTTTGAAGAAGCCCACAGTGAGCTGAAGTTCAGCAAGACCACGCCTGTGGGCTGTTTAAAACTGAGCGCCCCCTCTGCATTGGGGCGGCCACTGATGATACCCATTGTCACCCTGCTAACGGAGCAATACCCCGAACTGCGTGTTGAGCTGTCGCTAACCGATCACAAGGTGCAGGTGTTTGATGAAGGATTCGATGCCGTGCTGCGATTTGGCACCATAGACGATGAGCGTTTGGTGGCTTTTGCGTTACAGGATGCCGAATGGGTCACCGTTGCCTCGCCCGCATACCTGGCCAGGCAGGGGGTGCCCTCTCATCCTGGTGAATTAAGCCGGTTTAACTGTTTGCACGTGAAGCCGCGCACCCGAAGCGGCACATGGCCATGGAAGTTCCGTGTCGATAACAACACCACGGAATACCATCAGTTGGCAGGAAATGTGTGTTTTGATCATGGCGACCCACTGGTTGATGCTGCACTACAGGGATTAGGGATCGTTCAGGTGCTGCGCTGTGTGGTCGCCGACAAACTGGCAAATGGTGAGCTGAAAGAAATCCTGGCTGAGTTTCGCCCTCAAGCGCTCGCATTTCATTTGCTTTATCCGCCATCACGCCAACGATCGGCCAAACTGACGGTATTGCGGGAGGCATTGCTCCAGCGCTGGGGGGCTAAAGCCCATGAATAAATGACAAAACCTGCTGTGTTAATAGGCATAAAAACGTGTAACAGACACCAGCCTGACGCGGCTGTAACCGCCATCCACTGCATTCTTCGCCGCCCCCTCATAACACATCCACAAAGCCAGACGCGGACATGCACAAGATAATAAAGGCGAGCAGAACCACCGGAAACATGTACAGATTAATCACGACACTTTGTATTTCACACTTATTTTTGCGAAATTTGGTTAACACGGTAACTCATTGCCAGTGTGATATCTTCGCCTTCTCGTGCCTTAGCGTATTTCAATGTAACTACATCTGCACCAATGGCGGCTGCAGCATTACGAATAAAATGGTCTCTTTCTTCATCTGAAACCGACTGATATTCATACAACACTGTCATTCCGACTTTGGTTGCACTCGGTGAAACACTGTTTACAACTTTAACATTTTCCATTGAGGTGGCACTGAACTTTTCTTCGCAAGGCAGGCTGAGAGAGTACCACTTCTCGTCATCAGAGAGCATCATAAACACTCCCGTCATGTAGTCATTCTCACAATAATTAATATAGGGCTCGAAAGTAACGGGTAACTTTTCTCTTGGTGCATCACACCCACTCAAAACCAGCACTCCTGCTATTGCAATCGTTTTCTTTATCACTATCATTCCTCAAACATTATGTTGTTAAGAATATCTAAAAATTAGTTTACACTCTGGCGGTCTATGATTCCAGAGAACGGCTTTTATCTTGAAGTCGCTACTGTACGTTTTCCTGCTTCGCAAGCTGATATGGCTTACCTATCTGCATTATCGAAGTATATCTGTTAAAGCGGGTAGACCCACACTTGACTGGATTGACTTTAGCCAGGGCTGCCAAGCTTTGACTTAAGCCATATATTTATATCATTTATGACCAGGGCGCGCTTGCTTTCTCCCTCTATATTCTCAAAGCCATGATCAAGATCTTTGTATGTGCGATAATCAATATTCTCTTTCCCCATATTTATAAGTGCCTGCACCATTTCATCGACTTTTTGAGGGGAAACAGATAAATCCCTTCCTCCTTGAATGACAAGTAAAGGCGTATTCACTCCCTTGAGAATTTCAAGCTGGTCAATGGATAGCATTTGATGCCACCAATCGTAACCATGCCCACTTACTTCAAGATCCGATTGTTCACTATTCAGAATATGATTATAAAACCCTCGAAACCCCTGAACACTCTCTGCTGCCTCATCGTTACTTTCAGATCCTGACTTAATACTATGCAGAACATCATCAATGAATCTTCGTCCACCTCCATTAAAAGAAACCGTCGCATTTACATCATCAATTCTTGTGGTCACCAGATTCGCAATAACAGCTCCCTCGCTACCTCCAAATACAATGAGGTTAAGGTATTTGTTGTCTTTCCGCACAATATCAAGAACAGCCTGAATGTCTGCTACTCGCTGCTCAGGGCTATCGTTATGAATATATTGGGACGGACAATCTTTCCGCTCAGCATCCGAGCTAAAGCTTAAATCTTTGTTAATACCATATTTATCTACTAGCAGGACATCGGCTTCTGGCCAGACATTCTTATATTCAGTAAATATTGACTCGTTTTTCAGAACCGTATTGCAGTCAGAGCCCTGAAGGATTAACAATAATGTATCACTTGGTGTGCCATTTGGTTCATGAATAAGATAGTAAGTTATATGAGATCCATCGTCCCTGCTGGCAGTATAAGTACTTACATGCTGGGCACTCACAGAAACAGTTGAAAAAAGAAGAACCAAGAACATGACACTGAGTTTCATTTTGTAATCCCTAACTTTAGACCAAGCTGCACTGTGCAGCAGCGGCCGCTGGGAGGCCACAGGATGCTGCAACCCCTTGGCTTAAATAGCTTGAATGGAAAAATAGCTTACAAATTTTATCAGGCTAACGTTTCGAAGATTTCCATCACAACGGGAACCACCGACAAAATCAATAATCCTGACATAGTAAAATTAAATCTGGCTCGGCTTCTTGAGCTATTGAGTGCGTTTTTTAATAAAGAGCCGAACACCAGCCACACTCCCACACAGGGAAATGAGACAACAAAGAACGTAAAAGCAATCACAATATTTTGACTAAAAAAATTAGCACCAACCGTCGTAAAGGCAGCAAGGGCTCCTGAGGCAACTACCCACGCTTTGGCATTAACCCACTGAAATAATGCACCTTTCATAAATGAAAATGGCTTACTTTGCTTGTCTGACTCCACACCTCCGGCAGAACTCGCGATGAGATATGCCAGATACAGCAAATACATAACACCGACACATTTAATAATAAAATGGAGATTCGGAAACATATCGAACAACTGTGAAAAACCCAAACCTACCAACAAGAGCATCACAGTAAATCCAACACAGATCCCCGTTAAAAGAGGAAGACTTTTTCTGACACCAAAGTTCACCCCAGAGGTCATTACCATTATATTATTTGGACCAGGAGTCACTGACGACGAAACTGCAAATAAAACAACAGCAAATAAGTAATCCATATAGTTATCCTTACTAAGACATCGCTTAAAATACATAAGGGCTGTTAAAAGTGGATCGAATTCATGTTAGCGCTGACCTTGAACTCATCCGCGTATCACCAGGTTTTCTTCTGGTTCTTTTACGCTGGCATTTCTCACCTCGTCTTCGTTTGACGGAGGTGTCTACTAAATCGGGGGGAACTACAATGCCCTCTTGAAGCGCTTTTTATGCTTTTATTTCAGCACTCCCTTAAGGTAATCCACAATAATTGTACCCAGTTTTTCCTGGAACTCTGCACGATTGAAACCGTCAGGATCCTCTGCAATCAAGCCAAGTTCTGGTTTGAGAAAATCAGGGAATGATGTCAAAAACGAATAATGACCAGCATCAGGTATCATTATGCTAATGAGTTGCTGTTTATTGGGAAGGCCTTTTTCAATAATATCAGCATTATACGGCTCTGTCACCTCTTTATCTTTCTCTGCCTTCAGCAATAAAACTGGAATATCGACATCATTTAGAGAACCTTCCGTAGAAAATAACACCCCCACTGGAGCCATTATGATTACGGCCTTAATTCTTGAGTCTTTTTTACTCTTTATGACCGTTTTAGTCATAGAGCCATCACGTACAGGCGTACAGTATGGGTCAGTGAGTAAAGGGCTATTCCTGCATATTTTAATCAGGCTACTGGTGTCTCCGACACCTCCTGCGGCTGCGATAGCAGCATACCCTCCAACAGAATGCCCCAACACCGCTATTTTATCCGAATCAATGTAAGTATTCAGATCTGATGCATTAAGCAGTGTGTCAATTGCTAAAGTTATATGCTTAGGGCGATTAGTATAGTTAGTGACAGAGCCTTCCAATGAATTATCCATATAATTATTCTGAGGATGCAGCGGCATACCAACAATGAAACCATTCTTTGCCAATGAGATAGCAACATCTTTGTAGGATAAATGACTCCCACCGGAACCATGGGACACTATGACTAATGGATGTTTTCCTTTTAGAACCTCTCCTTCCACAGCCACATTGAGTTTGAATGGACCTAACTCAACCACTTTGGGCTCAGAACTGGTTGGATAAAACAAAGCCATCGGAAAACCATTACTTTCAATAGATGGAGGCACATTTGTCTTATCAAAACCGACTTCATACGCATTAGAAAAAGCAGAAGCAGTTATTAACAACACAACAAAAAACCGAAAAATAAATCTCATACTTTTCCTGGACTTCCTTATTAAGATGAAAAGATAACACCCTAAGCAGGGACAGATGTTGCGTTTTTGAGTGCAGCCGATGAAAAACGTGCCCCGCCGCCTTGGTTTGTTAGGTAATTATTTATTGACACCATAGTCGTTTGTTATGCCTTGCCCCATTCGGTTCGCAGCACGGCTAAAACTACTGTATCCCACCACTGATCTTTGAAAAAGCGATGTTCTCTGAAATGCGCTTCCTGGCGCATACCTAAAGACTTACAGAGCTTAATGGCAGGTAAATTCTTACTGATTGTCTCCGCATAGATACGATGAACACCGAGCTGCGTAAACCCAAAATCTGCCAAAGCTAAAGCGGCTTCATGGCTAAACTTACTACCCTGAGATGCTCTCGAAAACGCACATCCCATCGAAGCTTGCTGATTGTCTTCAAGACGTAAACAAACAGTCCCGATAAATTTCCCTGAGTCTCTGCATTCAATGGCCAGTTGATATGACTTCCTTGGTTCTTCGGTTGCCTGAGCGATAAACAAGTTTGTAAGTTCTTTATATTTATCAGGATCGCAATCACTTTCGTCATAGAAACGCTGATATTTAGCATCCTGAGACATAGCAACAAAAGCGCTTTCATCGGCTGGAGTCATATCCCTAAGAACCAGACGCTTAGTCTTGATTTCAAACATCAAAAGTATCCCTCTTGAACGCTTTGTATGGACAGGACGCTAATATTGCTTAACCTTGAGCAACGTTTTAATTGCCATTCTCTTACCACTTTCCAATGCCAAATGGACTTACCCCGAAATGGGTGACACGCCCCAGCCTCAAATGGAGGCCTGCTCAAAGACCTCCGGGCTGACGCCACCGAGGTGCGAATGGCGTCAGGTGGGAAGAAAAAACAGCATTAAATTAATTATTGACGCCATAGTCGTTTGTTATACGGAGATTTTCTGCTTGCCGACTTTATGAGCAAAACCACCAACCCTAACCTTAATAATTCCCTGGTCACTCGACTCCACAGACGCTGTAATTCTTGAAACACACTCCATCGCCCGACCTTGCTCAAAAGTAAAGCTATTCGAATGTGTATTAGGAAGATGTTTGGCTAAGTAACATGCTAATGCACCGCTCGCACTCCCTGTCGCTGACTCCTCTGGGATCCCAAACAATGGAGCGAAGTTACGACAACTTGCTGTCACTTTACTTGTTTTTTCACACAGCTCAAAAGCATGGATACTAATTACACCATGTCTTTCACAGAACTCACTGGTTAAATTTTCATTCACTTTAATCTTATCAAGATACCCAAAAGGCACCGGGACAATAATATCAGGTAAACCTGTTGAAATAACCTCAACTGGTAACCGAGTTGACTCAAGTATTTTCGAGTCTAGTCCAACTAACTCTGATATATCCTCATAACTAAACTTTCCACGGCATTCTGGTAACTTCTGCTCCATGACTATATGGCCATTTGCCTCTATGGTTACTACAAGCAAACCTGCTTTAGTCCTTTGGAGGTATTTACCTTCAGTTATGATCCCGTCTTGATACATTGTCGAAAATGCAGCTAATGTGGCGTGTCCACAGAAATCAACTTCACCTGTTATGGTGAAAAAAGACAACTCAAAGTCGGCTTCGTCATCACGAGATACAAACACAGTCTCAGAATACCCAACAGTTTGTGCTATTTTTAATTTTTCTTCGTTCGACAAGTGATCTGCATGTAGCACTACACCAGCAGGATTCCCACCAGTTCCATTCTCAGTAAAGGAATTAACCAAAAAAGCTTCAACGTTCTTCAATATTCATATCTCCGTATAATGTCCTGCTAAACGGCGAGCGTTAGCAAGTCCGGTGCAGTCTGCGCTTTTTTCGGCCGGAACGAATTTGAGCGGCTTGTCATGCCAACCGAGCGCCATTTGGCAGCTCCATATCAACGCTGGAAAGCACAACAGAACCATCAGGCCGATGCAACCCAGTGACTAAACATTCAGACATGATGGGGCCAATTTGTTTTGGTGGGAAGTTTACGACTGCCAGCACCTGCTTACCCAATAGTTCTTCTTTGGTGTATAAGTCAGTGATTTGCGCACTAGACTTTTTGATTCCGAGCTCTTCCCCAAAATCCACTTGTAACTTGTAAGCAGGGCGGCGAGCTTCTGGAAAGTCTTCCACATCGACAATGGTTCCAACGCGGATATCAACTTTTTGAAAATCACTCCAATCAATATGTTCCATAATTTACCTTAAGTACTTTGTGTGTCTACTGTTCGAGGGTAACTCTGGCAACTAACGCCGCGCTCTGCGGCAAATTTGGAGCGTAGCGGAAAATTTGTCCGACAGCAGCGCCTTGTTAGGGCTTACTTTTCTACAGTACGTCAAGTGTAGGTATGCAGAACATGCGGCCCTCAACATGATGTCCCTCTTCGTTATTTACCTTCTTTCCGGTTTTTTCCCAAGTAAAATAATCAATTTCATTACCATCATCATCTGAGGTCTTTGTAATTATGCATCTTCGGTCACGAGGGTTTTCTACGAATGCAAAATGATCAACTCTTACAATATTTCGATCTATCCGCTGACATAAACTACCCATATAAATTTCATTTTCCACATGATCACATTCAGAAAATGGAGCATGGCATACAGAGCATTTTCCAACGGTTTCAACAAAGCCTGGACTATTGTAAATTTTCCATCCGGGAAACAGCGATTGTTCGGCACCTTTTAGGCGAGCTTCAAGGTTTCTAACCCCTTCGTAATCATTTAGCCTCAAAGCGATAGCCGTATACTCCTGCGCATCGACTAAGTGAGTCCAAGCATTCTCAAAGCTACATTCCTTGAGCTCTATCCACATAAGGAGAGAAGATCTTAGAGCATGAATCATGCACTGCATGTGGAAAAACTGATTAGCAACTGGTTCGTTATTTTTTTCAATTGCTTGAGACTTATACTGCTTAATAGCTACCAGATAATTGTCGCACTCCGCAACTTTCTGACGCTGCGTTTCAATGGACCTAGTATAGAAGCTAAATTTTCCACAAGAATCTATAAACTCGCAGTACGCTTCGTGAATTTCATCATAAGAGACTCTTTTCTCATTCATCCTTGTTACTCTTACTAACGACTTTATTTATCGATTCTTCGAGTTTATCTAACCCCTCTAGACCACCTTCATAGGATATTTCTGTTAATTTTGACGTCTTCGTTTCCTTATGAATAACCTTTAATCGGATATTGGGTTTATCCGAGCTTTTAAAAAAGTCAGTAACGTAATTCGCAATAACTCCGCACATGATAGATACCAATTCAGGATTCTGTAGCAGAGCCGATGATGAGATAAATAGGAGAGGCCCAAACCAATCACCAGAACGTTGCTCGACCAACATTTCAGGCTCAGTAAAGTACTTAATATCAAGCTTATCTCTAGAGTATTTATAAAACGATATTGTTGTCGAGTGATACTCATATCCTTCATCTGATTGATAGTTGTGCGGAAGAATAACAACATCCTCAGAACTATAATCAAATTGTGGAGCATCTATTTCTTTAACTGTGATTTCCATATGACCTCTTTGGGATCGTGATGAACTCGGGGCCCTAACAATTGTATATTGACCCGGCTCAATAACAAGCAACCGGGAATTCCAGAAGATCAGTATTAAACCACTGATTTACAATAATAAACAACCTTAACAGCGGTTCTTTTATACGTGAAAACGAGACGTCTCAATAACTCCGTATGCTGGTCTTGAACGTTTCCGTGAATGGCTTGTAAACCACTGATTTATAATGGAACAGGTTATCCGCTTGCTGCCAATCGAGAACTCCGATGAGCGTAAACAAGCATAAATCGGGTACAAAGTCCATTATAACTGTATAGATATACAGTTAATAGGCTCGTATGGCTCAGTCTCCATCCATTGAACAGATTCGGCATGAGCCAAGGCTTTGTCACGCACCTGGGTCCGTCTCTGCCCGGTGCTTTGCACAAACGAGCCAGGCACAACCTGGCCAGGGCAGTTCTTTAAACACCGCCCACGCTACCGCCGGACCTTGCAGGCGATCATCCTGATTGCAGTCATTCCAATTTGCATCCTATTTTGACGAAGTCGCGGAATAATTCAATTGGAGCCCAAAAAAAACCGGCCCGCAATGCGGGCCGGAACGCTGAAAGGCAGGAAATCAGGCAGGCTGTAATACCTTGGTATACAGGGTGTCGTTATTAAGATCTTTCAGAGTTACCGTCATGGCACGGCTTTGTTCATCTATGTCTACCTGTCCGAAGAACTGCAGGCCGGCATAAGGTGACATATTTTGTGTGGCGGGTGACTTCTCATACACCACCTGCAGCCCGAAGGTGTCATCCGGCTTGCCGGGCCCAAAGCTGCCGGAATTCAATGGTCCGGACACAAACTCCCAGAACGGGGCAAAGTCAGTAAAGCTGGCTTTGGCCGGGTCATAATAGTGTGCTGCGGTATAGTGCACATCGGCGGTAAACCACACCACGTTTTTAATGCCGGCATCTTTAATGCCTTTAAGCAGCCGGGCAATCTCCAGCTCCCTGCCCTTCGCCGGGCCGTGATCACCATTGGCGACCGCTTCCCAGCGAACATCACCGTCGGCCACCTGCAGGCCCAGGGGCATATCACAGAACACCGCCTTCCAGGTTGCGGTCGAGGCTTTCAGCTCATCCAGCAGCCAGTCAACCTGCGTACTTCCCAGAATGGCCGTTTCTGCACTGGGCTCCGTTTGCAGGTTGTCCGAGTTAGGGCCACGATATGAACGCATATCGAGCACAAAACGATCCAGCAAGGGGCCAAACGGCAGACTGCGATACACCTGATCGCTGCCTTCAGGCCCGCTGCGGCGGATAGGGGCGTAATCAAAAAATGCACGGGTTGCCCGGGCTTGCAGCAAGGTCGGGCTCTTCACGCTGTAGCGGGCATCCTGGCTCAAATCTTTGGATGCGGAATAGTTGTTCACTACTTCGTGATCATCCCACTGCCAGATCTGCGCCACCTGGCTGTTGAACAACCGTACGTTTTCATCCATCAGGTTGTAACGATAGCGGCCACGGAATTCATTGAGGGTTTCAGCCACCTTGCTGACCTCGGGCGTTACGATGTTTTTCCAGATCTTGCCGTCTTCCACTTCCATCTGTTCCGCAATGGGGCCGTCGGCATAAATGGTGTCACCGCTGTGTACAAAGAAGTCGGGCTTCTGCTCGGCCATGGTGCGGTAAATTTTCATGCCGCCAAATTCCGGGTTAATGCCATAGCCCTGTCCTGCGGTGTCGCCGGACCAGAGGAAACGCACCGGCCCTACGGCCAGAGGAGCAGTCATAAAGCTGCCGGTTACCCACTCGGACAGTTCGTTATTACTGGCATCGGTGTAGCCTACCCGTACATAAATACGGCGTCCGGCAGGCAAATCCTTCAGTTCAACCCGGCTGGTAAAGTCACTGGGCGACAACGCCCAGGGGCCACGTACTTTCACAGGTTTGGCAAAATGCTCTTCCGTATCCCACTCCACCCACATACGGGCCGGACGATCACTGCGACCCCACACCAGGGCACTGTTGGCCAGCACATCGCCAATCTGAATGCCGCTTTGTTGCTGGGGCTTGTCGCCGGTGGCCGCCATGGCCGGAGTTCTGCTCAGTAACAGACCACCGCCCAGTACTGCCATGCCCTGAAGAAAGTTACGTCTTTTCATCTCGTCCTCGGTTTCAACAAAAAAAGTTACCTTAGTAACCAAGTGTGAAAAACGAATAAACGTTGAATGACGAATTAAAGACAATGGCATGACAGGTCATAAAAAAGACAGTTAACCGGCCCGCAGCAAGGGCCGGTCAGGGCTCTCGGCTTACTCCAGCACCCGTGTCAGCTCCTCGAGTGACGCAGGATCATCAATGGTAGAAGGCACCACATATTGCTCGCCGTCGGCAATCTGGCGGATCACCCGGCGCAGTATTTTGCCGGAGCGGGTTTTGGGCAACCGATCCACAATAATGGCCTGCTTGAAACAGGCCACCGCCCCTACCTGCTCACGCACCAGTTGCAGCAGCTCCCGTTCGATGCTGCCATTGTCGGAGGCATAGCCGTCTTTCAGCACCACCAGCCCCAACGGCAGCTGACCTTTCAGCTCGTCGTGCACCCCAATCACCGCACATTCGGCCACGGCATCATGGCTGCCGACAATGGCTTCCATCTCACCGGTAGACAGACGATGGCCGGCCACGTTGATCACATCATCCATGCGCCCCATGACAAACAGGTAGCCGTCTTCATCCAGGTATCCTCCGTCACCGGACACGTAATAACCGGGGAACTGGCCGAGATAACCGGATTCAAAACGATCGTGATTGCGCCACACGGTGGGCAGGCAGCCCGGTGGCAATGGCCGCTGAATGGTAATGTAGCCCTGCTCGCCCGCCGGCTGCGCTTCGCCCAGTTCATTCAGCACGGTCACCCTGTAGCCCGGAATGGGCCTGGTGGCCGAACCGGGTTTAATAGCGAAACGCTCCAGCCCCAGCGGGTTACCGGCAATGGCCCAGCCGGTTTCGGTCTGCCACCAGTGATCCACCACCGGACGCCCGGTGTGGCTTTCCACCCACTCCAGAGTGGGCGGATCCAGCCGTTCGCCGGCCATAAAAATAGTGGTAAGCGCGGCCATCGGGTATTGCTTCAGTTGCTCACCGTTGGGATCTTCCTTTTTAATGGCACGGAAAGCCGTAGGGGCCGAGAACAGCACCTTAACGCCATATTCGTCACACACTCGCCAGAAGGCACCGGGATCCGGGGTTTTCACCGGTTTGCCCTCATACAAGATGGTGGTGCAACCGTAAATCAGCGGGGCATACACAATGTAGGAATGCCCCACCACCCAGCCCACGTCGGAGGCGGCCCAGAATACATCACCGGGCTTCACGTTATAGATGGCAGACATGCTGTAATGCAGGGCCACCGCATGACCGCCGTTGTCGCGCACCACGCCTTTGGGTTTGCCGGTGGTGCCCGAGGTATACAGAATGTAGAGCGGATCCGTGGCCTTTACCGGCACACAGGAATGCGGCCTGGCCTTTTGCATCAGGGCGGACCAGTCCTTGTCGCGATCATAAGGCAGCTCGGCCAGGCATTCCCTGCGCTGTACCACCACCACATGTTCCGGCTTCCAGCGGCTGTCCATCACCGCCTTGTCTACCAGCGGCTTGTAGGGGATCACCTTGTTCACTTCCACGCCACAGCTGGCCGTCAGCACCACCCTGGGCTCGGCATCTTCAATGCGCACCGCCAGCTCATGCGGGGCAAAGCCACCAAACACCACGGAGTGAATGGCACCCAGGCGGGCACAAGCCAGCATGGCCATGGCGGCTTCCGGGATCATCGGCATATAGATCACCACCCGGTCGCCTTTCTGCACGCCAAGCTCGGCCAGCATGCCCGCCGCTCTGGCTACCTGATCCCGCAGCACACGGTAGGTATAACGGGCTTTTTTTCCGGTTACCGGCGAGTCGTAGATCAGTGCGGTCTGATCTCCCCTGCCCTGCGCCACATGATAATCCAGCGCCAGGTGGGCTGTGTTCAGCTCACCGTCGGCAAACCAGCGCTCAATGCCGTGCTCATCCTGGCTTAACACGGTATGCGGAAAGGTAAACCAGTCGAGTTTCTCGGCCTGTTGTTTCCAGAAGGTTTCCGGCGCACTGGCCGCCAGATCAAATGCCTGCTGATAAGTGAACATGGTGCTTGCTCCTGACATTGCTTTTCCTTAAGCGCCGGGGCGCATTAACAATTACTCAAACGGCACGCGCACAACCCCTTCCATTAAAATGCGCGCGCTGCGGCTCATCGATACGGTATCCACCCTCCAGCCCTGCTCTGTGTTGCGGGCACTGGCCCCCACCGTTAAGGTGCCGGACGGATGACCAAAGGTAACCCGCTCTCTTTCTTCCCTACCGGCAGCCAGGTTAACCAGGGTGCCGGGCACACAGGCGGCGGCGGCAATGGCCACGGCGGCGGTGCCCATCATGGCGTGGTGCAGCCTGCCCATGGACAACGCCCGCACCAGCACATCCACCTCATTGCCGGCAACGGGCTTGCCACTGGCGGCAAGATACGCGGCCGGCCCCGCCACAAAGGCGATCTTGGGAGTATGCTGACGCAGTGCTGCTTCTTCAGGCTCGTTGATCAGCCCCATTTTTACGGCCCCAACGGCGCGGACACGCTCAAACATGGCCAGGGTGTCCGCATTGCCGTTAATGTCTGGCTGCAGTTCGGTACCGGTGAAACCCATGCTGCCGGCGTTAATAAAAATGGTTGGTATGCCGGCATTGATCAGCGTGGCATCCAGGGTGCCCACCCCGGGTACCTCCAGTTGGTCGATCACATTGCCGGTGGGGAACATGGCCCCCTCACCCGGCGCAACAAAATCCACCCGGATTTCCGCGGCAGGAAAGGTAACGCCGTCCAGCTCAAAATCACCGGTTTCCTGCACGTCACCGTTTACCATGGGCACGTGCACCAGCAGGGTTTTACCTATGTTGGCCTGCCATACCCGCACCGTGGCCGTGCCGTTTTCCGGCAGCCGTGTTTTGTCCACCAGGCCGGCGTGAATGGCAAAGGGGCCCACCGCTGCCGACAGATTGCCGCAGTTGCCGCTCCAGTCGACAAAGGGTTTATCAATGGACACCTGGCCAAACAGGTAGTCCACATCGTGATCGGGCTTTTCGCTCCTGGATACAATCACCGTTTTGCTGGTGCTGGAGGTGGCTCCGCCCATGCCATCCGTGTGTTTGCCGTAAGGATCCGGGCTGCCGATCACCCGCAGCAGCAGCCGGTCCCGGGCATCGCCGGGTACCTGTGCCGGTGGCGGCAAATCGTCGAGGTTAAAAAACACGCCCTTGCTGGTGCCGCCACGCATGTAGGTGGCAGGTATTTTCAGCTGGGGCGGATAGGCATTACTTGCCATGGTTAACTCCTGTTAATAACCCGTTTGGGTGCGATGTATCCCGTCACTCCGGCGAAGGCCGGAGTCCATTGCATGGGGCACATTCCCATAAGGAATACTCACGGTCTGCAGAATGGATTCCGGCTCGGGGGCCGGGATGACCACCCTCACCCTGCCAGAAAGTCCCGGGCAAAACGCTGCAGCACACCGCCGGCACGGTATACATTAAGCTCATCGGCCGTATCCAGCCGGCAGCGTACCGGCACCCTTTCCTGCTCACCATTGCTTCTGGTTATCACCAGGGTCAGCACTGCGCCTGGGGTTATCCCACCTTCCACGTCATACAGTTCGGCGCCGTCCAGCGCCAGCGTATGCCGGTTGGTTCCCGCCAAAAATTCCAGTGGCAGCACCCCCATCCCTACCAGGTTGGTACGGTGAATACGCTCAAAGCCTTCCGCCACAATGGCTTCCACCCCCGCCAGGCGAACCCCTTTGGCAGCCCAGTCCCGGGACGAGCCCTGGCCATAGTCGGCCCCCGCCACAATAATCAGCGGCTGCTTGCGGCTCATGTAGGTTTCTATGGCTTCCCACATCCGGGTGACCTTGCCGTCCGGCTCAATCCGCGCCAGCGAGCCCTGCACCACCTCACCATTTTCCTGCACCATTTCGTTAAACAGCTTGGGGTTGGCCAGGGTCGCCCGCTGAGCCGTTAAATGATCGCCGCGATGAGTGGCATACGAGTTAAAGTCTGCTTCCGGCAGCCCCATGCTGGCCAGATATTCTCCTGCTGCGCTGGATGGCAGAATGGCATTGGAAGGCGACAGATGATCGGTGGTGATGTTGTCCCCCAGAATGGCCAGCGGCCGCATGCCGGTGAGGCTGCATTCCCGGGCCAGGGCTCCTTCCCAGTAGGGAGGCCGGCGGATATAGGTGCTCATGGGCCGCCAGTCGTATAGTGGCGGCGTGTTCTGGGCGGCATCATTGAGCTTGAACATTTGAATGTACACCTGATTAAACTGCTCCGGCTTCACGTATTGCGCCACCACCGCATCAATTTCTTCATCGCTGGGCCAGAGATCGTTCAGGTAAACCGGCTTGCCGCCGGCATCGGTGCCCAGCGCATCGCGCTCTATATCGAAGCGAATGGTTCCCGCCAGCGCATAGGCCACCACCAGCGGCGGCGAGGCCAGAAATGCCTGCCGGGCATAAGGGTGAATGCGGCCGTCGAAGTTGCGGTTACCCGAGAGCACCGCTGTGGTATAGAGATCGCGTTCAATAATCTCCTGCTGAATGGCCGGATCCAGTGCTCCGCTCATGCCGTTACAGGTGGTGCAGGCATAACCCACAATGCCAAAGCCGAGTTGCTCCAGCTCCGGCAGCAGGCCGGCTTCTTCCATATAGAGCCGTGCCACTTTTGAGCCGGGCGCAAAAGACGTCTTTACCCAGGGCTTGCGCGTGAGTCCCAGCGAGTTGGCCTTTTTGGCCAGCAGCCCCGCCGCCACCACATTGCGCGGGTTGCTGGTATTGGTGCAGGAAGTTATGGCGGCGATGATCACGGCACCGTCCGGCAGTTCTCCGGGTTTCTCCTGCCAGGGGCCGGCAATGCCCCGCTCGGTGAGCGCCGAGGTGGGCAAACGCCGGTGCGGGCTGGATGGCCCCGCCATATTGCGGGTAACCAGGCCGACATCAAATTCCAGCACCCGTTCATACTCGGCGGTGCTCAGGTCATCGGCCCACAGACCGGTATGCCGGGCGTAGTGCTCTACCAGCTTAATCTGCTCATCATCCCGTCCGGTCAGGCGCAAGTAATTGATGGTCTGCTCATCGATATAGAACAGGCCGGCGGTGGCCCCGTATTCCGGCGTCATGTTGGAAATGGTGGCCCGATCGCCAATGGTAAGATCCCGGGTGCCTTCGCCAAAAAACTCCAGCCAGGCCGACACCACCCGTTGCTCACGCAAAAACTCGGTCAGCGCCAGCACAATGTCGGTGGCGGTAATGCCCGGTCTGCGCTTGCCGGTCAGCTTTACGCCCACAATGTCCGGCAGGCGCATCATGGAAGGCCGGCCCAGCATCACGGTTTCGGCTTCCAGCCCGCCCACACCAATGGCTATCACCCCGAGGGCATCCACATGGGGGGTATGGCTGTCGGTGCCCACACAGGTATCCGGAAACGCCACGCCGTGTTTCACCTGTACTACCGGCGACATTTTCTCGAGGTTGATCTGATGCATAATGCCGTTTCCGGCAGGGATCACACTCACGTTCTCAAAGGCGGTTTTACACCATTCAATAAAGTGAAAACGGTCTTCGTTGCGTCTGTCTTCAATGGCGCGGTTTTTTTCAACGGCATCCGGCTCAAAGCCGGCATGCTCTACCGCCAGCGAGTGATCCACAATCAGCTGGGTTTCCACCACCGGATTAACCCGGGCCGGATCGCCCCCCTGTGCAGCAATGGCATCCCGCAAACCGGCCAGGTCAACCAGCGCAGTCTGGCCCAGTATGTCGTGGCACACGACCCGCGCCGGGTACCAGGGGAAGTCGAGATCGCGCCGGCGCTCAATCAGCTGTGCCAGGCTGTCAGTCAGCTGCTCAGGATCGCAGCGGCGCACCAGTTGCTCTGCCAGCACCCTTGAGGTGTAGGGCAACCGCTCATAGGCACCGGGCGCAATGGCATTGACTGCCGCTCTGGCGTCATAAAATTCAAGCCGGCTACCGGGTAACGGCTTACGATATTGGGTGTTCATGACCGTCCTCACTTGCGCTCGCCGATGGGCAGCCAGGCTTGCGGCTCAGGGCCGATGTAGTCGGCGCTGGGGCGAATAATGCGGTTGTTGGCGCGCTGCTCAAACACATGCGCGGCCCAGCCGGTTACCCTGCTCATCACAAAAATGGGGGTAAACAGCTTGGTGGGAATGTCCATAAAGTGGTAGGCAGAGGCGTGAAAGAAGTCAGCATTGCAGAACAGGTTTTTCTCCCGCTTCATCACCTGCTCTACCCGCTCGGATACGGCATAAAGGTGAGTATCGCCCACGTCTTCCGCCAGCTTTTTGGACCAGGCCTTGATCAGGTCATTACGCGGATCCGACTCGCGATAGATGGCATGGCCAAAGCCCATGATTTTTTCCTTGTTGGCCAGCATCTGCATAATGCCGCGCTCGGCCTCATCGGCTGTTTGCCACTGCTCAATCATCTCCATGGCAGCTTCGTTGGCACCACCGTGCAACGGCCCGCGCAGGCTGCCGATGGCGGCAGTAATGCAGGAATGCAGATCCGACAAGGTGGAGGCACACACCCGGGCGGTAAAGGTGGACGCATTAAACTCGTGCTCGGCATACAGTACCAGAGAGCAGTGCATCACCCGCTTGTGCAGATCGGACGGGGCCTTGCCGGTCAGCATTTCCAGAAAATAACCGCCGATGCTGTCCTGCTCCGGACAGACGGTGTCGATGCGCACACCATCGTGGCTGTAGCGATACCAGTAACAGATGATGGCCGGCAACATGGCAAGCAGGGTGTCGGTTTTTTCACCCTGCTCTGAAAAGTCCAGTTCCTGATCCAGATTCCCCAATACCGAGCAGCCGGTGCGCATCACGTCCATGGGGTGAGCATGAGCGGGAATTTCTTCCAGCACCCGGCACAACGCCGGCGGCAGACCACGACGGGCGGTCAGCAACTGCTTGTAGTTATCCAGCTCGGCTTGCGTCGGCAGCTTCCCTTTCAGCAGCAGATGGGCGACTTCTTCAAATTCGGCATGGTGCGCCAGATCGGTAATGTCGTAACCACGGTAAGTCAGTCCGGTGCCGCTCTTGCCCACGGTGCACAGGGCTGTGGTGCCGGCACTCTGGCCGCGCAGCCCGGCCCCGCCCAGTTGTTTCTCTTCCTTGTTCACTCCGGCAGTGGCAAACGTTGTCATAACAGACTCCTTGTTTTTGGTCGAGGTTCAATCGGTAAGCGTCAGTCGCCTTTTTGCTCGCTGAACAACTGGTCGAGCTTGTTCTCGTAATCGTGATAACCCAGGTAATGGTAGAGCTGCTCACGGGTTTGCATGTTGTCCACCACATTGCGCTGGTGACCGTCTTTTAACAGGTGCTGATACACATTCAGCGCCGCCTGGTTCATCGCCCGGAATGCCGACAACGGATACAGCACCATGTCCACCCCGCATTCCGCCAGCTCGTCACGGCTGAACAGCGGGGTCTGGCCGAACTCGGTAATGTTGGCCAGGATCGGCACCTTTACTGCCCCGGCAAACTGTCTGTACTGCTCCAGGGTATTGATGGCTTCGGGAAAAATCATGTCGGCCCCCGCTTCCACACAGGCCAGGGCGCGGTCAATGGCGGCATCCATGCCTTCTACCGCCAGCGCATCGGTACGGGCCATAATCACAAAGTCCGGATCCGTTCTGGCATCCACCGCCGCCTTTACTCTGTCCACCATCTCGCTCTGGCCGACAATGGCCTTGTTGGGTCTGTGACCACAGCGTTTTTGCGCGACCTGATCTTCCAGGTGTACCGCGGCAGCACCGGCCCGCTCCATCTCCCTGATGGTGCGGGCAATGTTAAAAGCCCCGCCAAAACCGGTGTCAATGTCTACCAGCAGTGGCAGCTTTGAGGCCGCCGTGATCCGGCGTACGTCTTCCAGCACATCATTCAGGGTGGTAATGCCCAGATCGGGCAGACCGTAAGACGCATTGGCAATACCGCCGCCGGAAAGGTAAATGGCCTGGTGCCCCACCTGCTCTGCCATCATGGCGCAGTAAGGATTAATGGTGCCTACCACCTGCAGCGGCCGGCCATTGGCCACCGCCTGGCGGAAACGTGCTCCCGGACTCATACGCTTGCTCCTTGTTCGTCTTTCAGTTGTTGTTCAATCAACAGCCGGCTGCGCATAATGTGGCGGCGCATCAGCATTTCGGCCAGCTCCGCATCCCGCTCCCGCAGGGCTGCCAGTAAATGAAAATGTTCGCTCAACGCCTGCTGCGGACGGGAGTGCGAGCGCTGGGACTGATGCCGGTACATACGCAGCAGGTGGTAAAGTTCATCGCACAGCAGGCCGATTAAGGTGCTGTTACGGCTGGCCTGAATAAGGCGGTAGTGAAAGTCGAAGTCCCCCTGCTGATGAAAGTAGGACGCCCCTTCCACTTCTTCGATATGGGCTTTATGGGTATCCAGCAACTGCTGCAGGGCATCCAGCTCCTGTTCGGTAATGTGTTGGCAGGCCAGCCGCACCGCCATGCCTTCCAGCGCTTCGCGCACCGCATAAATCTCCATCAGTTTGGCCCGGCTGAGAGCAATGACCCGTGCGCCTACATGGGGCGCACGCTCAATGAGCCCTAACGATTCCACCCGCATGATGGCCTCACGCAGAGGCCCGCGGCTCACCCCAAAACGCCGGGCCAGCTCCGGCTCGGAGATTTTACTGCCGGCGGCGAACTCCCCTTTTACGATAAGGTTGATCAGCCGCTCGGTGAGGTTCGCCGACTTGGTCAGCTCCCGCTCCTCGGTCTCCGACAGCTCGCTGTCATGGGGTACTACTGTTTGCTCAGCCATTTAAGTGTCGACAATTTAACGGATATGAAACAAAATTATCACCTTAATCTGGGCTTATCAAGGCGATGTGTCGACAGTCGTGGTTAAACTTTGGTCTAGGGGCCGACCATGCCAGGCGGTGAGCTGGCACATCTAACGACAGCAAGGCTGGTGCCATTGATTAATGGGAAACTGCTTTTGTGGTTATTTCCGTGAAAGCGGACGTTCAGGTGCAATATGTTGTGGATCTCCGCCTTCGCGGAGATGACATGGGTTAAATGATTGAGCGCGGGGATAAGGCGTAAGCGAGCCTGATGTCATTGATTAATGGAAACTGCCTTTTGGTTATTTCCGTGAAAGCGGGCGTTCAGGTGCAATATGTTGTGGATCTCCGCCTTCGCGGAGATGACATGGGTTAAATGACTGAGCGCAGGGATAAGGCGTAAGCGAGCCTGATGTCATTGATTAATGGGAAACTGCCTTTTGGTTATTTCCGTGAAAGCGGACGTTCAGGTGCAATATGTTGTGGATCTCCGCCTTCACGGAGATGACATGGGTTAAATGATTGAGCGTGGGGATAAGGCGTAAGCGAGCCTGATGTCATTGATTAATGGGAAACTGCCTTTTGGTTATTTCCGTGAAAGCGGACGTTCAGGTGCAATATGTTGTGGATCTCCGCCTTCGCGGAGATGACATGGGTTAAATGCGAAGATAGGCATGGATTTGAATGCGGAGATGGTGTGGGATAAATAAGGAGGTAACCATGGCCACCTGCAGACGTGGCCATGGTGAATGAAGAGCTGATGTTATTACTGAGCTTTGCCCTTCAGCAGGGCCTCTATGCTGCCCACGGCACCAAGCACACTGCTGGCTTCATAAGGCAGGAAGATACGGTCGCCTTCTTTACCGATTTCAGGCAGGGTTTTCAGGTATTCAAGGCCGAGCAGGTAACCCACCACCATTTGCGGATCCAGGCGGTCGCTGCCGGCGGCAAGCACCTGATCAATGGCCTGACGCTGACCCTCGGCCATCAGAATGGCCGCTTCTTTTTCCCCTTCTGCCACCAGAATGTTGGAACGCTTTTCACCTTCGGCCCGGGCGATGGCGGCTTCACGCTCACCGTTGGCCTGCAACACCAGCGCCCGGCGTTCCCGCTCGGCGGCCATTTGCTTACGCATGGCATCTTCCACCTCGGCGGGGATCAGAATATCCTGGATTTCCACCCGGGTAACCTTTACACCCCATTTGTTGCCGGCCTCGTCCATCACCAGCTGCAGCTTGTCATTGATCTCCTGGCGGGACTCAAACAGCTTGTCGAGCTCCATTTTGCCCACTTCGGAACGCAGTGAGGTTTTGGCCAGAATTTCGATGGCCTGGATCAGGTTCTCGGTCTGATAAACGGCACGCTCAGGATCAATCACCTGAAAATACAGCGCGCCATTGACGGTTACGCTGACGTTGTCGGCCGTGATCACCGACTGGCCGGGAAAATCCAGCACGGTTTCACGCCGGTCAATGCGGGTTTCTTCCTGCACAATGGCCACATTTTCACCGTCAATGGCCTGGTAGCGACGCACCTTGATGGAACGAGGCTTGTCGACAAAAGGAATAATCCAGTTAATGCCCGGGCTCAGGGTTTTCTGATAACTGCCGAGGCGTTCAATGACCACGGCTTCCGATTGCTGCACTATCATCAGCCCCTTGATCACCAGTGCCAGTACCAGCACGGTAAACACCAGAGCAATAATTAACATTATGTCCATGATAAAATCCCCTTGCGATAAATATTATTTTTAAGTTATTTCCGTGGCTTAACAATCGCGGTAATGCCGTCGAAACGGACAATTTCCACTTCTTCCCCTTCTTTTAATTCAAGATCTGACTGGGCTCGCACCATAAACAGATCCCCTTCCAGCTTGAGCCGCAGTTCCCCGGTATGGTGCCGCACCAGTTTGCCGGTTTGATGACGGCTTTCTCCGGCCAGGCCACTCTGGCGGCGAGAAGGTGCAAACTGGCGAAAGACTTTTTTCAGCAAGGGGGCCAGTACCCCGGCAGCCAGGGCAAAAGCAAACCATTGCCCCGTGGCCCCCACGCCAAACAAGGCAGTGGTCATCGCCACCAGTGCTGCCAGCCCCATGGCAAAGGCAAAAAAGCCGGTGCCGAGCAGCTCGGCAAGTAACAGAACAAGAGCGGCAATAAGCCAGAGATGCCAGGCAAGCACGTGTTATTTCCTCAGATACAAATGAAACAGTGTTAACTATAGGGAAGCTGAAAGCCGGAAGCCAGCGGGGGTGAGGGAATAGGGTAACAACGTCACTCCGGGCTTGACCCGGCATCCATGGCATAGAGCACGGTTTCTATGAATACTCCGTTGCCTGCGAAATGGATTCCGGCTCAAAGGCCGGAATGACTTAATAAGGGCGTGATACGTACAGATGCCGACTGCGGGTTGCTGGGATCCGCATGGCTCACACCAACCCAGGACACCGCAGACGGCACCTCTTATGGCTGATAGCTTACGGCTTACAGCTCCCCTACGGGGCGGGCCAGTTTAAACAGCTCAAAGAAGTTGGCGGTGGTTTGTCTGGCCACCTCTTCGTAAGGTACGTCTTTCAGCCTGGCAACAAACTCGGCCACGGTGCGGGTATAGGCAGGCTCGTTTTCTTCTCCACGGAACGGTACCGGGGCCAGCCAGGGAGAATCGGTTTCCACCAGCAGCCGCTCCAGCGGCAGGGCCTTGACCACCTCGCGCAGGGCATCGGCACTGCGGAAAGTCACAATGCCCGAGATGGAAATATAAAACCCGAGCTCAATGGCTGCCTCGGCCATTTCCAGCGACTCGGTAAAGCAGTGCAGCACGCCACCCACCTTGCTGGCTCCCCCCTTGCGCAGAATTTCCAGGGTATCTTCCTGGGCGCTGCGGGTATGAATGATCAGCGGCTTGTTCAGCGCCACCGCTACCTCCACGTGCTGCTCGAACGAGCGCTTTTGCAACTCGGCGGTTTCCGGGGCATAGAAATAGTCCAGCCCGGTTTCGCCGATGGCCACCACGGACGGGTGCGATGCCAGCTCCCGCAGCCGCGCCGGATCGTTTTGCTCATCATTCTGGTGCAGCGGGTGCACACCACAGCTGGCAAACACCTGCGGGTAAGGCTCAACCGCTTTCAGCATGTCAGGAAAAGACGACAGCCCCACGCCAATGCACAGCATGTGGTTAACGCCGCGACTGGCGGCTTTGGCAATGGCCTCGTCCATGGATTTGTGTTTTTTGCCGTAATCGAGTTTGTCGAGATGGCAATGGGAATCAACCAGCAAAATCAGCTCCGGTATTGGTTATCGGTAAATCTATGAATGTAATAACGCCTGCTGCAAAGAGTGCAGCCACTGGCCCAGCTGCAAACCGGTATTCATGGGTCTGCCCTGCCCCGGCTGCAGGCTGCGGCGTAACTCCAGCAGTTCGCTGTTCAGCCGGTTCAGACAAACCGGACTCAGCCGCGCCAGACGGACACTGTCTGCACGGCAGTCATCCAGCTTAAGCGGGGCCTGCACGCCAAGGGCCGTCTGCAGCGCATCCTGCAGCAACAGCTGAACCCATACCAGGTGCACGGGTTGCTCCTGCAGGGTCGCCTGCACCCTGGCAAACAGGGCCGGGTGTCCGGCCAGATCACTGAGTTCACTCAGCAGTTGCAGCCGTTTATCGTCGGCACCGGCATTCAGGTAGTCCAGGGTCTGCAGCGGCGAGCCCTGATTCACACTGAGTGCAGCCGCACTGGCCTGCGCTCCCTGCTCCTTCAGCCAGGTCAGCACGGTGCGGGGGTCCGGCAGCGGCACCAGCCATTGCTGACAGCGGCTGATAAGTGTTGGCAGCAGCCGTTCCGGCTGCGACGACACCAGGATCAGCGTGGCTTCCCCCGCCGGCTCCTCCAGGGTTTTCAGCAACGCATTGGCAGCGGCTTCGGTCATCAGCTCGGCCCGCTCGATAATGGCGACCTTGCCATGCCCCAGACGGGCACTCTCACTCATGATGCGGCTGAGTTCACGAATGGCATCGATACCGATACTGCGTCCTTCCCGGCCCACGATATGCAGATCCGAATGACTGCCGGCAGCGGTCAGCTCACAGGCATGGCACATACCACAAGGTGCATTGGATGTATGTTGGCATAACAATGCATTCGCCAGCTGGCCGGCCAGTTCGCGTTTGCCCAGCCCCGCCATGCCCTTGATAAGCAATCCATGGCCCAGGTGCTGTGCCCGCACGCCCCGCAGCAGCCGCTGCCATACCGGCGTCAGCCAGGGATACACAGATGTTGCTCCAGCTTGGCCAGTACCAGTGCTTTCACCTGTTGTTCGTCGCCGGAAGCGTCGATCAGCAGGCTGCTGGCATCTGCCTGCACCAGTTCAAGGTAGCGCGCGCGGGTGCGCTCAAAAAAGTCCAGATTTTCAAGCTCAATACGATCCAGCTCACCCCGGCTGCGGGCACGGGTCAGTCCCTGCGCGGGATCAATATCCAGATACAGGGTCAAATCCGGTTTAAAGTCGCCCAGCACCGCATGTTTTATCTGGGTTATCAGGCCGGCATCAATGCCCCGGCCGCCACCCTGATAGGCCTGGGATGACAAGTCATGCCGGTCTCCCACCACCCAGAGGCCATCGGCCAGCGCCGGCTGAATACGGTTTTTCACCAGCTGTACCCGGGCGGCATACATCAGCAGCAGCTCGGCCTCCATGGTGAGCGGCTCTTCATGCACTTCTTTTACCAGCGCACGCATTTTCTCCGCCAGGGGCGTGCCACCCGGCTCTCTGGTGGTCATCACCTTGTGGCCTCTGGCTTCAAGCCAGTTCACCACATGGCGCTGTACCGTACTTTTGCCGGCGCCTTCCAGCCCTTCAATCACAATAAAACGGCTCATGAATTACCTGTTCAGAATATAGCGGCGCACCGCATTGTTATGCTCGCGCAGGGTGCGGGAAAAATAATGCCGGCCTTCGCCCTTTGCCACAAAATAATAATACTGGCTCTTGGCCGGGTTCAGCACGGCCCGGATGGCTTCCTGGCTGGGCATGGCAATGGGCGTCGGCGGCAACCCGTCGATCACATAGGTGTTATAGGGGGTGTGAGCCTGCAGATCCCGTTTGCGGATATTGCCGTCGAAATCATCACCCATACCATAAATCACGGTGGGATCGGTCTGCAGCCGCATGCCCCGGCGCAGCCGGTTGATGAATACAGACGCAATCAGCGGCCGTTCTTCGGCAATGCCGGTTTCCTTTTCGATGATGGAGGCCAGGATCAATGCTTCATAAGGGCTTTCCACCGGCAGGTTGGCTTCTCGGCTTTGCCAAGCTTCATCTAAAAACTCCTGCATATGGCCATAGGCGCGCTCCAGCACGTCATAGTCACTGTCACCGGGGGTGTAGGTGTAAGTTTCCGGCAAGAACAGCCCTTCCAGCTTGCTGTGCTCTGATCCCAGCCGCTCAGCCAGTGTGGCTTCACTTACCTCATCAAGGGTGTGTTCCAGATATTCGGCACCGGCCAGCTTCGCCAGCCAGTCGGTCAGGCGCAGCCCTTCCACCAGCGTCACGTTCAGGCGGTATACATCCCCTTGCACAAAGGTGTTCAGCGCGTCGCGCAGGCGAGTATGTTCATCCAGCCTGTAGGTACCCTGACGCACGGCCGCCAGCTCCGGGTGAAACTTCAGCCACAGCCGGCGGTGCAGCAAAGACAACTCCGGGCTGAGCCGGCCGGTCAGCTGCAGCGCAGTTTCGCCCCGGTGCACCACAAACAGTGGATGCTCTCCCGGAGTGATGGTCAGGTTTTCTATTTTCTGCCACTGCTGATAGCCATATCCTGCCAGTCCCAGCCCCGCCAGCGTGGCCGCCAGCACAGCGCCTTTCAGTCCCTTAATCAGTTTGCTCATAGCTGCTCTGTAGTGATCTCGTCATGGAAAACGCCTTCGCCAATGGCCGGCCGGCAAAAGTATGCACCGGTACCAGCCCCATCAGGGCATTGGTAAGCCAGATTTCATCAGCCTGGTGCAGGGCCTCGGGCCGGGCATTCACGGTCTGCACCCGCTCGCCCAGTTCATTCATGACCCAGGCCCGCAAGGTGCCATGCACGCCGCCGGTCGCCAGCTCAGGAGTAAACACCTGCTCGCCATGGCGCCAGAACAGATTGGCCGTCACCGCTTCCATCACGGTGCCCGCCTCGTTCAAGACCACCCCTTCGGCCAGCCCTCTGCGTTCCAGCTCGGCCTTCAGCAAAACCTGCTCCAGCCGGTTGATGGTTTTCAGTCCCGCCAGCATGGGGCTGCTTCCCAGCCGGCCTTCACACATCCCCAGCTCAATGCCCTGCTCGCGCCAGTGTGCATAATGTGCCGGGAAAGGTGACATATTCAGTGCCACGACCGTCTCGCCGCAACCGTCAATACCGTAGCCGCGACCTCCGGGTCCGCGCAACAGCGTCAGCCGCGCCACGCGATCGCCTTCGTCCGGCAAGCAGGCCAGCGCGACTTCAATGACCGTCCAGTCGGGCTCAGGAAAGTGCAGCCGGTGACAGGCATTGCTCAGTCTGGCCTTATGCAGCGGCCACAGCCGTACCCTGCCCCGTCGCACGTGCATGGTGGTGAAATGACCGTCACCCAGTTGCCAGCCGCGGGTCACGTTATCTGATGAACCAAAAAATTGTTGCATAATGCTGTTATAAAAAAGCCCGGCACATGGCCGGGCTGTTTATGGCCGAAAGGCCATTATATGCGCTTGAAGATCAATGAGCCATTGGTGCCGCCAAATCCAAAGGAGTTGGACAGGGCGTACTCAATATCGGCCTTCTTCGCCTGATGGGGAACCAGATCCAGATCGCACTCATCATCCGGGTTATCCAGATTAATGGTCGGCGGAGCTATCTGATCCCGCAGGGCCAGCACGGTAATGATGGCTTCAATGGCACCGGCGGCACCCAGCAGGTGACCAGTCATTGATTTGGTGGAGCTGACCATCAGTTTACCGGCCTGCTCACCAAAGACCTTTTTCACCGCCTTCAGCTCGGCCACATCACCCAACGGCGTGGAGGTGCCGTGAGCGTTAATGTAGCCAACCAGCGCCGGATCCAGATCGGCATCGCGCAGCGCATTGGCCATGGCCGCTGCCGCACCGCTGCCGTCATCGGGCGGTGCAGTCATATGGTGAGCGTCACCACTCATACCAAAACCAACCAGCTCGGCATAAATGGTGGCACCCCGGGCCTTGGCGTGCTCATATTCTTCCAGCATCACCACACCGGCACCATCGCCCAGCACAAAACCGTCACGGTCTTTGTCCCAGGGGCGGCTGGCTTTTTGCGGTTCGTCATTGCGGGTAGACAGAGCACGGGCAGCAGCAAAACCGCCCATGCCCATGGGCGTGGAGGCTTTCTCGGTGCCGCCGGCCAGCATGGCATCGGCGTCACCGTAAGCAATCATACGCGCCGCCAGACCAATGCTGTGAGTACCGGTGGTACAGGCAGTGGTGGCCGCGATGTTGGGGCCGCGCAGACCTTTCATAATCGACAGATGGCCGGATACCATGTTGATGATGGTAGACGGCACAAAGAAGGGGCTCAGCTTGCGCGGGCCACTCTTCATCAGGTTGGTATGGTTCTGTTCAATCAGACCAAGACCACCAATCCCCGAGCCAATGGATACACCCACGCGATCGGCGTTGGCGTCTGTTATTTCCAGTCCGGCATCAGCAAAGGCCTGCAGGCCTGCCGCGATACCATACTGAATAAACAGATCCATTTTGCGGGCTTCTTTTTTGGCTATGCCATGCGCTTCCGGGTCAAAATCCTTGACCAGGCCGGCAAACTTGGTGGTGTAATCGGTAGTATCAAAATGATCGATGTTGGTAATGCCGCTTTGACCTGCCAACAGGGCCTGCCAGCTGGCATCGACCGAATTTCCGACAGGAGAGAGCATACCGAGGCCAGTCACCACGACTCTGCGTTTTGACACAGGAGCGCCTCCGAATGGGGGTTAAAACAAGAAAATTACCGAAGTGGCGGGCGCCACTCCGGTACAGGTTTGTTATTCCTGGTTGGCGTTGATGTAGTCGATCGCAGCCTGAACGGTGGTGATCTTTTCCGCTTCTTCGTCAGGAATCTCGGTATCGAACTCTTCTTCCAGAGCCATTACCAGTTCAACGGTGTCCAGGGAATCCGCGCCCAGATCATCAACGAAAGAAGCTTCAGATTTAACTTCTTCTTCTTTAACACCCAGCTGTTCTACGATGATTTTCTTTACGCGTTCTTCAATGTTGCTCATGACCAGTATTTTCCTTTAGAAATACGCAAGTGCGTGTCGTTGCGGTAGTGTATAAAAATAACCGTCGTTTGCAAGTCTGTTTGGGGCTGGTCTAACCAGAATTCATACGAAAAGCGACGCATTTTCCGCCAAACAGGTGCCAACGGTGATGATTTTCATCACACCATGTACATGCCGCCGTTAACGTGCAGCGTTTCGCCGGTAATGTAACCAGCTTCATCCGACGCCAAAAAGGCCACGGCGGATGCAATCTCTTTGGGGTCGCCCAGGCGCTGAGCCGGAACCTGTGACAAGATACCGGCTCGTTGTTCGTCATTCAATGCGCGCGTCATATCAGTTTCAATAAAACCGGGGGCCACCACATTTACGGTAATGCCACGGGAAGCCACTTCACGGCCCAGTGACTTGCTGAAACCGATCAGACCGGCCTTGGCAGCAGCATAGTTGGCCTGACCGGCATTACCCATGGTGCCGACCACAGAACCGATGGTCACAATACGACCGTAACGCTTCTTCATCATGGTGCGCAGCACTGCCTTGGACAGGCGGAATACCGAGGTCAGGTTGGTGTCGATAATGTCCTGCCACTCGTCTTCCTTCATCCGCATCATCAGATTGTCACGGGTAATGCCGGCGTTGTTAACCAGTACGTCGATATCACCAAAGCGCTCCTTGATGCTGGCCAGAGTCTGTTCGAGAGAAGCCGGATCGGTCACGTTCAGTACCAGACCGGCACCCTGCTCGCCCAGATAGGCGCTGATCGCCTCAGCACCCTTTTCACTGGTGGCAGTGCCAATCACGGTGGCACCACGGCTGGCAAACAGCTCGGCGGTGGCACGACCAATGCCGCGACTGGCACCGGTGACCAGCACTACTTTACCGGAAAAACTCATATTCACTCCTTTATCAGGGGTTTAAACCAATTCAATAATACCCGGATGACGATGGGCAGCATCCGGGCTCAATTGGAATTAAAGACCATTTGCCGCAGCCAGGGCTTTTTCCAGGCTGGCATCATCATTCACAGCCACGCCTTCTACACGCTTGTCAATGCGCTTGGCCAGACCGGTCAGTACCTTGCCCGGGCCTACTTCCAGTGCCAGGGTCACGCCCTGCTCCGCCATGGTCGCCACAGTTTCGGTCCAGCGCACCGGACTGTAAAGCTGACGTACCAGGGCATCCTTGATGGCGGCCGGATCTGTTTCTGGCCTGACATCCACGTTATTGATCACCGGCACCGCAGGGGCATTAAAGCTCATGGCAGCCAGCGTTTCAGCCAGTTTAGCAGCAGCAGGCTGCATCAGGGCACAGTGCGACGGCACGCTCACCGGCAGCGGCAGTGCACGCTTGGCGCCGCTTTCTTTCATCAGCACATTGGCACGTTCCACCGCCGCCTTGTTACCGGCAATAACAACCTGGCCCGGTGAATTAAAGTTCACCGCCGAGACCACTTCGTCTCCGGCTGCTTTTTCACAGTTGGCAATAATAGTGTCATTATCCAGACCGATAATGGCCGACATGGCACCGGTGCCTTCCGGCACGGCATCCTGCATCAGCTTGCCGCGCAGTTCCACCAGCGTGACACCATCCGCCAGGCTGAGCACACCGGCACATACCAGGGCTGAATATTCGCCCAGGCTGTGTCCCGCCATCATGGCGGGCTGTGCCCCGCCCTGCTGCTGCCACAGGCGGTACAGGGCCACAGATGCGGTAAGCAGTGCCGGCTGAGTGCGCCAGGTTTTATTGAGCTCTTCCGCCGGGCCATTCAGCACCAGCGCGGCCAGATCGTAACCCAGGGCCGCGGAGGCCTCGGCAAAGGTGCTTTTTACAATCTCATGGCTGGCCAGCACATCGGCCAGCATGCCAACGGTCTGGGAGCCCTGTCCGGGAAAGGTTATGGCAAAAGACATGGTAATTCCTCTTAAAAACGTACCAGGGCCGAGCCCCAGGCAAAACCGCCGCCAAAGGCTTCCAGCAGCACCAGCTGACCGCGCTGAATGCGGCCGTCACGCACTCCTTCGTCCAGCGCAATGGGCACACTGGCCGCCGAGGTATTACCGTGCTTGTCGAGCGTCAGAATAACACTGTCCAGCGACATGCCCAGCTTGCGGGCGGTGGCATTAATAATACGGTAGTTGGCCTGATGAGGCACCAGCCAGTCGAGCTCCGACTTGTCGATGCCGTTGGCCTCAAGGGTCTGGGTCACGATGTCGCTCAGGCGGGATACGGCCACCTTGAATACTTCGTTGCCCTTCATGTGCATATAGGCATCCATTTCGGTGCCGGAAACACCACGCTGACGATGCGGCAGCTTGAGCAGCTCGCCATAAGCACCATCGGCATGCAAATGCGTAGACAGAATACCCGGCTCTTCGCTGGCACCCAGCACCACGGCACCGGCACCGTCACCGAACAGAATAATGGTGGAGCGGTCTTCCGGATCGCACATGCGCGACAGAGCATCGGCACCAATCACCAGCACATGACGGGCCTGACCACTTTTAATAAATTGATCCGCCACGCTCAGCGCGTAGCTGAAGCCGGCACAGGCGGCGGCCAGGTCAAACGCCGGAATGCCGGGCACATTAAGCAAAGCCTGCACTTCACAGGCGGCGGCCGGAAAGGCATTGTCAGCGCTGGTGGTGGCCAGCACTATCATGTCGAGTTGCCCGGCTTCAATGCCGGCGGCATCCAGTGCGCGCAGCGCGGCTCCATAAGACATGGTGGCCACGGTTTCTTCGGCACCGGCAATGCGACGTTCGCGAATGCCGGTACGTTCCACGATCCATTGATCGCTGGTTTCTACCATTCTTTCCAGGTCGGCGTTGGTACGCACGCCCTGAGGCAGATAGCTGCCGGTTCCCAAAATTTTACTGTTCATAGGCGTTATCTTGCGTGACTGTCCTGAGGGGCAGTATCAAAAAGATGCGCGATTTTCGCAGGCAACTGATGCTCAGTTTCGACGACGGCCTGCAGAATCGCATTCAAGAAGGCGGGTGATCCTGCGCTCCCGTGGCTTTTCACCACACTGGAACGTAATCCTATCAGACTGGCCCCATTATACTGGTCCGGGTTCAGATGAGAAAGCCGCCGTTTCAGCCAGACGCCCAGCAGCGTCCACCAGAACCCGCGCTTTTTTCCCGCGCCCAGTAACAGCCGGGCCACCCCTTCACTGGTTTTGAGGGCCACATTGCCAACAAAGCCGTCACAGACAATGACTTCGGCGGTGCCGGCAAATAAATCGTTGCCTTCGATATAGCCTTGATAATTCAGCGCCGGTAATTCGTTCAGCCGGCGCGCAGCCTGGCGCACCGCCTCATACCCTTTATTCGACTCGGCCCCCACGTTCAACAGCATGACACGTGGGTTCTGTTGCGACAAGACATGCCGGGCTACCGCATCACCCATACGGGCAAATTGTACCAGCTGGCCGGCATCGCAACATACGTTGGCTCCTACGTCCAGCAACAGGGCATGGCTGCCGTCGGCCTGAGGCAAACGGGTAATCAGCGCAGGTCGGTCTACGCCAGGCAGGGTTTGCACCACCTTGATGGCCATGGCCATCAGCGCACCGGTGTTCCCGCCGCTCACGCAGGCCTGAGCCTCGCCGGCAGACAGGGCATTCAGGGCCCGGCACATGGACGAGTCAGGTAGATGACGCAGGGCATAGCCGGCTTTGTGCTCGTTGGTGACCTGTTGGGTACAGTAATGGACCCGAACCCGCTCATGGGCGGTCAGGTTACAGCGTTCAAGCCAGGGAGAAAGCGCCGCGCGGGACCCGAAAAGATGCAGGTGCAGGTCGGGCAGAAGCGACAGTGCCTGCGCGGCGGCAGGCACTGTAACCGGGGGGCCAAAATCGCCCCCCATCATATCAAGCGCAACGGTCAGCTGCGGCAAAAGGGCAACCCTTACTGGGCGATTACCTTTTTACCACGGTAGAAACCATCGGCAGTCACGTGGTGACGACGATGAGTTTCGCCAGTGGTCTGGTCTACAGACAGGCTGGCAGTGCTCAGGGCATCGTGTGAACGACGCATACCACGCTTGGAACGGGTTTTACGGTTCTGTTGTACGGCCATTTGACCTAACTCCTAAATCAGTTACTTTCGTTTCAGCTCTTCCAGAATTGCGAAAGGGTTCGAACGCTCTTCGGCTTCGGGAAGTTCACCATAGCTCAGATCAAACTTGCCCTCGGCACACCCTTCATTTTCATGAGCGGGTACCAGCGGCAAGGCGAGAATGAGTTCATCCTCAATGGTCTGCGCCAGATTGATTTCTCCGAATTCATCGGCCTCAAACGTTTCGTACTCTTCCGGTAATTCCGGTGCCTCGGCATCTTCACGCAAAGGCGTGTACGTAAACTCGGACTCTATGGTGGTGTCGAACATTTCATTACAGCGCTGGCACTGAAGGGTGACGTCTACGCCGGCTTTACCCGACATAATACGCAGCCCCTGGGCATCGGTGCCAAAGGTCAGAGAAACGTTGATATCACCATGGATACCTTGGGTAGACTCCGCCAGTCTGGGCATCAGCTCTGCGGCAAAAACTCCCTGATAATCCAGGCGTTTATTGGCGCAGCGAACGGGGTCAACCTTGATGGGCAACTTTACCTTTTCCATAAGGCGCGCATATTATAGCGCGTCTTCACCGGAGTCAAAGAGAAAATGACTTTCAGAGCCATAACAACGGTTTGTATCCCCGCTCCGGCTCCGGCTAGAATAACAGATTATTCATTTTCCTAGCCTGAGCGTTGCCATGCCGCCGCTGATCCTTGCATCTTCTTCCCCTTACCGCCGTGCGCTGCTGGAGCGGCTCGGGGTCTCTTTTACCTGCCACAGCCCGGACATTGACGAAACGCCCCTGCCCGATGAAACCGGCGAGGCAATGGCCCTGCGCCTGGCACAACAAAAAGCCGCTGCGGTGGCCGCCTCCTGCCAGTCAGGGCTGGTGGTTGGCTCGGATCAGGTTTGCGTAAACGGCGGCCAGCTGCTGGGCAAACCCGGCACCGTAGAGAACGCGCGCCGGCAACTGCTGGCCGCTTCAGGCAAAACCGTCACCTTTTATACCGGCTTGTGTGTGCACGATATTGCCACCGGGCGCAGCGCCTCACTGGTTGAGCCATTCCGGGTGCACTTTCGCCCGCTCACCGCTGCGCAGATAGACAGCTACCTGGAAAAAGAGCCGGCCCTCGACTGCGCCGGGGCCTTTAAATGCGAAGGGCTTGGCATCAGCCTGTTTACCCGCATGGAAGGCCGGGATCCCAACAGTCTGGTCGGTCTGCCGCTGATCGCCCTGGTGGAGCTGCTGGCAGAATTTGGGGTGGAAGTGCCTTGAATCGTGAGGAGTGACTGTCACTCCCACGAAGGCGGGAGTCCATTCTGCCAGCCGCCATGACGCTGTCTGCTCTGGATGCCCGCCTTCGCGGGCATGACGAAGCCTTAGACCCAATCCCGTAAATGACGGATATCATCAATCATGGCAACAGGGCTGTGCACAGTAAGCTGATCGCGGTTATGCACCCCATAGGTAACACCAATCCGGTCCATGCCAATGGCTTCAGCCATGGCCAGATCGTAGCTTGAGTCTCCGACCATCACCGCCTGCTCCGGGGCCAGACCAAGCTCGTCGAGGATCTGCACCAGCATCAGCGGATCCGGCTTGGAACGGGCCTGGTCCGCACCACGCAGGGCATGAAACAAATGCCCCAGGCCAGTCTCTTCCAGCACTCTGTCCAACCCTTCCCGCGCCTTGCCGGTGGCCACCGCCAGCCGGTAACCGGTGCCATGCAAACTGCTCAGCATATCCGCCGCTCCGGTAAACAATGGTGTTGGCGTGGTATTCAGCTCCAGATAATGCCGGCGATAAGCGTGCAGCAGGGCATCGCTCTCGGCCGGCGACAGCTCGCCAAACAGAATGGGAAAGGCCCGGTACAGACTCAGGCCAATAATGTGCCGCACCGACTCGGGCGCAGGTACCGGCTGATTACAATCGATGGCCGCGGCCTGCATGCAGGACACGATGCGTGCCACCGAGTCCATCAGAGTGCCGTCCCAGTCAAAAATCACCAGCTCATACTTCATGACGTCGCCATTCTCGTCAGCAGCTTTTTCAGCGCCGGCTCCAGCGGGGCCTCCAGCGTCATGGTTTCTTCCCTGTCCGGGTGATAAAAGCGAATGCGGCAGGCATGCAAAAACAGCCGGCCAAGCCCGATGCTGCGCATGGCTTCATCAAACTGACGATCACCGTATTTATCATCGCCGGCAATGGGATGACCGGCATGCAGCGTATGCACCCGGATTTGATGGGTACGGCCGGTGACCGGGCTACACTCCACCAGGGTGGCACCGTGAAATTTCTGCACAATACGAAAACGGGTTTCCGACGGCTTGCCGTCCCGATCTACTCTGACAATGCGCTCCCCTGACGCCAGCTCGTTTTTCTTCAGCGGGGCTTTCACCGCTTTCTGATGTGCCTGCCACTGGCCACGCACCAGGGCCAGGTAATGCTTGTCCATGGTTTTTTCACGCAACTGCTCGTGCAGGCTGCGCAGCATGCTGCGTTTTTTGGCCACCAGCAAAATGCCGGATGTGTCCCGGTCCAGCCGGTGTACCAGTTCCAGAAAGCGTGCCTGAGGGCGCAGCGAACGCAGCCCTTCGATCACGCCGAAGCTCAGACCACTTCCACCGTGTACCGCCATGCCCGAAGGCTTGTTCAGCACCAGCAATGCATCGTCTTCATAGATAATGGCAGACTCCAGCCCCTGCACGCTGTCGAGCTTGGCCGATGGCAGCACCTCTTCCCGCTCAGCCACCCGCACCGGCGGCACCCGGATAATGTCGCCGGCCACCAGCTTGTATTCCGGTTTAATGCGCTTTTTGTTAACCCTTACCTCGCCTTTGCGCAAAATACGATAAATCAGGCTTTTGGGAACGCCTTTTAGCTGAGTCCGTAAAAAGTTGTCGATGCGCTGCCCCTCATGCTCAGCTTCAATGGTGAGCAGCCGCACGCTTTGATGTTCTTGTTTCATGGCGGCGATTCTACCACTGAAGCCGGTGTTTTTGCTGCAAAAAAGGTGCCTTGCTATGGCTGTGGGTAAAGTGTGATAATGCAGGAGATTTTAGTGTCTTCCCGGGTGGGGGGACACACCCTGAAACCCTGGAATATTCTGTTCGGTTCGCGACCTTTGGGCTTTTCTCCCCTTTAGACGTGAAACACACCTGAAAATGCGCCCCATGCGTAAGCCAGCCGGGAGGCTGTAACGACTACGCTAAAAGACCCGGGGCCGGTGTCGGTCGGAGCAGAACGGGTACTCCGGGTAATGCGAACACTGTAAAAAACAGTAAAAACATATAAAAAGAGTACTCAATGAAAAGAATGCTAATTAACGCAACCCAGGAAGAGGAGTTGCGCGTTGCCCTGGTGGACGGGCAAAGACTGTACGATCTCGATATTGAAAGTCCCGGCCACGAGCAAAAGAAAGCCAACATTTACAAAGGTAAAATCACCCGGGTAGAGCCCAGTCTTGAAGCCGCCTTTGTCGACTACGGTGCCGAGCGCCATGGTTTTCTGCCGCTCAAGGAAATTGCCCGCAATTACTTTCCCGCAGGTTACACCTATCAGGGCCGCCCCAACATCAAGGAAGTGGTCAAGGAAGGTCAGGAAGTCATCGTTCAGATCGACAAGGAAGAGCGTGGCAACAAAGGGGCAGCCCTTACCACCTTTATCAGCCTGGCCGGCTCCTACCTGGTACTGATGCCCAATAACCCCCGTGCCGGTGGTATTTCACGCCGCATTGAGGGTGATGAGCGCACCGAGCTGAAAGAAGCCCTGTCCCGTCTCAAGCTGCCTGATGGTATGGGCCTGATTGTGCGCACCGCCGGTGTGGGCAAATCCGGCGAAGAGCTGGAGTGGGACCTGAATGTACTGAAAGCCCACTGGGCTGCCATTCAGGAAGCGGCCGACAGCCGTTCCGCCCCTTTCCTGATCCATCAGGAAAGCAACGTGATCGTGCGTGCCATCCGCGACTACCTGCGCCGTGACATCGGTGAAATTCTTATCGATAACCCCACGGTGTTTGATCGCGCCAAACAGCACATTCAGCTGGTGCGCCCCGACTTTATCAATCGGGTGAAGCTGTATGAGGGCGATGTGCCCATGTTCAGCCACTACCAGATTGAGAGCCAGATTGAATCGGCCTTCCAGCGTGAAGTGCGCCTGCCCTCCGGCGGCAGCATCGTCATCGATCCGACCGAAGCGCTGACTTCCATCGACATCAACTCATCCCGTGCCACCAAGGGCGGCGATATTGAAGAAACCGCACTGCAGACCAACCTGGAAGCGGCCGATGAAATTGCCCGCCAGCTGCGCCTGCGTGACCTGGGCGGTCTGGTGGTGATCGACTTTATCGACATGACCCCGGTGCGCCACCAGCGTGAAGTGGAAAACCGCCTGCGCGATGCCGTACGCCAGGACCGCGCCCGCATTCAGCTGGGCCGTATTTCCCGCTTTGGCCTGCTGGAAATGTCACGCCAGCGCCTGCGTCCTTCACTGGGCGAGTCCAGCACCCATGTGTGCCCGCGCTGTCTGGGTCAGGGCACCATTCGCGATAACGAATCCCTGGCACTGGCCATTCTGCGCCTGATCGAAGAAGAAGCCCTGAAAGACAACACCGGCCAGATCCATGGTCAGGTACCGGTGGATGTCGCGGCCTACCTGCTGAACGAAAAGCGCAAGTCCATTGCCAACCTGGAAAACCGTTACAAGGTCGATATTTTCATTATCCCCAATGAGCAGCTGGAAACGCCGCACTTTGACGTGACACGGGTGCGCAGCAGCGATGTGGAAGATGTCACCAGTTTTGAGCTGAAAACCGAAGTAGAGCAGACCGCCTACCAGCCACGCCAGCAGGAAGCCACCAAAAAGATTGAGCAGCCTGCCCTGCAGGGCTTCTCTGCCCCTGCGCCGGCACCGGTGGCCGCCACTCCGGCAGCACAACAGCCCGTTCAGGCCCGCCAACCCGGCCTGTTAAGCCGTTTGTTCTGCACCATTGCCGGCTGGTTTAAAGGCAGTGAACAACCTCAGACTACCGCTACGCCCGAGCCGGCTCCGGCCAAACCCGAGCGCGGTAACCGGGGCCAGCGTAATGGCGAGCGTCAGGATCGCCGCCAGCGGGGTGATCGTCGCAATAACAACCGCAACCGCAAACCCCGTGACGACGAGCGCAACCAGAAGCCGGCACCGGCCGCCGCCGTACAGGAAAGCAACGAGCAGCCGGCTGAGCGTCCGCGCCGTGAGCGCCGCAAGCCCCGCCGTGAGCAGCAGCCTGAGCGCGCCGCCCGCCCGCAGCAGGAGCAGCAACCGGCTCAGGAGCCGCAACAACATACCGGTAACGCCCGGCCCGCTGCTGCACAGGATGAACAAAAAGAGCAGGCCCGTGAACAGGTAGTGGCTGTGCGCCGTGAACGTCGCCAGCTGCGCAAGCAGGTGCGACTGGACAGCGAAGGCCGCACTCAGGAAGCCAAAGCCGTACCTGAAAAAGCCAGCGAACCGGTTCAGCCTGCTGACAAAGCCGCCACTCAGGAGCAGCCTCAGCCGCACAAACGCGCACCCAAGCGCAAGCGCATCAATGAAGACAGCCGTCGTCGCCGCCGGGAAGAAACCATTGCTGCCCTTATCGAGCAGGAAGGTGCTGAAAAATGGGTAGCCAGCGACAATGAGGCCGAGCAAAAGCAGCCCGCAGCAGCGGTAGTGGAAACCCGTCCTGAGCCGGCAGCTCAGCCCAAGGTCGCCGAGCCGGAGCAGGCCCAGCCCGAAGCAGTTGTTGCTGCAGAGCCTGAGCAGCAGGTACAAGCGCCGATCGCGGCCGAGCCTGAGCAGGTAAACGCCAAAGTGGCAGCCAGCTCCGAGCCAGAACAACAGCCTCAACCGGAAACCGCTGTGCCCGAGCCGGTGAAAAGCGAGCCCGCTGCCGAGGTTGTGCAACCGCAAGCCGAGCCAGCACCTCGCACCGAGCCTGAGCAGGTGGAAGCCGCCGACAGCACCGTGTCCGAACAGTCACAACCGGAACAGCTTGTGCAGCAGGAAAACGTTGCAGAGCCGGAAGTGACTGCCGAGCCTGAACCCGTTGCCGTGCAGGCCGAACCGCAGCCGGCACCGGCTGTTGCTAAGGCTTCAGTTAAGGCCTCAGCTCCCAAAGGCCTTGGCCGCTATCTGGCTGCCCGCAAGGCATCGGCTCCGATGGCCAAGCCACCGGTAGTGGAAGCAGCACCTTACGTGAAGCCCGACTACCCGCCCCTGGTGCGCCAGCCCATCGCCACCAGCGGTCGTCAGGGTGGCAGCACCAATGCCACCAATCAGGCCTCGGCCCCCATGGCCAAACCCTGATCAACGGTAAAAATAAAAGGCTCCTTCGGGAGCCTTTTTTATATCTAATACCGTCACTCCGGCTCAGGCCGGAGTCCCGTCATCTGTAGGTTGGGGTGAACATGGCGGATCCCAACAAACACCCTTGCAGGCCGTGCTTTATCCGCAACGAATATGCTTCAGCACCCCATCACAGGCATCTTCCACAAGGTCCAGCACCAGCTCAAAGCCCTGCTCCCCGCCATAATAAGGATCCGGCACTTCCTGCTCCGGGCCATTGGCAAAACTCAGTAACAGCTTCACCTTGTGAGCATGCTCTGCCGGACACAAACGCTGTAAGTCCCGCAGGTTCTCCTTGTCTGCCGCCAGCACCAGATCGAAACGGGCAAAATCACTTACCGTAATCTGACGGGCTTGCATACCGGAAAAGTCATATCCTCGCGCCTCCCCCGCCGCTCTGGCCCGCGCATCCGGCCCCGAACCAGCGTGGTAGCCAATGGTTCCCGCCGAATCGATGTCGATATTCAGCCCCGCACTCGCCGCCTTATGGCGGAACACCGCTTCAGCTGTGGGTGAGCGGCAGATGTTGCCCATGCAAACAATAAGGATGCTGTGATTGTCCTTAGTCTTCAGATGGTTAGAGTCCATACCGGTCCCTGTTTTTGGTGTGTGAATAAAGGTATGTTAACGCATCATAATGGCATTCCAGAAGAGTCACATTTGCTCAGGCCTGCTCGGAGATTTCCGCCGGAGTATCAATGATGGCTGCCAGAAAGAGGAATGGGATAGGATAGAAGGAGGTTCAGCTTGAAAGGTGCTATCACCGGCCGGTGACGCTGCCCAGTGGCGTGATCCATTCATAACGCCACTGGGCTACGATTAGCAAGACCCGGCCGAACTGCTGCCGGTTGCGGTACCGGGTCTTGCCTATTTTCAGGCCAGGAGCTCTCTGCGAAGAATGTCTGCACCGGCACTCAGGGCGTTGAGCTTGCCTCTGGCAACCTCACGAGACAAGGGTGCCATGCCGCAGTTAGTGCTGGGGTAGAGCTTGTCGGCATCAACAAACTGCAGCGCTTTACGCAGTGTGTCGGCCACTTGTTCCGGCGTTTCAATGGTATTGGTGGCTACATCAATGGCGCCAATCATTACCTTTTTGCCGCGAATAAGCTCAATCAAGTCCATCGGAACCCGGGAATTCTGGCATTCCAGCGACACGATATCGATATTGGACTGCCGCAGCCGGGGAAAGACCTCTTCATATTGTCTCCACTCAGAGCCGAGGGTCTTTTTCCAGTCGGTGTTGGCTTTAATGCCATAGCCATAGCAAATATGTACGGCAGTTTCACATTTCAGGCCTTCAATGGCACGCTCCAGAGCGGCAATGCCCCAGTCGTTGACTTCATCAAAGAACACGTTGAAAGCAGGCTCATCAAACTGAATGATGTCTACACCGGCTGCTTCCAGCTCTCTGGCTTCCTGGTTCAGGATTTTGGCAAATTCCCAGGCCAGTTTTTCACGGCTTTGGTAATGACCATCATAAAGGGTGTCTATCATGGTCATCGGGCCGGGCAGCGCCCACTTAATGGGCTTGTCAGTCTGCTGACGCAGAAATTTGGCATCTTCCACAAACACCGGCTTCTGGCGACTGACCGCACCCACTACCGAGGGCACGCTGGCGTCGTAACGGTCGCGGATTTTGACGGTTTTACGCTGTTCAAAATCCACACCATCGAGATGCTCGATAAAGGTAGTCACAAAGTGCTGACGGGTTTGTTCGCCGTCACTCACGATGTCGATGCCGGCTTTCTGCTGCTCCTGCAACGACACCCGCAGCGCATCCTGTTTGCCGTCAATCAGCTCCTGCCCTTCCAGCTTCCAGGGCGACCAGAGGGTCTCGGGCTGCGCCAGCCAGGAAGGCTTGGGTAAACTGCCGGCGGTGGATGTGGGTAATAACTTGGTCATGATAAATTCCGTTTCTGTTCTCGTTAATTATTAGGCGTAGTTGGCAGACCACTGCTCCAGAATATCCTGATAAGGCTTGATAAACACCTCTTCAGCAAACTTGCCCTGTTTCTTGGCCAGCTGGCTACGCTCTTCTCTGTCATACACTATTTGAGTTACTGAGTGATCAGAGTTTTTCAGATCTGGCTTGTAAGATTTAGCGGCGGAAGCATTGGCATTGTAAATTTCCGGCCGGTAAATCTTCTGGAATGTTTCCATGGTGCTGATGGTGCTGATCAGCTCCAGGTTGGTGTAATCATTCAACAAATCACCAAAGAAGAAGAATGCCAGCGGAGCCACGCTGTTGGGCGGCATGAAGTAGCGCACCTTCAGGCCCATCTTTTTAAAGTACTGCTCGGTGAGGGACGACTCATTGGGCAGATATTCCACACCCAGAATGGGGTGCTGATTTTCAGTTTGATGATAGGTCTTGTTATCGGACACACTCAGACAGATCACCGGCAGCTTGGCAAAGTTCTGCTTGTAGGCCTCAGATTCCACAAAGCACTTAAAGAGCTTGCCATGCAAATCGCCAAAATTCTCCGGCACACTGAAACCGGCTTTGTCCTTATTATGCTCCAGCAGCAGAATGCTGAAGTCATAGTCCCGCACATAAGAAGAGAAGTTGTTGCCGACAATACCTTCAATGCGCTGTTTGGTTTTATGGTCAACGATGTAGGTTTTCAGTATTTCAATGGTCGGAAACCTGTCGGCGTTGCTGTCAATATCGAGATCAACAGAGATGATCTCCAGCTCCACAGAGTAACGATTTGCCTTGGGATTGTCCCAGTTTGCCAGAGCATTAAACCGGTTGTCGATCATGGTGAGGGCATTGCGCAGGTTCTGCTGACGGCTCTCACCTCTCGCCAGGTTGGCGAAGTTGGTGGTCGCACGGGTGCTGTCTGCAGGTTGATAGTTTTCATCAAAAGCAATGCTGTTTACCGCAAATTTAAAGTCGTTACTCATCGTGTTTTTCCGCCCCATTCCCGAGATAAAGTCTGAATTTTTTTCCTGCTCTGTCTGGACCTGATGATTTTTCTATCTGGAAGTCCAGACATCTAGAGCTAAGCATGGATATGTTATACAGGGGCCATTCCATGAGAAAAAATGATTTTATCTCATAAATACATGAAGTAAATTCATCATTTTATAAGGTAAGACTATCCCGGGCAAGCTCCGGGGCAGCCGGACGCTTGCGGGAACCGCTATTTATGGGGAAATCAGAGGTAAGACCGCCGGACAGGAGAGTGGTAAAAGTTGGGTATGTTGTGCTCCGTCAGCACACAGAGCACCGGCGGCGGTATGACCAAAGCGCGGTATGGGTGGTATAACAGAGGCAGCGACCTATCTGGTCTTCCGGGCCTGAGCAATAAAATCCTTCAGGTAGTTAACCTGCTCTTCCCCTTTGCGTACCCCCAGAAAGATCTGCTTCTGGATGCCTTCCTGACCGAACCTGAGGCTTTTAATGGCCAGTTTTTGGGCAAACTCATCCACAAGCCAGCCAGGCAGGGCACACACTCCCCTGCCTGCAGCCACCATCTGCAGCATGATTTCCGTGGTTTCAATGGTTTTATGTTTTTTAACCGTGCATTTGGCCGGATTCAGAAACTGACTGTAAATATCCAGCCGCTCCGGCTCTACAGGATAGGTGAATAACACTTCTTCATTCAGTTGATCGGGCATCACAGCGCTTTGCATGGCAAGCGGATGAGATGATGGCACTACCAGCCGGTGTTCATAGTCGAATACCGGTATAAATGTCAGGTGAGGTTTATACAAAGGATCGGGCGTCACCAGAATATCTATCTCGTAGCTATTCAAGGCACCCAGGCCGCCAAACTGAAACTCCTGCTTTACGTCAATATCAACGTCTGGCCATTGCTCAAGATAGGGTTCAATCACTTTTAACAGCCATTGGTAGCAAGGGTGACACTCCATACCAATACGAAGTGAGCCCATTTCACCCGTTGCTATCTGACGCAATAAATGCTCAGTGTGTTTGAACTGCGGTAATACCCGATTCGCCAGCGTCAGCATTTGTTCACCGGCATTGGTCAGGCGCAGGTTTCTGCCTTCTTTTTGCCATACCGGGGTTTTGATCTGCCCTTCCAGTTTCTTGATGCTGTGGCTCAATGCCGACTGGGATAAATTCAGCGACTCAGCCGCCTGAGTTAAGGTTCCCTGCTCTTTTATCGCTGCCAGTACTTCAAGGTGAAACCGCTCCAGCATCACTTAACTCCCGTCTTTAACCTTTAAACGCATGAACATCATTCATAATTAACAGGAAATCTAACATTATTTCATTCTTAAGACATCGCCAGTGCTACCCGAGATGTCTGATACTGAAAAAGCCCTCCGGATGGAGGGCTTTGGCATACATCATGTGCAGAGTGCAGCCTTACGACAGGGCTTCTGCCGGAGTTTCACTGGTTTCATGCTTTCCGTACCAGCTGATCACCACAAATACCAGCGTATTAACCAGCAGGCCGCAGAATCCGGGGGTCCAGCCAAATGGCGGATTACCGCTGATCATCAGATAGATGGTCAGCGCAGCCCCCACAGCCAGGCCGACAAAGGCACCTGAGCGACTTGCTTTACGCCAGAACAAGGCTCCCAGCAGCATCGGCAGCAGCTGAACAACAATGCCATAGGCTCCCAGCAGCAAAGACACCAGTGACGCTGGGTTCGCCAGGGCCAGCAAATAAGCGGCCAGCGACACCACAACCACCCCATATTTAGTGAGTGTCAGGGCCCGCTCATCAGACAGTCCACGGCAGGCGGGCAGATGTACACCCACGTCCCGCACCAATATGGTGGCAGAGGTATGTGCCAGGTTGGCAGCGGTCGACATAGCAGCCGCCAGTGCTCCGGACAGGGCAATCCCCACCAGCCAGGCCGGGAAATCGGCAACCTCAATCACCAGGGTCAGCAGTACCCGGTCAGGCGAGTCCAGTGGTGTGTCCTTCAGCGCCAGCACTCCGGCAAAACCGATAAACACAATAGGGATTAACAGGTAGCTGTAGAGCGGATAAAGAATGAAGGCGCGCTTCAGGGTGCGTTCGCTCTTTGCGCTGTAAAACTTCATAAAAATGTGCGGCCACATCACACACCCCAGGGCACTGACCAGGATGGCGGTAGAGAAGGCACCCCAGCTCATCCCGTTAGCACCCGGCATGGTGAGATATTCTGGCGCTTCCTGCTGGATCTGCCGGAACATTTCCTCAACGCCGCCATACAGCTGATCAACGGTGGCGATGCCCAGGAACCAGGCAACCACCACCATCATGATGCCCTGCACCAGGTTGGTCCAGCCAATCCCCTGCAGACCGCTGGCATAGACATACGCAGTAACCACGGCACAGGCCAGCAGGCTTCCCAGCCAGAAAGGAATGGTGCCCGCCGTGGCCGCTTCAAACAGCAGCCCCGCGCCGGCAATCTGAATGGTCAGATAGGGGATCATGGCCAGAATGCTGACGATACCCACAAACAAACCCAGAATATTCCCTTTGCTCGGATAACAGGCCGACAAAAACTCTGCCTGAGTCAAAAAGCCGTGCTGACGGCCCAGCCGGGAAATATGCGGTGCCATGATCCACCACACCAGCACGGCTAAGGTCAGATACGCCATAATGTAGAGTGCAGGAGCACCCTTGCTGTAAGCCCAGCCCGGTGCACCAAGAAATGCAAAGGCTGAAAATATTTCGGCCCCAAGAATAAAGAAGAGCACCATCAGCCCCATGTGCCGTCCGCCGGTCACATAGCCTTCCAGCGATGAACTTTGCCCTTGTCTGGCCTTCAGACCCACGATTAAGACAATCAACAGATACGCGAGCGTGATCCCTGTGATCAGCGTTGAATCATTCATCATCTTGCTCCTTGCCGGTGCTTTCCAGGCTATACGTCACGATCAGGCCTACAAAGAGCAGGAACACCCACAACACATACCAGAAAAAGAAAAAAGGGAGCCCCATCACCAGGGGTTCAATTCGGTTGGCAATCAGAGCACCGGGCCAGACCATCGCCAGCGTGCAGATCAAAAAGTACAGGCCCATCCCCGTTAACAGGCGCTTTCTTTTTGAAGTGACGTCCGGCACTGCTTGATGTTGACGTTCTATCATGTTGTTCACTTCCTTACTGTGACTACCAGAAATCCGATTACCATCAGGCAACCTTCCTGCTATAAAAAATCAGATATAATATCCTGCTATTTATCCAGAGCCCGCAACGCAGTTGCCAGCAGCAACCTGCTACCCGTGGGGATAATGCGGTCATTAAAGTCAAAATGCGCATTGTGTAATGGTGGTGTATTTTCCTCCTCTGCCGTTCCCAGAAAAAAGTAGGCGCCCGGACACTGCTCAAGCATGAAGGCAAAGTCTTCCGCCCCCAGACTGGGCGCGATATCCCGGATCAGAGCCTGCTCGCCCAGTTCAGCACAAACGGTATCTTCAACATGGCGGCTTGCTGACGGCTCATTCAGGGTGACCGGGAAAATACGCTCGTAACACACCTCTATCTCTCCGCCATAAACCGCAGCAATGCCATCACAGACACGCCGGATCCTTTGTTCAATGGTGTTCTGTACCGATGCATCGAGGGTACGGACGGTGCCGCTGATACGTACTTCTTCCGGAATAACGGCAAACCCCTTCAGATCCCCGCCTTCAATCCCGCACAGGCTGAGAGCCGCGGTATCCAGCGGGTCGATATCCCGGGAAATAATACTGTGCAGAGACTGGATCAGCGCACCGGTCATCCGCACCGGATCAGTGGTCAGGTGCGGGTTAACACCACCGTGCCCTCCCTTGCCACGCACCGTAATCAGCAGGCGATCTGCAGCGGCCATGATGGCACCGTTACGTACCGCAACCTGGCCAAAAGGCAGTGCCGGCCAGTTATGCAGTGCATAAATGGAATCCATCGGATAACGCTCAAACAGGCCGTCTTCCACCATGGCCTTGCCACCGCCCAGACCTTCTTCCGCCGGCTGGAATACCAGATAGATCACCCCGGCAAAATCCCGGTGTTCGGCCAGATACGCAGCGACACCAAGCAACATGGTGGTGTGACCATCATGGCCACAGGCGTGCATACACCCGGGTATCTCTGAGGCATGCTCACAGGCATTCAGCTCGTGTATCGGCAGCGCATCCATGTCGGCCCGTAATCCGACGCGCCGGCCATTATCAGCACGGCTACCGGTTACCGTGGCCACAATGCCCGTTTTCCCCATCCCGGTTTCATAGGGAATCCCAAGTTTTTGCAGCTCCTGTACGACCCGCGCTGCCGTGGCATGCTCTTCGAAGCCCAGCTCAGGGTGGCGATGCAGATCTCGGCGAAATGCCGTCAGATACGGGTGAAGATGCTCAAAGTAAGCAGGGTCAATGCGATGCGTCATAGCTTGTTGCTGCCGTTAAAAATGAATGTAACTACATTGTTAACCACCATCGATCGATTAATAAAATATTATTTTTCTCATTAGTCCATATAATTATTGTATTGTTAGGGGTGTAACCACCCCGCCCTGCTTATGGTAAAGATATGGATTTCAAGCAGTTAAAATATTTTATCGCGATTGCGGAAGAAGGCTCTATGTCATCTGCTGCCCGTAACATTCCCATCGCACAGCCGGCGCTGACCCGTCAGATCCGCCTGCTGGAAGAAAGTGTCGGTGCCGCGCTGTTCACCCGTAGCCAGAAAGGCATTGTCCTGACCCAGGCCGGAGAGTCCTTTTACCGGGATACCAAGCGATTGCTCAATGAGTTTGAGCTTGCCAAACGGAACGCCAGCGCTATTGCCAGTGGCCGTCTTGGTACATTGAGCCTGAGCGTGACGGTCATGCATCTCTGGGTCCCCCAGATTACTGAGTTAATCAGTCAGTTCCGCCATGCTTATCCCGATATCAGCATCAAGATATTTTCCCTGCTTTCAGGCCCGCAGGTAGACGCCATTCGCCAGGGACGCCTGGATATCGGCATGCTGTTTTTTCCACCGGAAGACGATGATGAACTCAGCTCTCGCTGCCTCTATAAAGATCGCCTGGTGCTGGTAACCAGCAAAGGATCCCGGCTGGCAAAACAGCTGCCGAAAAAGCTCGCCGATTTGAACGGTGAAGATTTTATCTGGTTTGACCGGGCAGCCAGCCCCGCCTACCACGACAAGTTAATTCACAGTTTCCAGAAGGTCGGGTTTACTCCGCATGTCATACAGGAAGGGGCTGATAACGCCACCATGATGAGTCTGGTCGCCACCGGCATGGGATGCACCATTCTTCCTGAAATGACCATGGCCGGTGCCCCGCCGGGCGTTATCAGTCACCGGATCCCGGATCTGACATTGGAGCTGCCACTTATGCTGGTCTGGCGCAAAGATTCCCGGAATCCCGCCTTGCATCCCCTGATTGACATGGCCGTACGCCACCCACTTTAGGCCAGCCGGTCTCGGCATCAGCGTTCAGGCCTTCACCCTCCGGTCAAACATTGCTAGCCTGTCGCAGTTGCTTGTCATCAATCGGGAGAACATTATGACGACCCCTTATACCCCGCCGAAGGTCTGGCGCTGGGATGTCGCCAACGGCGGCGAGTTTGCCAATATCAACCGGCCTGTTGCCGGTGCCACCCATGAAAAGGCGTTGCCTACAGGAAAGCACCCGCTACAGCTCTATTCCCTGGCCACGCCCAACGGGGTAAAAGTGACCATCATGCTGGAAGAGCTGCTGGCCTTGGGCCACCACGGTGCCGAGTACGATGCCTGGCTTATTCGTATTGGGGATGGTGATCAGTTTTCGTCCGGCTTTGTCGACGTCAACCCCAACTCCAAAATTCCGGCATTGCTGGATAACAGCGCTGACAAACCGGTGCGGGTGTTTGAATCCGGCTCCATTCTGCTGTATCTGGCAGGAAAATTTGGTGCCTTGCTGCCCACTGACCCTCTTGCCAAAACCGAGGTGATGAACTGGCTGTTCTGGCAAATGGGCTCGGCTCCCTATCTGGGCGGTGGCTTCGGTCATTTTTATGCCTATGCACCGGAAAAGCTGGAATATCCCATCAACCGCTTTGCCATGGAAACCAAACGGCAGCTGGATGTACTGGAACGCCAGCTGAACGGCCGGGACTATATTGCCGGCGACAGCTACAGCATTGCCGATATTGCCATCTGGCCCTGGTATGGAGCCTTGGTGCTGGGTCGCCTCTACGATGCCGCCGAGTTTCTGTCGGTAACTGACTACCCCAATGTACTGCGCTGGGCCAAAGCCATCGACGCTCGCCCCGCCGTACAACGGGGCCGGCGGGTTAACCGGGTGTGGGGTGAAGAAAACGAGCAGCTGGCAGAGCGGCACAATGCGGCTGATCTCGACACTGTTTAACGTATTATCAGGGGCTGTTTCCCTTACACAAAAGCGGGTAATAAAAAAGGCGGAATGATCCGCCTTTTTTATATGAAGTCATCCGCTGCGAGATTACAGCCCCAGCTTGTCCAGCAGGCCAGGCAGCTTTTCATTGAGTTTGTCACCCAGCTCACCACCGAGTTTTTCATTGAGCTTGCGTTTTACCCGCTCGGCTTCCTTACCGGCTTTTTCTTTCAGATAGAGATCGAACACCTGCTGCATGTCCAGGGTATAGCGAGGCTCTTTATAACTGCCGCTGATCCTGAGAGGAACCGTGATGTTTTTCAGTTCATCCAGCGATTCACCGTCCTGGCCCTTGAGACTTCCCACAATAGAGGTGTTCAGCAGCACATTCAGCGATTCATCCAGCAGGCTGGTTTCGCCTTCGCCACGTACCCGCAACAAGGGAGAAGCCAGACGCAGGTTTTGTGTGCTGATGCTGCCCTTGCCAATATCAAAATCGGCAGTCAGGGCGCTGAAATCGGTTTTCTGAGGTTCGTTATCGTCGGGCAGCGGCAGGCCTTTTACCTGGGCATAGCCCCGGCGGATCATCGCAGCAATATTCACGCCACGCAGAGCTCCATCGGCAAATTCCACCCGGCTGGTGCCGGTCAGGCTCTTTTTAATGGCCTGCTCCGACAGGCCCCTGCCGGCCACGTTCACCGCTACACTGGCCCGCCCTTCCAGAGAGTCGATGCCGGCGGCATTGTTCAGCAGCCGGAAGCCGTCTACATTCTGCAGGCTGGTGTTCAGCATAAAACTTGCCGGAGCACGGTTGGCATTCAGGCTGACTTCGCCGTTCAGCACGCCGTCATAAAGGCGGGCGTTAATGTCACTGGCCGAGGCCTGGCCTTCGTGCACCCACACTTCAAGCGTCAGCCCTTCCATTTCCATGCCCTGCACTTTCAGCTTGTCGGCAGAAAGGCTGCCCTTGACATCCAGCTTGTTGAGTATGGACAGATCCGGCTCTCCGGCCGCCACCGAAGGAGGCAGCTTGGCCCGCTTAGCCGACGGTTCATCACCGGACGTGGCCGCCGCACCACTGGCACCCTGCTCACTGCTCCACTCTTGGCTGAGCTGTTCCAGATCCAGCAGCGGAGTATGCAGAGTAAAACGAATTTCAGGTATTTCCGGCCCATGCTTCACATTCAGCTCACCATCAAGCATCAGCGAACCCACCGCCATATTCACATTGCTAAAGCTCGCCTGTTTACCGGCAATGTTGTAAGCCAGATCGCCGCTTAGCTTAAGCGCTTTATTACCAGGCACAGCCCGGCCGGTGGCACCGGCGTTGAACTCCAGATTATCAAAGCGTAAGTGATCAAATTCCGGTGCCAGCCACAGCTGCCCACTGGCATCCATGCTGGCCTGCACATCGTCAGAGAACAGGTTGCCCGAGAAGCTGACCGGCACTTCCTCACCCGGCGCAAAACGATCCAGCTGGAGATTAACCCGGTTCAGACGGGTCAGCGTGTCTGTACGTTCATCCTGCAGCAGTACTTCGGCATCGGTCACCGTCACCCCTGCCAGGCTGACAAACTGCAATTCACGCTGCGCTGTCGGCTCGCCGCCGGCCGGTTCGGGCCCTGCGCCAGAGTCCGTATCAGCCTGACCCAGATTGCGCAGATCGTCCAGGTTAGTGCTGCCGTCTTTATGGGTAATAAGGTGCAAACGGGCGTTATTGAGTACGGCCTGGCCGATTTCCAGCCGGTTGTTGAGCAACGGCTTCAGTGCCACATCCAGACTGACTTCCCCCACCGACAGGGTCGCCCCTTGCTCAAATTCTGGCGGGTTCAGCAGTGATGTTTTACCCAGGGTAAAGCCCACAGAGGGGAAAAAACGCCAGCTCAGCTCGCCGTCGATCACCAGCGTGCGGCCGGTTTTCTCCCGGGTCTGTTCCACCAGCAGGCGCTTCACCCTGTCGGTATCTACAAATCGGGTCAGCGCAAAGACCCCCAATAGCAACAGCAGCACCAGCGCCGCCAGGCCATAAAGCCATTTTTTCATTATTCTTGTCCCGTTTATGCGTGTAAACCAACCTTCCCCTGTCTTACCAAAGGTTCATTTAGCACAATACAATATGACGAGTACTCCGGCCTGCGAGCCGGACCCTCTCTCACTGTTGACACCCTCTCAATCACGCCGGCGAGTCCTTGATAAACGCCATCACTTACCGCTTCTGTGCCACGCTCTCCGGCCGTATCAATCCTGGTTGATACGGCTGGCGTCAGCACCTTGCTGAGATTTATATTTGGCGCTGGCACGGCTCATGTAAGGATGCTCCGCCGGGCCCGACATGGTTTCAAAGTTAAGCGCTCCAATCACCATTTGGGGGCGCAGCGCCAGCGGCAGCTTACCGCTGTTGTAAAACTCCAGCACAATGCGGCCGCTCCAGCCCGGATCAATCCGGTGCGCAGTCACGTGCACCATCAGGCCCAGCCGCGCCAGCGACGAGCGGCCATCCAGCCAGCCCACAATATCGTCGGGCAGAGTAACAGACTCGTGCGTTACCGCCAGCGCCAGCTCTCCCGGGTGCAGAAAGAAGGCTTCGCCGTCTTCAATCAGGATCTCGTCGCTCATCACCCGGTTAATCTGCTCCTGCACCTGCCCTTTGGGGCCGCTGAGATCGATATAAGGGGCAGTGTGATCCTGAAACACGCGAAAAGCGTTACCCAGCAGTACATCCACACTCACGCCACTGATCCGCTCCTCTGCCGGGGCGGGATCAATCTTGATTCGGCCTTCGGCCAGATATTGCTTAATGTCCCGATCGCAAAGACGCATGAAGACTCCTAAAACCAAAATAAGAAACCGGTGCAGGCAGCTGTCTGCACCGGAGCAACAGCAGGCTTATACCAGCCGGGTATAAAGGGTAGTAGGCACCTTTTTGCCGGAGAAATACAGGCTGGCAGCCAGCCGGGCAGCCATATCAAGGTAGCGCCCGGCCACTTCGCTGCCCGGATCAACCACCATCACGGGGGTGCCCGCGTCCATCTGCTGGCACAGGGTGGCATTCAGCGGCATTTGTCCGAGCAAAGGCACACCATGTTCATTGCACAGGTGACCGCCGCCGCCTTCACCAAACAGGTTCTCTTTGTGGCCGCACTGGCTGCACTGGTGATAGCTCATGTTTTCCACCACGCCCAGCACCGGAATATTGACCTTGCCGAACATATTAATGCCTTTTACCGCATCGGCCAGGGCCACGTTCTGCGGCGTGGTCACCACCACCGCTGCCGTGGTCGGCACCTGCTGAGCAATGGTTAGCTGAATATCACCGGTGCCCGGCGGCAGATCCACCACCAGATAATCCAGCTCACCCCAGCGGGTTTCCCGCAGGATCTGCTCCAATGCCTTGCTGGCCATGGGGCCACGCCACACAGTGGCATCGTTGGCACCGACCAGAAAACCGATGCTGTTGGCTTTTACACCGTGGGCCTGCACCGGCGCCATGGTTTTACCATCATCGCTGGCCGGACGTTCTCCGGCCACCCCCAGCATCATGGGAATGGACGGCCCGTAGATATCGGCATCCAGCAGGCCCACCCGGCCACCCAACCGGCTCAGCGCCAGCGCCAGGTTGACCGCCGTTGTCGACTTGCCAACCCCGCCCTTGCCCGACGACACCGCAATAATATTGCGTACGCCGGACAACGCCGGTGCGTCATTGGCATGGGCCAGCGTGGCCACATCAAGATGCAGCTGCCAGTCAACACGGTGCGCGCCGGCCAGCTCACACAGTTCGTCATTAAGACCGTTAAGCTGCTCCGCCACGGCCAAATCGGCAAAAGGCAGAGTAACGGCAATGGTTAATACATCGCTCTGGCAGTCGATGCTGCGTACAAAACCGGCAGATACCGGATCCTGCGCCCAGTGGGCGGGCTTAAAACGGCTTAACCGCTGCCGAATTGGTTCAATATTCATTCAGTTAGGTCCACATAAGGGGGTAGCAGCACTTTAGCAAAAGCACCGGGCAGGTAAAACGCCGCTGAAGAGTGTATATAACAAAAAAACTCGGGTAACATGCAGGCTTCTGTAAACCCGACACTACAAAAATGGAAATTATGGCTACCGATCCACGTAAGATTCTCGTTACCTGCGCCCTCCCCTATGCCAATGGTTCAATCCACCTTGGCCATATGCTGGAGCACATTCAGGCCGATATCTGGGTTCGTTACCAGCGAATGCGTGGCCATCAGGTCCATTTTATCTGCGCCGATGATGCTCACGGCACCCCCATCATGCTCAAGGCCAAACAGCTTGGCGTGACCCCGGAAGAAATGATTGCCGCGGTCAAAAAAGAACATGAGCATGATTTTGAGCGCTTTAATATCGCTTTTGACAACTATCACAGTACTCACAGCGATGAAAACCGCGAATTTGCTGCGCTTATCTATGGCCGGCTGAAAGAGAACGGCTTTATTGAAAGCCGCACCATTTCTCAGCTGTACGATCCCGAGCAGAACATGTTTCTGCCAGACCGCTTTGTAAAAGGCACCTGCCCCAGCTGTAAAGCAGAAGATCAATATGGCGACAACTGTGAAGTGTGCTCTGCCACCTACACCCCCGCCGAACTGATTAACCCGCGCTCGGCCGTATCCGGCGCCACCCCGGTGATGAAAGACACCGAGCACTTCTTTTTTGATCTGCCCCAGTTTGACGGCATGCTCAAGGCCTGGACCCGCTCGGGAGCCCTGCAGGAAGAAATGGCCAACAAGCTGGAAGAGTGGTTTGAAAGTGGTCTGCAGCAATGGGACATCACCCGTGATGCCCCCTATTTCGGCTTTGAAATCCCCGATGCGCCGGGTAAATATTTCTATGTCTGGCTGGATGCACCCATTGGCTATATGGGTTCATTCAAAAACTACTGTGACAAACGCGGTGATCTGAACTTTGACGATTACTGGCAGGCGGACAGCCAGGCCGAGCTGTATCACTTTATCGGCAAGGATATCGTCTACTTCCACAGCCTGTTCTGGCCAGCCATACTGGATGGCAGCGGCTTCCGCAAGCCCAGCAATATTTTTGTACACGGCTATGTCACCGTCAACGGCTCTAAAATGTCCAAATCCAAGGGCACCTTTATCAAGGCCGACACCTATCTGAATCACCTGGACCCGGAGTGCCTGCGTTACTACTACGCCGCCAAGCTGACCAGCCGTATCGACGATCTGGATCTGAACCTGGATGATTTTGTGGCCCGGGTAAATGCCGATGTGGTCAATAAACTGGTCAACCTGGCCTCCCGCAACGCCGGCTTTATTGCCAAGCGCTTTAATGGTGAACTGTCTGCCGACTGTGCCGAGCCAGAGCTCTATGCCGAATTTGCCGGTGCTGCCGAGCGCATAGGCCAGTTTTATGAGCAACGGGAATTTGGCCGTGCCATTCGCGAAGTCATGGCCCTGGCTGACAAAGCAAACCGCTACGTGGACGACCAGGCTCCCTGGGTAGTGGCCAAGGAAGAAGGCAAAGACAGCGAGCTGCAGGCCATCTGCTCTGTAGGTATTAACCTGTTCCGGGTACTGATGACCTACCTGAAGCCGGTGATGCCGCAACTGGCCGAACGCACCGAGGCTTTCCTGAATACCGAGCTGGCCTGGGACGCCATTGCCAGCCCGCTCACCGGCCACAGCGTGAACAAATTCAAGGCACTGTTCAGCCGTATGGACGCCGACAAGGTGGCCGCCATGGTGGAAGCCTCCAAGGAAGATCTGGCCGCCGAGCAGGCCAAAGCCACCCCCACCGGCCCGCTGGCAGACGATCCCATCAGCGACACCATCTCCTTTGATGACTTCGCCAAGGTTGACCTGCGGGTGGCACTGATCAAAAAAGCCGAAGCCGTGCCCAAGGCAGATAAACTGCTGCGCCTGGAGCTGGATCTCGGTGGTGAAACCCGTCAGGTATTTGCCGGCATCAAATCTGCCTACAGCCCGGAAGATCTGGAAGGCAAACTCACCGTGATGGTAGCGAACCTGGCCCCCCGCAAAATGCGCTTTGGCATGAGTGAAGGCATGGTGCTGGCCGCCGGCCCCGGTGGCAAGGATCTGTGGATCCTTGAGCCCCACGACGGTGCCCAGCCGGGTATGCGGATTAAGTAACTCCTGCGGGTACCGCTTTGGCTGCGCACAGCTACCGCAATAAGACAACAAAAAGCCCGGCTACGCCGGGCTTTTTGTTGATGAAGGCATCGAAACGTTAACGCATCGGCGAAGGCGGGAATCCGTACACGTCTTCAGATCTGCATCGCCAGCAAAAGCGTGCTCCATGCGCTGGATCTCCGCCTGCGCGGAGATGACACAACTTATACCTTCCTTAGCATTTAACGGCACTCCCGCGAAAAAGTGTCATTCCCGCGAAGGCGGGAATCCATACACGTCTTCAGATCTGCATCGCCAGCAAAAGCGTGCTCCATGTACTGGATCTCAGCCTGCGCGGAGATGACACGGCATATGCCTTTCTTACATGTAAGGCATCAACATTCGATGATATTCACCGCCAGGCCACCGCGGGCAGTTTCCTTGTATTTGGTCTTCATGTCCCTGCCGGTATCGCGCATGGTTTTAATCACCTTGTCGAGAGATACCTTGTGTTCGCCGGTCCCGCGCAGCGCCAGACGGCTGGCGTTGATGGCCTTGACCGCCCCCATGGCATTACGCTCAATACAAGGAACCTGAACCAGGCCACCAACCGGATCGCAGGTGAGCCCCAGGTTGTGTTCCATGCCAATTTCGGCGGCGTTTTCCACATGATCAATAGTGCCACCGACCACGGCAGTCAACGCGCCAGCGGCCATGGAGCAAGCCACGCCTACTTCTCCCTGACAGCCCACTTCGGCACCGGAGATGGAAGCATTTTCCTTATATAGAATGCCGATGGCAGCCGCCGTCAGAAAATACTGCACCAACGCATCGTCATCCACCGGCTGCACAAACTTATCGTAATAATGCAGTACCGCAGGCAAAATGCCGGCGGCTCCGTTGGTCGGCGCCGTGACTACCCGGCCACCGGCGGCATTCTCTTCGTTCACGGCCAGCGCAAACAGATCCACCCACTCCATTACGCTTAACGGATCTTTGTTGTACTGGGCTTCACTGACCAGCCGGCGGTGAAGCGAGGGAGCCCGGCGTTTTACCTTGAGTCCGCCAGGCAAAATACCTTCGGTTTTACAGCCCCGTTTAACGCAGGCTTTCATGACGTCCCAGATCTCCCGCAGACCGGAAATAATCTCTTCTTCACTGCGGGTCACCTTTTCATTTTCCATCATCAGACCACTGACGGACATGCCATTTTCCCGACACAGCTGCAGCAGTTCGTTACCGCTCTTGAACGGAAACGGAACCGGACGGGCACTGGACTCGGCCACGGCCGCCGCCTTGGTATCGGCAAATTCCTCAGCCTTGACGATAAAACCGCCACCGATGGAGTAATAAGATTGCTCGCTCAGCAGCTGCTCTCCCTCAAAGGCACGGCAGGTCATGCCATTACTGTGCAGAGGCAGGGTTTTACGACGGTGAAACACGATGGCACCGGAACGCGGAAACGCAGCCGGATGAATCTGGTTGAGTACAATCTCTTCGCTGCTCTCCACCTTTTCCAGAAAGGAGGGGATTATGTCTACATCTACCGACTCGGGATCAAACCCACCCAGTCCCAGAATCACCGCTTTACCCGTGCCGTGGCCGATACCGGTCTGGCCCAGTGAGCCGAACAGCTCCACTTCTACCCGGGTGGTCCGGTTGAGCAGGTCCTGCTCCTCCATCGCCAGCACAAAAGCATGGGCCGCCCGCATGGGGCCTACGGTATGGGAAGAAGAAGGGCCGATACCGATACTGAACATGTCAAACACGCTGATCATGGCAAACTCCGAACACTACTCGTTTAACACAACGACGCCAACGGCAATCGCTCAACTATTATTGAACGATTGTAGGTTTATTTGAGTTTTAACCCAACAACATTTTAACAAGCAAACAGAAGAAAGCAGAAATTGTGATTAGGATCTCCGGTCAGCGTGCGACCTGATGCGCCAGCTGATGGATCACCGAAGCGGTGATGCCCCACACCCACAGTCCCTGCCAGTGAATAAACACCACCCGGTGTAAACGGCCACGGCGCGGCTGGCTCAGCACATGGTGGTGCCGCACATCCAGCAGATAGTCGAGCGGCACCCTGAACACTTCATCCACCTCGTCAGGATTCGGCACAAACTCGGGTTGCCCTTCCACCAGCCCCACAAAAGGGGTAAGGGCAAACCCGGAGATGGTGTACTGGGCCCGCAACCGCGCCAGCAGCCGGCAGCGTTCCGGCGGCAGGCCAATCTCTTCCTCACTTTCACGCAGCGCGGTGTGCCAGAGGCTGGCATCCGTGTCATCCACCCGTCCGCCGGGAAAACTGATCTGCCCCGGGTGCTGACGCAGATGCCGGCTGCGCCGGGTCAGCACCAGCTCAAGACCGCTCTGCCCTTGCAGCACCGGTATCAGTACCGCTGCCGGCCGGGCATGACGGGGCCAGCCGTCATCGGGTTGCGGTGGCAGCAGATTAAGGCGGGTGATCAGCTCATCCAGCGTCATGAGGTTGCCAGCACCGGTAAAATACGGCCCAGCTTGTCAAACAGTTCCTGATATTCGTCACTCTCCTTCGAATCGGCCACCACTCCGCCACCGGCCCAGCAGAACAGCCGGCCCTGCTCTGCCAGCAGCGTGCGAATGGTAATGCTGGTATCCATACGACCGTGGGCACTTAAATAGCCGATGCTGCCGCAATAGCCATGCCGGCGATGGGGTTCCAACTCTTCAATAATCTGCATGGCCCGCACCTTGGGCGCACCGGTAATGGAACCGCCGGGGAAAGTCGCCGCCAGCAGGTCGGTGCCGTCCAGATTTTCTTTTAACTCGCCGGTAATGGTAGACACCAGATGATGCACTGCCGGAAACGATTCAATGGCAAACAGCGAGGGCACCTTGACCGTGCCCGGCACACAAACCCGGCCAATATCATTGCGCAACAAATCCACAATCATCAGATTTTCAGAGCGATCCTTGGGGGCTGCAGCAAGCTCTGCGGCCAGTTGCCGATCCTGCTGCTCATTCTGCCCCCGTGGACGGGTGCCCTTAATCGGCTTGGTTTCCACCTGTCGTCCATCAAGGGCAATAAAACGCTCCGGCGACAGGCTGAGTACCGTGCTGTGCGGCAAGGACATAAAAGCGGAAAACGGCGCCCGGTTATCTTCGCTCAGGCGGCAATAGGCCGTCCAGAGGTCGCCTTCAAAGCTGGCGTTAAAGCGCACCGTGAGGTTAATCTGGTAGCAATCTCCGGCAGACAGATACTCCTGCACCCGGTTAAAGTTGCTGCCGTATTGCTCCCGGCTCTGGTTGGCCTGCCAGTGACTGGTCAGCCTGAACGGCCCCGGTTTGCCCGCTGCCAGCTCCCGCCACCACGCCAGCCGGTGCTGCAACGCCGCTTCATCACCCAGTACCAGAAGGTGAGCCAGCCCGGTTTCACGGTCAATAATCCAGCACCAGTGATACAACCCTACTGCCATATCTGGTGTGTCCAGCTCATTGATGGCCTGCTCGGGAAGCCGCTCAAGCCGCCGGCCCAGATCATAGCCGAACAAGCCAAGGGCTCCCCCGGCAAAGGGTAAATGAGTCAGGCCTTCCGGTAAACTGACCTCCCCCAGCAACCGTTGTTGCCAGGTTTTAAGCAAGGCAAAGGGGCAGTCGGTGCTGAGCTCGGAGCCACCGGGATGGTTGACTGTGGTGGTGTCTCCGTGCGTGACCAGGGTCGCCAGCGGCCGGGCACTGATAATATGAAAGCGGCTGTCACCGGCCAGCGGTGAGGCCGATTCCAGCAGCACCGACCAGGGCTCGCCGGCCAGGGGAGAAAAGAAGTCGCGCACCAGGCCGGTAAAGGGCTCACTGTGTATGTGCAAAGGCAGTCCCATTATGTAATCCACTCGACAATTTTGGCATTCCGCCCCGGTCCAGACTGGTCAGCCGGGGGCGGTGAAGCGTATCATGACGCCGATTATAACAATTCAAAGCCAGCCGATAACCCATGAGGAAGCCATGAGCATTATCAAGAAGCAGGACTTTATCGACTCCGTTGCTGACGCCCTTCAATATATCTCCTATTACCACCCGCTGGATTTTGTGCAGGCGCTGGAAAAAGCTTACGAAAAAGAGCAAAGCCAGGCCGCCAAAGACGCTATTGCGCAGATTCTGATTAACTCACGCATGTCCGCCGAAGGTCATCGCCCACTCTGTCAGGACACCGGCATCGTGACCTGTTTTGTGAAAATTGGCATGCAGGTGCAGTGGGACTCCGATCTTACCGTGCAGGAAATGGTGGACGAAGGCGTACGCCGTGCCTACTCCAACCCCGACAACCCGCTGCGCGCCAGTATTGTGGCCGACCCCGCCGGTGCCCGTAAAAACACCAAAGACAACGCCCCTGCCGTGGTACATATCGACATGGTGCCCGGTGCTGAAGTCGAGGTAGCCATTGCCGCCAAGGGTGGCGGCTCCGAGAACAAGTCCAAAATGGTGATGCTGAACCCGTCCGACGACGTGGTTGAATGGGTTCTGAAGACCCTGCCTACCATGGGTGCCGGCTGGTGTCCGCCGGGCATGCTGGGCATTGGTATTGGCGGCACCGCCGAAAAGGCGGCCGTTCTGGCCAAGGAATCGCTGATGGATCCGGTCGACATTCACGACCTCATTGAGCGCGGTGCCGAAACCACCGAAGAAAAGCTGCGGCTGGAGATCTTTGAAAAGGCCAACAAACTGGGTATTGGTGCTCAGGGTCTTGGCGGCCTGACCACGGTAGTGGACATCAAAATCAAGACCGCCCCCACCCATGCCGCCTCCAAGCCGGTGGTGATGATCCCCAACTGTGCCGCCACCCGCCACGTGCACTTCCACCTGGACGGCACCGGCCCTGCCGAGCTGACCCCGCCGAAGCTCGAAGACTGGCCGGAAGTCACCTGGGAAGTGGGCGAAAATGTTCGCCGGGTCAACCTGGATACCGTCACCCGCGACGATATCAAAGAGTGGAAAATGGGTGAAACCCTGCTGCTCTCGGGCAAGCTGCTGACCGGCCGGGATGCCGCCCACAAGCGCATTCAGGACATGATCAACAAGGGTGAGCAACTGCCGGTGGACTTTAACGGCCGCTTTATCTATTACGTGGGTCCGGTAGACGCCATTGGCGACGAGGCGGTGGGTCCTGCCGGCCCGACCACCTCCACCCGCATGGACAAGTTCACCGACATGATGCTGGAGCAGACCGGCCTGATGGGCATGGTGGGCAAGGCCGAGCGTGGCCCCGCCACGGTCAGCTCCATCCGCGACCACAAGGCCGTTTACCTGATGGCCGTGGGCGGTGCCGCCTACCTGGTTGCCAAAGCGGTGAAAAAAGCCAAGGTGCTGGCCTTTGAAGACTTAGGGATGGAAGCCATCTATGAGTTTGAAGTAGAAGACATGCCGGTCACCGTTGCAGTGGACAGCGACGGCAACAACGCCCATGAAGCCGGCCCTGCCATCTGGAAAGCCAAAATTGAAGAGCTGGACAGCAAACTGAAAGGCTGACTCTGAAGCGGTGCCATTGCCCCGGCTTGCCGGGATAATGGCACCGCCTGAAACAGGCTCTGACCGGGCCACCCCGGCCCCGCCGTCATCCTGTTTCAAACCCTTTTGCCCCTGCCGGGGTAATATCACTTTCTTCCAGCCCGGTTACCTGCGCACTGTCGGGACCACTCCGCAGCCACGCGGTTAACTGGCGCACCGCCGCTGCAGGGCCTTCTGCCAGCACCTCCACCCGGCCATCAGGCAAATTGCGGGCATAACCACTGACCCCCAGCCGCTCCGCTTCACATTGTGTGTAATAGCGGAAACTGACCCCCTGCACCCGGCCGCTGACCCATATTTTTCTGGCAATCATGCTCATAGCTGTGGCTCCTTTTTATTATCTGACTGTCATTTAGTTTAACCGCACCCGCTGCGTGGCGGGGTGCGATTCCTGCTTATAAGGAGTACTATACAGCCTTTCCCTTAGTCACCAAGGAAGCTCGAGTGGAACCCATCCGTCTGACCCAATACAGCCACGGTGCCGGCTGCGGCTGCAAAATTTCGCCTAAAATTCTCGATACGATTCTGCACAGCCAGTTGCCGGGGTTTAATGATCCGCGCCTGGTGGTCGGCAACGCCAGTCGCGACGATGCCGCCGTGGTCGATATTGGCAACGGTATGGGCATTATTTCTACCACCGACTTTTTTATGCCCATTGTGGACGACCCCTTCACCTTTGGCCGCATTGCCGCCACCAATGCCATCAGCGATATTTACGCCATGGGCGGTACTCCCGTGGTGGCCATTGCCATTCTGGGCTGGCCGGTAAACACCCTGCCGCCGGAAGTGGCCCAGCAGGTCATTGACGGTGGTCGCCAGGCCTGCCATGACGCCGGTATTTCTCTTGCCGGAGGCCACAGCATCGACGCTCCCGAGCCCATTTTCGGGCTGGCTGTCACCGGGCAGATCCCGCTGGAGCAGGTCAAGCGCAACGACACCGCCACGGCCGGCGATATCCTGTTTCTGACCAAGCCGCTGGGGATTGGCATTTTGTCTACCGCACAGAAAAAAGGCGTGCTGCGCGAGGAGGACAGTACCCTGGCCCCCGAGGTCATGTGTCAGCTGAACAAGCCGGGACAAGACTTTGCTGCGTTGCCAGGCGTCAGTGCCATGACCGACGTCACCGGCTTTGGCCTGCTCGGTCACCTGCTGGAAGTATGTGAAGGTGCGGATGTGAGTGCGCGCCTGGCCATGGCCGATATCCCATTACTGCCAAACCTTGATCATTACCTGCAGGCCGGCGCCGTCCCCGGCGGTACCCTGCGCAACTTTGACGCCTATGGCCATAAAGTGGCCCCGCTGACCCAGCGTCAACAGCATATTCTGTGCGACCCGCAAACCAGCGGTGGCCTGCTGGTGGCCGTGCGTCCGGATGCCATTGACGTCTTTCTGAGTGCAGCCGCCAGCCATCAGCTCAGTCTGGCCCCCATTGGTGAACTGATGCCAGCCGGCGAGCATCGCATTGAGGTTGTGGATGCCTGATCAGGAAACCGATTTCGGCCGGCTGCTGGCCTGCGATGTTCCTCTGCTGGACTTGCGCGCCCCGGTGGAGTTTATTCAGGGTGCTTTTCCTTCTGCCACCAACCTGCCGTTGATGACCGATGACGAGCGCGCTCAGGTGGGCACCTGTTACAAGCAGCAGGGGCAGCAGGCGGCCATCGCACTGGGTCACCGGCTGGTGGCCGGTCAGATCCGTGAAGCACGTCTGCAGGGCTGGTTAAACTGGCTGAAGGATCACCCGGATGGCGTGATTTACTGCTTTCGCGGCGGTCTGCGCAGTCAGACCGCGCAGGAATGGCTAAACGCGGCCGGCCGGCCGGTGCCCCGGGTAAAAGGCGGCTACAAGGCATTGCGCCGCCGGCTGCTGCAGGAAATTGAGCAAGGCTTTGCCGGCCCGGGATTTGTACTCACCGGCCTCACCGGCAGCGGTAAAACCGACTGGCTGGCCCGGAGTCCGTTATCACTGGATCTGGAAGGCTGTGCCCATCATCGTGGCTCCAGTTTTGGCAACTGGAGTGAGCCCCAGCCCACTCCCATCAATTTTGAAAACCGCCTCGCCATTGCCCGGCTTAAACAGCGCAAGGCCGGCATTCACGGCTGGCTGGTGGAAGACGAAAGTGCCATGATCGGCCGCTGCCCTATTCCCCTTCCGCTGTATGAACGCATGCAACAAGCCCCGCTACTGCTGCTGGAAGTGCCCTTTGAGCAGCGGGTACGACAAATTCGCCATGACTATGTGGAAACCATGCAGCACCACTTTAATGACGACTTTGAGCGGCTGGAACACTATCTGCAAGACAGCCTGAAGCGGTTATACAAACGTCTGGGAGACAGGGAGTGGCGACGGCTGTCTGCCGTGATGACCGAGGCGGTACGCCAGCAGCAGCAAGGCCATGGCTGTGATGCCCATGAAGAATGGATTGCCACCTTGCTCAGCGTTTATTACGACCCTATCTATGCCCGTCACCAGGCGACAAAGGAAGACCGCATCATCAAACGCGGTGAGGCCGAAGAGCTGGCCGAGTGGCTGGCGCAACAGCCCGAAGCACAGGCTTCGCAAGCCGGATTGTTATGTTAAAGGAAGCAGCATGCTGAATCGTATTACCCTGCCGGTCACCCCCTTTATGCAAAACTGCAGCCTGGTATGGTGCAGCAGCACCAACCGGGCTGCCCTGATTGATCCCGGCGGCGAGACAGACCGTCTGCTGGCAGCCGTTAATGAACGTGGCCTGATCCTGGAGCGCATTATTCTGACTCACGGCCACCTGGACCATGTGGGCGGTACCGGTGAGATAAGTGCACAGACGGGGGTGCCGGTAGAAGGGCCCGGCGAACAGGATGACTACTGGATCGACGGCCTGCCTCAACAGGTACAGATGTTTGGCTTTGAACCGGTACCGGGATTTACCCCCGATCGCTGGCTGAAGGCCGGCGACACCGTCAGCGTCGGGGAAGAACAACTCGAAATATATCACTGCCCGGGTCATACCCCCGGACATCTGGTGCTGGTGCACGAAGCACAACGCCTGGCCTTTGTGGGTGATGTGCTGTTTAACGGCGGTATTGGCCGCACCGACTTTCCCGGTGGGGATCACCAGCAGTTGCTGCACAGCATTAACAGCATCCTGCTGCCCCTGGGGGACGACATCATTTTTGTCCCCGGCCACGGTCCGGAAAGCACCTTTGGACATGAACGTCTGACCAATCCCTATTTACGCTGATCTCCTGCGCCCGTTCGCGGGCGCTCAGCCACATTTTTTCGATGTTCCGGTTACGAGAAAAACAAACGGATGAAAATAAAACACAAGCTCGCACTGAATACCCTGCTGGTAATCGCCGCCATGGGCATTTTGTTCACCCTGTTCACGCATACCCTGAATACCATTAAAACCCTGAATCACGGCAAGGCACTGGCCATGACCCTGAGCAACGATATGCTGAGTCTGCGCCGGGAAGAAAAAGACTTTATGGCCCGCATGGAGGTCGCCTACCTGAACGACTTCCAGCAACACATGGTGCAGACCCGCCGTCACCTGACCGAGCTGAATGCCCTGCTTGCACAGCAACAGCTGCCGATCAGTACCCTTGCGGCTCTGGACGAACGCTTTACCCGGTACAATACCGACTTCAAAGCGGTGGCTGCCGCCTATCAGCGCCTTGGTCTGGACCATGAGTCCGGACTGGAAGGCGAACTGCGCCGCGCCGTGCATAACGTGGAAGCCTCGCTGAATGAGTCGGGAGCCGATCAGGTTCTCATTACCCTGCTGCAGCTTCGCCGTGCCGAAAAAGACTTTATGCTGCGCCATGACATCCGCTACGTACAACGTTTCAATACCCTGCACCAGCGGCTGCTGAGTCAGCTCAATGCGCTCGACCTGCCACACTCCCAGGCTACTGAGTACCGGAAACGTTTTCTCGCCTATGCCGATGAGCTGGAGCGGGTTGGACTGAGCAGCGAGCAGGGACTGCAACTGGCCATGCGCCAGACCGTTCAAAGCACCGAAAGCCTGCTGGAAAGCAGCCTGGCCGACATAGAGCAGGAGCTGCAGAACTACCTGGACCGGGCAACCCGCACCGCCACTCTGGTGTTTATCCTGATGCTACTGCTCACCGCCGGGGTTGCCATGCTGATCAGCCGTTCTATTTTCCGCCCTATCAGGCAAATCCGTGATAGCGTACTGACCATTCATCGTAGCCATAACCTCGGTCTGCACATTGATACCGGCAGCAAGGATGAAATGGCCGAGATCGCTGACGCCCTTAACACCATGCTCAAAGGCTTTCGCGATGTCATTGGGCAGGTCAACCAGGCGGTCAGCACCATGAACCAGACCACGCTGCAACTGTCGGAAAGCGCCGCGACCACCACCACGGACATTGAACGCCAGCAGCAGGAAACCGAGCTGGTTGCCACTGCCGTTACCGAAATGGTCAGCACCATTGATGATATTGCCCGCAATACGGACCATACCGCCACCAGGGCCGGACAGGCCAACAGCAGCGCCACGGAAGGACAACAGCAGGTGCAGGGCACCATAGAGCGTATCCGTCGTCTGGCGGTGCAGCTGGAAAACTCGGTAGGCAGTATTGAAGATTTGTCACACCAGAGCGAAACCATCGGCAGTGTCTTGCAGGTTATCCGCGATATCGCCGATCAGACCAACCTGCTGGCACTTAATGCGGCCATTGAAGCCGCCCGGGCCGGAGAGCAGGGCCGGGGCTTTGCCGTGGTGGCCGATGAAGTCAGGGCACTGGCGGCCCGCACTCAGGATGCTACTCAGGAGATAGCTACCATCATCAGCTCATTACAGGGAAAAACCGATGCCATGGTGCAGCTCATTTATCAGAGCAGAGAGGAAGGACTGGAAAGCAGCCAGCAGGCCAGGCAGGCTGAAGCGGTACTGAATGAGATTAACCAGGAAGTCACCGACATCTCGGACATGGCAACCCAGATTGCCACAGCCATTGAGCAACAGAGCAGTGTTGCCAATGAAATTGGCCGGAATGTGGTGGTCATCAGGGACATTACCGATAACACCGTACAGGCAGTACGCAAAAACTCTGAAGCTACCCAGAATATTGCCGCCCAGGCGCAAAATCTGAAGCAGGTGGTATCGGTCTTTCAGATCTGACAACTGTAGTAAGGTGCCACTGCCAACCTTGACCGGGCCGCGCACAGCGCGGCCTTTCCGTTTACGCCGCTCCGGTTCCGGCCAGGCGGGCACGCAAGAACGCCAGGGTACGCGCCCAGGCCTGCTCGGCAGCCTCGGGCTGATAGCGGGGTGTGGAATCATTGTGAAAGCCATGCTGGGTGCCGGCATACTGATGCATTTCAAACTCGATGCGGCTGGCCTCTAATGCCTCCCGGTAGGCGGGCCAGGCACGGTTGACACGCTCATCCTGCTCTGCAAAGTGAATAAGCAAGGCGGCTTGCATGCCGGGGACCTTCGCCAGATCCGGCGGCATACCGTAAAAAGGGACCGCCGCCCGAACCTGCGCCGGCAAGGTAGTGGCCAGGGTATTACTGACAAAACCGCCAAAGCAGAATCCGATCACCCCAATGCCCTGCCCCGGTTCATCCAGCAGACCGGCGGCGGCAGTAAAGTCGGCCAGAATGTTGCCGGTTTCCAGTTGCTTTTGCATGACCCGGCCATCATCGTCATTGCCCGGATAACCGCCCAGCGAGGCCAGTGCATCGGGCGCGAACGCTACGAAACCGGCCTTGGCCAGACGCCGCGCCACATCTTCAATATAAGGATTAAGACCCCGGTTTTCATGCACCACCAGCACCCGCCCCAGTACCTCACCGGCGGGCTCAACCCAGTAGCCGCGCCCCTGGCCGTGCCCTTCGGGTGAATCAAAGCTGAGATAACGGGCGTGAATATCCGGATCGGTAAAGGACACCTGCTGAGCCCGGGCATAATCAGGCATCAGCGCCTCGGCCAGCGCAGTGACGGTCAGGCCGCCCACTGCCAGCCGGGCCAGGCCACTGATAAACTGGCGCCTGTCTATCTGTCCATGAGCGTAGCGGTCGTAAAGACCAAATGCGGCGGGAGGAATACGGGAAGGATCTGGCCTGGCCATAAGGAGGGCTCCTGTCTAAAAAGCACCCCTCGAGTATAGGATCAGTCATCCCACTCGTCGTCGTCCTCCTCCTCCACGACCACCGGCACCACCGCCGGGGCCAGCACACTAATGGCCGTCAGCAGGTGCCGGCGGGGCTGCCAGTTGGCCACAAAACCAAAGCGATAGCAGTTCTCCCCCAGAGCAAAACGCTCCTCGGCCTGAGTTTCCAGCGTCTGTTGTACCTCATCCAGCTCTTCTTCGTTCAACTGCAAATCCAGGGTAAACGCAATAATGGCACCGTCGTGGCCCGGCAGTTTGCCCTTGTTAACCGCCCTCACCCTGTCTCTTGGCAGACTCACCGCCTGCTTGCGATTACCGTTCACCAGATACAGCCGGTCGGCATCAAACGCCAGGTTCATTAGCCGCTGCCGGTTCCAGCTGGCGGGCCAGAGACTGACCAGCAGCAACACACCGCCAAATACCAGCCCCACATAGTTGATCAGTTCAAAGCCGTGCTGCGCATCCAGCAATGACCACACCACCGTCGCCAGACTTGCCAGCAGCACCATGGTCTGAGTGGCATAAAAACGAAAGGCTGGCGGCTGCAGCACAAACTCAAGGGGCTGCAGTAACAACTGCTGCACGCTAATACGCTGGGTGGTCATTTTTACATTCCGGACAGATCAAAAGCCGCTACCCTAGCAAAAAACCGCGCTGGCATAAATAATGGTGCCATATGGGAAAGAAGGTGGGCACACATCATGTTGAAACCAATCTGTTTGCTGGCACTGATCATGTCGGCACTTCCGTTTACCGCACAGGCCGAAGCCATCGGTGGCTACGCTGCGGGTTGCCAGACCGGTGCCATTGCCCTGCCGCTGACCGGCCTGGGTTTTAAGGTTGTACGGAGCGAACGTCAGCGCTATTACGGCCAGCCAGTGTTAATTGACTACCTGCACACCCTGGGCGACAAGGTGCAGCAAGCCGGACTGCCGCCCATGCTGGTGGCCGACCTAGCCCGGGAACATGGCGGCCCTTTTGAGTACGGTCACCGCAGTCACCAGAGCGGACTGGATGCAGACATCTGGCTGCGGCCGGGTAACACCGCCCTGCCAATACCAGAGCAGGACATGGTGAACCACAAACATTACGTGCTTAACCGGCACTTTGGCGACGATCAGCGCCGGCTGATTGCCCTGGCAGCCCAGGATGAGCGGGTAAGCCGGATTTTTGTGCATCCTCTGATCAAACAGGCCATGTGCCATGCCTATGGCGACGCTCCCTGGCTTGGCCGGCTGCGGCCCTGGTTTGGCCACTCAGGCCATTTTCATGTACGGCTGCACTGCCCCGCCGGCCACGACAGCTGCCAGCCGCAGCATAAGGTACCCGCCGGTACCGGGTGCGGTAACGAGCTGGCCAGCTGGATAAATGATAAAAGTGGTGAGCTATATAAAGGCCCGCGCAAACCCTGGCGGCCGGTGCTGCCTGCCGCCTGCGAACCCCTGCTTGCCCGCAAGGAGCCACAATGAACACATCCGAGTATATTCTGGCGCTGGATCAGGGCACCACATCATCCCGTGCCATCCTGTTTGACCGGCAAGCGCGCATCACCGGCATGGCGCAGCGCGAATTTACCCAGCACTACCCGCAGGCCGGCTGGGTAGAGCACGACGCGACCGAAATCTGGGCCACCCAGCGCGCCACCCTGACCGAAGTGCTGGCCAAGACCGGTGTCCGCCCGGCGCAGCTGGCAGCTATTGGCATTACCAATCAACGGGAAACTACTCTGGTGTGGAACAAGCACACGGGGCAGCCCATCCATCACGCCATTGTCTGGCAATGCCGCCGCACTGCCCCTCTGTGTGATCAGCTGAAGACAGACGGCCTTGAAAGCGAAATAAAAAGCCGGACCGGTCTGGTGGCCGATGCCTATTTCTCGGCTACCAAAATCCGCTGGCTGCTGGATAATGTGCCCGGCGCGAGAGCACAGGCCGAAGCCGGCGATCTGCTGTTTGGCACCATAGATACCTGGCTGGTGTGGAAGCTGACCGAAGGCCGTGTTCATGTCACTGACTACACCAACGCCTCACGTACCATGCTGTTTAATATCAACACCCTGGAATGGGATGCCTTTTTGCTGGAAAAGCTGAAAATTCCCGCGGCCATGCTGCCTGAGGTAAAACCGTCATGCGCCATTTATGGCCATGCCAGCCTGGGAGTGGAAGTACCCATCGCCGGCATGGCCGGCGATCAGCAGGCGGCCTTGTTTGGTCAGCTGTGCTTTCACAAGGGCATGGTAAAGAACACCTATGGTACCGGCTGTTTTATGCTGATGAACACCGGCCAGAACAAGGTTCAGTCAGAGCACGGCCTGCTCACCACCTTGGCGGTGGGTGCCGATGGTGGCGTGAGCTATGCACTGGAAGGCTCGGTGTTTATGGGCGGAGCCATTATTCAGTGGCTGCGGGACGAGCTGGAGCTGATTGCCGATGCTGCCGACAGCGAAATCTGCGCCAGCAGGGTGGATGATGCGCACGGGGTGTATCTGGTACCGGCGTTTACCGGCCTGGGGGCGCCGTATTGGGATCCCTACGCCAGAGGCACCATCACCGGCCTGACCCGGGGCGCCAACCGTAACCACATCGTGCGGGCAGCACTGGAAGCCATTGCCTTTCAGAGCCGGGATCTGCTCGACGCCATGCAACAGGATGCGGGACTTCGACTGGCAGCACTCAGAGTCGACGGAGGTGCCGCCGCCAATAACTTTCTGATGCAGTTTCAGGCTGATATCACACACAATCGGGTAATACGCCCCAGTATGCTGGAAACCACGGCGCTGGGAGCAGCGTTTCTGGCAGGACTGGCCACCGGCTTCTGGCAAAGTACCGGAGAGCTGGCACAGTATGTGACCACCGACAGGGAGTTTGTGCCGACAATGAGCAGCACGTCAAGGGAGCAACACTATCACGGCTGGCAGCAGGCGGTCGCACGCACCAGAACGACGCCATGAAGCAGCCGCTGGATATGCTGATCATTGGCGGTGGCATTAACGGCACCGGTATTGCGCTGGATGCCGCCGGCCGCGGGTTGTCTGTGGCATTATGCGAAATGCATGATCTGGCCTCAGCCACCTCATCGGCCAGCAGCAAGCTGATCCACGGTGGTCTTCGCTATCTGGAACAGTTTGAATTCAGGCTGGTGCGGGAAGCGCTGGCAGAGCGGGAAACCCTGCTGCAAGCGGCACCGCATATTATCTGGCCACTCCGCTTTCGTCTGCCGCATCAGCCACACCTGCGTCCGGCCTGGATGATCCGGCTGGGCTTGTGGCTGTATGATCATCTGGCCCGGCGAGACCGGCTGCCGGGATCACACATGCTGCCGCTGAACGGAGCAGGCCCGCTGCAGCCTCACCTTGGTCGGATCTTTGAATATTCCGATGCCTGGGTGGATGACGCCCGCCTGGTGGTTCTCTGCGCCATGGCCGCCCAAGAGCGTGGCGCGCACATCTGGCCCCGCACCCGCTGCACGCAGGCAAGACGCAAAAACGGTCTGTGGCACATTGAGCTGATCCGGGAAAATGGCAGCCTCAGCACGGTCACCGCCCGGGTGCTGGTCAATGCCGCCGGCCCCTGGGTCAGCCATTTGTTTGAGGAGGTACTGCCCTCCCCGCCCCCGGCCCGGCTGCGCCTGGTAAAAGGCAGCCATATTGTGGTGCCACGCCTGCATGACGGCGGTGAAGCCTATATTCTGCAAAATCAGGATGGTCGCATTATCTTCGTGTTGCCTTATGAGCAGGACTATTCACTGATTGGCACCACGGATATTGACTATACCGGCGATCCTGGCTGTGTGGCTCCGTCCTATGAAGAAATCACCTATCTGTGCGACGTGGTCAATACACACTTTACCCGGCAAATTGAACCGAACGAAGTCATACACCGGTTTTCCGGTGTGCGCCCGCTGATGGCGGACAGCAGAGGGCAGGCACAGCAGGCTTCCCGTGATTACAAACTGCTGCTGAGCACCGACAGCCATCAGACAGCCCCGCTGCTGTCGGTGTTTGGCGGCAAGATCACCACGTTCCGGGCATTAGCAGAAGACGCCCTGAATCAGCTCACTGCATTTCTGCCACCGAACGATGGCCCCTGGACCACACATCTGGTGCTGCCCGGAGGCGACTTTGAAGATCACGCCAGTCTTGCCGGCAGCCTGAAGCAGGAATATCCCTGGCTGCCGCACCGCCTTGTTCAGCGTTATGTCCGCAGCTACGGCACCCTGTGCCGGCAGTTTTTAAACCGGCATGCCGGCATTACAGACCTTGGCGAACATTTTGGTGCCGGCCTGTACGCCGCCGAGGTGGATTATCTGATGGATCAGGAATGGGCTCACACCACCGACGATGTACTCTGGCGGCGCACCAAACTGGGATTGCACCTTACCCCGGAACAACAACGGCAGTTAGATGCCTATATGCAACAGGCGTTACAGCACAACGGATAACCCACCGGCTAGACGCGCCCTCCTTCACGGAACGCATTCAGTTTTTCGGTAATGATATCCCGGGTGGCCAGCGCATTTTCCTTGATGGCACCGTTAAATACGCTAAGGCCGTCCAGTATTTTGATGGCCTCGCCAAATCCCTTATCAATAGCCTCGGTAATGGTGGACAAAAACTGCTCCCGCTGCTGCTCTTCCGGCATCGTAGGGTGCTGTTTCTTAAAGGCATCAAAAAAGCCCAGGGCACCGTCAACAATCCGCCCCGCTGTCTTCTCTGCAGACCAGTAATCATCGGGCTTGTCCGCCAGTTTCTCACGGGTAATCGCCTGCTCTTCGCCCAGCTCGGCATTAATGGTGCTCATGATCTCGCCATAAAGGATATTCATGGCCTTATCACTGCCAGGCTTGCCGCCATCAAACATGGCCTGCACGATGCTCTGGTTGCCCCGGGCCTTCAGCTCGGAGCGGGTCATGGCCAGCTCTGATGGCCCGGACTGCTCTGCAGGAAGCTGCTGCTCGCCATTGCGTGTTGACTGAGAAATCTGACTGCCTGACACCGGAGAAATCGCCATTATCCTGCTCCTGTTGTAGAAATAACCAGCTGGTTAAAAAATATCGGCAGGACAGCATAAACCTGAAGACCAATGTTGATATCCGGCCGCAGGAACGACAAAACGGCTCAACGGCAGAAGACTTGCAATATTGTCTAACAAAAAAGGGACGCTTGCGCGTCCCTGATAATTATTATGATGGCAATTAATGGCTGTGAGCCGCGCCCGCACCTTTCGGGAACCGGATACTTTCAACAAGATCCTGCACTTCCTGCGGTGTTTCGGCTGTCATTTTGGCCACCACCAGTGACACTGCCAGGTTCACCAGCATACCCAGAGTACCAATGCCCTCGGGAGAAATACCGAACCACCAGTTTTCCGGGGTGCTGGCAGCCGGATTGATGAACTTGAAGTAGATAATGTAGCTGGCAGTAAAGGCAATACCGCTGATCATACCGGCGATCGCGCCTTCCTTATTCATTTTCTTGTAGAAAATGCCAAGTACAATGGCCGGGAAGAATGACGCCGCCGCCAGACCAAAGGCGAAGGCCACCACCTGTGCCACAAAGCCGGGTGGGTTAATGCCAAGATAGCCGGCACCGACCACCGCCACTGCAGCAGCAATACGCGCCGCCATCAGCTCCTGTTTGTCGGTCATATCCGGCCTGAAGCCTTTTTTCAGGAAATCGTGAGCGATGGAGGTCGAGATAACCAGCAACAGACCCGCAGCCGTAGACAATGCAGCTGCCATGCCACCCGCAGCCAGCAGGGCAACCACCCAGTTGGGCAATTTGCCGATTTCGGGGCTGGCCAGCACGATAATATCCGGGCTGATGGTCATTTCGTTACGTTCGTCACCGGAGTAGAACAAACGGCCATCACCGTTTTTATCTTCCCAACCCACCAGGCCGGTTTTCTCCCAGTTGGCCACCCAGCCGGGGGCCTGTTCGGCAGCAACACCCTGCCCATCAGCTCCGTTAAGCCCTTCAATCATATTCACCCGGGCAAAGGCAGCTACCGCCGGTGCAGTGGTGTAAAGGAAGGAGATAAACAGCAACGCCCAGCCAGCAGAAATACGGGCATCACGCACCTTGGGCACGGTAAAGAAGCGAATGATGACATGAGGCAGACCGGCAGTACCCACCATCAGGGCCGCGGTGATAAAGAAGACATCAACACCCGATTTATTGCCGGAAGTATATTCGGTAAAACCCAGCTCTCTGGACAAGCCGTCCAGCTTATCGAGCAGCTCCATACCGTCTGAGGTCTGTCCTATAAAACCAAGCTGAGGAATGGCCGTGCCGGTCACCAGCAAGGATACAAAAATGGCGGGAACCAGGAAGGCGAAAATCAGCACGCAGTACTGAGCCACCTGAGTATAGGTAATGCCCTTCATGCCACCCAGCACGGCATAGAAGAACACGATGGCCATACCAATTATCACCCCCAGATCGATGTCTACTTCCAGGAAGCGGGAGAACACCACACCCACGCCTCGCATTTGCCCTGCTACATAAGTGAACGAGACAAAAATGGCACAAAACACCGCAACCATACGGGCGGTTTGTGAGTAATAACGATCACCGATAAAGTCCGGCACGGTAAACTTGCCAAACTTACGCAGATAAGGTGCCAGGCATAACGCCAGCAGCACATAACCACCGGTCCAGCCCAGCAGGTAAACGCTGCCATCGTAACCGGCAAAAGAGATGATGCCCGCCATGGAGATAAATGACGCTGCCGACATCCAGTCGGCGGCCGTAGCCATGCCGTTGGCTACCGGATGTACACCGCCGCCAGCCACATAAAATTCACCAGTGGTCCCGGCCCGGGCCCAGATGGCAATGCCGATATAGAGGGCAAAACTGAGCCCCACCAGAATAAATGTCCAGGTTTGGATATCCATGTCCTACCCCTTACTCTTCTTCAACGTTATATTTTTTGTCGAGCACATTCATTCGCCATACATAAACGAAAATGAGCACAACAAATACATAAATGGCCCCTTGCTGAGAGAACCAGAATCCCAGCTTGGCACCGCCAATAGTGAATGCATTGAGTACATCTACCAGCACAATGCCAAACAGATAAGAAACCGTGAACCAGATGGCCAGCAGAATGCCCATCAGTCTGAGGTTTTCTTTCCAGTACGCTTTTGCTTTTTCCTGATTTTCGAACGCCATTCTTCTTCTCCTTGAATAGCCGAATACGGTTCGAAAATAACAATAGCGCCCGCGGGGCTGGTTGAAACTTAGACTTTGGTATTAACCTTAAGTTAAATTAATATTAACAAAAACTTAACTTTGTCAGGTGATGAGTGAGACATCGCTCACAAGGAAGGTGGGTCGATTATCGAGAGCAGCAGGCTGCACTTAACCCGCAGCCAGAGAGGCAGTAATACGCGTTTACAGGTAAGTTAACGTAAGGTAGACCACTACCGGAATAATGGCCACCGACATCACATTGCCCAACAGCACAATGCTGGCCATTTTATCGGGCTGACAACGATACTGTTCGCACAACAGATAGTTAAGTACCGCCGGAGGCAACATCACCGACAACGCCAGCAGTTTGAGCCAGTCGGCGGTAAGGGGCAGCCACCAGGCTACCAGTGCCAGGCTGCCGGCACCGGCCAGCAGATAAAGCAGATTCAGTTTAAAGGCCAGCCCCAGGTTACCTACCTCCCCCACCGATAACCGAACTCCCAGCGCAAACAACATTAACGGTACCGCCATCTGGCCCAGTAAATCCGCACTGGTATATACAAAGGCCGGCAACAGGCTCTGGTGATCGGCCAGCAATATGCCGGCCACGGCGGCCCATACAATCGGATTTTTCAGCCACTGCCAGCGTCCGGCTTCGCGAGAAAGAATAAACAGTCCCAGAGAAAAGTGCAGCAGATTAGAAAGGACAAACAAAATGATAATGGCACCCAGCTGATCCTCGCCGTAAGCCAGCACCATCAGCGGAATACCAATATTGCCGGTATTACGGAACATGCCCGCCAATACCTGGGTACGCCGTTCAATACCACGAAAATGAAACAGCGCCAGCATCAGCCCGGGCAGAAGAATACAGAGCACACCGGCCAGGATCAGCGGCCAGCTGTGCGACAGGGAAAGCGGATGGCTGATCAGCGCCGAAAACACCAGTGCCGGACAGAACACCGCCACATTGGCCAGGTTAACAAACCCCATATCGGGGTTGTGCTGGCGGCGACCAAAAATATAGCCCACCGCCACGACGGCAAATACCGGCAGCACGATATTAAGCAGAGTCAGCAGCATAATAAAAAAGAGCCAAAAGACGGCAGTATTGCGTCTTTTGGCTCTTGGTGTCCAGACAACGGAGCGGCTGGCCCGGATTTATTCAGGCAATAAGTGCAGCCGCCGCATCAACCGTAGCGGCTGAACGCCAGACCGTCGCTGTCAATATCGGTCTGATTACCGGAGATCAGATCCGCAATCAGTGAAGCCGAGCCTGCCCCCATGGTCCAGCCCAAGGTGCCATGACCGGTGTTCAGCCACAGGTTTTTGTAACGAGTGCCACCGATAATGGGAGTACCGTCCGGGGTCATCGGGCGGAAGCCGGTCCAGAATTCGGCACTTTCCATCTTGCCGCCTTCCGGGAACAAGCTGCTTACCGACTCAGAAATGGTATTCAGGCGAGCCTTGGGCAGATCTTTGTTAAAGTCGGCCAGTTCGGCGGTGCCAGCTGCACGAATACGGTTCTCAAAGCGGGTAATGGCCACTTTGTAGGTCTCATCCATCACCGTAGATTGAGGCGCATCTTCGTCATTCTTCACATCAATGGTGAGTGAATAGCCTTTGATCGGGTAGATAGGCAGGCTGATACCCAGCGGGGTCAGCAAGAACGGAGAGTAGCTGCCCATACAGACCAGTACCTGATCGGCCGTTTCCAGGCCATGATCGGTCTGAACGCCACGGATCTCATCACCATCACGTACCAGTGCCTTGATCTCGGTATTGAACTTGAACACCACGCCCTTTTCCTGGCATTTCTTGACCAGAGCCTTGGTAAACAGGTTGCAGTCACCGGTTTGATCGTCAGGAAAGTGCAAGCCACCCACCAGCTTGTCTTTAACCCGGGCCAGAGCCGGCTCGCGGGCAATACTTTCTTCCACATTCAGCATGGTGTGATTTACACCAAATTCCTGCAGCACCTTGATGTCCTTTGCGGCATCTGCCACCTGCTTTTCGGTACGGAATACCTGCAGCAGACCTTTTTTTCGGCCTTCAAAGGGCAGGCCCAGTTCATCCTGCAGGGCGTTGATGCACTGACGGCTGTATTCCGATACACGCACCATGCGTGACTTATTGATGCTGTAGGATTTTTCGTTACAGTTGGCCAGCATGGACAGCATAAACTTCCATTGCGCCGGGTTGGTACCGGGGCGCACCTTCAGCGGGGCGTGAGTCTGGAACATCCACTTCATGGCCTTAACCGGGATACCCGGAGCAGCCCAGGGAGAAGACATACCAAAAGAAAGCTGACCGGCATTGGCGAAACTGGTTTCTTCCGCAGCGTCGGGCTGACGGTCAAGCACCACTACCTCATGACCCTGACGAGCCAGATACCAGGCGCTGGTCACGCCGACAACACCACTACCCAATACCAATACTTTCATAACACTACCCTATCAGAATGCCTGTTTGGCGAGAATATCATCCAAAATAAGATAAAAATCCAGTGTAATTCATCACAAAAAAACACCGTAGAATCACGCCGTATAGAGTGGCGAAACCTGTGCGTGGACAGGGATTCGCGGTTAAACTGCAGAGCGTTTTCACAAAAAAATAAAGCTCTGATTATTTATCAATAATCAGAGCTTTTGACCACTAGCCGTCAAGTTGAGATAAAGATCACATTAATGAAAAGTCAGCGCTTTTCTCCAAAGCGTGACAGTGTGTTGTCCAGCTCCGTCTGCAGCAAGGTCAGCCGGCTATAAGGCAAGGCTTCCCCCTGGCGAGGCCATATAAGCGCCGCTTCCGCCTGACTGGCCAGCGCCGCCTCGCCCACCGCATCAGCACAATACTTCAGTTCACTCAGTAACCTGATAGCCTCTGCCCAGTCTTGCTCAGTCTGCGCGGCCTGTAACAACCACAGTTGATCGGTGCACTCCAACAGCGCTTCCACTCCTTTGCCGTTCGACCGCCGTACCGGTAAGGCGGCTACCGGGCCATTATGCTGCGGCACTTCAGCCGGCACCGCGGCGGTGTGACGGCAATACCTGAGCAGAGCCTGATATAACACCTGACTACTCACGGGTTTGGAGACATAGGTATCCATTCCCGACTCCAGACTGTTGTCCCGATCACTGCGCATGGCGCTGGCCGTCAGTGCGATAATGGGAACATCATGATGGCGCTGCAGCCGGCGGATTTGCCGTGTCGCCTCTAGACCATCGAGAATCGGCATTTGTAAATCCATTAATACCGCGTCAAATGATTGCCTTGATACCTGCTCCACCGCTTGACGGCCATTATCGGCAAGGGTAACGCGCACACCTACCCGGGACAGATACTCCACCATCAGCTGCTGATTAAGACGGTTATCTTCCGCCAGCAATATGTGGCAGCCATTCAGCTGTGAACGGTAATAATGCTGTTCATCATCGGTGCTGACGGCTGGTACCGGCGCCGGTTGCGGATGAAATATGCTGGCCAGGCAAGCAGAGAGGCGCTGCCAGGTCACGGGTTTGGAAATATAATGCTCAATACCAAGCGTGTGCATTTGTGCCGCAGGCCGATCACGGCCAAAGGCGCTGATCACCGCCACCGGCAACGACTCAAGGTGTGGCTGCACGCGAATGTAACGTGCCAGTTCCATGCCATTTTCCGCCCCCAGACAACAATCCACCAGAGCCAGTTGCAACTCTGTTCCCCGCTGCTGCAGCAAGGTTTTGGCTGACTCAATGTTGTGCGCGCAATACACCACAAAGCCGGCACTGGTCAGCATATTTTCAAATACCTGCAAAGCATGGCTGTTATCGTCCACCACCAGTACTTTGCTGCCGGCCTCAAACACTGGTTCCGGCACGGTTTCAGCTTCCCCCGCCGGACGCAATGGCAGATAAACAGAAAAAACCGACCCTTGCCCCGGTTCACTGGTCAGCCAGATGTCGCCTCCCATCAGCTCCACCAGATGCCGGCAAATACTCAGCCCAAGGCCACTGCCGCCATATCTGCGGGTCGTGCTGGCATCAACCTGACTGAATGACTGAAACAACAGCTCCTGCTGCTCGGGCATAATGCCAATCCCGGTATCACGGACTTCAAAACACAGTCTGGGATCATGTTCCTCTGTCACCGAGATGCTCAGCATCACTTCACCGCGCTCGGTAAATTTAAGCGCGTTGCTCACCAGATTGGTCAGCACCTGACCCAGCCGCAAAGGATCGCCCTGCAACCGGTCAGGCACATTAGGCGCCTTGTTAATAATCACTTCCAGCTGTTTCTGCTCCGACATATCAGCAAACAATGCAGCCAGCTGTTCCAGTTGCTCATTCAGATCAAAGTCGATATTTTCCAGCTCCAGTTTGCCTGCTTCTACCTTGGTCAGATCGAGAATATCGTTGATCAGCAGCAGCAGGTTATCGGCGGACAGCTGAATTTTGGACAAATAGTCACTTTGGCGGGGATCGAGACGAGTTTGTTGCAGCAACGAGACAAACCCGATGATTGCATTCATCGGGGTGCGGATTTCGTGGCTCATATTAGCCAGAAAATCGGTTTTGGCCTGCGCCAGCGTCCGGGCGGTCATACTGGCCTGACGCCATTTTCGGCTATTTATATACAGGACTCCCCCTGCAATAACCAACCCTCCTCCCAGCAACAGCATCGCCAGCAGCAGCAGACGATCACGGCTTTGTTCGGTCTGCTCACGCCAGTAGCTGACCCATTGGTAAAACCCGGTAATATCACTGTCTGCAAGATGCTGGCGCAGCAGTACAAGCTGGTGCAGATCGGTGACATAAATGCCGTGTGTATAGAACACATCCTCCATCCCGGGGGCTTGACGGTATTGCTGCTGCTCCAGGCGCACGGCTTCCTGCTCAAGCACCTGTACAAACGGCAGGCTGGTGGTATAGAGGTAAAGCCGGCTGCGTTGCAACAATTGCTGCAGCGCCATATTGCTGTCGCCACTACTTACCCGGGCAAGGGTGGCGGAAAAATGATGCAGACTATGACGGGCATGCAACTCGGCATCCTGCAGTTTTTGCAGGCTTTCAAGATAAACACCTGGCTGTTGCTCACCGGGAAAAGAGGTACTGTCGGACTGGCTAAGGTACTCCTTGAAACGTGACCAGTGTATTGCCAGCCGGCGGATTTGTTCTTCCAGCAACACCGAACTTTCGGCGTCAGGCATCATGATCCTGTGGTGTATACGGTACAGTTCATCAACGACCGGGCTGGCCATACGCACCAGCTGACGACCATTTTCATACTGCTGATAAAATCGGGCACCCTGCCAGAAAATCAGCACCACCACCATCACTAACAACCCCAGCCATGTACGTTTTTTCTGAACATCCGGTTCTAATTTTGCGGCTGCCATCGTCTACAGTTCCTGCCAGCGGTTATGGTTCATCAAATTTTTATCATTAAAAAACCACAACAACATAACGGAAACGGTATGTCCAACCAATCCTCCTGCGTCCGTACCGTACGGATATTTTCCCGCTGTGTATTCCGGCCTGCCAATACGGATTCCCGGCGTGCCACTGCTGCCAGGACTAAACGGGGATAATCACGCCAGACGGTGACCGACAAAGGTTCAATATGCCCTGAAGGCGGTAACCACCATGCCTCTGTTTCGTCCGCAAACCTTACACGGCGCTTCGTTGTAGGGGTTCTCCTTTATCGCAATAACTCGAATCACGTTAAATTCGTTTAATCTCACGCAAACGGTTACCAAATATCTCAGTGGCCATACGGTTTATCTTGGCCGGGGCATGGTTAACCCAAGGCTGAACCGGATGCGGATAAACAACCTAGGGCTGATTAAGCGACTGAGCGACACGTTTACAAATGGTCTCACGAATCCACTTGTGCCCTGGTTCGTTATCGTTGCGTTCGTGCCACAGCAGTACATAGGCCATCGAGTGAAAATCGAAAGGCAACGGCAGCTCCTCCAGCGCATAGAGCTTACGGGCGTGAGCGGCAAAGCTGGAAGGCGAGGTAAAGATAAGATCGCTATGGGCACAGACGCTGGCGGCGCCATAGAAGTCAGGCACGGTAGCGCTCAGGTGACGTCGTTGTCCTGATTTTGCCAGAAAGTAGTCAAGTTCCCACCACTCGTTGCCCTCGCAGCGCACCTGCAAATGGGACATTTCCAGATAGGTGCCGAGATCCCACCGATGATTGCGGATAGCAGGCAGCATGGGATGCTCCTGCCGCACCAGACAAACCTGATGATCGGTAAACAATGTCTGATGGGCTATCCCTTCAGGTAGCCTGTCGATGACCAAATCTGATTGGGGGTTGATGTCCCTTCCCGTGATGCCGAAATCTATCTGACCCTTCTGCAAGGAAGAAAGAGATTTCTCCGTCCACAAGTAAGAGTCCAGTCTGAGATTCGGGGCGTTATTAAGCAGAGGACCGATGAAATAGGGCATCAGCGTCTCGTAGGCACTCTCCAGCATAGCAAAGGAAAACTGGCGCCGACTGCTGGCTGGGTTGAAGCTCGGCGGCTGGGTTAGCTGATAGAGTCCCTGCAACATGTCGGGCAGTTGCTGGCCCAGCAGAGCAGCGTGTGCCGTTGGTCTGAGACCGTGGGCGGTGCGAATAAACAGAGGATCTTCCAGGGTATCGCGCAGCCGCTTGAGGCTCTTGCTCAGGGCCGATTGACTCAGATGAAGACGGCTGGCAGCGCGGGTCACGCTACGCTCCTCCAGCAATACCTGCAACATCACCAGCAGGTTGAGGTCGATACGCGCCAAGTTGCCGATATTCATAAGATATTCCTTACAGGAAATTAACTTTTGAAGTTATACCATTTCTTTTCATAACTTGGCTGCTCTAACATAAGCATCATTACCTTTATCCCCACATAAAATTAGAGAAATATGCGTCGGAACCTGTTGCCCATACTCATGTTGGTGGTGGTCTTGCCTCCCCTGGCCATCGACATTTTTCTGTCCTCGATGCCCGTAATGGCGACCGAGTTTGCCGTGTCGTCCAGTCAGGTACAGTCGACGCTGGTGTTGTTTCTGTTTGCCATGGGTGCCGGTCAGGTGCTCATCGGCCCGTTGGCGGATCGGTTTGGCCGTCGCCCCATCGCGCTGGGTGGCCTGCTGCTCTACATCACCAGCAGCCTGTTGGCTGCGATGGCGATGGAGTTTCACTGGCTGCAGCTGGCACGAGTGCTGCAGGGCTTAGCGGCCTGCTCAACCTCTATCGTGGTCTTTAGTGCTGTCAGAGACTGCTTCACTTCTAAAGAGAGTGCCCGCTACTACAGCTATCTCAACGGGGTGATCTGCGTGGTCCCAGCGCTGGCGCCAACACTGGGTGGCCTGCTGGCCCTGCAATTTGGCTGGCGCTCCACCTTCGTGTTTATGACGCTGTACGCCATCATCACTATAGTCATCGTCGGCTATCGCCTGCCAGAGACACGTCCGGCCAACACAGTGACGGCTGGCGGCCTCTATCGCTGGTCGCGTTATAAGCCTGTGCTGATGGATCCGCACTTTATGTTTTATGCCTTCACCTGCATGGCGGGCATGGCGGCGATACTTGCCTATGTCTCCTACGCGCCCGTGTGGCTTATCGAGACCATAGGGTTATCTGAGCTGACTTTCAGCAGCCTGTTTGGCCTCAATGCCCTGGTCAATATCGGCGCCTGTTTCGCGGCACCTGTGGTGATTCAAAAGCTGGGGAACCGCCCGACCGTGATCATAGCCCTGTGTACCATGCTGGTCTCGGCGTTGTTACAACTTGCGGTGCAGTGGGCAGGCCCGCAGACAGGATTAACGGCCGCCTTCGGCTTTATGTTGCCCATGACACTCTTGTGCATCGGCTTCGCCCTGCTGCTCGGTCCGGCGACCTGCATGGCCCTGGCGGGCTTTGGCGAACGAGCCGGCACAGCGACCGCCATACTCGGCTTCATTCAGATGAGCGGTGCCTCGATTCTGACGGGCCTGGTACAGCAGACCTCGCTGACCGCCCCCTACGCCGTGGTTGTCGTTATGGGCGGACTGGCGAGTCTGCTGCTGGTTGCCATGAGCATGAGTCGCCTGGACGCCTGGCACCAGGAACGCCACGCTCATTGATAGCCGAGCCTAACCCATTAGCAACACCCTTCTCGGCCTGTATGAGTGAGCTCAATGCGGGCTTTTTAGAGCCTGATGTTAGAAGCAGGTATTGACCCCTGCACGATAAGGAGCTCATCGAAGCCATCTGCATCAGCAAATCGATTGGTTCCGACGAAGCAGCGGCGAAGTGGTTTAGGATCTGTATATTGCGTCGACAGGATAAACAACGTGATGCTGCCATCCTGGATGAATTTCTGAGCGCCACCGTTCATGTCGGGCAAGTGCAAATCTGAATGGCCGTTGAGCCAGATATAACCGGCTCAACGGCCCAGGGTGGGATGATATAACCAATTGATGAGGCGCATTCCTTTGCGGTTATTGTTGCCAGAACGGCTTGCTGATCTCCTGATAACGGTCGGCCTCATTAATGCCAATGTCTTTCAGCAAATAGGGTGGGAGTGCTGCCAGATCCCGACGAGTGCGACTGCGGCGCAGCCAGGTACCAACAATGGCCAGCAGGCCAGTATGAGCAGGTTGCTGAACAACCGGACGAGAAGAAGTAGAAGTATAAGTGGTATTCATAACGCGCCTCCTGAATGAATGCGCGCGCAGCATAGGCCGGCCACCATCCCGGCTCAACTGACTTTTCTTAGGTTTTTAGATTAAAAAAAGTAATGGCAAATTTCTTACAAACCAGCAGAAAACACCTTGTTAACGGCTGCTTTTCAACCGGATAACCTTCATGAGACCGGTTGCCGCATAAGAAAATCTGACACTCATATAACCAGACAGTAATGATGAATTTTTATTCAAAAAGCATCTGAATTATGCTGTAAAAACAGGATGCAATACTCATATGCACTGCATAGTTGGTTATTGTTACATCATGATCTAGCCCTGTGCGGTGATCGACAGTTTTTATCAAAATGCAAAAAACACGATTTGGCTGAGCTGCCGCCATTATCAAGATGATTACACTAAAATAACAAAACATTCATTTCAATGATTCCATAAAAACTCACCATGACATGAAAATCTAAGGCATAAATCCTTTCATACAGCAGATCGGTGCGTTGATTTTACTTACTCCCACACCTACCCTGCGCCGGTGAAACTACCCTTTAATCATGTTTTCCCGAGGATTCGTTATGAAACGAGAGCAATGGGGCTCCCGCACCGGATTTATCCTTGCGGCCGTCGGCTCTGCCGTGGGCCTGGGTAATATCTGGCGTTTTCCCTACATGGCCTATGAGAATGGCGGTGGTGCCTTCTTTATTCCGTACTTGTTTGCCATGCTGACGGCTGGCATTCCTTTTATGATCCTGGAATTTACCTTGGGTCAGAAATACCGCTCCGGTGCCCCCGGCACTCTGCGCCGGCTCAACCACCGCTTTGAATGGCTGGGCTGGTTTCAGGTCATGATCTGTGCCGTCATCGCCTTTTACTATGTAGTGGTGATTGCCTGGGCTATTTCTTATACCTGGTTTGCCGTGGACCAGAGCTGGGGAGATGACAGTAATGCCTTTTTCTTCGGCGAGTTCCTGGGCCTGGGTGATAACTCACCGTCCAGTCTGGGCAGCATTCAGACTCACCTGCTGCTGCCATTGGTACTGGCCTGGGCTGCCAGCTTTATTGCAACCTACCGGGGAGTTCAGGGTGGCATTGAAAAAATCAACAAGGTGTTGATGCCCCTGCTGTTTATTTTGGTGCTGGTACTGATTGGCCGGGTTGCCTCTTTGCCCGGCGCGCTGAACGGCATTAACTGGCTGCTGGAGCCCGACTTCAGCAAGATCTGGGATCTTAAAGTATGGTCGGCAGCTTATGGTCAGATCTTTTTCACTCTGAGCGTGGGCTTCGCCATTATGTTGTCTTACGCCAGCTTTCTGCCGGAAAAATCTGACATCAACAATAACGCCTTTATGACCGTACTGATGAACTGCGGCTTCTCCATGCTGGCAGGCATCATGGTCTTCGGTGCACTGGGTTATATGGCCCATGCTCAGCAGAAAGAGCTGACTGACGTGGTCAGTTCAGGGGTTGGTCTGGCCTTTGTGACCCTGCCTACCGCCATTAACCTGCTGCCTGCTCCAGGCGTCACCGGACCGCTGTTCTTCCTGGCACTGGTGTTTGCCGGTATCAGCTCGCACATTTCCATTGCACAGGCAGTGACCACCGGTCTGATGGACAAAACCGGCTGGAGCCGCCAGAAAACTGCCATTATATTCTGTGGTACCGGTTTTGTTGTCAGTCTGCTGTTCATTACCCAGGGCGGCCTGCTGCTGCTGGATCTGGTAGATCATTACATCAACAACATGGCTCTGCTGGGCTCTTGCCTGCTTGAGCTGTTCCTGGTGGGCTGGCTGTGCAAACTGTCGGACTATCAGAAGCGTGCCAATGAACTGTCGGAGTTTTCCGTCGGCATCTGGTGGCAACTGTGTATCAAGTTCGTGTCTATCGCCATGCTGATCGTGATCCTGTTCAACAACATTGTAGGTGCCTTTAAAGAGAACTACGGTGGTTACAGCAATAACGAGATCCTGTTTATCGGCTGGGGCATGATTGCCGTTATGCTGGTGGTGGCCATTATTATCAACGCCAGTAACAAGCAGGAGGTAAACGCATGACCCTGGGTGCAGTGATCATGATGATTATCGGCCTTGGTATTACCTGGGGCGGTGCCGCCCTCTGTATACGCCTGGCCATGAAGTCAAAATAACCCCTCACAAAAGAGGACAGTGCCTGTATGGCACTGTCCTCTTTTTTATTCAAGGCTCATATTTGGGCTGAATAAACAGCCGTGACGGGTCAATCAGTACATCCTTGCTCATAAATTCTCTGCCCAGCAGCACCGGATAAAGCATGCGGGTACGGTCTTTCAATGTAAACTCCACCTCTTTTTCCAGCTCTCCCAGCCGAACCGGTAGCACAATCACGGCCCGCCTGTCCGCCTTTTTACTGTTGGCCTGGCGAATTCTGACATAGCGCGCCAGCGGCGCTTCCATATCCGATGAAATCTGCTCATGCAGAAACCTGAAGCGGATCCAGGCTTCCCCGTTACGTTCAAACTCTTCAATATCAGTGGCCGACATGGAAGACGTTTTGGCTCCCGAGTCAATACGGGCCTTGATATTGTCTTCCAGCGCCGGTAGCCACAACCACTCTACCCGGCCCAATAACCATTTATTGTCTATTTTCACACTGTCACCATTTGCTGCCATGGCCATGCCAGGGAGCAATAAACACAACAACCAGATAACGTTTAACATCCGCTTCATCGGCACACCTCATCCGTCAGTGATTGACCCCCTATTCTAGCCACAGCAAAACGCCCGTCACACAAAATATGCTGAACATTGACGCCCACGGCGCTATCCTTGGCGGTTTTCAGTGAATGGACGACCAATGAGCTGGGATCCTGATTTTACCACGCGCAACGCCATTCTTGGCCAGCTGGCCGGTCTGATGCACTTTGAACAGACCGGCTGGCCCCGGCTGGCCTGTCTGAACAAGCAGCTGGCCACCGACCTTCCGGTGCGCTTTATTGATGACGATAGCTTTACTGCCCTCAACTGTTATTACGAAGAAGCCGTCGCTGACGGCCAGGTGCCCACCCGTCCGGCCAACTGGCACGACTTCTTCGGTGCCGTGATCTGGCACCTGTTTCCTCGTACCAAGGTTCTGCTGAATCAGTGGCATATGGAGCACATTCAGGAGTTCGGTGCCCGCCAGCGTACCCCCCGCCGGGATCGTATTACGCATTTCGATGAATGTGGCCTGGTACTGGCAGTACCGAAAGGGGATGAGATGGAAACATTGCTCGTCAACCACCAGTGGCACAGTCTGTTCCTTGAATACCGTCATCACTGGGGCCGGCACTGGCAACCTTTTATATTCGGCCATGCGCTCTATGAACAGGCGCTGCATCCGTTTATCGGGCTGACTGCCAAAGCCGTGGTAGTCACCATGCCCGCTGACTTCTTTGCCCAGCCCAGAGCGGCACAATATGCCTTGCTTGACCAACAGTTATGCACTCAACTGGCACAGCAAACCTTGTTTGATCATCCCCGCCCTCTCCGGCCCCTCCCCCTGCTGGGCATTCCCGGCTGGTGGCCGGCCAACGAAAGCCCGGCGTTTTACGATAATACCGATTATTTCCGGCCCCGCAGGCAGGGGTGATTTGAAGCCATTTTTTGCATACACTTGGCGATCTTCTGGTTAAGAGGTTGAAGTTATGTCCGGGCAGGATCCCGTTTACGATGCTCAGTTTAAATTCCGTTATCTGCACCCGCGGCACTGGCCGACCTGGCTGTCGATAGCGCTGTTATGGCTGCTGGCCTGGTTGCCGGTGCGCGCCCGAGATGCCTTTGCTGCCGCCTTTGCGCCTGTGTTGGTGAAGTTTGCCCAAAAACAATGCTACATTGCCCGCACCAACATACAGCTGTGTTTTCCGAATCTCGCCGATGATGAAGTGGAAGCCATGCTGCTGCATTCCATTCGTGCCGGACTGATGACCTTTTTTGCCTACGGCGAGTGGACCGCCCGCAGCCCTGAATTTTTGCAGGCCCGCTTCAGGGTGCATGGCCAGGAACATATCGATGCCTGCCTGGCAGAGCAAAAACAGATTATTTTCATGATCCCTCATACCTGGGCCATTGATGCCGGAGGCCTGTATCTGACCTCTCTCGGCATGCCCATGTGTACCATGATGCACAGCGCAAAAAATGAGGTATTCGACTGGTTTATCAACCGCCAGCGGGCCCGTTTTAACGGCATCGTGTATGAACGGGATGCCGGCATTAAAGCCGTGATTAAAACTATCCGTGACGGTAAGCATTTCTTTTATCTGCCCGATCAGGATCACGGGCGCGACGCCAGTATTTTTGTGCCTTTTTTTGCAGAAATGAAGGCCACCCTGCCGGCCCTGCCCAAACTGGTAAAACTGACCAAAGCCAGCGTGATCCCGGTGCTGAGTGTGTATAACACAAAAGCGCACCGTTACGAATTAATCGTTCGCCCGCCCATGTCCCCCTACCCCACGGCGGATATTACCGCGGATACCCGGGCCATGAATGCCGAAATTGAAGCCCTGCTGGGTGACTGGCCCGAACAATATATGTGGTTTCTGAAGTATTTTCAGACCCAGCCGGACAGTCCGGAAGGCCGCTATGAAGCAGGCATTCGAAAAATACGGGGTCGCTGATGGAATGGCTGAAGTATGTCGCCTTACTGGCTCTGGGGCTGCTTATTCTGTGGGGCGTATCCCGGGTGGATGACTGGCTGGAAAAGCGGGAAAAACAGGCAAAGAAATAAACTCCGTGCCCGGGACCGGCACCAGGGAAACCATCCCCTGCCAGCCCCGGACTCCCGCCTTAAGACGGGAAAAACAAAAACTTGGCTCCCACCAGCAGCAAAAACACGGCAAACGCGCGTTTCAGCACCGGAGCAGGCAGCTTGTGCGCCAGAATGGCACCCACCCGGGCAAAGGGCATGCTGGCCACACTAATGCCGATAAGCGCGGGTAAATACACATATCCCCAGGCCTCATCAGGCAGGCTGCTGTGTTCCAGGCCGTGCACCACATAGCTGAGTGCGCCCACCAGCGCGATGGGAAAACCACAGGCCGATGACACTGCCACCGCCCGCTGCATCGGCACCGCACACCAGCTTAAAAAGGGGACCGTCAGCGAGCCGCCACCGATACCAAAAATGCCCGAAGCCCAGCCGATCACTCCCCCCAAAGCCACCTGTACCGGCTTGCCGGGCAGCCTGCCACTGCCTTTGGGCATCAGGTTAAACAGCATTTGTGCCGCCATCAGCCAGGCAAACAGGCCGATCACCCGCTGCAGTTGCAGACCGGACATTTTGTCAGCGGTATACCCGCCCAGCCAGGCTCCCACGACAATGCCAACCGACAACATGGCCGCCAGTGGCCAGTCGATGGCCCGGCGACCATGATGAGTGTGAATGGCACTGAGCGAGGTAAACATAATGGTGGCCAGCGATGTACCCACCGCCATGTGTGCCACCAGCTCGCCGCCAATGCCCTGCAGATGAAAGCTGAAAATAAGCACCGGTACGATAATGAGGCCGCCGCCTACACCAAACAGGCCCGCCAGGGTGCCGGCAAAAGCACCCAATACCATATACATCAACCAGGTCATGTTCATTCCGTGAAAAGAAAAAGGGCCACTAAACTACCCAAGGCTGGCGCAAAGGAAAAGGGGAAGAATGATTTATATCTATTCCAGGAGGTTATATCGGGGTACGGCCCAGGCTGATCACCACGCGCCGGTTGGTGCTACGACCTTCGGCTGTACTGTTGTCGGCCACCGGCCGGCGTTCACCATGGCCTTCCACCATAATGCTGGTTTCTGGCAGGCCCAGTTCCATAAACTGATCCTTGATGGCTTTTGCGCGCAACAATGACAACTGCTTATTATGAAATGCCGTGCCAAAACTGTCGGTATAGGTGTTAATCACCACCTCACCGATATTGGGATCAGCCTTGATATAATCGGCAATCATGGCCAGACGACGACGAGAATGAGGGGTGAGCTCATCGGCGTTATTCACGTAGTTAAGCACACTGAAGGCAATATCTTCATACCCATAGGGCAGCAGGCTTTGCTGACAATCCAGAAAGGCGGCATACCGGGCCCTGAAATTAACCGATGACAACCCCACCCCCGTGGTTCGGTCTCCGGCATACCAGTCTTCAAAATAAAAGGTAGGCCAGCGCCCGCGGCTGAGTTCATCCAGCATCACCCAGGCATTCTGCTGCTCTACCATGACATTGAACTGCTGATAAAAGGTGACCTTGCTGATAGGCCTGGCTGGCTGGCCCGGTTGCCAGTATGGAGACTCACTGCGCAACGCGGCCTGACGGGTACGGGGAACGGCCCGCAACGGGCTCAGCTCGAACACCAGATTGACATTTTTACCGGCACGGCTGACAAAGGCTCCGGTACCAAAACCCGGAATATTGTGCTCAAGACGGCATTCCACTGCCGAGTCAGCAGCCAGACGCCAACGTGAATGCTCGAGATCGGCCACATAACTGCGCGGCTGCGCCCAGCTTGCGCTGCTTAGCATCAGTGCTGTTACTACCGTCAGTTTGCGCACGCTGTTTCGCCTCTTCAATGCCACCTGATTGAGCTATCGGCCACAAGGTGCTCATCTTTAGCCGGTTGTGGCATAAACACCAAATTTTTCACCATGCTCACGCACGTCTCTCAACAGCAGCGCTTTTTCTTCCGGCGACAGCCAGCTGGCTTCCACCCCATTCGCCGCCAGCTGCAATAACTCACTGTCGGTCATGGCAAGTCCCTGCTGCAAGGCCATGTAGTTGGCATTCATATAACCGCCGAAATAAGCCGGATCGTCGGAATTCACGGTCACACACAGGCCGGCCTGTAACAATGTCCGCATAGGATGATCGGACATCGAGTTTACCACCCTGAGTTTCAGGTTGGAAAGCGGGCACACCGTCAGCGGCATACGGCTTTCGGCCAGCTCCGCCATCAGTGCCGGATCCTGAATGGCCGCCACGCCGTGGTCGATACGCTCCACCCGCAACAACGCAATGGCATCACGAATATACTGAGGCGGTCCCTCTTCACCGGCATGAGCCACCAGCCGGTAGCCCTGTTCCCGGGCAAGGGCATAGGCCCGCCGGAACTTGTCGGGCGGATTACCGGTTTCAGACGAATCCAGACCGACGCCGGTCAGCCAGGCATGGAAGGGCTCCGCCTGGCGCAGAGTCTCTATCGCTGACTCTTCCGGCAAATGACGTAAAAACGACAGGATCAGGCGACTGCTTATACCCCAGTCGTAGCGGGCCTGCTCCAGTGCCCGGTGAATGCCGGTAACCACCGCCGAAAAGGGCACGCCCCGCTCGGTGTGAGCCTGAGGATCGAAAAAGATTTCGGTATGACGCACATTCTCGTTATGGGCCCGCCGCAGATAAGCGTGCGTCATATCAAAAAAATCCTGCTCGGTTTGCAACACGCTCATGCCCGCATAATAAATATTCAGGAACGATTGCAGGTCATCAAACTCATAGGCAGCCCGCAGGGCATCTTCATTGGCATAATCGAGGGTGATACCATTGCGCCGGGCCAGAGCAAAGACCAGCTCCGGCTCCAGAGATCCTTCTATATGAAGGTGCAACTCCACCTTGGGCAGTTGCTCAATAAATGCAGACATGGCGGTTCTCCTTGTTTTGCCGGCTTGTTAATAAAGATAACAAAGAATGGTCTGCTATTGTGGCCTCAGCTGAACCACCATCAATAAACCGAGCCCGGCTCATGGCCAGGCACACCGAAAAAGAGAGCAACCCATGTTTCTGTTAAAACGCCTGCTTGGCTGGCTGGCCGTATTACTGCTGCTGGCTCCCCTGCTCCTGACCCTGCTGTACCGGTTTGTACCGGTGCCGGTCACCCCATTAATGGTGATAAGGCTGTTTGAAGGCGAAAGCCTGCACAAAGACTGGCAACCAGCATCGCGTATTTCCAATCAGTTAAAAATGGCGGTCATTGCTTCCGAAGACAACAAGTTCTGTCGACACCGCGGGTTTGACTGGGAAGCCTTTGGCCATGTACTGAACGAAGCCGCCGAAGGCGGCCGGTTGCGGGGCGGCAGCACCATCACCATGCAAACCGCAAAAAACCTTTATTTATGGCCGGGTCGCAGCTATACCCGCAAGGCACTGGAGGCGATATATACGCCCATGCTGGAGCTGCTCCTGCCTAAAGACCGTATTCTGACTCTGTACCTTAACATTGCTGAATTTGGCCCCGGTATTTATGGCGCAGAAGCCGCCGCACAAGCCTGGTTCAATACCTCTGCCGCTGACCTTAATCGCCACCAGGCTTCGCTGCTGGCGGCCGTATTACCCAACCCGCGACGTTTTTCCGCTGGCGCTCCCTCCAGCTATATCAGCCAGCGGGCCACTGCCATTTCACGGCGCATCAATGGCCTGGGAGGCTGGCTGAACTGCATAAATCCGTAATAAACGCTGCCATCGTCATGAAACTGTCATACTCTGGCAACACAGTGGAACAGGCACCGGCCTTACCGGTTTAAGGAGACGCAATGCAAAAAAACAATCTTATCTGCGATATTGACGGCGTAATTCTGCACAATAACGACTTAATTCCCGGTGCCGACAGTTTTGTACGTCGCGTGCTGGAGCGGGATATGAACCTGCTGTTCTTAACCAACTACCCGGCACAGACTCCTAAAGATTTACAAAACCGTTTTTATTCTGCCGGCATAGAAGTGCCGGAAGAGTGCTTTTATACCTCGGCCATGGCGACTGCCGATTTTCTGAAACGCCAGAGCGGAGAAAAAGCCTATGTTATCGGCGAAGGTGCCCTGATCCACGAACTGTATAAAGCCGGCTTTACCATTACCGATATTGATCCCGACTTTGTTGTGGTCGGTGAAACCCGCAACTACAACTGGAGCATGATCCAGATGGCGGCCCGCTTTGTGGCCGATGGTGCCCGCTTTATTGCCACCAACCCCGACACCCATGGCCCGCAAATGCACCCGGCCTGTGGTGCCCTGTGTGCCCCGATTGAGCGGATGACCGGCAAAAAACCCTTTTATGTGGGCAAACCCAGTGCCTGGATAGTACGGGCGGCGCTAAACCACATGGATGCCCACTCCGAAAATACCCTGATTGTAGGTGACAATTTACGCACCGATATTCTGGCCGGATTTCAGGCGGGTCTTGAAACGATACTGGTACTTACTGGTGTCAGCCAGGTGGCAGATATCGACAAAATGCCATTCCGGCCCCAGCATATTTACAGCACGGTCAACGAGATCGATCTGTTCTGATAAGTACGTTGTTAACTAACGAGGATTGTTGACAAGCCATGCTCCGAACACGGACTATAACCTTACTTCAGGAGCTAATTAGAACCAAAAAAGATATTACATGGATCCCATTTTAATTGCTGTCGCCTTTGGTTGCGGCCTCGTTGTTTATCTCATCGGCCTGCCGCCGCTCATTGGTTTTCTGGGCGCCGGCTTTATACTCAATGCCATGGGGTTTGAATCTAATGCTACCCTCAGTACCCTCGCCAACCTGGGCGTCACCCTGCTGCTGTTCAGCATCGGTCTGAAGCTCGACATAAAAACCCTGCTGCGCAAAGAAGTCTGGGGCACTGCCTGCGGCCATATCGTGTCATCCACCGCCCTGTTTACCCTGGTGTTGCTCGGCATTAAAACCCTGGGCTTTGCCCTGGCACAAGAACTGCAATGGCAGCAAGCCATGTTAATGGCCTTCGCACTCAGCTTTTCCAGTACCGTCTTTGCGGTGAAGGTACTGGAAGAGCGCAGCGACATGAATACCTTCTACGGCGTGGTGGCTATTGGTGTGCTGGTCATGCAGGACCTGTTTGCCGTGGCCTTTTTCAGCATTTCTGCCGGCAAGATACCCAGCCCCTGGGCCCTGGCACTGCTGGTCGTCCTGCCACTGCTGCGCCCGGTCTTCTTCCGCATTCTGGAGCGGGCCGGTCACGGCGAGCTGCAAACACTGTTTGCGATATTTCTGGCGCTGGTAGTGGGCTATGGCGGTTTTCAGCTGGTAGGCCTTAAAGGCGATCTCGGTGCGCTAATTATCGGGATGATGCTGGCTTCCCACTACAGCGCGCCCGATCTGGCCAAATCGTTCTTCAATATGAAAGAGCTGTTCCTGGTGGCCTTTTTCCTGAACATTGGTCTCAATGGCATGCCCACCATGGATGCACTCTGGATCGCATTGATTTTACTGCTGATCCTGCCACTGAAAAGCCTGCTGTATTACCAGCTGTACAAGCGCTGCTTTCTGCGCCCGCGTACCGCCTTGCTGGCCACCATGAGCCTGAGTAACTATTCAGAGTTTGGTCTGATCGTGGCCGCCCTGGCCGCTCAGCAAGGACTGCTCAGCAACGACTGGGTGATTGTGGCCTCTATTGCCCTGGCCATCTCGTTTGTGGCATCGGCTCCGCTCAACGCCAACAACGAGAATATTTATCGCCGGTTAATGCACAAACTCTCACCACGGGATCCTGCACGACTCCACCCCGATGACATGCCCATTAACCTGGGGGATGCCAACATTCTGATTGTGGGCATGGGCCGCATTGGTCAGGGTGCCTATATGGAGCTGGAAAGCGTGAACCCGCAGTGCAAACTGGTAGGCATCGACGCCGACGAGAAAAAGATTTCTCTGCTGAAAGAGCTCAATATCAATGTGATCAAGGGAGATGCATCGGACTCCGACTTCTGGGACAAGGCCAATATAGGAACCGATCTGGAATATATCTTTCTGGCCATGCCCAACCATGCCGGTAACCTCTACGCACTTGAGCAGATCCGCCACGCCAATTTCTCGGGCAGGGTCGCCGCCATTATTCGCTACCCTGAAGAAGGTGCCCAGTTGCGTGAACTCGGTGCGGACGATGTGTTCAATATCTATGAAGAAGCCGGTAGCGGTTTTGCCCGTCATGTAATTGAACATACGGGGTAAGCAGAGCAACCACTCTCAGCCCTCCTGCCCGTGCAACCGGGCCTGCTATCCTCTTGCAGGCCCGGTTGCACGGGCAATTCACATCTTACCCTGCCTCAGCTTAATGCCCGCTATCATCCTTATCGTAGGGATACTTGGTGTGGCCTACCCGAATGGCAAGAATGGCCAGCGCAAGTACCAGCGCAGCTCCGGCCACGGTGATCAACCGCCAGTTATCCATGCCTTTCATATCCAGGATCAGATACCGGGCCAATGCCACGATGGCAATATAAAGCGGAATGCGGATGGGTAACTTGCCCGAACGCAGGTAAATCGCCACCATCGCCAGCACTTCCAGATAAATGAACATCAGCAGCAGATCAGCCAGGGTCACGTTGCGTGCCTGCCACATGGTGTTGACTTCCAGAGCCACAGCTATCACCGTTGCCACCGCCACAATAATCAGACCAATATGCTGCATCAGATCCAGTACCCGGCTTCCCAGCATTCTGTTCTCGCTCATTTCCCTATTCTCCTTATTTTGTTTCTGTGACAACATCATCCCTTCCCGTCTGGCGGCCATGCCACTCGCCTTGTCCGAGCCGGACCGGATCTTTATAATAACCGGTCTTAAAATCGCCACGCTTATAACAAATGACGTTTAAATTAAGATTTTGCATAACGTTTGCGTGCAACACAATTCGGAAACCGTAATGATCTCCAATCTCAAGCAAACCTGGTTCTTTAACGTCAGAGGCGACGTACTGGCCGGCCTGGTGGTCGCGCTGGCTCTGATCCCGGAAGCCATCGCCTTCTCCATTATTGCCGGTGTCGATCCCAAAATCGGCCTTTACGCCTCATTCAGCATGGCGGTTGTCATTGCCTTTGCCGGTGGCCGGCCGGGCATGATTTCTGCCGCCACCGGCGCCATGGCGCTGCTGATGGTCACACTGGTCAAGGAGCACGGCCTGCAATACCTGCTGGCGGCTACCCTGCTGTGCGGTGTATTTCAGATCATTATCGGTTATCTCAAGCTCGGCCAGCTGATGCGCTTTGTATCCCGCTCCGTGGTCACCGGCTTCGTTAATGCGCTCGCCATCCTGATTTTTATGGCCCAGTTACCGGAGCTGACCAACGTCACCTGGCATGTGTACGCCATGACCGCTGCCGGCCTGGGCATTATCTATCTGCTGCCGCTGGTGCCCCGTATCGGTAAACTGCTGCCGTCACCGCTGGTGTGCATTGTCGGTCTCACCATCGTTGCCATGGTCTTCAACATTGATATACGCACCGTGGGTGACATGGGTGAGCTGCCCGATACGCTGCCCGTGTTCCTGTGGCCCGATGTGCCGCTGAACCTGGAAACCTTTGCCATCATCTTCCCCTACTCTCTGTCACTGGCGGTGGTGGGCCTGCTGGAGTCAATGATGACCGCCACCATAGTAGATGACCTCACCGACACCAAAAGCGATAAGAACCGCGAGTGCAAGGGCCAGGGCGTGGCCAACATCGCCACCGGCCTGCTCGGCGGTATGGCCGGTTGTGCCATGATTGGCCAGTCGGTGATCAACGTGAAGTCCGGTGGCCGAGGCCGGCTTTCCACCCTGGTGGCCGGGGTGGTGCTGCTGATTCTGGTGGTGTTCCTTGGCCCCTGGGTATCGCAAATCCCCATGGCGGCACTGGTGGCAGTCATGATCATGGTGTCCATCGGTACCTTCAGTTGGAGCTCAATCCGCGATGTCCGCACGCTGCCGGTAAGCAGCAGCCTGGTCACCTTCGCCACTGTCGCCGTGGTGGTGTATACCCATAACCTGGCCTGGGGCGTGCTGGTGGGTGTGCTGCTGAGTGCGCTGTTCTTTGCCAACAAGGTGGGTCAGCTCCTGTATATCGGTTCGGAAAAGACCACAGACGGTACCCGCGAATACCAGGTAGTGGGACAGGTTTTCTTTACCTCCGCCGAGCAGTTTGTAGCCGCCTTTGATTTCAAGGAAGTCACCGAGCGTGTGCGCATCGATCTCAGCCGCGCCCATTTCTGGGACATTACCGCCATCAGTGCCCTCGACAAAGTGGTGCTCACGTTTAAACGGGAAGGCACGGAAGTGGACATTATTGGCCTGAACGAGGCCAGCGCAACCCTGGTAGATCGCTTTGCCGTGCATAATGATCCCAAGGCCGTTGAAAAACTCATGGGTCACTAAAGGAGACAGGCAATGACCGAACAAGTACTGGCATGTATCGATGGCTCAGGCCACGCCGCCGGCGTATGCGACTGGGCCGGCTGGGCGGCCCAGCGCCTGGGTGCCCCTCTGACTATGATTCATATCCTCGACAAAAACCCGGAGCCGGTACAGGGCGACCTGAGCGGCAGTATCGGCCTGGGCAGTCAGGAACAACTGCTGGCGGAGCTGGCCGAGCTGGATGCCAGACGGGGTAAACTGGCCCGGGAGCAAGGCCGGCTGATGCTGGAGGCAGCCAAACAGCGGGTGAGTGCAAACGGAGCCACTGATGTCGACACCCTGCAGCGCCATGGCACCCTGGTAGATAATCTGGTGGAGCTGGAGCCACACACCCGCTTGCTGGTGCTGGGGCGTCATGGCGAGGCTTCAACCTCGGCCCATGCGCATTTAGGCAGTCATGTAGAGCAGGTCATCCGTGCCATGCACAGGCCTGTCCTGGTAACTCAGGGCGAGTTTCATGCGCCACAGAAAATCATGCTGGCCTTTGACGGCAGCGCCACAACCTGTAAGGGGGTGGAAATGCTGGCGGCCAGCCCCCTGTTTAAAGGACTGGAGCTGCACCTGGCGCTGGCCGGTGCCAACACCGACGATAACCGCGCGCAGCTGGAATGGGCCCGTCAGTTACTGGAGCAAGCGGATATATCCGCTACTACGGCCATCGTACCCGGCGACGCCGGCAAGGCCCTGGTCAGCTATCAGCAAGAGCATGACATCCATTTAATCATCATGGGAGCCTATGGCCATTCCCGGATCCGCCAGTGGCTGGTCGGCAGCACCACTACCGCCATGCTCAGGGACGCCATGACACCGCTGCTGATCTTGCGCTAAACCCGGCACCACCGTGACTTACTGATAGTCACAGCGTATACCAGCCATTTTCCCTCCGAAAACAAGGAAGCCGCCCGGCTTCCTTGTGCTGTCAGGCAAACCACTCAAGTACTACGGACGGCAATAACCCGGCAGTTTCTTGCCCTGTTTTTCAAGCATTTTGCACTGCCGGTTATCTGCACCATCTCCTACTTGCAAGGGCACATCAAAAGCAGGCTGAGTCGCAGTTGCGGCGGATGAAGAAAGCGGCACCATGCCAAGGGCAAACACGGCGGCAACCATTAAGGACATGACGGTTTTCATGGATATTCTCCTTATATAAAGCCGAAGCCAGCTGATATGTATCGCTTCAGCTATGCGGAGGTACTGCTCCGCGGCCGAAAGAAAACCTGTCGGCTACTTTATTCGACATGTCCATGATCAGTTTTATTACGTTTTTTTACATAATATTTTTAACTAAATGACGCTAAGTTCAGGTCGTTTTGTTCTGTATCAATAAATGTGACAGTCATGCCCATCACTTCTTTAACCAACAAAAAACTGTGCTACAGTGCGGCCAATAAGCCCCCGAAATTCATTTTGTATCAATTATTTATCAGGATGAAAAATATGAGCATCAATGTACTGGCTGGTATCGACGGTTCAAAATACACCGCCTGTGTCAGCGACTATGCGGCCTGGGCTGCCCAACAACTTTCCGCCTCTCTGGTGCTGCTGAATGTCAGGCACAAGCCAGAGCCGACTCTGCTCTACAACATGGGCGCCGCTACCAGCCTCAGTGCTCAGGACAAGATCCATGCCGAACTTGCCGATCTCGACAAAAAACGGGCTGAGCTTGTCAGAACCCAGAGCCAGGTACTGCTGGAGCAGGCCAGCGCGCATATCACACAGGCGGGATATCCTGCCCCACGCACCATTTCACGTGAGGGACGGCTCACCGACGTACTGGCGCAATATGATGACTATGCAGATCTGGTGGTACTGGGCCGTCGTGGCAATAATGAAGACGATAACCCCGAGCGCCTGGGCAGCCATGTGGAGCAGGTGATCCGGACCACTGACAAGCCGCTGCTGCTGACCGATGGCGACTTCCGCCCTCCCCAACGGGTCATGATTGCCTTTGATGGCAGTGACACCACCCGCAAGTGCGTGGACTATATTGCCAAATCCCCCTTGTTCAAGGGTCTGGAATGCCACCTGGTGATGGTTGCCGGCCCCAGCGAAGAAAAGCAGCTCCAGCTGGAAGCAGCACGACAGTTACTGGAAGACAACGGCCATCAGGCCACCGCTGCACTGCTGCAGGGAGAAGTGAAGAAAAACCTGCTGGCCTACCAGGAAAAACAGAACATGGATGTGATGGTAATGGGGGCCTATGGCCATTCCCGTATCCGCCTGTGGCTGCTGGGCAGCATTACCAACCTGATACTGCAGGAGTCTCACAAGCCGATGCTGATCCTGCGCTGATACCATTCTTGCCGCATGAATAAAAAACGCCGGGCAATGCCCGGCGTTTTTTTGTATCTCTGTAACTCAGCTATCGTCATCTCCGCAACTCAACCATCGTCATCTCCGCGAAGGCAGAGATCCATGGCACATTGCACTGGACTCCCGCTTCCGCGGGAGTGACAAAATAGAAATACAGGAATGAAAAATCAGAACACGCCCTGCTCACGCAGGTAGTCATCGTAGCTGCCGCTGAAGTCACGGATGCCGCTTTCACTCAGCTCCAGAATACGGGTGGCCAGCGATGACACGAATTCCCGGTCATGTGACACGAAGATCAGGGTCCCCGGGTACATTTCCAGCGCCATATTCAGTGACTCGATGGATTCCATATCCAGGTGGTTGGTGGGTTCATCCATCACCAGAATATTGGGCTTGTGCATCATCAGTTTACCAAACAGCATACGCCCCTGTTCACCGCCCGACAGCACGCCCACCTTTTTCTTGATGTCGTCCTGACTGAACAGCAGCCGGCCCAGCACCGAGCGCACGGTCTGCTCGTCGTCGCCTTCCTGCTGCCACTGGCTCATCCATTCAAACACAGTGAGCTCGGTGTCGAAATCAACGGCATGATCCTGGGCGTAATAACCAATGCTGGCATTTTCCGACCATTTAATACTGCCGCTGTCTGCCGGCAGCTCACCCACCAGGGTTTTCACCAGGGTGGATTTACCAATGCCGTTGGTACCCAGAATGGCGATGCGCTCACCCACTTCTACCAGCATGCTGAGGTTTTTAAACAGCGGTTCCTCACCATAGCCCTTGGCCAGGCCTTCCACTTCGAGAATGTTGCGGTAGAGCTTCTTGTCCTGCTCAAAACGAATAAACGGGTTCTGGCGACTGGATGCCTTGACCTCTTCCAGCTTGATTTTGTCGATCTGCTTGGCACGGGAGGTCGCCTGACGCGCCTTGGACGCATTCGCGCTAAAGCGGGACACAAAGCTTTGCAGCTCAGCAATTTGCGCCTTTTTCTTGGCGTTGTCGGACAGCAGCCGCTCCCGGGCCTGAGTAGCAGCCAGCATATACTCGTCGTAATTGCCCGGATAGACCCGGAGCTCGCCGTAATCCAGATCCGCCATATGAGTACACACACTGTTCAGAAAATGGCGATCGTGAGAAATGATGATCATGGTGCTGTTGCGCTCGTTCAGTGCGCCTTCCAGCCAGCGAATGGTATCGATATCCAGGTTGTTGGTGGGTTCGTCGAGCAGCAGCACATCGGGATCGGAAAACAGCGCCTGCGCCAGCAGAACCCGCAGCTTCCAGCCCGGCGCCACTTCGCTCATTGGGCCCTGATGCTGCTCCAGCGGAATACCCACGCCCAGCAGCAACTCGCCGGCACGGGCCTCCGCGGTGTAACCGTCATATTCGGCCACCAGGCCTTCCAGCTCGGCGGCACGCATATAATCTTCGTCGCTCGCTTCAAGGTTGGCGTAAATACTGTCACGTTCGTGCATGGCAGCCCACAGCTCTGCATGGCCCATCATCACCACGTCCAGCACCCTTTCGTTCTCATAGGCGAACTGATCCTGACGCAGCTTACCGATGCGCTCGTTAACATCCAGGCTCACGTTGCCGGCGCTGGGCTCCAGATCCCCCCCCAGAATTTTCATAAAGGTGGATTTACCACAACCGTTGGCACCGATAAGACCATAACGGTTTCCATCGCCAAACTTGACGGAAATATTTTCAAATAGCGGCTTGGCGCCGAACTGCATGGTGATGTTGTTAGTGGAAATCAAAGAAACAGACTCGCTATTGATAATGAAGAGGGAAAGGCAAAACGCCAGAGGCCGCCAAGGATACCGGCGGCTGCAGCAAAGTTCAAAGGCTTGTTCAGGAATTAACCAGCAGGCAACTAACGCGCTACCAGCACATCACAGGGAGGCGCACTTAAAAAGCTCATGGCCAGATTGCCCACCAGCAACCGGCTGATGCCCTGCCGGCCATGATAGCCCAGCACCAGCAGCTGCGCCTGGCTTTCTTCCACCACAGCGGTAATCGCTTTTTTCACTTCCCCCGAAACAATGCGGGTGTCGATACGATGGTGCTCGTCTTCGGCAATAAAATGCGACATTTCTTCCCGTACCTCCTGCTCTATACGGGTACGCTGATGCGCCATCATGCTGTCAGGGTGCACATTTTCCTGACGCAAAAACCCCAGTAACACCGGGGGTTCAAACACATGTACCAGGCTCACCCTGGCCTGGGGGGCCAGCGCCAGTCCTGCCCGCAGGGCATGATGAGAGCTGCGGGAAAAGTCCGTGGCCGCCACCAGCTGCCGGTATGGCTGCGGACCGCTGCCATTCACCACCAGCACCGGCATGGTGCAATGGCGCAGCAACCGTTCCACCGTGGTTCCCAGAAACAGCTCCTGCACCGGCTCCTGATGTTGCGGGCCGGCGATAATTAAGTCGGCACCGATCTCTATGGCTTTGTGTGCCAGGGCCTGAGAGGGTTTACCCAGGATCACATGCGGTTCAATATGTGCTCTTTGTTCCGAAGGCAGGCTGCTGACCAGCTGCTCCAGAGCCTGCACGGCCCCCTGCTGCAACCGCCGGCGCACCGAGATTTCCACCATGGGTTCATATAGCACCATGGCCTCATCAATCACATGCACCAGGTGCAAACGGGCCTTAAGCTCTACGGCCAGCATGGCCGCCCGTTCAATCACCTGTTCAGAGCCTTTCTGCAGATCTACCGCTGCCAGTAATATCTTCATTTTATAAACCTTTTTGTTGCACAGCCGTTCACCGGCCCCCTGACGCAGCTTTCCCGTTTTTTGCATAAAAAGCAACCAGCCTTGGCATTTGTGCATTGGTTTGCGCTGCCACCGCTTTGGTTTACAATATCGCCCCTTCAGCGTTATTTTTATCGGGATATCACGTGTTAACAGCAGAAATTGCCATGCGTTGGCTGGTGGCCGGCCACATTGATCATTACATTTGCGAAAACTGCCATGGCATTCACCTTGCCGAACTGCAGGGGCTGGACGGCATCCTGGAAAGCCGGCTGTTTGTAGAGCACGAAGATGCCATTATTACGACTGAAGTGGAAATTCGCCCTACAGCACTGCTGATGTTAATGGCCGATCTGGGCAGACTGAACATGAACTACCCCAGTCTGAAGGTATTTATCGACATCGTAGACGACAACCTGCCCCGTCTGATTGTGGCGGAGTACCTGCACACCCAGGCCGGCATCGAGCAACATCAGTTTCAATGGATTGTGCAGCAAACCATGATGGCGACACACCAGCTGGTCCAGGAGCTCGGTGAACTGGGCTATCTGATGCAGGACGAACCACAAAAAGTACCGACGGCTGTGCATTAAGCCGGCAGACTGAACAGTAAAAAGGCAGTCGGGCAGCAAATGCATAAAAAGACTTGAACCCGCCCGCCTCTGTCAGTACATTACGCCCCGTTCCCAAGGGAACACCACGGAGTGAAGCGAACACTCCCCAATAAAACCGCAACAAAAATTTGGTGAGGTGTCCGAGTGGCTGAAGGAGCACGCCTGGAAAGTGTGTATACGGAAACGTATCGAGGGTTCGAATCCCTCCCTCACCGCCAGATTTTAAAACCCCGCGCAGCAATGTGCGGGGTTTTTTCGTTGTTCCTTAGCCACTCATTTGGCTCCAGTCGTAATTTAATTCCTGCTGACCGGAAAAATTTCTCGCTGTTCCCCGCACTGCTGACGGTGTACATAAGCATCCCACAGGAGGGTTTGCTATTGACCAGCGCAGCACACACCAATTTGGTTCACGACGATATTATTGGCGCCATTGCCGGCCCCGGCATCGGCATTTTTCCTGACTTTCTCAATACTGCTCAGATTGCAGCGCTACGCCATGACTTTGTCAGCCTGCCCGACTGGCAAATCACACCGGCAGGTATCGGACGGGAACAGGCCAATCACAATAACGAACGCATTCGCACCGACAAAACCCGCTGGCTGGACGGCTCAACAGCGCCCCAGCAGGCCTATATGACACAGATGGCGGATTTGCAGCAACAGCTAAACCGCCACCTGTTTATGGGACTTAAGGATTATGAATGTCACTACGCCCGCTATGACCAGGGTGACTTTTATAAAAAACACCTGGACGCCTTTCGCGGTCGCAGCAACCGCCGGCTGACCACAGTACTCTATCTTAACGACCACTGGCAGCCGGAACACGGTGGCGAGCTACTGGTATATGGTGACAAGAGCAAGACGCCTGTACAGCGGATCATGCCCGCAGGTGGCACCCTGGTGTGCTTTTTATCGGAGCGGTTTCCGCACGAAGTATTGCCGGCAAATCGAGCCCGGCTCAGTATTGCCGGCTGGTTCCGGGTGGACGATCCCATCACGCCGGCACTCAGGCTGTAGTCCCTTCGGCACAGACAACTTTGATCAACCATCAAAAATAATGCTATTTTTTTAATGAATTAAAACCAGAAAATGATTTTTTCTGGTTTTTTATGGGTTTTACTTTCCAGTTCCTTCATCTTTTGCCAATCTGAAAACATTCTATCTTTCTGGTTAAGGATAACGCCATGTGCTCGATTTTCGGTATTCTGGAACTTAAGTCTGATCCTGCCGCCCTGCGCACCCGGGCGCTGGAGCTCTCCCGACTGCTGCGCCACCGCGGCCCCGACTGGTCGGGTATTTACAGTCATGACAACGCCATTCTGGTACATGAACGTCTGGCCATTGTTGGACTGGACAGCGGTGCCCAGCCCCTGCTCAACCCCGCCGGTACCCATGCCCTGGCGGTGAACGGGGAAATCTACAACCACAAGGAGCTGGAAGCAGGCCTTACCTGCGGTTATCAGCCTCAGACCCATTCCGACTGTGAGGTCATCCTCGGCCTCTATCAGGAAAAAGGACCGGAATTTCTCGATGATCTTAACGGTATCTTTGCCTTTGTTCTTTATGACGAGGAAAACGACGCCTACCTGATTGGCCGGGACCATATGGGTATTATTCCGCTTTACACCGGCCATGATGAAGCAGGTAACTTCTATGTGGCCTCCGAAATGAAAGCGCTGACCCCGGTATGCAAAACCATCAGCGAATTTCCGCCCGGGCATCTGCTCTACAGCAAGGAAGGCCAGATCCGCCGCTATTACCAGCGCGACTGGGAAGAATACAATGCAGTAAAAGACAACACCTCCAGCGTGAGTGAACTGCGTGAAGCCCTGATGGCCGCCGTAAAGCGCCAGCTGATGTGTGATGTTCCCTACGGTGTGCTGCTTTCCGGCGGACTCGACTCTTCCATCGTCTCGGCCATTGCCAAACTCTATGCCGACAAACGCATTGAGGACGATGGCAACAGCGAGGCATGGTGGCCCCGACTGCACTCTTTTGCCATTGGCCTGGAAGGCGCACCAGACCTGATTGCCGCCCGCAAGGTGGCAGACCAGCTTGGCACCGTGCATCACGAGCTGCACTATACGGTGCAGGAAGGACTCGATGCCCTGCGCGAGGTGATCTATCACCTGGAAACTTATGACGTCACCACGGTGCGGGCCTCCACCCCCATGTATTTGATGGCCCGGCGCATTAAAGCCATGGGCATTAAAATGGTGCTCTCCGGTGAGGGTGCCGACGAGATCTTTGGTGGCTATCTGTATTTTCACAAGGCTCCGGACGCCCAGGCCTTTCACGAAGAAACCGTACGCAAGCTCCAAGCGCTACACATGTTTGACTGCCTGCGTGCCAACAAGTCCATGGCGGCCTGGGGAATCGAGGCCAGAGTTCCCTTTCTCGACAAAGCGTTCATGGATGTGGCCATGCGTCTCAACCCGGCCGACAAGATGTGCGTGAACGGCAGGATGGAAAAGCACATCTTGCGCGAAGCCTTTGCAGACTTGCTCCCCCGTGAAGTGGCCTGGCGTCAGAAAGAGCAGTTCTCCGACGGTGTGGGTTATTCCTGGATAGACAGCCTGAAGGCATTGGTGGAAGAAGAAGTCACCGATCAGATGATGGCCACGGCGGCATTTCGCTTTCCGCTTAACACCCCTACCAGCAAGGAAGCCTATTACTACCGGGCCATTTTTGAAGGCCACTTCCCTCAAGACTCCGCCGCTGAATGCGTACCCTGCGGCCCCTCGGTCGCCTGCTCGACTCCCACCGCACTGGAATGGGACGAACAATGGAAAAACATGGCCGATCCCTCCGGCAGGGCGGTCAAAGGGGTACACAGCCAGTCTTACTGAGACGCGTATTCGGCATAATGGTTTTAATCACTGACCCGGCTTATGTACCTGTCCCCGATAGTAGAAAGGGGACAGGTACACTGACATGGATTCTCTAAAGACACTCAGCACTCTTCCCTTTACACTTAAGGGTTTTATCGACACTTGAGAAAATGTGATGCAAGCAAAACCCTCTGGCACCAAGAGCCCAGCCAACCACCGGCCTCGCACCAAGCCTGCTGATGTTCGGCTTAATGAGTTAATGAACGCAGCGGAAGCACTGTTTCTCGAAAAAGGCGTCGACGCGACAACCATCAGCGACATTGTCGACGCAGCAGACGTGGCCAAAGGTACCTTCTACCATTATTTCCCGTCCAAGAATGAAATGCTGGCAGCGCTTGGCAGTCGCTACACCGAGCATTTCCTTGCCCGGGTGGAACAAGCCGTCGGATCCTGTGCTGAAGACGACTGGGCCGGCCGGCTGCGCACCTGGATCCGGGCTAATGTGGAAACCTACGTTGATACTTACCGGATACACGACATCGTTTATACCAATCACCACCATCATGATCGGTCCAACCAGGACAAGAATGCCATTCTGAAGCAATTACTGGGCATTATCGAAGGGGGGATCTCTGCGGGGCTCTGGGCGCCGGAACACCCGAGAGTTGTGGCACTCCTTATTTATTCCGGCGTTCATGGTGCCACGGACGACGTTATCGCTGCACAGACAAACAACTGCACGCCCTTTGCCGATAGCGTGGCGGATGCCTGTCTGCACATGCTGACAAAACCGGCCTCTGGCCAGTCACGTTAACCGCGTGAATAGCCGGGCCCGGGCGTTCTCAGCCCCAGGTTGTCTCGGAACGTGTTGCCTTCATACTGCAGCCTGAGCAAACCTCGCTGTTGCAGTTCGGGCACAACCTGCGCCACGAATTCGGTTGCCCCTCCCGGTAAGTGGGAAAACATGATGTTAAATCCATCCGCCGCACCGCACTCAAGCCATAGCTGCATCTGATCCGCGATCATCTCAGCCGTGCCAACCATTTCCAGCCCCTGATAGCCACAGATGCGACGAGCCAACGCGATGATGCTCAGATCCTCGCTGCGGGCGAGCCGGATCACCCGCTCACGACCACTTTTACTGGCATTGCTTTCGGGAATATCAGGCAGCGGTCCGTGCGGATCATAGTGAGAAATATCATGGCCAAGGGCAATGGACAGCGTGGCCAGGCTGCTCGCATCATCCACCAGTAGGTCCAGCCGGCGTCTTTTCTCCTGTGCCTGCGCCAGCGTCTCCCCCCACACCACAAATACCGCCGGAATGATTTTCAAGGCTTGTTGGCGGCCTGCCGCACGGGCCCGGCACTGCATTTCGGCATAAAACTGCTGGGCCGATTCTTTATCCGTCTGATAGGTGAAAATCACCTCGGCAGTTTCGGCTGCAATCTGCCGCCCCGCCTCCGACGCACCGGCCTGCACCACCACCGGTCGTGACTGAACGGGCCGTTCCACATTCAGCGGACCACGCACGGAAAAGTGGGGGCCATGATGATCAAGCACATGCATTTTTTCAGCGTCAAAATAAAGACCGCTGTCGGCATCCCGACAGAAAGCGTCCTGATCCCAGCTTTCCCACAAGCCGTCCATCACCGTACAAAACTCCCGCGCCCGCCGGTAACGGGCACCGTGCTCCATATGCTGTTCGGCACCGAAATTCGCCGCTTCGTTGGGATTGCTGGACGTCACCAGATTCCAGCCCGCCCTGCCGCCACTGATCACATCAAGTGACGCCAGCCGACGCGCCAGCATGTAAGGCTCGTTATAGGTCGTGCTGGCCGTGCCGATCAGACCGATATGCTGTGTTACTGCCGCCAGCGCAGGCAGCAGCGTCAGCGGATCAAGCGTGACAATGCTGTGCCCCCGCACCAGTGTCTCTATCGGTGCGGCCCGGGCTGCCAGGGTATCGGGCAGGAACAACCCGTCAAAACATCCTTGCTCCAGTGTCCGGGCAAACCATGCCATCTGCTCGAAGCTGGCCTGGAAGCCGGGATCCGCGCCGGGGTAGCGCCATGCACCTGCATGAATACTGGGCATGGCCAACAAAATTAACCGCTCTCCCATTCTGCTCATCTTGCCTCCCCCATCGTAACGGGCTGCGCCTCGCCGGCTCTGACCGATTGTTCCACCACCAGAAACGGTTCCCCCTGTGAGCAATGCTCCAGACGTGTCCGTACACCATACACTTTTTCCAGCAACGCCGGGGTCAGTACCTCCAGCGGCGGACCGGCCGCCTCCACCCGCCCCTGATGCAGCACAACCACATGATCCGTGAAACGCAGAGCATGGTTGATATCATGCACCGCCAGCACCACACACATGGCTCGCTCACGTGCCAGCCGGCACAGCAACTCCAGCACTTCAAACTGATTTTGTAAATCAAGGGCACTGGTCGGCTCATCCAGCAGCAGCACCCGGGGCTCCCGCACCAACGCCTGGGCAATGGACACCAGTTGTCGCTGGCCTCCGCTCAGGGCTGACAGTTCGCGATCTGCCAGCGCCTGAATACCCAGCGTCTGCAACATACGGGTAACCGCATCCATCTCCTCATCATCCACCACCCAGCCACTGCCCTGTTTGCTTGCCAGCAACACGGCTTCGAAAACCCGCAAAGACGATCTCATCGAAATATCCTGAGGGACATGGCCCGGCCGGTTGCAATGGCAGACCGGCCAGGACTCAACCACTTGCCCGGCCACCTCGACCTTGCCCTTACCACCCAGCTCACCGGCCATCCGGCGCAACAACGTGGATTTCCCTGCCGCATTGGAGCCCAACAGGGCGGTCACCGTACCGGCATACAGCGGACCAAATTCCAGGTTTTGCAAGATCATGCGGTTATCGAACGCCACGGATACCCCTGATACTTTGAGTAATTCCATCACAGCTTCCTCGAACGCAAAATCAGAACAAAAAACATCGGCACACCGACCAGCGACGTCACAATCCCGATAGGCAAGGCCTGCCCCTCAACCAGCGTCTTGCTCAGCACCGACGCGGCAGACAGCATACAGGCACCACACAGCGCAGAGGCAGGCAGCAGGAAGCGCTGATCTTCCCCTACCAGCATCCGTGCGATGTGAGGGGCCACCAGGCCAACGAACCCGATCGTACCGACAAACGACACGCACACCGACGCCAGCAAACTGCCCAGCAGAATGCCCTGCAGCCTTAACCGGCCCACGGCAACACCCAGACTCGTCGCCCGGGCATCACCCAGGCGCAGCGCCGTGAAGGCCCAGGCCTGACGCGCGAACACCAGCGACACGAACAGCAGGATGACACTCAGAATGGCCAGCTGGGGCCAGTCGGTACGCGACAAGCTGCCCATCATCCAGAACACCACGGCGGACAACGCCTGATTGGGGGCGACATACTGTAGCGCCTCCAGCAAGGCAGTAAACGTAAAGACCAGCGTGGTGCCGAGCAGTACAATCATTTCCGTGGTAATACCGCGTTTCTGGCTCAGACGGTAAATCACCAGCGCGGCCAGCATCGAGACCAGAAAGGCGTTGGCCGGAATGGCAAAAGCCACGGCCGATGCCGGCAGAATGGTCACCCCCAGAATCATCCCCAGCGCAGCACCAAAGCTGGCTGCCGCGGACAGGCCCAGAGTAAACGGACTGGCCAGCGGGTTACCCAACACCGTCTGCATTTGCACCCCTGCCACTGACAGACTGGCTCCCACTACCAGCGCGGTCAGCGCAACCGGCAAGCGGATATCCCAAAGAATGACCTGCACCGCGAGCGGAACAGCCGGATCCCACAGCGCTGAAAGCACCTCGGCGGAGGTATAGCGGGCCTGACCAACGGCCAGATCGGCAACAAAGCACACCAGGGTCAACAGGCTGATACCCGCCAGTATGCGCAAGCGCCGCTGTGCCAGCTCAAGATAAAGACGCCGGCCACGTCCGGACATGGCCGACCCGGTAATGACTGATTCCGTCATGAGATTTCTCCATCCAGGCTAAGCCAGTAGCCGGGCTGATAGGAAACGGGAAGAAAGCGTTCATGCAGCTCGGCAAAGGTCGCCTCCGGATCGAGCGCAGCAAACAGCTCGGGGTGCAACCACTTCGCGATGCGCTGCAGCGCAATAAAATGATAGGGATTGTCGTAAAAGGGATGCCAGATCGCGTGAACCCTGCCGGTCTTCACCGCTGACAGCAGCCGATAGGCCGGACGTGCCATCAGCCGTTTAAGGCTTTGTTGCCCCTGCGCCAGATCGGCACCAGGCCCCAGACCAACCCAGTCCCCCAGAGGAGAATACAGTGACCAGTTGGCCCCGGTTACCAGCACCACATCCGGATCGGACTCAATGACCTGCTCCGGATGCAGGGTGCCAAACATCCCATGCAGAAACCGGGTTCCCAGGTTTTCGCCCCCGGCCGCCGTAACCAGCTCACCGAAGTTGCCATCCCCGTAGGTCAGACAGCAGTCGTCATACAGCCCTGCCGCACGCTCTATCATGACACTCGGCTTCGTCCGGAGGTGTTTCAGCGGCTCCGTCACCCGGCTGATCTGCTCCTGCCTGAAATGCAGAAACTCAACGGCACGCGCCTGCTGACCCAGCAGATCCCCGAGCAGATGAATACTACGGGCCGTGTTACCGAAAATCCGAGTGCGGAAATCCACGAAAACCATGGGAATACCCACCTGAGCCAGCGCATGCATCAGCCCCGACGACTCAACCGCCGGCCTGGAGCTCAGGTTCATGACAACCACATCCGGCTCCAGCGAGAGCGCAAACTCGCTGTCGATGGCATCCACCGTTCTGCCCGAGAAGGAGGGGATATTATCAATATCCGGAAACCGGTCCCGATAAGCCTGATAGCCGTCAAGGTCCGCCGCCCGGAAGTTATCACCCCAGCCAATCACATCACCGAACGGATCTTCGGGTTTCAGCAACGCCATCACGTAAGCCAGTGTTCCGTCTCCCAGCAGCAGACGCGATATCGGCCGGTCAAAGTACACCTGACGCTCAGCAATGTCCGTCAGTGTGACTGGTGAGCGAGTTCCGGCATGCAGGCAAGGTGCCGTGACCATCACGCCTCCTGCCAGCAGGCCTTTCAGCACCCCGCGCCGAGAGCACATTTTATCGAGCACGGACATCACCACCGATAGCTCAGCGTTGCAGTCATCGTCCGGTCCTGGCCTACAAAGCAATACAGGCGTGAGGTGCAGCTGGCGACATACTCTTTGTTCGTCAGGTTGCTCACATTCAACGCCAGTGACGCTCCGCTCAGATCAGCGGAAAGCGCGTCCAGCGGGTAGGTCAACGCCAGATCCATGAGGGTTGCCGACGGCACCTCAAAATCATTGCTGGGATCACCAAAGGACTTGCCGAGATAGCGTATGCCGCCGCCGATCTGCAAACCTGAGAGTGGACGTTGATCAAACCGGTAATCCATCCAGAGAGAGCCGCTGTGCGCAGGCGTTTGGGTCAGGCTTTTCCCTTGGTAGGAAGCATCCTTGACCAGTTCATTGTCGAGGTAGGTGTAGTTAGCCATCACATTGAGATTGGGGGTCAGCGCGGCTGTTGCCTGTAAATCGACACCACGGGTACGCACCTTTCCCGCCTGAGTGTTAAACCCCAGATGATTGGCATCACTGGTTTTCACGTTGGTCTGTTCCAGTTCAAACACGGCAGCACTCAACAACATACCGGAACCCTCGGGCTGGTATTTGATGCCGACCTCGGTTTGCCTGGACTCAACCGGGACGAACGCATCCCCCTTGTAATCCGTGCCCAACAGGGGATCAAAGGATGTGGCATAACTGACATAAGGTGCCAGATCTGTGTCGAACTGGTAACTCAAGCCCGCCCGGCCACTCCACTTTTTATCATTCTGCTGGTGTACTCGCGCTGTTGGAGAATAGCTGTGGGTCTCATCATCCGTTTCTGACCAGTCATGCCGCACACTGAGTGTCAGGCGCCAGCGGTCGTAGGCAATCTGATCCTGAAGATAGACGCCAGTACGTGTAAACTTCTGCCGGACCTTCCAGGGGGCCTCACGGCTGGCGGTAAAATCAGGTGTAATGTCCGGACGATATTCAGAGCCATAAGGGTCGAATAGCAAAGGGCCTACACTATATAACGCATTTTTCAGCGTTCCCCTGGTGTAATCGACCCCCGCCAGTATGGTGTGCGTGGTCGCTCCCCACTCCAGATCACCACGCAGGTGATTGTCCATGCTGAACGTATTCACCTTGGCCGGTGTCAGTTCGTAATACCCGCGTAGCTGTGGCAGTCCGTTGACCTCCTGGTAACCATAGACAACGCCACGCTGCAGATCCGATTGCACATACATGTACCGTGCATTACTGGAAAACATCCACCCGTTGCCAAAATCATAATCGAAGAGCGAGCTCAGGGAGTTTTGCTTGCGAGAAGAGTTGGCAAAATTCATGTCCGTGAAATTTCGTTCTCGATCAATCTGCGGATAAGGACTGTTATCCAGCCCCAGCACAGCAGCCGGCAGACTGTTGTAGTTAGGCAATTCAGGCTCGCGGGAGTGCGTCGCCAGCACCGTCCACGACAAAGATGAATTTGGTCGCCAGGTAAATGAAGGGGAAAGATAGAGCCGCTGGTGACGCACGTCTTCGATCTGTCCCTCGGTATCCAGCCCGCTGGCGGTAAAACGATATAGCAGTGAGCCGTCGTCATTGAGTGCACCGGTGCTATCCAGACCAATATGCTTGCGATTAAAGTTGCCGAACTGCAGGCTCACCTCATGCTGTGCGTCCTCCTGCGGTTTGCGGCTGACCTGGTTCACGATACCGCCGCCCGTGCCCTGCCCGTAAATGGCCGATGCCGGGCCACGCAGCACCTCGATCCGCTCCAGGGAATAGGCATCCACCTGCGGCAACCAGCTGCCCGGATTACCGATAATCCGCAGACCATCCAGATAGTAATCGGCATCGACCCCACGGATCCGGGTCATATCGAGATAACTGCCATTACCTCCATATTTTTCACTGGTCGCCCCGGCGGTGTAACGTAGCGCGGCACTGCTGCTGCCAGGCTGCTGCATGTCCATCTGCTGCCGGGTAATAACCGAAATAGATTGCGGAGTTTCCAGAATCGAGGTGTCGGTCTTTGTGCCGATGCCCGACTGCTCGGCAACGTAACCGCGGACCGCTCCATTGCCCATATCCAATGCTCTGTCTGCAGTCACGGTTACCGCCGGCAGTGTCTGCATATTGGCCGACTCGGCTACTTCTTGTTCCTGAAATGTATCCTTTGACACTTGCTCTGCCTGAGCGGAAGTGCTATTGGCAAACAGCAATGAAGCTGCAACCACCGTGCAGGAAGACACCAGGGGTGCAGGAAACCGGCACCGTAATGATTCCGGACATGTCCGGAAATGTAGCGATAAAAACTGACCCATGTTCGTCCTCAACAGAGACATCAGATGAAGTAATGGCGAGGATGGTAACCTTCGACCGACCGACAGTCAATGGAGGTGGTAATAATTCTCGTTTTAACCAAGGTGCCATATTTCATGATCTACGCCAGCTCCACAACAGGGTGGCGGCAGGGGCAGCACACTTTGTTGCCCGATGAAACCATGTGGCGAGCAGATTTCGGATAAGGAGCATGATGGCCTGAACTGTTCCCGTTTTTTTTCCTGATCTGTTGCTGTATTCCTGTTAACGACGAAGGCTTAATATCAGCATTTGAGCATGGATTATTCACAATAAAATATGCAGGAAGCACCCCTATGAATATTTATCATCTAGATCAACCCATTTCGGATAAGGAGCGTGCCGAACGGCTATTCTGTGGCGATTTGCTGATCTACCGGAATATTTCCGCCATGACCGAATTAGTCACCTACAGTGATCAGCGTCTGCGAGCGGCTCTGGATGGACGAGATCCGACAACGGCGCAGCAATATTTATCCGGAGAGGCGTTTATTGAACGAACAGGAACAGTGCAGACAGCGTTTCGTACCAGCGACGTTCCCAAAACGATGTTCTTTCGCGCCCTGAAGGAATGTGGCGTCGACCTGAAGCAAACCTACTACGATCATTTTCCAATGCGGGTAGTGCCCTACTCCGCTCAGCATCAAGGAGCGCTGCGGGCCGCCATCGGTCATCACCGGGATACCTGGGGCAGTAATATTCAAAGTCAGATAAACTGGTGGGCACCGCTCTACCCGCTGGAAGAACAACGCACCATCGCCTTTTATCCACATTACTGGAATCATGCACTGGCCAATAATACAGCGACTTGGAGTTTTGCAGAGTATCTGGCAACCCGCAACCGGACACCGACAGAGCGGCAGGTCGACTACCCTTCCGCTCCTCACCCGACCGAAGCCGTTGATGAATCCGACGTGGTTAAAGTGGTATTGCAGCCCGGTGATATCCTGAATTTTTCCAGCGCCCACCTTCACGCCAGTGTGACTAACGTTACAAACGCCACTCGCTTCAGCGTCGAAATGCGCACTATCAATCGTCAGGATCTGCGCCTGGGCCGGGAGGCACCGAATCAGGACAATGCGGCGGCGACTCCCATGTATAGCTGGTTCCGCTCCATTCTGGATAAACATCCTCTGCAGCCTTAATCCGGCCTGAGCTCTAAACGGTTCTGCGCTGGTAAAAATAGGCCAGCGTGGGATGTCCGGGCTGCAAATACCATAGCAGTTCGGAATGAATAAAACCTCGGAGGTTCATTTTACCGCTGAGTTCACAAAATTCGTTGGTGTTTTCCCTGTCTGCTTTTTAAAAAACGCAATGAAAGCACTGTCTGAAGAAAACCCCAAGCTGTAGGCCACTGCGCTGACCTGCATGGCGCTCGACAAAAGCTCAATGGCTTTCAGCAGGCGCCATTGCTGGCGCCAGTCCTGGTAAGACATGCCCGTTTCAGCCTTGAACAGCCTGGTCACGGTTTTAGGGCTGACGCCGATAGTACTTGCTACCGTACCTATATCCGGAGCGAGAAACCTCTCACTTAGAAGTTGCTGGCGGAATCTTCTCAACCTGAGATCCAACGGTAACGGCAACTGAAATGAATAGCACCTGGCGGTATAAAATTCTTCCCAAAACAGCGCACAGCTATTGGCCATTTCCTCTTCTGGCTTGTCCCATGGCCATAGCGCCATTTTGTCGATCAGCGCTTTTAACAGAGCATTAACCTCAATTATTCGGATCTCTGCAGGAGTGCTGAACTGCGCACAATCGAAATACAAAGAACGATAGGCAACGACATTGGTCATTATTGCACGATGCCGGGTTTGAGGCGGGATCCACACAGCTTTCGTCGGCGGTAAAATACAGAGGGCGTTGTCCAGTGCAAAATTCATGCAGCCCTGAGGCGCATAAAGCAATTGCCCCTTGTTGTGACGGTGGACCCCTGAATCATGTTGGCCGACATCAGCTGCTATGCCAATGACGCTCGCTGAAAATACATCCGCATCAAACTCTGTATCCTGCTCAATAATCGCCATGGTGTCCTGATCTTGATGTTTATTGTCTTTATGTCGTTAACTTACCTTTGAGTCACGAGTTTACACTGTGGGCCACGTCAATTCATGATTAAGGATAAAAGATGCAAGCCAAGCCTCCCTTATGGCTGATGCTGGCTCTATTAATGTTCCCGCAAATAGTAGAAACCATTTACAGCCCGGCCTTAGGCTCGATCTCACAGGCGTTTTCAGTGTCTTACCCGGCAGCATCACAAACGTTATCGGTTTACTTTGTAGCTTTCGCCATGGGGGTGGCGGTGTGGGGCATATTGGCAGATAAGTGGGGACGTCGCCCCGCCATGCTGACAGGTTTGTTTATCTACGGTGTTTCAGCCATGGTTGCCATGCAGACAGCAAACTTCGCAATACTGATGGCAGCCAGGGCCTGCAGTGCATTTGGAATCGCGGTCGGCTCCATTGTGACCCAGACTATGCTGCGTGATTCCTTCACTGGTGAAGAGCTGGGAAAAGTGTTCAGTGTGATGGGAGTCGGAATGGCTATCAGCCCGGTTATAGGCATGTTCTCTGGCGGACAACTGGTGCAGACAGGAGGCCACGAGATGGTATTTTTAGCGCTGTTTATCATGGCGCTGGGGCTATTCGTCTGCAGTCTTGCCGGGCTCCCGGAAACCCAAACAAACAGGCAAGTCTTGCAACTGGCAACCCTCAGTCAGCGTATGCTCCGGGATCTGCAAATATGGCGTTCGGCGATGTTGGTCTGTTTGTATAACATCGTCCTGTTTTCCTACTACCAGCTGGGCGGGTTTCATTTCGCCGGTTTGGGGCTTACACCCGATCAGTTTGGCTATAGCGGTCTTGTACTTGGCCTGGGTTCATTGATAGGCAGCTACATCAATAAAATCCTGCTTTCCAGGAAAACCACACAAGACAAGCTATTACAAGGAGCCGCAGTGTTACTGATGCTGGGAGCGGTCACTGTTTTCCTCATATTGGACACGATCTGGTTTCTCGCACCCATGATCCTGATTGTTATGGCATTCGGGATCGCGATACCCAATGTATTGAGTATGGCCTTGAGCCAATACCGATCGCAGGCAGGCAGTGCCGGTGCCCTGTTCGGGTTGATATATTATCTGTTCATTGGCGGCGGTCTGGCATTGGCTGGCGTTGCACAGAACCTCGGCTTGGTGCTGATTACCTGCGCCAGTGTCGTCTTTCTGGTGACCTTCATTCAGAAATAAGTAATACCCTTGAAAGTTGTTCTACTGACTGTGTAATCTCGGGTTTACTCAAGGCTCCGAACCCGAACCTTAAATGAGTTGGGGCAACCTGAGCATCGTTGTAAACGGTGCTCAGTGTTGAGTCTTTACCTGGCAGGCGCTCCAACACCCTCCCATCAACAAGCTTAGAAATATCTATCCACATAGCCATTCCGCCTGTAGGAAGCTTAAAAGAAACCTTGTCTCCAAAAAAACGGAAAAATTCTTCCGCAGCGAAGTTACGTCTTTCTTCATATTCCTTTCGCGTTTTTCTAATATGACGTTTGACTTCCCCCGACTCCATCAAGTTTGAAAGAACAAGCTCAGATACTGGATTACCCTGCCGGTCGATAAGCACAATTTCCTGTGCGGCTCGCTCAATAAACTGGGCATCAGCCGCCATATATCCAAGCCTTAAACCAGGCGCAAAGACCTTTGACATCGAACCTATATGCACGACATTCTCAGAGTTTGGCAGACTTGCTAACGGAGGAATCGGGTTCGTTTCATAGTGAAACTCATGATCATAATCATCTTCCAAAATCGCGAATTTGTATGCTTTGGAAAGTTCCAACAATATCAATCTTCTGTCCATCGGCAGACAGACAGTTGTTGGATACTGATGGTGGGGAGTAACATAAATGGCTGCAACCGCATGCTCATTCAATATCTCTTTCAAATGACTTATATCCAGCCCTTTATCATCAATTCTGCATTTTAATATTTTAAAACCATTTGACTCAAATGCTGCTCTGGCAGGCAAATAGCAAAGGTCCTCCATCACGATGGCTCCCTTACCAGAGTCCAGAACTCGAGAGGCAAGATAAATAGCCATCTGGCTCCCTCTTACAACACAAACCTGCTCTACCGCACAGTTCATAAAACGGTCACCGGATAACATCTTCGCGATCGATTTCCGTAATTCAATACTCCCTTTAGGATCACCATATCCCAGTTTTGACTGACGGCTCAGATCGATACACACCCGTCGGTAGGTTCGCGCAAGCAGCTCATAAGGAATAAGACGAGAGTCTGGGATACCATCGTTTATCACCGGTATGTCGTTATAAGAACCGAGCGCGTCTTGATAGAGAATTTCAACCAGCTCTGAGGCCGATTTGGTTCTGTCGGTGCTGTTGACCAAAGACTGCTCTGCCGCTGATAGTCCTTGTTCGGGAAGGGTTTCAGAAACAAATGTACCCGACCTGGGCCGTGTCACCAGCCATCCCTGAGCTTCCAGCTCTTCATACACCTGCTGTACTGTTTTCCGGTTAACACCCAGTTGCTCAGCTAAAGAGCGGGATCCCGGCAACATACAGCCCGGCGCTAGCCGGCCTTCCTTGATATCCGCAGTTAGCGTGTTCAACAGTTTCAAATGCAGAGTTTTGCCTGAGCTGTCTTCCAGCCACAGCTGGGTCTCCCACGGTCTTAACATGCTACCAATCCTTCTGGGCCAGATAAATTTAAAAAACTGGGCCTTATTTATGGTCCAGATTAACCATATCGTACAGCCACTGTCAAAACCCCGAGGAGAAAACGCATGAAAACTGCAGACAAAACAAAACAGGAACTAATGCAGATCGCGGAAAGCAATATGCAGGCGCGTATTCAAGACATAGAGCTGACTGTTCGTGAAAAGCTCGCGTTAACATGCCGGATCCTGTTCGATAAAGGCCACGATTCAGGACTGGCAGGCCAGATTACCTGCCGTAGTGACCAGCCCAATACTTTTCTGACCCAACGACTCGGTCTGGGGTTTGATGAAATCACGGCTGACAACCTGGTGGAAGTAGACCATGACTTGGAACTATTGGCTGGCCAAGGCATGCCCAATCCTGCTAACCGTTTCCACACCTGGATCTATAAAGAGCATCCAGAAGTGAACTGCATCATTCATACCCACCCGACCCACGTGGCCGCACTGTCAATGCTGGAAGTGCCACTAATAATTTCCCAAATGGACACGGCCGCTTTATACAACGATTGCTCGTTCGTTGCGGAATGGCCGGGCGTCCCTGTTGGAAATGAAGAAGGTATATTGATTTCAAAAGCGCTGGGTAACAACCGAGCCGTATTCCTTGCCCACCATGGCCAACTTGTTACCGGTAAAACAATTGAAGAGGCCTGTAATCTGGCAATTTTGATCGAGCGAGCGGCAAAGCTGCAGCTCCTGGCAATGTCTGCTGGTCAAATTAAACCCCTGCCTCATGATCTGGCCCAGGAAGCACACGACTGGGTATCGTCCGACAAGCGAAACAAAGTGAATTTTGCTTACTACGCCAGACAGGCACTTAAAAACCACCAAGACTGTATTTAAGGAGTAAAACATGAATTTATCAGGCATTATTGGCTACCCGGTAACTCCATTTAGCCCGGATAATAAACAGCTGGATCTCAATAAACTCGGTAGCGTAATAGATGTGCTGCTTGAAGCCGAAGTAGATGCTATTGCTGCGCTGGGCAGTGCCGGCGAGGCTGCCTACCTGAGTGAAGAAGAATGGAAACAGGTCGCTGAATACACTGTTAAGCATGTTGCAGGCAGAGTTCCTGTGATTATTGGTATTGCTGAGCTTACCACCGAGCAGGCCGTCAAATACGCGCAGCACGCCCATCACATCGGGGCCAATGCGATCATGCTCTCACCATTCTCGTATTACAAATTAAGCGAGACTGAAATTTTCCAGCACTATGAAACCGTTTCTGAGGCCAGCCCTCTGCCCATTATGGTATATAACAATCCCGCTACCTGCGGCGTGGATATGACTCCAGAATTCATGCTTAAAATGGTCAACAATATAAAGAACGCCAGCATGATCAAGGAAAGCACTGGCGACATCCAACGCATGCACAAGATCTATACATTGTCGGATGGCAAAGTACCTTTCTTTAATGGCTGTAACCACATGGCGCTGGAGGCTCTCCACGCCGGTGCCAGCGGCTGGTGTACAGCGGCTCCTTGTCTGATAGGAGATAAACCGAAACAATTGTTCGATGCGGTCAAGAGCGGTGACAACAAGAAAGCTAAAGCGCTGTTTTATCAGCAATATGAGTTTCTTGAATTTATCGTCTCATCCGGTCTGGCTGCAGCAGTAAAATCGGGGCTTTCACTTCAGGGAAAAGAAGCCGGTAATCCGAGGAAACCCCTTCTTCCCCTCAATAAACCGGCACAGCAGCGACTAAAAAGTATGCTGGACAACCTTGGTTAATAAAAGACGGAGAGAAGTGGTATAACTCCACTCTTCAGGGAAACAGTGACAGCAACTCACGTCGCTGGTACCGCCCAGTCCATCGTTGCAGAGCAGTCACGGTTTTAAGTATTTCTCGTGAGTCGAACAAGAGGAAGCCTTGTTGAAAGCAGTCTTCCTCTTGCTTTAGAACCGGAATGGCATAAGGCCTGACGCTTTTACTCAAAGCCCTCAAGCACAATCTTGCCGATCGTACTGCCGGTCTCCAGTTTTTCATGAGCCAGACGCAGGTTAGCCGCACTGATGCTGCCCATATGCGCCCCCAACGTGCTCTTGAGCACCCCCTGATCTATCAGCGCTGCAACCTCGTTCAACAGTTTTTGCTGATCAGCCATGTCTTCCGTCTCATACATGGAACGGGTAAACATGAACTCCCAGTGCAAAGACAGACTTTTACTCTTCAGAGACCGAACATTCAGCGTTTCGGGATCGTCAATCAGACCGAATTGTCCCTGAGGTTTGAGGGAAGCAATAATCTCGTCAAGGTGCTCTTCAGTGTGATTCAGGCTAACGACATGGTCTACCTCACCAATCCCCAACGCCCGCAGTTGCTCACTCAATGATACTTTATGATCGATTACATAATGTGCGCCCAGCTGTTCCAGCCAGGCCTGACTTTCCAGCCGGGATGCGGTTGCTATAACGGTCAGGCTGGTCAATTTTCTTGCCAGCTGAACCAGAACAGAGCCAACACCGCCTGCAGCACCGATAATCAGTAATGTTTCGCCTTTATGCTCCTGCCCGGATCTTATATTCAGCCGGTCAAACAGCATTTCCCAGGCAGTAATGGCCGTCAAAGGCATCGCAGCTGCACTGGCAAAATCAAGAGAGTCCGGCTTGCACCCTGCAATGCGCTCGTCCACCAACTGATATTCTGCATTACTGCCCTGACGGGTGAGATCCCCGGCATACCAAACAGAGTCCCCCGGTTTGAAAGCACTGACGCTCTCCCCCACGGCCTTTACAATACCCGCTGCATCCCAGCCCAGAACCTTCCAACTGTCCTCACCTGGCTCGACATTGGCACGGATTTTGGTATCCACCGGGTTAACTGCCACAGCTTTAACTTCAACCAGCACATCGTGTCCTCTGGGTTCAGGTATCGGCAGCTCGATATCAGTGAGTGACTCCTCTTCCAGCAGCGGGAGAGCCTTTTGATACCCGATCGCTTTCATCATCTGTGTCATGCTGTACTCCTAAATTTAAATCGCCGAATAGACTGGGTAGGTTGTGTAGCCTTCAGCATTACCGCCGAACAGACTGTCTCCCTGAAAACTGGCCAGAGGCAAAGAATGATTCAGGCGCATAGGCAGGTCGGGGTTCGCGATAAAAGGACGGCCAAATGCCACCAGATCGGACAAGCCGGCATCGAGCATTTGGCAGGCCCGCTCCTTGTCATACCGTCCAGCCACAATCAAGGTGCCCTGATACACCTGGCGTAAAGCCAGGCGGAAATCGCTCGGTATCTCGGGGGCATCATCCCAGTCGGCTTCAGCCAGATGGATATATCCGATGCCCAGCCTCTGTAGCTGAGTTGCTGCATGCAGAATCGTGGGAATGATATCAGGGCAGTTCATGCCACGGGCCGTAATGAAAGGAGCCAGACGCACACCCGTTCTTTCTGCTCCCACTTCGCTTGCCACTGCTTCTGCGACCTCAACCAGAAAACGGCTCCGGTTGTCACGACTGCCACCATAAGCGTCCGAGCGCGTATTCGAGGTAGTACGCAGAAATTCATCAATCAGGTAGCCATTGGCAGCATGGATCTCAACGCCATCAAAACCGGCCTCCATGGCGTTACGGGCTGCCTGCCGATAATCCTCCACCACCCCTTGAATTTCTTCGGTTTCCAGTGCGCGCGGAGTTGGACAGGGCACCATGCGACCAACACCGTTTTCATCTGCCATCCAGATGCTGGCGTCGGGGTTGATGGCAGAAGGTGCAACGGGTAAGGCTCCTTGATGAAAATCAGGATGCGACATGCGTCCCACATGCCAAAGCTGGAGGTATATCACCCCGGCTTCGGCATGAACCGCATCAGTTACCTTACGCCAGCCATTCACCTGCTCTGCACTATGGATACCGGGCGTAAAGCTGTATCCCTGTCCTTGCGGCGAAATCTGCGTTGCTTCCGCAATGATCAACCCCGCACTGGCACGCTGAGCGTAATACCGGGCCATCAGTGAATTGGGGATGTTACCCGGTTGAGAACTGCGGGCCCGCGTCATCGGGGCCATGACAATACGGTTGCTCAGGGAATTACCCGACAACGAATATGGACTGAACAGATTCATGGGTTACTCCTGGATTAACTTAATGGTGTCGATGGCGTGCCGTTTCCGTCCCCTGCACATGCGCCAGCGATCAGTCAGACCCAATGGTCTGGCCAGCGGCCGATAATCGAATGGCCATTTCAAGATAGCGACAGACATGACTGCTCCAAGTAGATGTGTTGAAGACAGATGCAGCTTACTTGACTGGTATAAATTGAAAAACTAGCCTTCCAGGCAAACTCTTTCAAAAAAAATTTGAATATGCGTTCTCTTCAGGATCTTAAAATTTTTATCGAAACTGCCCGCCAGGGAAGCCTTTCAGGTGCAGCCAGGCAGCTGGATCTGTCACCAGCGGCTACCAGTGCTGCGGTAAAAAGACTGGAAGCCGAACTAGGCGCAATGCTGTTTGTCCGCTCAACCCGTCACCTGCGCCTGACCCACCAGGGTGAAACCTTTCTTGGCCATTGTCAGCAGGCGCTGCAGCTGCTGAATGATGGCTGCCAGGCGGTACAGGAAGGTCAGACCAACATCCAGGATGTGCTCCAGCTATCCATGCCATCCGATATAGGCCGAAACCTGCTGCTCGGCTGGCTGGATCAGTTTCTCGACACCCACCCGCGCATCGACCTGCGCATTCAATTATCTGACCGGTTAGCCAATGTGTACCGCCAGCCGGTTGATATCGCTTTGCGTTACGGTGAACCACCGGACTCCAGCCTTATTGCTGTCCCGCTTGTGCCTGACAACAGACGCATACTCTGTGCCTCTCCTGAATATGTGCAGCAATTCGGAATGCCCCTAAGTCCTGAGGATTTGGAGAAACACAACTGCCTCTGTTTCATGCTGGGTGAAGAAGTACATGGCCGCTGGCATTTCTGGAAAAATGGTCAGGAAATGTCAGTGAAAGTGAGAGGAAGCCGTGTTGCCGATGACGGCGAAGCGGTGCGGCTCTGGGCCCTCTCCGGAAAAGGAATTGCCTACAAGTCTCGTCTGGATGTTATTGAGGATTTGAGCAATGGACGCCTGCTCCCTCTGTGCGAAGGCTGGGAGACGGAACCTACCCCGTTCAATCTGATCTGTGCCGACCGGCGCCAGTTCAGTCCGGCGGTTCAGGCACTGAGGGAATTTCTTGCGTCACAGTTCGCCAAGCTTTCGGCCTGATTTAAAGAGCCTGCGCACAAGTCTCCCGCCATGAGATCGTTTGTCCTTTCATATGCCGGGGGCCCTAAATCACCTGCGCAGTATTACGCATTGATCATCTCTAATACAGCGAGGCTTGTTTGCCTGTTCCTTATCCTGGTTAAGTGTGTAGTTGCAGTTTAAGCCAACGGCAAAAATCGACAGCCAACTGCACCTTCTGACTGGATCGGTTAATGAAAGCCGAGTACTGAGCGGTATATCTGAGAGGAGTATGAACAGCCACCAAAGAGCCAAGCCTGATTTGTTCACGTACCAGGATTTCGGGAGTAATCAGGAAACCAATACCCGCAACAGCCGCCGCAACCGAAAGATAGAGATGGTCATAAGTAGCTTTGGTCTGGATTGCCGCAGCAGCTACTTCCCGGGCCTGACTCCAGAAAGGGATGACATCCGGTCGTGAGCGCGTTTTGATCATGGGCCAGCTATGTACCTGCGTTTGCATGGCATAGGCGTTCACCAACTCAGGGGCACCGACACAAACCAGCTCCTCCCCGCACAATTGCCAATGATCTGTACTGTTCAGCTGCAGATCCCGGGAAATCAGAATATCAAACTCATCATCAGGTTCCGGCTGCGACATAGAGGTCAGCAGGCTTACCTCTACGCGTGTTTGCCGCGTGTATTCAGCAAGCAACGGCACCAATACTGCCATAGAGAAACTGGCCATGGAGGTGCGTAACAGCAGGCTGGAAGGGGCGCTATGATCCTGCGGCAACTGGCGTGCAGCCATCTCGATCGTTCCGACAGGCTCTTCTACCAGTTCGAAAAATTGTAATCCGCCAGGCGTGAGCTTAAACGGAGAACGCTCAATGAGCTTCTGACCAGCATAGTGTTCCAGAGTTGAAAGGTGGCGGCTGACGGCACTTTGTGAAATACCAAGTGCACGTGCAGCCAGTGTCAGGCTGCGATTCTGGACAATGGTTACGAAGACGCGGATAGCATTTAGTGGTAACTCGGACTTTGACATAACAAAAAGTTATCTGGTCATGATTTATAGTTAATTAGAGCGTTTTTTGTCATTAAAATGCAAGGGCCTCACACCATACTGCGCCCTCTTTCACGATTCAGCAGTTTGGAAAAGGTACCTCTATGACCATAAACTCCTTCCTGGCCCGGCGCGTTTTGACGGCCAACCCTTCCGCAACCAAAGCGGTAACACTGAAAGCAAAGCAACTGCGAGATCAGGGACGTGACATTATTACCCTGAGCCAGGGTGAGCTGGACTTCGATACACCTCAGCCTATCCGTGAGGCAGCCCGTACCGCGATGGATCAGGGGCAAACCCGTTATACAGAGGTCGCGGGCAGCGCCGAACTGCGACAGGCAGTGCAGCACAAGTTCCAGTCTGAGAACGGCCTGAACTACTCACTTGATCAGATCCAGGTTGCCAGCGGAGCCAAACAAATTCTGTTCAATGCCTTTCAGGCAACGCTGAATGAAGGAGATGAAGTCCTCATTCCCACCCCCTCCTGGCCGTCCTACCCGGAAATGGTGCGGCTGGCATCCGGTGAACCTCGCCTGTTGCGTTGTGGAGAAAATGCCGGATTCAAACTGACACCTGAGCAACTGCGTGCAGCTATCAATGACAACACCAAATGGCTGTTACTGAATAACCCTGCCAATCCATCAGGAGCACTCTATACCCAGTCGGAACTCAGGGCCCTGGGTGAAGTATTGCAGGACTACCCGCAGGTATGGGTGATTGCAGACGAAATCTATGAGCATCTGCGCTATGACGATCAGCCTTTCACCAGTTTTGCTGCCGCCGTACCGGAACTGTCGGAGCGCACTCTGACGATCAATGGTCTGTCCAAAGCCTGGGCGATGACTGGATGGCGCGTAGGCTATTGTGCCGGGCCGGAGCCTTTGATCAAGGCGCTGAACCTGCTGCAGTCCCAGTCTACATCCCATGCCAGCTCCATCAGTCAGGCGGCCGCTCTCAGTGCCTTAAAACAACCGCATACATTTATTACCGAATGTGTGACTGAACTGACACGACGTCGGGATCTGGTCGTGGCATCAATACAGCAGATACCCGGGCTCAGCTGTCGTGTGCCCCAAGGGGCTTTCTACGTATTCGTGAACTGCCAGTCCCTGCTGGGGCAAGTGACTGCTGCGGGCCAGACACTGGATACAGATCAGGATGTAGCGCTTTATCTGCTGGAAGAAGCTGACGTAGCGGTGGTACCCGGCAGTGCCTTTGATTTGCCAGGATACTTCCGGTTGTCCTACGGCAATGCGCTACCGCAGCTTGAAGAAGCGATGCGTCGTATTTCGGTTGCCTGCAACAACCTGGTGGCGGGGGACAATGTATGAACAGAAGCCGTCAATTGCGTGAAGCCCTGAAGGCCGGGCACATGCAAACAGCCATGGCTGTACACAATCCACTCTCGGCCAGACTGGTTGAAGAAGCGGGGTTTGACTGCCTCTGGGGTAGTGGATTTGAGCTCTCAGCCAGCTATGCAGTACCGGATGCCAATATTTTGCCCTTTGGGACACATCTGGACATGATGCGGGCCATTGCCAGTGTAACAACCACTCCCCTCATCGCTGATCTGGACACCGGTTTTGGCAATGCGGTGACCCTGGGATACATACTGCCTCAGTATGAAGCTGCAGGGGTGGCAGCAGTGGTTGTGGAGGATAAAACCTTTCCCAAAGATACCAGCTTGCGTGAAAACGCACGTCAGGTACTGGTGGATGTGGACACGTTTGAAGGAAAAATTCGAGCCTGTAAAGCCGCGCAGAAAAACCCGGATTTTGTTGTGATTGCTCGAACTGAAGCGTTGATTGCCGGGCTGCCGATTGATACGGCACTGGAGCGGGCACAAGCCTATGCCAACGCCGGCGCTGATGCAGTGTTAGTGCACTCCAAACAGAAAACGCCAGACGAAATACTCGCCTTTGTAGAACGCTGGGATCTGAATACCCCATTGGTTCTGGTGCCAACTGCATATCCCCAGTTGAACGAAGCTGATATCCGGGCCCTTAACAAGGTCGGCATCGTGATCTATGGCAACCATGCCATTCGCAGTGCAACCTGGGCCATGCGTGCAATATTCCGCCAAATCAGGGAGCAGGGTGGCATCCATTGCCTACCGGATGGCTTCACCAGCGTCAACGAAATCATTGAACTTCAGGGGGACGCCAAGATGCGTGACCTGGAACGGTTATATCTGCGTTAAATACCCGGTGGTGATCATGTCTGATATCAGTATCAACAACCTCGAAATTCAGTATGAACAGAACACTGTCATCAAACAGCTCAGTCTGCACATCGAGCAGGGCTGTTTCTTTACCCTCCTGGGACCCAGTGGTTGCGGCAAAACAACGCTGCTGCGTACCTTGGCGGGATTCATCGCCCCGGCAAGCGGAGAGATCCGCTTCGGACAGCAGGACGTTACCCGGCTGCCGGCACACAAACGCGATATTGGTCTGGTGTTTCAGGACTATGCGCTGTTTCCACACCATCACGTTGCTGACAATGTCGGCTATGGCCTCAAGGCCCGGGGAATTGCCAGAGACGAACTGCAGGTTCGTGTGGATGAGGCACTTGAGCAGGTTGCCCTAAGCGACTATCGCGACCGTTTTCCTGCCCAGTTGAGCGGTGGTCAGAAGCAGCGTGTCGCCTTGGCGCGCGCTCTGGTCATCAAGCCTCGTTTGCTGCTAATGGATGAACCTCTCTCCAATCTGGATGCCCGCTTGCGTTTACAGATGCGAGAGCTGATCTGCCGCCTGCAGCGTGAGAGTGGTATTACCACGGTATTTGTGACCCACGATCAGGAAGAAGCATTGGCCATGTCAGACCAGATCGCCATTATGCAGTCTGGCAAGATCGAGCAAATCGGCACACCCAAAGAGGTATACGCCACCCCTGCCAATGCCTACGTTGCGGACTTTATCGGCTCAGCCAACCTGTTGCCTTCCCATGTGCAAAAAACAGATGCCCATAGCGGTAATAATGAAGCATCTCAGAAGCAGTGGGTGGTGCGTCCGGAACAGCTGATACTGCGCCGTTCGGCACACCCGGATTGCCAGCAAGTACTGGTACGCTCTGCGCAATATCTGGGCCATAAAACCAGCTACCAGGTCGAGTGGGCACACGAAGGCGAAGTCCATCAGCTGCAGGTAGATAGTCCTTATCCTCATCATCAGATTGAGCTCAATGAAGGAGACCGGGCTTATCTGGCGTTTCCAAAGAGGATGCACCGTGTCTAGTTCGAGCTGTTCACCCTGGCTGGTTCGTCTGTTTTCATGGCGCAGCCTGAGTATTGTTCTGCTGATCCTGCTGGCGCTCCTGATTGCCCTGCCACTGGTCAACCTCTTGCTGATGAGTATTCAGGGAGTGGATGGAGGATTTTCTCTGCAAGGCTTTCGCACGTTTTTCAGCGAATCCGAGTACCTTGAAGGGCTGTTTAATTCAGTGCTTTTAGGAGCACTGGTGACATTGACGGCATCCATACTCGGCGTCTCCCTGGCCTATATCACTCAGGTCTACGAGTTTCCGTGCAAACGACTGCTGAGCTTGCTGCCGATCAGCATCATCGTGATACCTGAAATCATCAGTGTACAGTCCTGGTTGCTTGTGTTTGGCAATAACGGAGTCCTGACGCGGGCCTTATCGGATCTCGGACTGGAGCTACCCAGCTTTTATGGCTGGTTTGGCATGGTGTATGTAATGACATTCACTTACTACGCCTACGTCTACATGGCGACACTGTCGGCGCTGAAAGGCTTTGACCGTCAGTTGCTGGAAGCCGCCACCAACCTCGGTCTGTCAGAATTTCAGGCACGCCTGAAAGTGCTGGTGCCACTCTTGTCCCCGGCGATCATTTCCGGAGCCCTGGTGGTATTCACACTGGTGCTGGGTAACTTTGCCATCGCCATGACACTGGGACACGGGATTCCACTGCTGTCGATCCTGACCTACAAAACCTTCCTCAGCGAGATTGGCCTTAACCCCGCCATGCAAAGCACACTGGCAACCGTTTCTACGCTGCTGTTGGTCTCGGTCATGCTGGTCCAGCGCTGGATCCTGGGACGGGGGCGTTATGAAATGGCCCAGGGCCGCCCCTTGCTGGCCAAACGGCTCACAGGGCTTTCAGCCTGGCTGCATACCCTGCCGGTTTTGCTGGTCGTGGCTGGTTCACTGCTGCCGCTGGCATTGCTGCTGGTAGGTGCCTTTACTCGTGCCCGGGGCCCGGTAATGCAATGGGGCGAGTGGACGCTGGACAATTTTGAGCGTGTCTGGGCCTATGGCATGGGGACGATTCTGAATTCGCTTGGCTTTGCGGCTTTGGCAACACTGATCGGGGTTATTCTGGGAACCCTGGTGGCCTATGCCACCGTGAAAAAACGTGGTGGCCTGTCTCCAGTACTGGAGTTCATTGCCATGCTGCCATTGGCCGTCTCCGGTACGGTATTGGGTATCGCTCTGGCGCAAGGAGTCAGCAGCTTCGCGGTGGGGCTGGCTGGCAGCTCCATGCTGATGGTATTGGCTTACTCCGTTCGCCGTCTGCCCTTCTCCGTGCGCAATGCCGCCAACAATCTGCACAACGTTGATGACAGTCTTGAAGCTGCCTCGGTCAGCCTGGGTGTTTCACCGTGCAAGACTTTCTTCAAGGTTTCCCTGCCATTGATGTCTGCGGGCATCGCTGCAGCCGGTGTATTGATGTGGGCAACCACTGTGGCTGAGCTGAACTCCAGCATCGTGGTGTATTCCGCCGGACAGGAAACCCTTCCTATTCAGATTTTCCGTTTGATCGACAGTGACATGATGGCCATGGCCTCCGCCTATGGTGTGATCATGATCAGCCTTATTTTACTGCCGGTCATCGTTGCAACCCGCGTGTTTAATCTAAAACTTTTTGCCTGACAGGAGGCGTTATGAAAAAGGTATATGCAGGTGTTTTACTGGGAATGACGATGGCGTTTGGCTCAGCGGCCCAAGCGGACGAAGAAGTGACCTTCTATGCCGCTAATAGTGAAGATGCGATACAGACAGTGCTGGATGTTGCGCGTAAGCTGGAACCCGAACTTAAAGTCAATGTTGTCACAGCCAGTACAGGAACCTTGTTGCAACGAATTCGCGCCGAAAGCCAAGCACCTCAGGCCGATGTATTCTGGAGCAGCGGGTTTGGTACTCTGGCGGATTACACAGAATTGATGCAGCCGGTTCAAGCCAGCGCCGAGCTACCGGTTCCAACAGCTCTGAATGGACCAGACCATCTTTGGGCCGGCTCCAATGTGCATGTTGTGGTACTGATGACGAACGCCAGCCAACTGGATGGAGATGCCCCAAAAGGCTGGGAGGATCTTCTGTCCGGTCGTTATCGTGGACGCATTGCGTTTGGTGACCCGACGGCATCCAGTTCTGCATACTTGCAGCTATTTGGCATCTACAAGAAGTATGGCGAAGAAGGCGTGCGCAAACTGGCCGAGAATGTGGTGGTTACAGGCGGTTCCAGCAGCGTTTACCGTGGCGTGGCCAACGCAGAATACCCTCTGGGGATCACCATTGAGTATGCGGCCTATCGCTATGTAGCAGGTGGCCAGCAAGACATCGCATTAATCTATCCTCAGGAAGGTACTTTCCTGTCGCCTGAGGGTCTGTTCATGGTGAAAGGCGCGCCACACCCGGAAGCGGCTGACAAGCTATATGCTGTGCTGACATCTGCTGAATTTCAGCAAGCCATACTGGAAAGCAGTTACCGTCGTCCTGTCCGTTCTGATATTGACCTGAAATCGGTCTCCTCATTGCCCAATCTGGATCAGATTGAGGTATTCGAACTGGATCAAAAAGAAGCGGGTGAACAGCGCGAACAACTGATTAAAATGTGGAAAAACGCACTGTCCTCCGCGCAGTAACCTGAGATACCCAGAGCGCTCCCTGAGAGCGCTCTCTTTATCCTTCCAGCCATTTCCCTTCATTCCCGCCCTCCCCCAGAGCCTTCACCGCATCCAGATTGAAATGTTCGGAATGGCGTAGTAGTAACAGCCACATAGAGGTCATTTTATGCTGCTTGTTTAAAACATGCGCATCTGCATACCGTCACCTATTACCAGTTTCAGTTCATGGATACCGACAGATAGAAGCAGAAGTGCTGTATATAAGAAGGTTAGGCAACATTTCTCGGCAGAACAGGCGGGTAAATTCATTGCTTTTCTGTCATCTTACATGATGGTCTGAGTATTGATGTTCGGTGTAGAATAGCTAAAAAGGAACATGAAACCGAGATGGGTTCACTCAAACACCTGCTGGAAAACCTGAAATGGTTCGACGTTACATTCTTGAGCCAATATTACGGCTTGGATGGTAAAAGCGAGAAAAAACTCCCCATCTCGTTTAACTTCTTTGCCTTGCCGCTTAATCAAGAACTCGTGTTAACGACAAGCCTCATTCCCTTCATCCTCCTGATGCTCATTATCCCGTCTATCGACGCCAGGTTCGACTTTTTACGCTTTCCGATATTGACCGTCATCGGCCTGCTGGTTTACGCCATTATCCGTAAGAAGCGGGTTAAATCGCACCTGGGGATGAGGGTCGATGACGAAGCCAATAACCACATCATCATTAGCCACTCGGGCCTCACCTTGCCGCCCTTCCTGACTGGCAAATCGACGACTTCCTCGCAAAAGATAAACCGAGAAGAGGTAGCCCATCTTCAGTTCGACTGGCATGGCTACCATAACAGCAATCAAAGAGAGTGTAAGCGAGCCCACAGACTCCTCATCAAGCTAAAGCAGGGCCAGGAATACAGCTTATCCGGCATGGCCTACCCCCTAAGAAGCTTGCTCTATCTCGCCATTTTCTTCAGTTATCCTGTCGTCATGCAGATTACCCCATAAACGTCTTGCATATGGACGGCTTACTTTATGTGCATTATTATGTGATTATTTCTACTGGACCAAGGCCAGCCAAAAGGTATTTTTAAACTCTTCTAATTTTCCAACCGGAAATACGAAGCTAGGAGATTTACCTGGCTCGGCCTGATTATAAGGAAGAGTAAAGTAGCAATCTTCTCCAACAACTTCCAAAGCTATTTTTTGAACTTTATCAATTGAAACAGACACCTCAGAAAACTTCAACTTACCACCTGAGAATCTTACGAAAGAAATCGGATCCTCTACCTTCTGTGGCCCCTGTCTTTTAACAGGAAAATCAAAAAGAACAAATTAGCAATAACACCAAGCTCTAAAAACTTAAAATCATATTCTGTAGTCCTGGCGAAAATATAGTACGCAGTTACGACTCCCCCCATAAAACCAACATTTTAAACTTGAATTTATTCATCGTTCCTTGGCTCTTTCGATTACATAAAATTTATATATTAACTCTATCATTCATGAGCACAAAGTGAGCTAACGTTTGCTTCTCAGCTGTGTGACACTGAGAACCCTCAATAACCCCGGGCACCCATCATGAATGTTATCATGAATCCCTTGTAAGCCATTGATTTATTTACCCGTAGACACCGGTTATGCTGCTTATGGAGGCCAAGTAGTGTGATCGTATCTATCACGACCGCTCCAGCATACCGTTCATACACACTGCACATTGTCGTTATGCCCTCATCAGCAAGCTCACCCATTGAGGCTGCTTTGAAGAGAAGGTTTATTCCTATTTTTTATCGCATGTATGTAACCCGTCTTCCCTTTCAATAACAGTGCTATAGTCAACACCAAACTGTTCACACATGGACTGGAAAGCACAACCGTCACTGTAGGTATAAAACTCATACTCTCGCTCGCCCAGACTGACAGCTTGCCTTTCATCTGCACATTCTCGGAGCTTCTGCCACATCCAATCGTCCGGTTCACTCAGCACCTGAACTCGCATCACCAAATCAGTCATAAGTTACTCCAAGGGAAAGTTGGCATTATCTATAAGATTAGCAGTGCTCACGGCTGTGGGGGTTAACTACTTGTTTTCACTGATGGTGACGAACCAATATTTGGCAAAATATCTATGAGACTACAGGGATATCATCCACTCTGGTGGTGTACGCCGGGGACAACCTCGGCTTCTTTATTTTCCACGCTTTGCTTATCCCCTCCCCTGCAAAGAACAGGCGACCACGGCCGAATACACGCCTGCGTTTAGCTGCTTTTTGGCAGTATTAAGTTCGTCCTTCGCTTCAGCCAGGAGATACCGTTACCATTCCGTCCATACTGGCCAACGGCCAACATTTCGCGCCAGCCGTTAATACCATAATTAAAATTTTCTGGAATCCAGCTACCGCCATATTGAACAGCAGTATACGTAGGGTCTCCCAAGTGTGCGCTCTTTTGATAACTCGCTGAGCATCAACCTTCGTATCGAAGTCGATCAATCACTAATCGAAAGGCAGAGCTTAGATTCCGTCGACCCGAATAGCAGAGGTAGTAACCATCAAAGGAGGGACACCAATCAGATAACACCCGTCGCAGTGAGCCATTTTCAATGCTGTCGATTACTTCCGGTTCAGTGACAAAGGCAATGCCGTGGCCGGCTTGAAAGCCTATCCCGGTGTGCGGTGTACGGCGGTACCAAGTGGTTTGTGCGTGACTTCATGGAAGTGCTGCGTATGGAGTCAGCCCTTGAAGGCACCAACATTAGCACAGCTACCTTGTATCCGGCGGCGATCAACACTGAGCTGTTGACGACGATCACCGACCCGTCATCCCGGGAACAGATGGAAGGCCTGTACGAGACCTATGGCATTGCCCCAGAACGGATTGCCGATGTGGTGGCCTTCGCCATGGATCTGCTCGACGATACCACTGTCAATGAATTCACCGTCGGCCCGGCCAACCAACCTTGGTAAATAACACATAAAAGGAGATTCATGGTGATTCACCGCAAGAACGGTTCACGCCCTTCTGCAGAAGGACCGGCAGACTGGTTTACCGGTTGCGTCCGAAAAGCCGGCGAGATGATCGCTCAGCCGTTACACACCAACAGGGAGCCTGGGCGTGTAGCCCCGGCAGTGTTGTGAGGCTTTCTTTACGGTGGATATGCTTTACGCCAGCACTAAATGGGTAGCGTTCGCCTTGTACCGTCAGAGTAACCTGAGCAGCAGAGTCGCGTTAGTGTTCACAAACCACCATCGTTCATGAATCATGAACACCCAGTAATCGTGAACACCAAGGGCTGCAAGAAACTAGTTGCTCCCTCTGGCTTCATCCTGGCTGAAACTGTCTGAGCGAATTTTGATATATCCCTGTTCAAAAATAAACGCCTGTGTCTCACGTATGAATAATGGCGGGTGCACCCACATCACGGGTTATATGTATCTCATAACAAAAAGCCCCTGCATTGCAGGGGCTTCTTCATTTATTCACGAATAAGAGGTGTTATTCCCACTCTAATATCAACTAGAATAAAATATATAGATATATCAACTAGTTAGAAGAGCTATCTTTCTCAATACCATCAACTATACCATGCGCAGAATTTTTTCGATTTTTTGCTGCTTGTCGACGTTTTAGTTCAGTTTTAGCCTAGGATGAGGATTCTTTCATCTCTTGTCGAAGCTCTTGTTTCTCTTCCGCAATAAGCAATCGCGGGCCAGATTTAGCCCTATCCACTTTGTATCTCCAGCTTGTCGCTGTACATTGCAATATGAAGTCTGATAGAAATAAATTACATATTGAGTAAAGTTATTCAAATCATAAAAGTAAAATAAATGACTTTTTCTAATGACTATTTTCTTGATTTATAGTGATCGATTGCCAGCAAGATTCTATTTAAAATTGCATCAAATCCAGAGAAGTCAATACTCTTTTTATGTGCGTGGATTATATGATTTGCAAATGAGTCTTTACTTAAGTCAGTATTAGGGTTGCGCTTACTTATGGTGTTAAAACATTTTCCTTGATATTTCCTTAGTCGATCGAAGTCTTTAAAGAAATACTCTATATCTGTATGTTGATTGTTATTTCCTCTTGGCGTCATAACTAAATATAAGTTATGAAAAATATGTACAAAATCAGCACTTCTTATATCTTTTGAAGATGTGGGGTATACATGCTTACTTTTAATCCCATTGACATAATTAATTAGGTCTTTAGGGCCTTCATCATTGTCAACAAGAATAATTACTGGGTTATCAGCCTTAGGTGCTTTATAGTATTTATAGTGCTGTCTATAATGCATTACAAAGGTTTTAAGGTAATCCGCCCCACCAAATAACTCTAATAAATACCTAGTCCGTTCACTATATTCTACAAACTTCATCAATAGTTTATATGGAGTGCTACCATTATTTTCTTGAGCTAATTGTGGATAAGAGCTTGCAAGCATGTGAATGGCAGCTTTCATATAGACATTATCTGTTTTCCCCTCAGTTAGCACTGTAGGTGTTTCGTTAGCATAAAATAAACGATAAAAAATGAACTTACTGAACGTATTCTCTCTGCCATTGTGTAAGTGACGTCTCAATTTCGCCATGTTGCGAAGGTGTAAAGCTTCTTTCTTTGATTGGTATTTAGCTTCAAGCGCGGGATGCTGTCTTAATCTATTGTAGTGATCAACTTGGTCTATAAAATTTAAGCGACCCTCTAATCTATTTATATTCCCCTTGATTATTTCACCATTTAAAACCTCATTAAATGATCCTGTTTTAAATAGCATGTTACATTGGGCTCTAACGGTTCGCCAATATTCTTTTTTTGTATTCGGTTTCTTATTTACTACTAAGCCTGTTACGTCTTGTCTAGAGTCTTTATATTGATCTCTGGTTTTATTTTTATTTATACTAAAACCTGACCTTCTTATTTCAGAGTAAAGTTTCTTACCAACAATTAGCTCACCATCAACACTTCTGGCTATATGCCTTGGCATCTTAGATTCATTCGTAGAGAATGTAATATCATCAGCATATCTCGAATATATACATGAATTATAAAATGCTAGTTTTGATAGCTTTATATCAAGTGAATGAGTTATTAGATTGGTAATTACTGGAGAGCAAGGGCTACCTTGAGGTAGCTCATTGTTATAGCATGCTATTTTTGCAATTGCTGTTGCTATTTCAGGCTCAAGGAGAAAGTTTTTATTCTTGATGAAAAAACCTCTTACTCGACCAAAGTTAAAACTACCAAAAAAATCTTCAAGGTCAATATTGAATACATGTTTTTTGCCCACGTGCATCATTGAATTAGTTATAATAGAACGCTTTCTTTCAAATCCATGAGAGAGAGAAGGTTGTTTTATTTTTGAATTCGAGCACTTTACTTTAAGGTATTTTGAATTGCTAGCTCTAGGGCGAGAGATTTCCGAGTCAGGAAACTGTAGTTTATTAATTTCGTCTAAGCAATCTAATAATAAGTTGGAGAGTGACTTTTGGATTTTTTTCAGCTTATCGCTAGGTGAATTAATGGTTCTTTCACCACCATTCTTTTTTGGTATTGTAAACTGCGTATATTGATTTTTAGTATCCACAATATATATGCAGTGTGTAAATATAGAGGGTTTAATATTTAATAACCTGGCGAGATCTGGCTTGGTTTTAGCATCTTTTAAAGCTTGTAGTTGGGTCATATATGAGTGCCTCTAAAAAGTGGTTTATGGGCACTCCTACGCAAACTTGACATTACGTTAAAAAGGCATCAGAAAATATGAAACCTTAAAGGCAATCCTATCGGACATTTTTTTCACTGATCGCGAAGCGCGATCCAAAATCTGCCCATAAACCGCGCAAAGGTTACCAAAAAAACAAAATTAAATCAACACCTTATTTGTTTTTATGCCTGGCACCTTAAATATTTAAGTGAGGCTCAAATCGCAAAAGTGACAGGTTCAAGTCTACTTTTTACCTGTCAAGATTTCTCGCACTTGAGCCAATCCACAATATTCTAATTTATTAATGTAACTGACTCAGTTCTGTCTAGAAACGAGTTACCGCTTCACCATAATCGGTCAGATGTATATGGAAATGCGGGCCGGTGCACCATCACCGGTCCGTGTGCTTTATAGCTACTGCGTCGTCCAAGCGGCCTGTGTCGATTTTATCGACCGATCTCGTCATGTCCTTGTAAGCGCGCCCGGCCAACCTGTTTTGAAATACCTCTATTTTGACGGCAATGGCTTTCATCTTCGGGCCGTGTCCGGTGTTGTGTAGCCACTGCACAAAAATAGAAGGCATCAATATAGCCTCAGCGTTCACATAGACACCCTGTTCATGAATCATGAACAAAGCATAAGCGTGAACACTAAGAGCTGTAGGAGGGTTGTTAGCCTTATGACTTCATCTTTGTGGATACTGCCTTGGGGACGGATACAAAAACCTTAAAAAGTGTACGCCTTTCCCTATCACTGTGAACTACACCAAGCGGAACTCATTCGGGATGGAAGCAAGTGCTTTTGAAACCGCCTGCCGGCTTATTTTTAAACGCCTGGCAATATCTGCTTGTTTGTGTCCTGTGGCAACCAGCATCAGGATCTGCTTCTTACGGTCTGATATGCGGTAATTGACGATTTTGCGAGCCAGGTTTCGGATCTTGTCTTCATCTGCTGGCTGCAGTGTTGTCTGTGCGATAAGCGTCATGATGTAACGATCAATATCAAGTGTTCCGGTATGGGGCTTTAGCAATGCAGGTTGTGCTGACTGGTTAAGCAGACGTTCGGCTTCAAGCTCAAAATTTTCTCGGTTACGTCTTGCTCTGCGGTATTCAGGGTTCCAGGTACCATCACGACGTTTTGGTCTGTGCTTATAACAATACTTATGGCTAAGCTTTAATTTTTCATCATCATCGATCAAAGCCCATGATTCATGGTTGCTGAAATACTCCAGAAACTCACTAGGCGCGCCACACAAAAAACATAACTCTTTTGGCCTTTGCAAATTGAACTGTGAACTCACACTTTTTCTTTTTGCCGGCTGTTTACTACGACAGTGAATTAACAACTCTAACAGAGTTTCAGCAGTATCATAAAAACGGCTATCCTCATTATCTTGAGTAAACAGCATGGACTCTGAAAAACGTCGTAGTGTCCGCCTGATCTTATCTTCAGTGCCACGAGCACCCAAATCGCGAACAACACAACTAAAAGGTTGCTTTCCAGAAAGCCCGGGAACATCAAACAGAGTATGCTTCAGCTCAAGTTGGTTTCGGTAGCTGCCTAATGCATCGTCCAACTCTTCACGAATAAGGCGTAAGAATGAGTAACGCTTTGATGCCAGCGAAAACGGCCCTGAGCGTTCATTGAATCGCTCCATCGCAGCACGAACCTCAGGAGCACAGTTTTGCCATATCAAAACCTTTCTCAGCATGCCGCCAACCACAACAACCCCTAATAGATTAACAGAGTATTCAACAACCACTTATCTCTCAAGCTCTGATCTTCCCCCGATAAATCGGACACACTCTTCAACTACGCCACCAGGGCTTCATATTCAACTGGGCTCATATAATTCAGACTTGAGTGCAGTCGAAATCGATTATAAAAATGCTGGATGTATCCGGCCAGTTTATCCCGCAGATGCATCTCACCATAAAAGCGGTTTTCTTTAATTAATTCACCCTTCAGGGTATGGAAGAATG
>NZ_NQJF01000009.1 GCF_002245495.1 Oceanimonas baumannii
GCCTGCCGCCAGCGTTCAATCTGAGCCATGATCAAACTCTTCAATTAAAGATTTGATGCTCAATGAATATCTGAATTGCTGCTATTTCTAGTGCACTTCACAAATCATTGAAAAACAATATTTTTTGTTTCTCAATCGACTGCGAGTGCCCACACAGTTTGCTTGATAAATTGTTAAAGAGCGTGACCGCTTTCGCTGGTCAGGGCTGCGTATTCTACGCAACTCTTGGTGTTCGTCAAGCGTTGATTTGAACTTTGTTTTGTTCGCTTTCAACGTTTGTGACCGTTGGCGTGTTGCCCCGTGTCAGTGGGTGCGCATTATAGGGAGCCGCGGATTTTGCGCAAGGGCTTTTTTGATAAAAACACGCCCTTTATCGCCAACCGCTCAACAACCCAGCAAAACCACATGTTAACCACAGAGTTATACACAAACTCCGCCTTTCCGACATCATTAGTGGACAATTTTTCACCAACAAGACCACTGTGAATGGCCCTTGATCACGTTTATATCAAGGAATAAACACTTCACCGAGGTCATGAAGCCCGATTGAAGCTATGCTGTGAGCGTGGTGTGCCATTTTTTACGTTTATTCATAAGAGACTCTATCATCAATGAAGCTACTCCAGCGTTATCCTCTTATTTGTCCCGTGTTGCTGGCCCTGCTTGGCGGCATACTGATCGCGTTTTTTACCGCATCCTCTTACGCACTTTGGTTTGGCTTTGGTGTGCTGGTTGGCGGTGTCGCCGTTCCGCTGCTCACCAAAGCCCCTGCTGACCGGGAAACGGCGACAGTGACGCTTTATGTTGGCAACTTGCCTTACCGTGCCAATGAGGCCGTGGTCCGGAATTTGTTTGAGCAGTTCGGCCAGGTGCTGTCAGTAAGACTGATGAAAGACAGAAACACCGGCAAACGCCGGGGTTTTGGTTTTGTAGAGATGCCGGAAAGTGAAGCTGGCAAGGCCAAAGAGGCCCTGAACGACAGCGAGTTCCAGCAGCGGACCTTAAAGGTCAGGGAAGCAAACGAACGTAAAGAAGAAGAAAACGATTCTTCTGACTGAGGGCTCAGCCTACGAACCGAGTAATGTCCTCAAATCCCTCCTGAGCAAAAGCACGGCCTTGGCTCCGTGCTTTTGCTGTTAGTTCTGTGCAATACACTTTACCGGCAGGCCCCTCTGCAACAGATGACTGCAACAACAGATCGGCAACCCGACGGGCAATCGCTTCGCCGGAGTCCATCAGTTCGACCCGAGGCAGACACTGGCTCAACTCACCAGCAAGCAATGGAAAATGAGTACATCCCAGCACCAGTACATCGGGGCCACCTTTATCTCGCCAGGGTGCAAGAATGCGGGAAAGACGGGTGATATCGACACGCTGGCCAGCCAGTTTATCTTCAGCCATTTTTACCAGTTCGGTCGTTCCCAGCATGGACACTTGCATATCAGCAGCAAAACGCTGTACCAGATCAGCCGTATAGCGGCGAGACACGGTACCCGGCGTAGCCAGCAGACCAATATGACTCAGCCCCTGCGAGCGGCAGTACTCTGCCGCCGGTTTGATGGCCGGCACCACTCCCACCACAGGAATATGCAGACGATCGCGCAGGGCTGGCAGCACATAAGTACTGGCGGTGTTGCAGGCAACCACCACAATATCAATGTTGTAATAAGGCACAAAAGAGGTCAGCAACTCGATCACCCGTTCCACCAGGCGAACCTCGCCCAGCTCTCCATAGGGAAAACAGGCATTATCGAACAGGTAGAAATACTGATGTCCCGGTAGTGCACGGTGTACCTCCCGATAAACGGAAAGGCCGCCCATACCGGAGTCAAAGATAAGAATGTTTGCCACTGACTGCCCTCGCTGTGCAAGGACGACATCATAACGCTAACGCTCTAAAAAGAAAAAAGCCGGCGCTGAGGCCGGCTTGGAACAGAACACCATGATCATCAGAAGCGGTAGTCGGCACCGACGTAGAACTCCATATCGGGCGCATCGTAGCCATCAACGACCTGATAATCCTTATCGAACAAATTATTGATCTTGCCGTTCAGGGTCAGGCTGGAGGTCAGCGGGTAGCTGGCCCCGATATTCCAGACAGTATAGGAAGGCATAACAACATTGCTGTAAGCACTGTCATTACGCTCCCCCACATAAAGCGCCTGAGCAAACAGGTTGGCATTTGCTACATCAATGTCACCAGTCCAGCTGAACTTGTTCTTGGCACGGCGTGCCAGCTGAAGACCATTATTGTTTTCATCTTTTGCATCCGTGTAATCATAACTGAAGACATGGTGCACAGGGCCGGTATCCACATTGGCAATCAGCTCAACACCCTTGATAAGTGCATCGGTGTTTTTCGTTGAGTTAACGTAGCCCCCCTGATACACAATCAGGTTATCAATCTTGTTGCGATACAGGTTTACCTGCCAGTCAACCAGTTCATAGTCACCGCTCAGGCCAAGCTCCCAGTTTTCAGATTCTTCGGGCTTCAGTTCAGTATTACCACCATACCCATACAAATTACTGAAAGTAGGTGCCTTGAAGGCGGTCCCATAGCTCAGCGTCACCTTGTGATGTGCAGGCAATGCCAGGGACAGGGCACTCTGCCAGGTACCATGAGTATCAAATTGCTCGTTGTCATCAACTCGCCCTGTCAGCTCCAGTGACAAGGGGGCCCACTGATGAAACACTGACGCATATACACCGGTATTATCCCGCTCCCGCGCATCGGCAGCGGTGCTTTTAGCCTTCAGTCTGTCCTGCTGCCAATCCATTCCGGTTAGCACATAACCGTGATCGGAATAATGGTACTGGAACAGACCGTCAATACGGGTTGTTGCCGTGTTGATAATACCGGCAGTATGACGGCCCTGCTCTTTGTTCCAGTCTTCGGCCTCATACTCGCCATAGCCGGCATTCAGCTGACCAGACAGCTGGTCACCTTTATATTGCAGGCCGGCGTCTACCTGATAGGCTTCGGTATGATTCTGATCAGAGCCAGCCGTTATCCATACCGGCTCGTAATAGTCATACTCAAGATTATTCTCCCAACCATTAAAGTTGGCGTTGGCGGTCCAGTACGGATTCAGCTGATGCTCAATACCCAGTGTCAGGGTTTTGCTGTCGAAGCCGTCCCTGTCAGTCTGACTATTGCCGGGGATCACATCAAATCCCCGGGTTTCCCGGTAGCCGCCAGCCAATTGCAGACGAGTAGCTTCGGTTACCCAGCGGTTAATGGAAACATCAGCCGCATAGTAATCATTGCTGCCGGCAGTTATCCCCACCTTGGCAGTATTAACCTGTGACGTGGTGATAATATTCACAACACCGCCAATCGCCTGAGAGCCATAAATGGCGGCCCGCGGGCCACGAATATATTCAATACGCTCTACGTTACTGACCGGAAGCTTGCTGAAGTCCACATTACTGGAAACCATCTGTGCCAATGGCCGGCCATTAAACAATACCAGTACATGATCAGAGTTGGTGCCACGCACAAAGAGACTGGAGCCCTGGCCAATTCCGCCATACTGGGAACCAAACTGCATACCGGGCAAGGTTTCCAGCAAATCTACCAGAGAACGAGGCTGACGCCGTTCAATATCTGCTTTGGTGATTACTTCCACCGGGGCCAAGGCACTGGTAAGCGGCTGCTCTACCCGGTTGTAAATGGTAATATTAGTGGGGTCTGTTGAATTCTGGGCAAAGGCGACCCATGGCAACAGTGCGGTTGCCAGCAGCTTTTTGGACATGTTCTTCCCTAGTTCGCGTAGTGAGGCCCACAGGCCTTGTGATTCTCTCTTTGGCAGGTATTCGGACTTAAAGGCTCGGACAAGTTGCCCTCCTACAGCGACGGCTTCCCACCTTACGGCAGTGCCCGGGTTACCCCATGTCGCTTTCGTTCCTTTTTACCGCTGCGCGCCAGCTCCGGATTTACACCGGATTCCCGTTTACGCCTGTCGGCACCAAAGCGCAGGCATTATAAAAAAAGGTTAACTGAGTGTATATGTATGAATGGTAAGGATTAGCCGACAGTGCAGACGCTTGTGAAATTTGAACCAGCTCCCACTCACAATTCATTTACATATATTTAACCACACTATATTTGATAGCCTTTCCTTTCGGTCACCTACTATTGAAATACAAACCTCAGGGAGAGAACATCATGGCCAGCGATTCCGACAATCATTCCAGCAATAAGTCCACCGAAGCTCAGAGGGGGTTACATGAACTCTACCGGGAAGACCCCATTAGCGCCGACCAACAGCTTTGGGGCCGTGAAACCGATCCGGGCAGCCGCCGCGGTTTCTTAAAACGCAGCGGGCTGCTGGCCATGGCAACCGCTCTGGGTGCCAGTATCCCCTTTGCCAAACACATGCCGGCAGGACTTATTCCCGCCGCATTTGCTCAGTCCGATGAGCCCTTTGCCTTACCGGGCAAGGAAGGCCTCACCGTGCTCAATGACAGGCCCATTAACGCAGAAACACCGCCTCATTTGCTGGATGATGAAATCACACCGGCCAAACACATGTTTGTTCGTAACAACGGCCTGTTACCCGACATAAAAGCACTCAACCCGGATAACTGGACGCTGGAAATTGCCGGTGAGTCCTGTGAAAAACCAACCACCTTTACCATTGCCGAGCTCAAGGAACGATTTGAACACCACAGCTATCAGCTGACGGTAGAGTGCGGCGGCAACGGCCGCAGCGAATACGTACCAGCAGCCAGCGGCAACCAGTGGACCACAGGAGCCGTCGCCAGCCCCAAATTTACCGGGGTACGGTTACGGGATGTGCTGGAAGCTTGTGGTATCAAGCAAGATGCCGTTTATATTGGCTATTATGGTGGTGATTTACACCCCAGTGGTGACCCGAGCAAAGCATCGATTTCCCGGGGAGTACCCATGTCCAAGGCACTGGAAGATGAAACCCTGATCGCCTGGGCCATGAATGACGAAGATATGCCCGTGCTTAACGGACACCCCCTACGACTGGTATGCGGCGGCTGGCCCGCTTCCACCTCGGGCAAGTGGCTGAAAAAAATCGTTATCCGTAATCAGGTACACGACGGCAACAAGATGGCTGCACCCTCCTACAGTGTGCCCAAATATCCGGTGGCCCCAGGCACTCAAGTACCGAACGAAGACATGGAAATCATCGAATCCATGCCGGTGAAGTCATTGATCACCTTTCCTGCAACCGGCATTACTCATACACAGGGTCAGCCTCTGGCGGTGCGGGGCCATGCCTGGGCCGGCGATCTGGAAGTTAACGAATTGCATCTGTCCATCGATTTTGGGGCTACCTGGCACAAGGCAGAACTGCGCAAGCCGGCCAATCGACTTGCCTGGCAACACTGGCACAGTGAACTGACCTTTCCTGAAAAAGGATATTACGAAGTCTGGGCCAAGGCCGTGGACAGCGAAGGTACAGCACAGCCTATGGTAGTACCGGGCTGGAACCCCAAAGGCTATCTCAACAATGCCTGTCATCGTATTGCGATACAAATCGTTTAGGAGGCTCCAGCATGATACGCACTGCCGCACTGGGATTAATGATAGGGCTGGCCAGCAGTCCGGGCCTGACCGCCGAACAGGATCCCCAAACCGGTTTTATTATCGCTCCCGGCTGGGAGACGGTACGCAATAACTGCATTGCCTGCCATTCATCCAAACTGGTGACGCAAAACAGCGGCAGCCGTGAACACTGGTTGTCACTGATTCGCTGGATGCAGGAAAAGCAGGGGCTGTGGCCCTTCGATGCCAAAACCGAAGAGACCATCCTGACCTACCTTAGCAGCGCCTACGGCCCGAAAGAAGGAGCACGCCGGCCACCACTACGGGCCGCTCAATTGCCAGAAAACCCCTATCGCCAGCCGCCAGCTCAGTAATTGACACTGATGTAAGGCTCTTCTTCCACATCTAACCTGGCCTTGATAACCACGGTCAGCACAAAAAAGAAGTTGGCCAGCACATTGGCAAAACGGGGCAGGGTTTCTTCGAAAGCTCTGCCCTCCTCCTCCAGCCGAACCAACATGCGGACTATCTTTTTACCGGTACAGCGGCACAGGTGCAGATATGTCACCGGCAGCGGGCCGCGCGGCAATACAAACCCCGTAACCCTGCCCTCTGTCTGTTGCCGGTAATGACTGTACCGACCTTTAAGCCACTCAATATCCCGCTCAAAAATTCCGTTTTTCCCCCGAACCGACCCATTGAGGTTATAAATGAGCGGTTGCAGCTGCTCAAGGTCAAGACGGATGTCATCACAACCCTCGGGCAAAGCCGCCAGCACCACACCGACATGGCAGCACAGTTCATCGGTAAGAATTTCATAATCACAAGTCAGACGGGTTTCATAGATAAAGGGATAACACCATTCCCGTAAATCCTCCGGCTTCGGTCTTCGCATGAGTTTGCTTCCTGAAAGAAATAGGCTGGTTGAAGTCTGGCAAACACGGCGCGGCCACCAGTACACCTGCGCCAACTGGACAAATCCGCCGCAACCCGTAGAATTTGCGCTCCGTTTTAAAGTGAGGCATGTCATGAGCACCCTAGACCACTACCAGGCTCAACTGGATGAAAAAGCCGCCCGGCTGGAGCAAATTTTTGCTCCCTTTAACCCGCCCCGTCTGGAAGTGTTTGCCTCCGAGCCCGAGCACTACCGTATGCGGGCCGAGTTCCGGGTGTGGCATGAAGGTGACGACCTCTACTACATCATGTTCAATCAGGCTACCCGGGAAAAATACCGCATTGAGCAGTTCCCCGCCGCCTCACGGCTGATTAATACCACAATGCCATTACTGCTGGAGGCTCTGCGCCCCAATCCGGTGCTGCGGCGCAAGCTGTTCCAGATAGACTTTCTGTCCTCTCTCAGCGGTGAGCTGGTCATCAGCCTGCTCTATCACCGTCAGCTGAATGAGGACTGGCAGGGCGCCGTGCAGGAGCTGCGCGTCTTTCTGCAAAGCCACGGTATTGAAGCACACATCATCGGCCGCGCCAAAAAGCAGAAACTGGTGCATGACCAGGATTATGTGGTGGAGAAACTGCAGGTAGCCGGCAAGGAGCTGGTGTATCAGCAGGTAGAAAACAGCTTCACTCAGCCCAATGGCCGAATGAATGAAAAGATGCTGGGCTGGGCACTGAACGTAACTCAGGACGCCAGCGGTGATTTGCTGGAGCTTTACTGCGGTAACGGTAACTTCTCACTGGCCATGGCGACAAACTTCCGCCGGGTTCTGGCCACTGAAATTTCCAGTTCGTCGGTGAAATCAGCCCAGTACAACATCGCCGCCAATGCCATAGATAACGTCACCATACTGCGCATGTCGGCAGAAGAGTTCACCCAGGCCATGCGCGGCGTGCGCGAGTTCCGCCGGCTCCAGGGCGTCGACCTGCAAAGCTATGAATGCAATACCATACTGGTGGACCCACCCCGGGCCGGACTGGATAAGGACACGGTACAACTGGTGCAGGAATACGAGAATATCGTGTACATCTCCTGTAACCCGGACACCCTCCGTCAGAACCTGGAGAGCCTCAGCCAGACTCATCAGATCAGCCGTTTTGCACTGTTTGACCAGTTCCCTTACACCCATCATATGGAAGCAGGTGTCTATCTGACGCGAAAATAGATAGGGGAAGTTGCCGGCATCCAGTAACGAAAAAGGGAAGCTCCGGCTTCCCTTTTTATCGTCGGCACTCGAGCTCAGGCCAAAAAAAGAGGAGCCGAAGCTCCTCTCTGACCTGCCCGGACGGCTTAGTCCAGCATGTAGTTGGCCGGCAGCTCAATACGGGCCACGCCGGATTCCACGGCGGCAACGGCCACGGCACGAGCCACTCGGGGCAACAGGCGCGGATCCATCGGCTTCGGAATAACGTAGTCTTTACCAAATTCCAGCGCCTCGTCACCGGAAGCAGTCAGCACTTCCTGCGGCACCGGCTCTTTGGCCAGAGCACGGATCGCCTCAACAGCAGCCACTTTCATCTCATCGTTAATCCGGCTCGCACGCACGTCCAGAGCACCACGGAAAATGAAGGGGAAGCACAGCACATTATTTACCTGGTTAGGATAGTCGGAACGACCGGTGCCCATCACCAGATCCTGACGGGTGGCATGAGCCAGTTCGGGCTTGATCTCCGGATCCGGGTTGGAACAGGCGAAAATAACAGGGTTCGGCGCCATCAGCTTGATCGCTTCAGCCGGCAACACATCCGGGCCAGACACACCGACAAATACATCGGCATCGGTGATAACGTCTTCCAGGGTACGCTTGTCGGTGTTATTGGCAAACAGCGCCTTGTACTCGTTAAGATCGTCACGACGGGTATGGATAACACCGTTACGATCCAGCATATAGATGTTTTCACGCTGAGCGCCACACTTAATCAGCAGCTCCATACAGGCAACGGCAGCAGCACCGGCACCCATACACACAATATGTGCATCGGCGATGTTCTTACCCTGAACTTCCAGCGAGTTAATCAGGCCGGCAGCCGTCACGATCGCAGTACCGTGCTGGTCATCGTGGAATACGGGCACGTTGCAGCGCTCGATCAGTTCACGCTCAATTTCAAAGCACTCGGGTGCTTTGATATCTTCCAGGTTGATACCACCAAAGGTGTCAGCAATGGACTCAACAGTCTGGATGAACTCTTCGGTAGTGCGGTGTTTCACTTCGATATCAACAGAGTCAAGACCGGCAAAGCGCTTAAACAACAGAGCCTTACCTTCCATAACGGGTTTGGAAGCCATGGGACCCAGGTTGCCCAGTCCCAGAATAGCGGTGCCGTTGGAAATAACCGCGACCAGGTTGCCTTTCGCTGTGTATTTGTAGGCATTTTCCGGATCGGCGGCGATTTCACGTACCGGCTCGGCTACACCCGGGCTGTAGGCCAGCGCCAGATCCTTGGCGGTTTCCGCCGGCTTGCTGATTTCAACGGAGATTTTGCCCGGCTTGGGGAAAGCATGATAGTCGAGCGCTTTTTGACGAAAGTCGGTCATTTTGCGAGTACCCTGATGCGGTTGTAGACATTTATTTGATTGCACTGTGAACAACTTTATCACAATGTTTATACAATGTGATATTAATCAACTTTTTTCACCTTGCCCAGTCCGATCCACTTATTTTTCACGGTAAAACTGCCAGGGATGATTCAGCCAAAGCAGCCAGCCTGAGTGACGCTGGTGAACCCTGCCGCGCACAAACAACCGATCGCCGGGCTCAAGCCGGCGCAGGATACTGAGCGCTGCAGCAGGCAGCTCTCGGCCGGCCCGGAGCTTCAGCCCGCTTTCACTCATCAGTGTGACACCATGGCGATAGGTATGGATGCCTTGCACTGTTACCAGCAGATACTGCCAACCGGGATTTACTGGCGCTGCCGGTATCGCACCGGACCAGATACCTTGTTGCTGCCCGCGGGCATGCTGCTCGGCCTGCAGCAGACACGACCAGTAATGGTGATTAGGCTCAAATAACATCAGTTCGCCCAATCCCTCTGCCAGCATGTTTTTTACCAGCAATTGCCCGTCATTTGTCAGTGGATAAGCCAAAAGGCGACCATAATCATCACGCCTTTTTGACGCAAAAACCAGTTTCATATGACTCCCTTCAGGTAATTTATTACGCAACCACTGCCGGGCTTTCCATGCACCGGGCTCAGGCGCAAAACGCCCGTTTTTGTATAATTCCGGCGTATCTATACCTATAAAGCGAATACGTCTACCACCAGCCAAATGGACAGTATCTCCGTCTATTACTTTTTTAACACGTGCAGTTTCATACTTGGTGAAAAGTGGGCAGGCGGAGAGGGCCTCAAACGAGAATAAAAGAAGCAAAAAAAGGCACAGCGAAGTCAGCATGGCGGCATACCGGGGTCGGTCAGGCCTGAGTAACCATGGTAGAAAAGGAACGGCAACGCAAATTACAGACAATAAAAAAGCGCCCGCAGGCGCTTTTTTAAACCGGTAAGACAGCTTATTTTTTGCTGCCCAGTACGCCGAAACGCTTGTTGAAGCGATCAACGCGGCCGCCGGTGTCAAGAATCTTCTGCTTGCCGGTAAAGAAGGGGTGGCAAGAAGAGCAAACGTCCAGGTTCAGATCATGGCCCAGAGTAGAGCGGGTTTTGATCTCGTTACCGCAAGAACATTTGGCAACAATTTCTTTGTATTCCGGATGGATACCTTGTTTCATGGACAACCTCTGTCAGTAGGCCGTGTCGCTATCTGATCCTGAGCCAGACACCACACGAGTGATACACGTTTTGTGAAGGGTGCGAATAATATAGGATCGCCTTTTTTCAGGCAAGGAAAATGCGGATGAAAAAATCAGCAATAACGCCACCGGCAGCCCAAGCCTTGCTACGGATAGTGCTGCCCGTACCGCTGCGCCGGGAGTTCGATTATCTTTGTCCGCTGCCATTGCCTGCCCCGGGCTGCCGGGTAAAGGTGCCTTTTGGCAACCGGACTCTGGTAGGGCTCGTGTTGTCCCATCCGCAACAAGCCGACATTGATATGTCCCGCATCAAACCGGTAACCGCTGTCATCGACAATACACCGGTGCTCTCCGAAGCCGAACTGCAGTTACTGGCCTGGGCGGCGCAATATTATCTGCACCCTCCGGGAGAAGTATACCTGCAAGCCCTGCCCACCCTGTTACGCAAGGGCGAGGATGCCGGCTACAAGCCGGTAGAGATCTGGCATTTACTGGAAGGCGACAGCAGCACACTCAGCCGGGCAATCAAACAACGCCAGGCCTATGAACTGCTGCAACAAGGCCCCATGACCCCGGGTGAGCTGGCAGCCCGGGGGGTCACTTCTGCCACGCTGAATGCGCTGGCCAAAAAACAACTGGCGGAAAAGCGGGAGTGCCTGCCTGATCGCATCGACTGGCACAGCCATATCCACATTAATGAGGATGGAAAACCACGCCTGACCACGGAGCAGGCACTGGCCGTCAGCCTGCTGCAACAGGCCGGCGGTTTCAGCCCCTTTTTGCTGGAAGGCATTACCGGCTCGGGCAAGACAGAAGTCTATTTGCAGGCCATGGAGCCGGTATTAAAAGCGGGTAAACAGGTGCTGGTGATGGTGCCGGAAATTGGCCTTACTCCCCAGACCATCGCCCGCTTTCAGCATCGCTTTCCCCTGCCGGTGTGCACCCTGCACTCGGCCATGAACGAACGGGAGCGGCTGGATGCCTGGCTGGCCTGCAAGGATGGCAGCGCCGCCATTGTTATCGGCACCCGTTCTGCCCTGCTGACTCCCTTTGCCGGGCTGGGGTTAATTATTATCGATGAAGAACACGACAGCTCTTTCAAGCAGCAGGACGGCTTTCGCTATCATGCCCGGGATCTGGCGCTGCTGCGCGCCCGCATGCTCAACATTCCCATTGTGCTGGGCTCGGCCACCCCCAGCTTTGAGAGTCTGCACAACGCCGCTTCCGGCAAGTATCAGTTACTTACCCTGAGTCAGCGCCCGGGCAGCGCGACGGTTGCCGAACATCTGCTGCTCGACAGCCGCCATGTGCAACTGGAAGCCGGGCTCTCCCCCCAGTTGCAGCAGCTGATGGCGGAAGAACTGGAAAAGGGCAATCAGGTAATGCTGTTTCTCAATCGCAGGGGCTATGCCCCCGTTCTGCTGTGCCACGACTGTGGCTGGCTGGCAGACTGTGAACGCTGTGATGCTCATTATACCTGGCACAAGAGCGGTAACCGGTTGCACTGCCATCATTGCGATCATCAGCGTGCCAAGCCCCCCCACTGCCCGCAATGCGGCAGTCTGCAACTGGTGGGCACCGGCCTTGGCACCGAGCAGGTAGAGCAGGCGCTGGCCATGCTGTTTCCTCAATACAGCACCATTCGTATCGACCGGGATAACACCCGGCGCAAAGGCAGCTTTGAGCAGCACCTGGAAGGAATTCGTGCCGGCAAATATCAGATTTTGATCGGCACCCAGATGCTGGCCAAGGGACACCATTTCCCCGATGTAACCCTGGTCGCCATGCTGGATGTGGACGGCGCCCTGTTCGCCGGAGATTTTCGTGCCGCTGAACGTCTGGCCCAGCTGTATATTCAGGTAGCCGGACGAGCCGGCCGGGCCAGCAAACCGGGGCGGGTTGTATTGCAGACCCATCATCCGGATCATGCCCTGCTGCAGGATCTCGCCAATCAGGGCTATCGCCATTTTGCGCAAACCGCACTGGAAGAACGACATCAGGCCGGATTGCCGCCCTACAGTTATCAGGCGCTGTTTCGCTGTCAGGCGACTCAGGGAGAAGCCTGCCGGGAATTCCTGGTACCGCTTGCCCAGCAACTGATCCCGGCTCTGCCAGCCACCGTACTGTGCCTGGGGCCATTCAGTGCCCGCATGGAACGCAAGGCCGGACAATATCGCTATCAGATGCTGCTGCAGGCAAGTAACCGGCGGGATCTGGCCAGTGCCTGCCGGCGGGCACTGGCTATTACCGACACCCTTGCTGCGGCCCGCAAAGTACGCTGGTCACTGGATATGGATCCGCAGGAATTGTGGTAAGGCTGCCAGTGTCTGCAGACAGTAAAGAGAGGAGGATCAATGCCGTTGGCCGGGCCGGGGATCCGGCGAGATCATCGACAACAGAAAGGTCAGCGCCCGGCGGCAACTGGGTTCATTCATCAGCAACTGGGTATAATCATTCTTGATCGGCAGTACTTCCAGCCAGCGCTGAGTTACCCAGGCCGCATCCTGCCAGCGGGGCTCGGGATGCAAGTCAGCCAGTTCGGGATATTCATCAAACACTTCCTGTAGTTTGTCGGACAAGATCTGCTCCACCGGAGACAGACGACACGAACGCCAGTTATCGAGCAATTCCACATCAGCCCGCAGCAGGCCATCCTCTTCTTCGACCAACTCCCGTATACGAAACCGTTCGGTGGCTTCCACGGTAATGCCCAGCATGCCGTCTTCCAGCGTATAAAAGTCCACAATTTTTACCCTGGCACCCAGCATGTACAGGTCACCTTGGCCATTGTCGTCAGGATCTTCCAGCATACCGATACCAAAGCCGCGGTCATCCTTGCCGGCTTCGGCGATCATACGCACATATCTCGGCTCAAAAATGCGCAGGGGCACCCTGCCTTCCGGCAGTAAATGCAGGGTCAGAGGTAGCAATGCCAGTCTCATGGACAACTCCTTGGTTACTCGCTTCAGCATGAGCAGTGAATACAGCTTTTGCCAATCGGTGGCCCCCAAAGCGCATAAAACCCATGCCGGAGGTGCTATGAAACATGACCCGTCAGACCTTATACGGCTTTCAGATAACCGCTACGGCCGCTGCAAGGTAGTTTTTGACGCTGGTTATGAGTAGAATTTGGGCCCCTCAGGTTTTCTTCGACCTTGTCTCAAACTTTGGTGAACAGATAATGAAAGAACATATTCAAGCGCTGCTTGAGCAGACGGTCTCTACTCTCAAGCAACAAGGCAAACTGCCTGCCGAGCTGGAGCCCCGTATCCAGGTAGACCGCACCAAAGACAAGGCTCACGGCGATCTGGCCACCAACCTGGCGCTGCTGCTGGCCAAACCCGCCGGCCAGAACCCCCGCGCCCTGGCCCAGCTGCTGGTGGACAATCTGCCCGCCTCCGAGCTGGTGGCCAAAACCGAGCTGGCCGGCCCCGGCTTTATCAACTTCTTTCTCGACAGCGCCTGGCTGGCCCGCCAGGTAGACACCATGGTGGCCGACGAGCGCGCCAATGTGCCGGCAGCCGAGCAACCACAAACCGTGGTGGTGGACTACTCCGCCCCCAACGTGGCCAAGGAAATGCACGTAGGCCACCTGCGCTCCACCATCATCGGCGACGCTGTGGTGCGAACTCTGGAATTCCTCGGACACAAGGTGATTCGCGCCAACCATATCGGCGACTGGGGTACCCAGTTCGGCATGCTGATCGCCTACCTGGAAAAGCTGGAGCAGGAAAACCCGGATGTGCTGTCTTCCGGCCTGTCTGATCTGGAGCAGTTCTATCGCGAGTCCAAGCAGCAGTACGACGCCGATCCGGACTTTGCCGAGCGCGCCCGCAACTACGTGGTCAAGCTGCAGGGCGGCGATGCCTACTGCCTGAATATGTGGCAAAAGCTGGTTGACGTCACCCTGCAACACAACCAGCAAGTATACGACCGCCTGGGTGTGTCGCTGACCCCGGACAATGTCATGGGTGAAAGCATGTACAACCCCATGCTGGCAGACATCGTCGCCGATCTGCAGCAACAAGGGCTGGCAGTAGAAGACGAAGGCGCCCTGGTGGTGTACCTCGACGAATACAAAAACAAGGACGGTGACCCCATGGGTGTCATCGTGCGTAAAAAAGACGGTGGTTTTCTCTACACCACCACCGACATTGCCTGCGCCAAGTACCGTTACCAGCAGCTGGGAGCCGACCGGGTGCTGTATTTCATCGACTCCCGCCAGCACCAGCACCTGATGCAGGCCTGGACCATAGTACGAAAGGCCGGTTATGTGCCCGACAGCATGAGCCTGGAACACCATGCCTTTGGCATGATGCTGGGCAAGGACGGCCGGCCGTTCAAGACCCGCTCCGGCGGCACCATCAAGCTGGTGGATCTGCTCGACGAAGCGGAAGAGCGTGCCGCCGCCCTGCTGGAGCAGAAACAGACCGATCTCAGTGCCGAGGAAAAGGCTCAGGTAGTGAACCGGGTGGCCATGGCCGCGGTGAAATACGCCGATCTGTCCAAGAGCCGCACCACCGATTACATCTTTGACTGGGACAATATGCTGTCGTTCGAGGGTAATACCGCCCCCTACCTGCAGTATGCCTACACCCGGGTGCAGTCCATCTTCCGCAAGGCCGGCGTCAGTGCCGACGCTCTGGCAGGCAAGGTGGTCATCGAAGCTCCGGCGGAAGAAGCCCTGGCCCAGAAGCTGGTGCAGTTCAATGACACCGTCAAGTCGGTGGCCGACAAGGGTATGCCACACCTGCTGTGCCTTTATCTGTATGAGCTGTCCGGCGCCTTTATGAGCTTCTACGAAGCCTGCCCCATCAACAAGGATGGCGTGTCCGCCGAAGCCCGAGCCAGCCGTCTGCGGCTGTGCGCCGCTACCGCCAAGGTGCTGCAACAGGGCTTGTCTCTGCTGGGCATCGATACTCTGGAGCGTATGTAAGCCATGCCCAGGGATTATGTTCGCCGCAGCCCGCCCCAGAAAAAGGGGGGTAATAAACCGCGTACCGGCAGCCGCAGCCGTGCGCCCGAGCGGCGTACTCCCTGGCTGGCCATCATCTTTGCTGTGCTGCTGCTGGGTGGCCTTGGCTATATCATTTTCCTGATCAAGGGTTCTGCCGGTCAGCCACCGGCGGCAACCCCACCGCCAGCAGCTCAACAGCCCCCTCCCGCCCCGGCCAAAAAGGTTAATCCCATCGATCAGAAGCCGGTGGAGAAGTGGCGCTATATCGAACAGCTGGAAAACAAGGAAATTGTTGTCAGCACGCCCAAGCCTGCTGAAGAGCGCAAAAAGCCCGATGCCAAGCCCAAAATTTATTATATGCAGTGTGGCTCGTTCCGTTCTTCGGCCCAGGCCGAACAACTGAAAGCCCGCATTGCCTTTCAGGGGCTGACCTCGGAAGTAAAACGCAGTGAAGGCAGCAACGGCGTCTGGTACCGGGTCGTCATGGGTCCGTACGACAGCAAGCGCAAGGCAGATCAGGCCAAACACAAAATGAACAGCATCAATACCAGCTGCATTGTGTTACAGGGCTGACGCAAACGCGCAGTACCACACAGGGAGCGATGCATTCGCTCCCTTTTCATTTCTCTCCCACAGCGCTTGCCGGATACCGTTCAGAACGTCAGTCATCAAGCTCAAGCCGCAGCCAACTGTCTATCAAGACTGAGGGTACAGGGTTGAAGTTTTCCTCACCCGCCCCCATCTTCGTGAACATGACATTCTCGCCGGCCCGGCCGGCAACACCGTCAAGTGAGGTTCACAGTGACAACAATCGTTTCAGTTCGCCGTAACGGCAAGGTAGTTATCGGTGGCGATGGCCAGGTTTCCCTGGGCAATACCGTAATGAAAGGCAACGCCCGCAAGGTACACCGGCTGCACAACGGTAAGGTACTGGCCGGTTTTGCCGGTGGCACCGCCGATGCCTTTACTCTGCTGGAACGCTTTGAAGCCAAACTGCAGGCGCATCAGGGCAACCTGGAGCGCGCCGCCGTAGCATTGGCTAAAGACTGGCGGACCGATCGCGCACTGCGCCGTCTGGAAGCCCTGCTGGCGGTAGCCGACGCTAAACACTCCTTTATCATTACCGGTAACGGCGACGTGGTGCAGCCTGAACAGGACCTGATCGCCATCGGCTCCGGGGGCCCCTTTGCCCAGTCCGCCGCCCGTGCTCTGCTGGAAAATACCGATATGGATGCCCGTGATATTGTGGAAAAAGCCCTGACCATTGCCGGTGATGTATGCGTCTATACCAACGGCAACCAGACCATTGAAGAACTCAGCTACGACCAGTAACACGAGCCACCGCAACAGGATTGAGATTATGTCTGAAATGACCCCGAGAGAAATCGTTCACGAGCTCGACCGTTTTATTGTCGGCCAGAATGAAGCCAAACGCGCCGTTGCCATTGCCCTGCGCAACCGATGGCGTCGCATGCAGCTCGAACCCGAGCTGCGCCAGGAAGTCACCCCTAAAAATATTCTGATGATTGGCCCGACCGGTGTGGGTAAAACCGAGATAGCCCGTCGCCTGGCCAAGCTGGCCAATGCGCCTTTCATCAAGGTAGAAGCGACCAAGTTCACTGAAGTGGGCTATGTTGGCAAGGAAGTCGACTCCATTATTCGTGATCTCACCGATGTTGCCATGAAAATGGTGCGCGAGCAGCAGGTGGACAAACACCGCCATCGCGCCGAAGAAGCTGCCGAAGAGCGGGTTCTCGACGCCCTGCTGCCCAACCCCCGCAATACCTGGGGTGAAGAAGAAAAAGCCGATAACAGTGGCAGCCGCCAGCTGTTCCGCAAAAAACTGCGGGAAGGTCAGCTCGACGACAAAGAAATTGAAATCAACGTAGCTGCGCCGCAAATGGGTGTGGAAATTATGGCTCCTCCGGGCATGGAAGAGATGACCAACCAGTTGCAGGGCATGTTCCAGAACCTGGCCGGTAATACCAGCAAGCAACGCAAGATGAAGATCAAAGAAGCCTTCAAACTGCTGGTAGAAGAAGAAGCGGCCAAACTGGTCAACCCGGAAGAGCTGAAAGAGCAGGCCATTCATGCGGTGGAAAACCACGGCATCGTGTTTATCGACGAATTCGACAAAATCTGTAAGCGCGGCGAAAGCTCCGGTCCCGATGTGTCCCGTGAAGGCGTTCAGCGGGATCTGCTGCCGCTGATTGAAGGCAGCACCGTCAACACCAAACACGGTATGGTGCGCACCGATCATATGCTGTTTATCGCTTCCGGTGCATTTCAGGTGGCCCGTCCGTCGGATCTGATCCCTGAGCTGCAAGGACGCCTGCCTATCCGGGTGGAACTGAGCTCGCTGACCTCTGAAGACTTTGAACGCATTCTTACCGAGCCCAACGCATCGCTGACCGAGCAGTACAAGGCGCTGCTGGCTACCGAAAACGTGAACGTCGAGTTTACCGATGACGGCATCCGCCGCCTGGCCGAGGCCGCCTGGCGGGTGAATGAGACCACCGAAAATATCGGTGCCCGTCGCCTGCATACCGTGATGGAGCGCTTGCTGGACGAACTATCCTTTGAAGCATCCGACAAATCCGGAGACACCATCACCGTGAATGCAGATTACGTGGACCGTTATCTGAAGAATCTGGTGGAAGACGAAGATCTGAGCCGCTTTATTCTCTGATCCTGCTGTTTACGGGAGCGGTCACATCATTGTGATTGAAAACCGCTCCCGCCTCTTTATACTGGAGCTATCTTGTCTTCAGGCGTGGCTGATTCAATGGAATACAATACTTCTGAACTGTGCGATACCTACATTGACATGGTCGACGTGGTCGAGCCCATGTTTTCCACTTTTGGCGGACGCAGCTCTTTTGGCGGCGTGGTTGCAACCGTCAAATGCTTTGAATCCAACGGCCTGATCCTTGAGGCAGTAAAACAAAATGGCGTGGGCCGGGTACTGCTGATCGACGGCGGCGGCTCATTGCGTCGCGCCCTGATAGATGCCGATATTGCCGAAACGGCAGCGGAGAACGGCTGGGAAGGCATTGTCTGCTACGGCTGTGTGCGGGAAGTGGACGCACTGGAAGACACCGATATCGGCATTCAGGCACTGGCTTCCATTCCGGTAAGTGCCGACGACAGTGATATTGGCGAGCTGGATGTGCCGGTCAATTTTGGCGGTGTCACCTTCCTGCCGGAAGATCATCTCTATGCCGACACCACGGGGATTATTCTCTCTCCCGAGGCTCTGGACATCGAGTAACCTCCTTTCAGCAATAAAAACGCCGGCAAATGCCGGCGTTTTTATTAGGTCATAGCGAATTAATTAAACGCTTTCTTCTACCTGGTCAATTTTGCCCAGCAGCGCTTGCAGGCGTTCCTGCCAGGCTTGCTGTTGCTGACGAAGTTGCTGGTTCTCGTTACCCAGCTTACCGTTTTGTTCTTTCAGCTCGTCAACTTCCATCTGCAGCAAAGAGATGGTGTCTACCGCAGCCTGGATTTTGGCTTCCAGCTTTTCCAGTACATCAAAAGACATGTTCTAACCCCTGTAAATCACATTAACCGGCCATTCGCTGCCGGCCGGCTCCACACCATCGAGCATACCTTGGCCCCGGGGCGACAACAAGATGCCGAATGAGGCGGAAGCCCGATTGCCGAGAAATTATGCCGGGCAGGTCATATTTGTACGTCAGATATTCTGACTCATATCCAGAGAAGGCTTGTCAGAGCCAGGCCGTCCGACTACCCGGGCCGGCACGCCAGCGACGGTAGTATGTGCCGGCACCGGATCCAGTACCACACTGCCGGCACCAATTTTGGCACCCTTGCCCACTTCTATGTTGCCCAGAATCTTGGCTCCGGCACCTATCATCACTCCTTCGCGAATTTTCGGATGACGATCGCCACCTTCCTTGCCGGTTCCCCCCAGGGTCACACTCTGTAAAATGGAGACATCGTCTTCAATCACCGCTGTTTCCCCAACCACAATACCGGTGGCGTGATCAAACATAATGCCTTTGCCAATGCAGGCGGCCGGATGCACATCCACGCCAAACACCACTGAAATCTGATTCTGTAAATACGTAGCCAGCGCGCGGCGGCCGTGATGCCACAACCAGTGGGCAATGCGGTACCCCTGCAGGGCATGAAATCCTTTCAGATACAGCAACGGCGTGGAAAACAAATCCACAGCAGGATCCCGCTCCTGAACGGCGCAAATATCCGTAGCCACCTTGTCCAGAATGGCAGGCTCCTGATCCAGTGCCCCCTCAATGATTTCCCGCAAACAGATGGCCGGCATAACGTTGCTGTCCAGTTTGTTGGCCAGAATAAAACTCAGAGCACATTTAAGGGTGTCATGGTTGAGAATGGTGGAGTGAAAAAAGCTGCCAAGCATGGGCTCTTCCGCAATCATACGCTGAGCTTCTTCACGAATACGCAACCAGGTTCTGGATTGAATGCCGTCTTCCATGGGTAAAACCTTGTTTTTAAAATGTATGTTCACTCGCTTTCGAGCCGGGTTTCGAAAGGTACTACCGACACGGGATCCATGTGGATGATGATATCGGCGTCGGGAAACAGCCGCCGCAGTTCACGCTCGGCTGTGTCGGCAATGACATGGGCACGGACCAGGGGCAACTGATCATCCAGCTCCAGATGCAGCTGAATAAAACGGGTCCGACCCGACCGCCGGGTACGCAGGTCATGCAGCCCCCTCACCCCTTTCACTGCCAGACAGCACTCCATAATGCGCTTTTGCTCTTCATCAGGCAACCGCCTGTCGAGCAACATCTGGGCAGAGTCGTAGCCGATTTTCAGCGCACCATACAAAATATGTGCGCCGATCAAGATAGCAAACAGGCCATCGGCCCAATACCAGCCATACCAGGACAACACAATGGCCAGCAGCACGGCAAGGTTAAGCAGTATATCCCCCCGGTAATGCAGCTGGTCAGCCTTGATGGCCAATGACTGAGTACGACGAATCACATACTGCTGAAAGGTAATCAGCAACAGCGTCAGCCCCAGTGACAACACCATCACCCAAATACCCGTGGCGGCATGAGTCACCGGCTCGGCATTCAACAGGCGTGCAATACCGTTAATGATCAGAAACACCGCTGAGCCGCTGATAAAGGCCGACTGGGCCAGTCCCGCCAGCGACTCTGCTTTACCATGACCAAAGCGGTGATCTTCATCGGGCGGCACCAGCGCATAGCGAATGGCCATCAGGTTAATCAGCGAGGCACTGATATCCAGAAAAGAATCGGTGAGTGAGGCCAGCATACTGGCAGAGCCGGTATAAAACCAGGCGATGAGTTTGGCGATAATTAACAGCCCGGCAACCAGGGTGGCAGCGATGGCCGCCGTGGTTACCAGACGAGAATAAGATGTTGTCATAAACCGGCCGGAATGTGCGTTTGAACTATTATAACGCTGGCCAGATTATCGTCAGGAGTTTTTGCGCAAAAGACGACCTCAGGCGAGATCGCACATCAGCTCTTCCAGCTCTTCCCGGCTCTGTTCCAGTAGGTGATACAGCTCAAAGGCATCCTGGGCGGACAGTGAAAGACACACCGGAGCACCGGCCACATCTTCACATATCACCACCATGCCCCGCTTCCCCCGGCGAAACAGCACGTGCTCAGCATCGACAGTGAAGTGCTGCCGTCGCTCAGCGACCTCAACTTCCAGCTCACCACCGGGGTGCAATAACATGTTCGCTTTCGCCGGATGAGCATCTGTCAGGACATAACTGCACTTTTTGATCAACATGAACCTATCCTCCCTGGGTGCCAACGCCTGCGACCAAGTGTAGGTCAGGCTGCTCAATAAACAACCAGGGAGAATGAATATTATTTACGGTTACCGGATGACGGCCGCCGCCCCTGCGAACCCTTGCTGTCGCCAGGCTTCGTAGCTGATCACCGCCACCGCATTGGACAGGTTCAGGCTGCGGCTGTCGGGCTGCATGGGGATACGGATGCGACAGCCGGCCTCAATACCCGCCAGCACGTCGTCGGGCAGACCACGGGTTTCGGGGCCAAACAGCAGGACATCTCCGGGCCGGTAGCAAGCTTCGTGATGATGGCGGCTTCCCTTGGTGGTACAGGCAAAAATACGCCGCCCGGCCATGGCCTGTACAAAGGCATCATAATCCTGATGCACGGTGATCTGACCATAATCGGTATAATCGAGCCCGGCCCGGCGCAAGCGCTTTTCATCCAGGCTGAACCCCAGCGGTTCAATCAGATGCAGCCGGCAACCGTTATTGCGCACCAGGCGCATGATGTTGCCGGTGTTGGGGGCAATCTCCGGCTCATAAAGGGCTATTTCAAACATTCATTTATCTCTTTGCAGACGGCACAAAAGCACATCGCTCATCCAGCTGCCACCAGGCCCAGGCCAGCGTCAGGCCCCGGGCCGCCATAAAACACAACATGGCCAGCCACAGCGCATGATTACCCATGCTCTGGCTCAGCCACCATACCGGAAAAAACACCCCCAGAGCAGACAGCAGCATCATATTGCGCATGGCCCTGCCTTGAGTGGCACCAATAAAAATACCATCCAGCACAAAGCACCAGCAGGATACCAGCGGCATGGCCACCAGCCAGGGCAGAAAACCATAGGCCTGCTGCCGCACGGAATAAATACTGGTGATCTGATCGACAAGCTGTTTGCCAGCCAGCCAGAACACCAGGGTAAACAGTACCGCCACCAGGCCCCCCCAGAACAGATTAAGCCCGCAGGCCAGCCGGAAATGCCGCCGGCTGCCCCGACCGATGGCCTTGCCCACCATGGCTTCTGCCGCATAGGCAAAGCCATCCATGCCGTAGGAGATAAACATGAGAAAGTTCATCAGCACGGCGTTGGCCGCCACTACCGAATCCCCCAGCCGGGCAGCCTGAAAGGTCATGAATACAAAGCTCAGTTGCAGGCAGAGTGCCCGGATAAAAATGTCCCGGTTCAGCCCCAGCAGGCGGCGAAAGGCTGTGGCGCTCAGACTATTGCGCCAGAACCCCATGGCCAGCACAGTGCCGCGCCGCTTAAGCGTGCGCCACACCAGCCAGAACCCCAGTGCGGTGGCGGCATAATCTGCCAGCACTGAGGCCGCCGCAGCTCCCTGCACCTGCCAGCCCAGCCCCACCACAAACCAGACATCCAGCACAATGTTGGCCCCGTTAGCCAGGATCAGCAGCCACATGGGGGCTCTGGCATTCTGGTTACCCAGCAGCCAGCCCAGCAGCACCAGGTTGGTGAGCGCTGCTGGTGCACTCCAGATGCGCACACTCACATATTGCCGGCCATAATATTCCACTTCGGCGCTGGCACCGGCCAGCTGAAAAGACAGCTCGATAATGGGGGTTTGCAGCAGTAATAAACCCAACGCCAGTATCCAGGCCAGCACCAGCGCCCGGATCAGTACGGCCAGCAGTTCCTGCTCATGGCGGGCACCAAACGCCTGGGCGGCAAGTCCCGTGGTAGACATGCGCAAAAAGCCCAGTAAGAAAAACAGCAGGCTGATTACTGTGGCCCCCACGGCCACGCCACCCAGATAATATGCCTGCTCCAGGTGACCGATCACCATGGTGTCGACCAGCCCCAGCAATGGTACAGTAATATTGGACAGCACCATGGGCATCGCCAGAGCAAATACCTGGCGATGCCGGCGGGCACTCATAAAGGAAGTGTTCAAGAACTGCTCGATATCAGAAAAAGTCAGCCACGCCAGCGGGTTACAATGCGCTCAAAGTCCTGTAACAACAGCTGGCCATCCACCAGCGGAATACCGCTGCCTTCATCAAATACCGGCCGGAACGACGCATGTAACTCACCGTTGGGATTCACCAGCGATACGGATGCGGAGTGGTCCACCAGATAGTCCTGTTGGTCACGCTCATGCACCCCATAAATCAGACCCAGCTGCTGCACGGCAGGCATCAGCTTGTCATGGCCGGCGGTGGCGGCAATAAATGCCGGATTAAAGTGCGCAGTATACGCCTTGAGTCGTTCGGGCGTATCCCGGTCGGGATCCGCTGATACAAACACCACCTGCGTTTTACTGCTCAGCTGCAACAGCTCCGGATAGATACGGCCCAGATCCGACAGCGTGGTCGGACAGATATCCGGACAAAAGGTATAGCCCACAAACACCAGGCTCCAGTGATCCTGCAAACGCGCCTCGGTAAAGGGCTGACCCTCGGCATCGGTCAGGGCAATACCGCTCAGCGGCCTGGGTTCGGGGTAAACGACCACGGCCTCGGTCAGGGTATTGGCCCGGTTGTTATACCAGGCAATGCCGCTCAGGGTACCTGCTACCAGCAGGGTCAGCGCCAGTAACCAAATCAGCTTGCTTGTATTAGCCATAGTCTATCCAGTGATCCGCCAGAATAAGAACAAAAAGCCACATCAGGTGACTGATTGAAAAGCGGAAACATTGTAATGCGGTTTGCGGCCCGGGTCTAAACTTGAGCCGCCATGCCCACTGTATAAAACGCAGATTCAGCGCCAGCGAACCCAGCAGATAGGCTGGCCCCGACATGCCCGTTATCCAGGGCAGCAAGCACACCAGAGTGAGCAGCAAGGTATAAAGCAGTACACAGGTCTTGGTAAATTCAATGCCGTGAGTCACCGGCAGCATGGGAATATCGGCTTTGGCATAATCATCCCGCCGGTGAATGGCCAGCGCCCAGAAATGCGGCGGCGTCCAGGTAAAGATAATCATGACCAGCAGCAACGCATGACCATGAAACTCACCGCTGACCGCCGTCCAGCCCAGCAGCGGCGGCATGGCACCGGCCAGGCCGCCAATCACGATGTTTTGTGGGGTGGCCCGTTTCAGCCAGACGGTATATACCACCGCATACCCTAACAGTGATGCCAGCGTCAGCCAGGCGGTCAGGGCATTCACCAACACCAGCAGGATAACCAGCCCTGAGGCCGACAGCACCAGCGCAAAGGCCAGTGCGTTGGTTGTGGCCACTCGCCCCTGCGCCACCGGCCGGTGATGGGTGCGGGCCATTTTGATATCAATGCGCCGGTCCAGCACATGGTTGATGGCCGCCGCCCCGCCAGCCATCAGGCCAATGCCCAGGGTTGCAGCCATCACGGTGAGCACCGATGGCAGTACCTCGGTGAGAAACATGCCAACCACGGCGGTCAGCAAAATCAGCGCCACCACCTTGGGTTTGGTCAGTGCGAAATAGTCCCGCCAGACTCGTATTCCCGTTGCGGACAATGCCAGGCTTCTTGCCATTTTGCCTCCCTGAAGCGCCCCAGGCGCTCTCCCGTTCCCGTTAACATCAACAGCAGCACCGCAGCGCCGCCGTTATGGGCCACCGCCACCCAAAGTGGCAGATGCAGCATCACATTGGCCACACCCAGAGCCAGCTGCAGCAACACCATCAGACCAATAGCCCGGCCAAATCCCCGTAACCCCGGCCGCCCATTCAGCCGCCAGGCCAGAGTCAGTAATATGCCAGCGGTGAACACGGCCCATAACCGGTGAGCCGCATGAATGGTGGCCCGTTCCTGCTGGCTGAGCACCCCGTACTGATAGGTCTCTGCCGGCATTCCATGGGGATGAAAGGCGCTCCACTGCCACTGCCCCAGCCAATCGCCCTGACACACCGGCAGTTCGGTGCAGGCCATGGCGGCATAATTGGCGGCAGTCCAGCCTCCCAGGGCAATCTGTAATATCAGTGCTGCCAGCGCCAGCCGGAACACACCGGCCAAGCCGCCCACCTCAGGCCTGGGCCCGGAATACGCACGATGCCGGCACCATAACCAGAACAATAGCGACAGTATGGTAAAACCGCCCAGTAAGTGCCCCATCACCACAAAGGGCATCAGATTCAGTGTCACCGTCAGCATACCCAGCGTCGCCTGCACCAGTACCAGCACCAGCAAGATCAAGACCGGCCAACGGTAACTGCGATAAACACATTTGAACGAGCAGAGCGCCATCAGCAAAATGGTCAGCCCGAGAGTGCCGGCGGCGTGGCGGTGGATCATCTCATTACGAGCCTTGGTTACTTCAAGCGGTGCCGCAGGAAAGCGCTCGGCAGCCAGGGCATGTTCACCGGGAGTGGCGGGTACATAATGAAAACCATAACAACCGGGCCAGTCAGGGCAGCCCAGGCCGGCATCAGTCAGCCGTGTCCAGGCTCCCAGTACCACGACAATCAGCGTCAGCACAAAAGCAAAGCCGCACAGCTTTCGCATAATGCCTCCTATCCGGCCCGGGAATATTTAAGCAGACGACGTAGATCCTCCAGCAGCGCCTTGCCGGTATGACGGTTCTGCCCGGCATCCGTCGCCATAGGGTAACGCATCACCAGCAGACCCGGCGGATCGGCAATATATACAAACCCTGCCTCCAGCAGCCCGCCGGCAGGCTGCTCCGTCACCATTACCCGGACTTCATCCCGGCCCAATGCCAGATCCAGGTTATTGAGCATGCGTTTGGCCGGAGCACAGTAGTCACAAGGATCGTCTGTCACCAGCACCAGCCGCCATTGCCCGGCAGCACTGATATTGCCCTGCACCCATTCTCCATGGCCCCGCACACCCGGCGTAAACCACCCCTGACTCAGCACCAGCGCGGCCAACAGAGGGGGGAGTAAAAAGACGGCTATCAGGCCCAATACCGGTTTATGCTTCATGCTGCCTCCGATACCACCACCACGCCAGCAGCCAGATCGCAGCCGTCATGGCAAACCACTGCACCGCATAGCCAAGGTGTTTTTCCGGTCCCATCACCACGGGCTGCCAGTCCCCGTTTTCCGCTCCGGTTTTCAGCACCATGGGCAACACCGGCTGTCCCCAGCGCGCCGCCAGCAGACCGGGAGCCAGGCTGCTCACCCGGCGGGCCTCAGGCTGATGTTCACCAAAGCTGAGCGGCGGTTGCCAGGGCCGGATAAGTACACCGGAAAGGTGTACCGGGCCGTCTTCCGGAGGTTCTGTTGCGGGTAGCAGGCTGCGGTCGGTACTGGCCGGCCACCAGCCCAAGTCGACGGCCAGCAATCCCTGAGCAGTTTGTAACGGCATGATCCGACGATAGCCGGGACGGCCATTTTCCGTCTGGTTATCAAGAAACAGCTCCCCACCGGCCAGAAACACCCCGCCGACCTGCAGCCGGTAACCAAAAGGACGATCCATCGCCAGTGCCTCTTTGAGCTCAAGCTGCACATCGCTACGCTGCTGCCATTCCTGCAGCAGCTGCTGTTTCTCATCGGCCCGGGATAACTGCCATATGCCCATGAACACCATCAGCCCGGATACGGCTGCGGTTAATACCAGTAATCCACCGCGTTTTCCTATACTCAAGGCTCACATCCTTTTGTTACGCCGGTATATATGCTGTTTAAATCACTGATTTTGCTTTTATTATTTCTAGTTATCGGCAACCTGATGCTGGGACTCAAAGCCATGCTCAGCCGCCAGGATCCGGCCCTTATGGCCCGTTATATCGGCCGCCGGCTATGGTTTGCCGTCCTGATTGTTCTGTTACTGGTCCTGGCCCTGAGCACCGGCCTGCTGACGCCCAACCCGACGCCACATTAAGATTCGTATGGATACTCACAAAATATAGACGAAGATAAACAGGCACAACCAGACCACATCTACAAAATGCCAGTACCAGCTACTGGCCTGAAAGCCAAAGTGCTGGGCCGGCGTGAAGTGCCCCTTATTGACCCTGAGCCACATAATGAACAGCATCAGGGTGCCCAGCGTGACATGAGCCCCGTGAAAGCCGGTAAGCAAAAAGAAAGTGTTGCCGTAAATCCCCGAATCAAGCCGCAGCCCCAGCTCCTCATAAGCATGCACGTACTCCCATATCTGCAGGCTGAGGAACAGAGCACCGAGTGCTACCGTTGCTCCCAGCCAGGCCTTCAGCCGGCTACGCTGTTGCTGCAACAGCGCCAGATGCGCTGCATGCACAGTGACCGACGACGTCAGCAGGATGATAGTGTTAATCAACGGCAGCCCCAGCCAGCCCATGGCGGTGGTTTCCATGCCTCCAGGGGTCGTCAGCAGTGGCCAGATGGACTCAAATTCCGGCCACAGTACCTCGTGGGTCATGGCGTTGTTACCGGCCCCCCCCAGCCAGGGCACCGCCAGCACACGCGCATAGAAGAGCGCACCAAAAAAAGCACCGAAAAACATGACTTCCGAAAAAATAAACCAGGCCATTCCCTGGCGGAAAGAGCGGTCCATCTGCTCGCTGTATAACCCCTGATGGGACTCACTGATCACATTGGAAAACCAGCCAAACAGCATCACTGTCATCACCAGCGTGCCGGCAGCAAATACCACCGGACCGGCAATGCCGCCCAACCCTGCCGACCACAACCCTGCCCCCGCAGCCAGCAGAAACAGCCCCAGAGCACCGGTCAGGGGCCAGGGGCTTTGCGCCGGCACATAGTATTTTTCCGTTTTGACCGCCATCATTGCCTCCTTGTCAGCCTTGTCCGGCCGCCTGCTCACTGATGTCGTAAAGGGTGTAGGACAGGGTGAATACTTCAATATCAGCGGGCAGCGCTTCATCCACATAAAAGGTCATGGGCATGACTGCCTGAGCCTGGCCATCGAGGGGCTGCTCCTGAAAACAGAAACATTCGGTTTTACGCAAATAGCCCGCTGCCCGTCCGGGTGATACCGAGGGTATGGCCCGCAGCACCTGACTACTGATGCCCGGATTGGTTACGGTAAAGTCCACTCTGTGCATCTCTCCCGGATGTACACTGAGGCGCTGTACCGAGGGCATGAACTCTCCTCTCAGGCCGGCACTCTGATAGGTAACAAACTCCACCGTCACGCTTCGCTGTTCATTCACACTCTGTGCCGCCACCGCCGCCGTGCTGTCGGTTTTGCCATTCAGTCCGGTAATATCACAAAACACGTCATACAGCGGCACCAGGGCAAAGCCAAAGCCAAACATGGCAAGCGCCAGCAGTCCCAGATTTCTGGCTTTTGTACCGTTGTTCATCACTTCACCTCAGGCGGCGTATCAAAGGTGTGATAAGGGGCCGGCGACGGCACTGTCCACTCCAGCCCTTCGGCACTCTCCCAAGGACGGGCTTCAGCCCGGACACCGCCGCGAATACACTTCACCACAACCGCCAGCAGCAGCAACTGCGACAGACCAAAGGCAAAGCCACCGATGCTGACCAGCGCATTGATGTCGGCAAACTGCAACGAATAGTCGGGAATACGCCTGGGCATACCACCGAGCCCCAGGAAATGCATGGGAAAGAACAAGACGTTTACGGACACCACCGAGCACCAGAAGTGCCATTTGGCCAGCCGCTCATCAAACATATGGCCAGTCCACTTGGGCAGCCAGTAATACACCCCGGCCAGTACCGAGAAAATAGCCCCGGTAACCAGCACATAATGGAAGTGGGCCACCACAAAATAGGTATCGTGATACTGAAAGTCCGCCGGTGTAATGGCCAGCATCAGGCCGCTGAAGCCACCGATGGTGAACAGCACAATAAAGGCCAGAGCAAACAACATGGGCACTTCAAAACTGATGGAGCCCCGCCACATGGTCGCCACCCAGTTGAACACCTTGACCCCGGTCGGCACCGAGATCAGCATGGTGCAATACATAAAGAACAGCTCGGCTGCCACCGGCATGCCCACGGTAAACATGTGATGCGCCCATACCAGAAAGCTGAGCCCGGCAATGGAGGCGGTGGCGTACACCATGGAAGCATAACCGAACAAACGTTTGCGGCTGAACGTCGGTACGATGGCCGAGATAATGCCGAAACTCGGCAGTATCATGATGTATACCTCGGGATGACCAAAGAACCAGAAAATATGCTGGAACATCACCGGGTCCCCCCCCCCGGCGGCGTCGAAAAAGCTGGTGCCGAAATATTTGTCGGTCAGCACCATGGTGGCGGCACCGGCCAGCACCGGCATCACCGCAATCAGCAAGAAAGCGGTGATAAACCAGGTCCAGCAAAACAGGGGCAACCTCATCCAGGTCATGCCCGGTGCTCGGAGGTTCCAGATGGTAACAATGACGTTGATTGCTCCCATGATCGAGCTGATCCCCATAATATGAATCGCAAATACAAACAGGGCGGTGCTGTCAGGGCCATAAGTGGTAGACAGCGGGGCATAAAAGGTCCAGCCGAAGTTGGGACCACCGCCGGGAACAAACAGGGAGCCCAGCATCAGCACAAAGGCAAAGGGCAATATCCAGAAACTCCAGTTGTTCATGCGTGGCAGCGCCATGTCGGGCGCACCGATCATCATGGGAATCATCCAGTTGGCCAGCCCTACAAATGCAGGCATGACGGCACCGAAGATCATCACCAGACCATGCATGGTGGTCATCTGGTTAAAAAAGTTAGGCTCCACCAGCTGCAAACCTGGCTGAAACAACTCGGCCCGGATCACCATGGCCATGGCCCCGCCCACAAAAAACATGGTCAGACTGAACAGCAGATACATGGTGCCGATGTCTTTGTGGTTGGTGGTAAACAACCAGCGGCCAATGCCTTTGGCCGGCCCGTGATGATGCTCATTATCCGCCAGGTGAATATCCGCGGTTTCCGTGCGATCCATCTGTGCCATGCTGCCCCCTATTGTCCCTGCCGGGCCTGGTGAATATCTTTGGGCTGCACCAGATCACCGGTGTTATTGCCCCAGGCATTGCGTTCAAAGGTGATCACCGCTGCCAGCTCTTTCAGTGCCAGCTGTTTATCAAAACTCTGCATGGCGGTTCCCGCCTTGCCGTGCAGCACAATATCAATGTGCGCAGCCTTGTCTTTCAGCACCAGCTCGCTGCCTTTAAGCGCCGGAAAGGCTCCGGGAATACCTTCACCGCTTGCCTGGTGGCAGGCAGCACATGCCTTCTGATAAACCTGCTCGCCCAGTGCCATCAGCTCTTCCTTACCCATGTTCATGGCCAGCAGTTCCTGCTCGGCGGCTTTGGCTTCGGCCTGGCTGGCCTTCATCTGTGCCAGCCAGCCGTCAAACTCTCCCGGCGGTCTGGCATCCACCACAATGGGCATAAAGCCGTGATCCTTTCCGCACAGCTCAGCACACTGCCCCCGGTAAAGCCCCGGCTCATTAATTCGGGTCCACGCTTCGTTGATAAAACCCGGCACGGCGTCTTTTTTCACTGCAAAAGCCGGCATCCACCAGGAGTGAATAACATCGTCGGAAGTAATCAGAAAACGCACCTTGCGATCCGTCGGCAACACCAGCGGCTGATCCACTTCCAGCAGGTAATTTTCGCCCTTGTTAATCCGGCCCCTGATCTGCTCCGGCATGGTGGCCAGCAGGCTGTAGAATTCAACGCCCTCGTTAAAATAGCGGTAATGCCATTTCCACTGTGAGCCGGTGACCTGCACGGTCAGATCCGATGCGGAGGCATCTTCCATGGCCACCAGGGTTTTGGTGGCAGGTACGGCCATGGCAATCAAAATAACGAAGGGAATAATGGTCCAGAGAATCTCGACTTTGGTGCTTTCATGAAACTGGGAGGCCTGCGCTCCCTTTGACTTGCGGTGGTGAATGATGGCCCAGAACATAATGCCGAATACCACCAGTCCGATAACGGCACAAATGGCCAGAATGGTCATATGCAGGCCATATACCTGCTGGCTGATATCGGTGACCCCTTCGGTCATGTTAAGACGTGTCTGCGCTTGCGCAGGCAAAAGTACCAGTAGTGGCAACAGCGGCAAAATAGGCTTCACGTGCACCCCCAATTGTTTCGTCCTGTAAACCGGAGTACTCGGCGGTTTTATCCAAATGACTACATGCTTCCATTCGGCTGGTTTAAGTAAAGCAGCAGTTAAGGAAATGTAAAATATAAAGATTTGGGGACTGGGGACTGGGGACTGGGGACTGGCAGGCCAGGATAAAACACGGCCTGCCGGTTTAGACAACGTTATCAGAAGTCTCCGTTGCGGATAACCCCCACCGCCAAGCCTTCAATAATCAGCTCCTGGGTGCGCAGATCAACCTCAATGGGCGCGAGCTCTTCGTTTTCGGGCAACAGACTGACCTTGCTCCCCTTACGCTGAAAACGCTTTACGGTCACTTCATCGTCAAGGCGGGCCACCACTACCTGGCCGTTACGGGCTTCCTGAACCTTGTGTACTGCCAGCAGATCACCGTCCATAATGCCGATGTTTTTCATACTCATGCCCTGCACCCGGAGCAAAAAGTCAGCAGATGGATGGAAAAGAGCAGGATCCAGCTGATAGTGGCTTTCAATGTGTTGCTGAGCCAGAATGGGTTCGCCCGCCGCCACCCGTCCAATCAGCGGCAACCCCGGCTCATCTTCAGCCTCTTCACCGGCAAGGCGAATTCCCCGGGAAGTACCGGGCATGATTTCTATCACCCCCTTTTTGGCCAGCGCCTTGAGGTGCTCTTCAGCAGCATTGGCAGATTTAAACCCCAGCACCTTGGCAATTTCCACCCGCGTGGGCGGCATACCGGTTTGCTGAATATGATCCTTGATGATGTCCAGCACCTGAGACTGGCGGGAAGTTAGGGCCTTCATGATGAAACCTGTCTGTTTATACAGTTAACTGTCAGTATATCCAGTAATCATCACAGAGCAAGCCCTGAGCATTCCGGGCGGCTGTCTCTGCCGCCCCCGAGCCGATTACACGCTGACTACCACAGCGCCAGCACCAGGCCGGCGAAGATCGCCATACCGGCGTAGTTGTTGTTAAGAAAGGCGCGAAAACAGGGCATCCGCTCCCGGTCACGGATCAGCCGCTGCTGATACACAAACAACCCTGCCGCCACCAGCAGACCCCAATAAAAGGAGGCCGCCAGTTCAAACACACCGCCCGCCGCCGCCAGCAGCAGCAAGGTCGCCAGTTGCAGCAAACCGACAATAAGCTTGTCACGGCGACCAAACAGAATGGCGGTGGATTTCACCCCGATTTTAAGATCATCGTCCCGGTCCACCATGGCGTACATGGTATCGTAGGCCACGGTCCAGGTCAGGTTGGCAGCAAACAGCAGCCAGAGGCCGGCTGGCAGTTCATTGGCCGCCGCAGTAAAGGCCATGGGAATGGCCCATGAAAAGGCAATGCCGAGAAACAGCTGAGGCAGGTGCGTATAGCGCTTCATAAAGGGGTAAAGCGCCGCCCAGAACAGCCCTGCAAAGGCCAGACCAATGGTTAACAAGTTGGTGGTCAGCACCAGCACGAAGGAAATCCCCACCAGCAGGGCGAAAAAGCCCAGCGCCTGGCGCTCGGTCAGCTCACCCGAAGGCAGTGGCCGGGCATGAGTGCGTTTGACATGACCGTCGATATGCCGGTCAGCATAGTCATTAATGACGCAACCGGCAGAACGCATGGAGAATACCCCGGCCACAAATACCACCAGCAGCCAGAGCGAGGGCATGCCATTGGCAGCAATCCACAATGCCCACAAGGTAGGCCACAGCAGCAGCAACGTACCAATGGGCTTGTCGAGCCGGGCCAGCGCCATATAGGCGCGCCAGCGCGGTCGTGAAGGAGTTGTCAGGGTGGTCATTATACTGTGTCCTGATAAGGTGCCGAATCCGGCAGAAAAAGTTCGGTAACCAGCACCCGGGCGCAGCCTGTGCTGAGAGCAGAGCGGCGGGCCCAGGGCATGGCCGCGGGCATCTCCGCCGCCAGGCCGGCATGGTTGGTCAGGCGCTGATATTCTTCTGGTGCCAGTTGAGCCAGTTCAAACGGCGTTCGCACCAGATCCGGGCTCTCAAACATCAGCTCGCCCAGCGCTCTGGCACCAAGCCCGGTCAGGGCCGGCAGCGCTTGCTGAGTCGCGGGTGAATAAAGCGAGGTGGCATATACCCAGGGTGTGTCATCACAGCGCAGCAACACTTCCCGGCAATATCCCTGCCGGGCCTCGAGCAGCACAGCCTGCTCGGGTGTCAGCGGGCGTAATACCTTGTCGGCCAGTACCTGTACTCGAAACTGCCGGCAATGGCGTCGCAGCAACCTGGTCAGAGAGCCCGGCTCATGCAGCCAGCTCTGCAGTGCCGGAGATGCCGGTGGTTCCTGCCCCCAGTGCCAGTGGCTGTCGGAGCTGGGTGTCATGGCTGTATCATGAAGTAACAAAGACATAAAAACGTACAGAATCCTGCTTGGCGGCTGTCGGTTCACCGCTTTTTCGGGCCGGAATACAGAAAACGGCCGATTGACTTGACCGCACCGGCAAATATTTAAACAATGCCCGCTCGATTACTTATCGGAGACTCACATGTTTCGGTCTGCTGCCTTTTGCCTGCTGCTGGCTTTGTCTGCCACCCTCAGTGCACAGGAAGAACCGGCGGAGCCCGCCGGGCCCATATACTACACCATGACGCCGGACATTATTACCAACTACCAGAACGCGGAACAAAACCTGGGTTATGTCAGGGTTGCAGTGGATTTAATGCTGGAGCGACCGGAGCAGTTGCCCCTGGTGGAAGAGAATATGCCGCTGTTACGGGACGCCCTGAACGATCTGCTGGCAGAGAAAAACCGTCAGGAAATCCGCTCTTTGCCGGCACGTACCGAGCTGGCTAACGAAGGCCGGCAGCGACTGAACGATCTGCTGCTGCAGGAAACCGGCCAGACGCCGGTGCGGCGGGTATTATTCACTACCTTTCTCTATCAGTAACCATTCGCCGGTTGTCCAGCCAGGCCTGAAACAGGCCAATCACGGCACCACCCAGGTGCGCCATATTGGCCACCGGGGTACCCAGCATATCGGCAAAGCCCAGCACCAGCCAGATGACCATAAACACCGCCATACCATCGGGCAGACCAATGCCCCGGGCTGGGTTCAGGCGCCCGCTCAGCCACACATAGGCCAGCAGGGCATACACCACCCCCGACAGACCGCCAAAGCGCGGGCCGCTGTCCCAGAACTGCAGCAAATTGGGTAGCACCGCCGCAACCAGAAGCAGTACCAGCAGTTTGCCGCTGCCCAGCCGGCGCTCTACCATCCCGCCCAGATACCACCACCAGAACAAGTTAAAGACCAGATGCATCAGTGAAAAATGCATCAGTGCCGGAGTGAAGGCTCGCCAGAACTGTACACTCAACAGCTCGCTCAGACTGGCAGGAAAGGACAGCACGCCAAACATCGGCAGCCCCAGCCAGCTCAGTCCGTATACCGCCAAGCAGGCCAGCAACACCAGCAGGTTCACCGGTCCGGTCTGGTGCAGCAGATCGCTTAACCAGCCACGCCGGTGAGAGTTGTCGGCAAAGCGCACATGACTGTCTCCCCGTTTCCAGGAGGCTTCCTGATAACGGGGGTGCAGCGGTTCGGCCAGAAAACGTTTTACTTCCCGGTGCGCTTCTTCAAAGCGGGTTTCATCCACCAGCCAGATATGCACATGACCATTATCATCCAGGGTCAGTTCACAATGCAGGCCGGCTTCTCCCAGATAATCCACAAAGGCCTGCGCCCGGCGCGGATCATCCAGCACCAGCAGCGCCTTCACGAGGCCTCTACCACTGCCTGAGTGCGCCGCCAGGCCTCAAAACCCCCATCCAGGCTGTAGACCTCTTCAAAACCCTGGTTAACAAGATACTGGGCAGCGCCCTGGCTGCTGATACCGTGATAGCACATCACGATCACCGGCGTGTCGTAATCCACCTCATTGGTAAAACTGACCAGGCTGTCGTTGGTCAGGTGAAAAGCCCCTTCGGCATGAGCCTGGGCAAAAGAGCGGGGATCGCGGATATCCACCAGCCGGGCCCGGCCTTCGCTCAGCATAATGTGCGCCTCATCCACCGAGATATGGGCAAACTGTTCCATAAATTCCTCCTCAACAATACGGAAGCCAGTGTACCCAATTCGGCCTCAGCCGCCCAGATAAGCATTGCGAACCCGCTCGTTCGCCAGCAGTGCAGCACCGCTGTCGGCCAGCACCACCCGGCCGTTCTCCAGCACATAGCCGCGATCGGCCAGCTTCAGCGCCTGATTGGCATTTTGCTCTACCAGAAAAATGGTCATGCCCTTTTCATCGCGCAGCCGGGAAATGGTGTCAAAGATCTGATTAATAATAATGGGGGCCAGCCCCAGGGACGGCTCATCCAGCAGCAACAGCCGCGGCTTGCTCATCAGCGCCCGGCCAATGGCCAGCATTTGCTGCTCTCCTCCGGACATGGTGCCCGCCCGCTGATGACGGCGCTCCTGCAGCCGTGGAAACATGGCAAACACCTCGGCCATCAGCCCGGCATGCTCACGCTTATCCACAAAAAAACCACCCATATGCAGGTTTTCTTCCACCGTCAGCCGGGCAAAAATACGCCGGCCCTCCGGCACAATCGCGATGTCCCGACGCATAATGGCGGCCGTATCCAGCCCGGTCAGATCCTGGCCTTCGTACACCACCCTGCCCCGGCTGGGCCTGGGGTCACCACAAATACTCATCATCAGGGTGGTTTTACCGGCTCCGTTGGCACCGATAAGAGTGACGATCTCCCCTTTTTCGATGTGTACGGTCACGTCTTCCAGCGCCTGAATCTTGCCGTAGTGGGCACAAATATTATCGACATGCAGCATCAGGTTTCTCCCAGATAGGCCTTGATCACATCGGGATGGCTGCGCACCACCTCGGGATTGCCATCGGCCAGAGGCCGGCCCTGATTCACCACATAAATATGGTCAGAAATATCCATGACCAGCTTCATGTCATGCTCAATCAGCAGCACGCTCACGCCTTCATTGGTACGAAGATCCTGAATCAGGTGGTTCAGCTCCTGAGTCTCAAAAGGGTTTAATCCGGCCGCCGGCTCGTCCAGCATCAGCAAGCGGGGCCTCGCGGCCATACAACGGGCAATTTCCAGACGGCGCTGCTGACCATAGGCCAGATTACCCGCCGCCCTGTTGGCAAACTCGGTCAGGTTCACCTTCTCCAGCCAATAATGGGCACGCTCCAGACCTTCCCGCTCGGCACGACGGAACCCCGGCGTTTTCAGCAGGCCGGCGATAAAGTTGGTATTAAGGTGGGCATGCTGGGCCACCAGCAGGTTTTCCAGCACCGTCATCTCTTTAAACAGACGCACATGCTGGAAAGTACGAACCATGCCCAAACGTGCAATTTTATGACCAGGCAGGCCGGCAATGGCCTGCCCATAAAAACTCACCGAGCCGCCGCTGGGCCGGTAAAATCCTGACAGGCAGTTAAAGATGGTCGTTTTCCCGGCTCCGTTGGGGCCGATAATGGAGATGATTTGCCGCTCTTGCATGACCAGCGCCACCCCATCTACCGCCACCAGGCCGCCAAAACGCATGGTGAGCCCGGATACATTCAGCAACTCACTCATGATTTCAGCTCCATGTGGGGACGGTGCATGGGCAACAGCCCCTGAGGTCGCCAGAGCATCATCAGCACCATCAGCAGGCCAAACAACAGCATGCGATATTCGTTAAATTCCCGGGTCAGTTCCGGCAATATGGTCATGATAATGGCCGCCAGCACCACTCCAATCTGGGAGCCCATGCCCCCCAGCACCACAATGGCAAGAATAATGGCCGACTCTATGAACACAAACGACTCGGGGCTGATAAATCCCTGCCGGGCGGCAAAGAAACAGCCGGCAAAACCGGCAAAGGCCGCCCCTATGGTAAAGGCACTGAGCTTGATCAGTGTCGGGTTCAGCCCCAGAGAACGACAGGCGATTTCATCTTCCCGCAGAGCTTCCCAGGCCCGCCCCAAAGGCATACGCAACAGCCGGTTAATGATAAAGATGGTCAGCACCACCAGGATCAACGCCAGCAGGTAAAGAAAAATCACCTTGTAGCCCGAGTTGTAGGCAATGCCGAAGAACTCATGAAAGGTACTGTCACCCCGGCGTTCAAATTCCAGCCCGAACAGAGTGGGCTTGGGAATGCCGGCAATGCCGTTGGGACCACCGGTCACCTCGGTCATGTTATTGAGCAGGATGCGGATAATTTCACCAAACCCCAGGGTCACGATAGCCAGATAGTCCCCGCGCAGCCGCAGCACCGGAAAGCCCAGTAAAAAGCCGGCCAGTGCTGCCAGCGCACCGCCCAGCAACAGGCAGGTCCAGAAATCCAGCCCGAAATAGGCATTCAGCAGGGCATAGCTGTAAGCCCCCACCGCATAAAAGGCGACATAGCCAAGATCGAGCAAGCCGGCCAGCCCTACCACCACGTTCAGGCCCAGCCCCAGCATCACATAAATCAGCGTGAGCGTGGCAAGATCCACCGCACCACGCGAGCCCATAAATGGCCACACCAGCAGGGTGGCCAGCACCAGCACGGTGACAATGCGGTACAGCCAGGGCTGCTCTTCCGGTGCCGGAAGGGCAAAACTGCCTTTGCGATCAGACAGATAACGGAAAGGTCTACGCCACTGCTCGGCAAACAGCTGGCCCAGAAACACCAGTCCGGCTCCCAGCGCCAGCCATTCCCAGCTGGCATCGAACCGGTTGGAAACCACCAGCCGGGTGCCTTCAGTTTCCAGACGGAACCCCAATAGCCAGCCCGCCAGCAGTAAAAACAGCCCGGCGGCAACAAGAGAAGGTTTAAGTCGGCTCATACCTTTTCCACCTCCGGTTTACCCAGAATGCCGGTCGGCATAAACAGCAGCACAAAAATCAGCAGACCAAACGACACCACATCCTTATATTCGGTGCTGAAATAAGCACCGGTCATGGCCTCGGTTACCCCAAGCAGCAGGCCACCGAGCACAGCTCCGGGAATACTGCCAATGCCCCCCAGCACCGCCGCCGTAAAGGCCTTGAGCCCGGCAATAAAACCAATGTAAGGGTTGATCACCCCGTAATAAGAGCCAAGCAACACCCCTGCCACCGCTGCCAGGGCGGCCCCGATCACAAAGGTAAGAGCAATAATGCTGTTGCTGTTAATACCCAGCAGGTTGGCCATTTTCAGATCTTCGGCACAGGCCCGGCAGGCCCGTCCCATCCGGGAGCGGGAAATAAACAGCGACAGCAGGGTCATCGCAATAAAAGTAACGACAAAAATAATCAGCTGCATATAAGACAGACTGGCCTGAAAACCCTCGCCGCCAAAGCTCCAGCCCCCTGGCAACAGGGGAGGAATGGCAATATCCCGGGAGCCTTGTGCCAGACGCATCATGTTCTGCAGAAAGATGGACATGCCAATCGCCGAAATCAGCGCGATCAGCCGTTTGCTGTGACGTAGCGGCCGGTAAGCCACCCGTTCAATGGAATAGCCATAAACACTGGTGATGATAATACTGACCAGAAACGCAGAGCTCAGCAGCAAAACCGTACTGTCAATGCCCAGCATGGCCAGTGCCGTCATCACCATAAAAGCGGCATAGGCCCCGATCATGTATACCTCGCCATGGGCGAAGTTAATCATGCCGATAATGCCATACACCATGGTGTAACCAATGGCGATCAGAGCATAGGTACTGCCGATGGTGAGGCCGTTTAGCAGCTGCTGAATAAAATAAAGAAGGGGCTCGGACATACAACCTTTCCTTGTCGTAGCACGGTGAGCGCCGTCAAATCAGGCGGGATACCCCCGCCTGTTGACGATGAAATATCTTGTCGTGGTTAAAGCTGAGTGGAAGAGCCGTCTTTGTGCCACTCAAACACCCCGAACTCAAAGCCTTTGAGATCCCCTTTTTCATCCCAGGACAGCGGCCCCATTACGGTTTCAACCGGTTCGGAGCGCAGCGCCGTAGCCACGGCTTCCGGATCGGCTCCGGCGCGCCGGATGCCTTCGGCAATGGCTTCTACCGCCGCATAAGTGGTCCATACAAAGGGCCCGGTAGGATCTTCTCCTTTCGCCTGAATGGCCGCAACGATATCGGCATTCGCCGGATCCAGATCGTATTTCTTGGGCAGGGTGACCAGCAGACCTTCCGAGGCATCGCCGGCAATGGAGGTAATATCTTTATGCCCTACGCCTTCCGGCCCCATAAAGCGGGCACCAAACCCTTTTTCCGCAGACTGACGCAAAATCAACCCCAGCTCAGGGTGATAGCCGCCGTAGTAAACAAAGTCCACCTGCTCTCGCTGCAGCTTGGCAATCAGCGCCGAGAAGTCCTTGTCACCGGAGGTAATGCCTTCATAGGCCACGACATTGGCGTCGACCTCTTTCAGGGCATCACGCACACTGGAGGCCAGGCCTTCGCCATATTGTTTTTTGTCGTGAATAATTGCGATACGCTCAGGCTTGACCTTGTCTGTGATATAACGCGCCGCGGTAGGTCCCTGCGCACTGTCGAGACCGATAGTGCGCATCACAAATTCAAGACCACGCTCGGTAATGGCAGGGCTGGTGGCCGCCGGAGTTACCATCAGAATGCCTTCATCATCGTACACATCGGAGGCCGGCAGGGTGCTGTCGGAGCACAGGTGACCCGCCACAAATTGAATGCCGTCGTTAACAATGCGGTTAGCCACCGCCACTGCCTGCTTGGGATCGCAGGCATCATCGAACTCCACCGCTTCCAGGGTATGCTCCCCGAGCTTGCCCGATTTATTGAGCAGTTCCACCGCCATGCGACCGCCGGTAAACTGCATGTCACCATACTGCGCAACCGGACCGGTAATGGGACCGGCAATGGCGATTTGAATCGTGTCGGCGTTGACAGAAAACGCAGCGCCATATCCCAGGGCCGCAAACACCGCCAATGCGACCGCCTTTTTATTCCTTGTCACCATACGAACATCCTCTATTCGAACAGGGCGGCCGGAACGGCTCCGGCCGTCTTCCACAGTTCTAACCCCTGTACGAAATTAGCACAAGAGGAAAATGCTTCGAATGGGACCAAAAACACGCCGGTAACCACGGAGACCACCGCCATGATGAGCTGCGAACAGCACGACTATCTTGAAATTGCCTGCCTCTACCACTACGAGATCCGCTTAACCCTGACCACAGGTAAACACATTACCGGTATTGCACTGGACACCTGCCGTAATGAAAACAAAGAGGAATGCCTGAAACTGAACACGGGCCAGCAAATATACCTGCTGCCGCTGCCGGACCTGGTCAGCATGACCGCCACCAGGCCCAACCCGCACTTTCAGCATATCGACTTCAGCTAGGCGGTAACACCTTCGCGGACGGTGCCCTGACTGGCAAAACAGCTGCTGTCGTAATACAGCAACCCGTGCCGACGGGCCAGCGGTGCCAGCCGGCGAGCAATTTGCCGGCCCATGCGCTGGCCGTTGCGACTGGTGTAGTCGGCATCAAACTGCATGGCCGGAGGTGCCGGCAGCGCCTCGGGCATGGCGGCAGCCAGCGGCGGCGACAGTACCTTGCAGATCAGCTCACTGACCACCCGGTTGACTGCCGAGCCCACGCCGTAACCCTGCCACTCCGGCAGCAGATACAGGCTGTTCAGGGTCATTTCCAGTGCCGGTGTCGGCCGCTCTGCGGGAATATCCAAGGCAAAGCTCAGCACCCAGTTGCCCACCATACGCGGCTGTTCATGCTCATGGTCCAGCAGGGCCACATTGCAGCGATAGTCCATGCCAAAGTCGTGAATACGCGGAGCAGCATCAGCCCATTGTTCTTCCGGGCGGGTCTCGCCCCAGAACAGGGGCCGGGGCGCATAGATATCTTCATGCTCGTGCAGGGCGCTATGACGAAATCGCTCGAACAAGGGCCTGTGCTCGGGGTGATGCCAGTCCATCAGCTGTAAAGACAGCCGGTCCAGCCATTCGGGAAATAACCAAGGGTAATCGTAAAATTCATCACGCAGCTGTGTGTAATCCAGAAGGTGATTCAGGGTCCAGTGACCGCGGCTGAGATAGCCGGCCTCACGAATAAAGGTGTGCTTGAGGTGTTTGAACAGGGGATAAGTATCGGCGGCCACTCGCCGGCGCTGATGTTGGGCAGGCATTAGGTAAACCACCCCTTCTCGCTGTATTCACCGGTGGCCACACACAGCAGGGGCCGCGCCGCCAGGCTGATACCGCCCGGTCGTTCACAATGAGAAAACTGCATAGGCTTTGTCTCCGTTTTTGACACAAAGCAAGGTATTGTAAAAGCCGGTTTGCCCATGTAAAGGCCGGGCGGATTACTATTCGCCGAAATCCATCGACAGAAATAATCGGCGATAGCCGGTGGGCACCGGCGGTGAACGGTGCCACAGGCCGTAGCCTTCCTGCCCCTGCCAGCCTTCACCTTTCATCAGCGCCACGTCTCCTGCCATCAGTTGCTGCCACTGCTCAGGCTCCTCGCCATTTTTCTCCAGCAACTGGTCCCGCTGCGGTGTATTCAGCCAGTGCGTGCCCGGACCGCAATAGGTAGTGACCAGCCGGCAGGGCAGCCGGTCGGTATGAAAACGCGGGCACATGGCGGTTTGCAGACTGGCCAGCCGCACTCCTACCCGTTTCAGCTCAAACAGGCAGGCAAACATTTCCGCCAGCTGCTGTATATCACCCACCAATGCCTGACGACCCGGTAACTCCGGTAATTTCCCGGTCAGCCCCTCTGCCACCCTTTCGGGCGGCAGCAGCTCGCGCACACTGATGCGACTGTCTGCCTGCAACAACCGCTGTACATAGCTGTTCACCTCAGCCGGCAGCGGGCGTTGCCACACCGCCAGATTGCAACCAGGCTGATAGATATTCGTAAAAACGGCAGGCTGACTGGCGATAGCGGTACGGGGTAACGGCAGTTCAGTAATGCTCATGACCAAAGTTCCTTGCTGATACACGGAATGAATAATTCGTGTTATGTTATAACAACTAAAATCATCATAAACCATGGTAAGCAAGCGGAGCAAACATCATGTCCAGCGATTCCCCCCTTCCCGTCACCGTGTTGTCCGGTTTTCTCGGTGCCGGAAAGACCACGGTCCTGAACCATATTCTTAATAACCGCCAGGGTCTGCGGGTGGCTGTTATCGTCAATGACATGAGCGAGGTGAATATTGATGCAGCCACCATACAGCAGCAGGTAAGCCTGCATCGGGGAGAGGATCGGCTGGTGGAAATGAGCAACGGCTGCATCTGCTGTACCCTGCGCGAGGATCTGCTCCAGGAAGTGCGCCGGCTGGCCACCGAGAACCGCTTCGACTGCCTGGTGATCGAGTCTACCGGCATCTCTGAGCCAATGTCGGTGGCCGAAACCTTCACCTTTGAAGGCGAGGATGGTCAGTGCCTGAATGATGTTGCCCGGCTTGATACGCTGGTAACAGTGGTGGACGCGGTTAACTTTCTCGCCGACTTTCAGGCTGCCGACGCCCTTGCCGAGCGGGGCGAAAGTCTGGGCGAGGAGGACGAACGCAGTGTGACCGATCTGCTGATAGAACAGATAGAATTCTGCGACCTGCTGCTGGTGAACAAGACCGATCTGGTGACGGCAGCGCAACTGGCGGAGCTGACCTCCATCCTCACCCGGCTCAACCCGGAAGCAGAGATCCTGCCCATTAGCCAGGGTCGGGTGCCGCTGAACAAACTGCTGGCCACACAACGCTTTAACTTTGAACGAGCCGCCAATGCGCCCGGCTGGCTGCAGGAACTGCGCGGCGAGCACACCCCGGAAACCGAGGAATATGGCATCGGCAGCTTCGTCTATCGCGCCCGCCGTCCCTTCCACCCCCAACGCTTCTTCGACTTTCTGCACCGGCCCCGGGAGCAGGGCCGGCTGCTGCGATCCAAGGGTTTTTTCTGGCTGGCAAGCCGCCCGGATCTGGCCGGTCAGTGGAACCAGGCCGGCGGCATCGCCTACCATGGTGGAGCTGGCCTGTTCTGGCAGGCGGTGCCCGAAGAAAACTGGCCCGAGGAGGAAGAAAGCCGGGAGCACATTATGGCCAGTTGGGCCGAACCCTATGGCGACCGCCGCCAGGAACTGGTATTTATCGGCCAGGGACTGGACCAGAGCGGGTTGTGTAGCGAACTCGACACCTGCCTGCTGACCGATGCAGAGATGCTGCCGGGCCCCGGTGCCTGGCAGCGGCTGCCCGATCCCTTTCCGGCCTGGGAGTAGACGGCGCAAAGGTCGCTGACGCACAATAACCGCCATTGTTAAGCCGTTGAGTCCGTTCAATGAAAACCAATCTGATCACCCGTGCCGGCTGGCATAAGCTGGATGAGGAGCTTAAATACCTGTGGAAGGTGGAGCGTCCCGCCGTCACCCAGTCGGTATCGGAAGCCGCCGCCCTCGGCGACCGCAGCGAAAATGCAGAATATATCTACGGTAAAAAGAGGCTACGGGAGATTGATCGCCGGGTACGCTACCTGATGAAACGGCTGGAAGCAGTTAAAATCATCGACCACGACCCGCGCCAGAACGGCAAGGTGTTTTTTGGCGCCTGGGTGGAGCTGGAAAATGAGGAAGGCGAGGTGGTGCGTTACCGCATTGTCGGCCCTGATGAAATCGACACCAAAAACAACCACATCACCATCGACTCCCCAATGGCCCGGGCGCTGATCGGCAAGCAGACCGACGATGAAGTGCAGGTAAAAACACCGGCAGGAGTAAAAGAGTGGTACATCAATAAAATTCAGTACCAGCCTTTTGAACAGGAGTAGTCGCCGTCAGCCCCGCTACTCCAGCCAGCGATACAGGGTGCGGCGGGTAATCCCCAGAATATCCGCCGCCCGCCGTTTGTTGCCCCCGGTGGCCGTCAGCACCCGGTGAATGTGCTGACGCTGAACGGTCTCCAGGCTAGGCAGGGTGTCGGCGTCTTCCGGTAATACCCCGTCGCTGGTTACCGGTTCAAATACCGGCCCGGCCTGCTCAAGAATACGCTGAGGCAGGTGCTGCACTTCAATCAGCCCGCCATCACAGAAGGTCGCCGCACGCTCCACAGCATTTTGCAGCTCCCGCACATTGCCCGGAAAGGAATATTGCTGCAGCAAGGCCTGCGCCTCATCACTGAAGCCTTTTACACTGCGCTGCTGACGGGCGTTAAACCGGGCCAGAAAAAAGCCCGCCAGTCGTTGAATGTCATCTCCCCGCTCCCGCAAGGGCGGAATTTGCAACGCAAAGGTTTCCAGCCGGTAAAACAGGTCCTCCCGGAAACTACCATCGGCAACCGCTTCCGTTAGATTGCGATTGGTCGCGGCAATAATGCGCACATCCAGCTGAATTTCGTGGTCACTGCCCACCGGCCTGATTTTGCCGTCCTGCAACACCCGCAACAGCTTGGCCTGCAGCGGCAACGGCATTTCGCCCATTTCATCCAGTAACAGGGTGCCGCCGTCCGCCTGCTGAAACAATCCGGCACGCCGGCTTTTTGCCCCGGTAAAGGCACCCGCCGCATGGCCGAAAAACTCACTTTCCATCAGTTCACCGGGAATGCCACCACAATTCACCACCATATAGGGGCCTTTACTGCGTGGGCTTTGCTCGTGCAGGGCCCGGGAAACCAGCTCTTTGCCGGTACCGCTCTCTCCCTGCACCAGCACGGGACCATCCGCCGTGGCGACCTGACGGATCTGATGGAACAGCTGCTGCATCGCCGGGCTCTGCCCGATAATGCCGTTAAACTGCTCCATGGCCAGCATATTCCGGTACTGCTGCACCTCGCTGCGCAGGCGGCGGTTCTCCAGCAGGCGGCTGACGGTCAGCAGAAAATGATCCATTTCCAATGGCTTGGTCAGGAAGTCATCGGCACCGGCCTGCAGCGCTTTCACCGCCTGCTGTACCGAGCCAAACGCCGTAATGATTAACACCGCCGGGGGCATTTCCTGTGCTTTCAGTGCCGGTAACAGACTGAGGCCGTCCTTGCCCGGTAAACGCAGGTCGCTTATCAGCAGATCCGGCGATTGCGTCTGCAGCCAGTGCAAGCCCTGCTCCGCATCGCCGCAGGACGTCACCCGGTAACCTTCTGCCTCCAGTTCTTCTTCCAGCAGCTCCCGCAAGGCGCTGTCGTCTTCCACCAGCAAAATATGTTCAGACTTTGCCATGGCTATGCCTCCTTTGACGGTCGGTTCAGGGGCAGCAACAAACAGGCTTCACAGCCGCCCTCGGCACGGTTCGCGATGGTAAAGTCTCCCCCCTGCTCTTCCGCTACCGCCAGTACAATGGCCAGCCCCAGCCCGGTCCCTTCACCCGGTGATTTAGTAGTAAAGAAAGGTTCGGTCAGGGTGTTTGCATCATGACCTTCAGGCAGCCCGGAACCGTTATCGGTAACACAGATTTTCAGCCTGTCATTATCCAGAGAGGCAGCAATACCAATATGCTCTGCGCCTGCCTGTAACGCATTACGTAATAAATTCAGCAACGCCAATTCAAGCCGTCCCGCATCCGCCGGAAACAGGGGAAGATCCGACTCAGCCTGTGGCGTTAACCGGCAACCCTGCGCCTCCAGCTCCGGAACCATGGCAGCCGATACTTCCTCTATCAGCCGGGCGGCAGACAGCCTGCGTGGCTGGGTGGCGGCAGGCCGGCAATAGTCCAGTAAATGTCGCACTGTACGGGTAAGTCGCTGCACCTGAGAACGAATTCCGCTCAGGTTGCGCTGCTGCTGTTCATTCAGGCTGCCGGCTCGTTCCAGCCGTCGGGCCCGGCCGTCTATCACACTTAAAGGCGCCCCCAGCTCATGCGCAATGCCCCGGGCCATACTACCGATAGCGGCCATTTTTTCATTATCCTTCAGCTGCGCCAGCAGCCGGGTTTCCGCTGCCCTGTGAGCATCCAGACTTTGATTGGCCTGCTCTATACTGTCCAGCATCTCATTCAGCCCCAGCGCCAGGCTGGCTACCTCCTGTGGCCCGTTTAATGCCGCCCGGTGTGACAAGTCGCCATTTTTTACCCGGTTCATATGATTCAGCAACCGATCCACATGACGGCCCACACCGCCGTAATGCCCCAGCAACACGCCGGTCAGAATAACCAGGCTAAACAGCCCCCAGCTTGCCCAGGCAATTACGCTGAACTGCCGCCAGGCGCGATCAAAGTCACTGGCCCGGCGCGAGATCTGAATCAACCCCCGGATTTGGCCTGCGGTATCAAACACCGGCAGAAAATGTGAAAAAAGACGCTGGCCATCCACCCGGTTAAACGCTTCCTGACTTTCCCCGGTAAAACGAATACGGGCCGGAATGGTACTGGCAGACAAATCTTTCACTGAAAAGCCGGCAGCAGCAATGCGGGTACCGTTGACATCAAATACCGAGGCACCGTACACCTCCCCCAGCACAAAGACCGAGCGCAAGGCCGCAGCCACCGCGGCCATATCGCCGTTATTGACTGCATTGGCAATGGGAATGCTGATGGCCCGCCCCAACAGCTCCAGATCATTTTTCAGCCGTTGTTCCTGATACTGGTTTGCCTGATCCAGACCAAAACGCATACCCAGGGCGGTAAGCAATACCAACGGCAGCACCACAAACAGCAGCAGGGTGCGCTGCAGGCCGCTGATTCTCCACCAGCGCACTCGGGCGGGTGTGTTATTTCTGAACGAGTTATTTTTGCTCATGTGTCATATATATACATACCGAATCATAAAAACAATACGCCCTTGACTTCCATTACCACACCATAAAATATAATTTCATTTGATATCAACAACTTAAATAAAAATGAAATACTTGGCACGCTTCATGTATTAGTGAGAGTACTTTCAACAAGAGGAGTGCTTTTATGACTAAGCTCAAAACCTTGACCACTGCCATCGCCTTTGCCACTTTCGGTATGACCGCCACCGCAGCCATGGCACAGCAGGCGCCGGCACAGGCACCACAGGGTAGCGCACAGGCACAACCATTTGAGCAAGGCCAGCAGTCAGGGCAGATCACCGACGGCGAACTGAAAAAGTTTATAAAGGCCAATGAAGAAGTCGCTCAGGTGCGGGACGAATTCAGCCAGAAGCTGAACCAGGAAAACGATCAGCAAAAGGCCCAGGAGCTGCAGATGCAGGCTCAGGAAGAAATGCAGAAAGCCGTAGAAAATAACGATCTTGATGCTTCCACTTACAACACCATTGCAGCCCGCCTGCAAACGGATCCTGAATTGCAAGATCGCCTCAGCGCACTGCAATAAATGACCATCATCATAGCGGGGCCTTCGGGCCCCTTTTTTGTTGGACGCCCCCACCCCCGCCAGTTTCACTCCTCTTCTTTAGCCGGCCTTTCTGTTTCATAATGCCCGCCCTGCTTTCTTTACTAATGCAAGCCGGGCGAGCACCCGCTGCCGGAGCACATGCTGATGAACATCATTAATCAAACCCTGGCCAATGAACTGGCCGTTTCCCGGTCGCAGGTAGATGCGGCCATCCAACTGCTCGACGAGGGTGCCACGGTTCCCTTTATTGCCCGTTACCGCAAAGAGGTGACCGGCGGGCTGGATGATACCCAGCTGCGTAATCTCGACAGCCGGCTGGGCTATCTGCGCGAGCTGGAAGACAGACGCGCGGTGATCCTTAAATCCGTGGACGAGCAGGGTAAGCTGAGTCCTGAGCTCAAAACCGAACTGCTGGCTGCCGACACCAAAACCCGGCTGGAAGATCTCTATCTGCCCTACAAGCCCAAGCGCCGTACCAAGGGCCAGATTGCCATTGAAGCCGGCCTGACTGCCCTGGCCGATACCCTGTTCAACGATCCCGGCCAGGACCCACAGGCGCTGGCCGAGCAGTTCGTCAACGCAGACGCCGGCGTGGCCGATACCAAGGCGGCGCTGGACGGTGCCAAGTACATACTGATGGAACGCCTGGCCGAGCAAGCGGATCTGCTGGAGGCAGTACGCAGTTACCTGCAACAGCATGGTCAATTACAGGCCAGGGTGATCGAAGGTCAGGAGCAGAGTGGTGCCAAGTTCAAGGACTACTTTGAGCATCAGGAAGCCATCAGCAAAGCCCCCTCGCACAGGCTGCTGGCCATGCTGCGCGGCCGCAACGAGGGCGTGCTGTCATTGGCGCTGGTGGTCGACACCGAGGCCGAACGCCATCCCTGCGAAAGCATTATTGCCCGCCATGCCGGCTGGCAGGACCAGAGCCGTCCCGCCGACAAATGGCTGGCCGGGGTGTTCAGCTGGACCTGGCGGGTCAAGCTGTCGCTGCAGATGGAAACCGAACTGCTGGGCCAGGCCCGGGAGCGGGCCGAGGAAGAGGCCATCAAGGTGTTTGCCCTTAACCTCAAAGACTTGCTGATGGCCGCCCCCGCCGGTGCCCGGATCACCATGGGGCTGGATCCGGGCATTCGCACCGGGGTGAAGGTGGTGGTAGTGGACAACACCGGCAAACTGCTGGAACACGCGACCGTATATCCTTTTCAGCCTCACAATAAAGTGGAACAGAGCCTGCGTACCCTTGGCGAGCTGTGCCGCAAACACAAGGTCAGTCTGGTCAGTATCGGCAACGGCACCGCCTCGCGGGAAACCGAGCGGCTGGTAGAAACCCTGATGAAACAAAGCCCGGAACTGAAACTGCAAAAGGTAGTGGTCAGCGAGGCCGGGGCATCCGTCTATTCTGCTTCGGAGCTGGCCGCCAATGAATTCCCCGAGCTCGACGTTTCCCTGCGCGGTGCCGTGTCCATCGCCCGCCGGTTGCAGGATCCGCTGGCCGAACTGGTGAAAATCGATCCCAAAAGCATTGGCGTGGGTCAGTATCAGCACGATGTGTCACAGACCCAGCTGGCCCGCAATCTGGAGGCGGTAGTGGAAGACTGCGTGAACGCCGTGGGCGTGGACGTAAACATGGCTTCCGCCCCGCTGCTGGCCCGGGTATCCGGCCTGACCCCAACGCTTGCCCAGAATATCGTGACCTGGCGCGATGAGCAGGGTGTGTTTGCCGATCGCAAACAGCTGCTCAAGGTGCCCCGTCTCGGCCCCAAGGCCTTTGAACAGTGCGCCGGTTTTTTACGTATTCAGGGTGGCCGAAACCCGCTGGACGCCTCCGCAGTACACCCGGAAGCCTACCCGGTGGTAGAACGCATGCTGGCAAAGCTGCAGCAACCGGTCAAAGAAGTGCTGGGTAATGCCGGACTGCTCAAGACCCTGGATGCCCGCGATTACACCGACGACCACTTTGGCCTGCCTACGGTGCGGGATATTCTCGGAGAACTGGACAAGCCCGGCCGGGATCCCCGCCCCGAATTCAAAACCGCCCGCTTTATGGACGGTGTGGAAAAGCCCGCCGACCTTATTCCCGACATGGTACTGGAAGGCGTGGTGACCAACGTCACCAACTTCGGTGCCTTTGTCGATATCGGCGTACATCAGGACGGTCTGGTGCATATTTCGGCGCTCACCGATCGTTTTGTGCAGGACCCGCGTGAAGTGGTCAAAGCCGGCGACATTGTCCGGGTCAAGGTGCTGGAGGTAGATCTGCAGCGCAACCGCATTGCACTGACCATGCGCCTGGATCAGAGTGCCGCCGACCATGCCGAAGGCAAGAGTGCACCACGCCGGGATGACCGTGGCCGCAGCAACAAACCTGCAGGTCAGAGCCGGCCCCGCCCGGCACGCCGGGAGCAGCCGGCTCCGCAAGGTGCCATGGGCGCAGCCCTGGCCGCGGCCCTGCAAAAGAAAAAATAAGGCGGTTGTCATCAGGACACCAACGCGGGCCCTGGCCCGCACTACGCCTCTGTCGTCATGCCCTCGTAAAGAGGGCATCTACCATGATGTACTGCCGTTAATAACATCATTGCTCAGCAGAAAGACATGGTGCCGCAGTGGGCCGTGCAAATTCTACCGACGGCGGACTAAAGGAGCCTCAGTCCCCATGCGACTCGATAAATTTATCTGTAAAAGCACCGAGCTTAGTCGGACCGGGGCCAGACAAGCCATCCAGGCCGGCGAAGCCCGGGTCAATGGTGAAGTCATCACCAATGAGGCCGCCCAGGTACATGAAAACAATCATATTACCCTCGGCGGACAGCAGCTGGAGCCACGCCCTTTCCGCTATCTGATGATGCATAAACCCGCCGGCTCCCTGTGCTCTAATGTCGATGGCAGCTACCCGTCGCTGTTCCGGTGGCTGCATGTCGAGCGGCCCGATGAACTGCATATCGTCGGCCGCCTGGATGCAGATACCACCGGTCTGGTGCTGCTCACCGATGATGGCCGCTGGTCATTTAATATCACCCGGCCCGAGCAACAATGTGAAAAGGTGTACCGGGTAGGGCTGCGGGATCCGCTGGTTGCTAATGTAGCCGATCGCTTTGCACAAGGGCTGCTGCTGCAGGGAGAAAGCAAACCCACCCAGCCGGCGGTACTGGCACACATCGGCCCCCGGGAAGTGCTGCTGACCATTACCGAGGGGCGCTTTCACCAGGTAAAACGCATGTTTGCGGCGGTCGGCAACCGGGTGCTCAGCCTGCACCGGGAACAGATTGGTGGTATCCGGCTGGATGTCCCCCTGGGTCACTGGCGAGAGCTGACACCAGCTGAAATCGAAAACGCCTGAACCGGAGGATTGACCTCCGTGCGGTTACGCTGGCGGAAAACCTGCATCCCTTATCAAACCCGGGTAAGATGCAAATGAACCTTCACTCAATATTCGGAGCCCCAGCCATGCATATTGAACTCGTCCCTTTCGACAACAAGCACCAGCCGGCCATTCGCGGGGTACGCAATGCCGTGTTTATTCAGGAACAACGTATTGATCCCGGACTGGAATATGATGGTCTGGACGAAAACGCCGTTCATGTGCTGCTGAGCATTGATGGCCAGTGGGCTGGCACCGGCCGTTTGCTGGACGATGGCCACATCGGCCGCATCGCGGTACGTAAAGAGTTTCGTGGCCTGGGGCTGGGGGCAAAAGTGGTGCAGGCGCTGGTGGATGAAGCGGCCCGGCAAGGTCACACCCGGGTGCATTTAGGTGCACAAAAATACGCCACCGGCTTTTACCGGAAGCTGGGCTTCACTCCTTACGGGGACGAATTTCTTGATGCAGGCATAGTACATATCTCCATGGAAAAAGCCCTGGGCTAGCCCTGTCACAGAATGGAAATAAGTTTTTCATATTATATGCTTAGTGAAACTTTATGCTGCCCAACAAGCAGTAATGCCGAGTGAAGTCTCGCTAACAGTTTGTTTTGCATTCTAATTAAATTTCACTTTTTCGCGCCTTTTCTATACAATTGGCGCGTTCATGCATTGAACAAAGTGAATTGATGAACGTTTCCAACCTCAGCTTTACCGAGCAAAGGCTGGTCGCCGGCCTCAGTGGCGGTTTCCTGCTCCTCTTCGTAATTCTCGCCTTTTTCGACCTGCCACAGATGACCCAATGGATCAACCAGGGTTTTGCCTGGACCGTTGATGTATTCGGTCCTCTGTGGCAGGTGTGGATGCTGGCCAACCTGGTGATCGCCCTGGTACTGGGCCTTACCCGCTATGGCGATATTCGCCTGGGCGGTAACGTCGCCCCCGACAGCTCCACCTTTCGCTGGCTGGCGGTGATCATGTGCACCCTGCTGGCCGGTGGTGGCGTATTCTGGTCCGCTGCCGAGCCCATGTATCACTATGTGACCACGCCACCGCTGTTTGCCGACAGCGAATCCGGCGTATCGGCAGTATCCGCCGCCCTGGCGCAAAGCTTTATGCACTGGGGCTTTCTGGCCTGGGCGGCGCTGGGCACCCTGTCGGCCATTGTGGTGGTGTACGCCCACTATCACAAGGGCCTGGCCATGCGCCCGCGCACTCTGCTCTATCCGCTGCTGGGAGAGAAAGTGGAGAGCCACTGGCTGGGCACCCTGGCCGATGTGGTCTCCATTATCGCCGTGGCTGCCGGCACCATTGGTCCCATTGGTTTTCTGGCCACCCAGCTGGGGTTCAGCTTTGAGGCCCTGCTGGGCTGGGAAAACAACTATGGTCTGCAGCTCGCCATTCTCGGCGGCCTGGTACTGATCTACACACTCTCTGCATCTACCGGCATTGAAAAAGGCATTCAGTGGCTGTCCAGCGCCAACGTGGTGCTGGCAGTGATATTGCTCGGCATTATTCTGCTGGCCGGCCCGGGCAACTTCATTATCGATTCCTTTCTCAACGGCATGGGTACCTATCTGCAGGACTTTATGCCCATGGCCCTGAACCGCCAGGACGATGCCTGGCTGGGCTGGTGGACTCTGTTCTTCTGGGGCTGGTTTATCGGCTACGGCCCCATGATGGCACTGTTTATTGCCCGAATTTCCCGCGGCCGCTCTTTACGTGAACTGGTGATGGCAGTGGCGGTCATGGCGCCGCTGGTCACCAACTTCTGGTTTGCCAGCATTGGCGGTGCCGGCATCTTCTACGAGCAGGCAGCCGCCGGCGTGGTCTCCGCACCGTTGCAGGAAAGCGGCTTGCCCGCGGCACTGCTGGCCGTTACCCAGCAGCTGCCCCTGGCCGAACTGATGGTGCCTGCCTTTCTGATACTCACGGTGATCTTTGTCGCCACCACCGGGGACTCCATGGCCTATTCCATTTCCATGGCCATCAGCGGCGATCACACACCACGGACCCGCCAGCGTATTTTCTGGGCGCTCACCATGGGATTGGTCGCCGCGGTGCTGCTGCGTATGGGCGAAGGTGGCATCAATGCACTCCAGTCCTTTATAGTGATCACCGCCGCTCCGGTGTCGCTGCTGCTGTTACCGGTACTCTGGACCGGCCCGCGCATGGCCCACGCCATGGCCTATGAGCAAGGCATAGTGACCCAGGCTCCGCGCAGCAAGGTCGCTGCCAGCAAAAGTACGACCTGAGCCCTACGGTGGGGGCTGACAGGCCCTCACCGTACCAGAGCATTAAACGTGCAACAGTGCTTCCTTTCCATCCGTATTTAGACAGATTAAAGGTGGTGCTTGGAACCAAACTTGTTCTATCTTGTCTGGGTTATGGCCTATACAACACGGAGCGACTCATGTCCTGGACCCCACAACAACTGCACGATCTGCTGGCCAAACGCCAAGGCTGGCATTGTTCACTTGAAAGCGATTCGTTACTGATCACCAACGAAGAAGGGCTGGAAGCCTACCTGGCGGTGTCCGGCGAGCAAATTATTGTCGAGACACTGCTGTTCCCCGCCAGTGTGGTGACCGATACCGCCGCCCTGAACGACACCATTCTTCGCACTCATCAGCTGTTTCCGCTGACCACGGTGGGCATCAGTCACATCAAGGGCGACGATTATTACATCGCCTTTGGTGCTCTGTCGTCGGGCTCAAAGGAAGAGAGCGTGCAGATTGAAGTGGAAACCCTGTTCCGTAATACCGAAGCCTTTCTCGAGCTCTATCAGGAGCATCTTCAAGGAGTAACCTCATGAGCGTATGGAAAAAACTGGTTACCGCCATCAAGGGTGGAGCCAATGAAGCCGCCGAAGCCGTCGCCGACAGTCAGGCCCTGCGCATTCTGGAACAGGAAATTCGTGAAGCCCGGCAGGAGCTGCGCCGCTCCGACGAAGCGCTTACCAGCATCATGGCCAAGCGTAAACTGGCACACCAAAAAGTGGATGCCATCCGCACCAGCATTGCCGAGTATGAAAGCCATGCCCGGGCTGCCATGACCAAGGAAAACCGCGAACTCGCGCTGGAATGTGCCCAGCGGGTGAGCGAGCTGAAAAACGAGCAGGATGCAGAGCAAGCCTACCTGGATCAGTTCACTGCCTCTGAAAGCACCCTGAAAGACAACATCAGTACTGCCAGAAACCGCCTGCGCCAGCTGGAACAGCAACTGGATGTGGTCAAGGCCACCGACAGTGTGCAAAAAGCTCAGGCAGCAGTCTCATCCCGCCATACCGGTGCCAACTCCCGCATGAAAACCGCGGTGGAATCGCTGGATCGCATTAAGCAGAAGCAGACACAGCGTCAGGCCGAGCTGGATGTGGCTGCAGAGCGGGCTGCCACCGAAAGCGGCGATGCCCTGGAGCAAAAGCTGAAGAGCGCCGGCATTACCGGCAGCCAGTCGGCCGGTGCCGAAGACGAGCTGGCCCGGATCCTTGGCAAATAGTATGTTTGACTGGCTGAAGAAGAAAATGCAGCCTGTCCCGCCTCAGGCAGAAGCGGCCCCGGAAGTACTGGGGCTGCGTCTGGGCGGCGGCCTTGAGCTGGATGCCCTGCGGCTGTCACTGCTTGAGAGCCAGGTTACCTTTGAAGGAGCCGCCAGCACTCAGATCATTCAGGCGGTAGGCCGGGTGGTGCTCGACGAGAGCCACCAGTTGCTGCGTTTTTACACCGACGATGACGGCTTTGTGCAGGTACTGCTTAATGGCGGGCTCACCGATGACTGCGTATCCGAAGTCAAACTCTGGTACTTTTACCGCACGCAACCGGTGGACGATGATGCCGGCTGGAACACACTGCTGACCAGCAAGCTGGTGCAGCCCGACTGGGATCTGGACGGACAAAGATTCACCAGAGCCTGGGACAACACCCAGCCTGTGGCCATGACCGAAACCACCTGGTTGCAAAACGGCAGCCGCAGCGATACCGATCAGTTTGTGATGCTCTATGAACGCCCGCTGGATAACGGCGAAGCAGAAATGCTGATGGTCGCCGGCGAGGAAAAAATCAACGGTAACCGGGCCGAACGCAGCCTGGTGCTGGCCACCGGCATTGATCTGGGCCCGACCGATTTTCGGTTTGTGAGCTGATGCGGTACACGGCCGGTGCCAGTTTCAAACGCAGACTCGCCGTAAACCCTTCCCTGGGGGCTCAGCTGCGCCACCCCTGGCGCAGAGGGTCTGCTTACTGAATAGCGGCACCGACCTCACCTTTGAATGCAAACCAACATATAAGGATACCCATGGACGCCTTACTCACTTCCCTCTCGGGCCTTGGCCCGTTTTTACTCTACTTTGCCATGTCCATTGCCATGCTGCTGCTGTTCAAGTGGCTGTATGTCCTGATTACGCCCTATGATGAGTGGCGTCTGATAAAAGAAGATCAGAACCTGGCGGCGGCCATTGCGCTGGTAGGTGCTTTTGTGGGGTTCTCACTGGCGGTGGCCAGTGCCGCAGCCAACTCGGTGTCACTGCTCGACTTTGCCGTATGGGGTGTCGTAGCACTGGTCGCCCAGCTGCTGGCCTTCGCCATTGTGCGGCTGATGTTTCTGCCCAAGGTGGCCGAACGCATTAACCAGGGCCAGGTCTCGGCCGGTGCTGTGGTTGGCGGTCTGTCAGTGGCGGTAGGTCTGCTTAACGCTGCCTGCATCACTTACTGAGTGAGGTGTCTATGAAACGCTCCCGACGCCAGCTGTTAACCCGAATGAGCCAACGTATCGGCAAACCGGCAGGAGCCGCCATCGCTGGCTCCGTGCTGCTCAGTGCCTGTGGCCAGAGTGATCCCGACGTGCTGGTGTATCAGTCACCGGAAGACTGCAGCAATGCCAACCCGGAACAGGCCGAGCAATGCCAGGCAGCCTATCAGCAGGCCCTGGCTGAATCCGCCGATACCGCCCCCAAATATAACCGTCAGCACGACTGTGAAGCCGACTTCGGCGGCGGTAACTGTGTGCCCTATCAATATCAGGGTAACAGCTGGTTTATGCCCGCCATGGCCGGTTTCATGTTTGGTCGCATGCTCGACCGGGATCGCTATATTCACCATCCGGTATACACCTCGTATAACCCCTATTCTCCCTACTACGGTCACTGGACCACAGCAGGGGGATACCGGATGGGCAAAGCCAGCTACGGCAAACGCATGCCGGTGAGCCGGGAAGCCCTCAAGCCCAAACCCAAGGTCACCCGCACCATCTCCCGGGGCGGTTTTGGTTCATCGGCTCAGGCCAAAAGCAGCTGGAGCAGCAGCAAAAAATCAAGCAGCCGTTCCCGGGGCTGGGGCGGCTGATGCTGCGGGTAGGTCACACTGAACGCCCTCACTGGAGAGCGCAAGCCGAGCAGCTGGGCTTTGGCTTCCACACCATGTATGGCGAGCCCTACTGGGATGAAACCGCTTACTACCAGTTCACTCTGGCCCAGATAGAGCAGGACATTGAAGATCCTACCGCCGAGCTGCATCAAATGTGCCTGGAAGTCGTGGACCGTGTGGTTCGCGACGAACGACTGTTGCGCCGCTGCGGTATTCCCGAGGCTCGCTGGCAGGAGGTGGCTAATTCTTGGCACAGGGGCGATCCCAGCCTCTACTCCCGGCTGGATCTGGCCTACGACGGCCGCGGCCCGGCCAAGCTTTATGAAAATAACGCCGACACCCCTACCAGCCTGTTTGAAACCGCCTTCTGGCAGTGGCTGTGGCTGGAAGATAACGTGGATGCGGGCCGGCTACGCCGGGATGCGGATCAGTTCAATCTGCTGCAGGAGCGGCTGGTGGCACGCTTTGCCCGACTCGCTCAGGAGCATGCCGGCCAGCGGCTGCACTTCGCCTGCTGCAAGGACACCGTTGAAGACAGGGGCACAGTACAGTATCTGGAGGACTGTGCGCGGGAAGCCGGACTCGACACCGGCTTTGTATTTATGGAGGACATCGGCCTGGGTGAAGGCGGCTGGCTCACCGACAGTGCCGATAACACCATCGACTGGCTGTTCAAGCTTTACCCGTGGGAATTTATGTTTGAAGAGGCATTCGCGGCCCACCTGACCAGCAGCCGGGTCAGCTGGCTGGAACCCATGTGGAAGTCAGTGCTGTCCAACAAGGCCCTGCTGCCACTGTTATGGCAACAGTTTCCCGGCCATCCCAATCTGTTACCCGCCTATTTCGGCGACGATCCTGCCCGTTCGCAACTGCATGAATATGTGCAGAAACCGCTGTTCTCCCGGGAAGGAGCCAATATCCGCATTGTGCGTCACGGCGAGGTAGTGGCCGAAGTCGACGGCCCCTATGGCGAAGAAGGCGTTATTATTCAGGCATGGCACCCGTTACCGGTGTTTGGCGATCGCCATGCCCTGGTGGGCAGCTGGCTGGTAGACGACGCCCCCGCCGGCATCGCCATGCGCGAAGACATCAGCCCGATAACCCAGGATCTTTCCCGTTACCTGCCTCATGTGATCCTCGGCTGAACCATCTCGGCTTAAAACAATGAGGTCACAAAAAAAAGCGCGCATAGATAGGGTTGTGATCCGACACTCCGGGCATATTGATGGCTTCCGCCGAGCGCAGGAACAGATCCCGGTAAAAAATGAAATCCAGCGGCTGGCGCAGGTAACTTTTCACATGATGGGCGTTTTCCATCACCGCCTGACGCAGGCCGGTGGCCCGGCAGAACTGACGCAGATACAAACGGCGCTGACGGCTCCAGACGTTAAAATCACCGGCCACGATTAAGGGGCCGCTGTGACGCAGCAGTTCGGTGCGCAACAGCTCCATTTCGTTCAGAAACAGGCCGGCATGGACAAAATTAATGGCATGCATATTCACCACCAGCAGGGACCCGTAACCGGGCAGCGGGTGACGAGTCAGCATCAGGCTTTTGTGGGTGGCAAAGCGCAGTTCCCGGCTCTGGCTGAGCAACGGCTGCACATCATCAAAGGCACAGCGTCCGGCGGTGAGCACACCAAACAATTGCGTGCGGGTCTGCATATTGGGGGACACCGCCCAGGACCAGCCGTCCAGCCAGCTGTCTCCCACGGGAGCCAGCCGGGCTTCCTGTAGCAGCAGCAGGCTGGTCGCATAACGCTCAGTCAGCGCGGCAAGGCTGTGCTGAAAGCGCACATCCTGAGTCAGTTTCTGGGCGTTCCAGCACAGCACGCCCAAGGTGTCACCGTCCAATGAGCGGTGCTGGTGCAACAGCTGGCTGGGAGTGACACGAGGCCTCAACATACTATTTTTCACTCCTGCAACAGGGCACGTTGGCAAAGTGTAGGCCAGCACCGGCAAGAACCCGAGCTGGCAGCTAGGCTTTAAACACCATTGTATTGCCGGATAACCCCTGTGTCTGCCGCTCTTCCCTTACTTGCCATCCCCATGGGTATCGACACTCACCAAGAGCCGGTGGTGTTTCTGCGTGCCGACAGTGAAGTCTGCCGCGCCGAGGGCTTTATTGCCAACACCCGGATTCTGGTCTGTGTCAACAGTCGCAGCCTGATCGCCACCCTGAATGTGGTAACCAATGAGGTATTACCGGCCCGGCATATCGGGTTTTCCCGCATTGCCTGGGAACGCTTGGCGCTGAGCGGCAACGAGAAGGTCACCGTACGCCATGCGCCTGTGCTGCATTCCATGAGTGCGGTACGCAAAAAGATGTATGGCCACACGCTGTCGGAAAAGGAAATGGACGACATCATTACCGACATCAGCCAGCATCGCTACTCCGACATGCAAATTGCCGCCTTTCTGACCGCCGGTGTCGAGCGGCTCAATACCGATGAAATTATCGCCCTCACCCGCGCCATGGTAGACAGCGGTAAACGCCTGACCTGGCCGAAACGACTGCAACTGGTCGACAAACACTGCATTGGCGGCCTGCCCGGCAACCGCACCACCCCCATAGTCGTGGCCATTGCCAGCGCCGCAGGCCTTATTATGGCCAAGACCTCGTCCCGGGCCATCACCTCCCCCGCCGGTACCGCCGACACCATGGAGGTACTGACCCGTGTGCATCTGGATCTGGCCGAAATCCAGGCCACAGTGAGAAAAGCCAACGCCTGCCTGGCCTGGGGTGGTGCCGTTAACCTGAGCCCGGCCGATGACATGCTGATTCGCATTGAACGAGCACTGGATATCGACGGTACCGGCCAGATGGTCGCTTCCGTGCTGTCAAAGAAAATTGCCGCCGGCTCGACTCATGCCCTGATCGATATACCGGTGGGCCCTACCGCCAAGGTGCGCAGTCAGCCCGACGCTGAAGCCATGAGCCAGTTGTTTGAAGCCGTAGGCCGGGCACTGAAACTGAAAGTGCGTTGCCTGATCACAGAGGGCTCTGAAGCCATCGGCTATGGTATTGGTCCGGCGCAGGAAGCAATAGACGTGCTGGCGGTACTACAGAATCAGCCCGCTGCTCCCGCCGATCTGCGTGAGCGGGCGCTGTTACTGACCAGCAACCTGCTCAATATGGCGGGCAGGGGCAGCCTCGGAGCAGCCGAAGTGCAGGCCCGGGAGCTGCTGGAGTCAGGCAAAGCCTGGGCGCAGTTCCAACGTATTTGCGAAGCGCAGGGCGGCATAAAACCCATTCCCGAAGCTGCCTGTTCATTACAACTGGGCGCCCGCCACAGCGGTACCCTGCTGGCCATGGACAACCGTCGCCTGGCCCGGCTGGCCAAACTCGCCGGCGCTCCCAACACCCCCGCCGCCGGCCTGCGGCTGCACGCCAAGCTGGGGCAGGCCCTGGCCATGGGCCAGCCGCTGTTTACCCTCTACGCCGACAGCCAGGGCGAGCTGGACTACGCCGCCGACTATTATGAGCACAATCATGATCTGTTCATGATTGGAGAATCGCCATGACGCCACTGTTATTTTCCCTGCCGAAAGACCATGCGCTATTCACCCCGCTGTGCAAAGGCCTGCCCGCCATCGAAGGCGGGCTGGAGTTCCGCCGCTTTCCCGATGGCGAAAGTTATCTGCGGGTATGTTCGGACATTGAACCGGGGCAACCGGTGATAATACTGGCGGACCTGTCCCGCCCGGATGCGCGCTTTCTGCCCCTGTATTTTTTATGCGATACCCTGAAAGAACTGGGTGCCGGCCAGGTGGGGCTGCTCGCCCCTTATCTGTGCTACATGCGCCAGGACACCCGTTTTCACCCCGGTGAAGCAGTCACCTCACGCAGCTTTGCGCACCTGCTCTCGCACCGGTTCGACTGGCTGCTGACGGTGGATCCGCACCTGCACCGTTACCATGCCCTCAGCGATATCTACACCATTCCCGCTACCACCGTACACGCCACGCCCCTGCTGGTCGACTGGTTGCGAGCTCGCAGTGAGCCTCTGCTGCTGGTAGGGCCGGACGCCGAAAGCGAGCAATGGGTATCAGCCCTTGCCCAGGCCAGCGGTCATCCGTTTGTGGTGGGCAGCAAACAGCGCCGGGGAGACAGGGACGTGCACATTCGCTTGCCGGATTTGTCCGGTTACCACCGGCACATTGCCATTATGGTGGACGATGTTATCTCCAGTGGCCAGACCCTGCTGCGGTGCGCCCGTGCCCTGACCGATGCCGGCATTGAGCGCATCGAAGCTGCAGCCATTCATGGGCTGTTTGCCGATCGCATCGAAGACCAGCTGCAGAACGCCGGGGTGCAAAGACTGATCACCACCAACTCGGTGTCCCACCCCTCCAATGGCCTGGATCTCACCCCCCTGCTGCTGGAACCGTTGCGGCAGTTGGCCCGGCTGGCGGATAACCGGCCCCCTACCCCAGACAACCAGGCAGGAGCAGACATATGAAAATTACCTTTCTCGGTGCCACCCAGACGGTAACCGGTTCCAAGTATCTGGTGCGCAGCGACGACAAACAGATACTGGTAGACTGCGGTTTGTACCAAGGTTACAAATGGCTGCGCCGGCGCAACTGGCAACCGCTGCCACTGGATGTCGGCAAGCTCGACGCCATTGTCCTGACTCACGCCCACCTGGATCATTCCGGCTATATTCCGGTGCTCTACAAACAGGGTTACCGGGGCCCGGTGTATTGCCACCCGGCTACCCGGGATCTGTGCGACATCCTGTTGGGCGACAGCGGCCACCTGCAGGAAGAAGATGCCGGCTACCTGGCCCGGCACCAGCTGAGCAAGCATGAAAAACCCGACCCCCTGTATGATCGCAAAACCGCCGAGTACAGCATGAAACTGTTCCGGACACTGGACTTTGACCAGCCCCAGCAGGTGGGAGACATGCGCTTCTGGCTGCAGCCAGCAGGGCATATTCTCGGCGCCGGCAGCCTGATCCTGGAATGCGACGGAAAAAAAGTAGGCTTTTCCGGTGACGTGGGCCGCCCCGACGATGTGTTTATGCGCCCGCCCCGGCCCCTGCCGGCACTGGACCTGCTGCTGCTGGAGTCCACCTACGGCGATCGACGCCATGAGCCTGGAGACCCGCTCGAGCAGCTGGCTACACTAGTCAACGACACCGTGGCCGCCGGCGGCGTCATGCTGATCCCGAGCTTTGCAGTAGGCCGGGCCCAGACCCTGCAACACCTGTTGGTGCGACTGATGGATGAAGGCCGTATTCCCAGGCTCAAGGTGTTTCTCGACAGTCCCATGGCCATTGAGGTGGGAGAAATCTACCAACGTTTCGTGGATCAGCACCGGCTGAGCCAGGCCGACTGCCACCGCCTGGGCCAGGTCATCACCCCGGTGCGCAGCGTGGAAGACTCCAAAGCCCTGGCCGACGAGGTCTATCCCCATATCATTATCGCCGGCAGCGGCATGGTCACCGGCGGGCGTATTCTGCATCACATGAAACGACTGCTGGGGGATCACCGTACCACTCTGCTGCTCACCGGTTACCAGGCCGGCGGAACCCGCGGAGCCAAGCTGTCACAGGGCTGCGACAAGGTGCGTATTCATGGCGACTGGTTCGACAACCGGGCACGAATAGAGCGGCTGCACGGCCTGTCGGGACACGCGGACTATGTGGAACTGGGGCAATGGCTGGCAGCCTCTGAACTGGCCGAAGACACCGCCATCGAACTGGTGCATGGCGAACCTGAAGCACTGGAAGCAATGCGCGACTACCTGCGCCAGACTACCCGGTTTGAGGTCAATATCGGAGAGTACGAGCGCATCCTGACGCTCTGAAAAAAGGCCGGTACGGCGGCGGCTGCACCGGCCAAATGGGAGAAACAGTAAGACGATTTACAAATTTATCACCAGCAAGACTTCAGGCCCGGTACGAAAGTCCAGTGCCATGGTCACGCTGATGGCGGTGATGGTAACAATGGAAAGCACAAACACGCGGCGGGCCCAGCCCAATTCCTCGGCACCCCGGCGATAGCCGTTAAAGGCCATCACCAGCCACCACAGGCTGGTGGCACAGGCCACGGTCATAAAAGTGAGGCCGGTGTAGCCGCTGAGCGGCAACAAGGCGGTCACCAGGCAAAACAGCGCAATATAAAGCACGATCTGGCGCCGGGCCTTGGCCACCCCTTGCGCCACCGGCAACACCGGAATGTTAGCCGCCGCATAATCCTCATAGCGGAAAATGGCGATGGCGTAGGAATGGGGCATCTGCCACAAGCTGAACATCAGCAGCAAAATGGCGGCACCGGCATCAAACTGGCCGGTCACCGCGCAATAGCCCACCACCGGCGGCACCGCCCCGGACAGGCTGCCCACCAGGGTGCCGTAGACCGAAGCGCGCTTCAGCCACAGGCTGTAGAAGCCCACGTATACCGCATAGCCAAAGGCGGCAAAGCCGGCAGCCACGGCATTGGTGAACCAGGCCAGCAAACCGAAACCCAGCACGCCCAGCACCAGCCCGTAAACCAGCGCCGTGCGTACCGGCAGCTCGCCGGTCACCGTCACCCGGTTTTGGGTGCGGCGCATACGCGCGTCAATATCACGGTCGATGCAGTTGTTGACGGCACAGCCGGATGCTACCACCAGCGACAGTCCTATCAGGGTGGCCCACATCAGCGACCAGTCGACGTCGCCGCGGGCGGCCATGAAAAAGCCGCCGGCCACCGAGATCAGGTTGCCCATGATGATGCCCGGCTTGGTGACCTTGAGGTAAGGCCGAATCATAAAATGCCCCTTGGGATGAACCCGTTAACCTGTGTTGTGTGCGTAATCAGCTCATTCCCGGCCCGCCGAGGCGGGCCGGGAATGAGGCATCAGTACATCATCATTTCGTTGGCACTGATGATGATCCACACCGACAGCCCTACCACCATCACGATGATGAGGGCGGAGAACAAAAAGGCCACGGTGTTTTCCCGACTGCTGGGCTTAAAGCTCAGGTGCAGGAAGTACTTCAGGTGCACCACGATTTGCACAATAGCCAGCAACACGACTGTGGCCAGGGTTGCCCCCAGGCTCAGCTGGCCGGTCATCACCGCCCAGAACGGAATGGCGGTCAGGATCACCGACAACACAAAGCCGGTCAGGTAGGATTTCACACTGCCGTGATCCACGGCGTCATGATTACTCATGCCATTCCCCCCATCAGATACACCACGGTAAACACACAGATCCACACCACGTCGAGGAAGTGCCAGAACATGCTCAGGCAACCCAGACGGGTCAGGGTACGAGGGCCGGTGCCCCGCTTCATCAGCTCCACCATCAGCACCAGCATCCACACCAGGCCGGCGGTCACGTGCAGACCGTGCATGCCCACCAGGGTGAAGAATGCGGTGAGGAAAGCGCTGCGTTGCGGGCCGGCACCTTCGGCAATCAGGTGATGGAACTCATACAGTTCCATTCCAATAAAGCTGGCACCCAGCGCAAAAGTCACCAGCAGCCACAGCAGGGTCAGGCCCCGCTGGTGGTTGTGGCCGGCCAGCATGGCAAAGCCGTAGGTGATGCTGGAGACCAGCAGCACCGCGGTCTCAACCGCCACGAACTTGAGATCGAACAGTTCACGGCCGCCCGGACCACCGGCGGTGTTCATGTACAGCACCGCATAGGTGGCGAACACCGAGGCGAACAGCAGGCAGTCAGTCATCAGGTAGAGCCAGAAACCGAACAGGGTATTGCCCCCGGTGTCGTGGTGCTCTTCTTCGTGGTGCAGCTGCACCTGTTTGAGATCGACGGATACGGCTTCCATCAGGCCTCCTTCATCACGTTACGCTGGTGTGCCTGCTCGATGCGCTCAACCTCGTCGGGCTGCACGTAATAGTCGGTGTCGGTGTCATAAGCCCGACACAGAAAGATCACAAAGCTGGCCACCAGACCAGCAATCACCATCCACCAGATATGCCAGATGGCACCAAAACCGGCGGCGGTGGCGGCGGCGGCAATCAGCACGCCACAGGCGGTATTCTTAGGCATGTGAATGGGCTGGTAGTCGCCCTGCACCTTGTGGGCGGTACCCTTTTCCTTCATGTCGGTAAAGGCGTCGATGTCACTGACGTGAGGCAGTTTGGCGAAATTGTAGAACTGGGGCGGTGAGCTGGTGGACCACTCCAGAGTGTGGCCGTTCCAGGGATCACCAGTCAGGTCCTTGTTCGCTTCACGGTCACGAAAGGCGGTATACAGCTGGTAGAACTGCACCACTATGCCAACAAGAATAAACACGGCGCCCACGGCGGCCAGGTACAGCCAGAAGTTCCAGGCCGGGTTGTCGGTGCTGTTGAGGCGTCGGGTCATGCCCAAAAAGCCCAGCACGTACAGCGGCATAAAGGCCACGTAGAAGCCGATTTGCCAGCACCAGAAGGACACCTTGCCCAACTTCTCATCGAGGTGGAAACCCATGGCTTTCGGGAACCAGAAGGCAAAGCCGGCCAGGTAGCCGAACACGGCACCACCGATGATGGTATTGTGGAAGTGGGCGATCAGGAACAGGCTGTTGTGCAGCACGAAGTCGGCACCCGGTACCGCCAGCAGCACGCCGGTCATGCCACCAATGGTAAAGGTGGTCATAAAGCCTAAGGTCCACAGCACAGGTACCGTCATGCGCAGACGGCCGCGGTACATGGTGAACAGCCAGTTGAACAGCTTCACCCCGGTGGGCACGGCGATGATCATGGTCATCACGCCAAAGAAGGCGTTGACGTTAGCGCTGGAGCCCATGGTGAAAAAGTGGTGCAGCCACACGATAAAGCCCAGCACCGAGATGGCGCCACTGGCCCAGACCATGGAGTTGTAACCAAACAGGCGCTTGCCGGTAAAGGTGGAGATCACCTCGGAGAAAATACCAAAGGCCGGCAGGATCAGAATGTACACTTCGGGATGACCCCAGGCCCAGAACAGGTTGATGTACATCATGGCGTTGCCGCCGGCGGCGTTGGTGAAGAAGTGGAAATCCAGGTAGCGATCCAGGGTCAGCATGCCCAGTACCGCGGTCAGGATGGGGAAGGACGCCACGATCAGAATGTTGGCCCAGGTACAGGTCCAGGTGAAGATCGGCATCTGCATCAGCTTCATGCCCGGGGTGCGCATTTTGAACACGGTCACCAGGAAGTTAACCCCGGTCAGCAGGGTACCGATGCCCGATATCTGCAGGGCCCAGATGTAGTAATCGACCCCCACACCCGGGCTGAAATCCAGCTCGGAAAGCGGCGGATAAGCCACCCAGCCGGTCTTGGCGAATTCACCCAGACCGAGGGAAATGTTCACCAGCACGGCGCCGGACACCGCCAGCCAGAAGCTGAGGTTGTTCAGAAAGGGGAAGGCCACGTCGCGGGCCCCGATCTGCAGCGGCAGCACAATATTCATCAGGCCGATCATGAATGGCATGGCCATAAAGATGATCATGATGACACCGTGGGCGGTGAAAATCTGGTCGTAATGCTCGGGCGGCAGGTAGCCGTCGGCACCATTGGTAGACAAGGCCAGCTGAGCCCGCATCATAATGGCGTCGGCAAAGCCGCGGATCAGCATGACAAAGGCCAGAATGATATACATGATGCCCAGTCGCTTGTGGTCCACCGAAGTGATCCAGTCGCGCCAGAGCACGCCCCATTTCTGATGACGGGTAACCAGGAAAGCGATCACCACGGCGGCAATGGCCACCACGCCCAGGGTCACCATGATAATGGGCTCATGGTAGGGCACGGCATCGAGTGTGAGTTTACCTAATAACGACATATTATTTCTCAGCCTCCATCATGGTGCTGGCTGACAGATGATGTGGGTGCTCATCGCCCGCTATGGGGTGATGATCCTGCATGAACTTCATCACCACCTTGTGGAACAGGCCCTGGCTGACATCGCCAAAGTATTCCACCGGGTGGTGTTCGCTGGGCTCAGCGAGCTGGTTATAGGCCACCATGTCGAGGATGTGCTGGTCGGCTTTCACCTTCTCTACCCAGGCCTCAAATCCGGCTTCGTCCCTGGTGGCGATGGCGTCAAACTGCATGCCGGTAAAGCCTTCGCCGCTGTAGTTGGCAGAGATGCCATCAAAGCGGCCCGGCTCATTGGCGATCAGATGCAGCTGGGTCTCCATGCCCGCCATGGAATAGATCTGACTACCCAGTTGCGGAATGAAAAACGAGTTCATGGTGGTGTCGGAGGTAATGCGGAATTCCACCGGTACATCGGTGGGGAACACCAGCTCGTTGACGGTGGCAATGCCCTGCTCCGGATAGATGAACAACCACTTCCAGTTGAGTGACACTACCTGAACCACCAGGTGATCCTTGTCGTGTTCAAGCTTCTTGTACGGATCCAGCTCATGGGTGGATCGCCAGGTGATGGCGCCCAGGACCACGATGATGATGATGGGAATTACCCACACCACGGTCTCAATTTTGGTGGAGTGAGACCACTTGGGTGCATAGATCTCGTTGCGGCCTTCCCGGTATTTCCAGGCAAAGTACAGCGTCATCACGATCACCGGCACCACCACCAGCAGCATCAGACAGGTAGCGACGATGATCAGGTACTTTTCGTCGGCGCCGATCTGACCCTTGGGGTCCAGCACGCCGCCCTCACAGCCGGCCAGCATCACGGACGCCGCTCCTGCCAGCAGCAGGTTAACTAACTTTCGAATAAACAAAGGAAACCTTCCCCTATCCCTAAAGGTGCGAGCTTGCCGCCAGGCGGCAAGACCATTTATGAGTCTCGAGTGTGACTCGATGACAGGATCGGACAGAGGTCTGCCGGTCGCGTTATGAAACAGCGACCGGTCTCAAATCTGTTCAGATCCCCAGGGAAAAGCAGGGGGGAGCGCGGCAACTGTGAGCCCGAAGCAGGGCCCGGCGCGATTTGGGAGCAGCAGAAAAAGAAGGTTTGGGCTGGGTCAGCCGGGGCCAGTTAAAGGTCTGCAACAACAGGTGCAGCAATAGCAGCAGCCACTGCAGCAACTGAGGTGCAAACACCAGCAAACTGGCGCACAACAGCGCTTTCATGGCCTCAAGAGGCTGCAGATCTGCCAGCTGGGCCTGGAATTCAAATACCTCGGCCGACAGCCCGGTCCAGCTCAGTAGCCAATCGCCTACCAGCTCCAGCACCATGATGGCCCCGAGAATGCCAAAACCACCCATGCCGGTTCGTGGCAACGACGTCAGGTCGTGCCATCTCTCGGCTATGGACAGGTGCAATATAGGGCTCACGAGCAGTTTCCGTTGGTGTTAACTGTAGCTAAATAAGCGATGCGGGAAAAAAGGCCGCTTTTTTGACCGCGAAAGGCTACCAAACTTTGATCCAGCACACAACTACGGTGCTTATTTCAAGCTATCTACAGCACCACTTTTATCGCCAGTGCCAGCAATACCAGGCCACTTAGCTTATCAATCACAAATGATTTTTCACGTAGCCAGCCCAGTACCGGCCCGCGAGACAGCAACAAGGCCACCAGCACATACCAGAGCGCATCAATGCCGCCGGCGGTGAGCATCATGATGCCGCCCTGCTGCCAGCCGGTATCGGCGCGCACAAACTGGCTGAACAGGGCCACAAAGAAAATGGCCAGCTGAGGGTTAAGAAAGGCCACCATAAAGCCCTCAAAAGCACCCTGCCGGCCGCGTACGACATGGCCACTTTCCCCTGTAACTGCCGGCTGTGGCTTCGCCAGCAAGGCCTTGATGCCAAGCCAGGCCAGAAAGGCGGCACCACCGTAGCGAATAATATCGAATAACAGCGGATTGCGGGTGATCAGCAGGGCCAGCCCCAGGGCGGTGATCAGGGCATAGAGCCCCACCCCCAGGCCGTGCCCCAGGGCGGTAAGTACACCGTGACCCTGACCACCGCGCACCGTATTGCGGATCACTACCGCCAGACTGGGGCCAGGGCTGATGGCCCCCATAATGCAGATGGCCGCCAGAGCCAGCCAGCTGGAAAATTCCATGCTCTTTCCTCATTGTCGTTATTTCCGCCATATCTTATGACAGGGCAAGGCGGTTCTTTAAGCATAATTTGGTGTCGCTATTGAGTTTGGCCCAACAGGCTTCCTACACTGTGCCCCCTGATAGTCATTTGCTCTGGAGTTTTTACGATGCGCTACGACTGGATACTGTTCGACGCCGATGACACTTTATTCCATTTCGATGCTTTTACCGGCCTGAAGCGTATGTTTACCCGCTTTGACGTACACTTTGATGAACAGGCATTTGTGCATTTTCAGACACAGAGCGAACCTTTATGGGTCGCCTACCAGAACGGTGATATCGGTGCCGCAGAGCTGCGCCATCGCCGCTTTGCGCCCTGGGCAGAACGCCTGACGGTCACCACCGACCACCTGAACGATATGTTTATGAGCACCATGGTAGAGGTGTGTAGCCTGCTGCCCGGCGCGGGTGATCTGATTGCATCACTGCAAGGCAAGGCACATCTGGGTATTATTACCAACGGCTTTGCCAGTATGCAGCAGGCCCGGTTACAGCGGGCAGGCTGGCAGCACACCTTCTCACCCCTGGTGATATCGGAAGAAGTGGGCGTAGCCAAACCCCATAAGGACATTTTTGAACACGCTCTGGCACTAATGGGCCAGCCGGATCGGGAGCGGGTGCTGATGGTAGGCGACAACCCCCACTCCGATATACTCGGCGGCCTGAACGCCGGCCTGCACACCTGCTGGCTTAACACTCAGGGCGCGCCCGCCCCCAAGGGCATTACCCCACACCACCAGGTGGCTTCTCTCAGCCAATTGCAGGAGTGGCTGCTGGAGGCATGAGTTCTCGTATTTCTGAAGCGCCGTGCAATATTCGTTGCCTGAAAGACCGTGCAGAATGAAGCATCAGTGCAGTTGCACTCCACCGACACGCTACAAGTACCTCCATGTAACGCTCGAAAATGCCATCCCTGGCATTTTATGGTCGGCTACGGCAATCCCCACTGCTGCTTCGGGCAACATCGCCGTTGCCTGTTCGCGGCCTGGCAGCGCCGAGCCTGCCAAGGAGGGCAAAGGGTGTCTGCTTCGCCGCGCCCTTCGCGCCAGGGCCGAAAATTGCTCCTGCATATTCGGTATTCCCGCCATCCCTGGCGGTCAGATGCGCGACGGAGGCTACATGGGGCGAGCAGACTCGCCGTGACGAAATGTTTCAACCCGACCGAACATTCAGTATGTTCGCAGCGGGTTGAAACATTGAGTGGCATGTCATCACGGCGTGCCGGAGAAGCTGTACGCTTTGACCGACGATGATGCACAATGCTGACAATATCTAGGCCCACAACGCAAAAAGGCAGCCCGAAAGCTGCCTTTTTGCGTTTCCTGCTACCTGTTAACGGCGGTTGCCGCGGTAAGCAGGGGACGAGTTCAGAACCATGTGACGGTTCACGTCCTTGTACAGCAGGTAACGGAAGCGGGTCGGGCCTGCGGCGTAGCAGGCCTGCGGGCAGAAGGCACGCAGCCACATGTAGTCACCGGCTTCAACTTCAACCCAGTCCTGGTTCAGGTGGTAAACGGCTTTACCTTCCAGCACGTACAGGCCGTGCTCCATCACGTGGGTTTCGTCGAACGGGATCACACCGCCAGACTGGAAGGTCACGATGTTAACATGCATGTCGTGACGCAGGTCGGTCGGATCGGTGAAGCGGGTAGTCGCCCACACGTCATTGGTGTCCGGCATGGAAGTCGGCTCAATGTCGTTCTCATTGGTTACGAAGGCTTCCGGCACATCGATGCCATCTACAAACTCATAGGCCTTACGCAGCCAGTGGAAACGAACCGGCTCACCACTGTTGTTCTTAACGGTCCAGTTGGCACCCGGCGGCAGGTAAGCATAGCCACCCAGATCCATATGATGTTCTTTGCCTTCCAGTGTCAGGGTCATTTCACCTTCAACAATGAAGATAACGCCTTCGGCACCGGCATCCAGCTCGGGCTTCTCGCTGCCACCATTGGGAGAAACTTCCATGATGTAATGAGAAAAAGTCTCGGAGAAACCACTCATCGGGCGGGCGATAACCCACAAACGGGTTTCATCCCAGAACGGCAGGAAGCTGGTTACGATGTCGCTCATTACGCCTTTCGGGATCACAGCGTAAGCTTCGGTGAACACGGCACGGTCGTGGATCATCTGAGTCTGCGGGGGCAGACCGCCCTTGGGGGCATAATAGGTATTACGGGCCATTACTTCGTCCTTTATGCTTGATGGTTGGACATTGCCAACGACAGCAGCCCGGCCATGGATAGGTACCGCACTGCCTAAATGCTGAACATACGGATTGTAGAGCATGGCCGGATGATTTATAAATTAAATAACCCAATGAGGACCAGTGCATTTCCCACTACCAGGACAAAATGACTCAATTGACAACTCTCGATCCGGTACTGCTGCGCAGCTTTGTGGCCGTAGTGGACACAGGAAGCTTTACCCGCGCCGCCGACAGCACCCATCTTACTCAGTCCACCGTGAGCCAGCAGGTACGCAAGCTGGAGTCCCAGCTGGGCTGCGAGCTGCTTAACCGCAAAGGCCGCTATATTACCGCCACTCTGGAAGGGGAGCGGGTACTCAACTACGCCCGCCGTATTCTGCAGCTGATGCAGGAAGCCGTGGCTCAGACCAGCCTGAGCATAGAACAGCAGAAAATACGGCTGGGGGTGCCGGAAGACTTCGCTACCCACGCCATCATGCCCGCTCTTTCCGCCTTTGCCGATCAGTATCCCGGGATCCGGCTGGAAGTAAAAAGTGGCCTGTGCAGCGATATCTGGCGGGAGTTTCAGCGCGGCGAACTGGATCTGGCACTGGTCAAACAACGCCCGGGCAGCGTGCCCGGGCTGGCCAGCTGGCCCGAGCCGCTGTGCTGGATAGACGGCCTCGACAGCAACAACCTGGCCAGCCATCCGGTGCCGCTGGTGACGTTCCCCATCGGCGGCCTGTACCGGGGCGAAATGGCGCATACCTTTGACCGGCTGGGGCGCAGCTGGCGGCTGGCTTACGTAAGCACCAGCCTGTCGGGGGTGTGCTGCGCAGTTGAAGCAGGCTTTGGCGTGTCGCTGCTGCCCCGGCGTCTGGTTACCGCCAACCACCGTATCCTGAACGAAGCCGATGGCCTGCCGGAGGTGCCGGATCTCGAGCTGACCCTGCACGCCCAGGATAAGTTATCGGCCCATTGCAGGTTGCTGGCCGAGCGGCTTATCAGCGCCTGCAATGACACCTGCCGGCAATAACAATGAGAGTCAGTCCTGTCTGATATGCCTGTTGCTGCCCTGACCATGCAGCTCTTGCCAGAGATCAAACACGGCCGTTTTTTCTTCCAGCGGCAGCTGCTCGGTTGTAATACCCTGCTCACCAAACGGCTGCTGCATACGTTGATAGAGGTATTCGGTCGACCAGCCATAGCGTTCCCCCACCTCATCGCCGGCGCAATAGATCAGCCGCGATACTCCAGCCTGGATCATGGCCGCCATGCACATGGCGCAGGGCTTGCCACTGGCATACATGGTACTGCCCGGAAACAATGACTGCCGGTGTGCCCGGGCAGCGTTACGCAACGCCTGAATTTCGGCATGGGCGGTGGGATCGTGCTCCACATAGGTCTGGTTCACTCCTTCCGCCAGCACTTCACCGTCTTTTACCAGCATTGCGCCAAAAGGCTGACCGCCCTTGCTCACGTTGTCCCGTGCCAGTGCGATGCTCGCTTTAAGATAATCCAGATCTGCCATCACGCTTTCTCCCATATAAAACGACGGCCAGTTGGCCGCCGTAGCGTGTGAAAAAACCGGCATCATAGCCCGGCAAAGCGGCCGGTCAAGGTTCAGGTCTCGGCAAAAATACTTTTCAGATTCAGTGTCTCTTCAATCGGGGGCTCCAGCTGCAGCTGTGCTTCAATTTCATTGAGATGGTCAATCATCAGCTGCACAGCTTGCTCGGTATGATGCCCGGAAATGGCATCCAGCAGATCATTATGCTCACTGCAGGAAAGTCCGCCATGATGATGCGCCTTACGGGCCCCCCTCTGATACAGAGCCACAATCAGCGAAGAGCGGGGAATGATTTCATGCAGAAATGAGGTCAGTACCGGCTTGTTGGCCAGCTTGCCAATCAACAGGTGAAATTCGCCCGACAGGCGAATACGCAGGCTCTGATCCTCCTGTGCCATGGCCTGATGTTCCTTTTCCAGGTGTTCCTGCAGCAGCTTTTTCTCACGCAGGGTGCATTTGTTTGCCAGCTCCCGGACCAGTTCGGCCTCGATCAGCCGGCGGGCCTGAAAAATATCCCGGGCCTCTTCCGGCGAAGGCTCGGCCACAAAAGCGCCGCTGTTAGGTACCAGGTTAACCAGTTTATGATAGGACAGCTGCAGCAGCAGCTTACGTACAAACCCTCTGCTGAGTTCAAAGGTTTCGCACAACTCCTCTTCCTTCAGCCGGGTACCCGGTAACAGCTTGTGGGCAACAATCGCCTCCCAGATCCGCTGATAAACCTTGTCCAGTTCCGTGTTTTTATGATTCATGGGTTTGTCCTGTGTGCTCGGTCTGGCAGACACGCTATGCCCTCACTGCCGTCCCGTTAATCACGGCGAAAACGGCCGCCTTTTAACCTGAGATTAACATGGCTTTGTATTGTCAACAATCATGTACCAATTCGTTAAAAACAATCAGATCGTCCTGGACAGCAATGCCTTGATGACCTTAGTCCGCTTCCCGTGACCTCACCGGCTCAGATGCTCACCAGCGCCGCACACTCAGGCGGCACCAACCGCAATAATACAGCACCTCATCATGTCGGTCTCCGCTTCGGGATCAACCTCGCAGGCGATACCGGCAATATCCCCCGGACATCCGGCCACAAATGGGGCCAACACCGAATGAAACTGGCAGAGTCAGGTCCGCAGCACTAGCATTTTAGTGATGCATCACGCCCAACAGACACACATCGGGCAGTGATGAAGCATGGATTGCATCATAACAAGGAAGCTTCTGCATGAATGCCAAACTCACAACCCCCCTTGCCGGGTGCCTGGTGTCACTACTGGTGGCATTTTCCACCCAGGCCGTTCCCAAGTTCAACAACAACCCCGACAACCTGCCTCCCGGACGCTTAAAAAGCCAGATAGAAAAGCTGCCCTACCCCGCCCAGCTGCGAGCCTTGGAATGGCTGGAGCAGCTCAATGTTCCAGCCCAGGATTTCGAGTTTTTACATGCCGATCAAGACGGCGCCATCTTCTATGCAGATACGATACTGCCGGAGCCCACTGACAATGACAGCACAGATGAGTTGGCCGCACCGCAGTCGGTGGCACCGGAAGATACCTTTTTTCTGCACAGCCGTCCCGGTGCCAGTAAAGTAGTCTTCCTCGACTTTGACGGCCATGTGATCAGCGGTAAGGCCTGGGGCAATGGTGCCACCTTTTATGCCAGACCGTACGATACCGACGGCAGCCCGGACAGCTTCAACGACACCGAGCGCAGCCGCATCGCCGAAATCTGGCACCGTCTCGCCGAAGATATGGCCCCCTTTGATATTGATGTCACCACCGAAGATCCCGGTGCATTCGGCCCCAACACCGGCCATATATTAGTCACCGAAGGCCGCGATGAATTCAACACTGCCATGCCCTCTGAAAACGCCGGCGGAGTGGCTTATGTGAACGTCTGGGGCCGCAGCAACTATGAGTACTACTTACCGGCGCTGGTCTATGCCGATAACCTGGGCCCCTACAAAACCACCTCCATCGCTGAAGCGGCAAGCCACGAACTCGGCCACAACCTCGGACTCAGCCATGATGGCACCTCAGCCACCAGTTACTACCGTGGTCATGGTTCTGGCTATGTTTCCTGGGGACCCATCATGGGCGTAGGCTACAGTACCCAGGTAACTCAGTGGAGCCGGGGCGAATACGCCGATGCCAATAACAATGAGGACGATCTGCAGATCATCTCCGGCAAGCTGGGCAGGCGCGCCGACGATCACGGCAATAACCTGACCAGCGCCACTCTGCTGGTAGCCGATACCTACGGCAACATTGGCTCCACCTCTCCGGAAATCGACCCCGGCAATCTGGTGCCGGCCAACAAGGGCGTGATTGAAACCCGCCAGGATCACGATGTGTTCTGGTTCGACACCGAGGCAGGCAATGTGTCCCTGACGATCATCCCCGCCTGGGACAGCTTTTATAACGACAACCACCGCGGTTCCAACCTCGACGTTCAGGCCAGCCTCTACGATGCCCAGGGTAACCTGGTTATCCGTGCCGATCCGCAAAATGACACCATGGCGCAGCTGGATAAAACCCTGATGGCAGGCCGTTATTACCTTGAGATCACCGGTACCGGCAACAGCGTGACTCCCTACAGCGACTACGGCAGCCTGGGCATGTATTTCATTTCCGGCACCCTGGTCTCCACCCAGGACGATACCACAGCCCCTATGCCGAATCCGGCCGGCTGGTGGGCTACTCCCCCCACGGCACAGGGCACAACCCAGATCGATATGGTGGCAAATCCGGCCAGTGACGATTCCGGCATGGTGCAATATCAGTTCCTGTGTGTTGCCGGAGGTCCCGGCTGCAGTAACAGTAGCTGGCAAAGCGACACCGGCTATAGTGCCACCGGGCTGCAGCCCGGCACCAGTTACAGTTTTCAGGTCAAGGCTCGAGACCTGTCCGGCAATGAAACTGCCCTCTCGGCGGTCCGTTCGGCAACTACCCAGAGCGGCAACCGGCCGCCGGTGGCGGTGGATGACAGTGCCCAGGTCATACTCGGCAGCTTGCTGAGTATCGATGTGCTCGCCAACGACAGCGACCCCGACAATGATGAACTGAGCATCAGCGACTACTCTCAGGGCTCCAAGGGCTCGGTGGCACTGGTCGATAACCAGCTTGTGTATACCAGTATCAGCAAGCGCGGTGGCGACAGCCTGACCTACACCGTCAGCGATGGTGAACTGACCGCAACCGCCACGCTCAGCATCACTATCAGCCCCAGCGGTCAGGGAGACGGTGGTGGCGGTGGTGGCAAATGTCATCCGAAAAAAGGCTGCTAAGCCTCTATCACAACGTAAAAAAGCCCTGCATAAGCAGGGCTTTTTCATTCAGGGACGGGCTCAGCTCTTGGCCCGGGGGGCCAGGAAGTAGTAGAAAAGACCTCCCAGGGCCGCGCCAATCATCCAACCATAGCCGTTGAGATCACTCAGCGCCGGCACCCAGACGGTGGCAATGGAGAACACCGCCGCCATGGCAAAAGCGAGAATTGCCTTCTTGTTCCAGCCATTCTGGTAGAAGTAGGCACCGTTGGGATCCCGGGAGAACAGCTCCTGCATGTTCAGGTTCTGCCGTTTGATGATGTAATAGTCCACCACAATAATGCCGTAGAATGGGGCCACGATGGCACCCAGCGCATTAACGAAACCGGAAATACCCATCTGGCTTATCACCGCCACCCAAAGTCCACCCACAAAGAAGGCCACCACGGCGGTGATAAGACCACCAATGCGGAAACTGATCGCCTTGGGAAACAGGTTGGCCAGGTCATAGGCCGGCGGAATGAAGTTGGCCACCAAATTGATGCCTACAGTAGCGGCAAAGAAGGTCAGGGCGGCAATGATCGTCAGCGGCAGGGAGTCGACCCTGTCCACAATATCCGACGGGTTAGTCAATGCTTCACCAAACAGCACCAGAGTGCCGGCAGTAATGATCAAGGCAATAAAAGAAAAGAACGCCACGTTCAGAGGCAGCCCCACCAGGTTGCCAATTTTCATCTGTCGCTCGCTGCGTACAAAGCGGGTGAAGTCACCGAAGTTAATCACCACAGCGGCAAAATAGGCCACCATGGTGCCCACAATGGCAGAAAAGGCTGCCAGATCACTGCCCTGATAGTTACCGCCGCCATCAAAAATGGTGGCCACCGCCGGCAGCAGCTGATCACCGGCCTGATACCAGACCACAATCATCAGCACCAGCATCACCACATACACCAGCGGACCGGCCCAGTTCAGAAAGACGGTGATCTTCTCAATGCCCTGCCAGAACAGGGCTATCTGAAATACCCAGACCAGCAAGAACGACAGCCAGGCGGTACCCGACATGCCAAGGAACTCACTGTCGCTGGTGCCAAACAGGGCGGTGAGCAGCAGGGTGACGGCCGTGGAAGCGAAATAGGTCTGCACCCCATACCAGAATATACCGATAATGGCACGCAGCAGGGCCGGAAAGTTCGCACCGCGTACTCCCATACTGGAGCGGATCATCACCGGGAAAGGAATACCGTATTTAACGCTGGGCTTGCCGCTCAGGTTAACCAATACCATAACAATAAAACCGGCCAGAATAATGGCCGCCATCACTGCCCAGCCGTTCAGGCCGTAACTCAAAAACAACGAAGCGGCCAGGGTATAGCCGAACAGGCTCTGAATATCATTGGACCAGACATTAAAAATTTCGAACCAGCCCCAGCGCCGATCCCTGTGCTTGATAGGGGCAAGATCCTCGTTATAAAGCAGCGGATCATGATGGGTTATTTCAAGTTGCTTGTCATCCATGCATTTATCTCCTTTGAACACTCGAAAAAATCATCTTTCCGCTAGCGTTGATGGCAACCATGGCCATATAGCTGACAGCAGCAAGACACCACCAGTGGAGTATCGAAATTTACCTGCAGCCACAGCACCGATTCAGTCGGTAATATAAAGCGTAGTCACCCAAGCTCCAGCATACTATTCAGCAGGGCCAAGACAACCAGCCTTTTCTCAAACAACATTAGGCTACAGAATCAGATAAAGCCGCTAACATTAAGTAAGCAGCTTTATTTTATAGCTCCCTGGCTATATATCTTTATGGAAAAGTAAAGCTATTCGATAACAGCAATCGCTGAGCGCGCAGCAGCATTGACTGCCACTAATAAAGGCACTTCAGACTTGGGTTGCAGTCTGATTGCTGAAGCCGATAATGGCCCCCCGCCCATAATTACCGCTTCCGCATCACCCTGCTCAATGGATGCCTGCACTGCCATTGCTAATGCGGCATCAAGATGTTCAGCAGAAGCAACCAGTTTCATTGGATCGCCTGGTGTTACCTGAACGCCTCGGTACAGGTGGCCATAGCCCAATTCATCAGCCTTACTTTGAAATGAGGCCAATAATTTTTCATCCGGTGTAACCGTAACGATGCCAAAAGCCCGACCGCCACGAGCAGCTTCATGAAAAACTTCCTCACCAATGCCAAATACCGGTATAGACACTCTGGCGCGTAGCTCCTTCAGCCCTGGATCACTGAATGCAGACACGATCAGCGCAGCGACCTGGTCATCAGCAGCCGCTTCTACGCCCAGTGCAACAACGCCGCTCACCGCATCTTCCATATCCTGAGGAGTGGTCAGTAAGGCGGGGGCACTCTTATTACTCAAACCTTTCACATTGGCTCGCCCGGCTACCTCTTGCTGGACAAGTTCGGTCATTGACCTGGTAGCTTTTGAATTTGAATTAGGGTTAATCAGTACAATCGTTTTCGTAATCCCCTTTTCACTTTGCTGAACACGTTCGACTTCAGACTTAGCTTGAACCACAGATGCTGCCAGTAAAAAAAACGGAATCAGTATTTTACTTGTTTTTTACCAATAAATGATGACTGACATACACACATGACAACTATCTCCCTTAATTATCAAAAAACAGCTCCCCTAATACAGAGAACTCCTTTTACTGACTGTGTATTAATCAATAATTTCTTACTCTTTAATACCACTCCTTACACCTGGAAAAGGAAGGCCTGTTACCAGACCTTCTCTCCATATTATTTACGGAAGCGCTGGCAGGGCTGCCAGTACTGCATCAGCAGATAATAGGTCAGACCGGCTGGCACCAGGCTGGCGTACCAGGACACCGAAGAAAAGGTCAGAGCCACCACGGCACCGGTCAGGGCAGCGATCACTGCCCCATAGTTTACGCCCTTGTAAGGACCATTTTCGTCATACAGCTTGTCGATATCCAGTTTGCGGCGACGCAGGATAAAGTAATCCACCACCATCACCGCAAAGATGGGGCCGAGGAAGGCCGAATAGGTCTGCACAAACAGCTGCAGGCCGGCGGATGATTCTTCCTTCACCAGTTCCCAGGGGAAGGTACAGAAGGCCAGCAGCCCCACCAGAATAGTGGAGGTACGGAACTTCAGCTTGAACACATCCATCAGAATATAGGTGGGCGGCACCACGTTGTTAAGGACGTTGGTGGTCACCTGGGCAAAAGCGATAAACAGCAGCGTAATCACCAGCAGCGGGGTGTTATCTACTGCACTGGAGAACACCTGAATCGGGTCGGACACACCGGTGGCACCGGACACCATCAGGCCAATCAGACCCATAAACAGGGTACAGGGGAGAATGGACATGGCGTAGATAACGGTAAGCAGGCCGGGCTTGGTGCCTTCCTTCAGCTCACGGGAATAGTCACTCACGTTCAGCATCATGGTGCTGTAAATACCGAGGAACAGCATGGTCGCGCCCCAGAAGGGCATGCCCCAGGTTCCTTCCATATTCACCAGGTTGGCGGTAATTTCATCGCCATAGCGGTTAATCACACTCCAGAACATATACACCAGTGCCAGCAGAATAAAGCCGCTACCCACGTTTTCCAGCCACTTGATGCCCTGGAAGCCGAAGATGGACAGACCAATCTGCAGGAACTGGAACAGCACGAAGAACAGCACCAGATTATCGAAGCCAAACAGGGTGGCCGATACCGCATTCAGGGCACCGGCGCCTATCCAGCTCTGAAAGCCGTACCAGACAATGGCCGGCACCGCCCGTACCAGACCAGGAAAACGGGTACCGGAAAAACCAAATGCGGCCCGGGCCTGCACCATAAAGGGAATGCCGTATTTGTAGCCGGCAGCACCATTCAGGGCCAGCGCAATGCCGATTACAAAACAACCGATGGCGATGGCCACGGTCGCCTGCACCAGATTAAGAGTGCCAACGATACTGGAACCCATGGTAAAGGTACCGATAGACACACAGCCACCAAACCAGGCCAGCAGGTAAGAGACCCGGCCCATAATGCGATGCTTCTGGGGAGCCAGGGATTCTTCTCCGGCCTTCTTGTCGTGCCCGGCGGTCTGGGCCGGTTCGGCCTTGCCGGTATCCATAGGAATGGCGGTTTCGCTGTTTACATTCTGAATAGCCATAGTTTAGTCCTCGGTATTCCATCACGTGAAGGCGTTACCGCCCTCTTCTTGCCCGGCCGTCGCTGGCCAGGCACCTACGGGTGGGCTCAGGCAATTTTCAGCCCCTTGCCCGGCACGGCCAGCTCGGGGCGTGGCCAGTTAAAAGTCAGCACCTTACTGGTGCCCAGTTTCATGTCCACCATGGCTTCGCACAGCTTGACTGCCGCCACGGTGCCGTCAATCACCGGAATACCGATCTCCTGTTCGATAAACTCCCGGTAAGCAGACATGCCGGCACAGCCCAGCACGATGGCCTCTGCCTTGTCTTCTTCCATGGCCAGACGACATTCGGCAATCACTTTGGCAATAGCAGTATCGGGTGATTCGGCCAGATCCAGCACGCGCATGGGGGTAGTGCGAATACGCTTACACTGTTCGTTAAAGCCGTAACGGCTGACCAGGTGCTCGGTCATAAAACGCACGCGGGGAGCCGTGGTCACTATGCTGAAGCAGGCTCCGACCATGCTGGCCATGTGAAAAGCAGCCTCGGCAATCCCCAGCACCGGCTTGTCGGTCAGCTCCCGTGCCGCATACAGCCCGGGGTCGCCAAAACAGGCCAGCACATAGGCATCAATGTTTTCTTCCCGGTCACCCTTGGCTACTTCTTCCAGTACGCCGGGCACCGACAGAGCCTCGTCGTAAAAGCCTTCAATGGAAGCAGGACCACTGGCCGGACTCACAGCCAGTACCTGGGTCCCGGGGCGGGCCACACTGTCGGCAAGTTGCTGCAGCGCATCGGTAAACGCCTGGGTGGTATTGGGGTTGATGATCTTGATCCGCATACAGACTCCTTGTTCACATAAAAACATAAAAATCGTTAACGATGATGATTATGTTTCTTTCGTTAACGATCTGTAAACTTTTTTGTGAGCTATATATCAACCACCAAGAAAGGCCTCATTGACAGCAGCAGGATCTATTGCTAACGAACAAAAATAGTTAAAAATTAACAACTTAAATAAAAATAGAAATATAAACCCCGCCATCAGAAATGAAATAAATCATCAAATGAAGCAATAGACATCTACATAAAATAAAAAAATTGTTATCAATTTTGTGAGCTTTAACACGTAAAAGGCAATAAAAAACCCTCCTGGAGGAGGGTTTGGAGTGTATCAGTCAGGCTGTTCTGTCAGTATTCAGCGTTGTGATAAACGTTCTGGACGTCATCCACATCGTTGAGCATATCAAGGAAGCGTTCCATCTGGGCGACATCGTCACCGCTGATTTCCACCGTGGTCTGAGGAACAAACTGAATCGCATCCACCTCGAAGTCGATGCCTGCAAACGCTTCGCTCAGGGCCTGCTTGGCCTTGAAATATTCAGTCTGCGGTGCAAATACGGTTATCTTGCCGTCCTCCAGCTCGATATCGGTGACATCCACATCGGCCATCATCAGCGCTTCCAGCACGGCTTCTTCATCGTCACCGTCAAATACCAGAATGGCACAGTGATCGAACATGTGACTCACGCTGCCAGAGGTACCCAATTTGGCCTTAACCTTATTGAAGCACTGGCGCACATCGCCGATGGTACGGTTGGGGTTGTCGGTAAGGCAGTCGACAATCACCATACTGTTACCCGGACCAAAGCCTTCGTAACGGGCAGGTGAGAAGTCTTCACCGGCACCACTGGTGGCCTTTTGCAGGGCTTTTTCAATCACGTGAGTAGGAACCTGATCTTTCTTGGCACGGTCAATCAGACCGCGCAGACTCAGGTTGCCATCAGGGTCGGCACCACCCGCTTTGGCGACCACGTAAATTTCGCGGCCGTACTTGCTGTAGACCTTGCTCTTGGCATTGGCGGTCTTGGCGATGGATTCTTTGCGGTTTTGATAGGCTCTGCCCATGACGTGATCTCGTTGTTCAACAAAAAGAGCACGAATTTTACACACAGAGCCGGATTATTTCTATTTTCAGTAACCGGCAAATTCCTCGGTGCGTATCCTGTCTGCAGGCACACCAGCCTCTGCCAGCATCAGCCTCATCGCGCTCACCAGAGCGGGAGGGCCGTCCAGGTAATAGAGCGGAGACTGCACACCGGGTACATAACGGCGCAGCAAGGCCACATCTATGTGCCCTTTTTCACCCTGCCAGCTGTCGCAAGCGGTCATGACCGGCACCAGTGTCACGGTTGTGTGACCAAGCACTGCCCGCTGCAATTCACCCAGAAAGGCGGCATCCTGCGGCCGTCGGTTGGCATACAGCAGAGTCACCTCCCGTTGCTCCGTAAGCGCCTGCAGCAGCATGCTTCGCACCGGGGTAATACCAATGCCGCCAGTTATAAAGACCAGCGGCACAGTGGTGTCGGCGGGCAGGGTAAAGTCGCCGTAAGGGCCTTTAAGCGTCAGCACCGTACCGGGCTGCAAACCACCCAACACCCGTTTGAAGGCGGTATCCCGTAACCGGGTTGCCACCATCAGCTCCGCCTCTGCCGGCCCGGAGGCCAGAGACAAAATGCGGCCATTGCCTTCATCATCCGTTTCCGGCGGATTCTGCAGCACCAGCCGCACACACTGGCCGGCCTTGTACTCAAAGCCGTCGGGCCGCCCAAAAAATAATGCCAGAGTCCCCTCAGCCACCTTTTCTGTGTGCGTGAGCGTAACGTCATAAACAGCCATCACAAGGCTCCGCTGTGCTCAGACTTCCACATCCAGCACGGCGTCTGCCTGCCCGAGCTGATCGTGGTAACGCCGGTTAATGACCTCCAGCCGACGGCTCATGCCCGGACTGGTACCAATCAGGCAAATGGCTCCCTGATGCAGGCTGAGCCAGGCCTCAAAGGCTTGCTCGCGCCGGCCCCGCTGCCGTTGCCGATCCCGCTGACGAATGGCCGTATAGGGCTGGACTGCCCGGATCACCGGTATAGCCGGGCGACGTATATTATCCGCCTGAACCGCCTCGGTCGCAGGCTGTGCAGGATTGGGCGGCATATTGGGCAAAATTACCGGTATGGCCATGCTGATATCCTCAACGGCAGTATTGCCTGATTGCTTTGACTATAGCTCAGCCCGTGCTCACAGACAGCCATGACCATCAGCCCTGCTTATGCAGAAAACCGCGAATGGAGTCGGCGGTGGCCTCAGGGTGAGAAATAAAGGGGGCATGAGAGGCTTTGGGCTCAATATGGCGGTGGCTGGCCGGTGCCAGCGCATCGGTTAACGTGGCCGCCTTGTGTGGCACCAAACCATCGAGCCGGCCGTAAAGCCGCAGCAATGGCATGGTGAGCTGTGCCAGCTGTGCCCGCAAGTCCACCTCTCCCAGCAATCCAAGACCCGCCGCCAGGGCCTGCGGATCCGGTGCCGGCCGGCTGGCCAGACTGTCCCGCAGCCGGCGAATATCGTCCCGGGCATGCTCGCTGCCCATGGCCTGTAACGATAAAAAACGATTGATCACCTGCTGATGACCCTCAGCCAGTTGCTGCTCAAAACCGGCCAGCACCTCGGGCTTGATGCCGGGCCAGGCATCTTCACTGACAAACCGGGGGGAACTGGCCAGGGTAATCAGCGCGCTGACCCGCTCCGGGGCCTGCAGTGCCGCCTGGGTCGCCACCAGCCCGCCCAGAGACCAGCCCAGCCAGGCGGCCCGCTCAGGCACCACGGCCAGCACACTGCCGGCCCACTCTGCCAGCGTGCTGCCTGCCGGCAGGGCCTTGCTGTGGCCAAAGCCAGGCAAGTCCACAATATGCAGGCAAAAGTCAGCTTCCAGCCGCTCTGCCAGCTGCTGCCAGACAGCACCATTCATACCCCAGCCGTGCAGTAACACCAGGTCCGGACCACGCCCTTGTTGTTCTGTATATACACTCATTGCATGTTTCCTTATCGCGACCGTTCCATGATAAAGCGCCTGCTCACCCAATTACAGTCCGGGGCCTTGTGGCAGGGCCAGTGCCTGCTGTGCCGGCAGGACTGCCATGACATGCCGCTGCTGTGCGGGCTCTGCCGCCGGGATCTGCCCGCAACAGACTTTCCCTGCCCGGGTTGTGCTTTACCGCTGCCGGTCAACGATGCTTACTGCGGACACTGCCAGAAACAGCCCCCGCCCTGGCAGCGAATGCAGGTACTGGCTCCCTTTGAAGCACCATTTAACCGGCTGCTCCATGATCTTAAATACCATGGAAAAAGGCTGAATGCCTGCCTGCTAGGACAATTGCTGGCCGATGCCTTGCAACCCCCCTGGCCCGACGCCGTACTGCCGGTCCCCCTGCACTGGTGGCGACGGTTACACCGGGGTTACAACCAGTCGGGTGAAATCGCCCGGGGCCTGCACTCATCCCTGAACCTGAACGTAGATCACCGGCTGCTGCAGCGGATACGGGCCACTGCCTCACAAACTCACCTGAACAAAACCGAGCGCAGGAAAAACCTTACCGGGGCCTTTACTGCCGGCCCTTGCTCTCATCGCCATGTGGCATTGCTGGACGATGTCATCACTACAGGCGCGACCATGACTGAGCTAACGCGGCTGTTACACGCTCAGGGGGTGGAAAAGGTAGAAGTATGGGCAGTGTGCCGAACTCTTGAACACTGACCGCTATTCAAAAACCGGCAACAGGAGTATGATTAAAAGTTGAGTTGTTTAGTCAGGTTTATGAGGATAGCGATGATTACGATTTCCGAAACCGCCCAGGGGCACTTCTGTAAACTGCTGTCACAACAGCCGGAAGGCACCAATATTCGCGTATTTGTGGTTAACCCCGGCACTCCCAATGCCGAGTGCGGCGTTTCCTACTGCCCTCCCGATGCAGTGGATCCTGAAGATGTTCATCTGCAGTTTGATGGTTTTGAAGCCGTGGTTGATCCTCAGAGTGCGCCTTTTCTGGAAGCAGCCGAAATTGACTTTGTCACCGATCAGATGGGTTCCCAGCTTACCCTGAAGGCTCCCAATGCCAAAATGAGCAAAGTACCCGACGATGCTCCCCTGGCCGACCGGGTAGAATATGTTCTGCAGTCCCAGATTAATCCCGGGCTGGCCAGCCATGGTGGTCAGGTGGTGCTCACCGAGATCACCGAAGACGGCCTGGCCATTCTGCAGTTTGGCGGCGGCTGTAACGGCTGCTCCATGGTGGATGTCACCCTGAAGGAAGGCATTGAGAAGCAGCTGCTCGAACTGTTCCCGGGTGAACTGTCCGGCGTGCGTGATGCTACCGAGCATCAGCGCGGCGAACACTCTTACTACTGAGTCCCGCCCGAAGCAAAAAAAGGAGCCCAAGGGCTCCTTTTTATTTGTGTTTACTTCAGGAGCGGCTATTCCGCCTTGCGATCCCGGCTCAGCAGGGCAATGGCGGCTTCCTTGGCGTTTTTGCCTTCATACAACACCTGATAAACCTGCTCACAAATCGGCATTTCCACGCCGTGACGGGCGGCCAGCTCGTGTACTTCGGCAGCGTTGCGGTAGCCTTCCACCACCTGACCAATGTCGGCCATGGCCGTTTCCACGCTTTTACCCTGCCCCAGAGCCAGACCGAAACGGCGATTACGGGACTGATTATCGGTACAGGTCAGTACCAGATCCCCAAGTCCGGCCATCCCCATAAACGTATCCTGCTGGGCCCCCAGGGCCACCCCCAAACGCTGCAGTTCAGCCAGGCCTCGGGTAATAAGCGCCGTGCGGGCATTGGCTCCAAAGCCCAGGCCATCGGCCAGACCGGCACCAATGGCGATCACGTTTTTCACCGCGCCGCCCAGTTGCAGCCCTACCATGTCGTCGTTCAGATATACCCGGAACGACCGGCCGCAATGCAGCAAGTCAGCCAGATCTTTGCCAAATTCAGGCTCGGTGGAAGCCAGTGAGATAGCGGTAGGCAGTCCCATGGCCAGCTCTTTGGCAAATGTCGGCCCTGACAGTACCGCCAGCGCCCGATCCTCTCCCAGAATATCCCTGGCAACCTGCTGCAGCAGGTTGCCGGTGGCCGGATCCAGTCCCTTGGTGGCCCAGGCGATACGACTGTCAGGTCGCAAAAACGGCTTTATTTTGTGCAACACATCGGCAAACACATGGCTGGGTACCACAATCAGCAGGTCGCGGCTGGCCTGCACTACCCGCTGCAAGTCGGCATCCGGAACCAGACTGTCGGGAAATGCCGCATCGGGCAGAAATACCTTGTTGCAACGATCCGCCGCCAGTGTGCTCACCTGCTCGGGCCGGTGGCTCCACAGCAGGGTACGGTGGCCATTGCGGGCAAGGGCAATAGCCAGGGCCGTGCCGTAAGAACCGGCCCCCAGCACCGAAATGGCAGCGTGTGACATCAGGCGTCGGCCTGCGGAGCCTGCTGTTGCTGAGCCCGTTGCATGTGCGCAGCGAACAGGGCATCGAAGTTAACCGGCGCCAGGTTCAGCTGCGGGAAGGAGCCCTTGTTGACCAGACCGGATACGGTTTCACGGGCATAAGGGAACAGAATGTTGGGGCAGAAAGAGCCCAGGCAGTGAGCCAGCTGAGCATCAGCCATGTTGCCGATAGTAAACACACCAGCCTGCTGAATTTCACACAGGTAAACGGTTTCGTTCTCATCCATGTTGCAGGTGACGGTCAGGGTCAGTACCACTTCAAACACATTGTCGCCCAGACGGGTGCTTTTGGTATCGAGATCCAGCTTAACTTCGGGTTTCCATTCTTTCTGGAACACCACCGGCGTGCCCGGTGCTTCGAAGGAAACGTCTTTCAGGTAAATACGCTGAATCTGGAATTCTACCTGCTGTTGCGCCTGAGTGTCGGCACCGTTTGCTGCTTCAGCCATGAAACTATCCTTTTACTCAATGGGTTATAAAAAATTAACGCTTGGTTGTAACCGGCAGGTTCTGAGTACGCCAGTCGGTCATGCCGCCGCGCAAAGTATGCACCTGACTGAAACCAGCCTTGCTCAGCAGACGACCGGCACCGGAAGTGGTCATGCCACTTTCGCACACCAGCACCAGCGGCTTGTCTTTATACTTTTCAATCAGGTTCAGATTGTTGGCCTTAAGCTGACTGTTGGGTACGTTAATGGCACCGGCAATGTGGCCCTTGCGGAACTCTTCCGCGGTACGAATATCAACCACGGCGGCATTCTGCTTATTGATCAACATCACCGCTTCCTGAGCCGGCACAACCTTAACCTTGGACAGACGGGCAATGACAAAGGTGTATAACACCGCCATGACCAGACCCAGCCAGACCATGGTCAGCAACGGATGCCGGGCGGCAAAATCAAGGTACTCTTGCATGATGATACTTCTTGCGTTTCGAAAGACGGAAAAGCCCGAGTATACATGGGGACACGCCAAATAACAGCCGCCCGCCCCTGCTCAAATGCGGGCCGGATCACCCAATGGTAAATCCCCCCCCCTTGCCTGGTGACCAATTCGGCAATTGTAGTAAAATGACACACAAGTTTCAGTTGCTCGCTTAAAGCTTTCAAATAACAACATAGGGTTACACCATGAACTCGACCAAAAAACCCCTGGTACTGCTGATTCTCGACGGCTGGGGGTACAGCGAAAAAACCGAACATAACGCCATTCACGCCGCCCATACACCAGTACTGGACGGCCTGATGAAAAACCGCCCTGCTACGCTGATCTCCACTTCTGGCGACGATGTAGGGCTGCCCGATGGGCAGATGGGCAACTCCGAAGTGGGCCACGTCAATATTGGTGCCGGCCGCATTGTCTATCAGGACTTTACCCGCATCGGCAAGGCTATTAAAGACGGCGATTTTTTCACTAATCCGGCACTGACCCAAGCAGTAGACAATGCCGTCGGCAAAGGCCGGGCCGTACATATCATGGGCCTGCTGTCTCCCGGTGGCGTACACAGCCATGAAGATCATATCGCCGCCATGATTGAGCTGGCCGCCCAGCGAGGTGCCGAGCACATTTATCTGCACGGCTTTCTCGATGGCCGGGACGTGGCTCCTCGTTCAGCCAGGAGTTCACTCGAACGTTTTGACGGTTTGTTTACAAAACTGGGCAAGGGCCGGCTGGCCTCCATTGTTGGCCGTTACTACGCCATGGACCGCGATAATCGCTGGGAACGAGTGCAGTGCGCCTATGATCTGCTGACTCAGGCCAAGGCCGGATACAGCGCGCCTTCCGGTGTAGATGCCTTGCAGGCCGCCTATGACAGGGATGAGAACGACGAATTCGTTAATGCCACCGTTATCGGCGAGCCGGTCACCATGCAGGATGGCGATGCGGTCATCTTTATGAATTTCCGTGCCGACCGTGCCCGGGAACTGACCCGCGCCTTTGTGGAAAGCGATTTCACCGGCTTTGAGCGTGAGCTGCACCCGGCGCTGGCCGACTTCGTCATGCTCACCGAGTATGCCGCCGATATCCACACCAGCTGTGCCTATCCACCGGTTCGGCTGGAAAACACCCTGGGCGAGTGGCTGGCAGCCCATAACAAAACCCAGCTGCGCATCTCGGAAACCGAAAAATATGCTCACGTCACCTTCTTCTTCAACGGCGGTATAGAAGAGTGTTTCAGCGGCGAACAGCGCACGCTAATCCCCAGCCCCAAGGTGGCCACCTACGATTTGCAGCCGGAAATGAATTCCGAGCAGCTTACCGACAAACTGGTGGCAGCCATTGAAGGCGGCGAGTTTGACGTCATTATCTGCAACTACCCCAACGGTGACATGGTCGGTCATACCGGTGTGTTTGAAGCGGCCGTAAAAGCCTGCGAAGCCGTCGACCGCTCCATTGGCCGGGTAGTATCGGCACTGGAAAAAGTCGGAGGTGAAGCACTTATCACCGCCGATCACGGTAATGCCGAGCAGATGGTGAATCCGCAAACCGGCCAGGCGCACACCGCCCATACTAATCTGCCGGTGCCGCTGATCTACATTGGCCGGGACGCCGCCCCGGTGCAAGGTGGCCGGCTGTCGGATCTGGCCCCCACCATGCTGACCCTGATGGGCATGGAGATTCCGCCGCAAATGACTGGCAAGCCACTGATGGTTCTGAAATAATCACAGCCCTATGGGCACGCAAAGACTGATTGTTTCGTTATTGCTGAGCACCGGCCTGATGGCCGGTGCTTGCGCATGGGCGGATGAAAACAAGGATCTGAGCAACGTTAAAGGCCAGATTGCCAGCCAGCAGAAAGACATTAAGGCCCAGCAACAAGAACTGAAGGCCCTGCAACAACAACTGGCAAAAGATGAAAAGGCCATTTCAGCCCTGGCCCGGGAGCTGAACCAGACGCAGAACAAACTGAAAAATAATGAACGGGAGCTGGCCCGGCTAGATAAAGAGCACAGCTCCCTGAACCAGCAGGCCGATGAGCAACGCCAGCAACTGGCTACCCAGCTGCGCGCCGCCTACCAGAACGGACGTCACGACTACCTCAAACTGTTGCTCAACGGCCAGGACAGCAATGACATCGATCGCCTGCTGCATTACTACGCTCACCTCAATCAAGCCCGGGCCGACGCCTTACATACACTGGCAGACATTCGCCGCCGGCTCGCCGACAACCGCCGCCAGGCCGAACGCAGCCGTGCTCAGCTGAAGGACTTACTGGCAGGCCAACAAAAACAGCAACGCTCTCTACAACAGCGCCAGAATGAACGTAACCAGACGGCCAAAAAAATAAATGCTCAGCTGGAGCAGGACAACCGCCGGCTGGCCAACCTGCAGCAAGCCGCCAGTCATCTGGAACAGCAGATCAAGGCCGCCGCCGAACGGGCTGAGCGGGATCGCCTCGAACGGGAACGCCGTGAGGCCGCCAGCCGCAGCCAGGCCCGCCCGTCTGGCCACACGCCCGTGGTCGCCAAAACTCAGGGTAACTTCGGCGGTCTGGCCAAAGGCAGCCTGCCCTGGCCACTCAAGGGCAAACTGCAGCACCGGTTTGGTTCGGCCCGCACCAGCCAGCTTCACTGGAAAGGGCTGCTCATCGGTGCACCGGCTGGCAGGCAGGTCAAGGCCGTGGCCAACGGTCAGGTAGTGTATGCCGACTGGCTTAACGGTTTTGGCATGGTGATGGTTATTGATCACGGCAAGGGCTATTTAAGCCTGTATGGTCACAATCAGTCATTATTGCTGGGCCCGGGCGACAAGGTCTCGGCCGGCCAAGCCATTGCGCTGAGTGGCGAAAGTGGTGGTCAGGACAAGCCCGGGCTGTATTTCGAAATCCGCTACCGGGGCAAGGCCATCGATCCTCTGCCCTGGCTGCGCCGGGGCTGAGCAGGCTCAGGACGTCGCCGCTTCCAGTTCACTGATCAGCCAGATAGCATTTTCGCGACTGCTGCCACAGACCTCCATGTCAGGCTGAAAGCGGGCGCATAATGCCGGCCGCTCGGGCCGGCCAAACAGCTCGCAGCGCATATCATCCAGCAGATGAGCGCAGGGCACTCCTGCCGGTTTGCCATTTGGCATCCCCGGCAAGGGTGTATTGATGCTGGGCGCAATACAGCAGGCTCCGCAACCCGGACGGCACTCCATCAGCTTTCTCCTTCAGCAGGTGGCAGCAGCGAGACCAGCGTGGCCACATGGCCGTCGTGTACCCCCTGCTCAGTCAGCGCCTCTGCCAGGTTGAGCAGGTACTCGCGGTTGCTGCCACTCGGGCCATGAGCGTGGGCTATCTGTGCCGCCATCTCCGCCGGGGGAGCTTCTCCCAGAAAAGCCGCGTTGTGTTCAGTGGCAAGATATATCAGCCCCTCTTCGGCACGCCCGTGTTCAAACTTCACCGCCACCCGTTCCCGCAGATAACCGTTCTTCTCCCTCAGATCAAGCCCGGCCAGCACACCAGGCTCGATGCGATAGGCCATGCCATGGCAAAGTGCGTCCTGCTGACGGACCAGGGTGGCCACCCTGCCCGGTGCCGCCGGCGTACCCCGATGATCGTGAGAGCCCTGCCAGAACCGGCGCGTCCAGCCTTCAACATATGCCGGCCGGCGTTCAATAAAGGGAAAATCGGCTTTCCAGATCAGGGAGCCGTAGCCAAACAACCAGAAGCTGTCGTGCCGGTCGAAATGGGTCATGGCGCGGTTATACGCCCGGGTATCGAAACTCATTGCTGACATCGCGGTAAAAAACACCGCATCATCATGCCCCCGACGGCCGCATTTGTCGAACCCGGTGGCATGATAGAATCGTGATTTTTACCAACAGGGAGCGACATCATGCGCCTTACCGTACACCGGCTTACTCACCTTCCCGAACAACATCATCACCATGCCAGGCACATCTTGCAGGGCCGTTCTTTACCAGCAGATCAGCCTTTTCTGCTGGCTACCTTTAATGACCGCGCCGTTGCGCTGGCCTGGCGTCAAGGTGAGCAAGTAATCTTCTTTGCTGTGCGCGATATCACCCGCCGCCGGGGTGTTGGCAGCGAGCTGCTACGCCAGCTGAAGGAAGATGCCAAAGCCGACGGCTGTACCCGGCTTGAGCTGTCGCTGAGCTCGGTACCCGCCGAGCAGGCAACCGGTCTTGCGGACTTTTTTACCACTGCCGGCTTTAACCGTAACAAGGGAGTGCTAAGCTGTTCCTTGTAGTCCTAATGGCCTGATCTTAAAGGGGGAAGTAACCGTGAAGATGCGTACTGAACAAGATTCCATGGGCAACATTGAGGTCCCTGCCGATGCACTGTACGGTGCCCAGACCCAGCGAGCTATCAATAACTTCCCCATCTCGGGCCAGCCCCTGCCAGCTGGCTTTATTCATGCTGTGGCCGCCATCAAGGCCGCCTGTGCCCATGCCAACAGCGAACTGGGCCGGCTGGACAAGGACAAGGCCGACGCCATTCTCCAGGCCGCCCACGGAATCATGCAAGGTGAGCACGACAGCGCCTTCCCGGTGGACGTCTTTCAGACCGGCTCGGGCACCAGTACCAATATGAACGTCAACGAAGTACTGGCCCACCTTGCCAGCGCCGGCCAACCTGTACACCCCAATGACGATGTCAATATGGGCCAGAGCTCCAATGATGTGATCCCTTCTGCCATTCATGTCAGCGCCGCCCTCGCCCTGGGCCGGGAACTGCTGCCGGCCCTGCACCAGCTGGAACAAACCATTCTGGGCAAAGGCGAAAAGCTACAGCAGCAGGTGAAAACCGGTCGCACTCACCTGATGGACGCTATGCCCCTGCGTTTTGATCAGGAGCTGGGCGGCTGGGCCACCCAGGTGCAGTATGGGCGCGACCGGCTGCAGGGTATGCAGAGCCGGCTGCAGCAACTGGCGCTCGGAGGTACCGCCATTGGCACAGGCATTAATGCCGACCCACGCCAGGCCCGGCTGGCCTGCGCCTACCTGAACCAGCTTACCGGTCAGGCCTTTTGCCCGGCAGAAGACTACTTCTATGCCCTCAGCAGTCAGGACACCGCAGTGGAGCTGTCGGGGCAACTGAAAACCCTGGCGGTGGCACTGATGAAAATCGCCAACGATCTGCGCTGGATGAATTCGGGCCCGCTGACCGGCCTGGCCGAAATTCAGCTGCCGGCGCTGCAGCCGGGCTCATCCATCATGCCCGGAAAAGTAAACCCGGTCATACCCGAAGCAGTGGCCATGGTGGCGGCACAGGTCATCGGCCTGGACGCCGCCAATACGGTGGCAGGGCAGTCGGGCAACTTTCAGCTTAATGTGATGCTGCCGCTGGTAGCCAGTAACCTGCTCACCATGATCACACTGCTGGCCAACAGCGTGCCGCTACTGGCCGATACCATCGATGGCTTTACCCTTAACGAAGCGCACCTCAATGAAAACCTGGCCCGTAATCCCATACTGGTGACAGCACTGAACCCGGTGATCGGTTATGCCAAGGCGGCGGACATCGCCAAGAAGGCTTATGCGGAAAACCGCCCCATTGTAGAAGTGGCGCTGGCAGAAACAGAGCTGTCCGAAGCCGAGCTCCGCGAACTGCTGGATCCCGCCGCGCTAACCCGGGGTAGCCAGCAGGAGAAAGGTTAATTTAAGCCCGCAATGCGCAGCAGCAGCGCAGTTGCGTTCCACCGACACGCTTCAAGCCCTTCCATGGGGCGCTCGGCAATCTTCACTGCTGCGTCGTCAGGCCCAGTGTCGCCGGCTAAATACCGTCACTCCGGCAAAGGCCGGAGTCCAGAGCATGATGGCACGACCAGGGGCGGATTATGTCGTCGTCTGAAAAGTGGATTCCGGCTCAAAGGCCGGAATGACAGTCTGTAGGTACCAATTTACTTCGTGGAGCTTCAGCGCTGCCTGCTCTCGTAAAGCCAAGTTCCACCTCCTCGTTCCCACGCTCTGTGTGAGAATGCATAACGGAGCCTGTAGGCAAAAGCCTCAACACTCAAGCGGCACCAGGGGTGCCGGGTAATCCAGTAGCCGCTCGCCACGCTGGTGACTTTCTACCTGCTCCGGGGTCACAGCGCCCAGCTCGGGCAACCACTGGTACAGGTGAATAAGCTCAGGATCATACTGTCGCCACTGGCGGTGTGGGTTGAAGTGCCGGCCATGATGCGGATCATGGCCGGCGCCTGAAATGTAGGCCCAGTTGCCCCAGTTGCTGGCCACGTCAAAGTCCAGCAGATGCTGTTCGAAAAAGCGCGCGCCCAATCGCCAGTCCAGCCCCAGTTCGTGAATAAAACAGCTGGCCAGGTTCTGCCGCAGGCGATTGGAGCAAAACCCCGTGGTCATAAGCTCTTTCAGGCCAGCATCGATCATGGGCCAGCCGGTGCTTGCCTCACACCAGGAGTGCCAGTATTCAGGGTTAAACGCGCCCGGCATCGCCTTGCCGGTCAGACCGTCTGCCGCGAACAGCTGGCTGCCATGCACTCGCAACGACCAGTGAAAATATTCCCGCCACAGCAGCTCAAAGCGCAGCCAGTAACTGTGCTCATCGCTGCCCCATTGCTGCTCATAGGCCAGGATTCGATGCCATACGGTACGGGACGACAGGCAGCCCCAGGCCAAGGCGGCACTCAAATGACTGGAGAAATAGCGGCCGGTGAGCCCATTACGGCTGGCCTTGTAATGAGCCAGGGCCCGGCGCTCAAATAAATAGTGATGCAGCCAGTGCTCCGCGGCGGTTTCGCCCCCTTGCCAGGCCGGGTGGGCGGACTCTCTTGGCATGGCCGGCCAGTCAATACCGGTCATGAAGGGACAATTGGCCGCCTGCAATCGGCCTAGGTCAGCCGCCGGTTGTGGTGTCGGCACCGGCCAGGCCGGGGATTTTTCCACTTGCCGGCGAAAGCCACTGAAGCTGGCGGGAAAGTCATAAAATAGGGAGCTGACCTGCTCAGGGCTAAACAGCGGCTGCGCCTCGAAAGTTTGCACGTTTATGCCAGCGTCACGCAGCCGGGCCAGCCAGCCGGCCTCTTCCGGTGCCTGAGCCGCATGGGTCACCAGCTCAAAGGGCTGCAGGCGATGCCAGGCCAGCAGTAACTCGATCGGCTCGCCTTGCAGCAGGGTGAGCCGAAATGTTGCCAGCCGCTCGCTCAGGTCTGCCAGCGACTGCTGCACATAGGCCGCCTTGGCCGTGCCCAACCGGTGCAGCCCGGTGGCATCGGTCCGCCGCCAGTGCGCCGGCAGGATAAACACTGCCGCCGTATCCCCTGAGTAATCCGCCAATTGTTGCCAACCGGCATGATCTTCAAGCCGTAAGTCATTGCGTAACCACAACAGCCGCATGGCTTTCTCCCATAAAAAAGAGCCCGGTATGTTGACCGGGCTTCTCATGGCTGTCGTTCACTGCTGCTTACTTGGCTTCGCTCTTGCCGTCGTAGCGTTGCTGCCATTCGGCCAGAATGGCGTCACGCTGCCCCGCCGCCCAGGCGAAATCGTTGTCGATCATCACGCCGGCCGGTTCTTCAGGGAAGTACTGCACCGGCTGAGCCACCCCCGGCAGTCCCACTACCGCAAAGCTTTGGTTATACAACTCGTTGGCCTGGCGGGTCACCGCAAAGTCCAGCAGCTTTTGCGCCGCCGCCTGCTGGTCGGAGCCTTTGACGATGGCCGCGGCTTCCATTTCCCAGCCCACTCCTTCAGTGGGGAAGATCAGCTCCAGGGGCGCGCCTTGCTGCTTGAGGCTGGCACCGCGGTAGGCCATGGAAATACCGATGGTCGCCTCACCCGAAGCCGCCTGCACGCAGGGCTTGGAGCCGGAGTGGGTATAGTTGGCGATGTTCTGGTGCAGACCATCCATATAGGCCCAGCCCTGCTCTTCACCGAACTGCTGCAACCAGGCCGATACATCGAGGAAGCCAGTACCGCTTGAGGCCGGATTGGGCATCACAATATGGCCCTGGTATTCCGGTTTGGTCAGATCCTGCCAGCTGGAAGGCTTGGTCAGGCCGTGTTTCTCGGCTTCGATGGTGTTATAGCAAATCACCCCCAGCCAGGCATTCATGCCAACCCAGTGCGGCGTTTCGCGAGGGTCGCGGAATTCCGGCGACAGCTGGTTAAGACCGGCCGGCGCATAAGGTTCCAGCATATCCTGCTGCTCCATCAGCATCAGGCTGGTAGCGGCCAGTCCCCAAATCACGTCGGCCTGGGGGTTTTCCTTTTCCGCCAGCAGACGGGCTGTGATGATGCCGGTGGAATCACGTACCCAGCGAATGGCAATGTCCGGGTTTTCCTGCTCAAAGGCGGCCTGATAGCTCTTCAACTGATCCAGCTCCAGCGCGGTGTAGACGGTCAGCTCGGTCTTGGCCTGAGCGCCGGCAGCGGCCAGGGTCAGCAGCAGGGCCAGGGGGCTCTTCTTCAGCATGATTTATCTCCAGTTGGTATATACCAAAAAACAAACCCAGCTTAAAAGTAACGTATGACAGTCCGGTGACAGTTCCGTGAAAAAATGAGTAACTGCCGCCATCCCACATTCGCCACCGGCCAAAAAGAAACGGCCGGGCAAGCCCGGCCGCATCATGACGGTGATGTTCCCCCGCCGGCGTTAACCGGCCAGTGCCACCAGGGTCAGGCCACTCAGGATCAGCGCGACCCCGGGCAGCTTGCCGCCCCGGTGCGACTCCCCCAGCCACCAGACACCGAGCAAGACCCCCAGGGGAATGCTGAGCTGGCGCAACGCCACCACATAGGATACCTGGCTGGCCAGGGCAAAAGCCCACAGCACCAGACTGTAGGTCAGTCCCATCATGATGCCGGTGAGCATGCCCGGCCGGGCCGCGCTGCGGGCAGTCTGCACCAGGCTGGAACGAAACCGAGGCCACAGCAGCAACGGCAAAGAGTGACCAGCACCGCCATCACCTGCAACCAGAGATAATACAGCGCCAGGCTCTGTTGGCCGTGCAGCCCCTCCAGCCAGTCCCGCAGCAGGGTGATGGCATGGGCGTCGATCAGGCTGTAACCACTGGTGCCAACGGCCGCCAGCAGAGCCAGGGCACAGCCCGGGGTCAGGTACTGACCCGGCCGCCACTGCCGCAGGCTCAACACCGGCAGCAGCAGACACTGGGTCAGGTTGGCCAGCCAGAAAAAGGCGTAGCCGGGACTGGCCCTTTTGCCGAGCAGGTTCCACAACGCATGCAATGCGGCGGAGCACAGCACCAGCAACAGGGCCAGCGGCGACATCAGGGGCGCTCGCCCCGGGCCAGACGGCCGTTAATGTCGTCGATCACCCCCGGCAACTCAGCAATAGTGTCAATCACATAGTGGGCACCAGTACCGGCCAGGCGGGCATAGGCCTTGCTGCGCAGACGCTGCTGCTCACCGGGTGCCAATGCCTGCCAGTCTTCCAGCGACAGTCCCACCTCGTTGCCGGACACCGCCAGCGCCACCGTCCACATGCCGGCGTTCAGACCTTCCTCGATCCCCACACCAGTGTCATCCACCTTGACGCAGGCCTGCATGGCGCCCGCTTCCAGGGCACAGGCGGCCCGCAGACTCATTTCCGGCCAGGGCCGGCCGCGCTGCACGTCACTGGCAGTGATCACCACTTCGGGGGCATAGCCCTGCTCGGCGGCCCGCTGCACCAGCTCGACGATCATGTCGCGGCTGTAGCCGGTGTTGGCACCCAGGCGAATGCCGCGGCCGGTGAGCTCACCGGCCACCTCGGCCATACCCGGGATCAGCACGGCGCTGTCGCGAATGCACTCGATCTGGATCTGCACGAAGTCCTGATAAAGGCGATCGATTTCCGCCTCGCTCGGCGCCTCGCCCTTGATTTGGAGCCAAGCCGCACGAATGCGGGGCATGGCCAGCATCTGGCAAATATGCTCGCGCTTTTCGCTGCCCATGGGGGCACGGCACTCGGCCAGGGTGACCTCGATACCTTCGCTGGCAAACAGCCGCTGAAAGGCGCGGATCGGCGCCATGGAGCCAAAATCCACCGTGGTGCCGGCCCAGTCCATGATCACCGCTTGCACGGCACCGGTGTAACGACGTTCAAAACGATAGCTCATTGTGGTTTCCTCATTTACCAGAAAATTACGTCTTCAATGGCCGCCAGCAGGCCGGCCACATCCTGTTGATACACTTCGCCTATGGTGCCGATACGAAAGCAGTCCACCGCCGACACCTTGCCCGGATAAATCACATACCCCCGCTCCTTCAGGCCCAGATAAAAACGCTTGAAGTCGTAGGACGCCGCCTCGGGCGCGGCGAAAACGGTGATCACCGGAGACTGCCAGTCGCGTGCCACCAGCGGCCGAAAGCCGAGCCGCTCCATGCCGGCAACCAGCGCGCGCTGGTTGCCTTGATAGCGCTGATGACGGGCAGCCACGCCCCCTTCCCGCTCCAGCTCGGTCAGCGCCTGGGCAAAGGCGCGCACCACATGGGTCGGCGAGGTAAAGCGCCACTTGCCACCCTGGCGCTCCATGCACTGCCACTGGTCGAACAGATCCAGGCTGACCGAACGGGCTTGCCCCTCGCACTGCGCCATGGCCGCTTCCCGGGCGATGATGAAACTGAATCCAGGCACGCCCTGAATGCATTTATTGGCGCTGGAGATCAAAAAGTCGATGGCCAGTTCACCCACCTCCATGGGCACACCGCCAAAGGAGCTCATGGCGTCCACGATCAGGGTCTTGCCCGCCTGTTTGGCCGCCCCGCACAGCTCGGCCAGCGGGTTAAGAATTCCGGTGGTGGTTTCACAGTGCACAAAGGCCACGTGGCTGATGGCCGCGTCCGCCGCCAGTGCCCGGCTCAGCAACCCGGCCGACAGCGGCTCGGTCTCCGCCACTTCCACGGTGGCCAGGGGCAATCCCAGGCAACGGGCGATGTCGGCCATGCGCCGGCCATAGGCACCGTTGATCAGCACCAGCAGCTTGCCCTCGGCAGGGACCGCCGAGCCCAGTACCGACTCCACGCCGGCGGTGCCGCTGCCCTGCATCAGTACACTGGTATAGCCCGGCTGACGGGTGGCCAAACGCACCAGCTGGCGGCGAATGGGCTGCACCACGCCCTGGTTGTAGTCGTCGTCCCAGGTACACCAGTCCTTCATCATGGCGTCGCGCACAGTGGCGGAGGTGGACAGAGGGCCGGGGGTCAGCAGCAGATAAGGATTGTTCACGTTCACTCCTGGTATATACCAAATTTAAAAACACGATAGACGCACTGTCGAAACGGAGCAAGACGGCAAGCCACACTGCAATAAAAAATTCATCTTACACAGGCCTGTCCATCCCCGTCGGCAGGGGTAATAATGGCAACAGATTTCAATGAGTTGACGACGACCACACCACCCCTGCAACAACGCAACTGGTGTAGTCCATATGGAAGGACCAATGAGCAAACCCCATTACCAACAGATCAGCGACAGCATCGAGGCCCAGATCCGCAGCGGCGCCCTGCTCGCCAACAGCAAACTGCCCTCGGAGCGCCAGCTCAGCGATGCCTTCGCCACCACCCGGGTCACCCTGCGCGAAGCCCTTTCCCGACTCGAAGGCAAGGGCCTGATCTACCGCGCCAACCGCCGGGGCTGGTATATCACACCAAGCCGGATCAATTATAATCCGACCCAGCGGCTGCCATTTAACGAGGTAGTATCAGGACAGGGCCGTCGACCCGATACGCACATTCTGGCCCAACAACTGGCACCGGCCGAGCCGGCGGTACACAAGGCACTGGGGCTGGCCCCCCTCACTCCGCTGCACCGGGTACGCCGGCTGCGCTCCATTGATGGGCATGCCGTGCTGCTGGAGGAGAACCACTTGGATCCGGCCCGTTTTCCCGGGCTCGAGCGTCACGATCTGAGCCGCTCCCTGACCCGGCTGTTCGAGCAGGAATACGGCGTGCGCATCGCCACCATGGAGCTCAACATGTATCCGCTGGCGCTGGATGAGGAACGGGCTCAGGCCTTGGGCGTGGCCACCGGCGCGGCCGCCCTGTTTATCAGCCGGCTGTCCCGGGACGAGGCAGGAAGGGTTATCGAACTGGACTGGGAATACTGGCGCCACGACGCGCTCAATATTCAGCTCTCGGTATAAGCGGGAACATGGCTTTTTCAATAAAGTGTCATACCATCGTCACATAGACTTTGTAGATTGCCCCAAACTGGTCTAAACCAGATGAGGGTAATCTGATGACATATCTAGCAATTGACAATGTGGTAAAGAACTTCGGTGACTTCCGCGCACTCAAAGGCGTCAGTCTGACCGTGGAAGAAGGAGAGTTCATCTGTTTTCTCGGCCCCAGCGGCTGCGGCAAGACCACGCTGCTGCGCGCCATCGCCGGCCTGGATCTGCCCAGTGACGGCCGCATCGAGCAGGCCGGCCGCGATATCACCCAGGCGCCGCCGGAGCAGCGCGACTTCGGCATCGTGTTCCAGTCCTACGCCCTGTTCCCCAACCTCACCGTGTATCAGAACATCGCCTTTGGCCTGGAAAACATACGCCTGCCCAAGGCCGAGATCCAACACAAGGTCCAGTCACTGCTCGAGACCATCGGCTTGCCCGGCAGCGGCAGCAAATATCCGGGGCAGCTCTCTGGGGGGCAGCAACAGCGGGTAGCGCTGGCCCGGGCCATCGCCCTGTCACCAGGCCTGCTGCTGCTGGACGAACCACTGTCGGCGCTGGACGCCCGGGTGCGCGTGCAGCTGCGCGCCGAGATCAAACGGCTGCAACGGGAACTCAAGGTCACTACCATCATGGTGACCCACGATCAGGAAGAAGCCCTGGCCATGGCCGACCGCATCGTGGTGATGAACCATGGCGAAATCGAGCAGATCGGCACCCCTGAGGAAATCTACTACCAGCCCGCTACCCCCTTTGTGGCCCGCTTTATCGGCGCCATGAACTTCTATGCCACCGTCGCCGATCACGACGGCCGCCTGAACCTGGGCGAGCATACCCTGCGCCGCCAGGTGACCCCGGGCAGCCGACATTTGCTGGCCTGGCGGCCGGAGCTGACCCGGCTGGCGGGCGCCGGCGAAGGCCCGGCCCTGCGCGGGCATATTCGGGAGCTGTCTTTCCTCGGCGCCTTTATACGGGCCGAAGTGGCGGTAGACAGTCACCCTGAGCCAATTCTGGCCGATCTGTCAGCCCGGGACTGTGACCTGCGCCGGCTGCAACCGGGTCAGGAAATCGCTCTGGCGCTGCCGCTGGAACACACTCACCTGTTCAGCGAGGCCAGCGCATGACCAGCCTCAGCCTGCCCCGGCCGCTGAGCTGGGATGACAAGCTGCAGCGTGGCCTGCTGACCCTGGCCTGTGTGCTGTTTCTGCTGGCCCTGGTGCTGCCGCTGGGGCAGATACTGCATACCGCCCTGGTGGACGACCAGGGCCGGTTCGCCGGCCTCGGTAACATTCGCCGTTACCTGGCCACGCCGGCCTTGGGCCACTCGCTGCTCAACACCCTGACCATGGGCCTGCTGGTCACCGGTCTGGTCACCGGACTGGCGTTTCTCTACGCCTACGGCCTGACCCGCACCCGGCTGCCGGCCCGCACCCTGTTCAAGGTGGTGGCCATGGTGCCGATACTGGCACCGTCACTTCTGCCGGCCATCAGCCTGATCTACCTGTTCGGCAACCAGGGAGTACTGCGCCACTGGCTCGGCGGTGAAAGCATCTATGGCCCCATCGGTATCGTTCTGGGGCTGTCGTTCTGGGCTTTTCCCCATGCGGTGATGCTGCTCAGCACCGCCATGGGTGCCACCGATGGCCGCCTGTTCGAGGCCTGCCGGGTACTGCGTGGCGGCCCGGTGCGCGCCTTTTTTCAGGTCACCCTGCCCGGCATCAAGTATGCCCTGCTCAGCACCCTGATGGTGGTGTTCACCATGGTGATCACCGACTTTGGCGTGCCCAAGGTGATCGGCGGCCAGTATTCCATGCTGGCCACCGACATCTACAAGCAGGTGGTGGGGCAGCAGAACTTCACCATGGGCGCCCTGATCAGCACCCTGTTGCTGCTGCCGGCCCTGCTCGCCTTTGCCGCCGACAGCTGGCTGCAGCGCCGCAACAAGCAGTTGATCGACAGCCGCTCCCTGCCCTACCAGCCCGAGCCCAATGCCTGGCGTGACGGCTTTTTCCTGCTGTTCTGCAGCCTGATTGCCCTGGCCCTGCTGGGCGTGATCGCCATGGCCGCCTACGCTTCCCTGGTGCAGTTCTGGCCCTACAACCTGGACCTGAGCCTGGATCACTACCGGTTTGATCTCATCGACGGCTGGCAAGCCTATGGCAACTCGCTGCGCATGGCCGGCCTGACCGCCCTGTTTGGAACCCTGATCATTTTCCTGGCCGCCTACCTAGTGGAGAAGGGTCAGGGCCAGGGCGGCCTGCGCAAGCTGCTGCACGGCCTGGCCATGGTACCCCTGGCGGTGCCGGGACTGGTGCTGGGCCTGGCCTATATCTTCTTCTTCAACCAGCCGGGCAATCCGCTCAAGGTACTGTACGGCGGCATGACCCTGCTGGTGGTATCGACCATAGTGCACTTCTATACCGTCGGGCACCTCACTGCGATCACCGCGCTCAAACAGCTGCCGGCGGAAATCGAGGCCGTGGCCGCCTCGCTGCGCATCAGCCGGTTCAAGGCCATGTGGCGAATAAGCCTGCCCATGTGCCTGCCGGCGGTGCTGGACGTGGCCATCTACCTGTTCGTCAACGCCATGACCACGGTATCGGCGGTGGTGTTCCTGTACGGCCCCGACACCATGCTGGCCTCCATCGCCGTGCTCAACCTGGACGACAGCGGCAACATCGCCCCGGCGGCCGCCATGGCCATGCTGATTTTCATCACTGCCCTCGGCGCGAAGCTGCTGCACCTGGCCGCCAGCCGCGGCCTGCTGCGTCTGACCCAAGGCTGGAGACAAAAATAATGACCACCCCCCAACGTCCTTACTGGCTGCAACAGGCCCTGGAACAGGAGCAACCGGCCCCGGCCATACCGCTGCAGGCGCATGTCGAGGCCGATATCTGCATCATCGGCGGCGGCTACACCGGACTGTGGAGCGCCATTCAACTCAAACAGGCCGAGCCGGCACTCAACATCGTCGTGCTGGAACGGGAGCTGTGCGGCAGCGGGGCTTCTGGCCGCAACGGCGGCTGCCTGCTGACTTGGTCCACCAAGTATCCTTCACTGTGTCGCCGCTATGGCGCGCAGGAAGCAGCCCGTCTAGTGCGAGCTTCGGAGCGGGCGGTACTGGAAATTCGGGACTTCTGCGAACAGCACAGCATCGACGCAGAGTTACGCATTGACGGCACCTGCTACACCGCCACTAATGGTTTCCATAGCGGCGCCATGGACAAGCTGGTGGCCGGACTGGAACGGGAAGGACTGAACAGCTGGTCAAGACTGGACGAGAGTGAACTTTTGGCACGCACCGGCTCCGAGGCCCACCTTGAGGGCCACTTCTCACCGCTAGCCGGGTCGGTACAGCCGGCCTTGCTGGTACGAGGTCTGCGCCGGGTGGCGTTATCCATCGGGATCACCGTTTATGAACATACTCCCATGACCCGGATGGAACGCAGCCAGCCCACCCTGATCGAAACCCCCCACGGCAGTGTTACTGCCAATAAAGTCATCCTGGCCCTTAACGCCTGGACCCCTAGCCTGTTCAAAGAATTCGACAAACACTTGGTACTGGTTTCATCAGACATGGCGATCACCAACCCGGCACCAGCCGAACTGAAACGCCTGGGCCTGAACCATGGTGCCGCCGTGGTCGATGGCAGAACCTTTGTGCACTACTACCGCTCTACCCCTGACGGCCGATTAATGCTGGGCAAAGGCGGTAATATGTTTGCTTTCGGCAACCGCCTGCATAAGGCCTTTGATCAACCAAGCCGCTACCAAACCATACTGAAGAGAGCGTTGCAGCGCTTCTTTCCCGATCTGAAAACCGGTATCGCCGCCACCTGGACCGGGCCATCGGATCGTTCCGCCACCGGCTTGCCGTTTTTTGGTCGGCTTGAGGGGGACAGCGATATCTATTATGGTCTGGGCTACTCCGGCAACGGCGTGGTGCAGAGCCTGCTGGGTGCCAAAATCCTGACCAGCCTGGTACTGGGTCGAAATGACGACTGGACCCGATGCGGCCTGGCACAAGGGCCGCAGGGGCAATTTCCACCAGAGCCGGTACGTTGGCTCGGAGCCATAACGGTACGTAACGCCATTCGCCGCAAAGAAACCGCCGAAGACAGGGGGCATCAGCCCTGGCCTTGGGACCGCTGGCTTGCCCGTTTTGCCGATACAGCCGGCAAGGCCGACAAAGAGACCTGAATATAAAAAAGGGATGCTGCTGCATCCCTTTTTTGGCCGGTATGGACGCGTTACAGGATAATGTCCTGCAGCTTGGGATCCTTGCGCGACAGAATATGAGTGGAGCGAATACGGCGCACAGTGCGGGATTTGCCCCGGATCACCAGGGTCTCGGTGTGCGCGTAATTGCCGTCACTGCTGATACCTTCCAGCAGATCCCCTTTGGTAATGCCGGTGGCAGCAAAGATAACGTTGTCGGTGCGAGCCATGTCTTCCAGCCTGAGCACGGTACCCACTTCGATACCCATTTCCTTGCAACGCTCGATTTCGGCCTTGCCGGCAGCCAGGTTTTCTTCATCCGGTCCTTTCACTTCGTAGCGAGGCAGCAGACGGGCCTGCATATCACCGTCGAGGGAACGTACCACAGCAGCAGAGATAACCCCTTCCGGTGCACCACCCACGCCGTAGAGCATGTCAACTTCGCTTTCCGGAATACAGGCCAGAATAGACGCAGCTACATCACCGTCAGGAATGGCAAACACCCGCACACCCAGAGCCTGCATGGTCTTAATAGCTTTATCATGACGGGGCTTGGCCAGGGTGATCACGGTAAAGCGAGACAGCGGCTTGTTCAGCGCCTTGGCCACCGATTTGATGTTCTGCTCAATGGACTTGCTGAGGTCGATGGCCCCCTTGGCCTCCGCACCCACGATAAGCTTTTCCATATACATGTCGGGAGCACGCAGAAAAGCACCCTTTTCGCCCACGGCCATCACCGCCAACGCGTTGGACTGCCCCATGGCGGTCATGCGGGTACCTTCTATGGGATCAACGGCAATGTCGACATCATCCCCGCCAAGGCCGACTTTTTCACCAATATAGAGCATGGGTGCTTCATCAATCTCACCCTCACCGATCACTACTTCGCCGCTGATTTCTATTTCGTTCAGCACATGACGCATGGCCGCCACGGCAGCACCATCGGCAATGTTCTTGTCGCCCCGGCCCAGCCATTTGTAGCCAGCCAGAGCAGCGGCTTCGGTGACCCGGGAGAATTCGATGGCCAGTTCACGTCTCATGAAAATTTCCTACACAGTAATTTATTATTCATCACCCAGAATACGCTGGCGGAATACACGGTATACATCGGGGATTTGATCCATGCCCGACACGCACATATCCAGATCGTGCAGCCGGCCGTCTTTGATGCCGTAAACCCAGCCGTGCACCGACAGGGATTGTCCCTGCTTCCAGGCATTCTGAACAATGGTGGTGTGACAAAGGTTGGCCACCTGCTCAACCACGTTCAGCTCACACATATAATCTTCCCGCGTTTGCTGATCTTCAATGGCACTGAGCGCTTCTTCGTGCTTATGGCAGATGTCCTTGATATTGCGCAGCCAGTTGTCAATGAGCCCCAGCTCCTTGTTCTGCATGGCAGCCAGTACACCGCCACAGCCGTAATGGCCGCAAATAATGATGTGCTTCACCTTAAGCACTTCAACGGCATATTGTACCACCGACAGACAGTTAAAGTCCGTATGCACCACCAGGTTCGCCACATTGCGGTGTACGAATACGTCGCCAGGCAGCAGCCCGGTCAGCTGGTTAGCGGGCACCCGGCTGTCGGAACAGCCAATCCACAGATATTCCGGTGCCTGCTGCAGCGACAGCTTTTCAAAAAAGGAGGGATCTTCCGCTTTAATGCGTTCAGACCAATCGCGGTTATTGTCAAACAAGTGCTTCAGCATTCTCATGATACTACCTGCCGTTCTGTCTCTGATATTTAAAAGGTAGGCGGAAAAAAGGCCCCATGGGGGGCCTTTCAAACACCGATAATCCACTGCAGCTGATCATGAATCCATGGCAGCTTTCAGTTTTTTCAGTGCCGTTTTCTCCAACTGACGAATGCGTTCGGCGGAAACACCGTATTCGTTGGCCAGGCTTTGCAACGTCGTCTTGTCGTCCTCATCCAGCCAGCGGGCCTGAATAATATGCTGGCTGCGCTCATCCAGGGTTCTCAGTGCAGCACGCAGCCGCTGATTGGCAGAATGCTCCCAGTTGGCTTCTTCGACCTGGGTCGCCACATCTGAGCTTTTGTCTTCCAGGTAGTGCACCGGTGCAAAGCTGCCTTCGCGATCATCGTCATCTGATGCCAGATCAAAGGCCTGATCCTGAGCGCTCATCCGAGATTCCATTTCCAGCACTTCAGATGCAGAGACGCCCAAATCCTCAGCCACCCGGTTCACTTCCTGCTGATTAAACCAGCCCAGACGTTTTTTGGACTTGCGCAGATTGAAGAACAGTTTGCGCTGGGCTTTGGTGGTCGCCACCTTGACTACACGCCAGTTGCGCAGCACATACTCGTGGATTTCGGCCTTAATCCAGTGCACTGCAAAAGACACCAGGCGCACACCCACACCCGGATCAAAACGTTTTACCGCCTTCATCAGGCCGATATTGCCCTCCTGGATCAGATCCGCCTGGGGCAGGCCATAGCCGGCATAACTCTTGGCAATGTGCACCACAAAGCGCAGGTGCGACATAACCAGCTGACGGGCCGAACTCAGGTCGCCCTCATTCTGCAGGCGCTCTGCCAGAGACTTTTCTTCCTCCGCGCTGAGCACGGGAATAGTGTTCACTGCCTGGATATAGGCCTCCAGGCTGCCTTGGGGAACCAGGGCAAAATGGCGCTGTAAATCTGTCGTCATCAAACTCGTGTTCATTACATGACTCCGTATAAACGGCTTCGGTTGCTTGCTTTGCAATGACTTTGTCGACTCCCCCGGCTGATTGCCGGTGGGTGAAAATTTATGGATTTACCATCAAAAGTCAAGGGAAGCACCGGTTTGTGCTGCCCCCATAAGACCACAGTCTGCCCTTATGGTTCAAGCCGGCTCGATCGCTCTTATGTGACGACGCACGGAAAAACCGGATGCCATCAGGCTGAGCAGAGTACCAGTCAGCACCAGCAGCAGGCTTTCATTCAGCCCAAGCCCGAGCAATTCAAAGCTGCTCTGGTAAAGCGCAGCCAGCGCGTTGACCTTGTTACTGAGCCAGACCACCATGACCAGCGTCAGCCACCAGGCCAGCAGACCGCCGATAATGCCGTACCAAAGCCCCACATAGAGGAAAGGCCGGTGAATAAAACCGTCAGTCGCCCCCACCAGCTTCATCACTTCAATCTCATAACGACTGCTGAGAATATTAAGCCGCAGCGTATTGCTCACCACCAACAGCACGCCGGCCAGCAGCAACACGGCGATGCCGACCACGGCCTGACGCAGCAGGTCGACAATACCCGACAGCCGGGCAAGCCAGGCCATATCCAGCCGCGCAGTCGCAACCAGGGGCTCTGCATTCATGTCGGCCAGCAGCAATTCAGCCGCTTCGGGCAGGCGGCCGCTTTCCGACAAATTCAGGATAAGCACCGCCGGCAACGGATTTTGCTCAAGCAGATCCAGAGCCTCGGCAAAACCGGCGGCACCACTGAAGTCTGCCAGGCCCTGCTCCGGGCTGATGTGGATAACCTGCCGGATCTCACTCATGCCCTCCAGCCTGGTCTGCAATGCCTTAATGTCGCCGTCGTTGGCATTCTGCTTCAGGTACAGGCTGATCTGGGCCTGACTCTGCCAGAAACTGCTGACCGACTCGGCGTTTTTCAGCAAAACGTAGAAACTTGCCGGCAACGCCAGACTGACACCGAGCACGGCAATGGTCATCAGCGAGCTTAATGGCGTACGCCACAGTTCACCCAGGCTGGCAAACAGTTGCCGCAGGTGGTCCACCCAATACATGGCCAGACGCTGGTGCCAGGCCAGCTTATGAATATTGCTCATGCCTGCTCCTCCTGCATACGGCCGGCGTTAAGGCACAGGGTACGATAACGCTGAGCATTGATCAGGCCGGTATCGTGGGTCGCGATCAATACACTGACCCCTACCCGGTTAAAGGCCTCAAACAGCCGCAGAATATCCATGGACAGCTCGGGGTCCAGGTTACCGGTAGGTTCGTCTGCCAGCAGCAGTAATGGCTTGTTAACAATGGCCCGGGCAATGCCCACCCGCTGTTGCTCACCGCCCGATAACATGGGTGGGAAATAACGGTCCTTGCCGTGCAGGCCGACCTTGTCCAGGGCGGCTGATACCCGCCGCTGAATATCATGGTGACTGTAGCCTTCAATCACCAGCGGCAGTGCCACATTGTCGAATACGGTGCGCCCCTGGATCAGATGATGATCCTGAAAAATCATCCCGATGCGCCGGCGCACGAAGGGAATATCGCGACGGGCGATACGGCTGACATTCTGGTCATTAAAAAACACCTGACCATCAGTGGGCCGCTCCATGACGCTGATCAGTTTGAGCAGGGTGCTTTTACCGGCCCCGGAGTGGCCGGTAAGGTATGCCATTTCACCCTTCTGCAAATGAAAGCTGACCTTTTGCAGCGCCTGAAAGCCGCCGCTGTATACCTTGCTAACCTGCTCAAAGCGGATCATTTAGTCTTCCCGGCTGAATAGCGCCTCAATAAATTCAGAGGCATTAAAAGGACGCAGATCATCGATTTGCTCACCCACGCCGATATAGCGAATGGGAATGCCAAACTTGTCGGCCACTGCAAAGATAACGCCCCCTTTGGCGGTACCGTCCAGTTTGCTGAGGGTAATACCGGTGATGGGCACAGCCTCATTGAAAATTTTGGCCTGACTGAGCGCATTCTGGCCGGTGCCGGCATCCAGGGTAAGCATGATCTCGTGGGGCGCGGCAGGGTCAATTTTCTGCATAACCCGCACGATTTTCTTCAGCTCTTCCATCAGGTGTGCCTTGTTCTGCAGGCGACCCGCAGTATCGGCAATCAGCACATCAGCCTTGCGTGCTCTGGCGGCCTCCACCGCGTCATAAATCACAGAGGCAGCATCGGCACCGGTATGCTGGGCAATCACCGGAATATTGTTGCGCTCACCCCACACCTGAAGCTGTTCTACCGCCGCAGCGCGGAAGGTATCGCCGGCAGCCAGCATCACCGATTTGCCTTCGGCCTGGAACTGACGGGCCAGCTTGCCGATAGTCGTGGTCTTGCCTACGCCGTTGACACCGACCATCAGAATAACGTACGGCCTGTGCTCACTGTCGATCTTCAGCGGCTGATCCACCTTGGCAAGAATGCCACCCATTTCTTCCTTCAGCAGCTCATACAAGGCTTCACCGTCCTTGAGCTGCTTGCGGCTGGCCTGACTGGTCAGGTTATCGATGATCGACATAGTGGTTTCCACGCCCAGATCCGCAGTCAGCAGCTGGGTTTCCAGCTCTTCGAACAAATCATCATCGATTTTCTTGCCCCGGAACAGGCCAAAGAAGCCCGATCCCAGATTTTGCCGGGTTTTAAGCAAACCCGCTTTAAGGCGGGCAAAAAAGCCTTTTTTGGGGGCCTTGGCGGCGGCTTCAGCAGCCAGACGCTCCTGCTCGGCAGCTTCAGCTTCGGCTGCCAATCGGGCCTCTTCCGCTGCTTTGGCTTCGGCCGCCAGACGGGCTTCTTCCGCTGCCTTGGCTTCGGCCGCCAGACGGGCCTCTTCCGCTGCCTTGGCTTCGGCCGCCAGACGGGCTTCTTCCGCTGCCTTGGCTTCGGCCGCCAGACGCGCTTCTTCCGCTGCCTTGGCTTCGGCCGCCAGACGGGCTTCTTCCGCTGCCTTGGCTTCGGCCGCCAGACGTGCTTCTTCCGCTGCCTTGGCTTCGGCCGCCAGACGCGCTTCTTCCGCTGCCTTGGCTTCGGCCGCCAGACGGGCCTCTTCCGCTGCCTTGGCTTCGGCCGCCAGACGGGCCTCTTCCGCTGCCTTGGCTTCGGCCGCCAGACGCGCTTCTTCCGCTGCCTTGGCTTCGGCCGCCAGACGCGCTTCTTCCGCTGCTTGCGCTTCGGCTGTTAAACGCGCTTCTTCCTCGGCTTTCGCGTCCGACTCCACCACATCCTGGGGGATTTGCTGTTCCTGTGCTTCTTCCGGCTGTTCATCTTTCTTTTTGCCAAAGCCCAGCCAGGAGAAAAAACCTTTTTTCGCCATTATTGCCAATACTCGCTGTTGTTCGGGACGATTAGGGCTGGCCGTTAATCGGCCGCTTCATTAGAATATACGCCCCTTAATGGGTGCAAAACCGCCTTATACTAGCACTTTATTGAAAGACGGCGAAACGAGATGGCAAAAGCAAAACCGGGAAAAAAAACTCCACCGGCCACAGGCCAGATAAGAATTATCGGCGGTCAGTGGCGTGGGCGAAAACTGCCGGTGCTGCACAGTGAGGGGCTCAGGCCGACCACAGACAGAATCAAAGAGACGCTGTTTAACTGGCTGATGTTTGATATTCGCGATCGGCGTTGCCTGGATTTGTTTGCAGGAAGCGGCAGCCTGGGATTTGAAGCCCTGTCGCGCCATGCGACCGAGGTCGTGCTGGTAGAAAAGGACGCCACCGTGGCTGCCCAGCTCAAACGCAACCTGGCCACATTACCGGCCGCACCGGGTACTGTGGTGCAGGCTGACGCCGAGCAATATCTGCAACAGGCGGCACAGCCCTTTGACCTGGTGTTTCTCGACCCCCCCTTTCACAAGGAACTGTTACCCAATGTCTGTGCCTTGCTTGAAGCCAATGGCTGGCTCAACGACGGTGCCCTTATTTATATCGAGCGGGAACAAGGGCTGGCACTACCTGCCCTTCCCGCCAATTGGCAGCTATATAAAGACAAACAAGCCGGCCAGGTCACTTATCAACTCTACCAAAGGGAGCAAATGTAATAATGAAGGTACTCAACCTGCTAATGCGGCTGGTCATGCTGGTATTCTGGGGCGGTATTATTTATGCCCTGCTCGGACCCGGTTTTGCTGAGGCCGGCTCCACGCCGCTGATCCTGGGAGCCGTTGTACTGGTGATGCACATACTGCAGATGCTGATGCTGAAACAGGTGTCCAGCCTGCTTAACCCCAGTACCGTTGACTACCTGGAAGTGCTGGTATTCGGTTCCTTTGCCATGCACCGTCACCGGACCCGTCTGAAAGAACTGAGCGAACAGCAGAAACGCTGAAACTAGCGTTCCGGGCCTTCGGGTCCGGAACCACACTGCCAGCAAACCTCAAAGCTGGCGTCATTTTCTTCGCCGCATTGTCTGCAACGCCAGCTGCGCCCGCCTTGCTGCTGATAGCCCTGTATAAACTCCCGCGCCTGCTGCCAGTCATTTGCCTGCACCAGCAAGGTCACCCGAGCCACATCCATCGGCAACTCTCCCAAGGCCCCCGACAGTGCTTCACCTTTCAGTTGCACTGCCATACCACGGCTTTCCAACGCCCCTTTGAGGGTATGTGCTTCCAGGCTGTTGGCAGCCTCAAACACCACAATCCAGTTACTCATTCGGCCCTGCCAGACACAATAGAAAAAGGGGGTGACGTCATGTCACCCCCTTTTGGGTTGTCGTATGGTTAATCCTTAAACCAAGTTGCTCCCTGCAATCCCTGACAATACCTTTTCCTTAAGGCGATCCTCTTACCGTTCCGTCGGCGTGTCCTTATGGTCATCCTGACCGCAGTTCATCCTGAGCTGCATGACTATCTCCGTCCGGGGAGGTGTCCCTTACCGCATCCTGCGGTGATCCTTTCGCCGTTCCTGGCAGCCGGTCTTTCCTGACCAACTTTCCTTGCTCCTTGCACCACTAACTATAGAGAACTTTCCCTTTGCCTCAAGCCGACTGTCTGAGAAAAAAGAATACATTTATGCAAAGCCGGGCAAAGAATAAAGTTAACCAGTTGTTTTAAAACATAAAACACACAAAACACGACGTCAAATCTGCATACGAAAGCGCCTTCTCCCACACTGAACGTGAGAGATCTCTTACAATCATGCAGGGCATTATCGTCATGCTATTTCACAACAACAAAAACAGTGGCACGTCTGACGGGGCTTTCTTAGGATAAACTTATCTATTAAAGGAGGCTTTATGAACCAATCGGAATTATCCTCTCCACTGGCCACACCAGAGTGGCTGTCTCAACATCTCGATCATGCAGACCTGGTCGTACTGGATGCCAGCTGGCATATGCCCGCCAGCGGCCGTAATGGCGTTGAAGAATGGCGGCAACAACGTATTCCCGGTGCCCGTTTTTTTGATTTTGATGGCCGCATTAAAGATCAGAACACCAGCCTGCCGCACATGCTGCCCGATGAAGCCCTGTTCAGCAGCGAGGTTTCAGCACTCGGCATCAGTAATGATCAGACAGTGGTGATTTACGACAGCCTGGGGCTGTTTGCCGCCCCCAGAGCCTGGTGGATGTTCCGTGCCATGGGGCACAGTAAGGTGGCGGTACTGAATGGTGGCCTGCCCGCCTGGATAAAAGCCGGCATGCCACTGGAGCAAGGGGAGCCCGCTGCAGTGAAGCCTGGTCGGTTTAACGCCCGGTTACAACCTGGCTGGATTGCCGACGCTAATTCAGTCGAGCAAGCCCTGCTGAGCGGAGAACATGCTGTACTGGATGCCCGCAGCCGCGAGCGCTTCAGCGGTGCCGCTGCCGACCCGCGTCCGGGTGTGCGCGCCGGTCATATGCCCGGAGCACTGAACCTGCCTTTTAATAAGGTGCTGACTGACGGCAGCATGCGACCTGCTGAGCAGTTGCGCGCACTCTTCGCGCCTTTGCTCGACAATAAGCAAAAGCTGGTATGCAGTTGTGGGTCAGGCGTAACAGCAGCCATTCTGGCACTCGCTGCAGAGCTGGCAGGTTACGAGAACATTGCCGTTTATGACGGCTCCTGGAGCGAATGGGGCGCCTCGGCTCACCTGCCGGTCGACAAGGATACCTGAAGGACGGAGGGCTGCTCTTACTGAGCGAAAGACAAACAAAAAACCCGCCATATGGCGGGTTTTATTCCGAAAGCAAACAGATTACTTCTGCGCTTCGGCCTCGGGCACCGGACGCTCGGCCACTCCCATCTTGATGGCCAGCCAAATCACCAGCACCAGGGTGATCATCACCGACAGATAGTTAGTACCCATTTCCGGAAACTGGGTGCGCAGAAACGCAGAATAACCAAATACACCCACCAGGAAACTCAGCAGAGTACAAACCGGGGTGTCACCTTCCATCGGCGCGCTCAGATACTCCTGATACAGCACGTATGCTGCCAGCGCCAGAGAAATGATGGGGAACACGGAAAACGCCAGCTCGCTTACGCTCAGGGTGGCCAGTGTAGCGTTACCACACAGACCTACCAGCAGCGCCAGCAGAATGGGTTTACGGCGAACATTCTTTTTTCCAGACATAGTAATCCTTCCTGATTTAGGCCTAGAGCCGTTTTGCCTTGTTATATGCATCTGCGCCCTTGGCGATCATACGCAGTTGCAGAATCATGCGCTCCGCCAGCACGGCACGCTCTTCTTCGTTCATGTCCAGCGCATCGGCACCGGCACTGAACACTAGGGTGACCATGGCCTGAGCCTGAGCCTCGGCATAGTCACGGCTGGTCTTCTGCTTTTCTTCAAGGTAGTCGGTAAGCTCAGCAGTGAAGTGCTGTATCTCCCGTGCTACCGCCTGGCGAAAAGCGGCAGAAGTGCCCGACCGCTCCCGTAACAACAACCGGAACACATCAGGGCTATTATCGATAAATTCCATAAAGGTTTTTATCGAAATTTGTATCACACTACCGCCATCGGCAATGCGCTGACGTGCCTGACGCATTAACTGACGCAGCGTCAGGCCGCCTTCGTCTACCAGAGTCAGCCCCAGCTCTTCCATATCCTTGAAATGACGATAGAAAGAAGTGGGAGCCAGCCCGGCTTCACGGGCTACCTCACGCAGGCTCAAGCCGGAAAAGCTGCGCTCGGCACTCAACTGACGAAACGCCGCTTCTACCAGAGAACGGCGAGTCTTTTCCTTTTGTTGTGCGCGAACACCCACGACACACCACGCTAAAATCTTTAATGGCCGGATCATACCCTGTTTATGGCAGAGCAGTCAGCCCCGGTCGGCTAATTTATGATGATTCCCATTAATGATGTCAGAGGCGCCGAACCGAAAAACACCAAGAGGCAGCGCTTTCTTTTTATGCACCTCCTTATGTTTTGCTTTGCTCTTACAACCTGACCGCTATGGAACGCTGACGAACAGAGTTTTCTTTGACAAAAACTCTGCAAAACTCCATAGTCTTCGCAATTTTATATCATGGCTATCTGTACACTTAAGTTTACAACCACCAGGAGCAAGCAGACGTGAGTGCAAGGGCGCAATTCAGCAGCAAGCTGGGATTTGTAATGGCCGCCGCCGGATCGGCGATTGGCGTAGGAAACATCTGGGGCTTTCCCACTCAGGCAGCCAGCAATGGCGGCGGTGCCTTTTTGCTGGTTTATCTGCTGATGATAGTGCTGCTGGGTTATCCCATGCTGGTGGCTGAAATCACCATTGGCCGCCATGGCCAGGCAGGCCCCTTTCATGCTCTGCAAAAACTGACCGGCAACCGCTCCGGCAAGGCCATTGCCGGTCTGGTGGGGCTGGCAGCCGTCGTCACCGTGAGCCTGATTTTTACCTTTTATGCCATCGTCTCGGGCTGGTTTATCGCCTATGCACTGGATCCGCTGGCAAGGCTGGCCGGGGTGAGTGACAGTGCCGGCTGGCTGACCGCCTTTTCCACTTCGCGCAATCTGGCGTTCACACTATTATTTGCCCTGCTCAGCCTGTATGTGGTGAGCCGCGGCCTGGAGCAAGGCATTGAAAAGTGGTCGAGCCGGCTGATGCCATTGCTGCTGCTGATGCTGATTGTGCTCACCGGCTATATGCTGACCCAGCCCGGTGCCGGCGAAGGACTGAAAGCCTATCTGGTACCCGATTTTTCCCGGGTACTGAACCGGGACGTACTGATCGGCGCCCTGGGCCAGAGCTTTTTCTCGCTGTCGCTGGGGGCTGCCGTCATGATGCTGTACGGTTCTTACCTCAGCCGCCAGTCCAGCATTCCGTCGCTGGCCGCCCAGGTGACCCTGCTTGACACCAGTGTCGCTTTCCTTGCCGGTCTGCTAATTTTGCCGGCCATGTATGTCGCCCAGCACAATGGCGTGGCCATTTTCGCCGAGGACGGCAGCCTGCTCAGCTCCGATACGCTGGTGTTCTCGGTCCTGCCGGCATTATTTGAAACCATGGGCCAGGCTCAGTACCTGATTGCCTTTGCCTTCTTTCTGCTGATGATACTGGCCGCCCTGACCTCGTCCATTTCCATGCTGGAAGCACCTGTCTCCCTGGCAATTGAAAGTACCGGCATGTCGCGCATTAAAGCCACCTGGCTGATGACTGCGCTGTGTACCCTGATAAGCGTCATTATCGTATTTAACTTCGGCAGTCTGTTCGGACTGGTGATCACCGCGACCACCCAGTATGCCCAGCCACTGGTCAGCATGTGCATCACTCTCTATGCCGGCTGGGTATGGCAGCGCAACAAGGTGCTGGCCGAGCTCAAAGCCGGTTGCCCCGATGTAGAACAGGGTCTGTTCTGGAAAATCTGGCCCTGGTATGTGCGCTTTGTGTGCCCAGTACTGGTACTTGTGGTCATCATTCAGTCCATCGGCGGATAAGCCTGACGCTCACTCAAACAACAAAGGGCCGCATCGCGGCCCTTTTCTTTCAATTACTTATCGGGTTTCCTGATCGTCCGGCGCACTCAGGCCGGCAGCCAGCCTGGGGCCTTTCTCCTCATCCGCCAGCGCCAGCAGAAAGGCATATTCCCGGGCCAGCTCATGATACGCTTCAAACCGGCCGGACTTGCCGCCATGGCCGCTGTCCATATCACAGTGCAGCAGCAGCAGGTTGTCGTCGATCTTCATCTCGCGCAATTTGGCCACCCACTTGGCAGGCTCCCAGTACTGAACCTGGGAGTCATGCAGTCCGGTGGTCACCAGCATATTGGGATAAACCTGAGGCTTGACCTGATCGTAGGGGCTGTAAGACTTCATATAGTGATAGGCATCGGCATTGTTGGGATTGCCCCATTCGCCATATTCACCGGTAGTCAGCGGAATCGACTCATCCAGCATGGTCGTCACCACATCCACAAAGGGCACCACAGCAACCACGCCCTTATACAGCTCGGGAGCCATATTGACCACGGCCCCCACCAGCAGGCCGCCGGCACTGCCGCCGGAAGCAAATACCCTGTGCTGGTCGCCATAGCCCTGCTGCACCAGCGATTTGGTGACATCAATAAAGTCGTTAAAGCTGTTCTGTTTGCTCATCAGCCGACCCTGATCATACCAGTCCCGGCCCAGCTCTTCGCCACCACGTACATGCGCAATGGCATACACAAAGCCCCGATCCAGCAGACTTAAGCGGGAACTGCTGAAGTCCGGATCCATGCTGGCGCCGTAAGAGCCGTAGGCATACACCAGCAGCGGATTAATGCCGTCCGATTTAAACAGGTCGGCACGATACACCAAAGATACCGGCACTCGGGTCCCATCCCGCGCGGTTATCCAGAGTCGCTCACTGCGGTAGTCACCGGCATTAAAGTGTTCGCCCACATATTGCTGTTTTAGCTCCCGTCGTTCCCCGGTATCCATATTGATTTCATAAATAGTGGACGGCCGGGTCATGGAAGAATAACCGTAACGCAACCAGGGCGTATCGGATTCGGGGTTAGTGCCCATCCAGCTGACATAAGCCGGGTCATCAAACTCAATCTGATGTTCGGTGTTCTCGCGTCTGTGTTTCCGACGCAGCTGCAACAACCCTTCACTGCGCTCTTCCAGCACCAGCCAGTCACGGAACAGGGCAAACCCTTCCAGCAGTACATCGTCGCGAGCCGGGATCAGTGGCTGCCACTGGCCCGGTTCATCAATGCCATCCGTCACATACAGACCAAAGTTGGCACCATCTTTATTGGAGCGAACGTAAAAACGGCCATCGTAGTGGTCCAGATCATATTCATGACCATGGCGGCGGCCCATAAATAGCTGAGGATCGGCAGAGGGTTCAGCGGCGGGAATCATGCGCAGTTCACTGGCATCGGTGTTCCAGGAACCAATAAAAATATACTCACCCGAGCGGCTCTTGTAGAGGCTGGTATAGAAGCCACTATCCTGCTCTTCATACACCAGCACATCCTGGCTTTGATCGGTGCCAAGCGTATGCCGATAAACCTGAAACGGCAGCAGGGTGCCTTCATCCTGTTTTACATAGAACAGGGTGTTACCGTCTTTGGCCCAGACCAGATTACCGGAGGTGTTTTCCAGCACCTCAGAGTACAGCTCACCGGTTTGCAGCGACTTGAAACGGATCTGATACTGGCGGCGGGATACAAAGTCCTCGGAAAACGCCAGGGTCTGCTGATCCGGGCTCACAGCCATCTGGCCCTGGCCATAATAAGATTGCCCTTCGGCCCGTTCATTGCCGTCGAGCAATAACTCCACCTGCTCTGGCTGACCATCCGGGTAACGCTCGGTAATACCGTATTCCTGCCCCTGCTGATAGCGGGTGCGATACCACCAACCCTGCTTCAGATAAGGCACCGTATTATCATCCTGACGAATGCGCGCCACCATTTCCTGAAACAGCTCTTCCTGCAGCTGGTTCAACGGAGTGAGCACCTGCTCACTATAGTGATTTTCCTGTTCCAGATAGTCGATGACATCAGCAGACTCTCGCTGGTCATCACGCATCCAGTGGTAGTTATCTACCCGTATATCATCATGGTTGTAGAGTACATGGGGGATTTTTTTAGCGACAGGCGGTTTAACGTCCACGTCGGCTCCTTTGGCATAGGGTTTGGCACACGCCACCCATGCTAACATCAGGCAAAGTCGCACCCTATTCCCCATCTGTCACTCCTGGCAAGACTGTCCAAAAAACGAACAAATATTACCTGCGAAGTGACATCCAGGCCAGAAAAACCGGTGAAAATGACCGCTCAACATGAAAATAAAAGTCAAATGAGGCCACATACGCGGCCTTTTTATGGATAGTGATTACTTACGTTGCCAGCGGCCATCGGCCAGTTGCACATACTGCCCGGCAGGGGTGCGCTCGATATTCAGCTGACCAGCACGGCTTTGCACCACCGACAGGCTGGTACCGGTTTTCTTGGCGATATCCCGGTAGCTGTCGAGCCGCTTGCGGTTAATATCATTCACAATGGCACTTACCTGAGCATTGCCCTGTACCGCTCCTACCAGACCGTTTACCTGTTCGCCAATCAGCCCCTGCTGCTTGGCCTGCTGCAAATCCAGCGCCCAGGCCGACAAGCTGAGGGTTGCCGCCAAAATCATAGCCAACCATCTCATATCAGTCTCCTCAGAACAGCTCCTGCTCCTGTTCAAACAGTTTTTCCAGTTCCCGATCCACCCGGACCCGGATCTCGTGATCCACTTTCACATTCAGGTTCACCGTAATGGGTTTGTCGGGAACCACTACTTCCACTCTCGGCGTGCAGGCTGTCAGCAACAAACCTGTCAGCACCATTGCGGTTTGCTTCATTATTCCGTTCCCCCTTGCAGCCGCGCCGGCAACCGCTCACTGAGCTGCTCAGCAAAGCGCAGACTTGCCAGCAACTGTAACAGGTTTTCCTGATGACGGTAATTGAAGTTAACCGGGTGCAACTGCCCGCCTACCGGAGCCCGCCCCTGCAGCCGGGTCATAATAATCGCCTCACCGTCTTCCGACATGGACATGTCGGCATTCAGTCTGTCATAACGCAAATCTTTCAGCATCCCCAGCGTCAGCCCCAATGACAGGTTATCTGCGGCCGTCTCTGTTAATGACTCGCCGGCCTGGTAAGACACCCAGCCGTCATCCCCCCACAAACGGCCATTCTGTACGCTGATCCGGTCATTCAGCACAAAAGGCAGCCGGCCATGCAAACTGCCATCACCGGTCAGGCCGGGTACCGCAGACAGGTTCAGCAATCGGGCAAGGGAAATATCCTGCAGGTGTAGCTCTCCACGTAAGTGAGTGCTCAATCTCATTGGCGACAGCGCCAGCCGGCCATCCAGCACATTAGCAGTAAGCCCCGACAACCAGGGGCTGTTATCACGCCAGCTTAATGAACCGTGAATATTTGTGACCGGCACACCGGTATTCAACTCGGCAATGGTCAGCCCGCTGTGACGCCCTAAACTCAATTGTCCGTTGTGCCGGACCACCTCAACCTGTCCTTTCACCCCCTGGGCATACAGCTCTCCCCGGCGCAGCCGACCGTCTTTCAGAGCCAGAGTCAGTGTCAGCGGCTGCTCACCATCCAGCACATTCTCTGCCCGGCCTGACAACACCAGCTCTCCCTGTTCGACATTCAGCTCAGGCAAGGTTATCCAGCGATTCAGCCAGGCCGCCATTTTTGCCAGTGACAGCGACTGTGGCGGCAGTGTCAGGGCCAGCCCCTCCTGCCAGCGCCAGTCAGTACGCACCTTCAGTTTCGGGTCCAGCTCCAGTGTTATTGTGCCATGGCGATGATCATCCAGCGCCAGTGTCAGTTGTGCCCCAGGCAAATGCTGTTGCTGCCAGTGTCCACCCTGCCAGCGCAGGATCCAGTGGCCAATGCCGGTCAGCGGCAGCGCGCCGGCCGGCTGCAACACCAGTTCGTTCAGCCGCAACTGACGCCAGCTCAGGCGGTCAATTGTCAGACGGGAAGCCGGATCCCACCGCCAGCCATCGGCAGTTATATTCAGCTGCCCGTCCAGTGAAAGCCGGCCAGTCAACGGCTCCGGCAGCGCCGTATCAAAGGCAACTTGCAGGCCCTGTCCGGGTTGCCAGTAGCCCTGCATGCTGACGGGTTTACTCAACGAGGGTAATAAAACATTACCGGGCAATTCTCCGCGCCAGCGCCAGCCGCCTTGCTCGGGGGTGAGGGTAATGGATAGCGGACCGTTTTCAGCCTGCCAGTGCACAATAATGTCACCGTCGCGGTGACGCAGCCGGGCGGGTCCGCTCAGCGCCCTGTCCGGCAGATGCAGCATAAAATGTTCAATGGAGAAATCGACCGGCGGCAGGGTCAGCAATAACGACAATGCATCGCTTTCGCCCTGCGCCCCTTGATTACCACTGCGCGAGCAGGCGAGATCCAGCCCCAGGTAATCCAGGCTGCCACTCACTTCACCATTACGCCAGTGCAGCTCAAGCTGTCGCGCCTGCTCCCGGGGGCAGGCCGGCACCGAGGCCCGCTCCATCTGCGCCGTCAGCTCCAGACCGGCCGGCAGTGCCGCAGCCACCACGCCAGGCAGGCACAGCAATAATCCCAGCAGCACCCGCATCATCATGCCAAACTCCTTGCACGAACATATTCAGCCTTTAAGCTAAACCGAGTAACAGGGAGAAACCGTGAATGGATAGATTTGTACTCTGGGGCATTATCATCATTGCTTTTGTGGTGGTCGGACAACGACTGTACCGGCACTTTTACGATCATATTCAGCCTGAACACAGCCTCAAGGTAGTGATTACCGGTAAACGGATACAAGAGTTTATGGGCCGCACCCCCAAGGAAGAAACCGAGCTGCCGCCACCCCGACGGCAGTTCTATGTGAGTTTCAGCCCGAGACACGAGCAGGAGCGGGAGTTTCAGGTCAGTGAGCACCTTTATGAGCAACTGATCCTGAACAGCAGCGGCACCCTGGTGTTCCGCGGCCGGCGTTTCATTGCTTTTGAACCCGATGACATCAGCCTGGATAGCGACTGAACACCGCCGTGTTGCCCTGCTCGTCAAAGCCAAGCACCTCGTAGGGTGTGCCCGGAATGTCCATGCCCGGCGCACTTTGCGGCATACCGGGAATACTCAGACCACGCACCTCTGGCTGCTGCTGTAGCAGTCGTTTCACGTCTGCCGCAGGCACATGTCCTTCAATCACATAACCATCCACATGCGCGGTATGACAGGAAGCCAGCCGCGGCTCTACGCCGGCCTTCTGCTTGAGCGCCCCCATCAGCTCGGTATCTATGCTGTTTACCTCAAAGCCGGACTCACGCATGTGCTCTACCCAGCTTTCACAACAACCGCAGGTGGGCGACTTGTAAACGGTCACGGACGGCGACGCTGCCAGGGCCGGACCTGCCAGCAACAACGACAGACTCAGTAAGCTCTTTTTCATGATGGTTATCCTGTATGAATCTCCCATCGACAGACTAACAAAACCTGGGTTGCGAGTCGCCTGTTGCCGGTATTCAGGCCGGCGTCAAACGGTTATGCTAGCCGCTTTAATAACGTATAACTCCGGAGCCAATATGTCTTACCTTGCCGTTAAGCATGCGCACATGATGTTTGCCATTATCAGCATTGTGCTGTTTATGCTGAGAGCCTGGCTGGCAGTGCCTTCCCCTGCCCGCATCAATAACAAGCTGCTGAAAATTCTGCCCCATATCAACGACACGCTGTTGCTGCTGTGCGGCATCTGGCTGGCGGTCAGTATTAACCAGATCCCCTTTGGCAACAGCCCCTGGCTGACCGCCAAGGTGATTGGTCTGGTCTGCTATATCATTGTGGGTACCATCGCCATCAAACGGGGTAAAACCCGGGGACAGCGACTGACGGCCGCCCTCGCTGCCATCGCCATTTTTGCCTACATCTATGGTGCCGCCATCAGCAAATCGCCGCTGTCCTGGCTGGCCCTTTAAAACTCACCGTCGGGGCTTACCGGAAATACCGGAAAATGCCCCGGCATCAGCCAGTGCCAGCCCTCCTCCTGATAGAGGGCATTGGCTGACCGGGGATCCAGCATCAACGCCGCCAGCGGACCCAGTGGCTGATCCATGGGCACCAGCAAATCTCCCGGCCCCAGCGTGGCCACGCCAGCTTGTGTGTCTGCCTGTACCCGCCACTTTTCCCGCACTCCCGGCTTGACTCTGGGCTGGGGAATAACGTCAGTAATCCGGATATACCCGGCATGCACCACTTGTGGAGCCCTCACCGTGGTGAAACGAATATGATGCCGCTGCAGCCAGCGCGCCATGCGTTCCCGTTCCCGGGTAATGGCATAGGCTGGCGGCAGGCTGACCGGCTCCCTCGCGATAATGGCATCATGATTGGCAAACACATGGTAGCGGCGCTGGCCATCCGCCTGCCGCACCAGTGGAATGCTCACCTCGGGCTGTGCCTCATTACGGGCAAAGTGCACATCCATGCTCAGCATGCGCCCACTGCCGGCAGCCTGCCAGTGCTGGCGAGCCTGACGTGATACCGTGATCAGCCGTTCACTGTCTTCGGCGGCCAGCTGCAGCAGACTGAACAACGCCAGATACTGTTTGCTGACCCGCTCCGCAATATTGCGTGGCGTGACATAATCGCCCCCTTTGTTATCCAGGCGACTTTCAACCAGCACCGATACCCGCCCCTGCATAGCAGCGTAGTTACGCAAATTGGTAATCCCCAGCCCGCCCCGGGCCACCCGCTGCTCCAGGCTGGTAATTTCTCCCCGGTAGCGCTCTGCCCTCAGGCCTGTCTCGTTCACCTGTTTGATCAGCGCCGGCAACAGGAACCCTGAGGTATAGTCCTGCAGGCGGGCATCGATATTGGGGTTATTACCTGCCTCAAACTGCACCTCTACATCGGTCAACCAGCCCTGCTGTCTGGTCAGCACCCGTTTCCAGATCCCTGATTCATGAGCGTCATACACCAGATCCGGATCAAAGGTATTCAACGCATTCACCAACAGACGGGTTTCACCGGCGTTCATCGCCACATAATCGATATTGGTATTGTCGTTATTGGCGTTATGGCGGCGGGCCAGATCCCGCCCATCCGGATTGGCCATGGCGACCAGCACCAGGTTCAGCCGCTCAAGCAAGGCCAGGTGCCTGCCGGCGACAAACTCCGAGGCCAGTTGCTGCACAGCCTCTGCTCCGGCAGGCTCGTTACCGTGCTGCGCAGCCAGCACCAGCACCGTAGCCTTATCAGTATCGGGCTGATAATGCTGTAGAAAAGCCGGGGAAGCAGAAATCAGCAGCCCATACAGCGGCCGGCCACCGGCAGAATGCCCAAGAGCCACCATACGAGCCTGTTTATTATCAGCCGCCAGGCTAAACAGATACTGGTCAATATCGTGGCTGTCGGGCAGCGACAAATAATTTGCTTCTTTTAGCGGCGTCAAGGGCTCCGAACGGGACCATGATTCACTCCCCCACAGTGCCGCCAGCAGTAACAACCATCTCATACCAACCCCATAAAGTTATATTAATTTCAATAGGTTATAGTATTCAAACGGCAACATAGCAAGATGTTTACAGCGTCAGGTTCAGACCGTAAACCGGCAAGTGTAGAAAAATGGCGACACTCGCTCATGAAAAATATGCGTCAAAACTTGTCGCTAACTCTACCTAGGATACAATCATCCCAAGCAAGAGGGCATCACCATGAGTAAGAAACTGCTGAGACAACTGACCCTGGCGCGCTGTGTTCCATACCGTCCATACAAGCTGACCGCACGCCAGCTGCAAGAAAAACTGGAAGAAGAAGGAATTCAGGTAAGCCTGCGGACCGTACAGCGGGATCTGGAAGAAATGTCAGGCATGGGCCTGTTTGATCTGACATCTGATGATCGCAGCAAACCCCATGGCTGGTGTTTTGAACGCAATGGTTTGAACGACTTCGCCAACTTTATGCCGCTGGGCCTGGCCATGGCACTGAAAACCTGGAACGACCAGGCCGCCGACCTGCTGCCGGCCAGCGTGCTGACCGAACTGACGCCCATCATCGACAAAGCCACTCAGGTTATTAATGACAGCCAGAGCGAGCTGGCCGGTCGCTGGATGGAAAACGTGGTGCAACTGCCCAAACCGTTTGCTGGTAGTCCGGAAATGCGCCGTGCTACTACAATTCGCGACGCGCTGTGGCGGGGCCGCAAGTTTACCGCCGAGATAAAACGCCAGATTAAAGGGCGTACCGTCTGGCTGCGCTATGAGCAGGTAAACCCGCTGGGTATTGTCAGCCGTAAAGACGGCACCATGCTGCTGTGCACCATGACCGATATGGATCCCAAGATTTACGGTATTCCCTTTGAACATATCAAAGACGTGGAACTGACCAGCCGCCCGGTAACCCAGCCGCGGGAATTCAGTACCAATAAACTGGTTCGTGAAAAAGGCTACCAGGAAGAAGCGGAAACCATCCACTTTGTTGGTCGTGTTACCAATAGCGGACGCCCGCTGCTGGAAGACACCATTCCCGGCCACAATCCGCGATTAACCCGTTATGATAAGCAAAGCATGATGGTGGAAACCGACGTGAAAGATTCACCCGAATTTCGCCGGTGGCTGACTGACATGGCGGGTAAGGTTGAAGTTCTGGCACCGGAATCACTGAAGACCGCCAAATAAAGTTACAAACACCGATGATAAGGGCTGACAGGTTCAGCCCTTTTGTATTTCCACGGAGACCAGGATGGACCAAATCCTCTTTGAACCCACCGAACCCGACTGTGACACCATCCGTATCAGCGTCATCGGTGTCGGCGGCTGCGGCGGCAACACCGTTAACCTGCTGGCCGATCACAACCTGCCGGCCCACGTCAGCACCATGGCCATGAATACCGACGCCAAGGCCCTGCAACAAAGCCGGGTAGAAACGCTGCAACTGGGACGGGAACTGACCCGAGGCCTGGGTGCCGGTGCAGAGGCAGAGACCGGCCGCAGTGCCGCCGAAGAAAGCGAACAAGACATTCGTACCCGCCTGCAAGGTGCCGACCTGTGCTTTATTACCGCCGGGATGGGCGGAGGCACGGGCACCGGTGCCGCTCCCGTGGTGGCACGTCTCGCCCGGGAAATGAACATCATGACCGTTGCTATTGTGACCCGTCCCTTTGGCTTTGAAGGTAAAAAGCGGGCGAACATGGCCGAACTTGGCCTCGAAACTCTGGCCGAACATACCGATGCGTTGCTTGTGCTGCCCAACGACTACCTGCTGCGGGTGCTGGGTGCCCGCACACCGCTGCTCAAAGCTTTTTCCGAAAGCAGCAAGGTCATTCAGAACGCGGTGCGCGGTCTCGCCGACATTATTGGCCAGACCGGCCTTATTAATATCGATTTTGCCGATGTTCGCACCATTATGAGCCAACAGGGCAAGGCCGTTATGGGAATTGGCCTGGCCAGCGGCGAAAACAAGGTAGAAGAAGCCACCCTGCAAGCACTGAACAATCCACTGCTGGAAAAAGTGGAACTGGAACGGGCCCGGGGCGTCTTGCTGAATGTGGTCGCCTCCATGGATATCGGCCTGGACGACTTCCAGAAAATCGGCGACAGAGTGGCCGAAAGTGTGGGCGAAGAGGCGACCGTAGTGTCCGGTATTACCTTGGATCCGGACCTGACCGACAGTATTCAGGTCACCATGATCGCCACCGGTATTCAGCCTCCCAAAGAAACGATAGCACCGGTGCACACTCACCATCAGCCCGAACAACAAGGTGAACAGCCGCTGCAGGAAGGGCTGGATATTCCTGCCTTTCTGCGACAGCGCCAGCAATAACGCCGGCACTTACCGCCGCCCACCACGAAGCAATGCCCCTGCCCCTCCCCGCGAAGGCGGGGGCCATGCCGCAAACAGCACCGTATTTAACCCCATGCATGTCTGCACTGGATGCCCATCTTCATGGGCATGACCACACAGCGAACACAAAAAGGCCGACGCAAGCGTCGGCCTTTTTTATGCTGAAACGAGGGATTAACCAAACACGTTCAGACACCAGGTGATGACGGGAATGGCCACAATGTCGATCAGCACGGCACCACAGAGCGGAGCCACGATAAACGCCTTGTGAGAAAATACCCGGTAGCGATCGCACACCGCCCCCATATTGGCCACCGCATTCGGAGTTGCCCCCAGACCATGCCCCACAAAACCAGCGCAGAGCACGGCGGCATCATAGTTGCCGCCCATCAGACGGAACATCACAAAGTAGGCCAGCATCACGATCGCCAGCGTCTGAACGGCCAGAATAATCATCAGCGAGCCCCCCAGATCCGCCAGCTGCCACAATTTCAGAGACATCATCGCCATGGTCAGGAAAATGCCCAGACAGAAGTCACCCACCGCATTATTGGCGCTGTCGGATAGCGGCAGCAGACGTACCACTTCGTTCAGGTTACGCAGCAGAATGGCCACGAACATCGCCCCTACGTAAGACGGCAGAATAATGTCGAGGTGCTCACGCAAATTGCCGCTCAGCCACAGGCCGGCCACCATGGTACACAACACCACGGCCACACTTTTCAGCAGCAGGGTTCCGGTTACCGGCTCGCGGCTCGGCTTTTCCGACTCTTGCAGGGCTTCCAGCTCATGCACCTGCTCAGCTTCGATGTTGACGCCATGGCGCTTGATCAGCAAACGGGCCACGGGGGCACCCAGCAGACCGCCGGCCACCATGCCGAAGGTCGCTGCCGCCAGCGCCGCCGTGGTGGCACCGGTCACACCCAGAGCTTCGGCCTCGGGGCCGAAAGCCGCCGCAGCACCAAAGCCACCTTCCAGAGAGACGGCACCTGCCATCAGGCCCAGCAGCGGATGCTCACCCAGCATGGACGCAATACTGATACCCAGACCACTCTGCAACACCGCCAGCAGCCAGCAGGCCACCAGGTAAACGCCCAGTACCTTGCCGCCTTTTTTCAGCAGAGCCAGGCTTCCGCCCAGACCCACGGTGGCGAAAAAGGCAATCATCAGCGGACTCTGCAACGCCAGATCGAATTTGAACTCCACCTGCGCCCAGTCCCGCGCCAGCCAGGCAAACACGGCAAAACCAAAGCCACCGATCACCGGTGCCGGCACGCACAGCTGGTGCAGCACCGGGATGCGCCGCTGCAGGTACATGCCCAGCATCAGCAGCAACGCCGCCAGGGTGGTAGTGGTCATCACATCGAAAGTAATTACATTCATAAAATTTCCCTATAGATACAGCTTGGGGGCCTGTTACCCGGCCAGGCGGGCCAACAGGCGGGCGGCCACACGGGCCGTTAGTGACTGGTGATCACGGGCCGGATTGAGCTCGGCAATATCGGCCATCATCACCTTGTTACTGGCAAGAATATGTTCCAGCGCAGCTTCCAGCAGACCCATCTCCATGCCCCGCACCGCCGGCGCACTGACGCCAGGGGCCAGACTGGCGGGTAACACATCCAGACAAATGGTCAGATAGATAACATCTACTTCTGCCAATGCCTGATCCAGTGCGTCAAACAGGACATCCGGATTCCAGCCAGCCAGCTGCTCATCCAGCACAATGCGGGTATTCAGCTGCTCGGCCCGTTCAAACAGGGCCGCCGTATTGTGGTAACGGCTGACCCCGATGCAGGTGTAATGAAAGGGAGTACCCAGCTGTTCGCACAGCTGCGCACACTGATTAAAAGGCGTGCCGGAGCTGGCCCGGGCTGAACGACGTAAATCCAGGTGTGCATCAAAATTAATAATGCCTACCCGGGGCAGCGTATCCTGACTCTGCAGGTACTGCATCAGGCCGCTGAAGCTGCCAAAGGCAATTTCATGGCCACCGCCCAGGCCAACCACGCTGTGGCCCTCACCCAGCAAACGGGCAACCTGATCGGCATACAGCGCCTGGGCCTGTTCCAGCTCATCTTCATGACAAATTACATCACCGCTGTCATACACCGCCCGGCGGCCATGCCAGGACAGATTGGCAGCGGCAGCGCGCAGGGCTTTGGGGCCTTCCGCGGCTCCCGGATTACCCTGGTTACGGCGTACACCGGCATCACTGCAAAAACCAAGCAAGGCCACCCCGGCAGGCACATTGCCGGCCAGCGGTTGCACCTGCTGGTGCCAGCGCAGGGCCAGCGGACCTTCGTCAGTATCAACACGTCCCTGCCAGACACTCATGTCGGCCATGTTATAGGTGGTTTGCTTCATGATTGACTCCTGCACGTTCACGATTAATAGCTCATGGCTCCCAGGCGCTGGGCTGCTTCACAGGTCCAGCGAATCCACTGGTTGGCCACAGCGCTCACCCGCTCGGCCGGTGCCATCAGACTGATACTGCCCAACAAATGCTCCCGACCACTCAAAACCGGCGCGCTCACGCCCCACACGTTCTGATCCAGCTCCCCTTCAGATACCGCATAGCCCTGCTCGCGCACCTGGCATAGTTCAGCCTGCAGTGCTGCCTGTTCAGACATCGCCAGGCTGGACAGCACGGTGTCACGCAGATTTTGTTCGGTGAACGCCAGCAGCGCTTTGGCACTGGCTCCCCGCAACAGTGGCTGAGAATGTCCTTTCTGATAACAGCAACGCAGTGCCTGGGAGCTGTCGATCATTTCAACGCACAGGGCACGATGCCCCGACAACATCATTAAGGCGGCACTTTCACCGGTGCGCACTGCCAGCTCACTGAGCAGCGGCCGCGCCCAGGTAAGCACACTGTTATGTTGCTCAAACCCGGCTGCCAGCTGCACCGCCATCGGTCCCGGGGCATAGTGACCACTTTGCCGCTCCTGCACCAGAGACCATCGCGACAGCGTCGCCAGATAACGATAAGTGCTGGAAAGTGGCAGTCCGGTCAGCTCCGCCAGTGCTCTCGCAGTAAGGGGCTCAGCGGCCACGGCCAGCGCCGACAGCAATGCGAATGTCTTGTCCTGAGATGGTGTTTTTTCAGCCATAACGTTCTCCTGGGGGCGCGACCTTCGCTCAGAAAGCGAACGGTGTAAAACTTAATTCTCACAATATGAGAAATAATGGCCATTAAAGTTAAATAATTCCACAAATGTAAAAAAATTAAACATTCTCCCAGAGGGATAAAAACGACTGCCTGTTCTGAAAAAAAGACGAAAAAAAGGGCAGGCCAAACGGCCTGCCCGATATGAAGGAATTCAGCGGATTCTTCGGGTCACCAACCCGAAAAACTGAAACTTCGAAAGCAATCTAGGGTCTCGGGGAGCATTTAATCGTTAAAAAGAGCCCCTTCCCAGTGTTGGATCCCCAATGTTTGATGTTGCTCCCGTTATTGGTTTCCAGCCCATCGAAAGCGTGAAGACTCTCACATCACAGAGCCACTTCTACCCACACCAGGCGATGATCCGAACCCATGCCCCGGCGGGCAGGCCTGCCATTGTTGCGCCAGAACCAGCCACCGGGATCCTGCTCCGGAACAGGCCAGAGTACCCCGCTGGCCAGGGCGGTAAGGCCGGCATCTGGCAGCACATAATCCAGCCGTAACCCATTGATATGCGTCCATAACCGGGCCGGCCCGCGTCTTGGCTCAAAAGGCCGCAAGCGGCAGGCTCCGCGGGATGACGGCTGCAACCGGCCCCGGCTGACCGCCTGATTCAGCAAAGGATCCGCCAGCAATGATCGAATGCCCTCCCGAAAGCCATTGCCGTCCAGCGGATCTGCATTCAGATCTCCCAGAATAACGAAGCCGCTATCCGGTTCCAGGCCTCCCCGGATCCCATGATCATCGACCAGATAATCCCCTCTTCCCGGTCGAATATAATCGTGCCATAGCCGCAATTCATCGTGGTTGCGGCAACTGTTGCGCCGCTCTGGCCCCTCGTCAATGGGTGGAACGGGGTGACTGACCAGCAGGTGGAGCACCCGGCCATCGGGCAGGCAAACTGGCAAATCCACATGGTTTTTGGAAGATAGCGGCAAAAAGTCCAGCACCGAAGACGGATAAAACACACTGCCATGCAATTCAGGTAACCGGGCCCGGGGCATGCTCTTCCATAAAAAGTGGCGGAAACTGCGTAAACGACCGGTATCAAGCGGAAAACGGGAGAGAATGGCAAAGCCGTACTGACCATGAAAGGCACCAAAGCCCAGGCCATCCTGCGGCAGTACCGGCCGCGGCTCCCCGCCCAGAGCCAGCGGCCCGGCCAGCCCGGTGTTTACCGGTGCCAGATAATGATGAGGATATTCAATACCCTGTTCACCCGCAGCCAGATACCGGCGGGCAAACACCGCCAGATGATCGCTGTTTTCCGCCTCACCATCGTGGTCAAACTCGTTTAACAACAGAATATCAGGCCGCACTTGCTGCACCATGGCGGCAATATGATGCAACTGAGGGCTGCCGGCTCCGTTTATTTCGGCTGCCAGTGCGCCGGGAAAACTGCGATCCAGCGCCACATTAAAGCTGGCAATTCTTATTTTCTGCACCCGGGTCATTGCCTTTATCGCTTAAAATGTCATCATTTTGTATTCAATGTTTTCAGGGAAGAAAACCATGTTTAGCACTCTGGCTGCAACCTCTGCCTTGCTGTTTGCACTGCTTTACCTGCTGCGCCGTCGTCAGGAAAGCTTCTGTATTACCATTCGTGATGCGCACCTCAGGGTCATTCGTGGGCAACCCCCCTCCAACCTGCTGACACACTGCCATCAGATGGCCACCGATGCCCGCTCGCTCAAGGGAACCATACGCGGCATGCGACGGGGCAGTCAGGTGGTTTTGATGTGCTCCCGCAGTATTCCCGCTTCCTATCGCCAGGATATTCATCTGTTCTGGCAAAAACAGACGTACTCACACCCCAAAAAGAGTTCAAAATGAGTCTCACTCTTGACTTGCCGGCCATTTCCCGCTTTGCTGGTTATATTTCTTTGCGCGAGACTCGATCATGAAAAAACTTAGCCCGCTGCTGCTGTGTGCCCTGCTTGCCGCCTGTGCCGGAAAACCGGACAGCAGCACCAACGCCCAAACCGATAATAAAGAAAAACCAGCTCAGACCAGCGAACAAGAAGGGCCGATCACGCCCAAGGGCGAGTTTGCACAGATTGATGTAAGCCGCTCTCAGCAAGCGATGGACGATATTGCAGCCGGCAAGGCCGAGGCGATTAATACCATTTTGCAAAGTCCCAACGACTATGCACCGCCAGTACTGTATCTGATGTCGGCCATCATGTTCGATAATGACTATCAGGATCAGGGTACCTTCTGGTACTACGTCGCCCAGCTGCGTGCCCGCAGCGATGCCAACAAATCCGGTGATGATACCACTCACGCTGCCGTCAGCCGGCTGAATCAACAGTTTGGTATACGTATTGGTCCGCATTCCACGAGCAACCCGGACAAGCTGCAGGCCATTGTCAGCCAGGTGCTGCAGTGGGACAGCGAACAAACCCGCAGTTATGATCCTCGCTGGATTGCCCTGCAGGGCCAGGATGTCGCCACTCAGACAACCGTCGACTTTGCGCCCGAAGACAAATGGCAGGAAATTAACGCCCTTACCCGTAACCAGTATCGTCAGGGGCTGGAACAGGCGCTGGCTGACCTGCGCAACAAGCAAACTGAACAGGCCAAATAACACAAGTTCATTCAGTAAAACATCCCGGTCTTTACCGGGATGTTTTATTTTGGCAGGCTCTCTGCCAAATGCTGATACCAAGCAACCGAACCATACCTGTTGTGTTTGCTGATAATGACGGAGAGTACCATTCTATGAGCACTGCCCACCTGCCCCCGGTCCCTGTATGGGACTGGTCGATCCGGCTGTTTCACTGGAGTCTGCCGGTATTACTTGCCCTGCTGTGGTATTACGCCGGTGAAGATATGGATCGGCACATGCAGTTTGCCCAGTTGTTGATGAGCCTGGTGCTTTACCGGGTCATCTGGGGATTTATAGGCACACCCTATGCCCGTTTCGGCCACTTTGTATATCACCCCTGTCATATTGTGGCCTACCTGCGTGCAAGCCTCTCGCCGCAAAAGCCGGTTTACCTCAGCCATAACCCCATGGGCGGCATCATGGTACTGGTGCTGCTGGGCGGTCTTCTGATACAGGCCGGGACCGGGCTGTTTGCCACCGACGATATTTTTTACACCGGCCCGCTTTATGACTATGTCACCGGCGATACTGCCGGACAAATGACCCGCTGGCATAAACAGTGGTTCTACTGGGGGATGCTGGTGCTGGTAGGACTGCACGTTTGTGCCGTGCTGCTCTATCGCTTGCGGGGAGAAAACCTGGTGCGCCCCATGATCACCGGCAGCAAACCCGCACCTGCTGCCGGGGCCGCCGATCAGCTGCCCCGGCAGCAGAGCTTTCCCTGGCTGCGTTTCATTATCACCGCTGCTATCGCCTGGGGGACCGTAGAAGCCCTGTTTCGGCTGTAAGCGGATAAGAAAGGCTGATCAGCTCCCGCGCCATTTGGGTTTGGTACAGATGAAATAAAAGGCATAAAAAAGAGTAGCGAACCGCTACTCTTTTTATTTAATATTAAAAATCGTTTTACGATATTAACGCTATCGCAAACACTATTTATCCAGCTCTTCATCCCTTAATACGAGATAAATCAGCACACCCAGAATCGTCATAAAAAAGCGAAACGCATCTGGCACCCCGTTCCATTGGGACGACATCCACATACCAAACCATTCACCGCCCACCGACATAAAGCCTACCTGCCAGGTAAGAAAGCCCAATGTCAGCCCTGCAATTGCCAGCCCTTTCGCCCGGTTAAATGCGGCTGCACCGGCTTTCCGGTGACACCAGAGCCGCCAGGCACCGAAAAGACACAGCAGGCTGGTCATGCTTTCAAGGATAATAATACCGATATAGCCCAGGTGATGTATCCAGCCCGTTTCAACAGCACGATACTTAATGCTGGCATCAGGAAAAATGGTATCCATCAGGAATACATGGTGTACAAAAGAAAAATTAGTTTCGTAATCGGTGATATTGCCGAAAGCCACCAGGAAAGCAAAAAAGCCGATGGCGGCAACCATCAGGGTTTTGGATATACGAGTAATCATTACAGAAAGTCCTGCCATTGATAAAAACACCATAGACAGGGCATGCCGATCAAGCTGGCCTGTCTATGCCAGAGATCGGGTTCAGAAAAAATGGGTGCTGGATACCCGCAAGAAGCCCTCGGATACTAACCCGACAGCACAAATAAAATCAATTACTTAAGAAAAACTCACCTGACTGGAAATAAAAATGCCGGGGTGGCCCCGGCATGTTAAAGGAGGTCAGTGATCAGTCTTTGCGGTAACCGTCATGACAACCCTTACAGGTTTTAAACATGGCACCGGCCGCCTTGCGGGCCTGAGCCTGGTCAAAGCCTTCCTCAGCAGACACTTTCACCAGGTTCTGCAACGCGTCACCAAAATCTTTGCCCTTGGCCTGCATGCCTTCCATGTCGTCCCAGGCCTTGTCCAGCAGATTGCTGGATTCTACACCGCGGGTTTCCGGGAAATAAGTATCACCCAGCAAACCAGCCGCGTTGCTCAGGTTAATGGCACGCTGATGCAGAGCGGCCGCATCAAAATCGATTTCGCCTTTGGCCATGCCGCCAATCACGCCGGCCTGCGCTGCCATTACCTGATACAGAGACTGACGATATTTTACTGCATCTTCGGGTTTAAACAGATCCGCCTGAGCGGAAACGGAGGCGGCAAACAAACCGGTACTCAGGATCAGTGCTTTCTTCAACATGGCTTTGCTCCTTGGGTATTGGACGGTGCTCAAAGGGCACCATTCTTAATTAGAACGCAACGATATATCACACGCACACAGGGATCTACCGTAAAAACAAGAAAACACTCGGCAAGCCGCAAAGACACCGGTACCACTGTGGTAATGGTGCACGTTGTTATTCGGCTTTCGGTGTTTGAGTGCACTGCGTCAGCAACCGCACAAAAAAGTCACTGCCCTTGCGCCGGGCAAAGTGAATGTTACGCTCGGGAATGGACTCAGGATCATCATAGTCAGCCAGTGCCGTTTCAATGCTGGCTTCACGAATCAGGTGCAGAGTGGGATAGGGCGATCGATTGGTGTAGTTGGCGGCGTCGTTCTGGAGTTCTCCATCAAAACAGTAGTCGGGGTGAAAGCTGGCCAGCTGATACTTACCTTCAAAACCCTGCTCAAACAGCAGCTCATCAGCCAGATCTACCAGGTCAAGATAGGCATAAAAGCCCTCAAAGCCCCGAGGCAGGATAACCAGAGTGGTTTCTACTTCCGGCTGTTCGTCCAGCAACCCGCATTCAGCCAGCAGCGCCTGCAACACCACTTTCGGCTTGTGTTCTTCCACCACCACATAGCGAATGCTGGCCCGTTCCACCTCTCGCCGGGCAAAAGGGCAAAGGTTGTATTTCATGATCACCTTTTTCACCCAGTTGGCGGTGTGCTCAATATACTGCTGTTGTTCCGGCATGGCTTGTTTCCCTGTTGGCTGTGTTTCATCGACGCATAACACCAAACCACCATAATACCCGATGCCACTGCCTTCACGGTTATCTATCATTCCCAGCGCGCCCACCACAGCGCAACTGGCAACAGCAGGTTAAGCAATGCCGTCAGCCAGAAGATCACTCGAAACGAGGCCTTGCGCGTTTTATGGCGCAGCCAACATTGCCCAAGCCAGGCACCGGGCCAACCGCCCAGCAATGCCAGCATATGCAGAGTGCGCTCGGGCACCCGCCAGTTACCGTGAATAGCGGCGCGCTTGTCCCACCAGTACACTCCAAACGTGAGCAGACTGAGCACCAGGTACCACAGCGCCAGCCCGGCATAGACCCGAATCATGTATTTCTCCCGTTTCAACAGTCAGCGCCATATGTAACACAATGTGACCGTTGGCAAGCAAGCCATTGCCTTTTTTAGACGACCAGTCTAAATTAATCACCATGATCACCGATACCCCAAAACGCCGGGGCCGGCCGCCCCGTCAGCCCCGCGATAATCCCGACACACGCGACGCCCTGATTCGTTGCGGCGTGGCGATATTGACCGAGCAGGGCTTTGTGGCCACCGGCATCGACGGTGTGCTCAAGCAAGTGGGCGTGCCCAAGGGCTCCTTTTATCACTACTTCGACAGCAAGGAAGCCTTTGGCCAGGCGGTGATGGAACGTTACGCCGGCTATTTTTCCGCCAAGCTGGATCGCTGGCTGCTGGATGAGACGACCCCGCCGCTACAGCGCATTGAGCACTTTATGCAGGACGCAATGGCCGGCATGGCCCGCCATGCGTTCCGGCGCGGCTGCCTGGTGGGCAACCTCTGTCAGGAAGTTACCATTTTGCCCGCCAGCTACCGCGAGCTGCTGCAGGCCATTCTGCACAGCTGGGAGCAACGGCTGGCGGCTTGCCTGCAACAGGCAGCTGATCTCGGTGACATCGCCGCCGATGCCGACTGCAAACGCCTGGCCGAGCTGTTCTGGATTGGCTGGGAAGGCGCCGTGCAACGGGCCCGCATTGTACAGAGCGACGCCCCCATGGCGCTGTTCGGACAGGAGTTTCTGGCCCGGCTGCCCCGCTGAGGCCTTTTTCACGCTTATTTATAGACGACCAGTCTAAATAAAAGGAGTACACGCTTATGTTCAACGCCATTCTGATAAGCAAAGCCGACGACCAGACCTCCCGGGCCGACCTTACTCAACTGAATACCGCAGATTTGCCCGAAGGCGAAGTCAGCGTACGGGTAGAGTGGAGCACCCTCAACTACAAGGACGCCCTCGCCATTACCGGCAAGGGCCCCATTGTGCGCCGCTTTCCCATGGTGCCGGGCGTGGATCTGGCCGGAGTGGTGGAGCACAGCGCCAGCGACCAGTGGCAACCCGGTGATCGGGTGCTGCTGAACGGCTGGGGCGTGGGTGAAGGGCACTGGGGCGGACTGGCACAGCGGGCCAGAGTAAAGGCCGGCTGGCTGACCCGGCTGCCGGACAATCTCAGCAGTCGCCAGGCCATGGCCATCGGCACCGCCGGCTACACCGCCATGCTGTGTTTAATGGCGCTGGAGCGCCACGGCCTGACCCCGGACAAGGGCGAAGTGCTGGTGACCGGTGCCAGCGGCGGCGTGGGCAGCCTGGCCATCATGCTGCTGGCCCAACGGGGTTACCAGGTGATAGCGTCTACCGGCCGCATGGAAGAACAGGACTACCTCACCGCCCTGGGTGCCGCCGAGGTGATGCACAGGGATGCCCTCTCCGCCCCCGGAAAACCCCTGGCCAAAGCCCGCTGGGCGGCGGTGATCGACTCGGTAGGCAGCCACACTCTGGCCAATGCCTGCGCCCAGACCATGGAAGACGGCCTGGTGGCCGCCTGTGGTCTGGCTCAGGGCATGGACTTTCCGGCCACGGTGGCGCCCTTTATTCTGCGTGGCGTTACCCTGCTCGGCATCAACAGCGTGACCCGTCCTCAAAGCGAGCGGGATCAGGCATGGGCGCGGCTGGCCGAGGAACTGGACACCGGCCTGCTGGAACAAACCACGCGGGAAATTGCCCTGGGCGAGGCCATCGATGCCGCCGATGACCTGCTGGCAGGCCGGGTACGTGGCCGGCTGGTGGTGGATGTAAACCGTTAATCCACCGCCGGCTGCTCATTCGCCTGCTTACGCTGCTGTTGTTGCAGCCGCCACAGCTGGGCGTAGAGGCCGTCTGCAGCAAGCAGTTGCTCGTGGCTGCCCTGCTCGGCAATGCGGCCGTCCTGCATCACCAGAATATGGTCGGCGTCGACAATGGTGGACAGCCGGTGTGCAATCACCAGGCTGCTCTGGCCCCGGGACACCTCGCGAATGGCGCGCAATATGCTGCGTTCGGAGCGGCTGTCGAGGGACGAGGTGGCCTCGTCGAACACCAATATCGGCGGACGTTTCAAAATAGTGCGGGCAATGGCTACCCTCTGCTTTTCGCCGCCGCTGAGTTTGAGCCCGCGTTCCCCCACCAGGGTAGCACTGCCCTCGGGCAGCCTGGCAATAAACTCATCGAGGTGGGCCAGGCGAATAGCCTCGTTCACCTCATCCTCGCTGGCGTCGATGCGGCCATAACAAATGTTGTCGTAAATGGAGGCGTTAAACAGCACCGTATCTTGCGGCACTATGCCGATGGCCCGACGCAGAGAAGCCTGGCTCACTTGCCGTATATCCTGGCCGTCGATCAAAATGGCCCCTTCATTCACCTCGTAAAACCGGAACAGCAGCTTGACCAAGGTGGACTTTCCCGAGCCGCTGGCCCCCACTACCGCCAGCTTTTGCCGGGGCCGCAGGGTAAAGCTGAGATCATGCAGTATTTGCCGGTCGGGCCGGTAGCCAAAACCCACATTGCGAAACTCTATTTCCCCCCGGCTCACCAACAGCTCAGGGGCATTTTCCGCATCATTGATTTGCGGCTGGCGGCGCAGCAGCGCAAACATGCGCTCGATATTGGCCAGTGAGCCCTTCATCTCCCGGTAAACAAAGCCGAGAAAATTGAGCGGCAGAAACAGCTGCATCATAAAGGCGTTGATCAGCACAAAGTCGCCCAGGGTCATGGTGCCCGCCACCACTTGCTGGCCGGCCAGCACCATCATGGCGGTCATGGCCGCGGCGATGATCAGCGCCTGGCCACCGTTGAGGGCAAACAGGCTGAGCCGGTTGTTACGCCGGGCCTGCTCCCACTCGGCCAGATCTTCGTCATAACGGCCCGCTTCGTACAGCTCGTTGTTGAAGTATTTCACCGTTTCAAAGTTGAGCAGGCTGTCCACCGCCCGGCTGTGGGTCTGGGAGTCGGCCTTGTTGGCGGCGCGCACATAGCGAGTGCGCCAGTCAGTGGCCACCACCGACCAGGCCACATACACCACCACGGCGCTCAGGGTGATCAGCGCAAACCACACCGAGTAGTTGATCAGCAGCAATGCCGTGACCAGACCGATCTCCAGCAGGGTGGGCACAATGTTGAACACCATAAACCGCAGCAAAAAGCCCACCCCGGTCACGCCCCGCTCAATGTCCCGCGACAGGCCGCCGGTGCTGCGGTTGAGGTGAAAGTCGAGCTCCAGCCGGTGCAGATGGTTAAACACGCTCAGGCCAATGCGGCGCATGGCCCGCTCGGTCACCCGGCCAAACAGGGCATCGCGAATTTCACCAAACAGCACATTGGCAAAGCGCACCGTGCCGTAGGCCAGCAGCAGTCCCAGCGGCAGCGCCACCACCGTGCTGACGGCGGTGTCCATGCCATCGACAATATGCTTGAGAATAAAGGGCAGGCCCACGCTGGCCAGCTTGGCCGCCACCAAGCAGCACAACGCCAGGGCAATACGCCCCTTGTAGTCCAGCAGGTAGGGGATCAGGGTTTTCAGGGTGCGGATATTGATGGTGGCGTCATCCATATCCGGGTGGTAGGAGCCTCGGCGCATGGGTCACTCTTTTACGTGAAGAATACTGATGATCATACCCCGCTTTGGCGGAGCGGGCAGCCGGACGCATAGCAAACTTCAGAACATATACAGCTCGGTAAAACCGTCACAGGTTAGAAAGAAATACATAAATATTTCTGATAAATCTGCCAGCCTTTCCATAAGCATTATTACTACTTCCATTACAAAGCTGATTACTCCATCCCCCCTCCCTGCTGATAAGTTATCGTCATCGTAAATAAACGGAGACGACTATGTCTTTGCTAGAAGTACTGAATGAATGGCAAGACGATGCTCAGACCATTCGGCGTCACATCCATCGTCACCCAGAGTTGGGTTTTGAGGAAAAAGCCACACAGGCACTAGTCGTAAAGTTGCTTACTACTTACGGTGTCGATGAGATCTGTACTGAATTTGCAGAAACCGGTGTAGTCGCGGTGATCCATGGCAATCAGGGCCTAGGACAACGTATCGGACTGCGTGCGGATATGGATGCCTTGCCCATTGACGAAGAGAACACATTTGAACATCGCTCAGGTTGTGCCGGAAAGATGCATGCTTGCGGCCATGACGGACATACCACCATGCTGCTAATGGCGGCCCGTTACCTGGCCCTGCACCGGGACTTCAAAGGCAGCGCCGTGCTTTTCTTTCAGCCAGCAGAAGAGGGAGTGGGTGGAGCCGAAAGGATGATCTCAGAAGGAGTGCTGGAACGCTATCCTATAGACTCCTGTTTTGCGCTACACAACCTTCCTGGTATCCCGGCAGGCCAGTTCGCTTTCCGGGAGGGTCCCATCATGGCCAGCTCAGATCGGTTGTTCATCACCGTACGCGGAAAAAGTGGTCATGCTGGCATGCCACAAGTAAGCCGGGATCCACTACTGGTTGCCACACATATCTACCAAGGCATTCAGGGACTGGTCAGCCGCACCTTCAGTCCACTGGAGCCAGTCGTCATTTCGGTCACCCAGATCCATGGCGGCGAGACTACTAATGCCATTGCCGACGAAGCCTACCTCAGCGGTACCTTCCGTACTTTGAATCAAAACACCCGGGACAATATTACTCAGCGTCTAGAAACACTGGTGCCCAACCTGGCCCGCGCCTTTGAGATGGATGCAGAGTTTCACCTGGGCCCTGTAACTCACCCACCTACCGTCAATACCCCGGATGAAACCGCACAGGCGGTGCATGCTGCCAGCACGGTAGTAGGTGCCGAAAAAGTGAAGGCCAACACCCAGCCACTCATGGGCAGTGAGGATTTTGCCTATTTTTTAGATAAGGTGCCAGGCTGTTACGGTTTTATCGGAAATGGAGACCATGAACCCGGATGCAGCCTTGGCCTGCATAACAAAAAATACGATTTCAACGATACCATCATACCCACAGGAGCGGCCTATTTCGTGACCCTGGTGCAACAGCTGGGTTGATTTTCTAGCAGGCCTCATTTGAAGGCAACTTTGCTTAACAAGAGAAAGGACTCTGTTTATGTCATCCATGTATTCAAGGACAACCGCCCATCCCAGCAACCTGATCCAGCGCATAGAGCGCATTGGTGACAAACTCCCCCACCCCTTCTATCTGTTCATCTACCTGTGTGCCGTCATCATGGTACTGTCGGCGCTCGTAGCTGCAGCCGGTAGTAGTGTCACACACCCGGGTAACGGCAGTGAAGTAGCTGTGCGCAGCCTGCTGAGCGGGGAAGGTCTGGTATATATTCTCTCTTCCACCGTCGACAATTTCATATCCTTCAAGCCCCTCGGCCTGGTTCTGTGCATGATGCTGGCTGTTGGGCTCATGCAGGAAGTCGGTTTAGCCGATGCAGCCATCAAGGCCTCACTGCTAAATGCACCGCGACAATTCGTCACCGGCACCATTTTTTTGGTGGGCATCATTGGCAACCTTGCATCCGACGCCGCCTTTATTCTGGTCCCTCCTCTCGCCGGTATCGTGTTTGCCGCCACCAACCGAAACCCCATCGTCGGTATTGCAGCGGGCTTTGTCGCTGTTGCAGCCGGTTTTACAGCCAATATTTTTATTGCCGGAACTGACGTGTTGCTGTCAGGTATCACGACCGAAGCCGCGGCCATAGTCCGGGAAACAGAAGTGTCGCCTGCAGCCAACTGGTATTTCATGCTGATATCAGTCCCCTTGCTGGTAGTCGTGAGCACCCTTATCACTGATAAGTATATTGAGCCCCGTTTTTCTTCCCTGCACAGTCGGGAAGGGGTCAGTATCGGGCAAGACTATGGTGTTTCTGCCAAAGATAAAGTGGCTCTTAAATGGACACTGGCTGCAGCTGCAACCTATCTGGGGATCTTCCTGCTGATACTGCTACCAACCGACTCACCATTACGCAACGCCGAGGGCGGGCTGGTACCCTCACCTTTTTTGAGTGGCATCATTCCGGTCATCATGGGATTTTTCATATTCTGCGCAGTTGTATTTGGAACCAAATCAGGTGCGATTCAACGAGCCGACGACGTCCCGAGGTTAATGGCCAAGTCATTAAAAACTGTAGGTAGCTATATAGTCCTAGTGTTCGTCATTGCCCAGTTCATAGCCTGGTTCAACTGGTCCAATTTAGCCATATTCATTGCGGTAAACGGCGCAGAGTGGCTGTCTGATCTGCCACTGCCCAATCTGGTTATGCTGGCACTGTTTATGGTACTGGCAGGTGCGATGAACCTCATTGTCTTCAGCGGCTCGGCGCAGTGGGCCATCATGGCTCCTGTATTTATTCCACTGTTCATGCTGCTAGGGGTAGATCCGGCGAATACCCAGATGGCATATCGTATCGCCGATACAACCACCAACATTATTTCTCCGACGAACCCCTACATTCCCATGGTTCTGGCGCTGATTGCCCGTTACAACCCCGAGGTACGCTTTGGGACTTTTTTGGCAATGATGCTGCCTTATGCCCTGATACTGTTCAGTGCCTGGGGAGCCAGCTTCCTGCTCTACTTCCTTCTGGGTCTTCCGGTCGGCCCCATGTGATTACCCCGCTGCTCCCGGTTTACCCGGGAGCAGCACTTTCCCTGTACTCACCGCTTGCCAGTCCGCCACCTGCTCCTGTATCCGCATGCAAAACTCATCAATCAGTGGGCGTCTGGCATCTTTACGCAGTAACAACCCAACCTGACGATACTGATAGGGTGCACGAATGGGGATAAACCGGATACCAGGCGTATTGTCGAGAGCAGAGATGGTAGAAGACAATATGGCAGAGCCCAACCCGCTGGAGATCATACCTATTAAAGTAGCAGTATGTGAGGCATTGAATTCCGGGTCATAACTGAGCCCAATACGATGAAATGCTTCATCAGCCAAGATTCGCAGACTGTTGCCCTGACTTACCCCAATACCGGCATGTTCATAAGCTTGTTCCCAGCTGACGCTGTCAAAAACAGCCAAGAGATGATCTTCCCGGCAAGCCAAACAGAGGTAGTCTTGGAATAAAGGGATAAAGTCTAGGTCGGCATGATAACTGGGAGTGCTAATGCCTACATCGGCGCGCCCTTCCAGTACTGAACTGGTAATATCATTTATACGCTCTTCAATGAGGCGGAAAGTGAAATCCTGATGATCCTGCTTCATTCGGTTCAATGCTTTGGGTGCCAGAGAAGCGGATAAAGTGTAGAGAGAAGACACTACCAGAGATTTGTGAAAGCCATGGCGACGATTCCGGTTATCCCGCAACAGCTTGTCCAGCCGGTTAACAATGACTCTAGCTTCTCGATAAAGCGCTTCCCCAGCCGGGGTCAGGCCGAGTTCCCGCCCTTCTCGCAATACTAATGCCGCATCAAGTTGCAACTCCAGCCGTTTCAGCATCTGACTAAGGGCTGACTGGGTCAGGTGGATCCGCTCAGCGGCTCGGGTAATATTCCGCTCTTCCACTAGGACAAGAAAAGCCCTGAGCTGGCGATAGCTGATATCCATGCAATGACGCTCCTGGATGAGAAAGTTTTACTATATCACCAGAGAATAAACAGTATCGTAAGCCTGCCAACATCGACCTGGTCAACAAACGACATGTATGAGCGTGACGTTTTGACGTTTCCCCCCCCTGCGATAAGCTGACATTTTCATATTCAGGAAAGAAACAATGGAACAGCTACCACAACAGTGCATTTATCGCCTGCAGCTCAGCAGTAAAGGCGGGCTGCAGCCATTGGAAAGCCAGACCGCGACCTCCACGGAGCCGGTGTGGCTGCACCTGGATTATGAGCAGCCCGAGGCTGCTGACTGGTTACGCAGCACAGATCTGGTCAGCGAAGCCGCCCGCGAGGCGCTGCTGGGCCAGAGCAGCCGGCCCAAGCTGGTACGCCAGGGTGACAACCTGCTGCTGACCCTGCGAGGCATCAACCACAACCAGGGCGACAGCCCGGAAGAAATGGTGGCGCTGCGCATTTACATCACCCCTTCGCTGATTATCAGCAGCCGGCACCGGCCGCTGCTGTCGGAAAAGGACGTGTATGAGCAGCTGGCTAACAGTAATGAGCCGGTAACACTGGGGGACTGGCTGGTGGAGATGTGTGATGCCCTTACCGACCGGGTCGGCGAGTTTGCAGAAAGCCTGCACGACCGCATACTCGGCCTGGAAGAATGCATTATGGACAGGGACATTCCCGGGCATGGCTTGCTGGGCCATATACGCAAGCAGTTAATTCTGGTCCGCCGCTACCTTTCTCCCCAGCTCGATCTGGTAGCGCGCCTGGCCAGCGAGAAGATTGGCTGGCTTAACGACGACGATCGCCGCCGCCTGCTCGACATTGCCGACCGGTTGCGCCGCTGGCTGGACGACCTCGACGCCGGCGTGGCCCGCACCGCCGTGCTGGCGGACGAAGTGAATAACATGATGACCGAAGCCACCAACCAGCGTGCCTATCAGATGTCGATCATGGCGCTGCTGTTTCTGCCCGCCAGCTTTCTTACCGGCCTGTTTGGCATCAACCTGGGCGGCATGCCCGGGGCCGACAACCCCGCCGCTTTCTGGATATTCTGCCTGGGCCTGCTGGCCCTGGGCGGCGGCCTGGGGTTCTGGCTCCACCGCAACCGCTGGTGGTAACTGCTGCTACCCCAGGGTCAGTACCCGATCTGCTACTTTATTTACCAGCGCCGCCTCGTGGCTTACCAGCAGCAGGGCACAGCCCCGCTCCCGGGCCAGGCTGGTGAGCAGCCGAATGGTCTGCTGCTGGGTCACCAGATCCAGCCGCGAGGTGGGCTCGTCGGCAAACAGCAGCACCGGATCCAGCAGCAGGATGCGCAATATCGCCAGCCGTTGCAGCTCGCCCCCCGACACTTCCCGGGGGGAGCGCGCCAGCAAATCGGGAGCAAGCCCCAGCCGGGGCAACAGCCGCTCCACTTCGGCCCAGTCCTTACGATGCAGTTTCACCACATCCCGCAGACTCTGACCCAGACTGCACCAGGGCGCAAAGGCGGCGGGTGGATCCTGATAAAGCTTCTGGTAGCGGGTTCGGGCCAGCTCCGGATCGCGCCATACCGAGCCGGCATCCGGCTCCAGCACCCCCAGGCAGATACTGCCCAGCGTGCTTTTGCCGCAGCCGCTGGGGCCCGCTACCCCCATGACTTCACCGGCACTCAGCTCAAAGGAAAGTTCACTGAACAGGCTACGGCCGCCCCGGGCCTTGGCCAGGCCATCCACCTTCAGCACGGTGTCGCCCCGGTGCAGCGGTGCCAGTGCCGGCCAGGCATCCGGTTCGGCCGCCAGCAAGGCCCGGCCATAGTCGCTGACGGGTGCCCGCAACACCTGTTCCGCCGGGCCGGACTCCTGCACTTCGCCATTGCGCACTATCATCACCTCGCCGCCCAGCTGGCGGGCCACGGCAATGTCGTGTGTAATGGTCAGCAGTCCGCCACCCGCCGCCGCCACCTGTCGGAGCAAGCCGGTTACCTGATCCCGGCTGCCCGCATCCAGGCCTTTGGTGGGCTCGTCAGCAATCACAATGTCGGCACCGCCGGTGCTGGCGGCGGCAAAGGCCAGCCGCTGCATCATACCCCCCGAGAGCTGGCCGGGCAGCCGGTGCAGAGCCTGACCCAGGCCGAGCCGGGTCAGGTCTTGTATGGCCCGCTCCCGGGCCCGGTCACGGTCGTTCCCCGCCACATAGCGATAACCCTCGGCCACCTGCTCCACCGCTGGCATGGTCGGATCCAGCGCCAGCCAGGGCTCCTGGGGTAACATGGCAAGCTCGCGCCCCCACCGTTTTCTGCGGGCGGCGGCAGGCAAACCGCTGAGTTCTTCACCCCGCAGCCAGATCTGCCCCCGGGCCTGCAATCCGGCCGGCAGGTTGCCCATAATGGCCTGGGCGATCAGACTCTTGCCGGAGCCGGTTTCCCCCAGCAGGGTCAGCGGCTGTCCGGCCATCAGGGTAAATGACAACGGCCGAACAATACCGGGCACCGCCAGTTGTTCTACTTTAAGCAGTTCGGTCATGGCTTGCGTCCTCCCGCCAGCAAGTTAAGCGCCAGCACCAGCAGGAACACCGCCGCGATGGGTTGCAGCAATACCCAGGGTGCTTCATGGTAATAAGGCAACAGTTCGGTCATCATCAGGCCCAGCTCGGCAGTGGGCGGGCGCAGCCCTACACTGACAAAACCCAGAGCCGCAATGGCCAGAATGGCGGTGGCGGCACCAAAGGCACCCAGGGTCAGCACTACCGGGGCCAGCGCCGGCCACAGGTGGCGGCGAACAATGTAACCGGCACCGAAACCAAGCAGGCGCGAGGCCTCAATTTGCGGCGACGCCATCAGGGTGCGGGTGGTCAGGCGCACCACCCGGAAATATTCAATCCACAACACCAGGGCAATGCCCACATAAAGGGTCCAGAAGTTGCCCGGCGCAATGGCCACCAGCAGCAACACCAGCAACAAACCGGGCAGTGCCAGCAAGGTGTCGGCCAGCACCCCCAGGGTCCGGTCCACCCAGCCGCCACGCCAGCCGGCGAGCACCCCCAGTAACACGCCAGGCACGGCAGCGGTCAGCACCCCGAACAAAGACAAACCAAGAGACAGCTGCACCGCCGAACTCATGCGCGCCAGCATACTGCGACCCAGGTGATCGGTGCCCAGTGGCTCGGCCAGACTGGGCCCGGCCAGAATCTGGCTGTAATTCTGCCGGGCCGGGTCCAGCTCGGTCAGCAGCGGCAAGCCGATGCCAAACAGCGTCAGTGCCAGCAGCAGAGCAGCACCCAATCGCTGGCGGCGGTTTAAAAAACGACGGCCGGCAGCAGCAGCTACCGGGGCGGCCAAGGTTGCAGTCCGGGTCATGCTTCCCTCCTTCTCGGATCAATACGGTGACAAAGCAGATCCACCAGGGCATTAAGCAGCACGAACATCAGTCCCAGTACCAGGGCGGTACCCTGGATCATGGGCACGTCCCGTGCCACGATGGCGTGCACCAGCGCGTGGCCGATACCGGGCCAGGCGAACAGGGTTTCCACCACCACCACACCTTCTATCAGATACACCAGCTGAATGGCCTGATGGGCCAGTACCGGCACCGCCACATTACGCAGGCCGTGCCGCAGAAACACCCGGCCTTCGCTCAGTCCCTTGGTACGGCCAAAAGCGTAATAGGCGGAGCCGGCCACCCCCTGCATGGCATTGCGGCTTACCCGGCAGGCGACCGCCGCCAGCCCCAGAGCCAGGGTCAGCGCCGGCAGCAGGGTATGGGCCGCACTACCATGGCCGGCCGCAGGCAACCAGCCCAGCTGCACCGCCAGCAGCATCACCAGCAGAATGCCGATCACGAACTGAGGCAAGGCCCGCAGCACCATGGCCAGCAGCAGGGTCAGCCGGTCGATCCGGCCACCGGGCCTGAGCCCGGCCAGGATGCCGAGCGGCGGGCCCAGCAACAGCGACAGCCCCACGGCGGCGGCGGCCAGTCTGAAGGAATGGCCCAGCTGATGACGCAGCTCATCGACCACGGCTTCGCCACTCACCAACGAATGGCCCAGATCCAGCCGCAGCAAATCCCACAGCCAGCGACCCAGGGCCTGCCAGGCGGGCAGATCCAGGCCCAGTTCGGCACGCACGACAGCGGCGGCGGCCGCATTCACATAGTCGTAGCCATAGCGGCCGGCAGCGATACGAAAGGCCATGTCTCCGGGCAGGGCATGGGTGAGGATATAGGTCAGCACCCCCACCATCAGCGCCACCAGGGCAGCCTGCATCAACCGATAGCTCAATACTGGTATCACTGGGCCCACCTCATCTCGCTCACACGGTAGTTACGCTCAAAGGTATCGATGCGAAAACCTTCCACCTTGCTGGAAACGGCAGCGGTTTGCTGGTACCAGGCCACCGGGATCACCGGCAGTTGCTCATGCAGTATGCCGGCGGCCTCCCGGCGTAACCCGGCCACAACCTCGCCGTCGGTCTGTGTCAGCAGTTGCTGCAATATTTCGCCCAGACGCGGGGAATACCAGTTCATGGCACCCCAGTCGCCGCCTTCCGGTCCGAAGTCCAGCAGCAAGGTACCGAGGGGATCCGGAATCAGGGCGAAGTTACGCGCCATCAGTCCCAGTTGCAGGCTGCCATCCCGATGGCTGGCGGGAATTTCACTGGAGTTGGTGACATTGACCGTCAGCGCGACGCCCAGCTCGCGCCACTGTTCCTGCAGGGCAGTGGCCAGCAGCGGCAGCTCGGGCCGATCCGAAAAGGTGGTCATGGTCAGCGCAAAGGGCTCACCATTGCGGATGAGCATACCGTTGCCGTCCGCCTGCCAGCCCAGACCGGCCAGCAGCGCCCTGGCCTGGGTCAGATCCCGTTTTGCTCCGTCCACCTCCTTCAGGTGCCAGTCGGTCAGGGACGGCGGAAATAACTGCCCGGCCGCTGCCTCGGGAGTACGCAGCAGGGCCATGGCCATGCCGGTGCGATCCAGTGCCAGGCTCAGCGCCCGCCGTGCCTCAGGCTCGGCCAGAAAGGGGTGACCGGCGTTAACCTTAAGGGTCACGGTGCGGGGAATGGGCTCCGCCTGCACCTTGAGCCTGGGGTTACGCTGCAACCGGGCCTGACTGGCCGGATCCAGGGTAAACACAACATCGGCATCACCGCTCTCGGCCAGCAGCGCGCGGGTCTCGCCCCGGCCTGCGGCCAGATACGTCACTCGTTCAATAGCCGGAGCCCCGCCCCAGTAATCGTTGAAGGCGACGGCGATGAGTTTTTGCGGCATTTGCAGCTGCTCAATACGGTAGGGACCGGTGCCGATCACTTGCGTGGCGTCACCGGCCTCGTTGTAAGAAGCCGGTGCCAGGATCTGGGCTGAGCTGTGGGCCAGCACCGCCGGCAACGGTGCAAAGGGGCTGGTCAGGCGAATACGGACGGCTTCCTGTTCAGCAGCGATCTCCGCTATCGGTGCCTGGTTGAGCATGCCGGGTTTGGTCAGGGCCAGGCGCAGTGCACCGGCCACCGCCTCGGCGGTAAGTGCACTGCCGTCATGAAAATACACCTCCGGGCGCAGGGCAAAGCGCCAGCTCAGTCGGTCGCCGGAAACCGTCCAGCCTTCGGCCAGACCGGCTTTGGGATGCCCCCTGTCATCCACTTCCACCAGGGTTTCGCCGATCTGCAGCCGGGTGTAAACGTAACCGGCTTTGGCAGGATCGGTACTGCCAATCTCCCAGGGGGCAACAATATCGAGCACGCCTTCGGCGGCATGAGTGGAGGCGGAAACGGCCAGCAGGCCGACGCCAAACAGGGTGTGGCGGAAATGCATCATGGAGAAACCTGGATAAGAATGAGAATGATTAATTTAGTTATAATATAACATCACATTTCATCCTTATCGTCACCCCTGTTGCAAGCATTTTTTATTCACCAGGGTCTTTTTGGCGGTAACCTTAAGAAGCTAAGTTGATGGCAAATACATCAGGGAGAGTACAAGATGAGAAAACTGTTCTGTGGTCTGTGCGGCCTGCTGCTGTGCCAGACCGCTACCGCAGCGGAACCAGACACCGGTGCCCTCTATGAACACCAGTTGGCCCGCTTGCATTCCGATGAAATCCTCGACATGCTCCAGTTTGCCGGCCAGCCGCTGCTGGTTGTGAACACCGCCAGCCATTGTGGTTTTACCGGCCAGTTTGAGGGGCTGGAAGCCCTGCATCAGCAATATAAGGATCAAGGCCTGAACGTGGTGGGATTTCCGTCTAACGACTTTAAACAGGAGGCTAAAAGCGAGGAAGAGACAGCCAGAGTGTGCTTTCAGAACTTTGGCGTTAGCTTTGATATGGCGGCTCCGGTGAGCGTAAAAGGTGATGACGCCCATCCCATTTTCAAAGAGATCACCCGCCAGAGCGGCAAGCAACCACGCTGGAATTTTTACAAGTTCGTGATTGACCGCGATGGCCGGGTCACCGAGGTTTTCTCCAGCATTACCGGGCCGGACAGCAAACGCCTGAAGGCGGCGATTGAGAAGGTACTGTAACGGGCCAAATTCATTATTTCGTCACCTTCGCGAAGGAGCATCATCCCGCGCTGGCGGGGACGGGAGCGGAGGTCCATGACATACCGTACTGGACTCCCGCCTACGCGGGAGTGACGGAAAAAATATGCGGGAGGTGGCGGTAAAACATACGGAAGATGGAAGGAAAATATGCGGGGTGACGTACAAAATCCACCTCCTCCAACACCCGTTATACCGGCCTTAAGCTGGTATTTTTTGCCGGCAAGTTGCCTCGCATAGGAACACGAAGACGAAAAAAAGGGAGCACCTTGGTGCTCCCTTGTTGATCACTCTCCGGCTCAGGCAGCCAGCGGCGTGATACGCACCTGGGCAATGCGGAAGTCTTCCACTTCCGTTACTTCAAAGCGCAGATCTTCGTGCTCGAACACAGTGCCGGCTTCCGGCAGCTGGCCGGCCAGCGCCAGCAGCATACCCGCCAGGGTGGCGTATTCGTCATCCGGATCCACCAGCCCCTTGCGCGACAGCACCTGCTCAAGATAGTGCAGATCCGTGCTGCCCTTTACCAGCCAGCCGTTATCTTCCGTAATCACTTCCGGATCTTCATCTTCGTCGAGAAACTCGCCGACAATGGCTTCCAGCAGGTCGTGTGGCGTAACCAGTCCCTGCACGGTACCAAACTCGTCATTTACCAGCACCATATTGCCCCGGGCATCGCGCAATACGTTAAGCAAACGAATTACGCTGATACTGTCGGGAACAATAATCGGAGCGCCACCTTCGGCCAGCTCGGTCAGGGTTTTACCCGCCTTGAGACCAGTAATCAGATCCTTGGCTCGGACCACACCCAAGAGATTATCAAGCTCACCATCGCACACCGGAAACTGGCTGTGGGATGAGCTCATCAGTTCCGCGACCTGTTCTTCCCGGGTGTCATTCACATCAAGCCACACAATGTCGGAACGAGGGGTCATCACGGTGCGGATGGAACGTTCGGCCAGCGACAGTACACCACTGATCATATTGCGCTCTTCTTCTACAAACCCCTGCGGATCACTTTGTTGAGCAGTGTCCTCCGACTCGTCTGCCGTTTTTCCCTTGCCGCCCATCAACCGGAAAATGGCGTCGGTGGTACGCTCACGCAAGGGGCGATGAGATTCCTGCCGCACTTTATTGCGCTGAGCCAGCTGGTTAAAGAACTCGATCAGAATCGAGAAACCAATCGCCGCATATAGGTAGCCCTTGGGAATATGGAAGCCAAAGCCTTCCGCCACCAGGCTGAAACCTATCATCAGCAGGAAGCTCAAGCACAGTACCACCACAGTGGGGTGAGCATTCACGAAGTCGGTCAGCGACTTGGACGCCGCCAGCATCACTACCATGGCCACCACCACGGCAATCATCATTACCGCCAGGTTATCTACCATACCTACGGCAGTAATAATGGAGTCAAGCGAGAACACCGCATCCAGCACCAGGATCTGGGCAATCACCACGCCAAAGCCGGCATAAACGTTGCTGGTTTCTTCTTCGTGCATGTTACCTTCCAGCCGCTCATGCAGCTCGGAGGTAGCCTTGAACAGCAGAAACACACCACCGGCCATCAGAATCAGGTCCCGTCCGGAGAAACTGAGCTCTCCCAAAGTGATCAACGGTGCCGTCAGCGTGACCAGCCAGGACACGACACTGAGCAGGCCAAGACGCATCACCAGCGCCAGCGACAGCCCGATTATCCGCGCCTTTTCCCGCTGATGAGGCGGCAGTTTCTTCACCAGGATGGCAATAAACACCAGGTTGTCGATACCCAGTACGATTTCAAGAATAACCAGTGTCAGCAAACCCGCCCACACAGACGGATCCATCAGGAATTCCATGTTTTACCTCGTTGAGAGAATGTGGTTAAGCAGATCAGCAAATAACGTGCGCCAGACCGGCACAGTGAGTATAGCCGTGACGACGGCAGGGTCGGAATAAAGCAGTGAACGCCGGGAACAGCAGAGAAAAGCGGGAGAAAGAAAGTTTGGTAATAGTGTGGTGCAAGCAACTTCGCGAGCAATCCATATCGTATACCGGCTTTTGACCGGACCTCTTGGTTAAAATGAAAGCACATAATAATCGTAAAAAATGCACAGGCAAGATTAATTTTTTATGACGACGGCAGCGATATTTTACTTCGCAGCCGTCGTGACAAATCAAACCCGGAAGTGCCCCACCTGATCCTGCAGCTGCTCAGCCAGCCTGGCCAGACTGCCACTGGAGTCGCGGGTTTGATCGGTGCCCACACTAACCTGCTGAGTAATATCGTTAATGTTGGTAATGTTGCGGTTAATTTCTTCTGCCACCGCCGACTGTTGCTCGGCGGCACTGGCAATGCTGGCGTTCATGTCCCGAATGCGGGCTACCGCCGTGGTAATCTTTTCAAGCGCCTGGCGGGCCTCCTGTGCCGACTGTACACTGTCATAGGCCTGATTGCGTCCGGTTTGCATCACCGCAATGGCGTTGCGCGCGCCGTCCTGCAATTGACTGATCATGGCATGGATTTCTGCGGTAGAGTTCTGGGTACGGCTGGCCAGATTGCGCACCTCATCCGCCACTACCGCAAATCCCCGCCCCTGCTCACCAGCCCGGGCCGCCTCTATGGCGGCGTTCAGCGCCAACAGGTTGGTCTGTTCGGCAATATCACGGATCACGCTCAGCACCGAGCTTATCTGTTCACTGTGTTCCCCCACCAACTCCATGGCATGAGCGGCTTTTTCCACCTCACCGGCCAGTTGCTCTATGCTGCGACCGGTATGTTCAACCACCCGGTTTCCCTCTTCGGTGGCATCATCCACCTGCAGCGCCGCATCAGATGCAGACAGGGCACTCTGGGCCACATCCTGCACAGTGGCAGTCATTTCATTCATGGCCGTCGCCACCTGCTCGGTTTCGGTATGTTGCTGCTGTACCGAGCCGGCAGACTGCTCGGTGATTTGTGCCAGCTGCTCAGCGGCGATGGTCACCTCACTGGTAGAATCCGTCACTTCTTTTACCAAGCGATGGACCTTGTCCACAAACACATTCACACTGGTGGCCATGGCGGTCAGTTCGTCATTACCGCCCAGTTGCAGACGGCGGGTAAGATCACCATCGCCCGCAGCCAACTCATTGATCATGCGCTGAGTCAGCCCCAGCCGCTGGCGCAGACTACGGGAAATGCCCAGGTTGATCCCCAACACCACCAATACGGCCAGTGCACCGGCAATCAGTCCACGCATATAGGTATTATCAACCTGCAGCTGCATTTGCTCCCGGCTGCTCACTGCCTGCTGATGTTCACTGCTCATTAATGTATCCAGCTCGGTGCGAATGGCTCGCCAGGCCGGGTTTTCCGTGCGAGCCAGCAAACGGGCCGCCTCCAGCTGCTGATTATCAGCAGCCATGGCCAGTACCTGGTGGCGTGTCTGACTGACCGTTTGCCAGTGGCCGGCTATCAACGCCATGCCAGCCCTGGTAGATTCGCTGGCACCGGCTCCCGTGCTCAGAAACGCCATATCACGCTCAAACTCCGCCTGGGCCTCTTTTACCACCTGGTCGGCCATGGCCAGAGCGGGATTAAAGATTTTATTACGGCTGGCAATGCCCGCCAGCAGGCCGTTGCCATACATGCGGTTTAACGCATCCAGCCGGGGCTGGCTGACTTCCAGAAAGGCCACAAACGTATTTCGAACCTGCTGCACGCCATAAAGCGTTACCCCCAACGCGCCGCCTATCAACACCAGGGTAAGCACAACCGAGGCAAATAACTTTGCCCGAATACTGGATAATGAAAACATGGATGTCCCGCATTAGTCTGTAAATTCTTTTACGCTTATCATGCCGTTAAAATAAGAAGATTAGTTTGATTTAGTCGACCCTTTAACCTTATTTAGGGTGATGAAGGAAAACAAATGGCCAAATTACTGCTGAATGCCGATATGGGAGAAAGCTTCGGTGCCTGGACCATGGGTCAGGACGAAGCCGTGATGCCCTTTGTGGATCTGGCTAATGTAGCCTGTGGCTTTCATGCCGCCGATCCCGATACCATGCGCCGCACCGTGCGCCTTGCCAGTACACACGGAGTCAAAGTCGGGGCTCACCCCGCGTATCCGGATCTGGTGGGCTTTGGCCGCCGTTCTCTGGCCTGCACCCCCGCCGAAGTGGAAAACCTAATGCTCTACCAGCTGGGAGCCCTCAGCGCCATCTGCCGGGCCGAAGGCACGCAGTTGCACTACGTTAAGCCCCACGGGGCACTTTATAACGACATGATGAAAAATGAGGCCACCCTGGCGGCCATCATGGGTGCCCTGGCCGCCTTTGAGCCTGGTCTGCCACTGATGCTGATGGCCACCGCCAACCCGGAACCCGCACAAGCCCTGGCCGACCGGCACGGCATAACCCTCTGGTTTGAGGCCTTTGCCGACCGCGCCTACGACTCCGCCGGTTTTCTGGTGCCCCGCAATCAGTTCGGTGCCGTGCATCATGCTCCCGAGGTTATTCTGGAGCAGGCCCGGCGCATTGCCACCGGAGAGCCCCTTACCACTATCAACGGCAGCCCGCTGACACTCACCGCCCATACCCTGTGCGTGCACGGCGACAACCCGGAGTCAATTGCCGCCGTGGCCGCCATCCGCCGTATGCTGGACGACCCGGCATGAACCCCAGGCTGGAAAACGCCGGCCTCGACGCCTGGCTGGTGCGGCTGTTCGATGACATCGACGAAGCCAACATGAACTGGATCACAGCTCTGGTACAGGACTGCGAGCGAGCCTTTGGACCGCATTTAACCGACCTGGTGCCGTCCTACACCACCCTGCTGGTGCAGTTTGATCCATTCACCCTGGATCACGGAGAAGCCCGCCGGTTACTGCAAAGTCTGCTGGCCAGACTCACCCCGCTGGAAGACAACTCTCAAGACGAAGTAAAAATCCTGCCGGTGTGGTATCACCCCAGCGTAGGACCGGATCTTGCCCGGCTGGAACAACATACCCGCCTGAGTACCGAGCGGATAATCGAGCTGCACAGTGGGCACACTTACCGGGTATTTGCCCTCGGTTTCGCTCCGGGCTTTGCCTTTATGGGCACTCTGCCCGCCGCGCTGGAAACACCCCGGCATAACAGCCCACGACCACGAGTGCCTGCCGGCAGCGTAGCCCTGGCCGGCCGCCAGACCTCCGCCTACCCCAACACCACTCCCGGTGGCTGGAACCTGATGGGGCGTACGCCGGCCAGGCTGTTTAACCCTGCCAGCCAAAACCTGAGCCTGCTGCGAGTGGGCGACCGGGTGCGTTTTGAGCCGATCAGCCAAGGCGAATTCGAGCGGCTGGGCGGCGACACCACATCGATGGAAGCATAATGAGCCTGCTTATTGAAAAACCGGGCCCACTCAGCACCCTGCAGGATGCCGGACGCTTTGGTGTGCGTCACTTGGGCGTGACCCAGGGGGGCCCGGCAGACCTGCATGCCTGGGCCTGGTCCAACTGGCTGGCCGGAAATGCCTGGGGAGCAGCGGCGCTGGAAGTGACCCTGGGTGGCTTAACACTAAGCGCACAGCAGCCCTGCCGGCTGGCAATAACCGGTGCCGATATGCAGGCGCAGGTTAATGGCCAGCCCCTGCCCCACTGGCAGGGCGTTAATCTCAATAGTGGCGATACCCTGAGCCTCGGCATGGCCCGGGCTGGTATCCGAGCCTACCTGGCCGTGGCCGGTGGTTTTCAGGCCCCGCTGGTGCTGGGTAGTAGCGCCTGTGTAGTGCGGGACCACCTGGGTGGACACCAAGGTGACGGCCGTCCGCTGGCGGCCGGTGACACTCTGATATTTGATGAAAAAATGCAGGGAAATGCGTTAAGCCGCCGTCTTCCGGCACAAGAAAAGCGCGATTATGATGACGAGCCCACGCTTGCACTGCTCCCCGGTGCTCAGTTCCGCCATTTTGATGATCACAGCCTGATCGAAGCATTAAACCGGCCGTGGACCGTGGATCCCCGTTCGGATCGTATGGGGATCCGACTGCAAGGATCTATGTTGCACTGCAACATAGGATCGCTGATCTCGGAAGGACTGACCCTGGGAGCAGTGCAGGTGCCTCCGGATGGCCAGCCCATCGTATTACTGAACGACCGTCAAACTATTGGCGGTTACCCGCGACTCGGCACCCTTACCCCCTTGGCCTGCGCCCGTCTGGCCCAATGCCGTCCGGGCCAGACACTGCGGCTGTTCACCATCACCGCAGGCGAGGCTCAGCAAGCTTATCGGGAATTCAGAGCACAGTTTTAACGGGTCCATTAGCAAACAGTGCTGTATCTGACACCGTGCATTTCTGTACTGGATGCCCATCTTCATGGGCATGACCGATATTGAGGCCATGAAGGAACCTCGCCCCGAGGAGACGGGGTCCATTCAGCAAACCGTGCTGTATCTGAAACCGTGCACTTCTGTACTGGATGCCCATCTTCATGGGCATGACCGATATTGAGGCCATGAAGGAACCTCGCCCCGAGGAGACGGGGTCCATTCAGCAAACCGTGCTGTATCTGAAACCGTGCACTTCTGTACTGGATGCCCATCTTCATGGGCATGACCGATGTTGAGGCCGTGAAGGAACCTCGCCCCCGAGGAGACGGGGTCCATTCAGCAAACAGCGCCTATCTGAAAGCGTTCACCTCTGTGCTGGATGCCCATCTTCATGGCATGACCGATGTTGAGGCCGCGAAGCTCGGAAGCCATAACAAATACAAAAAAGCCCGCTATTCAGCGGGCTTTTTATTAGTTCAGGGCAAAGCCTTAGTCGACCTTATCAAAGGTCTTGTTCTCGGTGAAGTCGAGAGACATGAAGCTTTCCAGCGAATCGTCCTTGATGTCCAGCCAGCTGGCCGGCAAGCGGGTCGCCATGGTGCCGGTCACGGTAGAGCGATAGCACTTCTCACGGAAATTCATAATGCCCTGCTGCTTGTCCTGCTGCCATACCTTGAGCAGTGCCGCCTGCTCTTCCACTTTGAATTCGGGATAGTCGGTAGAACCAAGCAGATCACGAATATAGCTGGCCTGAAAATCGATGGAATCACAGCAGCCACCCAGCTGTGCATGACGATCCAGCCAGTGCTGCATGTCGTGCCGGCGCTCATCGGCCACGGGCAGAGCAATCTTGCCCAGGATCACATCGCGGGCATACCAGGCCTGAGCATCAAACATATTGAAGGTGAAATACTGATCCTGCATGCCCAGGTAGATCATCTTCGGATTACTCTGGAAGAAAATACCCTTGTACAGGTTGTCCGGGTACAGGCAGTTGTGGGTCTGCAGCCGCAGTGCATCCGGCAGGAAGGGGAAGTGGAACAGGTAGCCGGTACACATGATGATGGCGTCGAACTCCTTGGTGGAGCCGTCGGAAAAATAGCCGGTGTTGCCGTCGAAATGGGACAGCAGCGGTCGCTCTTCCATACCCTCGGGCCAGTCAAAACCCAGGGGGTTAGTGCGATAGCTGATGGTCACCGATCCGGCACCATACTTGTAGCACTGGGAACCGATGTCTTCCGCCGAGTAACTGGCACCTACCAGCAGCACATGCTTGTCCTTGAACTCCAGCGCATCACGGAAGTCATGGGCATGCAATACCCGGCCGGGGAACTGCTCCACTCCTTCAAAGTAAGGCATGTTCGGCGTGGAAAAGTGGCCGGTGGCCACCACCACATAATCGAATTCGTCGCTTTCCTGCTGGCCGGTCTTGTGATTCATCACGGTCACGGTGAACTTGCCGGTGCTTTCGTTATGGCTTACCCAGCGAACCGGGCATTCGAAACGGATGTATTTAGAAATGGCCTGCTTGTCGATACGACCCATGATGTAGTCTTTCAGCACGGCACGCGGCGGATAGGAAGGAATGGCCCGGCCAAAGTGCTCGTCAAAAGAGTAGTCGGCAAATTCCAGACACTCTTTCGGGCCGTTGGACCACAAATACCGATACATGCTGCCATGAACTGGCTCGCCATTTTTATCTAAACCCGTGCGCCATGTGTAGTTCCACATGCCACCGATGTCACTCTGCTTTTCAAAACAAACGATTTCCGGCAGGTCCTGAACCCCTGCCTTGCGAGCTGCCTCAAACGCTCTCAACTGTGCCAGACCACTGGGGCCAGCGCCCAAAATCGCGATTTTCTGCTTGCTCACATTTAACTCCTTCATACAGCAAAAACCTTGCCATACTAAAGGAATTAACCGCAAAGAAACAGCTACCCGTACAAAAACACCGCAAAAATAAGCAAAAACACGAAACAATTGCGTACTAACTGATTATGTAAAAAAGTGCATTTGTTCGAGCAGACTACTCCATTATTCCATCCAACTTCCGGGCTGCCGTTTGAGGACAAGACGCATCACAAATAGCCGACACCAGGGCCACACCGTGTACACCGGTTCGGGCAATGTCCGGTAAGTTATCCTCATTGATGCCACCAATGGCAACAATTGGTCGAGAACTGACACCCAATGCTCGCTTAAGTCCTGCAATACCCCAGTGCTTTTTAAGATTCGTTTTGGTGGGCGTAGCAAAAATGGCACTCAGCCCCAGATAATCGATCGGCAATGATTCGGACTCGAACAATTGTTGCTCAGTCTCAACCGACAGCCCCAACAGCCGTTCCGACCCCAGCAAACGCCGGGCATAAGCGACAGGCATGTCAGACTGACCCAGATGTACGCCATCGGCATTCACCGCCAGCGCCACATCGACCCGATCATTAATAATCAGTGGCACACCGGAGCCTCTCAGTACCGCTTTCACTGCCTCGGCCCGTTCAATAAAGGCGCGCACATCACCGTGTTTTTCACGCACCTGTACCATGGTAACGCCCCCCAGTACGGCTTCGCGCACGACATACTGCAATGTGTCGACAGACTGCCGGTCGTCTGTCACCAAATATAAACGATAAGGATTCATTGCCTGTTCACCGTGATTTTCAGACATTGCTCCAGCGTATCGGCATCCAGCTGATACAGAGTGTCGAGCAGGTTCAGCTGCAGGCTGCCCGGTCCGGGAGAGCGGGCAGCGGCCAGTTCACCGGCTACACCAAGCACCGCCGCCGCGGCCACGCCCGAGGTCTCACCCACGGCGGCAAAGGCACCGGTCAGCGCCGACAGGGTACATCCCATACCGGTCACAAAGGGCATCATGCTATGGCCATTTTCCAGCCTGATCTCGCTACTTTCACCAAGGATGATGTCTGTTTCGCCGGAGATCACCACATCCGCATGGTAATGGTGCACCAGATGCCGCCCGGCTGCCAAAGCCGCCTCACTGCCATCCTGCGCATCGACTCCCTTGCCCCGTGACGAGGCACCGGCCAGAGCAATAATCTCGGACGCATTGGCGCGAATAATCAGCCGTCCGGCCTGCTCAGCCAACCGGCGCGAGGTATCGGTACGCAAACTGCTGGCACCGCAACCCACCGGATCCAGTACCACCGCCTTGTCATAACGGTTGGCCAATGCCACTGCCAGCTCCATGCGTTCTATCCAGCTGCTGTCCAGGGTACCAATATTGACAACCAGTGCGCCCACCAGTGGCATCAGCTCTGCCAGCTCACCCCGGGAATGAGCCATAATGGGCGATGCTCCCAGTGCCAACAGGCCATTCGCACTGTTGTTCATCACCACGTAATTGGTGATATTAAGCACCAGTGGCTTCTGCTCCCGTACCGCCCTGAGCGCGGTAATAATTTGTTTGGCGTTCATGATATTCACTGTCCCTCGTCATTCGGGTGACCGATGCTACCGGATAGCAGATCAAACATGAACGAAATCTCTGACGTTACCAGCGGGCAGGATAATTCCGGCCGGTACTACGGTGGTACGCCCAGCCTCCCATGATGATAATGCCTGCCCCCAGCGCAACCGGGGACCATAAAAAGTTCCAGTCCTGCCCTCCCAGCATCACGATTAACGGATTGGCTCCCGCCGGTGGGTGGGTGGTCTTGGTCAGCATCATCAGGCTGACCGCCAGACCCACCGCCAGCCCCAGAGACCAGGGCTGCACGCCCATGCTATTCAGTACCATCAGGCCGACCAGGGTCGTGAGCAGGTGACCAAAAAAGATATTTCTTGGTTGCGCCAGCGGGCTCTCCGGCAGACCAAATAGAATCACCATGGTTGCACCAAAAGGCGCCATCAGCCAAAGGCCGGTATTATTCAAGCCATCCAGTCCGGCCAGAGTGGTAATACACAACATGGCCCCCAGGCCGGCCACCATTGCCGGGTAACGCCCTGTAAACCGAAAAAAACCATTTCTGCTGTCCATCATGCACATGCTCCCAAATTGAAAATAAGGTAGACCAGTCTGTCTACCAACCCAATGTAGACAGTTCGGTCTACTTTTGTCAATATGCCGGTATCAACAGGAGAACATCATGGATAAACGCCAGCAGCTTGTGACCACCGCCTTCGACCTGTTTTACCGTCAGGGCATTCATGCCGTGGGCATTAACCAAATACTGCAGGAATCGGGTATCGCCAAAAAAACCCTTTATCACCACTTTGCCGGGAAGGAAGCGCTGGTCGCCGCCGTGATCTCCTACCGGGATCGTGTATTTCTGGAGTGGCTTGAAAAACGCCTGGAACAAGAGAAATTCACCGCAGAGGGGGTGATTGAAGCGTTGTTTACGGCACTGGATGACTGGATAAACGACAGGGAAACCACCCTGACGGCATTCCATGGCTGTTTTTTTATCAATACCTGCGCCGAATACGGCGACCCTGGCCATGAGTTGCACCGGCAGTGTGCACAACACAAGACGGCGGCCACGCGAATGCTGGCATCCTGTTTATTGAAGACGGGACTGGAGGAGCAAGCCGCCGGGGAGCTGGCATACGCCCTGAGCCTGCTGAAGGAGGGAGCCATTGTGCTGGCTCAGGTACAGGGCGACAAACAGGCCGCCCTGCAGGCCAAAGCACTTGCTCTGAGCCTGGCGAGTTCGGTTTATTCAGCCAAAACGCCGTGAACGGCGGTTAACTTCATCGATTTGGCCGTTAAGAGTGCAGTAGTCGTAGAGATAGCCAAGCAGGAACAGTCCACCGGTGAAAAACCAGATGATGGCGGTAATCCACTTGCCCATATACAGCCGGTGCAGACCGAAGAAGCCGAGAAAGGTCATCAGGATCCAGGTAACACTGTAGTCCTTGGGACCGGTGGCATAACGCCGATCGGCAGACCGATCCATGGACGGGATCAGGAAAAGATCCACAATCCAGCCGATAAAGAACAGTCCCAGCGTGAAGAAGTAAATAGTGCCGCTGACAGGGCGACCGTAGTAAAAGCGGTGGGCCCCCATGAACCCGAAGATCCACAATATATAGCCGATCACCTTGCTGTGCGTACTGTTCATGCTGCCTCGGGTCAGTTGTTAAAAACGACCATTCTAGACGTTACATTCCTTAACTTCCATGCCTGTTGTCTAACCGGCGACCCGGATCGTCGTTTTGCGGGAATGGTGTCACACGGAACACTTACCCCGTCCCCGTATACGCGCCTCCAATCCTGGTCATGCCCATGAAGATGGGCATCCAGCACAGAGGGGCACGGTGTCAGATACCGCGCTGTTTGTTGAATGGGCCCCGCCTTCGCTGGGGATGACGTTCCTGCGCGGGAGCGACGTTCCTGTGTGGGGCGACGCCATCTCGCGCCTCCAACCCTGGTCATGCCCATGAAGACGGGCATCCAGTACAGAGGTGCACGGTGTCAGATACAGTGCTGTTTGCGGAATGGCCCCCCGCCTCCGCGGGGGCGACGTTCCTGTGTGGGACGACGCCATCGCACGCCTCCAACCCTGGTCATGCCCATGAAGATGGGCATCCAGTACAGAGGTGCACGGTGTCAGATACCGCGCTGTTTGCTGAATGGGCCCCCGCCTTCGCTGAGGATGACGTTCCTGCGCGGGGGCGACGACATTTCATTAGAAATGCGGGGATGACAACAGCCCAACAACACCTTACCGGCTGGCAGAGTAGCTGTTATCCCAGTCCTTCCATACCGGCTGCAGACCGGTGGCGGCAATGGCCCGGGCCACCTCGGCGGGGGTGCGTTCGTCGTCGATTTCGAACTGTTCCAGTTCTTCCTTAACGTTCTCTACATAACCACCCGGCTGGGTCTTGGAGCCGGCGCTGATACTGGTGATACCAAGGGGGATCACCTTGTCGCGGAATTCCTGGGCTTCCCGGGTCGACAGGCTCAGCTCCAGCTCGCCATCGAGCAGGCGGTAGGCGCAGATCAGCTGCACCAGCTGGCGGTCGGTCATGATCGACTTGGGCTGCAGGCCGCCGGTGCAGGGCCGCAGCCGCGGGAACGATACCGAGTAGCGGGTCTTCCAGTAGTGCTTCTGCAGGTAGCGCAGATGCGAGGCGGTATAAAAGCTGTCGGTACGCCAGTCTTCCAGACCGTAGAGGGCACCGAGGCCGATTTTATCGATGCCGGCCTTACCCAGGCGATCCGGGGTTTCCAGACGCCAGCGAAAGTCCTTTTTCTTGCCGCGAATATGGTGCTCGTCGTAGGTCAGGTGCTGGTAGGTTTCCTGATACACCATCACACTGTCGAGGCCGTACTGGCGCAGCTCGGCGTATTCTTCCTGAGGCAACGGCTGCACTTCCATCATCACGTAGCTGAAGTGGCGCTTGATGATGGGCAGCATTTCCTTGAAATACTCCAGACCTACCTTGCCCTCATGCTCACCAGTAACCAGCAGCACGGTATCGAAGCCCATGGCCTTGATAGCCAGACATTCCTGCTCGATTTCCTCAGCACTCAGGGTTTTGCGCTTGAGCCGGTTGCTCATGGAAAAGCCGCAATAGGTACAGTCGTTGGCACACAGGTTGGACAGATACAGGGGAATGTAAAAACCTACGGTATTGCCAAAGCGCTGCCGGGTCAGCCGGTACGACTGCTGAGCCATCTGCTCGAGGTAAGGCTCGGCTGCCGGCGAGATCAACGCCATAAAGTCGTTCAGATCCCGCTTGGGCTTGGCCAGCGCCCGCTCCACATCTCTGGGCTGCTTGCCGTAGATGCTCATTTTGATGTCATCCCAGTCCATGGATGACCAGACATCGAAGAAAGTCATAGGGTCTCCAGGAAGGACGTCAGCGGACTGGAAGCCTGGGCCTGCTGGCTTTGTCCGGCCAGACCCGCTTCGTAGCCCATACGACCGGCAATCACTGCCCGGCGGAAGGCATCACCCATGACCACGGGGTCACCGGCTACGGCAATGGCGGTGTTCACCAGCACGGCATCGGCACCCAGCTCCATAGCATAGACGGCGTGGCTGGGCGCACCGATGCCGGCATCCACTACCACCGGTACATTGGACTGCTCAATAATGATTTCCAGGAAGTCATGGGTCACCAGGCCTTTGTTGGAGCCGATGGGGGCACCCAGAGGCATAACGGCGGCACAACCTGCTTCTTCCAGCCGCTTGCACAGTACGGGATCGGCACCGCAGTAAGGCAGCACCACAAAGCCTTCCTTCACCAGCTGCTCGGCAGCCTTCAGGGTCTCGATGGGATCGGGCAGCAAATACTTGGGATCCGGGTGTATTTCCAGCTTGAGCCAGTGGGTACCCAGGGCTTCCCGGGCCAGACGGGCGGCAAACAGGGCTTCGTCCGCATCCTTGGCGCCGGAGGTGTTGGGCAGCAGGTTCACGCCCAGCTCCAGCAGTGGCGGCAAAATGTCGTCGCTGTGGTTTTTCAGATCCACCCGTTTCAGCGCCATGGTCACCAGTTGCGAGCCGGAGGCGGACAGGGCGTCCTGCATCAGACGGCCGTTGGCAAACTTGCCGGTGCCGGTAAACAGGCGGGATTCAAAGGTTTTATCGGCAATCTTCAGACTCATTTCAGCCTCCGGCAATGGCGTGGAACAGGGTAATGTTGTCGTTGTGGGCGAGCTGCTGCTCGGCCCACTGGCTGCGCGCCACCACTTCGCGGTTGAGCGCCACTGCCACCCCGGGCTTGTCCTGCTCCAGTTCGGTCAGCAGCTGCGCCAGAGTGGTTCCCTCAGTCAGGGGATGTTGTTCGTCGTTCAGAATAATGTGCATGGTGTTAGCTCCCCTTGGGTCCACATACCGGACAGGCCGGATCCTTCGGCACCTTGAGGCTGTGCCAGCGGTGTGCCTTGGCGTCGAACAGCTTGAGTTCCCCCCAGGGCACGGTGCCGGTGCCGGTTAAATACTTGATGGCTTCCAGTGCCTGCAACAGGCCAATGGTGCCCACCACGGGGCCAATCACCCCGGCATTGCTGCAGGTCAGCCGCTCCTCTATTTCCGGGCCATACAGGCAGCGATAGCATCCATGGTCGCGGGACGGATCCAGCGCCAGCAGCTGGCCTTCAAAGCGAATGGCCGCACCCACCAGCAGGGGTTTGCCCTGAGCATGACAAGTAGCGTTCAGGGCCTGGCGCACCGTCATGTTGTCGGTGCAGTCCAGTACCAGATCCACCTCGGCCACAAAGCCGGCCAGGCTGTGCGCGTCCATCTTCTGATTGACTGCCACCAGCTCGATCTCCGGGTTCAGCTTTTGCAGCTTTTCCCGGGCCACTTCGGCCTTGGCCATTTTCAGGCTGTCAACGTCATACAGGGTCTGGCGCTGCAGGTTGCTGACCTCGATCTGGTCGAAGTCGGCCAGCCACAGGGTACCGACCCCGGCCGCCGCCAGATATTGAGATGCCGGCGAGCCCAGCCCGCCCAGACCGACGATGAGCACGGAGGCGTTCTTCAGCCTGAGCTGCCCTTCCTCACCCACCTCTTCCAGCAACAGATGCCGGCTGTATCGCATGAATTCGCTATCGCTGAGCATGTTTAGCCCTCCACCATGTGCAGCAGTTCCCGGGTGGTCGCGTCCGGATCGGCCGCCTCGGTAATAGCGGTGACCAGAGCAATACTGCCCACACCGGTTTGTGCTACCAGAGGAACTCTGTCCTTGCTGATGCCGCCAATCGCTACCAGCGGGAATTCGTCCTGCATCAACGCCACATAGCGGTGCAGCCGCTCCAGGCCCTGCGGGCGGGACGGCATGTCTTTGGTTCTGGTAGGGAAAATATGCCCTAAGGCCAGATAGGACGGCTTCAGCTCCCGGGCCCGCAACATTTCATAATAGCCGTGGGTCGAAAGCCCCAGCTTAAGGCCGGCAGCGCGAATGGCTTCCAGATCTGCCACTTCAATATCTTCCTGCCCCAGATGCACGCCGTAGGCGTTGTGCTCAATGGCCAGCCGCCAGTAATCGTTGATAAACAGCCGGGCGTTGTAACGCCGGCCCAGCGCAACGGCGGCCTTGATATCTTCCACCACTTCGGCGTCGGCTTTGTCCTTGATACGCAGCTGCAGAGTGCGCACGCCCTGTTCCAGCAGTCTCTCCAGCCAGGCAACCGTGGTCACCACCGGGTACAAACCCAGCTTGTGAGTGTCCATGGCGGCAAAGGCACCCTGGGGATGCGGACCACTGATACCCAGTTGCTCCGCCAGGGCACTGCCCGGCATCACCACGGCGGGGAAGTCTTCCAGCCTGGTGGGCCAGCCCAGATGGGCCACCGGACCGGCACCGGCACCGACGCCTTCGGCGGCTTTCAGGCCCTGATTGACATAAGCCTTGGCCAGTACCAGGGCGTCTTCAATCGGGTAGTCCTGGGCCACGGCGGTGGCAATGGCCGACGACAGAGTACAGCCGGTGCCATGACCGTGGCGGGTTTCCAGGCGCGGGCTGGCCAGCCAGATCTCCCGCTCGCCGTCACTGTAGAAGTCGATAGCCTGATCGCCGGCCCAGTCGAGGTGCCCACCCTTGACCAGTACGGCACCCACGCCCATTTCCCGCAGGGCGGCGGCACCAGCGCGCAAGGCCTGAGGAGAGTCGGGCGTGATGCCCGACAGTGCTTCCAGCTCTATGGCGTTGGGGGTGATCAGATCCACTTCCGGCAGCAGATGCTGCTTGATGGCCGGCAGCAGATTGGGCTCGGCCATGGACTGACCGGTGCTGGCAATCGCCACCGGGTCCAGTACCACCCAAGGCTGCCACTGGCGACGGTATTCTTTCAGGTAACGTGCCAATACCTCGGCACGCAGTCCGCCCGGCAGCAGACCAATCTTGATGGCAGCGGCCTGCATGTCGGTGGACAGGGATACCAGCTGGCTGGTAAAGGCCTGCATCAGCACCGGCTCCACCATGGACACCGATACCGAATTCTGGGCGGTGATGGCGGAGATCACCGAGCAGCCGTGGCCGCCCAGTGCCTGTATGGTGTGCAGGTCGGCCTGAATGCCGGCCCCGCCACCCGAGTCGGAACCGGCAATGGTCCAGACAATGGGTTTGGTCATAGAGATTCTTGCTCCAGTTTGTCGGCCTGGTGATACAGTTCACCGCCGCGTTTCTTGAATTCTTCCGACATCTTCGCCATGCCGGCCTGCACCAGTTCAGGCTGGCCGTCCATGCCCACCAGCTGCACCTGAATGTTGTTCTCCAGGCTGGCAGCGTAGTCGCGCACGTCCTGGGTGATCTTCATGGAGCAGAACTTGGGTCCGCACATGGAGCAGAAGTGCGCCACCTTGCCCGATTCCTGAGGCAGGGTCTCATCGTGGTATGCCCGCGCCGTTTCCGGATCCAGAGCCAGGTTGAACTGGTCGTTCCAGCGGAACTCGAAGCGCGCCTTGGACATGGCGTTATCGCGGATCTGGGCACCCGGGTGGCCCTTGGCCAGGTCGGCGGCATGGGCAGCGATCTTGTAGGTAATCAGGCCCTGTTTAACGTCTTCCTTATTGGGCAGGCCCAGGTGCTCCTTGGGTGTAACGTAACAGAGCATGGCACAGCCATACCAGCCAATCAGCGCTGCACCGATGCCGGAGGTAAAATGATCGTAACCCGGAGCGATGTCGGTGGTCAGCGGACCCAGGGTATAGAAGGGAGCTTCATGGCAGTGCTCGAGCTGCTCTTCCATGTTGCGCTTGATCATGTGCATGGGGATGTGGCCGGGACCTTCAATGATCACCTGTACATCGTATTCCCAGGCAATCTTGGTCAGCTCACCCAGGGTATACAGTTCGGCGAACTGAGCTTCGTCGTTGGCATCGGCCACCGAGCCCGGACGCATGCCGTCACCCAGCGACAGGGAAACGTCATAGGCGGCACAGATTTCACAGATCTCGCGGAAATTCTCGTACAGGAAGCTTTCCTTGTGGTGGGTCAGACACCACTTGGCCATGATGGAACCACCGCGGGACACGATACCGGTCACGCGTTTGGCGGTCATGGGCACATAACGCAGCAGTACGCCGGCATGAATGGTGAAATAATCCACGCCCTGCTCGGCCTGTTCGATCAGAGTGTCGCGGAACACTTCCCAGTTCAGGTCTTCGGCTACGCCGTTCACCTTTTCCAGCGCCTGATAGATGGGTACGGTACCGATGGGCACCGGGCTGTTGCGCAGGATCCACTCACGGGTTTCGTGAATGTAGCGGCCGGTGGACAGGTCCATCACGGTATCGGCACCCCAGCGGGTGGACCAAACCAGTTTTTCCACTTCTTCCTCGATGGAAGAAGTCACCGCCGAGTTGCCGATGTTGGCGTTGATCTTCACCAGGAAGTTGCGGCCGATAATCATGGGCTCGGCTTCCGGGTGGTTGATGTTAGCGGGAATGATGGCGCGCCCTTCGGCCACTTCCTTGCGCACGAACTCAGGGGTGATGTTTTCCGGCAGGTTGGCACCGAAGCTCTCGCCCGGATGCTGCTTGAGCAGCAGCTCGTCCCGCACCCGCTCCCGGCCCATGTTTTCGCGAATGGCGATGTATTCCATCTCGGGGGTGATGATGCCTTTGCGGGCGTAGTGCATCTGAGTGACGCACTGGCCGAGTTTGGCCTTGCGCGGCTTGGGCAGGTGCTCGAAACGCAGGTGATCCAGGCCGTCGTCGGCCATGCGCTGCTGGGTAAAGTGGGAGGTGGCGCTTTCCAGTTCTTCGGTATCGTTACGTTCCAGGATCCACTGCTGACGCAGCTGAGGCAGACCCTGACGTACATCGATTTCGGACTCGGGATCACCGTAGGCTCCGGAGGTGTCATACACCGGCACTGGCGCATTGGGCTCGAAAATCGGGTTTTCTTCGCTGCCGCCCTTGAAGCTGTCGGCCAGGGCGATTTCACGCATGGCGACTTTCATATCCGGGCGTGAGCCTTCGAGGTAGATACGGGAAGAATTCGGAAAGGGTTCGCCCTTCAGGTTGTGAATGTATTCCTGGGCCTGGCTGCGAACTTCACGACGGTTTACTTTTTTTGACATAGCAATCTCACTTTGCGTCCATAGGGTGAAAATGCTTGTCGGGAGTGTTGAGAAAGAACCGGCGTACATCCGGTGGCTGGTTCTTACTTGCTTCCCTTCGCAGGTATTAGCCTGATCAGGTTCAACGGATCCCGCAGTTCGCGGTCTCAGCCCGTAAGGGCACTCCGACAAGATGAGCGCAGTATAACCAGACCGAGTTCACAAAATCAAAGGTGATTCGTTGCCATCCGGCGGCCGAAAAGGCATCGGGTCATTACTTTTTTGCATAAGCGGCTGATGGTGAATGACCTGCCACCCCTCAATACGAAGTATCGGTGCGGTTACACTCCGCCGACACGCTTCAAGCCCATCCATGGGGCGCTCGGCACATGCCGTCCATGGCATGTAACGGTCGGCTCCGGTAATCCCCACTGCTACTTCGTGCAACATCGGTGCTGTCTGCTTGCTGTCAGTCAGCTTCATGCATTCCAAGGAGGACAAAGGGTGTCTGCTTCGCCGTGCCCTTTGCGCCATGGATGGCGCAACGGAGCCCCCATGGAAGGGTTTATGGCGTGCCGGAGAAGCAGTGCGCTTTGGCCGACGACATTGCACGCCCCCCTGCAGGTTCAGGCCGCCGCCAGCCCCAATGCCAGCCCGGTGGTCAATATCAGGGTCCCCCTGGCGGTCAGCGCCAGTGCCCGATTCAGCTCGGCCCCCTCGCGGGTCAGCACCAGCCTGAACCCTTGCGCCAGTGGCCACAGTCCTGCCAGCGCTACATAGCCCCAGCCGGTCATCAGCCGCTCGGCGGCCAGCACTGCCAGTGCCAGCACCGCCCCCTGCCAGGCCCGGGCCCGGTGCAGCCCCAGCCGCAATGCCAGGGTACGTTTGCCGGCGGCGCGGTCCCCTGCCATATCACGAATATTGTTGATATTGAGCACCGCCATCGACAGCAGCCCCGCCACCAGCGCCGCCCAACCGCCGGTAGCGGTGAGCTCGGGCCGCATCAGCCAGCCGGTGCCCAGCACCGCCACCAGGCCAAAAAACACAAACACCGCCGCATCTCCCAGCCCCAGGTAACCATAGGGACGCCGGCCCAGGGTATAACCCAGGGCAGCCAGCACCGATAGTGCACCCAACAGTAGAAAACCGAGCCAGGCAGAAACATCGCAGCCCAACGCCAGCGCCAGCAGGGCCAGCCCACTTGCCAGCGACGCCGCTGTTACCTGTATCATGGCCCGGCGCAACTGCAGCGGGGACACTTGCCCCGAGGCCAGCACCCGCACCGGCCCGATGCGCTCAGCGCCGTCGGTACCACGCACACCATCACCATAGTCATTGGCCAGATTGGACACTATCTGCAACAGCAGCGCTGTCAGCAATGCCAGTACCAATATGCCAGGCACCACAGTACCGGCAGACGCCGCGCCCAGCACAATGGATGCCACTGCCAGCGGCAGAGTTTTGGGACGAATGGCCAGCAGCCAGGTTTTCAGGGGCATAAAAAGAATTCCCGCGTTAAATATTGGCCTGATGATACTCACCTGCCCCTGCAATAAACACCACTGTCGCTCGCCTGAACAGCATGTTACCTTTATGTAAAAGTAAATGAATGAGAACCACCCCATGTCTGTTTCCGTTTACCGCTACTCCCTGCCGCTGACCAAGGAAAAAGTAATCGATGGCATAGCCCTGCGTCGCCGCCATGGCTTTTATGTAAACATGAACGGGCATTGGGGCGAGGTCGCTCCGTCTGCCACCGCCGATCCCGCGGCTACCGAAACCGAACTGCTGGCCGCCAGCGAACAACTGGATGCTGGCCTGGAGCCCAACGCCACCCTTCCCTGGGTGCGTTTTGGGCTGGGCTGTGCCCAAACCCCGTTGGTTACTTCTCCCGCCACCAGCCTGCCGCTGCTGGAAGGTGAACGGGAAAGCATTATCCGCGCCTGGCGCTGCCGCCGGGTGCATCCCACCCAGGCCTGGCTGACTCTGACCGGCGATGTGCAGTTTGACGCCGGCCTGGTCCGGGAGTTGTCCATCCTGGTACCCGGGCTCAGGCTGATACTGGATGCCGGCGGCCGGTTAAACGAACAGCAGCTTATCGGGTTGTGGCGACACATTGACGGCCGATCCGTTGACTGGCTGCTGGATCCCGGTGCGGATGAAGCAATAACCCGTGCACTGGCCCGGGAACACGGCTGGCCGGTGGCACTCAGCGCCGACCGGTGCGGCAACGGAACACCCGCCGTTTTTGAAGAGCTCAAGGCGTTGGTGCTGCGCCCTTCCCTGCTGGGTGAACCGGCGCTGTGCCGGCAGCTTGCAAACGCCGCCCGGGCCAAAGGGTTAAAGGTGATGCTGGCAGGCAATCTGGAAAGCGGCCTGGCACACCAGCATATCGCACAACTGGCGGGCGAGCTGACCCCGGAGCGCCCTGCCCTGCTCGACGGCCTGCGTTATCTGCTGCACAGCGGCGTTACCACGCAAGGCCAGCCGGACCCACAGCACCTCACCCTGATTTATGGCCCTGACTGTCTATAAAACCGGCATAAACGACGCACCAAACTGGTGCAAAAGGCAAGGTTTTCTTGGCATCCTGAGGGTAAATCCGTATAGTCAGGCCGATATTTCGACAGGTTCCCAAACTCATGTTTCAAGACAATCCCCTGCTGGCCCAGCTCAAGCAACAAATCCGCGATACCCTTCCCACCAAGGAAGGCATGGTCAAAGGCACCTCCAAAGGCTTTGGCTTTCTCGAAGTCAGTGACAAGGAAAGCTACTTTATTCCGCCGCCGCACATGAAAAAAGTCATGCATGGCGATCACATTACCGCCGTGCTGCGCACCGAAAACGACAAGGAACTGGTCGAGCCCGAGACCCTGATCGAGCCCGGCCTGACCCGTTTTGTGGCTCGGGTGAAGTGGTTCCGTGACCGGCTCAATATCGTGCCCGATCACCCGCTGATGAAAGACGCCATCAAGGCCCGTACCATCAAGGGGATGAACGACAAGGACCTGAAGGAAGGCGACTGGGTACTGGCGGAGCTCAAGCGTCACGCCTTGAAAGATAACGGCTTTTTTGCCGACGTTGTCGAGCTGATCGCCGGCGTAGACGATCCTATCGCCCCCTGGTGGGTAGTGCTGGCCCGCAACAGCCTGGCCAATCAGGCACCGCAGGATCGGGATGAATGGGATCTGCTGGAAGAAACCCTGCCCCGCCAGAACCTGACCGACGTGCCCTTTTTCACCATCGACAGCGAGTCCACTCAGGATATGGACGACGCCCTCAGCGTGAAAAAGCTCGACGATGGTGGCTGGGAGCTGCTGGTCGCCATTGCCGACCCCACTGCCTATGTTGCCCACGACAGCGAGATGGACAAGGTTGCCGCCGAACGTGCCTTTACCGTGTATCTGCCGGGCCGCAATATCCCCATGCTGCCACGCACTCTGGCTGACGAGTTGTGTTCTCTGAAAGAAGGGGAAGACCGCCACGCCCTGTGTGCCCGCATTCATATCGACGCTGATGGTAAAGTGGCCGATGACGCCGACTTTTTCGCCGCCCGCATTCGCTCCCATGCCCGTCTGGCCTACAGCAAGGTCTCCGACTGGGTGGAAGGCACCGGTGACTGGCAGCCCGAGAGCGAGGTGATTGCCGGACAGCTGCGCGATCTCACTGATCTGACCCGCGCCCGCAACAACTGGCGCAGCACCCACGCCATTGTGTTCCCGGATCGTCCCGACTTCCGCTTTGAGCTGGATGACGCCAGCAACGTAGTAGCCATTCATGCCGATCACCGCCGCATTGCCAACCTGATGGTGGAAGAGTCCATGATTGCCGCCAACCTGGCCTGCGGCAACTGGCTGACCAAGCATTGTGGCACCGGTGTATTTAACGTACATGCCGGCTTCGACGAAGAAAAACTGACCCAGCTGCAGGAGCTGCTGAAGGAGCACGAGGCTCCGGTAGATCCTGAAAAACTCACTACCCTGGAAGGGTTCTGCGAGCTGCGCCGCTGGCTGGATTCCCGCGACACCAGCTATCTGGACAACCGGGTACGCCGCTTCCAGTCTTTTGCTGCCATGAGCGTGACGCCTGGCGAGCACTACGGCCTGGGTCTGGATGCCTACGCCACCTGGACCTCACCCATTCGTAAATACGGCGACATCATTAACCACCGGCTGATCAAGGCCATTCTGGCCGAAAAAGCCCATGATGCTCATGCCCCCAATGCCGAACTGGCAGTTCACCTGTCGGAACAGCGTCGCATGCACCGCCGTGCCGAGCGTGACATCGCCGACTGGCTGTATGTACGCTACCTGCAGCCGGCCGTTGCCAACGGTCATGCCTTTGATGCCGAAATCATCGATATCGGTCGGGGCGGCGTAAAACTGCGTCTGCAGGAAAACGGGGCCGTGGTATTCATGCCTTCTTCCCTGATCCTGCCCAACCGGGATCGGCTGGAATGCAGCTGGGACGACGGCCGTGTCTACCTCGACAAACAGCCGGTATACGAGCTGGGCCAGCACATTCAGGTGATCCTGACCGAAGCCATTGAGGACACCCGCTCACTCATCGCCAAGCCGGCCATTCCGCTGGTTCCGGAGAAGCAGGAAAAGCCCGCTTCCTGAGGGTGAATCGCTGATACTGAAAAGGCCTGCAAATGCAGGCCTTTTTACAAACGGCTGACAGCCCTGTGCAACAGGCCATGGATCTCCGCCTGCGCGGAGATGACCCTACGGCAGAAGCAGGAATCGGATAGCAGTTCTGATCTGGGGTCAGCGCCCGGCTCAACGCGAAGAGACCACCAGAAACAGGATCGGGCTTTCGGTGTAGTTATACCAATAGTGGGCCTGGTTGGATGAGTAGAAATGTGACTGCCCAGACTCGAGAGTCATCTTTTCCTGCCCCAGCTGTAAAGTCAAAGAGCCCTTTACTACAAACACAAACTCATGACCTATATGGGAAAAAGGTTCTCCCTCGCTTTGCCCCGGCTCAAGGGTCACCAGAATGGGGTGGAATTCGGGGTTGGGAAAGGAAGCCGCCAGATCTTCATAGTAAAAAGAAACATTCTCAAGTGATCGTTCTGATTCCGCAAAAAAGATACTGGGATTCACCTCCAACACCTCTGCAATTTTACGTAAGGACTCAAGCGTAACGCTTGACTTGCCCCGTTCAACCTGTGACAGAAAGCTGATCGAGACTCCCGCTCCCTCTGAAAGAGCTTTCAACGTTAACTTTTTTTCCTTGCGAATCTTCTTCAACTGCTCGCCTAACACACAAAATCTCCCGCAACTTCAGCATTTTCGTCCCATATTCCTCCATCATACTATCAACGAAAATATTGTTGACAAAAAATTAACATCTACCTAGGATGAAATTGAAGTGTAACTTCAATTCAGTGGATGATGAGGAAACATAATGGATAAAAAAACACGGCGGGTGCTGATTGCCAGCCTGGTCGGCAGCTCAATCGAATGGTTTGATTACTTTCTGTACGGCACCATGGCCGCACTCGTTTTTAATCAAATATTCTTTGTCAGTGACGACCCAACACTCGGCTTGATCATAGCTTATGCCTCCTTTGCTTTATCGTTCTTTATCCGCCCCTTTGGTGGAATAATATTCAGTCATATCGGTGACCGCATTGGACGCAAGAAAACCCTTGTTATTACCTTAAGCCTGATGGGGGCATCAACCTTTGCCATGGGGTTGCTGCCTACTTATCAAGCCATTGGTGTTGCCGCTCCCATACTGCTGATTACACTGCGCCTTATCCAGGGGCTGGGCATCGGTGGCGAATGGGGTGGTGCACTGCTGCTGGCCACTGAATATGCGCCACCGGAAAAGCGCGGTTTCTTCGGTTCCATTCCACAAATGGGCGTCACCATTGGTATGGTGATGGGAACACTCGCCCTCTGGATTATGAATTTACTGCCTGAAGATTCCTTTATGACCTGGGGATGGCGTGTACCCTTTATTCTAAGCGCCCTGCTTGTTGTATTCGGACTCTGGATCCGTAAAGGAATAGACGAAACACCCGAGTTCCAGGCCGTTAAAAACAGTGGTGAGATCCCTAAGATTCCCTTAGTTGAAACACTGCGTTACCACTGGCGAGAAGTGTTAATTACCATTGGAGCCAAAGTAGTAGAAACAGCGCCTTTCTATATTTTCAGCACCTTTATTGTTTCTTATGCCACAACCAATCTTAACTTCTCGCGTTCCGCTACGCTGGGAGCCGTTATGATTGCCACTGTGGTAACCACCATACTTATTCCTATTATGGGGGCTCTATCCGACCGTATAGGACGTAAAAAAATGTATGTTGCCGGCACCCTGGCAATGATGGCCTATGCCTTCCCCTACTTCTGGTTGCTCCACCAGGGCAGTGTCACCCTTCTGGTAATAGCAACCGTTATTGGGTTGGGAATTATCTGGGCACCAATAACAGCGGTTCTAGGCACCATGTTTTCTGAAATCTTTGATGCCAAGGTACGCTATACCGGTGTTTCTCTGGGTTACCAGATTGGTGCCGCCATTGCCGGCGGAACAGCGCCACTGGTAGCAACCGCGCTGCTTGCCACCTTTGACAACTCTTATGTGCCAGTATCTATTTACATAATTTTTACCGCTCTCATTTCGCTGCTTTCTATCTGCTCGATTAAAGCCCAAGCACCTCAAAGAGCACCTCAGCCAGCATACTGACATCATTATCCTGGCCCGGATTAAGTCCGGGCTTTTCATTACAGGAGAAACCCTATATGAAAATCATCAATGAATCCGAGATTCAGCAATTTTATCATATGAAGCATGCTGTTCGAGATGTAGAAAACATACTTCGCATGATTTCAGCTGGTCGCATTATCAATCCTCACCGGACTGTTATTCCAGTAAAAGATAAAAATGGGTCTGTTCTTTATATGCCCTGCTCGGATGGAAATGAATTTGGTGCAATAAAAATAGTTTCCATCTTTCCCCTTAATCCGGAGCAAAACCTGCCAACCACCCAAGGCAAAATTTTGCTGACCGAGCTGCAAACCGGCGAGCACCTTAGTCTTATAGATGGCTCCTATCTTACCCGTCTGCGCACCGGAGCCCTGAGTGCTATTTCCTGCAAATATCTGGCCCGTCAGGACAGCAAGACTTTGGCCGTTATCGGCACCGGTGCCATGGCCTTTGAACAGGTTCTGGGTGTACTGGAAACACTCCCTATTGAGACTATTTTCCTGGTTAACCGAACACCAGAAAAAGCACAAGACTTCGCAGATCGTTTAGCAAGATTTGGCGTTAAAGCCAGAACTGAAATCGTTACCGATGCTGATAAAGCCGTTGCCAATGCTGACGTGGTCTGCTGTGCAACACGCTCTACCCAAGATGTTTTCTCGGCGGCAGCAGTCAAACCTGGCACCCACATTATGGGCGTAGGAAGCTATTTACCTGAAATGCGGGAGATCCCTGTAAACCTGATTCCACAGGCCGATGCCATTTATGTTGACGACCTGGACGGTGTAAAAGCAGAGGCAGGTGAACTGATTGACGCAGAAAACCAGGGCATCTGGAATTTTAATAAAGTGACCGGCTCTCTCAATAATCTGCTGGATACCCCCTATACCCGCAAAGAGGATGAGATCACCATCTTCAAATCTGTAGGTGCCGCCCACTTTGATCTTGCTGTTGCGAAAGGTGTTTACCAATTGTTTCAAGAGTAAGACGGTAATCATCTGGCCAACCTCTGATCACTCCGGTTGATGATCAGCAACAAAACGGCTGGCAGCCCTGTGCAACATGCCATGGATCTCCGCCTGCGCGGAGATGACATCGCAGCAGCAGGCTGTGGATAGCAGAACTGGCATCGACCTGACCATCAGACTAAAGGCCTGCATTTGCAGGCCTTTTTACCAGTGGCTGACAGCCCTGTGCAGCAGGCCGTGATCTCCGCGCAGGCGGAGATCACACCAGCAATCAGCCGATATGTTTAAGCAGCAGCTCGGCAAACTGCGCCGGTGCTTCTACCGAGGGCACGTGGCCCACCTGTTCCAGGATCACCGGTGCGTCCGCCCCGGCACAGCAGGCCAGGTGTTCCAGGGATTCCGGCGGGGTGGCGACGTCATCACGACCACCAACCAGCAGCAACGACACATCATGTTCTTTCAGCTGTTCACTGAAGTTGCTGGCCCCCAGCATCTCGCACAGCAGGGCGTAGCTGTTGGCATTGCCCCGGCCCATGATGGTGCTCCAGCCCGGCTGCAGGGCCGGTTCACGCTCACAGGCCAGCGGCCCGAACCAGCGCGGAACAATCTCGTTTGCCATCACTGCCAGACCATTTTCACGTACAGCTCCTGCCCGTGCCTGCCAGGCCTCGGCGGTGCCGATGACCGCACCGGTATTGGTGAGGGTGGCAGAGAGCAGGCGGCCGGCATTGGTGCTCAGCAATTGCTGGCCAATCACGCCACCGATAGAGGTGCCGACAAAGTGAAACCGTCCGCCACCAGCCATCTCGACCAGGGCCAGCACTTCCTCCGCCAGAGCAGCGGGGGTAATACGCTCATCACGCCAGGCTGCGCTGCTGCCATGGCCGGGCAGATCCCAGCTCAGTACCCGGTAACGGGGCAACAGTTCCGGCAGCAGGTCGTCCCACACTGCCTGAGTCATGCCCAGGGGATGCGCCAGTACCACCAGCGGCCGAGAAGGGTCGCCCAGCAGGCGGTAGCCCACAGCACGATCGTTTATGTTCAGAAATGACATTGTGCCTCCAACTGATAAGAGTCTCGCCTTAAACCCGTTCAATCAGGGTGGCAATTCCCTGACCTACACCCACACACATGGTACACAAGGCCAGTCGCTTGTTCTGCCGGTGCAGTTCATGGGCGGCAGTTTGCAGCAGGCGGGCACCGGACATACCTAGCGGATGGCCCAGCGCAATGGCACCACCATTGGGGTTGACCCGGGTATCATCGTCTTTCAGACCCAGCTCGCGCATACAGGCCAGAGCCTGGGCGGCAAACGCTTCGTTAAACTCAAACAAGTCGATGTCATCCATCGACAGGCCATGGCGTTCCAGCAGCTTGCGCACCGCCGGTACCGGGCCGGCACCCATAATACGCGGCTCCACCCCGGCAGTCGCCATGCCCAGTATCCGCGCCATCGGCTTGAGGCCATGACGCGCTACCGCCTCTTCGCTGGCAATCAGCATGGCGGCAGCACCGTCGTTCACTCCCGAGGCATTACCGGCGGTCACACTGCCACCGTCACGGAACGGCGCAGGCAACCGGCCCAGTTTCTCAACGGTGGTGCCCGGCCGCAGGTGCTCGTCATCGGCGAAGATCAGCGGCTCCTGCTTGCGGCGGGGGATTTCCACCGGCACGATTTCCTCGGCAAAGCGACCACTGCGCTGGGCAACTTCCGCCTTTTCCTGCGAGCGGGCGGCAAAGGCGTCCTGATCTTCCCGGGAAATACCGAACTGTTCGGCGAGGTTCTCCGCCGTTTCCGGCATGGTATCTACCCCATACTGAGCTTTCATCAGCGGGTTGATAAAACGCCAGCCAATGGTGGTGTCTTCAATCGCCTGATTACGGCTGAACGCACTGTCAGCCTTGCCCATCACAAAAGGCGCGCGGGACATAGATTCCACGCCGCCGGCCAGCACCAGATCCAGCTCGCCGGCCTTGATGGCGCGCACCGCCGTGCCTACCGCATCCATGCCTGAGCCGCACAGACGGTTGATGGTAGTGCCGGGCACGCTGACCGGCAGGCCCGCCAGCAGCGATGACATACGCGCCACATTGCGGTTGTCTTCCCCGGCCTGGTTGGCACAACCCATGATGACTTCATCGATGGCCGCCGGATCCAGATCCGGGACCTGGGCCAGCACGGCTTCAAACACGCGGGCCGCCAGATCATCGGGGCGCACCGCCGCCAGGGTGCCGCCGAAGCGGCCAATAGCGGTACGGCGGGGGTGACAGAGATAAACGGATTTCATTGGCCACCCTCCCGGGCCACCGGCCTGGCATGGTGCTCGGCGGTTCTGGCCTTGAGGTCACGCAGAATGGTCAGCTCCTCACCGCTCGGCTCCGGGGTCAGCGCCAGTTCGTCGGCAAAGCGCACCGGCCAACCGGTGGCCTCGGTTACCTGCTCACGGGTCACGCCCGGGTGCAGGGAAAGTACGATCAGCTCTCTGGTGTCGGCGTCGGGGGCCATCACACACAGGTCGGTAATCACCTTGGTCGGGCCCTTGCCAATATTGGGCACATTGTCACGGCCCTTGCCGTCCCGGCCAAAGCCCAGGGTGGTAATGAAATCCACCGCTTCCACAAAGGCCCGTGGTGAGTGCTTGAGAGTGATAAACACTTCCCTGGAGTTGGTAGCAATCTCGGGCGCGCCGCCGCCGCCGGGCAGGCGTACCTTGGGTGACTGGTAGTCACCAATCAGGGTGGTGTTGAGGTTGGCATAACGGTCGATCTGCGCGGTGCCGAGAAAACCCACATCGATATGACCGCCCTGCAGCCAGTAACGGAACATCTCGGGTACTGCCACTGTGGTCAGCGCCTGCTCACACAGTTCGCCGTCGCCGATGGACAGCGGCAGAATGTCGGGGCGGGTCTGCAGCGTGCCGGATTCATAAATCAGGGTCACTTCAGGAGCGTGGGTCAGACGGGCCAGGTTGGCCGCCTCACTGGGCAGGCCGATACCCACAAAGCAGGTCATGCCGTTGCTCAAGGCACGCGCGGCGGTCACCGTCATCATTTCGGAAGCGGTATATTCGGTAGTCATCAGGCTTGCCCTCCTGCGTTGTAAACGTTCTGCTGCAGCCATTCATTAAAGCTGTCACGATCGCGGGAGATCGCGTCCCATTCCTTGTAGAAGCTGTTATTTCTTTCGTAATAACCGTGAGCGTAAGACGGTGCCGCGCCACCTTTGGCCTCGGCGATGGCAGTAATGGCCCAGCCCGGTATCACACAGGCGTTGGCATCGGCCTGCAGGTCGTCGACGACCTCTTCCACAGTAACAATGCTGTGTTGGGCGGCCAGTACCGCCTCCTTCTGCACTCCCACGATGCCGGACACCAGCACGTTGCCCTGACGGTCGGCACGCTGGGCATGAACGATGCTGACATCGGGCCGCACCGCCGGCACCGCCGCCAGCCGTTCGCCGGTGAAGGGACACTCAATAAAACGGATCTGCGGATTCACCTTGGGCAGGTCACTACCGATGTAACCGCGCAGCACCGCCAGAGGCAGGCCGGCGGCTCCCGCTTCATAGGCACAGGCCATGGCGGCATGACTGTGCTCCAGGATCTCCAGCTTGTGGGGCCAGCCCTTTTCTACCGCATCCCGCAGCCGGTGCAGAGAGCCCACACCCGGGTTACCACCCCAGGAGAAGATCAGCCGCTCGGCACAGCCGGCACCGATCAGCTGGTCATAGATGATGTCGGGGGTCATGCGGATCAGGGTCAGACCACGCTTTTCCTGACGAATAATTTCGTGTCCCGCGGCAAAAGGGATCAGATGGGTAAAACCCTCCATGGCGACGGTAGCGCCGTCCTGAAGGTAACGAGCGACCGCGTCGTGCAGGCTCATGAATTGGGCCATGGGTATCGCCTCCCTGGGTAAGTGATGAGTTCACATTGCGAACTTGGGTTTGCATTGCGAACATGTTTACACCGGTTTACCCTGGGTGGCAAATCCTGTTTGTCCAAAAAATCTCGAAAGGGAAGCTAATAGCATGAAAATAAAGAAGTTATTTTTTGTACAAAAAAAGCGGAAACCAGGGATGGAAAAATAAATGTTCGTTATACGAACTTATTGCTATGATGCGAGCTGGATTCCGGCCCATTCCTCACAGGAGCAACACTCATGACCACAGACGACAGACTCAGCCCACAGGACAGGGACTTCGTGGCTGCTCTGGCAAGCGGGCTGGAAGTACTGCAGGCGTTTGATCAGCAGCATCCCCGTATGACCCTGAGCGAAGTGGCAGCAAAAACCGGTATGGACAGGGCCAAGGCCCGGCGCTTCTTACTGACCCTGCACGCCCTTGGCTACCTGGACAAACAGCAACGCCACTTCGCCCTGACCCCCAGAGTGCTGCAACTGGGAAATTCCTTTCTTGCCGCCAACCCTTACCGGATGGTGATCCAGCACTACCTGGAAGAGATCACCCGGGAGATCGGCGAGTCCACTTCCCTCGCCGTGCTCGACGGCGACGAAGTGGTCTACATCGCCCGTTCTGCCGCCGAGCACCGGCTGATGGCCATCCGCCTGTCGGTTGGCACCCGGCTGCCGGCCGCCTACACCTCCATGGGCCGGGTGCTGCTGGCCCAATTGCCCGACGTGCAGTTGAACGCCTACCTGGATCAGGTCCAGTTACAGGCCTATACCGCACACAGCATTACCGACCGGAAAACCCTGGAGCAGGCCCTGGAGCAGGTGCGCCGGCAGGGCTATGCCATTGTCGATCAGGAACTGGACTCGGGGCTGCGTTCACTGGCGGTGCCGGCCTTCGATCAACAGGGCAGGCTGCTCGGTGCCATCAACATCAGCACCAATGCTGCCCGGGTCGATATGGATACTCTCACCGGCCGGTTTCTGCCGCTGTTACAGGACAAAGCTAGGCAAATCCGGGAAACACTGCAGGGTTAACGCGACGGCGAACTCAGGGGTAACGCCCACTCAGCCGGTTTTCCACCAGTTCCGCCAGTATGGTATTCACCAGTCGCATCGCCGCGTTGGGGTTCTCGCCCCGACGTCGCGAGGCAATCACCGGAATGGAGAGCTGCTCATCCGCTACCGGGACAAACTCCACCCCTTCCCGCTGCAACTTGTGCACCTGCTCCGGCACCAGGGCAAAACCCATGTCCGAGGCCACCAGCGACAGCGCCGTCTGCAGATCATTGACCTGCTGGATCACTTGCAGCTTCAGACCCCGGCGATGAAATAAACCCTGAGCAATATCGGCAAAGTTGGGGCCGGCGCCGGCGGGAAAAGTCACCATCGGCACCTCGGCGAGCTGCGCCATGGTCGGGGCCTGCCGGGTCAGGGGATGAGAGGCCGGCAGAGCGGCGATAAGGGGCTCGTTGAACAGCACCTCCTGCTCCACATCCGGATCATCAATTCGCACCCGGCCAAAACCGATATCAATTTTTCCACTCTTGAGCGCCTCCACCTGCTCCTGGGTCTTGAGCTCATGCAGCACAATTTCCAGGTTTTTGTTACGCCTTAAGCGGCGCACCATAAAAGGTAACTGGCCGTAAAATACCGATGGCACAAAGCCGATGGAAAACACCGTCTTGCGCAGCTGGGCGATTTGCCGGGTACCCTCAATGCTGGCTTCCAGCCGCTCCATGATGGTCCGTGCCTGCTGCAGAAAATACAGTCCTCCCTGGGTCAGCTCCAGCCCCCGCGCCTTGCGAATAAACAACTGCACCCCCAGCTCCTCCTCCAGCTGCTTGATTTGGCGGGTCAGCGGCGGCTGGGCGATATACAGCCGCTCCGCCGCCCGGGTCAGGTTCAGCTCTTCCGCCACCGCAATGAAATAGCGCAGGTGCCTCAGCTCCATCCATACCTCCAGGGTATTGCTTGCGACTTAATCAATATTGGTGGGTATGACAGCGCAAATGTAACCTCCTTGCAACAAAACATTATCACCAAGGCGGCAGAGGTCACATGTCAGCAACCATTCATTCCATCGAGGCCATACTGGTCGACATTCCGACCATCCGCCCGCACCAGCTCTCCATGGCCACCATGGCCGTGCAGACCATGGTTATCGTGCGCATGCTAGACACCGACGGCCTGGAAGGCATCGGCGAAGCCACCACCATCGGCGGACTGGCCTACGGCCCCGAAAGCCCCGAAAGCGTCAAGCTGACCATCGATACCTACTTCGCGCCGCTGCTGCTGGGACAGCCCGCAGACGCCATCAATACCTTAAGGGTAAGGCTCAATCGCGCCGCCCGCGGTAACAACCTGGCCAAGTCCGCCATCGAAACCGCCCTGCTCGACCTGCTCGGCAAACGCCTCAACCAGCCCCTGCACCAGCTGCTCGGCGGTGCCATCCGCCAGCACATACCGGTGCTCTGGACCCTCGCCAGCGGCGATACCCAGACGGACATCGATGAGGCCAAACGCCTGCTCGCCGAGCAACGACACTGCGACTTCAAGCTGAAAATCGGCAGCCGACCGCTGATGGACGACGTTCGCCACGTCGCCGCCATCAAGGCCGCCGTCGGTGACCGCGCCAGCGTCCGTGTCGACGTCAACCAGGCCTGGGATGAAAGCACCGCCGCCCGTGGCATGGCCGAACTGCAGGCCGCCGGCATCGACCTGGTCGAGCAGCCCACCCCGATGAAGGATTACCCCGCCCTGGTCCGCCTGGCACAAAAGTTCCACCTGCCCATTCTGGCCGATGAAGCCGTGGCCGACGCCAGCGACATGTTCACCCTGGCCTCCGCCGGCTTCGCCGGGGCCATCGCCCTGAAAATTGCCAAGGCCGGTGGCCCCCTGCAGGCTCTGAAAGTGGCCAATGTGGCCAGTGCCGCCGGCATCGGACTCTATGGCGGCACCCTGCTCGAAGGCACCATCGGCAGCGTCGCTTCCCTGCACGCCTGGGCCACCCTCGACACCCTGCACTGGGGCACCGAAATGTTCGGCCCCCTGTTGCTGAAGGACGACATCGTGGAAACGCCGCTGCACTTCCACAACAACGGCGTCGCCCTGCCCGAAGGGCCGGGACTGGGCGTCACCATCAATGAAGACAAGCTGGCCGAATACCGCCGCCACTAAGCCCTCGCCACCCACGAGTAACAGGAGAAAAGCATGCTGTTCAAAGTCGAAATGAAGGTCAATCTGCCCCACGACATGTCCCCCGAGGTGGCCGCCGACATCAAGGCCCGGGAAAAAGCCTACGCCCAGGAGCTGCAAACCCAGGGCAAGTGGCGTCACCTGTGGCGGGTCGCCGGCAGCTACGCCAACGTCAGCATTTTTGATGTGGCCGACAACGCCGAGCTGCAGGACCTGATTAGCGCCCTGCCGCTGTTTCCCTACATGGATATCACGGTCGCCCCCCTGTGCCGGCATCCGTCTTCCATTCATCAGGATGACCGCTAAATAACCTGAGTTACCCCTAGACCAAATAAAAATCAGCAAGGAGCAATGCCATGTCCGTCAAAACCATGCAGACGCAGGAAGTCAAAGAACTACTGGAAAAAGTGGCCGGTCTGAACCAGGCCGCCGGCAATGACCGCATCAAGACCATTGTGCACCGCGTGATGCACGACGTGTTCCAGATAATTGAAGACCTGGACATCACCCCGGAAGAGTTCTGGAGTGCGGTCTATTACATCAACGACCTGGGTAAAAACGGTGAGGCTGCCCTGCTGGCCCCGGGCCTGGGCATGGACAAGTACCTGGACATCCGCATGGATGCCGAAGACGCCCAGGCCGGCCTGGCCGGCGGTACCCCGCGCACCATTGAAGGCCCCCTGTACGTGGCCGGCGCCCCCCTCTGCGACGGCTTCGCCCGCATGGATGACGGCACCCAGGCCGGTGATATCATGCTGCTGACCGGCGTGGTCACCGATGAGCAGGGCAACCCGCTGGCCGGTGCCACCGTGGATGTCTGGCATGCCGACCTCAAGGGCGCCTACTCCTACTTCGACCAGAGCCAGAGCGAATACAACCTGCGCCGCCGCATCAAGACCGATGCCCTGGGCCGCTATGTGGCACAGTCCATTATTCCGTCCGGTTACGGCTGCCCGCCCGAAGGCTCCACCCAGGCCCTGCTGAACCAGCTCGGTCGCCATGGACAACGCCCGGCCCACATTCACTTCTTTATCTCTGCCCCGGGTCACAAACACCTGACCACCCAGATCAACCTGGCCGGTGACGAGTACACCTACGACGACTTCGCCTTTGCGACCCGTGACGAGCTGGTGGTGGACGCCCGTCCGGTCGCCCGGTCCGCCGCCGGTGAGCGCCATGGTGTAACCGGACCGGTGACCGAAGTGGAGTTCAATATCCAGCTGGTGAGCACCAGCAAACCCGAGCATCAGCAGCGCCACGAGCGCAAACGCGCCCTGGAAACTGCTGAATAACCCTATCGCTGCCTGCAGCCAGCCGGTCCGCTCAGTGCGGAGCGGACAGTAACATCACATGGAGTGAGACACATGACTCGCCAACTCAACCGACTCGAACAGAAAATCCGGACCGCAGTGGAAGCCGATCCGCAAACCGGCCACTACCGCTGTGACCGCAGTGTGTTTACCGATCAGGAACTGTTCGGCCTGGAAATGAAACACATCTTTGAAGGCAACTGGGTCTACCTGGCGCACGAAAGCCAGGTGGAAAACCCCGGCGATTATTACACCACCACGGTAGGCCGTCAGCCGGTGGTGATCACCCGCACCAAGGATGGCGAGTTGCGTGCCTTGCTGAATACCTGCTCGCACAGAGGCGCCACCCTGTGCCGTAAAAAACGCGGCAACAAGGCTTCCTTCACCTGCCCTTTCCATGGCTGGACCTTCAAGAATGACGGCAAGCTGCTGAAAGCCCGCGACCAGAAGAAAGGCGGCTATCCGGACAGTTTCAGCACCGACGGCTCCCACGATCTCAAGCAACTGCCAAAGTTCGAATCCTACCGCGGCTTTCTGTTTGGCAGCCTGAGCTCCGATGTGCTGCCGCTGCAGGAATACCTGGGTGAAACCACCAAGATCATCGACAACATGGTCGATCAGGCGGAAGACGGTCTCGAAATTCTGCGAGGCAGTTCCACCTATACCTATGAAGGCAACTGGAAGCTGACCGCCGAGAACGGTGCCGACGGCTACCACGTGGGCACGGTGCACTGGAACTATCTGTCCACCATGGGTCAGCGCAATTACGACAAGGGCGGCACCGAGGCGGTAGACGCCAAAAGCTGGTCCAACGAAGGCGGTTTTTACTCCTTTGAACACGGCCACATGATGCTGTGGACCCGGCTCACCAACCCCCAGGTACGCCCGGTGTTCAGTCACCTGGAGCGGCTGCAGAATGAACTGGGTGGCGCCCGTGCCGACGCCATCGTCAACACCACCAAAAACCTGTGTCTGTACCCGAATGTGTACCTGATGGACCAGTTCTCCACCCAGATCCGGGTGCTGCGTCCCATCTCCGTCAACAAGACCGAGATCACCATCTATTGCTGGGCACCGAAGAATGAACCGGCCACCGATCGTGCCAAGCGCCTGCGTCAATATGAAGACTTTTTCAATGTCAGCGGCATGGGCACCCCCGATGACCTGGAAGAGTTCCGCGCCTGCCAGCAGGGTTACCAGGCCAGCGGCCTGAAGTGGAATGACATGAGCCGGGGTGCCGCCCACTGGATCGACGGCCCGGATGCCGGCGCCGATGCCATCGGGCTCAAGCCAATACTGAGCGGTGCCAGGCCGGAGGATGAAGGCCTGTATGTAACCCACCACCAGCACTGGGTACAAGAGATGCTGCGAGCAGTTGCAACCGAGCGCGCCCAGCTGATTTCCATTACCGAACAGGAAGCTTCCGCATGAGCATGAGCGTTGAACAAATCCAGGCCTTTATCTTCCGGGAAGCCCGTCTGCTGGACGACCGTCAGTGGGACCAGTGGCTGGAGTGCTACAGCAAGGACGTGGTGTACTGGATGCCTGCCTGGGACGACGAGGATCAGCTGACCGAAGATCCCCAGACCGAGATCTCGCTGATCTACTACCCCAACCGGGAAGGCCTGGAAGATCGCGTGTACCGCATCAAGACCGAGCGCTCCGGCGCCAGCTCTCTGCCGGAGCCGCGCACCACCCATCTGACCAGCAACCTGGAAATTCTGGAGCAGACCGGCGACACCGTGACGCTGCGTTTTAACTGGCAGACCCACAGCCATCGCTACCACAAAACGGAGACCTTTTTCGGTACCTCCTTCTACACCCTGGATATCCGTGGCGAGCAACCGCTGATCACCGAGAAAAAGGTGATTCTGAACAACGATTACATCAATCAGGTGATTGATATCTATCACCTGTGATGGGTAGGAGAGCATCATGAGCTACAACATAGCCCTCAACTTTGAAGACGGTGTTACCCGTTTTATCAGCTGTAACGAAGGGGAAACCGTGCTGGATGCGGCCTACCGCAACCAGATCAACCTGCCCATGGATTGCTCTGACGGTGTCTGTGGCACCTGCAAGGGCAGCTGCTACCAAGGCAACTTCGAACTGGGCGACGAGTATATCGACGAAGCCCTGACCGACGAGGAAGCCGCCGAAGGCAAGATCCTGACCTGTCAGATGATCCCCTCCAGCGACTGCGTGGTAGAGATTCCGGCCGCTTCCACCCTGTGCAAAACCGGCATCGCCGAGCTCGACGGCATCGTATCCGAGGTCAACCTGGTGTCTCCCACCGCCATCGAGCTGAAAGTGACCGCAGAGCAGGACATCGGCTTCCTGCCCGGCCAGTACGTCAACATCAAGGTACCGGGCACCGAGGAAAGCCGTGCCTACTCGTTCAGCTCACGGCCGGGCAGCCGCGATCTCAGCTTCCTGATCCGCAACGTGCCCGGTGGCCTGATGAGCTCCTGGCTGGTGGGGCAGGCCAAGACCGGCGACCGCCTCAGCCTGACCGGCCCCATGGGCGTGTTCTACCTGCGCCCGGTGGCACGCCCCGTGCTGATGCTGGCCGGCGGCACAGGCCTCGCTCCCTTTTTGGCCATGCTGGAACAGCTCAGAGTGAAGGGCTGTGAACAGCCGGTACACCTGATCTACGGCGTGACCAACAACGATGATCTGGTCGGCGTTGCGGCCCTGGATCAATTTGCCGCCGACATCGACAACTTCAGCTTCAAAACCGTGGTGGCCAGCCCCGACAGCGAGCACCCGCGCAAGGGTTATGTCACCAATCACATGGAAGACGCCCCCATCAACCATGGCGAAGTGGACGTGTACCTGTGCGGACCACCACCCATGGTGGATGCCGTGCTGGGCCACTTCCGCGATCAGAGCATTGAACCCACCTCCTTCCACTATGAGAAATTCAGCCCCAGTGTGACCGCCGTTGAGGAGCAAGTGGCATGAGTGCCCGTTTCACCGACAAGGTGATGGTGATCACCGGCGCGGCCCAGGGCATAGGCCGGCGGGCGGCCGAGCGGGCGGCGGCGGAAGGTGCCCGCCTGGTGCTGGCGGATCTGGCGGATTATGTGCATGAACTGGCGGCCGAACTGCAGCATCAGGGCAGCGAGGCCATTGCGGTGCAGGCCGACCTGGAAACCTGGGAAGGGGCTGAAACCCTGATGACCCGGGCCCGGGAACGCTTTGGCCGCATCGACGTGCTGGTCAACAACGTGGGCGGCACCATCTGGGCCCAGCCTTACGAACACTACAGCCCGGAGCAAATCCAGAAGGAAATTCAGCGCTCGCTGTTTCCTACCCTGTGGTGCTGCCGGGCCGTGCTGCCCTGCATGGTGGAACAAGGTGCCGGTGCCATCGTTAACGTGTCATCGGTGGCCACCCGCGGCCTGATGCGGGTGCCTTACGGTGCCGCCAAGGGCGGAGTCAATGCCATCACCGTCAACCTGGCCTTTGAATACGCCGAACACGGCATTCGGGTTAATGCCACCGCCCCCGGTGGCACCGAGGCACCGCCCCGGCTGACCCCGCGCAACACCGAAACCCAGGGCGAACGGGAACAGCAGTGGTACCAGACCCTGGTGGATCAGACCCGGGAAACCAGCCTGATGCACCGTTACGGCACCCTGGACGAACAGGCAGCGGCCATTTTGTTCCTGGCTTCCGACGATGCCAGCTACATCACCGGCACCATTCTTCCGGTCGCCGGCGGCGATTTGGGCTGACAAACAGTATCAGGCCGCCCGATGGATGGCGGCCTTTTTACTCAACCGGGGCCTGCCCCGACTCCTGACTTATGGACAGCTTACGGAGTAGTACTTGATGAGACTGATAGATGTAAACCAGACCATAGACAACGCCAGCTTCACCCCCTTTCACTGGAAGGTGCTGTTCTGGTGCTCCCTCATTATTATTTTCGACGGCTACGACCTGGTGATTTACGGCGTGGTACTGCCGCTGCTGATGGAGCAATGGCAGCTCAACCCCTATGTGGCCGGCCTGCTGGGCAGCAGTGCGCTGTTTGGCATGATGTTCGGAGCCATGGGTTTTGGCATGCTGTCGGATCGGCTCGGGCGCAAGAAAACCATTATTATCTGTGTGGTGCTGTTCAGCCTCACCACCGTGATCAATGGCCTGGCCACCAACCCTTGGCAATTCGGCGTGCTGCGCTTTATCGCCGGCCTTGGTATCGGCGGCGTGATGCCCAACGTAGTGTCGCTGATGAGCGAATATTCCCCCAAGCGAAACCGCAGCACGCTGGTGGCGCTGATGTTCAGTGGCTACGCCGTGGGCGGCATGATGTCTGCCGGACTGGGCATCTGGATAGTGCCCAACTTCGGCTGGGAGATCATGTTCTACCTGGCCATTGTGCCCCTGCTGGTGCTGCCGCTGATGATTAAGTTCCTGCCCGAATCGGTGGCCTTTCTGATGGCCCAGAACCGCCAGGAAGAAGCCCGCTCCCTGCTGCAGAAGCTAGCGCCGCAACAGCAGATCACCGAGAACGATCAGCTGGTGGTGCCGCCGACCAACGTGCAGAAGGCACCGGTGCTGGAACTGCTGCGCGGCGGCCGCACCCTCAGCACCCTGATGTTCTGGACCGCCTTCTTCTGCTGTCTGCTGATGGTCTACGCCCTTGGCTCCTGGCTGCCCAAGCTGATGTCGGCCGCCGGCTACGAGCTGGGCTCCAGCCTGATGTTCCTGATGGTGCTTAACATCGGGGCCATTGTCGGTGCTGTAGGTGGCGGCTGGCTGGCCGATCGCTTCTCGCTACGCTCGGTGCTGGTCAGCTTCTTCTTGCTGGCATCCGCCTCACTGGTACTGCTCGGCTACCCTCACCCCATGTGGCTGCTATACAGCCTGATGGCCGTGGCCGGGGCCACCACCATCGGCTCCCAGATTCTGCTGTATGCCTATGTGGCCCAGTTCTATCCGGCCAGCATTCGTTCCACCGCGCTGGGATGGGCCTCGGGCATCGGCCGCAACGGTGCCATCGTCGGCCCCATGCTGGGAGGCACCCTGCTGGCCCTGGCGCTACCGCATCAGATGAACTTTCTGGCGCTGGCCGTGCCCGGTGCCATCGCTACTCTGGCTATCGCCCTGGTAGGCAGAGGCAAGGCGGCCAGCCAGCCGGCCACCGAAGGCCAGATGGCCACCAACAGCTAATTTCTCGTCTCTGACGATGCTCGCCCCGGCCCTGTGCCGGGGCGGTATTATTTGTCCTGTTCACAAGGGAGCCATCTATGAGCACCTTTCTGCGCGATTTATCATTACCGGCGGTATCGGCCGGTTTCCTGGCGGTACTGATCTCCTATGCCGGCCCCCTTGCCATTGTATTTCAGGCGGGTGCCAGCGCCGGTATTGCTCAGGATATGATGACCTCCTGGGTATGGGCTATCTCCATCGGCGCAGCGGTGTCCGGCATCATACTGTCCTGCTGGCTGAAAGCCCCCATCGTCACCGCCTGGTCGGCTCCGGGCACCGCCTTGCTGGTACCGATATTTCCCGGGATCACCGTAGGTGAAGCGGTAGCCGGTTATCTTGTAGCAGCGGCGGTGACGCTGGTTATTGGCCTGTCAGGCAGCTTTGACCGCCTGATGCACCTTATTCCCAGAGGGGTCGCCGCCGGCATGATGGCCGGCATTTTACTTCAGTTCGGTACCAATGCGTTTGTGGCCATGGAAACGGCCCCTGTCCTGGCCTCTGGCATGGTGTTGACCTACCTGATATGCCGTCGCCTTTGCCCCCGGTATACCCTGATCCTGCTACTGCTGACAGGCATCATGCTGACCGTTATCCTGAAAGACACTTCGTTTTCCAATGTCGACTGGTCGCTGACCACACCACAGCTGATTACTCCCGAGTGGTCACTGACCACCACCCTGAGCCTGGCGCTGCCGCTGGTGCTGGTCAATCTGTCCGGCCAGTTTCTGCCCGGCATGGCCATTCTGCACGGCTCCGGCTTCAGGGTCAGTGCCCGACCAATATTGTCTGTCACCAGTCTGGCTTCTCTGCCCATGGCCTTATTCGGTGGCATCAATATCGTGGTGGCAGCCATTACCGCGGCAATTTGTACCGGCGAAGAGGCCCACGAAAATCCGCAACGTCGTTATGTGGCCGGGGTATTCAACGGTATTTTTTATCTGCTGGGAGGCTTGTTTGCGGGCACCATTGTCGGCCTGTTTACCTCGCTGCCTGCCGCCTTTATCACGGTGCTGGCAGGGCTGGCCTTGCTGGGTGCCATTGGTGGCAACCTGACCGCTGCACTGGAAGCCCCCGGAGAACGGGAAGCCGCTTTACTGAGTTTTGTGGTCACTACCTCCGGACTATCTCTTTTTGGACTGTCATCAGCGTTTTGGGGAGTGGTGCTGGGAATATTGACGCATTTAGTACTGACGGCGGCTCCCGCCAGTAAACAGGTGCGTTCTTTATAGTCGGGAGCCGGTACCCATGTAGCCGGTATCCGGCGGACCCCGAAATTAACCTTTTGATAACAACAAAAGGCCGGGGTTCATCATTTCATCAAGTTCCTTTTCTCAATGTGAAATACAGGTCCATATATATCAGCAACTTACACACCATCAAAAGGTGGCGCAAATATTGCCTGATGGTTAACGGGTTATTGCATTTACTTTAATCCACAGCTGAAACGCCACTGAGAATTAAACACAAACAACACAGTTTCATTTAAAAGGAAGTTTGATGATGCAGGTCTCTACCAGGAACACCCTTTATGCCGGAGGGTTCGTCATGCTGTCCGCCCTCGGTAACCCGTCGATGGCCGCTAATGGTCACTATGTGCCCGGTGTAGAAGGTCTTAAAGGGTCGGTCGTCCCGCCCCCGGGTATTTACTACCGTGGCTACCTGGTTCATTACGATATAGACGCCCTCAGGGACGATCAGGGAACCAAGTTACCGGACAGCAATACTGGCTCTGTCTCAGCCCTGGTTAATCGCTTTATCTGGATGACCGACAAGAAAATACTGAACGCAGACTATGGCATGGAAGCCATTATCCCTCTCCAGCGCACCTCGCTCGACTTTGGTATTGCAGGTATCGACAGCACGGAGCGTGGTGTGGGTGACGTTTTTGTCAGCCCTCTGGTTCTTGGTTGGCATGGACAGCAATGGGACGCCGTTGCTGCCGCCGGCATATGGCTGGATACCGGTGAATACAGCAGCACGGAGCCTGCCTCCATCGGCAAGGGTTTCAGAACGACCATGCTGACCCTTGGCGGCACCTATTATCCGGACGCAGCCAAAAGCTGGTCACTATCGGCGCTGTCCCGTTACGAAATAAAATCGAAACAGGACGAAACCGGCATTACCCCCGGCGACAGCTGGCTGGTGGAATGGGGTATCGGCAAGCAGCTGGACAACGGCCTGGAGCTGGGCGTGATTGGCTACAATAGCTGGCAGCTGGAGAACAGCAAGGGAGCGCTGGCAGGCAAAGCCGAAAAACATGCGCTGGGGATTGAAGGCAGTTACTTCTGGCCTTCCCTGATGTTAGGCCTGAACGCGGCCTACCTCAACGAATACGAAGTACACAATGGTCCCAGCGGCGATATGTTCCGCCTGACCCTGACCAAAGTATTTTAACGATATTTACAGCCGGCCGAGACCGGCTTTTTATCAAGGCTTTCACAACTTTTTCATGCGGTAAGCCAGTGCCGGTCGGGACAGGCCCAGCAGGCGAGCCGCTTTAGACACGTTGCCCTCAGATTCCTTGAGGGCATGACAGATTAGACTTTGTTCCAGACTTTCCAGGCTTCTTCCTTCAGCCAGAAACCGGGCACACCAGTCGCTGTCATTATCCGGATGCGGGGCCGTCTCCTGCAAGAAGCCATCCTGACGCACCTTGCCCACCACTGAGTCGCTTTCCTTAAAGGTGGGAAAAAAGCTGCATACTTCGATCTCGTTATTGTTATCGGTCAGTATAATGCCGCGTTCTATCAGGTTTTCCAGTTCGCGGATGTTGCCTGGCCAGTCATATTCCAGCAGAGCCTCACGCGCCTTATCGGTTATTCCCAGGGTGCGCTTATTATAAATGGCCTGGTAACGCTCCAGAAAGTGCTGCACCAGCAGTGGGATATCTTCTTTTCGCTCCCGCAGAGCGGGAATGTATACCGGGAAAATATTTAACCGGTAGAACAAGTCTGCTCTGAAACGTCCTTCCTGTACCGCCTGCTGCAGATCTTCGTTGGTCGCCGTCACCACCCGTACATCAACCTGCCGTGTACGAGTGTCCCCGACCCGCTCCAGTTCACCCTCCTGTAATACCCGCAGCAGAGTCGCTTGGGCACGGGGGGACAGCTCGATGACCTCATCCAGAAAGATGGTGCCTCCGTCGGCACGCTCAAACTTTCCTTCCCGGCTCTGTGTGGCTCCGGTATAAGCGCCTTTTTCCACACCAAATAATTCAGCTTCAATCAAATCTGGCGGTATGCAGGCACAGTTTACCGCCACAAACGGCTTGTCGGCCCGATCACTGGCAACATGAAGTCCCCGGGCGAACACCTCCTTACCCACCCCCGTCTCTCCCTGCAGCAATACCGTCACCCGGCTGACCGAAGCCTTTTGGATAAGCTTGCATACCTGCCGGAACGCGGCCGATTGCCCTATAGAGTTGAAGACCCGGTAATCATCATCACTGTCGTCACCTACAGTGTCACGCAGCTTTACCAGTTCGTTTCTCAGCGCGAACAGCTCTTCTGCAACCGGATCCGGCAGCATGAATTTCTCGATTTCGGCCTTGTCTTCCCATTCATGAGCCGGTTTACCGATGATACTGCAGTGCTCATCCCCCATGGCCGCACAGCCGACCTCTTTGTAGATGATGGTCTGCCCCATAAAATAACTGGTGTAGCCACTGGCGTAACCAAGCAGGGTCCAGCAAATAGGTTCTTCTGCCTGACCAAACTCATGCTGGTGTACATCCGCTTCGTAGGAATTAAACCAGTCAAATTCGCCATGGAAATGGCCCAGATCCATGTCCAGCTCCAGCCGGGTAGGCACGACCTTGACCATACCTCTGATGCCATGCATCTGAGGACCCGCCATAAAGCATTCTTCACGGGCAATATGAGGGCGCACCTTACGGGCAATCTCGGCATCCTTCATGCCGGAGTGGTAGCCAAAACGCATCAGAAAACGCCTGGCCCGCTGCACGCCCAGGGTTTCAATCAGTTCCTTACGCAACAAACCCATCACGGCAGCATGAATCAGCAACATGCGCTGTTCGTTAAACCAGATTTTTCCCTGTTCATCATCAAAACGAATGCCTGCGATCAGGTCACCGGGTTCTATAATCTTAAGATTTTCAAGATCTTGCATCAGGCCTACTACTCCTTCTCAATGGCCTCCGTCATCTTGCTCCGGAGATGGCATCTGCCGCTCTATGTTACCGGCTAGTGTATGAACCCGCCCATTCGTTATCAATCGATCAAATAGTTAACACAACAAGAACAATATTGATCAAATGATAAAACCCCTTGTTCCACTTATGACAACCCTTCTACAACGACAGCTCTCAAAAAAACATAAATACCTTACTATTCAATATCATAAATTAAAAATATGACACTGGCTCAAACATGGCACAGTCACTGCAGTAACGGGACAAAGGTTAACTAAAGGTTACATAACGTAAACAACCTGCAGGAGCTTTAAGAATGACCAGCACCCGTTCACAGCCAGTATCGAGACAGTCCGAAGTCAAAGCGCTGACCAAATATATCCGTGTACGGACTCAGCCAGACGCCCGCTTCGTCGAGTTCGACTTCGCCATCAACGATCCCGAATTGTTTGTCGAGCTGGTAATGCCCAGAGAAGCCTTCGAGAGCTTTTGCGCCACCAACCAGGTGGTGATGATGACTCAGGAGCAAACTGACGCCATCGACGCCGAAATGGACAAATGGCGGTACGGCGAAGAGACCCTGATGAGCCGAAACCACGATCACTCGCAACAATAAATACCCAGGAAAGGGGAAGCAAAATGACACTGGAAATTAAAACAGCGGGCATAGAACCGATCCGCCATACCTTTGCCAACATCAGCCGTCGTTTTGGCGAAAAGCCGGCCAGCCGTTATCAGGAAGCCACCTACGATGCACAGGGCGAAGCAAACTTTCATTATCGCCCGATGTGGGAACCAGAAAAACTGCTGAACGACAAAAGCCGTACTGCGATTGAAATGGCCGACTGGTACAGCTTCCGGGATCCGCGCCAGTTCTACTACGGTGCCTATGTGCAGCAACGCGCCCGTATGCAGGAAGGTGCCGAAAACAACTATGCCTTCTTCGAAAAGCGCGAGCTTGCCGCCAACCTGAGCGATGAGCTGAAAAACAGCATCATCCGCTTTTTGCTTCCCCTGCGTCATGTAGAGCAAACCGCCAACCTGAACCACATGTTTGCCGCGGACTATGGCTATGGCACCGCCATCACCCAGGCGCAGCTGTTCGCAGGCATGGATCGGCTGGGCATGGCCCAGTATCTCTCCCGTATCGGCCTGCTGCTCGACGGAAACAGCGCAGACGCGCTGACCCAGGCCAAAGAATACTGGATGACCGACCCGGCCTGGCAGGGCATGCGGGCCCTGTGTGAAGAAATGCTGGTTACCAAAGACTGGTTTGAACTCTTTACCGCCCAGAGCCTGATCCTCGACACCCTCATCAACGACGTCATCTACCGTCAGTTTGATGACTGGATGATAGCAGCTGGTGGCCGTGATATCGGCCTGCTGACTGAGTTTATGAAGGAATGCAACAAAGACCTTGCCCGCTGGAGTGACAGTGTTTTCAAGGTCGCCGTGACCGAAAGCGAGCCGAACCAGCAACAGATCCAGCAATGGGCCGAGAAATGGCGTGGCAAGGCCGCCGATGCTCTGTCCCCGCTGGTACGGGAAATGCTGGGTGACCAGGCTCTGCAAGAAGCACTGTCCACCCTCGACAAACGTATTGCCAAGGCCGGCATCAGCAAATAAGGAACCCATGACATGTCAAAAGTCTATCTGGCGCTGCAAGACAACGATATCTCCCGCTATATCGTCGAAGCCATCGAAGAAGATAACCCGGACGCCACTATTCAGCACATGCCGGCAATGATCCGCATTGAGAATGAGGAACTGCTGACCATCCGGCGTGAAACCGTCGAAGAGAAACTGGGCCGTGACTGGGACATACAGGAGCTTCATCTCAACCTGATTACCCTGGGCGGTAACGTGGATGAAGACGAAGACCAGCTCACCCTGTGCTGGAAAAGCTGAGAAAGGAGTAACTCATGGCTACGAAGAAACTGAATATCAAAGACAAATACCGGCTGCTGACGCGCGATCTGGACTGGGAGTTCTCCTATCAGGACCGTAAGGATGCCTTTCCGTTTGAAGAATTTGAAGGCATCAAGATCACCGACTGGTCAAAATGGGAAGATCCCTTCCGCCTGACCATGGATGCTTACTGGAAATACCAGTCCGAAAAAGAAAAGAAGCTGTACGCCATTTTCGACGCTTTTGCCCAGAACAATGGTCAGCTGAACGTGTCCGATCCGCGTTATGTGAATGCCATCAAACTGTTTCTGACTGCAGTCACCCCACTGGAATACCAGGCTTACCAGGGCTACGCCCATGTGGGCCGGCAGTTCGGAGGCATTGGTGCACGTATTGCGTCGCAGATGCAGTCCATCGATGAACTGCGCCACGTGCAGACCCAGATTCACGCCATGAGCCATTACAATAAACATTTTGATGGCTTCCAGGACTGGAGCCACATGCACGACAGAGTCTGGTATCTGTCGGTGCCCAAATCCTTCTTTGAAGATGCCCGCAGCGCCGGCCCCTTCGAGTTCCTGCTGGCAATCAGCTTTTCCTTTGAATATGTACTGACCAACCTGCTGTTTGTACCGTTTATGTCCGGTGCCGCCCACAACGGCGACATGGCCACCGTCACCTTCGGGTTCAGCGCCCAGTCTGACGAAGCGCGCCACATGACACTGGGCCTGGAAATTATCAAGTTCCTGCTTGAACAGCACGAAGACAACCTGCCCATCGTACAGAAGTGGATTGATAAGTGGTTCTGGCGCGGCACCCGGCTGCTGTCCATCGTCGGCATGATGATGGACTACATGCTGCCCAACAAGGTGATGTCCTGGAAAGAAGCCTGGGAGATGTACTTCGAAGAAGCCGGTGGAGCCCTGTTCAAGGATCTGTCCCGCTACGGCATCCGGATGCCGAAATACAGCGAAGTCATTGAAAAAGAAAAAGAGCATGTCTCACACCAGGCCTGGTGGATTTTCTACAACTTCGGTCACGCTGCCGGCTTCCACACCTGGATCCCCAGCGACGAAGAGCTGGACTGGCTGAGCGAAAAGTACCCCGACACCTTCGACAAGTACTACCGCCCGCGTTGGGAGCTGGCCAAAAAGATGGAAGCCGAAGGCAAGCGCTTTTACAGCACCGGCCTGCCCCAGCTTTGCCAGGTCTGTCAGGTCCCCATGACCTTTACCGAAATGGACAAGGATCCGGGCCAGATCAGTTACCGGGAAGCCATGCACGAGGGTGAGCGCTACCACATGTGCTCCGACGGCTGTCACGACATTTTCTGTGAAGAACCGGAGAAATATGTCCAGGCCTGGTTGCCCGTGCACCAGATCCTGCAAGGCAACTGCGGCGGCCCCGACCTGGAGCAGGTCCTCAGCGACTATTACCGCATGAACGTCGGCGCGGACAACATGGACTTTAAAGGTTCCCCGGACGAGCAACGCTGGAATCAATGGAAAGGAATGGCCTGAGCCAGGCGATCTTAACAGGGGGCCGGCAGCGCCCCCGACATCAAGGAGAAATACACATGCCGGTCATCGCACTCAATAAAAATTATCAGGGAAGCATCAGGGATGCCAAGGCCAACTTTGGCGGAAATATCCTGGTATATATTGGATGGGACGAGCACCTGCTGTTCTGCTCAGCCAAGACATTCCCGCTGTCTCCGACCATGTTGTTCAGCGACCTGCAAGACAACATCCTTACCGAAGGATTCAGCCAACACCCTGACTTCGAACACATCGACTGGTCCAGCGTACAGTGGACCCTCAATGGCAAACCACTGTCCCCTTCTCGCGAGCAAACCCTGGAGCAGCTGGGCTTCGATCATAAATCGTTGCTGCGCTTCAGAACACCGGGTCTGAACGGCTACAAAGGCACAGGTGTTTAAGGAGGATTTATGAGCTACGAAGTCACCATTGAGCCCACAGGCGATGTTATCGAGGTGGAAGAAGGACAAACCATACTGGACGCCGCGCTGCGCCAGGGAGTCTGGTTACCTTTCGCCTGCGGTCATGGCACCTGTGGTACCTGCAAGGTACAAATCACCGATGGCTTTGCCGATTTGGGCGAGGCTTCCCCCTTTGCCCTGATGGATGTGGAGCGGGAAGAAGGCAAGGTACTGGCATGCTGCTGTATGCCGGAGTCCGATCTGGTGATCGAGGCCGATATCGATGTCGACCCGGACTTCGCCGGTCATCCGGTGCAGGACTACAGTGGCACCGTCACCGAGATAGTCACCCTGTCTCCTACCATTCGGGGACTTCGTATCCGGCTGGACCGGGAGATGGACTTTCAGGCTGGCCAGTATATCAACCTGCATGTTCCCGGAGTGGATGGCAGCCGCGCGTTCTCGCTCGCCAACCCGCCGTCTTCCCCACAGGAAATCGAGCTGCATGTCCGCCAGGTCGAGGGCGGCAAGGCCACAACCTGGTTGCATGAAAGCCTGCAGGTAGGTGATCAGCTCAATTTGTCCGGTCCCTACGGCCAGTTCTTTGTCCGCAAGACCGACACCCAGGGTGCCATTTTTATCGCCGGTGGCTCGGGCCTGTCCAGCCCCCAGTCAATGATCCTGGATATGCTGGCAGAAGGTGATAACCGCCCCATTTACCTGTTCCAGGGCGCGCGTAACGTCGCCGAGCTTTATAACCGCGAGCTGTTTGAGCAGTTAGCTGCCAAGCACGACAATTTTCACTATATACCGGCACTGAACGCACCGCTGCCGGAAGATGACTGGCAGGGCTTTAGCGGGTTTGTGCACGAAGCGGTCGCCGATTACTTCCAGGAGCGATGCGCCGGTAATAAAGCCTATCTGTGCGGTCCGCCCCCCATGATCGATGCGGCTATCACCACCCTGATGCACAGCCGGCTGTTCGAACGCGACATCCATATGGAGCGCTTCTTCACCGCTGCCGATGGTGCTCAGGAGCAGAACCGTTCAGCCCTGTTCAAACGTATATAGGAATCATGGCCATGCAGAAAGCTCATACGCCAGCAACCATCTGTTCCATTGAAGCGATTCTGGTCGACATTCCGACCATCCGCCCGCACCAGCTCTCCATGGCCACCATGGCCGTGCAGACCATGGTTATCGTGCGCATGCTGGACACCGACGGCCTGCAAGGCATCGGCGAAGCCACCACCATCGGCGGACTGGCTTACGGCCCCGAAAGCCCCGAAAGCGTCAAGCTGACCATCGATACCTACTTCGCGCCACTGCTGCTGGGACAGCCCGCAGACGCCATCAATACCTTAAGGGTAAGGCTCAATCGCGCCGCCCGCGGTAACAACCTGGCCAAGTCCGCCATCGAAACCGCCCTGCTCGACCTGCTCGGCAAACGCCTCAACCAGCCCCTGCACCAGCTGCTCGGCGGTGCCATCCGCCAGCACATACCGGTGCTCTGGACCCTCGCCAGCGGCGATACCCAGACGGACATCGATGAGGCCAAACGCCTGCTCGCCGAGCAACGACACTGCGACTTCAAGCTGAAAATCGGCAGCCGACCGCTGATGGACGACGTTCGCCACGTCGCCGCCATCAAGGCCGCCGTCGGTGACCGCGCCAGCGTCCGTGTCGACGTCAACCAGGCCTGGGATGAAAGCACCGCCGCCCGTGGCATGGCCGAACTGCAGGCCGCCGGCATCGACCTGGTCGAGCAGCCCACCCCGATGAAGGATTACCCCGCCCTGGTCCGCCTGGCACAAAAGTTCCACCTGCCCATTCTGGCCGATGAAGCCGTGGCCGACGCCAGCGACATGTTCACCCTGGCCTCCGCCGGCTTCGCCGGGGCCATCGCCCTGAAAATTGCCAAGGCCGGTGGCCCCCTGCAGGCTCTGAAAGTGGCCAATGTGGCCAGTGCCGCCGGCATCGGACTCTATGGCGGCACCCTGCTCGAAGGCACCATCGGCAGCGTCGCTTCCCTGCACGCCTGGGCCACCCTCGACACCCTGCACTGGGGCACCGAAATGTTCGGCCCCCTGTTGCTGAAGGACGACATCGTGGAAACGCCGCTGCACTTCCACAACAACGGCGTCGCCCTGCCCGAAGGGCCGGGACTGGGCGTCACCATCAATGAAGACAAGCTGGCCGAATACCGCCGCCACTAAGCCCTCGCCACCCACGAGTAACAGGAGAAAAGCATGCTGTTCAAAGTCGAAATGAAGGTCAATCTGCCCCACGACATGTCCCCCGAGGTGGCCGCCGACATCAAGGCCCGGGAAAAAGCCTACGCCCAGGAGCTGCAAACCCAGGGCAAGTGGCGTCACCTGTGGCGGGTCGCCGGCAGCTACGCCAACGTCAGCATTTTTGATGTGGCCGACAACGCCGAGCTGCAGGACCTGATTAGCGCCCTGCCGCTGTTTCCCTACATGGATATCACGGTCGCCCCCCTGTGCCGGCATCCGTCTTCCATTCATCAGGATGACCGCTAAATAACCTGAGTTACCCCTAGACCAAATAAAAATCAGCAAGGAGCAATGCCATGTCCGTCAAAACCATGCAGACGCAGGAAGTCAAAGAACTACTGGAAAAAGTGGCCGGTCTGAACCAGGCCGCCGGCAATGACCGCATCAAGACCATTGTGCACCGCGTGATGCACGACGTGTTCCAGATAATTGAAGACCTGGACATCACCCCGGAAGAGTTCTGGAGTGCGGTCTATTACATCAACGACCTGGGTAAAAACGGTGAGGCTGCCCTGCTGGCCCCGGGCCTGGGCATGGACAAGTACCTGGACATCCGCATGGATGCCGAAGACGCCCAGGCCGGCCTGGCCGGCGGTACCCCGCGCACCATTGAAGGCCCCCTGTACGTGGCCGGCGCCCCCCTCTGCGACGGCTTCGCCCGCATGGATGACGGCACCCAGGCCGGTGATATCATGCTGCTGACCGGCGTGGTCACCGATGAGCAGGGCAACCCGCTGGCCGGTGCCACCGTGGATGTCTGGCATGCCGACCTCAAGGGCGCCTACTCCTACTTCGACCAGAGCCAGAGCGAATACAACCTGCGCCGCCGCATCAAGACCGATGCCCTGGGCCGCTATGTGGCACAGTCCATTATTCCGTCCGGTTACGGCTGCCCGCCCGAAGGCTCCACCCAGGCCCTGCTGAACCAGCTCGGTCGCCATGGTCAGCGCCCGGCCCACATTCACTTCTTTATCTCTGCCCCGGGTCACAAACACCTGACCACCCAGATCAACCTGGCCGGTGACGAGTACACCTACGACGACTTCGCCTTTGCGACCCGTGATGAGCTGGTGGTGGACGCCCGTCCGGTCGCCCGGTCCGCCGCCGGCGAGCGCCATGGTGTAACCGGACCGGTGACCGAAGTGGAGTTCAATATCAAGCTGGTCTCTACCGACAGCAAGGATCAACAAGAAATGCACAAGCGCCAGAGAGCACTGGCATAAACTTGTTACCGTGGCCTGAGCCACTTGTCTGAATAACGTCATTCATCAGACAGACAATTATTTTTCCCTGGCCTGCCATCGCAGGCCTTTTTTGTTCCTTATGCCTACCTTTGCTTATATATTCCAAAAGCGACTATTCAAAGTTGGTTTAAATATCTTTTGCGCATATTAGAATCGGTCATAGTTTTCTTTTTTATATTCGGAGTTGAATCATGCGCAAATCCCTTCTGGCTTCGGTGTTATTCGCCGCTGGTGTCAGTGCCACCCTGCCACTGCAGGCCAAAGAGCTGCTGAACAGCAGCTATGACATCGCCCGCGAGCTGTTTGCCGAAATCAACCCGGTATTTGTGCAACACTGGCAGCAGCAAACCGGCGAAACTCTGGAAATAAAACAGTCGCATGCAGGCTCTTCCCGCCAGGCCCAGGCCATTTTGCAGGGTCTGCGCGCCGATGTGGTGACCTATAACCAAACCACAGACGTAGACGTGCTGAACCAGAAGGGCAACCTGATCCCAGCCGACTGGAAAGCGCGCCTGCCCAACGACAGCTCTCCTTACTACTCCACCATGGCGTTTCTGGTACGCAAGGATAACCCCAAGCAGATCGCTGACTGGGATGACCTGACCCGGGAAGATGTGCAACTGGTGTTCCCCAATCCCAAAACCTCCGGCAATGGCCGTTATACCTATCTGGCCGCCTGGGGTGCCGCTCACAAGGCCTTTGATGGCAACGACGCCAACATTCGCGAGCACATGGGCAAGCTGGTGAAACAGGTTGCCGTATTCGACACCGGCGGCCGCGGTGCCACCACCACCTTTGTGGATCGGGGCATTGGTGATGTACTGATCACCTTCGAGTCGGAAGTAAACAATATTATTGCCCAGTACCCGGATCAGGGCTTTGAACGGGTAGTGCCGCCGGTAGACGTACTGGCAGAATTTCCGGTCACCTGGATTGACCGCAATGTAGAACGCAACGGTACCGCCGACGCCGCCAAAGCCTACCTGGAATTCCTCTACACGCCCGAAGCCCAGCGCATTCTGGCCAGCTATAACTACCGGGTACACAACGAGGAAGTGGCCGCCGAGGTCGCCGATCAATTCCCGGCCACCGAGCTGTTTACCGTAGAAGAAATCTTTGGTGGCTGGGAACAGGCCATGAAGGATCACTTCGCCAACGGTGGCAGCCTGGATCAGCTGCAGGCCGAGGCCCGTTAACGGATGGCGGCGTTGCTGGGTTCTTCAAAGCGGGTGCTGCCGGGCTTTACACTTAGCCTGGGCACCAGCCTGCTGTTTGTCAGCCTGATTATTCTGCTGCCGCTCACCGGTCTGGTGATGAACACCAGCCAGATGGGCTGGGAAGAATACTGGCGTGTTGTTACCGACCCGCGGGTAGTAGCCACCTACAAGGTCACACTCAGTGCCGCCGCCGTGGCCAGCCTGTTCAACATGGCCTTTGGCCTGCTGATGGCCTGGATTCTCACCCGCTACCGCTTTCCCGGCCGGGCGGTGCTCGACGGCCTGATGGATCTTCCCTTTGCCCTGCCCACGGCCGTGGCCGGTCTGACCCTGGCTTCACTGTTTGCCACCAATGGCTGGTATGGTGCCTGGCTGGAAGATCTGGGCATCAAGGTGTCTTACACCTGGATCGGCATCGTGGTGGCCATGGTGTTTACCAGTGTCCCCTTCGTGGTGCGCACCGTGCAACCGGTGCTGGAAGATCTTGGCCCTGAATATGAAGAAGCCGCCGCCACCCTGGGGGCCAGCCCCTGGCAGGCCTTTACTCGCGTGGTACTGCCCGAGCTTCGGCCGGCGCTGTTTACCGGTACCGCCTTGTCGTTTACCCGGAGTCTGGGTGAGTTTGGCGCGGTGATCTTTATTGCCGGTAACATGCCCTGGCAGACCGAAATCACCTCGCTGATGATCTTTATCCGGCTGCAGGAATTCGACTACGCCGCCGCCAGTGCCATTGCCAGTCTGGTGCTGCTGGCTTCATTTGTGCTGTTGTTTGCCATCAACACCCTGCAAGGCCGCTTTATGCGCCGCATACGAGGTAACGCCTGATGGAACAGACCCTTACCCTCAGAGCGTCACGCCCCTGGGGCCGCTGGTTGCTGATTGGCACCGGCGTGGTACTGACCATGCTGTTGCTGGTGGTGCCGATGTTCGCCATTTTTGCCGGGGCTCTGGCCGCCGGCGTCGGTGGTGTGCTCGACAACCTGGCCGAGCCCGATATGCTGCACGCCATTGGCCTGACCCTGCTGGTAGCGGCCATTACCGTACCTATCAACCTGGTCTTTGGCACTCTGCTGGCCTGGCTGGTCACCCGCTTTCGCTTTCCCGGCCGTCAGCTGCTGCTGACCCTGATGGACATTCCTTTCGCGGTATCGCCGGTAGTAGCCGGCCTGCTCTATCTGCTGATGTACGGCGTCAACGGCCCGGTAGGCGGCTGGCTTGACGGCCACGATATGCAACTGATGTTTGCCTGGCCCGGTATTGTAATGGTAACGGTATTCGTCACCTGTCCCTTTGTGGTGCGCGAGCTGGTGCCGCTGATGAGCAGTCAGGGCACCGATTCGGAAGAGGCCGCCGTCTTGCTGGGAGCCAGTGGCTGGCAGCTGTTTCGCCGGGTTACCCTGCCCAACATTCGCTGGGCACTGCTCTATGGGGTCATCCTCACCAACGCCCGGGCGGTAGGCGAATTCGGTGCTGTGTCGGTGGTGTCGGGGGGGATTCGCGGTGAAACCAACACGCTGCCACTGCACGTTGAACTGCTGCATCAGGACTATAACGCCGTGGGTGCCTTTACTGCCGCCGCCCTGCTGACCCTGATGGCGGTGGTCACCCTGATGATCAAATCTTATCTCGAGTGGCGTCTGCACAGCGCCAGTGAACAGGAGTAGCCGGCATGAGCATTCTCATTGAAGGCATTCAGAAATCCTTTGGCAAAACCCGGGTACTGCACGACATCAACCTGGATCTGCCCAGCGGCCAGCTGGTGGGCTTGCTGGGGCCGTCCGGCTCGGGCAAAACCACACTGCTGCGCATTATTGCCGGTCTGGAACAAGCCAACGCCGGCCGAATTCACTTCAGCGGCACCGAAGTCACCGGATTACATGCCCGTGATCGCAAAGTAGGCTTTGTCTTTCAGCATTACGCCCTGTTCCGTCATATGACGGTATTCGACAACATCGCCTTTGGTCTGACCATCAAGTCCAAAAAGGAACGTCCGTCTGCCGCCGAGATCAAAACCCGGGTGGGCAATCTGCTGGAAATGATCCAGCTGTCACACCTGGCCGACCGCTTCCCGTCCCAGTTGTCTGGTGGCCAGCGCCAACGGGTTGCACTGGCGCGGGCACTGGCAGTAGAACCCCGGGTGCTGTTGCTGGATGAACCCTTTGGCGCCCTGGATGCTCAGGTACGTAAAGACCTGCGCCGCTGGCTGCGCCGGCTGCACGACGATCTGCATTTTACCAGTGTATTTGTTACCCATGACCAGGAAGAAGCGCTGGACGTGTCGGACCAGGTGGTGGTCATGAGCCAGGGCCGCATTGAGCAGATTGGCAGTCCCAATACCGTATGGCAGCAACCTGCCAGCCGCTTTGTACTGGAGTTCCTGGGTGAAGTGGCCAAGATCGATGGTGAACTGGCGGGCGGGCATTTCCGCGTGGGCGAACATGGGCTGGCACTGCCGGTGGCGGCGCACCATAACGGTGCCGCCAGCTGGTATCTGCGCCCTCACGAAATCAGTCTGCAGACCGAGGCCAATACCGCTCATCCGCTGCCGGTCCGGGTAACTGACGTTAACCCCCGCGGCGCCATGGTGCATCTGGAGCTGGAGCCTGCCGGCTGGCCGGGGCCGCTGCTGGAAGCCGAGCTGCCCCAGCATCAGCTGAACCACATTGACCGTGGTCAGACTCTGTACCTGGGAGGAGAAAGCGGTCGCCTTTACGCCGGTAACCACCAGCTTACCGCAGCAAACGAGCTGGCGTTATCAGCGTAAAAAAGCCATAAGCTTTAAGCTGTAAGTAAAAAGAGGCTTCCATTGGAAGCCTCTTTTTTTAAGAACATAAACGGCGGACAACTCAGGCTGCTGATGACTTAAAGCTGACAGCTTATGGCTGGGGTTGGTTGAATACCCCGGATGACAGATAACGGTCGCCCCGGTCACAGATAATGGCCACGATAACGGCGTTATCCACCTGCTCGGCCAGCTTGAGTGCACCGGCTACGGCACCGCCGGAGCTGACACCACAGAAAATTCCTTCTTCCTGCGCCAGACGCAGCATAGTCTCTACCGCTTCCTCTTCACTGATATCCAGCACTGCATCTACCCGGCTCTTTTCAAAGATGCCCGGCAGGTAGGCCTCGGGCCAGCGGCGGATGCCCGGAATATGGCTGCCTTCACAAGGCTGCAGGCCCACGATCTGCACGGTCGGGTCCTGTTCCTTGAGATACCGTGAAACACCCATAATGGTGCCTGTAGTGCCCATGCTCGAAACAAAATGGGTAATACGACCTTCGGTCTGCTGCCAGATTTCCGGACCGGTAGAAAGCTGATGGGCTTCAGGGTTATCCGGGTTGTTGAATTGATCGAGGATAACACCCTTGCCTTCGGCAGCCATTTTGTCCGCCAGATCCCGGGCACCTTCCATCCCTTCCGTCTTGCTGACCAGGATCAGTTCGGCACCGTAGGCTCGCATTGACGCCTTCCGCTCCTCGGTGGAATTGTCTGGCATGATCAGTACCATTTTATAGCCCTTGATGGCGGCAGCCATGGCGAGAGCGATACCGGTATTCCCGCTGGTAGCCTCGATCAGGGTATCACCCGGCCGAATGGTACCGCGCAGCTCTGCCTGACGAATCATGTTCAGAGCGGGCCTGTCCTTCACCGAGCCGGCGGGGTTATTTCCTTCCAGCTTGACCAGCACCTGACTATTGGTGTGACCGGCCATGCGCTGCAGCCGTACCAGCGGCGTATTGCCGACAAAATCCTCTATGGTCGGAAATGACATTATGAATCCTTGCATGCGTAAAAATCGGCATCAGTTTACCCGATGCCAGCAGCAGCCTCGACCGCTTATTGCTGGGTCAGGGCCAGGCGTGCGCCCAGGGCAATCATCAGCCCGCCAGAGATCCGGCCCAGATAAACGGAAAACCGCTCCCGACCTGCCAGGCTGCGCTGCAGCCGCTGACCCAACAACCCGTAACAACCGTTACACAAGGTCGCGGTAAGCGTGAACACCAGGCCCAGCTGCAGTAATTGCCAGGGCACAGGGCCACCTTCGGCGGTAACAAACTGGGGCAGAAACGCGAGGAAAAACAGCGCTACTTTTGGATTGAGCAGGCCCACGGCAAGTCCCTGGCGGAAAACCTGCCAGCCACTCTGCTCAGTGGCTGCAACGGGAAGTGCCAGCCGGCTGGCACTACGCAGGCTGTTCCATCCCAGATAAAGCAGATAAGCCGCACCGGCATATTTGATCAGGGTAAAGGCCGTGGCCGACTGCAGCACCAGCGCCGACAAGCCAACGACAGCCAGCAGGGTATGTCCAAGGTAAGAGATCCCCAGCCCGAGTGCCGCCAGCATCCCCGCACGACGATGTCCGCCCAGGGCCTGGGAAAGAATAAAAAAGATATCCGGCCCGGGGGTCAGATTCAGCGCAAGACAGGCGGGAATAAACAGTAACCAGACTTCCATCACATACTCCGGGTGCGTTTGTCGGCAGTCAACACAAAAGACGATACAGGCTGATAATATGCTTTAAATATTGTTTTGGTGCCACCTATCCTGTTTGAGGAAACGCTATGCCCCAGCAAGGACTCGATGCTCTGTTCAGGCCCGCCAGTATTGCCGTCATTGGTGCGTCGCACCGGGACAACGGTGCCGGCAAACTGGTAATGAAAAACCTGCTGGCCGGCAACTTCAGCGGCCCGGTCATGCCGGTAAACCCCAAATATGAAGCAGTGGCCGGCGTCATGGCCTACCCGGACATCAACAGCCTGCCCCGCATTCCGGATCTGGCCATTATCTGTACCCCGGCCAATAAAAACGCGCACATTATCGAGCAACTGGGCCAGAAGGGCTGTAAAGCCGCCATTATTCTTGCTGCCGGCACCAGCAACAGCCAGCTTGAGCAAATGAAAGCAAGTGCCCGGAAGCACCGTATGCGCTTACTGGGGCCCAACAGCATGGGGGTAATACTCCCCCACCTGGGACTCAATGTGAGCTTTGCCCCCTTCCCGGCCAAACCGGGCCGGATTGCCTTTGTATCGCAATCATCCGCCGTGTGCGCCACCATTCTCGACTGGGCCCGGCATAACGATATCGGTTTTTCCCATTTCATCTCTCTGGGGGACGCCTGCGATATCAACTTTGCCCAGCTTCTCGACTATTTATCTCGTGACAGGCACACCAGCGCGATTCTGCTGTACATGGATGCCGTGCAGGATGCACGGGCCTTTATGTCGGCAGCCCGGGCCGCCTCCCGCAACAAGGCCGTACTGGTCGTCAAGAGTGGTAAAACCCGGATTGGCGCACAACTGGGGCATATTCATACCGGCGGTCATGTGGGCATGGATGCCGCCTATGATGCCGCCATTCGCCGGGCCGGCATGCTACGGGTGCGCGACACCCACGATTTGTTTGCGGCAGTGGAAACCCTTAATCACTCTCACACGCTGCGCGGAGAACGGCTGGTCATTCTCACCAATGGTGGTGGCCCGGCCATTAACGCTATCGACACTCTGCTGGCACGGGGTGGCAAACTGGCCAGCCTTACCGAGACGACCAGTTCAGCACTGGACCGGGTGTTACCACCGGCCTGGTCCCGGACCAACCCTATCGATATTGTCGGAGATGCGCCGGTAGAGCGTTATGTGGCAAGTCTGAGGGCATTGCTCGACAGTGATGACTTTGATGCCATTCTGATTATGCATGCGCCATCAGCGGCAGTGAACAGTACACGGGTAGCCAAAGAACTTATCGAGGTACTCCGCACCCATCCCCGGGCCAAACGCTTTAATATCCTGACCAACTGGTCCGGTGAAACCAGTGCCTTTGAAGCCCGCCGCTGTTTTACCGAGGCTGGCATTCCCACCTACCGCACCCCGGAAAGCGCCGCCGGTGCCTTTATGCATATGGTGGAATATCGCCGTAACCAGAAACAATTGATGGAAACACCCGAGTCCATATCAGATATGCCCAGTGACGGCGAAACAGTGCGCGAACTGATCGGCCAGGCTTTTGAAGAAGGGCTGCACCGGCTCGATACCCACGAAGTCAGCCGGCTGATGGCTGCTTATGGCATTCAGGTGCTGCCCACCTGGATCGCTACCGATGGCACCGAAGCCGCTCATATCGCCGAGCAGATCGGTTATCCGGTCGCGATCAAGCTGCGCTCACCTGATATCGTGCATAAATCGGAAGTCTCCGGGGTAGTACTCAATCTGCGCTCGGCGGCAGAAGTGGCACAGGCCGCCGATGCACTGGTGGACAGGGTAAAACAGGCTTATCCGAGTGCACGGGTTCACGGCCTGATGGTACAGCGCATGGCCCGCCGGGCCGGCTCTCAGGAACTGCACATAGCGGTACGCTCGGATCCGGTGTTTGGCCCGGTCATTCTGCTGGGAGACGGAGGTGTGGATCTGGAAGGGGAAGAGCAGGCGGCGGTGGCCTTGCCCCCCCTCAACATGACCCTGGCCCGATACCTGGTGATCCATGCCCTTAAGAGCGGCAAGGTGCGGGCCAACCGCTCTCAGCATCCCATGGACATGATGGCAGTCTGCCAGGTACTGACCCAGGTCTCACACCTGATTATCAACCATCCGGAAATTGTCAGTCTCGATATTCATCCGCTGCTGGCCACCGGCAGCGAGCTTATCGCGCTGGATGTCAGCCTGAAACTGGCCCCCTTTGAGGGAGACGGGCAAACCCGCCTGGCCATCCGTCCGTACCCCAGAGAATGGGAAGAACGGGCCCTGCTTAAAGACGGCACCCCTGTCACCCTGAGACCCATACTGCCCGAGGACGAACCTGCCCATAAGGATTTTGTCAGTCATGTTACTGACGAGGATCGCTACAAGCGCTTCTTTGCCGATGTGGTGATCGGCCATGAAGAGCTGGCCCATATGACGCAAATCGACTATGACCGGGAAATGGCGTTTGTGGCCGTTGCGGACAAAGGAAATATCCTGGGTGTGGTGCGGGCCGTGTCGGATCCCGACAACGATGACGCCGAGTTTGCAGTACTGGTACGTTCGGATCTCAAGGGTGTAGGACTGGGTCGTATGCTGATGGAAAAGATCATTCGCTACGGGCAGCAACGCGGTCTCAACAGCCTGAGTGGCATCACCATGCCATCAAACCGGGGCATGATCACCCTGGCCCGCAAGCTGGGGTTCAAAACAAAAACGCAACTGGAAGACGGTATCGTCGAGCTCAAGCTGCTGCTGGAGCATGAGCCGCAATAAAGAAACATTTGCCCCGTGAACACGGGGCCTTTAGTTTTGAAATGCCCATACGAAAAAAGCCCTTCACAGACGTGAAGGGCTTTTTAATTGGGTGCCTGGCAGTGACCTACTTTCACATGGCAGCTGCCACACTATCATCGGCGCGGTTGCGTTTCACTACTGAGTTCGGCATGGAGTCAGGTGGTTCCACAACGCTATGGCCGCCAGGCATAAATCGTAATTCGGAAAAAGCGGTTTCGATGAATAGAGTGTAGTCTCGACCTGCAAGGCCTCACACTTCTTGGGTGTTGTATGGTTAAGCCGCACGGGTAATTAGTACAGGTTAGCTGCACGCCTCACAGCGCTTCCACACCCTGCCTATCAACGTCCTGGTCTC